>NZ_KB902276.1 GCF_000379485.1 Wenxinia marina DSM 24838
CTGGCGGGACTGGCGCCGGTCGCGCGCGACTCCGGGATGCGCAGCCCGCCCCGCAGGATCGCCGGCGGCCGACCGGTGATCCGCTCGCTGCTCTACCTCGCCGGCCTGCAGGCCTCGCGCCGGGACCCTGCCTTCGCCGCCTTCCGCGCCCGCCTCGAGGCCGCCGGAAAGCGTCCCAAGCAGGCCATCATCGCCGTCGCACGCAAGCTCCTCACCGTCCTCAACGCCATGCTCCGCGACGCCAAGGACTACGCGACAGCCAACCCCTGAGGTTACAGTTGCCGGCTCAAGGCCGAGGCGGGCCTTCCGGGCGGGCCCGAACTCCCGCACCTTCAACTCACCCCGCCCGGTATCGGCCGCTTCAGCGCCCGGGCAGCGTCTGGCCGCCCCCCGGCCAGACGCTTCCTCACCCCCTGCGAGCCCCGTCGGTGCGTCTGCCCGCGGCCAGCCGCCGCCCTCCCGTCGCACTTACCCCGCCCCGGGCCTGACCCGGGGCCCCGCGCCACTGGAGCGCGACCACCCGAAAGCTCGGATTTTACAGAACTTTCCGCCGCCTTTGTCGCGAAGCCGGTCCGACTTGACCGAATGTTAGGCCTTTTGCCCGATCCCGATTTCCGCACCGCAACCGACGAAGCAGGGGCCGCAAGATGAGCCTGCACGCGCAGATCGACCGCACCGAGATGTCCGCCTCCGCACGGGGCTTCATGCTCTCGTACCTCGAGACGCTGACGCTGGTGGAACGCCTCCACCGCCTCCTCCTCGACGTCATCAAGGACGAGTTCGAACGCCTCGGCATCCTGGAGCTGAACGCCGTGCAGGCGCTGCTGCTGTTCAACATCGGCGACAACGAAGTCACGGCGGGGGAACTGAAGAGTCGCGGCTACTACCAGGGCTCCAACGTCAGCTACAACCTCAAGAAGCTGGTCGAGATGGGCTACATGCACCACCAGCGGTGCGAGATCGACCGCCGCTCCGTCCGCGTCCGCCTGACCGAGAACGGCCGCCGCATCCGCGACGTGGTCGCCCGCCTGTTCGCCAGCCACGCCGAGGGGCTGATGGAGCGGGGGGTGCTCGACCACGACGGGATCGACCTGATCTGCGGCTCGCTGAAACGGGTGGAGCGGTACTGGACCGACCAGATCCGGTACATCTATTGAGGGCGGTACGGGCGGGCGCCGGATCGCGTCGGCGGGTTTCACCAACCCTAGGGGGGGCCAGGGCTGCCGGCCCAGGCTCACAAGGACCGCATCAGCGGAGGTGCCCCTCCCAAACGGGCCGTCCGCCCGCGCATCGGCGGGATCCGCCCCGCCCGAGTGCCGGACCCCGCGGTCGCCTCGTCGCACGCCGACCCTGCCATCGTCCCGCAGGCGCCGAAGCAGCGTCGCCCGACCGAACCCGACTCCCGCCGTCGCCTACCCCCCGCCGTCTTCCGCCACGTCGGCCCGGCCGATCACCATCGACGCGATCTCGCGCAGCAGCTTGCGGCGCATGGCGGCCTCGTAATCATCATAGCCCAGCGCCATCTCGACGAAGGCGCCCGGTCCGCCGGTGACGTTGGCCTCGAAGTACCCCGCGAGCCGCCTTATGTCGTCCGACCGGTCGTCGCCGCCGCCGGGGATCGCGCCGACGACGAGGCCGTTCACCGTCACCCCTTCGGGCAGGAAACGCTCGCGGATGACCGACGGCCGGGTGCCGGTGTTCGACTCGCCATCCCCGGACAGGTCCAGCGTCCGCCTCAGACAGTCTCCCTGGTCGCCGAGCAGCCGGAACCCCGCGGCCATCGCCGCGCCGATCGCGGTCGACAGCTGCGCCGGTTGTCGCTCCGCCCCGCGGATGCGCGCGATGGCGGCGTCGAGCGCGCCGGCGTCGCCGATCTCGGCCCAAGGCAAGATCAGCGACTGGCTCTGCGGCCCTGACCATTCGAACACGGCCAGTCGCACCGGCTGCCCCGGCACGCTCAGCAAGGCCTCGCGCACCTCCTCGGCGCCGAGCGCGTTCGCCAGCCCCTCCACCTGCAGCCGGTATTCGCGCTCGTCGACCGAGCCCGACACGTCGAGGCCGAGGACCAGCGCCTGCCGGCACTCCGCCGCCGCCGGTCCCGCCAGCAGGACGAACAGCCAGGCCAGCGCCGCCCGGGCCAGGGCGACCCTCCTCCCGACCGACCTGATCCCGGCGCACTTCATCCCGGCCCGCCGCCCCGGCCGGCCGCGGGTCCGGCGTCGCCGATGGCGATCGCCGCCAACTCGCGCTCCAGCTTGCGGCGCATCGCGCGCTCGTAATCCCCGTAGCCGCGGGCGACCTGGATGAACGCGCCGGGCCCGCGGATGACCTCGCGCTGGAAGTAGGGGGCGACCGCCGCCTCGGCGCCGAACTCGGCGCCGATCACGACGAGGCCGTTCACCGTCACGCCCTCGAAGTCGAAGGCGTTGTAGGCATCGAGCGGCCCGAACCCCTCGTTGTTGATGCCGTCCCCGGCGACGTCGAGCGTGCGGAACAGGCAGCCCGGCGCCTGGTCCAGCATCACCGCCGCATGGCCCAGCGCCGCGCCGAGGGCCGTCGGCATGTCCGACCGCGACCGCGGCGAGGCGGCGATGATCTCCGCCACCGCCAGCAGGTCCTCCCGCGTCTCGATCAGCTGCCACCCGTCGGTCAGCGGCACCTGGTCCCACCGCCCGGACCATTCGAAGACGTAGAGGGCGACCGGATCGGCCGAGGCGAAGAACGCCGCCTCGATCTCGGGCGCGAGCAGGGCGGAGGCGAGGCCCCGCCGCTGCAGGCCATCCTCCTCGGCATCCACCGAGGAGGACACGTCGAGCGCCAGCGCCAGCGCCAGACGGCACGCCGCGGCCGGATCGGCCGCGACCATTCCGCTGGCGAAGGCGAGGGCGCGCAGGCTCACCAGTGTCCCGTGTTCTCCATCGACGCCCACGGCTCGGCCGGCGCCTTGGCGTCGCCTTCCTGCAGCAGCTCGATCGAGATGTTGTCGGGCGACCGGACGAAGGCCATGTGGCCGTCGCGCGGCGGGCGGTTGATCGTCACGCCGTTGTCCATCAGGTGCTGGCAGGTGGCATAGATGTCGTCCACCCGGTAGGCGAGGTGGCCGAAGTGCCGGCTGTCCGAGGGCAGCCCCTCGTCGCCGTCCCAGTTCCAGGTCAGTTCCACCGGGCATTCCTCCTGCCCCGGAGGCGCCATGAAGACGAGGGTGAAGCGCCCCTTGTCGTTGTCGATGCGGCGCTTCTCCTGCAGGCCGAGCAGCTCGTAGAACTTCATCGAGGCGTCGAGGTCCTTCACCCGGACCATGGTGTGCAGATAGCGCAGGGGCATGGGGTCGTCTCCTTCGTGCGTCAGGTCGGGCGGAAGCCTAGCACGCCGGCCCGCCGCGGCCACTCAGAAGGCGGAGCGCACCTCGACGCCGAGGCCGACGCTGCTGGTCTCGAACCGGCTGACGTTGCTGTCGGTCGCCGCGCCGTCCAGCGAGACGACGGGCACGAAGCCGGCCCAGGACCAGTCGACCAGCGCCGCCTCGATCCGGCCCGACAGCCGCCGGTCGTCCCGGCCGACGCGCACGAAGCCGACGACGCGCGGGTCGAAGATCGTGTAGTCGGGATAGTCGGTGACGGCGTAGGTCGCCGACAGCGTCACCAGCGCCGGCCCCACCTGCTGCGGCAGCCGGTGTCCGAGCCCGAAGCTCAGCGTGGTGGCTCGGGCGTTGGCGTTCTCCGACTCCAGCTGCTCGGCCCCCAGGGTGACCGAGGTCACGCCGCCGCTCCAGCCCTGCTGCCAGGTCGCCGTCAGGGCATCGAGGCGCTCGCGCGTGTCCAGTTCGGGCCGGTCGCGCCATTCGGTCCCCACCGACAGCCGCAGGATGCGCTCCTCGCCCAGCGGCCGCGCCCAGTCGGCGTCGAGGGCGAGGAAGTCGTAGCCGACGTCGCCGGCCGTCCAGGACCGTCCCAGCGTCGCCGAGAGGCCAAGCGCGCCGCCCCCGAGGGCGCGGTCGTGCGACAGGCCGATGGCGGCCCGGGCGGAGCCGAAGTCCTCGGCGTCCAGCGGCTCTTCCCACGGCAGCGCGCCGTCCTGAAGCGCCCGCTCGGACTCCTCGGACAGCCAGACGCGGCGGGTGGAGAGGTCCAGCCGCAGGAGGGTGCGCTGCGTCGGCGACTCCGACAGCCGGTAGGCGAGGGCGACCGATCCCGTGCCGACCCAGCCGGACAGCGCCTGCGCCCCCGCACTCAGCCCGCCCAGCACCTCGCCATCGACGACGTAGTCGGGCGTGGTGGATCCGTTGTTCACGTTGTCGGACGGCGCGACGCCGAACCGCAGCTCCACCGACAGGGGCGATTGCCGCCGCACGGAGGCGGCGTCCCGGATCGTCTGCGCCTCGGCTGCGGCATCCGGCGCGACCGTCAGCGCGCGCCGCAGCCAGATCTGCGACAGCAGGAACCGCTCCTCCCGCGCCGCGGCGAAGGCGGCGAGCCGGGCCGCCCGGTAGCGTGCCGCGCGCGGGAGGCGGCCGTCCCGGTAGAGCGCCGCCGCAGCCTGCCGCGCCGCCGCCTCGTCGCCGGAGGACAGCGCCGCCTCGGCGACGATGGTGAGGGCGTCCGGATCCGACGGATCCCGGGCGAGCAGGCCCTCGGCATAGCGCCGCGCGTCGCCCGCCGCGCCCGCCTCCAGCGCCGCGCGCGCGAGCCCGAGCAACTGCGCCGGGGTCACCTCCACCTGCGCGGCTGCGGTCCCGCCACAGAGGGCGAGACCGACAGCCGCGGCGCCGATCAGGCAGCCGGGGCGGGGCACCGCGCTCAGTTCGTCGCGCCGCGGTACAGGATGAAGCCGCCGGTCTCCTGTGCCGTCACGCCGTCGTACCGGGGATCGTCGGACTCCAGCACGACGATACCGACCAGCTCGCCCCCGTCGCCCGCCGTCGTGTCGCCGGCGAGGATGCCGTAGTAGGTGCCTTCCTCGTAGGTCTCGAGCGCGCCTGTCTCGCTCAATACGTTGCTCGACAGGGTGCCGCTGATCTCGCCCGCCTCGGTCAGTCCGCCGCCGCCGCCCGCCTCGATGTTGAACAGGACGTCCGGCAGGACCAGCTGGTCCTCGCCGCCGAGGGGGACCGTCCCGCCCACCTCGTCGAAGGCCACCCGGTTGAAGATCCGTCCCTGCACGGCGTCGTTCGTGTTGAAATCGTCGAAGTCGATGGCGACCTGCATGTCCGCCCGGGTGAACTCCAGCCCGCCGCGGGCGTCGAACACCCGCATCCCCGCGTAGTCGCCCGAGAACACCGCCTGGCCGCTGTCGGGCAGCACGACCGCGCCGTTGCGTTCGTACACGAAGCCACCGAAGCCGTAGTTGACGTAGCCGCCCGTCCGCACGATGGCGAAGGCGGTCCGCGCCTCGCCGTCGACCTGGTTGTCGCTGACGCCGTAGAGGGCGCGGTAGGGGACGATCTGGCCGATCGGCTCGCCGGTCAGCGTGTCCTCGGCCTGCACGTCCGCCTCGAAGACGGCGTAGCCGCCGAGCGAGCCGACCTCGGTGCCCCGCTGGTAGACGTTCGCCCCGTCGAAGCCGAGGCCGTCCACGACGAACGTGTCGCTGCCGGGCTGGTAGGCCACGGAATCGACGTAGCCACCGCCGGTGTCGCCCCCGGCCTCGCTTCGCGTCAGTCCGCCGTCGGGCTCGGGCTCGGTCGCCCCGGGCGGCAGCACCGTGCCGGTATCGAGGATGTCGTTCGGGGTCTCGGGATCGGTCGGGTCCGTCGGCTCGGTCGGCTCGGCGGGCTCCTCGTCGTCGAAGAACGGCTGCCCGTCGCCGCAGCCGGACAGGATCGCCAGGACCGACGCCGCGAGGAGAAATCTGTGCATGGGGTGCTGCCTCGATTTGTGCTTGGGCGCACCCTACCGGCCGCCGGGTCCGTCCTGTCAACGTCCCGGGCGCGCTCCCCCTTGGTTGCACCTCGGCCCTGTCGCGCACGCGCCACGGACCGTAGGCGTTTCCGCGCCGGATGCCGCAAGATATGGTAGGCTCCGACTCACGCGCCCCAAGGAGAGCCGCCATGCCCCTCAGCCCCGACCAGCAGGCCGAGATCGACTCCCTCCGCGCCCAGCCGCGCCAGACGCTGCGGGCAGTCAGCGAGGGGATGGAGGCGCATCTCTACAAGGCCGTCCCCGTCCTCGACCACGGCTTCGTCCGGGTGATCGACTACATGGGCGACGACGCCGCGATCTGCCAGGCGGCGCGTGTCAGCTACGGCCGCGGCACCAAGAGCGTGCAGAACGACGAGGGGCTGATCCGCTACCTCATGCGGCACTGGCACTCGACCCCGTTCGAGATGTGCGAGGTCAAGCTGCACGTGAAGCTGCCGGTCTTCGTCGCCCGCCAGTGGATCCGCCACCGCACCGCCAACGTGAACGAGTATTCCGCCCGCTACTCCATCCTCGACCGCGAGTTCTACATCCCCCAGCCGGACGCGCTGGCCGCCCAGTCCGTCATCAACAACCAGGGGAGGGGCGAGGCGCTGTCGGGGGAGGAGGCCGCGCGGGTGCTGGAGTGGCTGAAAGCCGACGCCGGCCGCGCCTACGACCACTACGAGGCGATGATCGGCGACACCGCCCCCGACGGCTCCGCCCAGGCCGGCCTCGCGCGGGAGCTCGCCCGGATGAACCTGCCGGCGAACATCTATACGCAATGGTACTGGAAGGTGGACCTGCACAACCTGTTCCATTTCCTCAGGCTGCGCGCCGACGCCCACGCCCAGTACGAGATCCGCGTCTACGCCGACGCCATCTGCGAGATGGTGAAGGACTGGGTGCCGGCGGCCTATGCGGCGTTCGAGGACTACCGGATGGGCGGGGTGACCCTGTCGGCGACGGGGGTGGCGTGTTTGCGGCGCATGCTGGCGGGGGAAGCGGTGACGCAGGAGACCAGCGGCATGAGCAAGGGGGAATGGCGGGAGTTCGAGGGGGTCTGGGGGTGAGCCGGCTAGGCGATCTTGTTGGTTCGCCTTTATTTCGGATGCCTTTTGCCAGGGGGCGATCTAGGTAGGGTGGGTGAAACCCACCGCCGCGCCCCGGTGGGTTTCACCCACCCTACAGGCCCGCGTAGGCGTCCCGCGCCACCTCCAGCTCCCACGCCTTCTGCTGGGTCATCAAGAACTCCGTCGTCGTTAGCCGGGCGGCCGCGAGGCGCAGGGCGGTGTCGCCGGTGATGCCACGGCGGCCGCGGACGATCCCGCTCACGCGCTTCGGCGGCACGCCAATGCGGCGGGCGGGGCCGGCTGGCATGACACATGAACCCCGCCCAGCGCGCCCCGTCCGGACCCCCTCGCGCCATCCCGATTGACCGCCGACATTGACACGCCCCGTCTGCGGCGTGTAGTGACATCGGTGTCATGACATCGGTGTCTCCCCTGCGGGCGGCGCGGTGGCAGGGCGGGGAGGAGGACCGATGGCGACGATCTACGATGTCGCGAAGGCCGCCGGCGTCTCGCCGAAGACGGTGTCCCGCGTGCTCAACGACGACGCGCCGGTGGGTCGCGACACCCGCAAGGCCGTCCAGGACGCGATGTCCCGCCTCGGCTACGTGCCCTCGAACGCCGCCCGGGTCATGCGGTCCAACAAGTCCGGCCTGATCGGTCTGATCACCGGCGCGATCTCGAACACGCCCGACCACGGCGACCCCAGGGGCCTGCCCGAACTCTACATCGTGCAGGGGGTGCAGGACGTCTTCGGCCGGGAGGCCAAGACGCTGATGATCTCGGACACCGGCGGACATTCCGACCGCGTGCCCTCGCTCGTCTCGACGTTCCGGCAGCACCGGGTCGAGGGGCTGATCTACGTCGCGGACTATCACCGGCAGACCCGCTTCGAGGTGCGTCCGGGCGATCCGCCCGTGGTGCTGGCCAACTGCTACGACACCGTCGGCACGCCCAGCATCCTGCCGGACGACCGCATCTGCCAGCACCGGCTCGTCGCGCGCCTGATCGCGGCGGGACACCGCCGCATCGGCTACCTGACGCTCGGCGCGTCCATGGACGCGACCCGCCTGCGGACCGAAGGCTACCGCGACGCGCACGCCGAGGCGGGCCTGCCGCTCGATCCGGCGATGATCCAGGAGGCCTACCGGGACGACCACGCGCCGATGACCGCCGCGCTCGGCCGGCTGCTGGCGCTGCCGGAGCCGCCCACCGTCATCTGCTGCGGCAACGACGAGATGGCCATGCGCCTCTACGGCCTGCTCCGGACCCGCGGGATCGAGGTGCCGCAGCGCATCTCGATCGCCGGTTTCGACAATTACCGCGCCATCGCGGAGACCCTGTTCCCGCCGCTGACGACGGTCGAGCTGCCCTATCGCGAGATGGGCCGCCAGGCCGCCCGGCGACTTCTGGACATCATCGCCGGGACCGCCCCGGCCGCCACCGACCCCGTCCGCGTGCCCGGGCCGGTCGTCTGGCGGTCCTCGGTGACCGGCGTGGCCGGGGCGGCCGGAACATGAACGACCCGATTCTTAACCCCAGGGAGGATTCCATGAAGACGATCAACAGGATCACGGCCGGAGCGTTCGTCGCCTACGCCGCCACGACAGGCGCCGCGATGGCGCAGACCGACGTCAGCATGTGGTACCACGGCGCCGGCAACGAGGTGGAAAGCAACATCCTCAACGGCATCATCGACGACTTCAACGCCTCGCAGGGCGACTGGAGCGTGACCGTCGAGAGCTTCCCCCAGCAGAGCTACAACGACAGCGTCGTCGCCGCGGCGCTCGCCGGCAACCTGCCGTGCATCCTCGACGTCGACGGGCCGATCATGCCGAACTGGGCCTGGTCGGGCTACATGCAGCCGCTCGACATCGACGAGAGCCTGGTCGAGGACTTCCTGCCCGGCACGCTCGGCATGTGGGACGACGAGCTCTACTCCGTGGGCCTATGGGACGCCGCCGTGGCGCTCTACACCCGCGAGTCCACGCTGGAGGATCTGGGCCTGCGCCGCCCGACCCTCGAGGAGCCGTGGACCGGCGAGGAGTTCATGGCCGCGCTCGAGGCGGCCAAGGCCAGCGGCGACTACGACTACGCCCTCGATCTGGGGATGAACGACCAGGGCGAGTGGTATCCCTACGCCTTCCTGCCGTTCCTGTGGTCCCACGGGGGCAGCCTCGTCGACCGCGACAGCTATACCACGGCCGAGGGCGCGCTGAACGGCGACGCGGCGCTCGCGTTCGGCGAATGGTGGGCCTCGCTCTTCGAGGAGGGCTACGCGCCCGGCACCTCGGAGGATCCGGCGGACCAGCAGACCGGCTTCATCGACGGCAGCTTCGCGTTCCAGTGGAACGGCAACTGGCGCGCGGTGGCGACGATGGCCGAGGTCGACGACGTGGTCTTCCTTCCGGCGCCCGACTTCGGGGCCGGCAACTACATCGGCGGCGGCTCCTGGCAGTTCGGCATCTCGGCCAGCTGCGAGCATCCCGAGGGCGCGAACGCCTTCATCGAGTTCGCGATCCAGGACGAGTATCTCGCGGCCTTCTCCGACGGCATCGGCCTGATCCCCTCCACGCCCTCCGCGGCGCAGATGACCGAGAACTACGCCGAGGGCGGTCCCCTCGCGAGCTTCTTCGACCTGTCCGCCGATCAGGCCCGGCTGCGTCCGGTGACCCCGGGCTACGTGGTGCAGTCCAAGGTCTTCACCAGCGCGCTGGCGGACATCGCCAACGGCGCCGACCCGGCCGACACGCTCGACGCCGCGGTCGACGAGATCGACAGCGACATCGAAGCCAACCAGGGCTACGGCCACGAGTGACGCCGGTCGCGGGTCCCCGGCCGCGCGCCGGGGACCCGCCCTCTCCGCGTCCGCGACGGACGCCTCACTGCTTCGGGACGGGCAAGACATGGCCACCAGGCTGACCCAATCCAACCGGGCCGGATGGCTCTTCGCGCTGCCGGGCTTCGGCCTGATCGCGGTGTTCATCATCCTGCCGTTCTTCTTCGCCTTCTGGCTGTCCCTGACGAACCAGCGGCTGATCTCGCCCAACCCGACCGAATTCGTGGGCCTGCAGAACTACGCCGACATGCTGAGCCTCGCCGTCGTCACCCTGGAGCCGGAGCGCGACGCGGACGGCGCCGTGATCCGGGACGAGACCGGCGCCCCCGAATATCCCCGCGTCCGGTCGATCACCCGGTCCGACGCGTTCCCGCAGTACGACGGCATGCGCGAGTGGTTCCGCTGGCAGTCCGGCGAGACGGCGCGGGTGGTCATCGCGTCCGACGTCGTGTTCTGGAAGGCGCTGACCAACACGCTGCTCTTCGTCCTCATCGTGGCCCCGACCCAGGCGGCGCTGGCCCTGGGGCTGGCCCTGCTGATCAACCAGCGGCTGAGGGGAATCAACGTCTTCCGCGCGATCTACTTCATGCCCGTGGTCGTCTCGATCGTCATCGTCTCGCTGCTGTGGCGGTTCATCTACGACGGGCAGGACGGTCTGCTGAACACGGTCCTCGGCTTCCTCACCTTCGGCGCGTTCGAGGGGCACGACTGGCTGGGTGATCCCGACACCGCGCTCGGATCCATCATGGCGATGTCGATCTGGCAGGCGGTCGGGTTCCACATGGTGATCTGGCTGGCCGGACTGCAGACCATCTCGCCCACGCTGTACGAGGCCGCCGCGATCGAGGGCTCGTCCAAGTGGCAGACCTTCCGGTACGTGACGTGGCCCGGCCTGCGCAACACCGCCGTCCTGATCCTGATCGTCATCACGATGCAGTCCTTCGCGCTGTTCGCCCAGATCGACGTGATGACGAACGGCGGCCCGCTGGATTCGACCCAGACCATGGTGTTCCAGGCGGTCGAGCGCGGCTACGGCAAGCAGGACATCTCGGGCGGGTCCACGATCTCGGTCGTCCTGTTCCTCCTGGTGCTGACGATCTCGCTCGTTCAGCGCTACCTGACGCGGGAGCGCTGAGATGGCCGCCATTTCCCCCGACAATCGCGGCCTGCGGCTCGCCGTGCGGTACCTCGTCCTCGTTCTCGTCGCGCTGATCTTCGTGCTGCCGCTGCTCTTCATGGTGATGTCGAGCTTCAAGCCCGACCAGCAGCTGCTGGCCGACACATCCTCGATCCGGGCGTTCCTGCCGGTCGGCGACGTCAGCCTCGGCAATTACGCCGAGGCGTTCCAGCGGGCCCCGGTCCGGCTGTTCGTCTTCAACTCGGTCCTCGTCACCGGTGTCACGGTCGTGCTGAGCCTGGCGATCTGCTCGCTCGCCGCGTTCTCGTTCGTGTTCCTGCAGTGGCGCGGGCGGGGGCTGGTCCTGTCGATCATCCTGGCCACGCTCATCGTGCCGTTCGAGACGATCGCCATTCCCCTGCTGCTGATCGTGAGCAAGCTGCCCTGGATCGGCCTCGACGGCGTGGAATGGACCTGGCTGAACACCTACCGGGTGCAGATCATCCCCTGGATCGCCGACGGACTGACGGTTTTTCTCTTCGTGCAGTATTTCAAGGATCTTCCCGGCGAGCTCGTCGAGGCGAGCCGGGTCGAGGGGGCGTCCTGGTTCCAGATCTACTGGCGCGTGATCCTGCCGCTCTCGGGGCCGGTGGTCGCCACGGCGGCGATCCTGAAGTTCCTCGTGATGTACAACCAGTACCTCTGGCCGCTCATCGTGGTCCAGCAGGAGCAGTACCGGCCGGTGATGGTGGGGCTGCAGTACTTCTTCCAGCTGAACGTCGCCTGGGGCGAGGTCATGGCGTACCTGACGATGATCACGGTCCCGGTGCTGGCCTTCTACCTCGTCCTGCAACGCGCATTCATCGCCTCCATCGCCTCGACCGGCGTGAAAGGATAAGCCGACATGACACTCGCTCTCGAACGGGACTGGATCTGGGATTCGTGGTACGCCCGCGACGGCGACCTGTGGCACTGCTATTTCCTCAAGGCCCCGAAGTCGCTCATCAATCCCGACCTGCGGCACTTCAACGTCACGCAGGGACATGCCACGTCCGGCGACCTCGTGACGTGGGACCACCACGGCACCTGCTTCGCGCCGTCGGGCGGGCCCGCCTGGGACGACTTCACGACCTGGACCGGCTCGGTCGTGCGGGGGGACGATGACCGCTGGCACCTGTTCTATACCGGCACCCGGAAGCAGGAGGAGGGGCTGTACCAGCGCATCGGTCACGCGGTCTCGGACGATCTCCACGAATGGACCCGCGTCGGCGACGGCCTCTGCCTCGATCTGGTCGGACCCAACGCCGGCGCGTACGAGGCCGACCTCATGCGCGGGTTCTGGCACGACCGGGCCATGCGCGACCCCTGGGTCATGCGCGACCCGGAGGGCGACGGCTGGCTGATGTACTTCACGGCGCGGGCGCCGGGCATCCCCGAGGCCAACGCCGGCGGCGCCATCGGTTTCGCGACCTCGCCCGACCTGATGACATGGAATCTGCAGCCGCCGGTCTTCGTCGGGGGCTTCGGGCAGCTCGAGGTGCCCCAGGTCCTGCAGATCGACGGACGCTGGTACTGCCTCTTCTGCACCTCGGCCGAGCACTTCTCCAGGGACGCCGCCGAGTCCCTGCAGACCGGGCCCCTGACGGGGACGCACTACCTGATCGGCGAGGGTCCGCGCGGGCCGTGGCGGGTTGCGCCCGGCTTCCTCGACGGCGCGCTTCCCTGCCGGCGGTACGCGGCGCGCCTGCTGCAGACGGACGACGGCCTGCGGATCATGGGGTTCGCCGACCATCCGGACGGCACCCACTTCGTCGGCGAGATCATGGACCCCGAACCGGTGACCGTCACCGCGGACGGCCTGCTTCAGGTCGTCGGCCAGCGCCACGCAGCGGAGTAGGCATCATGGCGAACGTGAACCTGAGCAACGTCACCAAGCGCTTCGGCGCCGTCGACGTGATCAAGGGCGTCGACATCGACATCGACGACGGGGAGTTCACCGTCTTCGTCGGCCCGTCGGGCTGCGGCAAGTCCACCCTCCTGCGGATGGTCGCGGGGCTCGAGGACATCACGTCGGGAGAGCTGCGGATCGGCGGCAGGGTGGTGAACGACCTGCAACCCAAGGAGCGGGGCGTCGGAATGGTCTTCCAGTCCTACGCGATCTTCCCGCACATGACGGTCCGCGAGAACATCGGGTTCGGCCTGACGATCGCCCGGGCGGGCAAGGCGGAGAAGAATGCCAAGGTCGAGGAGGCGGCGCGGATCCTGCAGATGGAAAACCTGCTCGACCGCCGTCCCTCGCAGCTGTCCGGCGGCCAGCGCCAGCGCGTCGCCATCGGTCGGGCCATCGTGCGCAATCCGTCGGTCTTCCTCTTCGACGAGCCGCTGTCGAACCTCGACGCGGCGCTGCGGATGGATATGCGGATGGAGATCGGCAAGCTGCACAAGCAGCTCGGCGCGACGATGATCTACGTGACCCACGACCAGGTCGAGGCGATGACCCTCGCCGACAAGATCGTGGTGCTGAAGGAAGGGCGCGTGATGCAGGTCGGCGCGCCGATGGATCTGTACCACAGGCCCGCGAACCTGTTCGTGGCCGGGTTCCTGGGCGCGCCGTCGATGAACTTTCTCGACGTCGAGGTGATCGACGTGAACGGCGACGAGGCGCGCGTGGGCAACGCCGCGCTGGACCCGATCGTGGTCCGGACCGCGGGACGCGCCATCGCCAAGGGCTCGAAGGCGGTCCTCGGCGTGCGGCCGCAGTACCTCGCCCCGGTGGAGCCGGGTGCGGGGATGCTGCACGGAAAGGTGCGCATCGCGGAGCGGCTGGGGTCCGAGACGGTCGTGGACCTCGCCCTGCGCGACGGCACGCCGCTGATCGCGGCGTTCGGCGAGGACAAGGTGTTCGAGGACGGCCAGCCCGTCGACCTGCGGTTCGACGGCGCGTCGGCGCATCTCTTCCCGCGGGAGGCCTGATCCGGTAGCCCGGGTCCGGTTCGCCGCTGGCGACCGCGGAGGCGAGCGCGACTCCATCGCGGGACGATGCGTCCCGCGCCGCGCCTGCCTGCGCGGGAGCGCCATGCGCCAGCGTTGCCGGCCGGGCCATCTTCCGGGAAAATGGTGCTGCGAGAGAGGATTGAACTCTCGACCTCTCCCTTACCAAGGGAGTGCTCTACCACTGAGCTACCGCAGCGCCGATGCCGGGCCTTTTACAATCTCCGCCCCCGAGCGCAAGCCGTTTTCGGCGTCGTCCCGCGGGCCTCCGGGTCGGGTCGCTGGACGCTGCGGGCGCCGCGGGATAAGACCCCGGAGAGATGAGCGGACGCGACGGAGAGACGCCGAAGGCGCAGGGGCGCGAGGCGCGGCTGAAGGCCGCGCTCAAGGCCAACATCGCGCGCCGCAAGGCGCAGGCGCGGGCCCGCGAGGGCGCGGACGACGACGACGCCGACGGCGGGCAGGCGCCGGAGACGGGCAGGAAGGACTAGGGCATGGATTCCATCGTGGTCACGGGCGGTGCGCCGCTGAAGGGAGAGATCCCGATCGCCGGGGCCAAGAACGCCTGCCTCACGCTGATGCCGGCGACGCTGCTGTCGGACGAACCGCTGACGCTGACCAACGCGCCGCGCCTGAGCGACATCGCGACGATGTCGACCCTGCTGCGCTCGCTCGGCGCCGAGGTGTCGGCGCTCGCCGGTGGCAAGGTCATCGCGATGTCCAGCCACGCGCTGACCTCGACCCGCGCCGACTACGACATCGTGCGCAAGATGCGCGCCTCGAACCTCGTCCTCGGCCCGCTGCTGGCGCGCGCCGGCGAGGCGGTGGTCTCGCTGCCCGGCGGCTGCGCCATCGGGGCGCGGCCGATGGACATCCATGTCAGCGCGCTCGAGGCGCTGGGCGCCGAGATCGAGCTGCGCGACGGCTACCTGCACGCCAGGGCGAAAGGCGGGCTCAAGGGGGGGCGGGTCGCGCTGAAGTTCCCCTCGGTCGGCGCGACCGAGAACGTGCTGATGGCGGCGACGCTGGCGAAGGGCACGACGCTGATCGAGAACGCGGCGCGCGAGCCCGAGATCGTGGATCTTGCCACCTGCCTGCGCAGCATGGGCGCGCAGATCGACGGCGACGGCACCAGCCGGATCGAGGTGCAGGGCGTGGACCGCCTGCACGGCGCGACGCACCCGGTCGTCACCGACCGGATCGAGCTCGGCACCTACATGCTCGCCCCCGTGATCGCGGGCGGCGAGGTGGAGTGCCTTGGCGGCCGGCTCGACCTCGTCGCCGCCTTCGCCGAGAAGCTGGACGCCGCCGGCGTGAGCGTCGAGGAGACGGGCCGCGGCCTCAGGGTCGCGCGCCGCAACGGCCGTCCTGCGGCGGTGGACGTGACGACCGAGCCTTTCCCCGGCTTTCCCACCGACCTGCAGGCGCAGATGATGGCGATGCTCTGCACCGCCGAGGGGACCAGCGTGCTGGAGGAGCGGATATTCGAGAACCGCTTCATGCACGCGCCGGAACTGACGCGCATGGGCGCGAACATCGAGGTGCAGGGCGGACATGCGACGGTGCGGGGCGTCACCCGGCTGAAGGGGGCGCCGGTGATGGCGACGGATCTGCGCGCCAGCGTGTCGCTGATCCTCGCGGGGCTCGCCGCCGAGGGCGAGACGGTGGTAAACCGGGTCTACCACCTCGACCGCGGCTACGAGCATGTCGAGGACAAGCTGTCGGCCGTGGGCGCGCGGATCGAGCGGGTGGCCGGCCGATGACCGAGGATGCCCGCTTCGAGGATGCCGGCGACCGGCCGCTGCGGCTGAAGGCGCTCGACGCCGAGGATCTCACGGTGATCGCGGCGCTGGTGCAGGACGCGGTGCTGGTCGCGTCCGACATGGTCTGGCAGCCGGGCAAACGGCGCTTCGCGGTGCTGCTCAACCGCTTCCGCTGGGAGGATGCCGAGCGCGCGTCCCGCCGCGGCGGCGGGTGGGAGCGGGTGCGTTCGGTCCTGGCGGTCGAGGACGTGACCGCGGTCCGCTCGACCGGCGTGCCGCGGGGCGACGCGGACACCGTCCTTTCGGTCCTGTCGATCGGCTTCGCGCCGGGCGAGGACGGGCAGGGGACGCTGACCCTGGCGCTCGCCGGGGACGGCGAGGTGGCGATGGACGTCGAGGCGCTGGAGGTGGTGCTGCGCGACGTGACGCGCCCCTACCGCGCCCCGTCGGGCCGGGCACCCAGCCACGACGATGCCTGACATCGCCCGCCTCGGGCCGGAGGACGTGGACGCCTACCGGGCGCTGTTCCTGCGCGGGCTGGACCTGTTTCCCGACGCCTTCCTGCTGACCCGCGGCGAGGCCGAGGCATGGCCCGTCGAGGCGACGCGCGAGCGGCTGGCGGCGGGCTGGATGTTCGGCGCGCGGGACGGCGGCGCGCTGACCGGCGTGATCGGCGGACGGCGGCTGACGCCGGGGCGGCGGGCGCACCGGATGGAGGTGGGGCCGATGCTGGTGATGCCCGAGGCGCAGGGCACCGGCACTGCCGCCGCGCTGGTCGACGCCCTGACGGCGGAGGCGCGGGCGGTGGACGTCCTGCAGCTGGAGCTGGAGGTCGCTTCGGACAATTCGCGCGCCATCGCCTTCTACCGCAAGGTCGGGTTCGAGGAGACGGGCCGCATCGTCCGGTCGGTCCGGACCGAGAGCGGCGGATTCCTCGACGACCTGTCGATGATGCGGAGGCTGGGGTGAAGGTCCGCCCGCTCACCCCCGCCGACGCCGTCGCCTTCCGCTATGTCCGCCTCGAGGCGCTGGAGCGGCACCCGGGCGCCTACGGCTCCACCCTCGCCGACTGGCAGGGGCTGCCGCTGTCGGCCTATGTCCGGCGCATCGAGGACGGGGTGATCTTCGGCCTCTGGACCGACCGGGGGCTGGAGGGGCTGCTGGCCTACGACCGGGACAAGGGCGGCAACGCCCGTCACCGGGCGAGCCTGCACGCGGTCTATGTCCGTGACACGTTGCGCGGGCAGGGCGCGGGCGAGGCGCTGCTCGACGCCGCGGTGGAACGGGCCACCGCCGACGGCGTCCGGCAGCTGGAGCTGACGGTGGCCGAGGACAACGACGGCGCGATCGCCTTCTACGCCCGGCACGGGTTCGAGGAATATGCGCGGCTGCCGCGGGCGCTGTACGTGGACGGCGCGTTCGTGGACGAGATCGCGATGGTGCGGCGGCTGGACTGACGGGCCAGGACGCCGGACGACGCTCGCGCTGCGCGCATCGCCCCGCCCGCCGTCCCGGGGCGGGCGCTCCGGCCGGGAGCGGGGGCGGCGGTGGGAGGTCGGGATCGCTGCCGGGGAAGCGGTTCAGGGGCAGGTGTGCCCTGAACGCGCCTCGACCAGCGTGGTGCGATTCGCCGGAGCGTCAAGGATTCCCGGCTGCGCCGGCGCCTGCGGCGTCCTTGACCCTCCGCCGAATCGCGGCAGACGGCGTGGCGCGGGCGGGGCGCATTGCCGGGGGCCGGGGGGGCGGTTATCTCTGCCGGCCGAAGGAGCGCCGCCATGCCGACATTTCTCGACACGTCCGATCCCGGGTTCGAGGCCGCCTTCGCGCGCCTCCTGACGATGAAGCGTGAGGACAGCCCGGACGTGGACGCGGCGGTGGCGGAGATCATCGCCGACGTGCGCGCCCGGGGCGACGCGGCGCTGGTCGAGCTGACGGCGCGGTTCGACCGGATGGAGCTGACGCCGGACCGGCTGCGGATTGGCGAGGCCGAGATCGACGCGGCCGCGGCCGCCGTGCCGGCGGAGGAGCGTGCGGCGCTGGAGCTCGCCGCGGAGCGGATCCGCGACTATCACGCGCGGCAGATGCCGCAGGACGCGCGCTGGACCGACGCGGCCGGGGCCGAGCTCGGCTGGCGCTGGACGGCGGTCGCGGCGGCGGGGCTCTACGTGCCGGGCGGGCTCGCCTCGTACCCGTCCTCGGTGCTGATGAACGCGGTGCCGGCCAAGGTGGCGGGGGTGGAGCGGCTCGCCGTCGCGGTGCCGACGCCGGGGGGCGCGGTCAATCCGCTGGTGCTGCTGGCCTGTCGGCTGGCGGGCGTGGACGAGGTCTGGCGGGTCGGTGGGGCGCAGGCGATCGCGGCGCTGGCCTGGGGGACGGAGACGATCCCGCCGGTGGACAAGATCACCGGTCCCGGCAACGCCTACGTCGCGGCGGCCAAGCGGCGGGTCTTCGGCAAGGTCGGGATCGACATGATCGCGGGACCGTCGGAGATCCTCGTCATCGCCGACGACAGAGCCGATCCGGACTGGATCGCGCTCGACCTGCTCAGCCAGGCCGAGCACGACGAGAGCGCGCAGGCGATCGTGATCGCGACCGACCCTGCGACGGCGCGGGCGGTGGCGGAGGCGGTGGAGCGGCACCTGCCGGGCCTCGACCGGACCGCGATTGCCGGCGCCTCGTGGCGGGACTTCGGGGCGGTGATCGTGGCGCGCGACCTCGCCGAGGCGGCGGCCCTGTCGGACCGGATCGCGCCGGAGCATCTGGAACTCTGCGTCGCCGACCCCGAGGCGCTGCTGCCCGCCATCCGGCACGCCGGGGCGATCTTCCTCGGCCACTGGACCCCCGAGGCGATCGGCGACTACGTTGGAGGCCCGAACCACGTGCTGCCGACCGCCCGGTCGGCGCGGTTCTCCAGCGGGCTGTCGGTGATGGATTTCCTCAAGCGCACGACCCTGGCGAAGATGACCCCCGCCGCGCTCGCCGCGATCGGGCCGGCGGCGGAGCGGCTCGCGGCGTCCGAAGGGCTGCAGGCGCACGGGGCGTCGGTGACGGCGCGGCTGGGGCGGCTCAACGACGGCGGCGGGCGGTGATCCGGCCGCGCGCCTGCGGCGCATTCTCCCGGTCCCGGGGGGCGTTCCGCCCCTGTCCGCTGACGCGGACTCCCCCCGAGGATACTTGCGGCTCGTTGAGAGGGAGGGCCGGGTGAGCCGGATCGCCGCCATCCATCTCGACGATGCGAACCTGCCGCCGCCGACGCCGGAGATCGAGCAGGAGCGGCGGGTGGCGATCTTCGACCTTCTGGAGGAGAACAGGTTTCTCCTGCCCGGGCGGGACGGGCGGGCGGGGCCGGACGGGCCGTACGACCTGTCGCTGTCGATCCGCGAGCGGCGGCTGGTGGTGGAGGTGAAGACTGCAGAGGGGAATCCGGCGGCGGAGTTCCACCTGTCGCTGGGGCCGTTCCGCCAGGTGGTGAAGGACTATTTCCAGATCTGCGAGAGCTACTTCTCGGCCGTCCGCACCCTGCCGCCGAGCCAGATCGAGACCATCGACATGGCCCGGCGCGGCATCCACGACGAGGGGGCGCGGGTGCTGATCGAGCGGCTGGAGGGCAAGGCAGAGGTGGACGACGGGACCGCGCGGCGGCTGTTCACGCTGATCTGCGTCCTGCACTGGAGATAGGGCGGTGAACGCGTCGGGCAGGGCGGACGGGGTGCGGCCACTGCCGCAATCCGTGCTGTTCTGCTGCGACCACAACTCGGTCCGCTCGCCGATGGCGGAAGGGATCATGAAGAAGTTCTACGGCACCGAGGCCTACATCCAGTCCGCCGGCGTGAAGAACGACCTCGAGATCGACGGCTTCTCCATCGCCGTCTGCGCCGAGATCGGGGTGGAGCTGTCGCGCCACCGCACCCGCAGCTTCGACGAGATGGAGCAGTGGGGGGACGACCTGTCCTCCTTCGACCTCGTCGTCGCGCTGTCGCCGGCGAGCCAGCGGCGGGCGCTGGAACTGACGCGGTATTCCGCGCTGGACATCGAATACTGGCCGATCCTCGACCCGACGGGGATCGGCGAAGGGCGCGAGCAGCGGCTGGCGTCCTACCGCAAGACGCGGGACATGATCGTGGATCGCCTGACCGAGAGGTTCGGGCCGCCGACGGAGGGCAGGGATGACTGACGCGAGGGATGTGCTGGGGCGCTACTTCGAGGCGTTCAACGCAAAGGATACGAACGCCATGCTGGACTGCCTCACCGAGGACGTGGCGCACCACGTGAACGAGGGGCAGGTGCGGACCGGGCGCGACGCCTTCGCCGCGTTCTGCGAGCACATGGCGCGCTGCTACGACGAACGGCTGACCGAGCTGGTCCTGTTCGCGAGCGGGGACGGCACGCGGGGGGCGGCCGAGTTCATGGTGAATGGGACCTACCTGCAGACCGACCCCGGCCTGCCAGAGGCGCGGGGGCAGGGCTACCGCCTGCCGGGCGGATCGTTCTTCGCGCTGCGGGACGGGCGGATCGCACGGGTGACGACCTACTACAACCTCGCCGACTGGACGCGGCAGGTCTCTTGACGCTGCGCGTCGAGACGCTGACCGGGCCGGGGCTGGAGGCGGCGCTGGACGACGTGGCGCGGCTGAGGATCGCGGTGTTCCGCGACTGGCCCTACCTCTACGACGGCGACCCGGGGTACGAGCGGCGCTACCTCGCCGCCTACCGGGACAGCCCGGGCGCGGTCGTCGCCGGGGCGTTCGACGGGGACCGCCTGGTCGGCGCGGCGACGGGCACGCCGATGGAGGACCACGCGGCGGAGTTCGGCGCCGCGCTCGCCGCGACCGGGATCCCGCTGACGGACATCTTCTACTGTGCCGAGAGCGTGCTGCTGCCGGACTATCGGGGGCAGGGCGCCGGACACGCCTTCTTCGACGCGCGCGAGGCTCATGCGCGGGCGCTGGGGCGGCGCTGGGCCGCCTTCTGCGCGGTGGTCCGGCCGGAGGATCATCCGGCGCGCCCGGCCGGGTACCGTCCGCTCGATGGGTTCTGGCGTCGGCGGGGCTATGCGCCGATAGAGGGTGCGATCGCGGGGTATCGCTGGCGCGACCTCGGCGCGCCGGGAGAGACGGCGAAGCGGATGCAGTTCTGGATGAGGGAGCTCTGACCATGCGGATCGCGGCCACGGCCTACCATTGCGAGCGACTGTCCGGCTGGGTGGCGCACGAGACGAAGATGGACGATCTGCTGCGGGCTGCAGCGGCGGACCTCGTCGTGCTGCCGGAATACGCGGCGATGGAGGCGGCGCTGATGGCGGGGCCGGCGACGCTGTCCGAGATCGGGTGGCGCGACCTCGCGGCCGAGCGGGCCGGGGCGTGGGTGGACCAGGCGGTACATGTGGCCGCCTTGCACGGCTGCTGGCTGCTGGCCGGGTCTGGGCCCGTGGAGACGGACCGGGGCGTCGTGAACCGGGCGTGGCTGGTGGGACCCGAAGGGCAGGTGGCGCATCAGGACAAGCTGATCCTCACCCCCTACGAGCGCGAGGTGATGGACATGGTGCCGGGCGAGGATCTGCGCCTGTTCGAGACGCCGCTCGGCCGTGTCGGCGTGCTGATCTGCTACGACTCGGAATTTCCGCTGCTGGCGCGGGCGCTGGTGGAGGCGGGAGCGGACGCGATCCTGGTGCCGTCCTGCACCGACCTGCCCCAGGGCCAGACGCGGGTCCGCGTCTCGGCACGGGCGCGGGCGGTGGAGGGGCAGTGCCTCGTCGTGCAGTCGCCGCTGGTGGGCCGGGTGGAGGGGTGCGAGTTGCTGGAGGTCTCGACCGGCCGGGCAGCCCTTTTCGTGCCGCCCGACCTCGGTCAGCCCGCCGACGGGATCCTCGCGCAGGGAAAGACCGACGTGCCCGGCGCGGTGGTGGCCGAGGTGGACCTTGCCGCCATCGCGCGGGTCAGGACCGAGGGGCAGGTCGGCAACGCCGCTCACTGGCCGGAGCAGGCGCGCATCCTGCGCGTCGAGCGGGTCGTTCCCGGCTGACCCATGCAAGAAGGGGCCGCCCGAAGGCGGCCCCGAAGTCTCGGAGAGAAAGCGGGCCGGTCAGCCGGCCTCTTGCATGTTCTCCAGCTCGTCTTCCGTGTAGTCGACGTAGATCCGGATGTCCGAACCGTCGTCCGACTGCAGGATCGTCAGCTCTTCGAACGGCAGGGCGACGTCCTTCTCGCCGATGCCGAGGAAGCCGCCGACCTCGACGATGATCGCCTCGATGGCACCGTCCTGCGACAGGGTGATGTCGCCGATGTCGCCGATCCGCTCGTCGTTCACGCCGAAGATGCCGCGGTCGAGAAGGGTGTCGGCCTGGATGGTCGAGAAGTCGGCCTGCATGTAGCCCTCGCGCTCGACCATCGGGCCACCGGGGGCCGCGGAGCCGGTCGCTTCGGCCGTTTCCTGACCGGCCTCTTCGGCCATCAGCTCGGCCTCGTCACCGGCCTCGGCGACTTCCTGACCAGCGTCTTCGGCCATGGCTTCGGCTTCGTCACCGGCTTCGGCGACTTCCTGGCCGGCCTCTTCGGTCGCCTGCTCCACGTCCTGCGCGGCGGCGTCGGCGACCTGCTCGGCCTCGTCCGCAGCCTGGTCGGCCTCGGTCGCGGCCGCGTCGGCAGCGGCGACGGCCTCGTCGGTGGCGTCACCTTCCTGCATGTCCTCGTCCGACATGTCCGAGGCCATCTGGGTCTCGTCACCCTCTTCCGTCGCCTGCGCGTCGCCGGCGGCGGCCTGCTGGAAGGTCACGGTGGCGTCGCCCGACTGGACGTACTCCACGCTCGGCTCGCCGCTGGAGGCGAACTGGACGTTCGGCTCGGCGCTCTCGACACGCACGCTCGGCTGCTGCCGCTCGATGCTGACGTTCGCCTGCTGGTCGTCGGCGTCCAGGTAGTTCACGACCGGCTCGTTCTCGGTCTGGGTGACGTTGGCGTCGGCGACCTCGCGGGCCTCGTCCGACGCTTCACCCATCTGGTAGCTCTCGCCGGTGGTGCGGTTGGCGACGTCGAAGCCGCCTTCCTCGCCGTCCTCGACCGCCTGAAGCTCCAGATCGACGCGCGGCTGGGCCTGCGTCACCGTGATCGTCGGCGGCGCCTGGCGGACGTCCACCTGCGGCCGGACGTTCGCGACGTCGACGCTGGGGTCGGGCATCGTGATGATGATCTCGGGCGCGGGCTGCTCGATCCGGATGGTCGGCTGCGGCATGTCGACGGTGATGTTCGCCGCCGCCTGCCGGACCACGATCTCGGCCTGGTTCTCGCGCACGGTCACCTCGGGGGAGGCCGCGCTCACGTCCACTTCGGCGTTGCCGCCCTGGACGTCGACGTTCGGCGGCGTCTGCTCGAGGTAGACGGTGCCGGCGATGGTGGCCTGGTCCTGCAGCGTGACGGTCGCCGTCTCGCTGTCGACCGCGGTCGCCTCGGCCATGTCGGTCTCTTCGCCGGTCGTCTCGACCTCGAGCTCGGCGTCGGCCGACTGGGTCTCGGTCGTGGTGGTCTCGGCGTCGGTCTGGGTGCCCTGCTCCAGCTGCGCGAAGTAGATCTCGCACTGCTCGACGTTGCCGTCGTCAACGGCCGCCTCGACGTCCTCGACGTTGAGCTCGATGCCCTCGAGGCGCCCCTCTTCGATGGCCTGGGCGAGCTGGTTGCAGACTTCGCTCTCGCTGTCCTGCGCGAA
Source organism: Wenxinia marina DSM 24838 (assembly GCF_000379485.1). Taxonomy (GTDB): domain Bacteria; phylum Pseudomonadota; class Alphaproteobacteria; order Rhodobacterales; family Rhodobacteraceae; genus Wenxinia; species Wenxinia marina. The sequence continues at coordinate 23,373 of NZ_KB902276.1, forward strand.
GGCGACACCGGCCATCGGCACGGTGAGGGCCGTGGACACCAGCAAATTGCGGATGGTAACGTTCATTTCAGACGTCTCCCTGAAAGTTGAGTAGGCTGACACTTGCCCAACGACAGGGACGCAGCAGCGTTCCCAGATATTTCGCGGAACATGCTGCGGCACGGCCGGTCCCCTGCCTCGGCACGGGGCCGGCCGTCGTTTACATGCTTGAAATCGGGACCGGACGGGGCCATATGCCGTCCCCATCCGCAGATCGTGCGGAACTGGATCATTCTGGAGATCACATGGCCAAGGAAGAACTGCTCGAATTTCCCGGCGTCGTGAAGGAGCTCCTGCCGAACGCGACATTCCGGGTCGAGCTGGAGAACGGCCACGAGATCATCGCGCACACGGCGGGCAAACTTCGCAAGAACCGCATCCGCGTGCTCGCGGGCGACAGGGTGCAGGTCGAGATGACGCCCTACGATCTGACCAAGGGTCGGATCAACTACCGCTTCAGGTGACACCGGCTTCGGCCGGAGTCCCGCGCCTCGTCCTCGGCTCGGCCAGTCCGCGCCGGCGAGAGTTGCTGGCGCAGCTGGGCGTGGTGCCGGACGAGGTGCGCCCCCCCGACATCGACGAGACGCCCGGCGCCGGAGAGGTGCCGCGGGACTACGTCCGCCGCATCGCGCGCGAGAAATCGGCGGCCGTGGTGGCGGGCGAGGGCGACATCGTCCTGTGCGCCGACACCACCGTGGCGCTCGGCCGCCGCATCCTCGGCAAGCCGGCGGACCAGGGCGAGGCGCGGACCTTCCTGTCGGCGCTCTCCGGTCGCCGCCACCGCGTCATCACCGCCGTCGCCGTGCGCCGCGGGGAGCGCGTCTGGGAGCGTGCGGTCGAGACCCGCGTGCAGATGAAGCGACTGTCGGAGGCCGAGATCGCCGGCTACCTCGCCACCGGCGACTGGCAGGGCAAGGCCGGAGCCTACGGCATCCAGGGTCCTGCCGGCGCGCTGATCCCGTGGATATCGGGCTCGTTCACCGCCGTCGTCGGGCTTCCGCTGGCCGAGACGGCGCACCTGCTGACCGCCGCGGGCTACCTTCTCTGGAGCCCGGAGAGGAGAGAGCCATGAAGGGCCGCCGCATCGTCCTCGACCACGTCGCCGGCCGCGAGGCCGCCGCGCTGATGGTCGACGGCCAGCTCGACGACCTGCTGGTCGACGACGACGCCGCGCCGCGCGTCGGCGCGATCTTCCGTGGCATCTGCGACCGGCCGGTGAAGGGGCAGGGGGGCATGTTCCTGCGCCTGCCCGGCGGCGACAGCGCCTATCTCCGCGGCGCCAAGGGCCTGTCGCCGGGCCAGCCGCTGCTCGTGCAGGTCACCGGCATCGCCGAGCCCGGCAAGGCCGTGCCGGTCACCCAGCGCCTCCTGTTCAAGAGCCGCTACGCCATCGTCACCCCCGGCGCCCCCGGCATCAACGTCAGCCGCCGCATCGCGGACGACGACGCCCGCGACCGGCTCCACGGCCTCGGCCACGAGGGGATGGACGGCTCGGACATGGGCCTGATCCTGCGCTCCGCCGCGGAAGCTGCCGAGGCGGGGGAGGTCGCCGAGGACATCGCCGCCATGCGCGCCCTCGCCGAGGCGGTGGAGGGCGACGCGGACGGTCGCGAGCCCGAGGCGCTGACCGAGGGCGACGCGCCGCACGCGCTGGCCTGGCGCGAGTGGGACGCAGGCGACGTGGTGACCGAGCCCGGCGGCTTCGCCCGCGAGGGCGTGCTGGACGAGCTGGATCGCCTGGGCGGCGGCGAGGTGGCGCTGGGCGAGGGGTCGATGGTGGTCGAGGCGACCCGCGCCCTCGTCGCGGTGGACGTGAACACCGGCGCCGACGGCTCGCCCGCCGCCGCGCTGAAGGTGAACCTCGCCGCTGCCCGGATGCTGCCGCGGGCGCTGCGCCTGCGCGGCCTCGGCGGGCAGGTGGTCGTGGACTTCGCGCCGGTGTCCAAGGCGCACCGCAAGCAGGTGGAGCAATCCCTGCGGGCCTCGTTCCGCAACGACCCGATCGAGACGTCCCTCGTCGGCTGGACCGCGATGGGACTCTTCGAGCTGAGCCGCAAGCGCGAGCGCCCGGCGCTCGCCCCGATCCTGGAGGCGCTCTGATGGCCTGTCCCATCTGCGGCCAGCCGGCCGAACCGAAATTCCGCCCCTTCTGCTCCAAGCGCTGCGCCGACGTCGACCTCGCCCGCTGGCTCGGCGGCCGCTACCGCATCCCGACCGACGAGCCGCCGACGGGCGGCCAGACCGACCTTCCGGGCGACGAGGACGACCCCCCGCGCCATTGATCCGGCACCGCCGTCGCGGCAGGCGGAAATCCCGCTGGACACCCCCCTCCGCCTGTCGTAGGAGGCCCGCACCCGACGGCCGGCACACCGGCCCGTCCCCGGCGCCCGGGTAGCTCAGGGGTAGAGCAGTGGATTGAAAATCCTCGTGTCGGTGGTTCGATTCCGCCCCCGGGCACCATCGCTTCCATACCAAGCGAGTCATGCATGCTGCGGCTGGTCTGGTCGGGGGGTGTCGGACTACCCCCATCGAGCCGAAAAAGCGCTTCGATATCACCGGCCAACTCGACGTCTCGTCCTTGCGGATCGTTCGGCGGATAGATGACAACCTCATCGACAAGGTCGCGGATCGCGCACATGACTTCGCGCGCATATGCGTAGTTGTCTTCAGTCGTGGCTGAAAGAAGGTTCGCGACTGCCGAACGATACCTCTCGAGGGCATCTTCAGGATCGAACTTTGTCGGCTCGGGCGCTTGGCTCAGCTTGATCTTGAGAGTGCGCTCCTCCCCGTCAAGGTTGAGAAGTCGGTCTCGGATAACACTTGCCTCCACCCCCGATTCGAGGAGATCAAGCAACTTCCGCCGATTCTCCGCAATTTGCCTCAGTCGCCGCTCGATGTTCGGCTTCGTAGTCTCGATCGAGATGAGGCGTTTCTGAAGGTCAGATTTGAAGGCCGCAAGCGCCGGATCAACGCACTGCGGGTCGAGAAGGCGATCGCGGATCGCGAACAAAACAGCGTTGTCGAGCAGAGATCGGCTGATGAGGCGACGATTCGAACACGTCGAGCGTTCCCGCCGGGCACTACAGCCAAACTTTACGTACTTCCCGCCTCCCATCGAAATATATGACGAGCCGCACTCTCCACACTTCATCAATCCAGAAAGCAGATAGTCAGTTCTCGTCCTCTGCTTTCCGTTAATCCGATTTGGCATTCGGCCCTGTACTTGCTCCCAGAGCGAATCGCTAATAATTCTAAGGTTAGGAACTTCGTGGAATAGCTTTTCGTTTCCAACCTGCGGTCGGATTATCTTCCGGCCTGTTTCCGGATTTCGAATTTTTTCCGTTTTCCCCCATACTCGTCTACCGATATAGAGTGTATTTCTTAGAATGCCCACTCCTCGTTGACGGCTGCCATTAATCGTGCTCGCGTTCCACACGCCTCCACGAGCACCCGGGATACCCTCGGCGTTAAGCACTCCCGCAATTTGCCGGGGCGAATGTCCACCAGCATACATTTCGAAAATTCGGCGCACAACGTCAGCTTCTTCGGGATCGATGGCCAAAACCCCAATCTCGGAAGTTGTTTGATAGCCATAGGAGATCCCTCCGGCCGATCGTCCGGCCCGAATTCTAGCGGCCAGGCCACGCTTCGTTTTCTGCGAAAGGTCGCGAAGGAATTGGGCACTCATCGTACCCTTGAAGCCGATATCCATGTCGCTCACGAAGCCACCCTTGGACAAGCTATAGATGACGACCCCGAGGTATTCCACTAGCTCGTGAAACTTCGCAAGATCGCCAATGTTCCTGCTAAGCCGATCTACATCTTCAACGACGATACAATCGAAATCTCTATTTCGGGCGTCTTCCCGCATCGTTGCGAAATCGTCTCGGCCGAAGGTTGTGTAACCTGACACCGCGACGTCTGCGTATGATCGAACAAACGTCCATCCTTTACTATCACCGAACCGTTTTGCTTCGAATATTTGATCTGCTGTGGACCGTTCGTTTTGCTTGTCGGTGGAATGCCGACCATATGCCACATACTTCATGGTTCTCCTCGATCATTGTTGGATTTGGTTTCGGCTATTCCGAATTTCCGCAAATTGATTGGCAGCCAGTCTCTGGGCGAGAACAACAGACACGTTCCGCACCTTGGCGGCGGCGCCGGGGAACTCCGCGGATGCGTTGCTTCCATCGTAGGTGTACCGTTCTTGCGGTGCGCCGCGCCTGCTGATTCTAACTCGGACCATCTCGCCTCCCTTGCTATTGCAGGTGGCGATGCCGCCTCCTCTTCAGCCGAATTTCGACCCGAGTCATGAGGATTTCAAGGCGCTAACTGCGCTACGATCGGATGTCACGATTTGTGTCATTCGCATCTTGTCACATCTGATTGTCGTGAAATCCCGTTTTATTGGGGCGATTGATTCTTCACGTCCTGCCTGATCGAAAAAGGCACAGTGAAATAAATTTTCCCGCCACGTTCTGTGACAGCTCGTTACAAGCCGATACGACATCGAGATCGGTCCGCAGGTCGCCGGATCCTGAAGTATCACTCGCCGCCCTCTTGGCCATCGCCCCCTTGGCCACCATGTTCGAGATCATGCGCTTCCACGCCAGCGGGCCTGCTCTGCCTTCCATGCTCCTTTCGGCGACCGACGCTGGACGGACGGTCTTCGTCTGCGGCGCAGGCGTATCGCTGGCGAGGGCGGGTTTGCCGACTTTTCAAGGCCTGTTGGCTGGCGTTCTTGAGACCCTGCGTCCTGCGCCGGACGGTCCCGCGGGGCGCCTACTAGAGGCCGAGGCGGATATCCGAGCGGCCGATCCGCCAATCTTGATGCCCCCGGGGTTCGGCGGCTTGGCGACAGCTGACCGGGTCTTCGGCGAGTTAGAGTCCGAGTTCCGCGTCGAAACGATCGAGCGTGCCGTGGCGGAGCGCCTGAAGGCGCCGGAGGGGGTGGACCTCTCGGCTCATCGCACGGTGCTGCAGCTTGCCTCCGGTGGCGGAGGCGGGCCAAGAATCGTGACGACGAACTTCGATCGGCTCTTCGAGGCGGCGATGCCTGAGACCAAGGTCCATCTCCCGCCCGGCCTGCCAACGAGCATCGATGGGATCGTGAAGCTGCATGGTTCGATTGACGCATTGGGAATGGCGGCCGATGGCGTAGTTCTTTCGACTGCCAGCTTTGGCGCGGCCTATCTCGCTGACGGCTGGGCTGCACGATTCATGCGGGAACTCTTGGAGCGGCATACGGTCGTCTTTCTTGGATACTCGGCTGATGACCCGCCGATGCAGTACCTGCTAGAAGGTCTGCGGCGAGCTGGCGCGCCGACCGGGAGGGCTTATGCGTTCCATCCAGGAGACGATGGGGGGCGCTGGGCGGCGAAAGGAGTGACAGCACTGCCTTACGACGTGTCATCTGGACACGCGCTGCTCTGGGACACGCTGGAGGCTTGGGCTGACCGTGTCGCCGATCCGGCCGCGTGGCGGACCGGAGTCGCGAAACGAGCTCGCAAAGGCCCGCGTCAACTTACACCACACGAGCGCGGGCAAGTCGCGGACCTTCTTTCATCGCGGGAGGGTGCCCTCGCTTTCGTTGAGGCTTCGCCGCCCGCCGATTGGGTCTGCGTACTAGACCCGTTGGTTCGCTTTGGCTCTCCAGGCTACGAGGCGCCGGACCCGTACAGTTCTGAAGCGGCAAAGGTCGATCCGCAGCGCCTCTACGGGTTGGATGACGATCCGGATTCAGAGCTCGATCACACACAGGATTGGCCACAGCGTGAGGTGCCGTCCAACGCTTGGAACGCGTTCGCTTGGATTGAGACGGACCACTCTGAAGTCCTTCAGGAGCTGACCGTTCCTTCGCAGTCGAGACTGGGGAGACAGGAAGCTCTCATGCCCCCCCGCATCTTGGCAATCGAGGCATGGCTCGCGAAAGTTTCCGGCGAGCCTGCTTCTCTCTGGTGGTGGGCTCGGCAGGGTGCACCAAGGGGTCGCTTCCGCTGGATGATGCGTAGCGAACTGCGCCGCGGCGTGGGGCCCTGTGACGCGCCCTTGGCTTGGGAGATGCTTTACGAGCATTGGGATGCTGACCGAACTCCGACACGGTTCGACGAGCCGTCGCATGCCGTGTACGAGTTCAAGGAATCGATAGCTGGAACGGGTTGGACGAGCGCCGCAGTCAGCCGCTTCGAAGACATGGCTCGACCCCGTCTCAGGGTCCGGCCCGACTTCTCAGTCGCCCCGCCGCCGAAGGAAGCTGGTGTATTGCGGCGCAAGATGTTTTCGACCCAGATCGACTATCGAGATGACTTTTGGCGAATCGATTGTCCCGACGAATGGGTCCAATCGGTGGCGGAGGCGCTCGGCCGAAACCTCGCCCGCCTCGGAACCCTCGTGTCCGAGCGACGTGGACTATTCGCTCTGTCGAATCTGCCGCCTTTCGTTCGACCTGACGATGATAGTTCCACCTACGAGTACGTTCACGATCTCGGCGCTGCGGTCTTTGGCTACTGTGCAATGCTTGACCGGCTGCGCACGATCGACCGCGCTGCCTTCGACCGTCACATTTCGGCTTGGCCCGAAGGACCTTTCCTCGCCCGTCTGCGGCTGTGGCTCGCGTTGAACATCGAGCGGTCTGACGGCGCAGCTGCGGCGGCAATTATGACGGACCTGCCGGACGACCTTTTCTGGTATTCGCGGATGCAGCGCGACCTTCTCCATGCTATCCGCGACCGCTGGGACGACTTGCCAGAGGCGGCCCGAGAGCGGCTCACTGAGCGCCTGCGGGACGGCCCAAGCGACGAGACCTTGCATTGGGTAGTTCCTGACGAGCGACCTGAGGTGCGTGCGTGGTTGCGCCTGCAGGCCGTGGGCTGGCTGACACGCGAGGGGGTGAACCTGCCTCTCGATTGGCGCGCCTGCCAAGTGGCATGGCGCCGCGATGCCCCCCGGTGGTCGGAGGATAGCATTGTGCGAGCGATTGACCCGCTCGTCTCGCGCGGTGGCGCGGTCGCGACCGACACCGAGTACGCCATGCTGGTTGGGATCCCGGTCGAGCAGGTCGTGTCGGTCGCTCTAGAACACAGCGGACGGACTGACGATTTTCTTGTTGAAACTGATCCATTCTCTGGGCTGGCACGCGCCGATCTGGAACGTTCCTGCGACGCGATTCGCCGGTCGACCGCCGACGCTGAAGATCGGGGAAAAGCTCTGCACAAACTTCTTGTCGCGGCCGTGGAAGTCAAGCATCCGGTCGACCCAATCCTCGACCTGCTCCGGGTCTGCCCGAACGAGATTCTCTGCCACGAGCCGTGGGCGATTGGGCATTGGGCCATGTCGATGTCGAAAGATGCCGCAAACGTCTTGGCCATGAATCCACTATTGGACCGCTTCGTTCGGTTGCTCGCCGACATTCCTTGTTCGAGCGATCCCGACCCCGATTGGGCCTTTCTCGCAATCAATTCGCCCGCCGGACAGGTGGCAGTAGCGATGATGCACGACCCTCGCCTGCCTGACGCAGCAGGCGGTGCAATTCCTGTTGACTGGCAAGCGCGGGTCGAGGAGATGCTGCGCCTCCCACATCCGCATGGCGAGTATGTCCGGACGATCCTCGGCGGGCATGCACGATATCTTCACGCCCATGCGCCCGGCTGGGTAGAAACTTCCCTCTTGCTCGGTCTCGACGGCGCCCGCGGGGATGCCCTCCTCGCTGGTTTCCTGTGGGATAGCCAAGAATTCTCTTCGGCGCTTTTCGGCAAAGTGCGCTCGATACTACTTGCCGCCGCTCTGAAGGCACAGGAAGGCCGCGCAGCTAACTGGATTGCCGGACAACTTATCCTTGCATGGCGGCGAAGTGACGGATCGCTGGAGGATGAAACGTTCCGAGACACCTTGAGGCGCGGCGGGGAGGCGATACGCCTCGCGACCATCCGCGAAGCTGGGCGACTCCTGAGCGATGACCTGGACCTAGACCGTCTTTTCCGTACGATTTGGCCTCGGCAAGCCGCCTTGCAGACCGACATGGCGGTACTGGCGCTCGTCGATCTCGCCCTTACTGGACGATCGCAGGAGGCCATTGAACTTCACCTAAGGCGGCTGGCGAGGTGGCCGCAGATGCATCTCCTTCGGAACTTGGACGATGCGGCGAGCATGCGGCCCAGAGAGACCTTGGCGATCTTGGATCGAATTATACCAGACGTGCCAACCGATCCAATTCATGGTGCGGCCGCTCTGCTGGCCAAGATAGTCGCCGCTGATCCTGCTCTCGATACCGACGTGCGACTTCTTCGATTGAAGCAGATGGTCGAATGACACCAAACTGCACGGGCCTGACATGCTCTACCTTGGCCCCGCGGAGTCGCCTTCGCGCCACGGTGCCGATTTCCCGTGTCCGGCCGCAATGGGGACTTAACGCCCACCGCACCTCGCGTTAGCTGTCGTTGCCCACCTCACTGAGCCTTCGGTCAAGGTCGGCCCACGGATCGTTCGAAGTCCGCAAGCCGCCAGTACCGATCTAGGCGGATCGTCGCAACGCTGATCAACCAGCATATCTCCTCCTACGCTTCTTCGGGGTCTCGAACTCTCTGATGTCGATAGGGATCAACTGTTTAAACTTGGTGGGGAAGCGAGTGCATCCCGCCCCGGGCACCACATAATCAGCTAAGTATTCGCGTCAGCGATCTGAGGCGGCGTCGTTTTCTTTCCACCTCGGGGCAACACGGGGGCCACAAGCTGTCGGTCCGGGGTGTAACCGTCGCATTACCCGGGAAGCGGTCAATGCGCCGACTCCCTCTCTTCGATCCGCACCAGCCCCTCGACCGTCCGCGCCACCCACCGCAGGTCCGGCAGGGCGTGGCCCGGCATCCGGGCGATCCGGCCAACGAGGTCGAGATGCGCCTCGGCTGACGCGGGACAGGAGCGGCGCCGAAAGGCCGCTCAGGCCGCTGGCGCAGAGGATCCAGCTGACGCAGCTGAGGTCGGCGCGGGTGTTGAGATGGGGGCAGACGACGCGGGACGCCGTGGACGGCTCCAGCAGCGGCAGGAGCGCGCTATGGGCGGAGGTGAAGTGGCACGGCAGCCCTGCGTTTCCTGAAGAAACTGCTGCGCCGCCACGGCCGGGCGCAAGCCGTCGTGAACGACAGGCTCAGGACCTACGGCGCTGCCCTTCGGCAACTCGACCTGCAGGACAGGCAGCAGTCGGATGGTCGCCGGATCAACAACAGGGCGGAGAATTCAAACCTGCCACTCCGACCACGGGAGAGGGCGATGCTCCGGTTCCGGCGGATGCGACGTCACTCTGCTGCGCTCCCTGTTCTTTCCATTTCTGGACGCTTTCTGGAGGAACCGGAGCACGTCTTCGGTCGACAAGTCGTGGCCTCCTCGGCTTCGATCGGCCGACATCGCCGCCTCCCACTTTGCCCGCATCCTTATCCTGCTGATCCTGCTGCTGATGGCGCGCAAGGGGGCTGCGGAGAGCGACGCGACACTGGCGAGCGGGCGTCTTGCCGGACGGGCGGACATTCGAGGCGTCAGGGACGACGAGCCGTCCGCAGACACTGCGAAGGGGCCGCGTGGCGGCCCCTTGCGTGGTGCGCCGGACGGGTGCGCCGCCGGCCGTCAGGTGTGGCGGATCTCGGTGCCCAGCACCTTGAGGCACTCGCGCATGAAGGCCGCGAGCGCGGTCCAGCCCTTGGCCGAGACCATGTTGCCGTCGACGTAGGCCTCCTTGGGGTCGGCGTCGTAGTAGGTGCCGCCCACGGCCACCACCTCGGGCGCGCAGGCGCCGAGGCCGGCGACGGTGCGGCCCTTCAGGACGCCCGGCACCGCCATCAGGATCTGCACGCCGTGGCAGATGGTGAAGATCGGCTTGCCGGTGTCGTGGAAGTGCTTGACCATCTTCTGGATGCGCGGGTCGGTCCGGATGTATTCCGGCCCCCGGCCGCCGGCGGCGTAGACGGCGTCGTAGCTCTCCAGCTCGGCCTCGGCCTCGGAGAAGGTCTTGTTGATCTCGGCGTTGTGGCCCGGCTTCTCGGTGTAGGTCTGGTGGCCCTCGAAGTCGTGCAGCGAGGTGGCGATCACCTCGCCGGCCTTCTTGTCGGGGCAGACGACGTGGACCGTGTGGCCGACGGCCTCCATCCCCTGCTGGTAGACGTAGATTTCGTATTCCTCGGTGAATTCACCGCAGAGCATGAGGATCTTCTTGCCCGGCATCATGGCCTCCTGGAGTCGGGCTGGTCCGCCGGCCGCCACGGGGGGCGGCCGGCAGGGTTCATCGGATCAGAACGGGGAATCGGGGAAGTAGAACTGGTCCGCGTTGTCGGGGGTGATGAGCGGCGCGTCCAGCAGGAACGAGCCGCGCATCGGCGCCTGCCCGGCGAACTGGGCGGCGGTCATGTACATCGCCGAGGCGATCATCGACGGCGGGTAGGGGGTGGAGATCGGGGTGCGCTCGTCGCCCGCCATCACCATTTCGATCACCTGCTTCATGCCGTTGCCGCCGAGGGCGTACTGCACGTCCGTCCGGCCGGCCATGTCCACCGCCTCGAGCACGCCGAGCAGCATGTCGTCGTCGTTCGCCCACACCGCGTCGATGTTGGGGTACTTGCCGAGGTAGTCCTGCATCAGGGTGAAGGCCTCGTCCTGGTTCCAGTTGGCATACTGGATGTCGAGGATCTCGATGTCGGACTGCTCGATGACCTCGGTGAAGCCCTGGATCCGCTCGTCGTCGATCACGGTCGGGATGCCGCGCAGGACCACGATCTGGCCCTCGCCGCCCAGCTGCTCCACCAGCCATTCGGCGGTGTTCGCGCCCACGGCGATGTTGTCGCCGGCGACGTAGAGGTCCTGGATCGAATCGTCGGACAGGCCGCGGTCGACGACGGTGATGAAGGTGCCGTTGGCGGCGACCGTCTCGACCGGCGCGGTCAGCTCTTCCGAGGTGAAGGGCAGGATCACCAGCGCGTCGAGCTCGTTCGTGGCCGACAGGTCCTCGAGCGCCGAGACCTGCGCGGTCGCCGACGAGGCGGTCGAGACGATCACGTCGACGTTCGGGAACGCCGCCTCGATCTGCGCTTCGGCCTGCTCGGCGTGGTAGACGACGCCGCCGGTCCAGCCGTGGGTGGCGGCCGGGATCGACACCGCGATGGTGAACTCCCGGTCCTGGGCGGTGGCCGCGGTGCCGAGGGCCCCCGCCACCAGGGCGGCGGACAGGGCGGTCGTGCCTAGTCTATCGAGTTTCATTCGTTCCTCCTCCGTTGGGTAGAATGCGCCGTGTTCAGCGGGCGCTGGTGAAGCGGTGAGCCAGCATGGCGATGATGATGATCGCCCCCTGGACCGCGGCCACGAGGTACTCGGACACCATGTCCGACAGGACCATGACGTTGGCGATGACCTCGAGAATGAGCGCGCCGGCGACGGTGCCCCAGATGTGGGCCTTGCCGCCGCGCAGAAGGGTGCCGCCGATGACGACGGCGGTGATGACCTGCAACTCCCACAGCTGGCCGGTCGTGGGCGTCGCGGCGCCGAGCCGCGGCACGTAGCAGATCGCGGCGACCGCGACGCAGAAACCCTGGATCACGAACGCCATCGTCCGCACCCGTCCGACATGCACGCCCGAGAACCGCGCCACGTCGGCGTTCGAGCCGACGGCGGTGACCCGGCGGCCGTACTTCGTCCGGTACAGGACGAAGGCGCCGATCAGGGCGACGACGATGGTGATGACGACGGGGTAGGGGATGCCGAACAGGCTGCCGAAATAGACCGGCCGGTAGGCGCCGCGCAGGCTGTTGTCGATCGACAGCGAACCGCCGTCCGTCATCCAGGTGATGAAGGCGCGGAAGATGCCCATCGTGCCGAGCGTGACGATGAAGGGTTCGATCTTGCCGACGGTTATGATCACCCCGTTCAGCAGCCCGCAGAGCGAGCCGACGATCAGCGCGACCACCGCGCCCGCCGGGATCGCCCAGACGCCGAGGGCCGGTGCCATCGCGTTCATCGACATGATCATGATGCCGACGACAAAGGCGAGCATCGAGCCGATCGACAGGTCGAGGCCGCCGGTCGCGATGACGAAGGTCGCGCCGACGCCGATGATCGCGATGAAGGCGGTGCGCGTGATGACGTTCAGCAGGTTGTTCGCGGCCATGAAGTTGGAGTTGATGAGCGCACCGATGACCACGATCACCGCCAGCGCGATGAACGGCGCGAGGTCGGCCCAGCGGAGGCGGAAGCCCTCTCCCTCCGGGGCGGCCATTGTGGTGTCGGCGCTGCTCATCGCTGTGTCCTCCCTTCGCCGCCCCGCCCGCTGCTCGCGGCGGCGTAGACGACGTTCTGCTCGGTGATGTCCTCGCCCGTCAGCTCGGCGACGAAGCGGCCGGAGCGCATCACCAGGACACGGTCCGACAGGCCGACGAGTTCGGGCAGTTCCGACGAGAACACGATGCACGCCTTCCCGGAACGCACGAGATCGTCGATGAAGTGGTAGATCTGGCTCTTGTTGCCGATGTCGATGCCGCGGGTCGGCTCGTCGATGATGACGACCGCGGGGTCGGCCTGCATGACCTTGGCCAGCAGCAGCTTCTGCTGGTTGCCGCCCGACAGCTGCCCCGCCTCGACCGACAGGCTGCGGACGCGGATGTCGTACTCGTCGACCGCGGTCTTCAGCGCCCCGGTCTCCTTGCGACGGTTGAGGCGGATGCCTGGATTGATCAGGTTCAGCGCCTGCAGCACCAGGTTCGGTCCCAGCCCCTCGTTCAGGAGCAGGCCCTTCCCCTTGCGGTCCTCGGTCAGGTAGACGAGCCCCGCCGCCATCATCGCGCCGACGTCCAGCCGCGGGATCGTACGGCCGTTCAGCGTGACGGACCCCGCCTGAGACGGCCTGAGGCCGAGGAGGCCCTCGATCAGTTCGGTCCGGCCGGCGCCGATCATGCCGCCGATGCCCAGCACCTCTCCCGGCCGCACCTCGAAGGAGCCTTCGACGCGGCCGTGATCCACCGACAGGTCGGTGACGGTCAAGACCGGCTCGGCCGTCGCGGGCGGGCGCTTGGCCGGGTAGAGGTCCGACAGCTCGCGGCCGACCATCAGCTCGGCCATCTGCCGCTGGTCCAGCTCCGCCGCGTCCCAGGTGCCGATCATCCGGCCGTCGCGCAGCACGGTGACGCGGTCGGCCAGCGCCTCCACCTCGTCGAGGCGGTGCGAGATGTAGAGAATGGACACGCCCTGGTCGCGCAGCGAGCGGGCGATGCCGAGAAGGGCGTCGACCTCGTCGTTGGCGAGCATCGCCGTCGGCTCGTCGAGGATCACCACCTTGCGGTCGTCGAGCAGGGCGCGGGCGATCTGCACCAGCTGGCGCTGCGCCAGGGGCAGGTCGCCGACCCGCGTGGTCGGGCGGGCGGTGCTGCCGACCCGCGCCAACACCTCGGCCGTGCGCCGGTTCATCGCCCGGTCGTCGACGGCCAGTCCGCGCGTCAGCTCGCGCCCGAGGAACAGGTTCTGCGCCACCGTCAGGTCGGCGGCGAGAAGGATCTCCTGGTGGACGAGGATGATGCCCGCTTCCTCGGCCCGCACCGCGTCGGCGAAGGCGACGGGCTCCCCGCCCATCGCCATCCCGCCACCGGTGGGCGCGGCGTGGCCGGACAGCAGCTTCATCAACGTGGACTTGCCGGCGCCGTTCTCGCCGATGATCGCGTGGATCTCGCCCCGCCGGATGTCGAGGCTGACATCGCTGAGCACGGTGATCGAGCCGTAGGCCTTGGACAGGCCCTCGGCACGCAGCACCGGCGGCTCGGGCGTCAGGGTGGCGCCGGCCATGTCGGTCCGTGCGAGCATCATTCGAACGCCGCCGCGAGGCGGTCTCTCGACCGCTCGATATGGTCGCGCATCGCCTCGAAGGCCGCGTCCGCGTCCCGCGCCCGCAGCGCGGCGAGCAGGCGCTCGTGCTCTTCCAGCGCCTCCTGGGTGACGCGGCTGTGGAACATCAGACGGAAGATGTGCAGGTGGATGTGCTGGTCGTTCAGCGCCTGGCGGACGATCTCGTTGTCGGCGGCCTTCAGGATCTCGTCGTGCAGGTGCGCGTCCGCGCGGGCAAAGCGGGAATAGCGGCTGTTGCGGTCGACCGGCTGCTCCCCCTTCTCCATGTCGGCGGCGGCCGCCTCGATCCGGGCCATCGCCTCCTCGGTCATCCTGAGGCACGCCTGCCGCGCGCTTTCGGGTTCGACCATCAGGCGGAACTTGTAGAGGTCGTCGAACTCCTTGTGCGTCAGCTGGGCCGAGGCGGAGTAGCCGATGAGGTGCGCCTTGCGGACCAGACCCTCGCGCTCCAGCCGGGCGAGGGCTTCGCGGACGGGCGTCTGCGAGACGTTCAGCTCGCGCGCCATGCCGTCGATCGGGATGCGGGCGCCCGGCGGAATCTGCAGCGACATGATGCGGTCGTAGATCCGCTCGTGGACGCTTTCGGCGATGCTCGAGGGTCGCAGCACCGCACCTTTCAGGTCGCGATCGGCTGTCAACGCCATGCCTGTCCCCCCCCTAGCCCGAGCATTCTTGACAGGGCGGAGGTTAACACCGATAGGATATCGAATGATCCGGTCAGCGCGACGCCCTCGGGCGGATCGCGGCGACCCTCGGTCGGCGGGCCCTGGTCGTGACGGACGAGCGGCTGGCGGGCGACACGACCTTTCGGTCGATGGTCTCGCAGCTCGAGGCGGCGGGCCTGTCGGTGCGTACCGACGGTTCGACCCAGCCGGACGTGCCGGTCGACACCGCGGTCGCCAGCGCCGAGGCGGCCCGCGACTTCGCCCCGGACCTCGTCATCGGCGTCGGCGGCGGCTCCTGCCTCGACATGGCGAAGTGCGTGGCGATCCTGCTGACCCACGGCGGCCGGCCGCAGGACTATTACGGCGAGTTCGCCGTGCCCGGGCCGGTCCTGCCGCTGATCGCGGTGCCGACGACGGCGGGGACGGGGTCCGAGGTCACGCCGGTCGCGGTCCTGTCGGATTCCGAGCGGCAGCTGAAGGTCGGCATCTCCTCGCCCCACATCATCCCGACCGTCTCGATCTGCGACCCCGACCTTACCGCGACGTGTCCGCCCGGCCTGACCGCGATCGCCGGCGCCGACGCCCTGACCCACGCCATCGAGGCCTTCACGGCGATCCGCCGCACGCCGGCGCCCGGGATCGCGCAGGAGCGGGTCTTCGTCGGCAAGAACGCGACCTCGGACCACTTCGCCCTCAGCGCCATCGGCCTGCTGTGGGAGGGGCTGGAGCGGGCCTGCACGGACGGCGGCGACGCCGAGGCGCGGGCGAAGGTGATGCTGGGCGCCACGATGGCCGGCCTCGCCTTCGGCGTCGCGGGCACCGCCGCGGCCCATGCGATCCAGTATCCCGTCGGCGCGCTGATCCATACCGCCCACGGGGCCGGGGTCGCCTGCCTGATGCCCTACGTGATGGCCTGGAACGCGCCGGCGATCGGACCGGAGCTGGACGAGATCGCCCGCGCGATCGGTCTGCGGCGCGGCGACGAGGTGATCCCGGCTGTCGCGGCCCTGTTCGGCCGGATCGGCATCCCCAGCACGCTGCGCGACCTCGGCCTGGCCGAGGAGAAACTCGACTGGGTGGCCGAACAGTCCTGCGGCATCGCCCGGCTGATCCAGAACAACCCGCGCCCGCTGCCGGCGGACGACATGCGCCGGCTGGTCGGCGCGGCCTGGCACGGCGAACTCGCCGTTCTCGAACCGAACTGAGGGACCAAGAATGACGCTCGACATCGCCTTCAAGGGCTACGCCGATCCGACCTTTCACGCCGAGGGCCTTTATATCGGCGGCCAGTGGATGCCGGGGCAGGGGATCCCCGTGACCGACCCCTCAACCGGCAGCACGCTCGCCGAGGTGCCCGACGCAACGACCCACGACGCGATGCGGGCGGTGGACGCTGCCGAGGCCGCCGCGGCCGGCTGGCGCCGCACGCCGCCGCGCCAGCGGTCCGAGATCCTGCGCCGCTGGTTCACCCTGATGACCGAGCACGCCGAGGAGCTGGCGCTGCTCATCTCCCTGGAGAACGGCAAGGCCCTGGCCGACGCCCGCGGCGAGGTGACCTACGCCGCCGAGTTCTTCCGCTGGTACGCCGAGGAGGCGACCCGCATCGGCGGCGAGTTCCGGCACACGCCGTCGGGCGCCCACAACATCCTCGTCGATCAACGAACCGATCGGGATCGCCGTCCTCATCACGCCCTGGAACTTCCCGGCCGCGATGGCGACCCGCAAGATCGGCCCGGCGCTCGCCGCCGGCTGCACCGTGATCCTCAAGCCCGCGTCCGAGACCCCGCTCACCGCCTACGCGATGGCCCGCCTCGGGGCGGAAGCTGGCGTGCCGCCGGGCGTCGTGAACGTGCTGACGACCACGCAGCCAGGTCCAGTCACCTCCGCCATGCTGGCCGATCCGCGGGTGCGCAAGCTGTCCTTCACCGGCTCGACCGGGGTGGGGCGGACGCTGCTGGCCGAAGCGGCCAAGACGGTCGTCAGCTGCTCGATGGAGCTGGGCGGCAACGCGCCGTTCGTGGTGTTCGACGACGCGGACCTGTCGGCCGCGCTGGACGGCGCGATGGTCGCCAAGATGCGCAACGGCGGCGAGGCCTGCACGGCGGCGAACCGCTTTTACGTGCAGTCCGGCATCCACGACGCCTTCGTGCAGGGGCTGACGGAGCGGATGGCGGCGCTGAAGCTGGGCAAGGGGTACGATCCCGAAACGCAATGCGGTCCGATGATCACGACGAAGGCGGTGCAGAAGATCGACCGCCTGGTGACCGAGGCGAAGGAGCGCGGCGCCCGCGCCACCACCGGCGGCGCGCCGATGGAGGGCCACGGCTACTACTATCCCCCGACCGTGCTGGAGAACGTGCCGACCGACGCGTCCCTCGCCCACGAGGAGATCTTCGGCCCCGTCGCCGCGATCTACCGCTTCGAGACCGAGGAGGAGGCGATCCGCCTCGCCAACGACACTGAATACGGGCTTGCGGCCTACGTCTATTCGCAGGACATCATGCGGGCGATGCGCGTGGGGCGGGGGATCGAGACGGGCATGGTCGGGATCAACCGGGGCCTGATGTCCGACCCGGCCGCGCCCTTCGGCGGCGCCAAGCAGAGCGGGCTGGGGCGCGAGGGCGGCGTGACGGGCATCCTGGAATTCATGGAGCCGAAGTACTTCGCCGTGGAGTTCTGACGGCGAGGGGAGGGAACGGATGGCGGGGCAGGACCTCTACCGCAACCGGGACTTCATCCCGGACTTCGACGCGATCATGGCGGAGACCGAGGCGCGCAGCCGCGCCCTCGCCGCCAAGGCGCGGATGGAGCGGGACGTCAGCTACGGGCCGACGCCGCGGCAGGCCTTCGACCTCGTCTTTCCGGACGATCCCGCGCCCGGCGCGCCGCTGCACATCTTTCTCCACGGCGGATACTGGCGTGCGGGAACCAAGGAAGCCCATACCCTCGTCGCCGCGCCGGTGCTCGCCGCGGGGGGCGTCGCGGCGCTGGTCGGCTACGATCTGATGCCGGGGACGCGGCTGGCCGATATCGTGGGGCAGGTGCGCGCCGCGGTCCGGCACCTCGTCCGGCTCGCGCCGGAGATCGGGGCCGATCCGACGCGCGTCACCGTCAGCGGCCATTCGGCGGGCGCGCACCTCGCCTCTCTCCTCGCGGCGGAGGCGCCGGGCGATGCCGGGCCGCCGGACCTGCCGGCCCTGCGGGGGCTGCTCCTCGTCAGCGGGATCTACGACCTGTCCGGCATCCCCGGCTCGTTCCTGAAGGACGAGGCGAAGATGCGCCCCGACGAAGCGGCGGACTGGTCCCCCCTCGAGGCCCGGCACGTCTTCGGCCCGCGCCGGATCATCACGCGCGGCGAGGGCGAGACGGCGCCGTTCCAGGATCAGGCCGTGGCTTTGAGCGGCCTGCTGACACGGGACGGGCAGCACGCGGAGCTGCGGACCGAGCCGGGTGCCAACCACCTGACGATCGTCTTCGATCTCGCGGACCCGGAGGCGTCCCTGGGCAGACGGCTTTCCGACCTCGTCGCCTCAAGCTAGGTCGCCGTATCGTCCGTCAGCGCCGCCACGGCAGCGGCGCGCTCCGCGAGGTCGTGAGCGGTGGCGGGACCTTCATGCCGCCAAAGAGTCAGGCGCGCTGGCCGCCGCGTTCAGCGAGCCGCTCGCTCTCGCCGGACCGGATGCTCGGCGGCTGCGAATGCCTCCACGCCGCCGCTCGCGACGGCCGGTCCCGGCACGGCCGTCCGAAGGACTTCCCGCCGATGGAGCTGCCGCCGCGGATGCCGCTGCACACCGCCCTCGCGGCGGCGTATGGGTGGACGATCGGCACACCGCTCCTAGAACGACGGGCGGACGCGGGGGACGGGAAGGCAGATGGACGACACCAATTACACAGGCATGGTCCGGCGACTCTCGCCGGACCTGTGGCGCCGCCTGTCCGAGGCGCATTCCGGCTCGATCGACCTTTCCCCACGAGAAGTCATGACGCGCGCCGGTCAACGGCTTCACCGCTCGGCGCTGCTTCTGGACGGCATCATCGCCCGCGAAGTGACCGACAGGGGGGGCAACCGGCAGATCGTGTCGATCCAGGTGCCCGGCGACTTCGTCGACCTGCACGGACTGCCGCTGAAGCAGCTCGACCACGACGTCGTCGCGATGGGCCCGGCCAGGGTCGCGCTGTTCGAGCATGACGACCTCGAGCGGCTGATGGGAGACGACGCCGAATACGCCCGCGCCCTGTGGTCGCTGACGATGATCGACGCCTCGATAAGCCGACACTGGACCTTCCGCATGGGCCAGCTCCGGGCGCTGGCGGGCATGGCGAACTTCCTGTGCGAGATGCAGATCCGGCTGCAGCTGTGCGGCCGCGCCGACGGGAGCACACCCTTCGCGCTGCCGTGGACGCAGGGCGAGCTGGGGCAGATCTGCGGCATGTCGGTGGTGCACGTGAACCGCGTCCTGCGCGACCTGCGCGAGGCCGGGATCGCGACCGTCCGGAACGGGGAGGCGACGATGCACGACCGCGCGCGGGCGGAACGGATCGGCCTGTTCGACGCCGGCTACCTGTACCTGCCGTGGAACCCGGACGAAAGCTAGGCGGGGAGCCTCCCTCGGGCCGGCCCCGGGGCCGGATGACCTGAGCGTGATGCCGCGCAATGTCGGGCCGCGATCCCTTGGCGCGATCCCCTCTTATGTCGCGGACCTTAAGGCGAAGGGGGGATCCTGTCACTCCGCGGAGCAGGTTGCGATTTGACAATACCGGATTCGATGCGAGCGATTGCTTGTGCCCGGAGGCGCGGCCGACATAAGCTGACATCAACAGCGGGCGGACCGGACCGCCCCGCACCCAACAGGGAGGATCACCGCACATGGCCACGATCATCGTCAACGGAACGGCCCACGAGGTCGACGCCGAGGAGGACACGCCGCTGCTGTGGGTCCTGCGCGAGCAGCTGGGCCTGACCGGCACCAAGTACGGCTGCGGCATCGCCGCCTGCGGCGCCTGCACCATCCACGTCGCCGGCCAGCCGGTCCGCTCCTGCCAGATGCAGCTGCGCGACCTGATCGAGGGCGACGAGATCACCACGATCGAGGGCCTGTCCGAGGATCGCTCGCATCCGATCCAGCAGGCCTGGATCGAGCTGGACGTGCCGCAATGCGGCTACTGCCAGTCGGGCCAGATCATGGCCGCGGCCGCCTTCCTGCGCGACTTCCCCGAGCCGACGGACGAGGACATCAAGGCCTCGATGACGAACCTGTGCCGCTGCGGCACGTACAATCGCATCAAGGCCGGCATCAAGCGCGCCGCCGAGCTGTCGTGAGGGGACGGACATGACCGAACGTTTCAATCTCTCCCGCCGCGGCTTCCTGATCTCGGCCGCGGCCTCCACCGGCGGCCTTGCCATCGGCTTTCCGCTGGGCGCCTCGGCGCAGCAGCTGAACGAGCTGGCCTCGCCCGAGCTGAACGCCTGGGTCGTGGTGCAGCCCGACGACACGGTGATCGTGCGCGTCGCCAAGATCGAGATGGGGCAGGGCACGCTGACCGGCCTCGTCCAGCTGGTGGCCGAGGAGCTCGACGCCGACTGGGACAAGGTCACCTGGTCCTACCCGACGCCCGGCGAGAACGTCGCGCGCGAGCGGGTCTGGGGCAGCTTCGGCACCTTCGGCAGCCAGGGCATCCGCACCAGCCAGGAGATGGTCCGCACCGGCGGCGCCGCCGCCAAGGCGATGCTGATCCAGGCCGCCGCCAACCGCTGGGGCGTGGACGCGTCCGAGGTGACGGCGTCCAAGGGCGTCCTCACCGGCCCCGGCGGCGACACGCTGACCTACGGCGCCGTCGCCGAGGAGGCCGCCGGCCTCGAGGTGCCGGCGGAGGTGACGCTCAAGGACCCGTCCGAGTGGACGATCGCGGGCCAGTCGCTGCTGCGCCTCGACACCGCGGACAAGACCGACGGCAGCCGCATCTTCTCCATCGACTACACGATGGACGGGATGCTGAACGCGGCGATCAAGATCGCCCCGGTGCAGGGCGCCACGGTCGCCGGCATCGACGCCGCCGCGGTCGAGGGCATGCCCGGCGTCCAGCGCGTGCTGCAGGTGGACGAGACGACTGTCGCGGTCGTCGCCGACACCTGGTGGCGCGCCCGCACCGCCATCGAGGCCCTGCCGATCGAGTGGAACATCCCCGAGGATGTCGGCTCCTTCGGCATGGAGGACCTCGAAGCGATGCTGACCGAGGGCCTCACCGCGGACGACGCCTTCGTCGGCAACGAGGCGGGCGACGTCGAGGCGGCCTTCGCGGACGCCGCGCAGGTGGTCGAGGCGGATTACTCCTACCCGTGGCAGCACCACGTCACGATGGAGCCGATGAACGCCACGGCCCTCGTCACCGACGACAGCTGCACCGTCTGGACCTCCACCCAGAACGCCGAGAGCGATCTGGCGGCAGCGTCCGAGACCTCGGGCCTCGAGATCCCGCAATGCGAAATCCACCGCATGAACCTCGGCGGCGGCTTCGGCCGGCGCGGCGCGTCCTCGACCGACTACACCACCATCGCGGTGAAGATCGCGATGGAGATGAAGGGCACGCCGGTCAAGGTGATCTGGTCGCGCGAGGAGGACATGCTCCACGGCACCTACCACCCCGCCACCAAGGCGCGGTTCCGGGGCGCGCTCGATGAGGACGGCAACCTGACCGGCATGCACATGCGCATCTCGGGCCAGTCGATCTTCGCCGGCCTGATGCCCTTCGCGCTCGAGGACGGAATGGACCCGCTGCAGTTCCAGGGGCTGCAGGCCGAGAGCACCGAGGGCGCGTTCGGTTACGACGTGCCGAACCTGCTGATCGACCACGCGATGCGCAACCCGCCGCTGCGGCCGGGCTTCTGGCGCGGGGTGAACAACAACCAGAACTCGTTCTACCTCGAGAGCTTCGTGGACGAGCTGGCGCACGCCGCCGGTCGCGATCCGCTGGAGTTCCGGCGCGGCATGATGGCGAACCACCCCAAGCACCTCGCGGTGCTGAACGCGGTGGCCGAGGGCATCGGCTGGGAGGCCGGCGCGCCCGAGGGCCGGGCCTACGGCATCTGCCAGCACATGGGCTACGGCAGTTACGTGGCGGCGGCGGCCGAGGTGTCGGTCGACGGCGACCGCGTCACGATCCACCGCATCGTCGCGGCGACCGACCCGGGCCACGTGGTGAACCCCCAGCAGGTCGAGGCGCAGATCGAGGGCTCGTTCGCGATGGGCCTGTCGGCGTCGATGATGTCGCAGATCACGATGGAGAACGGCCGCGTCCAGGAAGAGAACTTCGACACCTACCCGATCATCTCGATGTGGGAGATGCCGGAGGTGGAGAAGATCCTCGTCCCATCGGGCGGGTTCTGGGGCGGCGTCGGCGAGCCGACGATCTTCGTCGCGACGCCTGCGGTGCTGAACGCCGTCTTCGCCCTGACCGGCACCCGCGTGCGCGAGCTGCCGATCTACAAGTCGGGCCTCTCGCTCGGCTGACGATCCTCGCAGCGGGCGGTCCCCCGGCCGCCCGCTCGCCCCCCTCGCGACGGGACAGGAGGTCCCATGCGCCCTATCCTGACATCGCTGATCCTCTTGTCCGCCGGCGCCGCCGCCGCGCAGGAGCTGGAGGCGCCCCCCGGTGCGCTGTCCTGCACCGGCTGCCACGGCCCCATCTCGGACGTGCAGATCGCCGGCATGGACGAGAGCGCCCTCGCGGCCGCCCTGACCGACTATCGCGCGGGCACCCGCGAGGGGACGGTGATGAACCGCCTCGCCGCCGGCCTGACGGACGCCGAGATCGCAGCCATCGCCGCCTGGTTCGCTGCGCAGGAGGTCCCGCAATGACCACCCGCCGCACCGTTCTCGCCGGCCTCGCCGCGCTGCCGCTGGCCACTCGCGTCCGCGCCCAGGACCGGGGCCGCGTCGTGGTCGTCGGCGGCGGCTTCGGCGGCGCCACCGCCGCCCGCTTCCTCGCCCGCGCCGGGCACAACGTGACCCTGGTGGAGCGCGATCCCGCCTTCGTCACCTGTCCCTTCTCCAACACCGTCCTCGCCGGCCTGAACCCGCTGGAGGCGATCACCTTCGACTGGTCGGGCCTGCGCGCCGATGGGGTGACGCTGGTGCAGGACGAGGCGACGGGCGTCGACGACGGCTCGCTGGCGCTCGCCTCGGGCGACCCGCTCCCGTTCGACCGCCTCATCCTCTCGCCCGGCATCGACCTGCGCTACGGCGCGCTGCCCGGCTACGACGAGGCGGCGGCGCAGATCATGCCCCATGCCTGGAAGGCGGGGGCGCAGACCGCGCTGCTGCGCGCGCAGCTCGAGGCGATGGAGGACGGCGGCACCGTGGTCATCACCGCGCCCGCCAACCCCTACCGCTGCCCGCCCGGCCCCTACGAGCGCGCCTCGCTGATCGCCGACTACCTGACGCGCGAGAAGCCGGCCTCGAAGATCCTGATCCTCGACGCCAAGGAGGCCTTCTCCAAGCAGCCGCTGTTCGAGGAGGCGTGGGCGACGCTTTATCCCGGCATGATCGAGTGGGTGCCGCCGTCGATGGGCGGCAACGTGGCGGAGGTCGATCCCGGCACGATGACCGTCGCCACCGACTTCATGTCCTACACCCCCGCCGTCGCAAACGTCATCCCGCCGCAGCGCGCCGCCGCCATCGCGCAGGACGCCGGCGTCGCGGACGAGACCGGCTGGTGCCCGGTCTCGGGCCTGACCTTCGAGAGCGACCTGCGCCCGAACATCCACGTCATCGGCGACGCCTGCTTCCCGGGCGCCATGCCGAAATCCGCCTTCTCCGCGAACGCGCAGGCCAAGGTGACGGCGCAGGCGATCGACGCCATCTTCCGCGGCGCGGACCCTGTCTCGCCCAAGCTGATGAACACCTGCTACAGCCTCGCCGGGCCCGACTACGGCTTCACCGTCGCGGGCGTCTACGGCGAGGCGGACGGCAAGCTGTTCGAGCTGGAGGAGGCCGGCGGGATCAGTCCGGTCGGCGCGCCCCCGGAGGTCCGCTCGGCCGAGGCGGACTATGCAAGGTCCTGGTATGCCACGATCACGCATGAGTCGGTCGGCTAGCCTCGCGCTCGCGCTCTGGGCGGGCGCAGCGTCGGGGCAGGGCCTGCCCGAGCCGCTGACCGACGTGCCCGGAGACCCCGCCGCCGGGCGCGAGGTCGTGGTGACGCGCGAGCGGGGCCTCTGCATCCTCTGCCACGCCGGTCCGTTCCCCGAGGTGCCCTTCACCGGCGACCTCGCGCCCGACCTGACCGGCGTCGGCGCCCGACTGACGGTGCCCGAGCTGCGGCAGCGCATGGTGGACAGCCGCGTCGTGAACCCCGCCACGATCATGCCGCCCTACCATGCGACCGACGGCCTCGCCCGGGTGGGCGAGCGGTGGCAGGGGACTACCATTCTGACCGCGCAGGAGGTCGAGGACGTCGTCGCCTACCTCGCGACGCTGACGGAGGACGGGACATGAGCGATAACCTGACACGGCGCCACGCCCTGGCGCTGACGCTCGCCGCGCCGCTGGTTCTGCGCCTGTCGCCCGCCGGCGCCACGCCCGAGACGATGCGCCTGGCAATCGAGGAGTTCACCCGCGGCGCCCCGGTCGAGCAGGCGGCCGAGGGCGCGATCGAGCTGAAGATCCCGCTCCTGGTCGAGAACGGCAATTCGGTGCCCCTCTCGGTCCGCGTCACCAGCCCGATGACCCCGGAGGACCACGTCGAGGAGGTCGCGATCTTCAACGAGGTGAACCCGCTGCCCGACACGGTGCGCTTCCGCTTCACCCCCCGATCCGGCACCGCCCGCGCCGACACGCGCATCCGCCTCAACGGCACGCAGCGCGTCCATGCCGTCGCCCGCCTGTCGGACGGCCGGCATATCGAGACCTACGTCCACGTCACCGTCACCGCCCCAGCCTGCCGGGAGGTCTGAACAGATGGCCGCGCTCCTCAACGTGCCCGAGACCGCCGCCCCCGGCGAAATCGTCGAGATCAAGGTGCTGATCCAGCATCCGATGGAGACGGGCTTCCGCACCGCCCAGGGCGGCGGCCTGGTGCCCCGCAACATCATCCACACGGTGAGCTGCCACTACATGGGCGAGGAGGTCTTCTCGGCCGAGCTGTTCCCCGCCGTCGCCGCCAACCCCTACCTCGCCTTCACGCTGGTCGCCGAGGAAAGCGGGGAGGTCGAGGTGCGCTGGACCGACGAGGCGGGCGAGGAATTCTCGCAGAGCGCGCCGATCACCGTCGGATGAGGGCGGCGCTGGCCCTGTTGCTGCTGGCGCCGCCGGCGGCCGCGCAGGACGACCGCCGCACCGGCTACGACGACATGACGCCCGAGTTGCAGGCGATGCAGGACGATCCCGTCGGCAATCCCGGCCTGTTCTGGGTGCTCGATGGCGAGGCGATGTACTCCGCCGCCCCGGACACGGGGGCGGAGAGCTGCGCCGGCTGCCACGGCGACGGAGAGACCGCGATGTCCGGTGTCGCCGCCCGCTACCCGGCCTGGGACGAGGCGCTGGACCGGCCCGTCGACCTCGCCGGGCGGATCGATCTGTGCCGCGTCCGCCATCAGGGGCTGCCGCCGCTGGAGCGGGAGAGCGACGCGCTCCTGTCGCTCACCGCCTACGTCACCAACCAGTCCCGCGGCCTGCCGATCGCGCCCGACCCGGACCCGCGCCTCGATGGGTGGCGCGAGCAGGGCGAGGACCTCTTCACCACCCGCATGGGGCAGCTGAACCTCTCCTGCGCCCAGTGCCACGACGATCTTGCCGGCGGTCACCTCGCCGCCGCGCTGATCCCGCAGGGGCATCCGACGGGCTACCCGCTCTACCGGCTGGAATGGGAGACGATGGGCTCGCTCGACCGGCGCTTCGGCAACTGCATGTTCGGCGTCCGGGCCGAGCCGTTCGGGGCCGGGTCGGCGGAGTACGTGGCGCTGGAACTCTATCTCAAGGCCCGCGCCGCCGGACTCGCCATCGAGGCGCCGGCGATCCGGCCCTAGCCGCAGCTAATGGCGCGGACCGGCTTTCGAACTTGTGCCGTGCCCGGCCCGGCGCGCTAGTCTCGCCTCGGGACGAAGCGGGAGGCGCGCATGGCGGTCGTGGTGCAGGAGGTCGAGAGGGCAGAGGCGGAGGTGATCCGCCGCCTCGCCGCCGCGGGCGTCGCGACGGTGCACGAGGCCCAAGGGCGGACCGGCCTCATGTCCTCGCGGATGCGGCCGATCCAAGCGGACGCCGCCATCGCCGGCAGCGCGGTGACGATCCTCGCGCCGCCCGGCGACAACTGGATGATCCACGTCGCGATCGAGCAGCTGCGCGAGGGCGACATCCTCGTCCTCGCGACGACCGCCCCCTGCGACATGGGCTATTTCGGCGACCTCCTCGCCACGTCCGCGATGGCACGGGGCTGCCGCGCGCTGGTGATCGACGCGGGGGTGCGCGACACGCGGGACCTGCGGGCAGTGGGCTTCCTCGTCTGGTCGACCGCCGTCTCGGCACAGGGGACGGTGAAGGAGACCGTCGGCTCGGTGAACGTGCCCGTCGTCTGCGCCGGGGCGCAGGTGAACCCGGGCGACGTGATCGTCGCCGACGACGACGGCGTCTGCGTGGTGCCGCGGGCGCGGGCGGCAGACGTCGCGGAGAAGGCCGAGGCGCGGGTGGCTGCGGAAGAGGCGAAGCGCAAGCGCCTCGCGGCGGGGGAGCTGGGCCTCGACATCTACGACATGCGCCCGCGGCTCGCCGAGAAGGGGCTGAAATATGAGTGACCCCGAGAGGGACGGAATTCCGTGCCTCTGGATGCGGGGCGGCACCTCGAAGGGCGCATACTTCCTCGCAGGCGACCTGCCGTCCGAACCGGCGGCCCGGGACGCGCTGCTGCTGCGCATCATGGGCTCCCCGGATGCACGGCAGATCGACGGGATCGGCGGGGCGGATCCGCTGACCTCAAAGGTGGCGGTACTGTCGCCGTCCAAACGGGAGGATGCGGACGTCGATTACCTGTTCCTGCAGGTGTTCGTGGACGAGGCGCGGGTCTCGGACCGGCAGGGCTGCGGCAACATCCTTGCCGGGGTCGGACCGGCGGCGATCGAGCGGGGGCTGGTGGCGGTGGCGGGCGACGAGACGCCGGTGCGGATCCACATGGTGAATACGGGCGAGGTGGCGGAGGCGCGGATCGCGACGCCGGGTGGGCGGGTGAGCTATGCCGGCGCCGCCGCCATCGACGGCGTACCCGGCACCCACGCCCCGGTGCCGCTGATGTTCACCGGCCTCGCCGGATCGATGTGCGGCGCGCTGCTGCCCACCGGCAACGCGGTCGACACCGTCGGCGGCGTCCGCGCCACGCTCATCGACAACGGCATGCCCTGCGTCGTGATGCGCGCGTCCGACTTCGGCATCGAGGGGACCGAGAGCCGCGAGACGCTGGAGGCGAGGGACGATCTGCGTGCCCGGCTGGAGGCGATCCGGCTGGAGGCCGGCCCGCTGATGGGACTCGGCGACGTGGCGGAGGCATCGGTGCCGAAGATGTTCCTCGTCTCGCCGCCGCTGGCGGGCGGCGTCGTGGCGACCCGCTCGTGGATCCCGCACCGCGTCCACGCCACCGTCGGCGTCTTCGCCGCCGTCAGCGTCGCGACCGCCTGCACCCTGCCGGGATCGCCCGCAAGCGAGGTGGCGCACCTGCCCGACGGCGACGCCTTCGTCGTGGAGCACCCGACCGGCGCGGCGGAGGTGGTGCTGGAGCGGGACCCGAACGGCGCCGTCGTCCGCGCCGGAACATTGAGAACAGCCCGAAAGCTGTTCGACGGCCGCGTCTTTCCCGCGCCGGCACGCTAGTTCCGGTCGTCCTCGTCCCACTCGTCCCACGGCGCTTTCGCCATCCAGACCGATGCGCGGACGAGGAGGGCGACGGCGACCACCACCCCGATCCAGAGGACGACGCCGAACGTCACGACCCGCCCTCGGCCAGATCCAGCGTCATCCCGTCCGTCCCCACATGCACCGGCCCGGCGAAGTGCCGCGTCGCCTCGCGCCGCCAGTCGGCCTCGGTGAAATCGGGATCGTCGCACGGCACCAGGTGATGCAGCGCCAGCGCCTGCACACCGGCCGCCGCGGCGATGCGCCCCGCCTCCTCGGCGGGGGTGTGAGAGCGCAGCAGGTGCCGCTTCAGCCGGTCGTCGCCGTTGCCGACGCGGGCGCACAGGGCGTCGATCCCGGCCGTCAGCATCGCCTCGTGCACCAGCAGGTCGGCGCCCCGGGCGAAGTCCTCCATCCCCGCCATCGGTGCGGTATCGCCCGAGAAGACGACGGACCCGTCCGGCCCGTCGAACCGCAGCGCCAAGCTGTCCTCCACCGGCGGATGGACATTGCGCATCGCGCGGAGCGTCAGCGGGCCGAGGGTGAAGCCGTCCTCTCCCAGCACCCGCAGGTCGGCCATCGGCGCGAAGGGCGGGCGGCCCTCGTCCCGCTCGCGCAGCGGGATGTCGTACGCCATCGAGGCGAGAAAGCCCTGCCAGTAGTCCGCCAGCCCCGCCGGCCCCCAGATCGGCACCGGACGCGTCAGTCCGGCCGTCCACGCGGTGTGCAGGAGCGGGCCGAGCTCCAGGCAATGGTCCGAATGCAGGTGCGTCACGACGATCGCGTCGAGGCCGGTCAGCGGCACGCCCGCGTCGCAGACGCCCCGCGTCGCCCCGAGGCCGGCGTCGACCAGCACCGTGAGGCCGGCCATCCGCACCAGGCTCGACGTCGGCATCCGCGTGCCGGGGCGGATCGCCGGGCCGCCCTTGGTGCCGAGGAGCGTGACGCAGCTCACGCCTGCGCCGGGTCGCCGAACCGCGCCAGCGAACGCGCCTTCGCCTTTTCGGCCTCGAGCTCGCGGTCCTTCGGCCGGGCGGTCGTCACCAGCCCGTCGATCAGGGTCCGAGCCGCCGCGGCCACCTCGTCCACCGCCCGGTCGAAGGCGGCCCGGTTGGCGGCGGACGGCTGGGTGTAGCCGCTCAGCTTGCGGACGAACTGCAGCGCCGCATCGCGGACCTCGTCGTCGGTTGCGGGCGGCTCGAAGTTGAAGAGCGGCTTGATGTTGCGGCACATGGGCGCAGGCTCCGTCCATCGGGAACGATGCCCCGCAGGATGCGCCCCGGCCGGCCCGGGCGCAATCTCCGCCGCCGGCCGGGCGGCAGAGCGGCGGCCCACCGCCCTCTCACCGAGCCGGAAATATCCCGGGGGTGAATGCGCCGCCAGGCGCAGAGGGGGCAGCGCCCCCTTGCCCGGCCGCCGCGCGGCGCACCGCTCCGCGCTTTCGCCGCCGCCCGCGTCGCGCTAGACCGGGGGCAGGGGCGGACGCCCAAGGGGGAGGGACGAGAGATGAGCGCGATCCTGGACCAGCGGAGGCCGACGATCCGCCTGCACCCGTCGGACGACGTTCTCGTGGCACTGCACGACCTGCCGGAGGGCGCCGACCTCGGCGACGGCGTGACGGCGGCCGAGCGCATCCCGTCGGGCCACAAGGTCGCCACCCGCGCCGTCGCCGCGGGCCGGCCGGTGCGCAAGTACGGGCAGATCATCGGCGCCGCGACCGCCGACATCGCGGCCGGCGCGCACGTCCATGTCCACAATCTCGGCATGGGCGCGCACAAGCAGGATTACGGCTACGGCGCGGACATGGTCCCGCTGCCGCCGCCCGAGGCGCCGGCCACCTTCATGGGCTTCCGCCGCCCCTCCGGCCGCGTGGGCACCCGCAACTACATCGGCATCCTCACCTCGGTGAACTGCTCGGGCTCCGTCGCCCGGTTCATCGCCGACGAGGCGGTGAAGCGCGGCCTTCTGGACGCCTTCCCGAACGTCGACGGCATCGTGCCGATCGTCCACGGCACCGGCTGCGGCATGGCCGGCAAGGGCGAGGGCTACGAGACGCTCTTCCGCACGCTCTCCGGCTACGGCCACAACCCCAACTTCGGTGCGATCCTGATGGTCGGGCTCGGGTGCGAGGTGATGCAGATCGGCGACCTGATCGACCGCAAGGCGCTGAAGGACAGCACCCGCTTTCGCTACATGACGATTCAGCAGACGGGCGGCACCCGCGCGACCATCGACAAGGGCCTGTCCATCATCCGCGAGCTCGCCGCCGAGGCGGACAAGGCGGTGCGCGAGGAGGCGCCGGCCGCCGGCCTCGTCCTCGGCCTGCAATGCGGCGGCTCGGACGGCTATTCCGGCATCACCGCGAACCCCGCCCTCGGCGCCGCCTCGGACCTGCTCGTGCGGCACGGCGGCATCTCGATCCTGTCCGAGACGTCCGAGATCTACGGCGCCGAGCACCTCCTGACCCGCCGTGCGGTGGACGAGCCGACCGGGCGGAAGATCGTCGACCTCATCGAGTGGTGGGAGGATTACACCGCCCGCAACTTCGGCGAGATGGACAACAACCCCAGCCCCGGCAACAAGCGCGGCGGCCTGACCACGATCCTGGAGAAGAGCCTCGGCGCGGTCGCCAAGGGCGGCGCCGCGCCGCTGTCGGGCGTCTACAGGTACGCCGAGCCGATCGACCGGCCCGGCTTCGTCTTCATGGACAGCCCCGGTTACGACCCGTGTTCCGTCACCGGCCAGATCGCCTCCGGCGCCAACCTCGTCGCCTTCACCACCGGCCGCGGCAGCGTCTCGGGCTACCAGCCGACGCCGTGCATCAAGCTCGCCACCAACCCCGACCTCTGGCGCCGGATGGAGCCGGACATGGACGTCGACTGCGGGGCGATCCTCGAAGGGGTCGGCATCGAGGAGAAGGGCCGCGAGATCTTCGACCTCATGCTGCGCGTCGCGTCGGGCGAGCGCACCAAGAGCGAGGCGCAGGGGTTCGGCGCGGTGGAGTTCGTGCCGTGGCAGATCGGCGCGGTAATGTGAGCGGCGCAGGGACGGAGAACCGGTGAAGGACACGCTCGCCGCCCCCGCGAGCGGACTCTCCGCGGCGCCGGTGCAGCTCGACCTCTCCGGCGTCTCGGTCCGCCTCGGCGGGCGGCCGGTGCTGAGCGGGCTGGACCTGTCGTTGGCGTCGGCCCGGCTGGGCGTCGTGGGGCGCAACGGCTCGGGCAAGTCGACGCTGTCGCGCCTGCTCGCCGGGCTGATCCGGCCGGACGGGGGCACGGTGCGGGTGAACGGTCGCGACCTCTTCGCGGACCGGCGGGCGGCCCTGGCCGAGGTGGGAATCCTGTTCCAGAACCCGGACCATCAGGTCATCTTCCCCACCGTGATCGAGGAGATCGCCTTTGGCCTGACGCAGCAGGGCCGCCCCCGCGCCGAGGCCGAGGAGGTGGCGAGGCGGACGCTGGCGGCGTTCGGCGTGGCTCACTGGGACGGCGCCTATGTCGAGACGCTGTCGCAGGGGCAGCGGCACCTCCTCTGCCTGATGGCCGTCGCGGCGATGCGCCCGCGCCTGATGATCCTCGACGAGCCCTTCGCGGGCCTCGACATCCCCACCCGCGCCCAGCTGCGCCGGGCCCTGGGCCGGCACGAGGGTGCGCTGGTCCATGTCAGCCATGATCCGGACGATCTTGCGGACTGCGACAGGGTCCTCTGGCTCGATGGCGGAGGGGTGCGGGCCGAGGGGCCGGCGGGCGCGGTGCTGGAGGCGTACGTGGCCGAGATGACCCGGGCGGGAGAGCGCGATGATCTCGCTGACCTCGCCGGTTAGGACCCGCGCCCACGGCTGGCCGGCGGGGCCGAAGCTGGCGGGCCTGTGCCTCGCGACGCTGCTGCTGTTCCTCGCGGACTCCCTGCCCGTGCAGGCGGCGGCGCTGGCGGCGACGCTGGGCCTCTATGCCGCGTGCGGTGGGGTCTTCCTGCGCGAGGGGCTGCGGCGGCTGCGTCCGCTCTGGCCGTTCCTGCTGATCGTCGGCGCCTTCCACCTCTGGTCGGGGCGGACAGAGGAGGGGGCCGTCATCGTGCTGCGCCTCGTCACCGCGGTCGGCCTCGCCAACCTCGTGACGATGACCACGCGCCTCGGCGACATGATCGATGTCGTCCGCCGCCTGACCGCGCCGCTGCGCCGCCTCGGCGTGAGCACCAGGCCGCTGGAGATCGCGATCGGCCTCGTCATCCGCATGGTGCCCGCGATGTTCGCCCGCGGCCGGCAGCTGGGCGAGGCCTGGCGGGCGCGGTCGCCCCGGCGGGTGACGTGGCGCATCGTCCTGCCGTTCGCGCTGACCGCCCTTGACGATGCCGACCGCGTGGCCGAGGCGTTGCGGGCGCGGGGCGGCCTGACCCCGGCCCCCGAACGAGAGGTCTGAGATGGAACGGTCCGTCACCCTGGTCGCGGTCTTCGCCGCCCTCACCGCCGTGCTGGGGCTGATCCCGCCGGTCACCCTCGGCTTCGGCGTGCCGGTCACGGCGCAGAGCCTTGGCGTCATGCTGTGCGGCACCGTTCTCGGCGCCCGGCGCGGGGCGCTGGCGATGCTGCTGTTCCTGCTGCTGGTCGCGCTCGGCCTGCCGCTCCTCAGCGGCGGGCGCGGCGGTCTCGGCGTCTTCGTCGCGCCGTCGGCGGGGTTCCTGATCGGCTTCCCCGTCGCCGCCTTCGTCACCGGCTGGATCGTGGAGCGCTGGCGCGCTGCGCCGCTCGGACTCGTCGCCGGAATCGCCTCGGTCGTGGGCGGGATCGCGGCGCTCTACGCCTTCGGAATTGCCGGGCTGATGCTGGCGCTCGGCCGTTCGCTGCCCGAGGCGGCGCTGCTGGCGCTCGCCTTCCTGCCGGGGGACCTGGCCAAGGCGGGCCTCGCCGGCGCGCTGACCGCCGGCCTCGCCCGGGCGCGGCCCGGCAGCCTGCTCAGCCGGCCCGATGTCCACGCGGCTTGAGGAGCTGCTGGCGCGGCGCCGGTCGATCCGCGCCTTCACGGGCCGGACGGTCTCACGGGTCGAAATCGAGGCGCTGCTGGCGGCCGCCCGCCGCGCGCCCTCGGGCGCGAACCTGCAGCCCGGTGCCTTCCACGTCCTGACCGGCGCGCCGCTCGCGGACCTGAGCGCGGCCCTGCAGGACGCGCTCAAGACGGACGCGCCGACCAGCCGCGAATATTCCTGGTTTCCCGCCGAGATGCCGGCCGAGCTCAAGGCCCGCCAGCGCGCCGCCGGCTATGCCCTGTACGAGGCGCTGGGGATCGGGCGACGGGATCTCGACGGCCGCCGCCGCCAGTGGGCGCGGAACTACGACTTCTTCGGTGCGCCGGTCGGGATCGTGGTGACGATCCGCCGCGACATGGGCGCGGGCGGGTTCATGGATCTCGGCATGGCGCTGATGGCGCTGATGCTTGCGGCGACGGAGCGGGGACTGGCGGCGACGGGCATCGGCGCGCTCGCGACCTACGCGTCCGTCGTCCACGCCCGCCTCGGGCTGCCGGAGGAGGAGATGGTCGTCTGCGGCCTCGCGGTGGGCGCGCCGGACGAAGGTGCGCCGGTGAACGCCGTGCGGACCGAGCGGGCGCCGGTCTCCGACTTCGCGACCTTCTCGGGGTTCGACTAGGCCCGCAGGACCAGCGCCGTCCCGATCCCGCCCGCCGCGGCGATGGCGGCGAGACCGGCCTCGCCGGGCGCGAGGCCGTGGAACAGGTCCACCGCCAGCACCGCGCCCGACGCGCCGACGGGGTGGCCCCGCGCCAACGCGCCGCCGTCCGGGTTCACGATGTGCGGCCGCAGCCCCAGCCCGTGCACGCAGGCGATGGCCTGTACCGCGAACGCCTCCATGATTTCGGCCCTCGCAAGGTCGTCCGCATTCAGCCCCGCCGCCGCCAGCGCCGCGCGGCCGGCGGCCACCGGGGCGAGGCCGGGCAGGTCGGGCGCGCCGCCGAGCGTGGCGCCGGAGAGGATGGCCGGCCCGGTGCGGCCGAGCGCGGCGGCGGCCCGGGGCGAGGCGACGACGCAGACGGCGGCCGCGTCCGCCGCGACCGCCATCGTCGCGACCGTGACGGCGCCGCGCACCGGGCGGGCGCGGGCGAGGAGGCGGGGCGTCAGCCTCCGGGCGAAGGGGTCGGCCGCGACGCCGTGCAGGGGCACCATCCCGGGCGCCGGCCCGGCGGCGAGGGCCTTGCGGTGGCTCTCGGCCGCCCAGGCCTCCTGCGCCGCCCGGTCGATCCGGAGCTCCCGGCCCAGCCGGTCGGCGGCCTCGGCCATGCCCGGGTCGCGATCCGGCCATGGCGTGAAGGGCGCCTGGTCGTAAGGGACCGCCGGTCCGCCGTCCGGGTCGGTCCGCAGGCGCTGGGGCCGGCGCGAATAGCTCTCCACCCCGCCCGCGACGACGACGTCATAAACCCCCGCCCGCACGAGCGCGTCGGCGAGGAGGAGCGCGTCGAGACCGCCCGCGCATTGCCGGTCGATGGTCAGCCCCGCCACCCGCTCCGGCAGCCCGGCGGCCAGCGAGGCGACCCGCGCGAGGTTGCCGCCGGCGCCGAGGGCGTTGGAGAGGATCACTTCGCCCACGTCCTGCGGCCCAAGGCCGGCGTCGGCCAGCGCCGCCCGGATGACCGGCGCGGCGAGTTCGTGCGGCAGGAGGCGCGCGAAGGCGCCGCCGCGGGGGACGATCGCGGTGCGGCGTGCGGCGAGGAGGCGGGCATTCATGCCCGGCCTCCGGCGGACCGCGTCCGCCCCGTCACTCCGTCACCAAACGCTGGATCGCTGCGAGGTCCGTCTTGCCCGCCGGCAGCAGCGGCAGCGCGTCCACGACCCGCACCCGCCGCGGGACCGCCTGCGGCGGCAGGACCGCGCGGCACCCCTCGCGGATCGCGTCCGACTCCGCCGGCCCGGTCACGACGCCCACGATCACCGCGCCCCGCGCCGCGTCCGGCAGGGCCACGGCCGCGGCGGGCCGGCCGGTGAGCCCCGCAAGCGCCGCCTCGACGTCCTCCAGGAAGACGTCCCGCTCGGCCACCCGCACCACCCGGTCGCGCCGGCCGGACAGCCAGAGGTGCCCGTCCGCGTCCAGCCGTCCGACCTCGCCCACGGTGACCCAGCCGTCCCGGCTGCGGGTCAGCGCGCTGCCGGCGCCCTCGTAGCCGTCGAACAGATAGGGCGAGCGCACCCAGACCTCGCCGGTCCCTCCGTCGATCGACAGCTCCACCCCCGGATAGGGCCGGCCGACCGCCCCCTCGGGCGTGCCGTCGTCCGTCAGCGTCACGAAGCTCGTTTCGCTCGCGCCGTAGAAGGCGCGCAATTCGGCCGCCGGCATCCGCTCCACCAGCCGCGCGCGCAGCTCCGGCGACAGCCGGCCGCCGCCGCAGAGGACCAGCCGGACGCCGGGCAGCGGGTCGCCGTCGACCAGAAGGCTCAGCTGCGAGGGGGTCGCGTAGATCACGGTCAC
Organism: Wenxinia marina DSM 24838; assembly: GCF_000379485.1. Lineage (GTDB taxonomy): Bacteria > Pseudomonadota > Alphaproteobacteria > Rhodobacterales > Rhodobacteraceae > Wenxinia > Wenxinia marina. The sequence continues at coordinate 58,286 of NZ_KB902276.1, forward strand.
GCCCAGCTCCGCGGCCGCGCGGGCCTGCGCCCGGCCGTGCCGGCCGCCGAGCAGGGCGAGGCCGCAGCCGAGATGCAAGGCCTCGATGGCGGCGTAGAGCGTCAGGGAATGGCCGAGGGCGCCGAGCGCCGCGACGACGTCCGCGGGGCCGAGGCCGAAAAGCTGCGCATTCACCTCGAAGCTGGCGATCCAGCTCGCCGGGCGGCGGTGCACGACCTTGGGCGCTCCGCCCGAGCCGGAGGTCCGGCACCAGAGGAACGGCGCCTCCCGTGCCTCGACGCCGCCTTCGCCGGCGACGATCCCGCGCCCCTCCCGCAGCGCCCGCACCAGCGCCGCCGCGCCGGGCGCGTCGGGCGTCAGCAGGCGGCTCTCGGGATGCAGGCGGAACCTCTCGTCCATGTCCCCGGCATGCCCTGCCGCCGCCGCGGGCGCCAGCCCCGACGAGTGTTGGCATCGCCCGCCGCAGAGGGCAAAAGGGCGGGCGAGGGAGAGACGAGACATGACCGACAGACCCGTCCTGATCGCCGGCGGCGGCATCGCCGGCCTTTCCGCCGCGCTGACGCTGCACCAGATCGGCGTGCCATGCGTCGTCTTCGAGGGCGTCACGTCGCTCAAGCCGCTCGGCGTCGGGATCAACCTGCAGCCGAACGCGGTGCGCGAGCTGTCGGACTTGGGCCTCGGCGAGGACTTTCTCGACCGCGTCGGGCTGCCGGCGAGGGAATGGGCGCTGGTCGGCCTGAACGGCAACGACATCTATTCCGAGCCGCGGGGCCGCGACGCCGGCTACGACTGGCCGCAGTACGCCGCGCACCGGGGCCTTCTGCACGTGGCGCTGGCCGACGCGGTCCGCGACAGGCTGGGCGACGGCGCTCTGCGCCTGGGCCGGAAGGTCACGGGCTACGAGACGCGGGCGGACGGCGTGACGGCGATCGTGCGGCGCGCCGACGGGACGGAGGAGCGGCACGAGGGGGCGCTGCTGATCGGCGCGGACGGGATCCATTCGGCGATCCGGGCGCAGATGCACCCGGACCAGCCGCCGATCCACTGGGGCGGCGCGCTGATGTGGCGCGGCACGACGCGGGCGCGGCCGATCCGCACCGGCTCGTCCTTCGTCGGGCTCGGGACGCACCGGCACCGGATGGTGATCTACCCGATCTCGCGCCCCGATGCGGACGGCCTCGCCACGATCAACTGGATCGCCGAGGTGACGCTGGACGACATGGACGGCGCGCAGCGGGACAGCTGGTTCCGGCCGGTCGAGGTCGCGGAGTTCGCGCACCATTTCGACGGGTTCCGCTACGACTGGCTCGACGTGCCGGCGCTGCTGGCGGAGGCGGACATCGCCTACGAGAACCCGATGATCGACCGCGACCCGGTGCCCACCTGGGTCGACGGGCGGGTGGCGCTGATCGGCGACGCGGCGCACGCGATGTATCCCACCGGCTCCAACGGAGCGAGCCAGGCGATCGTGGACGGACGGGTGCTCGGGGCCGAGCTGGTGGCGCACGGGGTGGGGCCGGAGGCGCTTGCCGCCTACGACGCGCGCCTCTGCGGTCCGATCTCGGAGGTGGTGCTCCGGAATCGGGGGGCGGGGCCGTTCGGCCTGCTCAACCTCGTGGACGAACGGTGCGGCGGGGTGTTCGACGACATCGACGCGGTGATCCCGCCGGACGAGCGGCGGGACTTCATGGCCGGCTACCAGCGCGCGGCGGGCTTCGCGAAGGACGCGCTGAACGCCGCGCCGCCGACGATCCCGCCGGGCGCGACCGTGCGCGAGCCGGCGTGAGGGCGGGCGGTACGGATCAGTCCCCCTCCCTCGGGACGATCGCGCCCGGCAGGCCGACGACCCGGGACGCCAGAGCGTGGCCGGCGGCCAGCGCCGCGGCGTCGTCCCCGCCGGTGAGGCGGGCGGCGAGGTAGGCGCCGTTGAAGCTGTCCCCGGCGGCGGTGGTGTCGACGACCTTCGGGGCGGGCGGGAACGGTCCGGCGGGGGCGCCCGACAGCGCGATGGGTCCATCCGGGCCGCGCTTTAGCGCGCCGTCCGTCACGCCCCAACCCCGCAGCCGCGCGACGACCCCCTTGGCGTCCTCGTCCCCCCAGAGGGCGATTTCGTCGTCGCAGGACGGCAGGCCGATGTCCGTGACCTCCCACACCGCCCGCATCGCGGCGCGGGCGGTCCGGACATCCTCCCACAGGCGCGGGCGGTAGTTCGAATCGAAGACGACTTGGCCGGGATGGCCTGCGAGCGCCGTGGTCAGGCCCGCCCGGACCGCCGGCGGCAGGATGGCGAGCGTGATGCCGGAGAGGTAGACGACGTCGAAGCCGTCCAGGAGGCCGAACCCGTTCTCGAACAAGGTCCGCGCCGCCGAGGCGTCGCGCCAGTAGCTGAAGCTGCGCTCGCCGTCGGGGTCCGTCGCGATCGCGTAGATTCCCGGCAGCCGCGTCGGATGCCGGGCGAGGAGCCGGGTCGAGACCCCCTCGGCCTCGGCGAAGGCGGCGAGCATGTCCGACAGGCTGTCCTGCCCGACAACCGAGACGAAGGCGACCTCGTGAGCGGGTCCCAGACCGCGGGCGAGGTAGATCGCGGTGTTCAGCACGTCCCCCGCGAAACCGATCTGCCGGCCCGGATTGTCGGGCGTCAGCTCCACCATCGCCTCGCCGACGCAGGCCACCGTCACCATCGTCCCTCTCCTCCGCGCGCATCGGGACAATGGCCGGGGCCGGCGGTGGCGGCAACCGGGGATGGCGTACGGCGCTCGGCCTGCGGCCATCGCCCCGCCCGCCGTCCCCGGGAAGGCCGCTTCGGCCGCGGGTGCGGTGCGGTGGGAGGGGGAAGGGCCCGTGCTGGGGAAGCGGTTCAGGGGCAGGTGTGCCCTGAACGCGCCCCGTCCAGGGTGGGTCGGTCCGGGTCCGCGTCAAGGATGAACCGGCTTCGCCGGCGCGCGTGCGCGCGTCCTTGACCCGGCCCCGGACCTCGGGGCGCAGCGGTCGCGGACGTCAGGGCGGCGGGAGGGGGTGTTCGCGGGGCGGAGGAGGCGGGTCGGTTCGGAAAGGCCGTTGCTGCGGTGGCGGGGGTTCGTCCCCGCCATCGACCGTGGGTCTCACACGCCGTTCAGCGTGATCCGGACGGGGGCGTCGGAGGGTGCCTCGGGCCAGACCGGGGAGCCGCCGGGGACGGCGCCGGCAAGAGCGCCGCTGTCGGCGTCGATCGCCAGGGCGACGTTGAGCGACGCGCCGCCCTCGCGGCGGGCGAAGGCGCAGACGCCGGCCGGCGCCTCGATCGGGTGATACCCGCCCGACAGGAACAGCGCCGGCCGCTCGCGGCGCAGCCGCAGGAGCGTCCGCGTCAGCTCGAACTTGGCGGCGTCGAGCGGGCGGGCCGGCGCCTCGCCCTCCAGCGCGCGGGCGCGGGCGCCGAAATCCACCTCGCGCCGGTTGTCGGGATCGGTCAGCGCGTAGGCGGCGAATTCGCAGCCCTGGTAGATGTCGGGGATGCCGGGCACCGTCAGCTTCAGCGCGGTCTGGATCAGCGACAGACGGTCCGCGATCCGCAGGATCGGCGTCACCTCCATCGCGTGGCGGGGGAAGTGCTGGGCGAGGCGGCGGACATAGGTCTGCGCGGCTTCCTCGAGCTCCAGGTCGGGGGCGGTCCAGAACGTTTCGGACTTCGCCTCGCGCAGCGCCTTGACCACGTGGTCGGCGAGGCGGTCGCCCATGTCCCCGTCGGACTGGTCGAGGGCGAGGAAGGTCTGGGCCACGTACCAGACGAGGTTGGGGTTCAGCCGCTCTGGCGCGAAGCCACGACAGATGCGGAACCAGGCGCCGAACGCCTCCGGGGCGCGGGTGATCGCGGCGATGCGCATCCGCGCGTCCTCGCTCCGCTTGGTGTCGTGCGAGGAGGTGAGCGTCAGGCCGTGGGGCATCCTCTCGGCGCGTCGGGACATCGCCCGGTGGAAGCCGTCGATGCCGAGCGAATCGTCGTCGGGCTCGCTGCCGACCTCGTTGGCGGAGAGCAGGCGCACCTCGCGGTAGAAGGCGGTGTCCTCCTGGCTCTTGGCGACGGCGGCGCCGGTGACCTGCTGCAGGCGCAGCCGGAAGGCGGCGGTCTCCTTTGTCGGGCGTGTCAGGACCTCGGCGAGGAAGGGCAGGGCGCCCGGGTCGGTCAGCCGCGCGGCCGCCTCGGCGGCGGTGCGGCGGACGAGGGCGGCGTCGGCCTGCGACACCTCGCCGTCCGTCATGTAGGTGCGGTAGCGCGGGAAGGCCGCGATGAAGGCGAGGAGGGCCTCTCGCAGCGTCTCGGGCCCCAGCTCGCAGCCGACGGGGTCGTCGGCGGCGATGGCGGCGAGCTGGCGCTGCAGCGTCCATAGCTCGGCCGCAAGGTCGTGGGTCATGATCTGCCGCCGCGCCCGGTGCAGCACGTCCTCGACCGGGTCGGTGCGGCCGGTGGCGGCCCGGTAGGCGTCATCGACGGCATCGAGGCCGTCGGCGTCGGTCAGCAGCCGGCTGAAGGCGCGGGCGGCGACGTAGCCGGTCGTGCCCTCGATCGGCCAGTCGCGGGGCAGCGTCTCGGGGCCGGAGAGGATCTTCTCGACCCAGATCGGGGTGTCCGGCAGGCGTCCGCGCAGCCGCGCGAGGTAGCCGGCCGGATCGGCGAGGCCGTCGATGTGGTCGATCCGGATGCCGTCGACGATGCCGCTGTCGACGAGGTCGAAGGTCAGGCGATGCACGTCCTCGAACACAGCCTCGTCCTCCACCCGCACGCCGATCAGGCCGGTGACGTTGAAGAAGCGGCGGTGGCTGAGGGCGTCGCTTTCCGTCCGCCAGTGGACGAGGCGCCAGGGCTGAGCGGCGTGGAGGGCGCGGAGCGCTCCGGCGTCGCCGCCGCGGGCGCCGTCGATCTCGGCGCCGGCGGCGAGGGGCACGCGCAGGCCGCCGTCGATGACCAGCACGGGACCTTCCTCGTCGTCCTCTACGGCGAGCTTGCCGTCCGCCAGCACGTCCTCGAACGGCGCGGTCAGCCAGGGCAGGCGGATGCGCTCCTCCTCGGGGTCGAGGTCGAAATGACGCGCATAGCGGCTGTCCGGGCCGCGGCGCAGGACGTCGCGCAGCCACGGCGTCTCGACCGAGAAGGCCATGTGGTTCGGCACGATGTCGAGGACGAGGCCGAGGCCCTCCGCCTTCAGCGCTGCCGACAGCCGCTCCAGCCCCGCGCGGCCGCCGAGGGCCGGGTCCACTTCGCCCTGGTCGGTCACGTCGTAGCCGTGGGTGGAGCCGCTCTGCGCTGTGAAGAGAGGCGAGGCGTAGAGGTGGCTGATCCCCAGCCGGGCGAGGTAGGGGGCCAGCGTGGCGGCGCGGTCGAAGTCCATCCCGCCGCGGAACTGCAGGCGGTAGCAGGCGGTGGGGAGGGTCATTCCGTCTCCGGTCCGGGCCGTTCGGCGCGCATGAGGGATGCGGTGGCGACGAAGGCGGGGTGGTCCGCGATCGTCTCCACCAGCGTCGGGCTGCGGGGCTGCCAGTTGGGGTACTCGTCGAGGGTGCCGGGCACGTTCGTCGGTGCCTCGGGACCGACGAGGTCGGCGAGGCGCACTCCCGCCAGCAGGCAGGGCGTGCGGGCGAGGAAACGGTGGGCGGCGTCGAGTATGCCCGGCGGCAGCTCGTCGGTGTCGGGATCGACGGGGCCGTCGAGGAGTCCCGCGCTGCGCAGGCATGCGATCAGCGCCGCCCGTTCCTCGCGCCGGTTGGCGGCGTCGGAGGCGGACTGCGCGGCGTCGACGAGGCCGAAGGTGCGCCGCCGCTCCACGTCCTCGCCGCGCCACCAGGCCGAAAGGACGGGCAGGTCGTGGGTGGACAGGCAGGCGAGCGCGGTGCGGGGATAGGCGGAGGCCGGCTTGAACCCGGTTTCGTCCTGCTCGAACACCAGGATGCGGTAGGACAGGACGTTCGCGCCCGACATCGTCCGGCGGAAGCCGGGGGGCACGAAGCCGAGATCCTCGCCGATCACCAGGGCCTGATGCTCGTGGCTGAGGTCGGCGAGCGTGCGGACGAGGTCGGCGAACGGGTAGCGCAGGTGCGTGCCCTCGGCGGGGCCGGCGCCCCACGGGATCAGGAACAGCTGCCACAGCGCCATCGCGTGGTCGATCCGCAGAGCGCCGGCGTCCTGCATCTGCGCGGCGATCATCTCGCGGAACGGCTCGAAACCGGCGGCCTGGAGCGCGGTGGGCGAGGGGGCGGAGAGGCCCCAGTCCTGGCCCTCGGCCGCGAACATGTCGGGCGGTGCGCCGACGCCGAGGCCGGGAAGCGCGGCCGCGGCGCCGGACCAGGTGGACGAGCCGTCCGGTGCCTCGCCGACGGCGAGATCGAGGTAGAGGCCGATCCGCATGCCGGCGGCGTGCGCCGTCGCGGACGCCTCGGACAGCTGGCGGCGCGCGATCATCTGCAGCCAGACGTGGAACAGGGCATCGTCCGCGAGCTCTTCGGACAGCAGGGCAACCTCGGCGCCTTGCGGGTCCTGCAGCGCCTGCGGCCATGCGTGCCAGCCGGCACCATGGCCTTCGGCGACCATACGGGCCGAGATCGCCTCGAACAGGGCGTGCAGGCGCAGCGGTCCGCCGCCGGCTTCGGCAAAGGCCGCGAGGCCCTCGCGCTCCGCCCCCGCGTCGAAGGCGGCGCGCAGGGCGCCGATCTTGACGCGGGCGAGGGCGGGATAGTCGAGGAGCTCGGCCTCCCGCAGCGCCGCGACCTCCGCCGGCTCGGTCACGCCGTCGACGCGGTCGGGGGCGATGTAGAGCGGGTTCAGGAACCGCCGGTTGGACGGGAAGAACGGGCTGCGCCGGTGCGGATCGGACAGGAAGAGGGCGTGGACGGGATTGATGCCGAGGAAGTCGGCGCCGGCTGCGCCGCAGGTCCGCGCCAGTACCGCGAGGTCGGCGAAGTCGCCGATGCCCCAGTTCCGCGCCGATCGCAGCTCGTAGAGCTGGCAGAACACGCCCCAGCCGGGCGCGGTCTCCAGCGTCGGCGGCAGCCAGCAGCGGACGTCCTCCGGCAGGTCCATCTCGCACGGGGCGGCTGGCCCGCCCGGAGGCGCGTCGGGATCGACGCCGAGGCCGTCGAGGATCAGCCGCAGGGTCGTCTCGGGCACGGCACGCCCGGCGCCGCCGAACGGATCGTCGTAGGACAGCGTCAGCCCGTGGTGGCGGGCGAGGCGGTGCAGCTCGCGCTGGCTCATGTCCCGAGCCAATGGACGGCCGAGATCGGGCCGCCGGGCGCTCCGACACGGTGCAGCTCCTCCCCCGTGGCCGGGGGCAGGTCGCGCGGCTGGTCCTCGAGGTTGGCGCGCAGCTGCAGCAGCGCGCCGCCGCCGAGCCGCCAGTCGACGGCGATCGCGCCCTCGTCGGCCTTGAGGACCGTCCCGCAATGCGGCCCGGCCCCGGCGAGAAGTGGCACGATCCGCTCGCGGCGCAGGGTCAGCAGGTGCCTTGTCCGGTCCAGCGTCGCGCGATGGTCGTCGTCCGAGAGCTTGGCCCAGTCCAGCTTCGACGCCTCGAAGGTGGAGCGCGCGATCGGATCGGGAATCGAGGAGGTATCGGCCACGGTGAAGGCGGAAAAGTCCGCGAACTCGCGACGGCGTCCCTCGGTCACGGCCCGGGCTAGATCCCCATCGAACCCGGCGAAGAAGCAGAAGGACCGGGTCTCGCCGTACTCCTCGCCCATGAACATCAGCGGGATGTGGGGCGACAGCAGCAGGATGGCGGTCAGCGCGTCGACCATCCGCGGCGAGGCAAGGTTGCACAAGCGCTCGCCGAAGGCGCGGTTGCCGATCTGGTCGTGGTTCTGCAGGAAGTCGACGAAGGCCGTCGGCGGCTGGTGGCCCGAGGTCTTGCCCCGCACCTTGCCGCTGCGGTCGGGCTCGCCCTGATAGGCGAACCCTTCGGCAAGCGTCCGTGCAAGATGTGCCCATTCCTTCTGGGCGAAATCCGCGTAGTAGGCCTCGGTCTCGCCGGTGGCGATCACGTGAGCCACGTTGTGAAAGTCGTCGTTCCATTCGGCGGTGTGCAGCGTGACGCGCCCGTCCTCGCGCTCGTGCAGGTGGGTGACGTTGCGGGAATCCTCGGTCGTCAGGTGCACCGGGCGGCCCGGCAGGGCGGCGCGGAGTTCGCGGGCGAACTCGATCAGCACCTCCTCGTCCGAAGGGTCGTCGATGTGGTCGATGGCGTCGAGCCGGAGCCCGTCGAAGCCGAACTCGCGCAGCCAGTAGAGGCCGTTCTCGATCATGAACCGCCGGACGGGCTGCCGCTCGAAGGCGATCGCGCCGCCCCAGGGAGTGTCCTTCTCGTCGTGGAAGAAGTCCGGCGCGTAGGCGTGCAGGTAGGACCCTTCGGGGCCGAAATGGTTGTAGACGACGTCGAGCAGGACCATCAGCCCGCGCTCGTGCGCGGCGCGGACCAGCGCGCGCAGGTCGTCGGGCGTGCCGTAGGCCGGGTGCGGCGCGTAGAGCAGGACGCCGTCGTAACCCCAGCCGCGGTCGCCGGCGAACTGGGCCACCGGCATGATCTCGATGGCCGTGAAGCCGGCCTTCGCGATGTGGTCCAGGCGGTCGATGGCGGCCCGGAAGGTGCCCTCGCCGGTGAAGGTGCCGACATGCAGCTCCAGGATGGCGGCCTCCTCCCACGGGCGCCCGGACCAGCCGGCCCACGGGTCGTCGGCGGGCGGCGCGGTCAGCAGCGACGGGCCATGCACGTCGCCCTGCTGGCGGCGGGCGGCGGGGTCCGGCACGGCCATCCCGTCCGGCAGGACGAACGAATAGGGCGCGCCTTCCTCGGCCTCGACCTCCAGCCCGAACCAGCCGTCGCCTTCGGCCTCCATCGGCCGGTCGGCGGCGCCGAGGCGCAGGGAGAGGCTGTCGGCACCGGGCGCCCAGAGGCGGAGGTGCCAGTGGCCGGGGCGGGTGGGCACCGCGCCCCATGCGGGGCGGCGGTCAGTCATCGGCCGGGGCCTCCAGAACGATCATGGAGCGGGGGCCGAGCGTCAGGTTCGAGGAGTCCACGACCGGCGCGTCGGTGGGGTCGGCCACGCCCTCGGCGGTGTCGATCAGGCGCGCCCACGGCCCGACCTTGGGCTCGGGCACGGTGAAGGGCACGTCCTCGTGGCTGGCGTTGAGCATCAGGTACACGTTGGTGCCGCGCTGGTGCAGCATCAGCCCCACCGCCTTGGACAGGCCGTTGTCCCAGTCGCCCGGCTCCATCGGGGTCCCGTCGGGGCGGAGCCAGCGGGCATAGCGGTTGCCGCGGGCGTCGGGGCCGGAATGCAGGTACCGCTCGGCGAGGAAGAGGCCGCGGGTGTTGCGGATCTCGAGCACCCGCCGCACGAATTCCTCGAACGCCTGCTGCCTCTCGTCCGGCGACCAGTCCAGCCAGTTCATCTCGCCCGGCTGGCAGTAGGTGTTGTTGTTGCCGTCCTGGCTGCGGCCCCGCTCGTCGCCCATCAGGATCATCGGCGTGCCCTGGGACAGCAGCAGCGTCGTCATCATGTTGCGGCGCTGGCGGTCGCGCAGGGCGATGATCTCGGGATCGTCCGTCGGCCCCTCGACGCCGCAGTTCCAGCTGAGGTTGTGGCTGTGGCCGTCGCGGTTGTCCTCGCCGTTCGCCTCGTTGTGCTTCTCGTTGTACGAGACGAGGTCCATCAGCGTGAAGCCGTCGTGGGCGGTGATGAAGTTCACGCTCGCCCAGGGGCGGCGGCCGTCGTGGCTGAACGTGTCGGCCGACCCGAGCATGCCGTTCGCCAGCTTGGGCAGCAGACCGTCGTCGCCCTTCCAGAAGGCGCGCGTGTTGTCGCGGTACTGGTCGTTCCACTCCGCCCAGCCGGGGGGGAAGTTGCCGACCTGGTAGCCGTTGGCCCCGGTGTCCCAGGGCTCGGCGATCAGCTTGACGTTGGCGAGGACGGGGTCCTGGCGCGTCGCCTCGAGGAACACGGCGTGCTGCGAGAAGGAGTCGCGGTCGCGGCCGAGCGTGGAGGCGAGGTCGAAGCGGAAGCCGTCGACGTGGCACTCCTCCACCCAGTAGCGCAGGCTGTCCATGACCATCTGCAGAACACGCGAATTCTTCATGTTCAGCGAGTTGCCGGTGCCGGTCGTGTCGAAATAGTAGCGGGGGTCATCGGCGAGCGTGTAGTAGGACGCGTTGTCGATGCCGCGGAAGGACAGGGTCGGGCCCTGCTCGGACCCTTCGGACGTGTGGTTGTAGACCACGTCCATGATGACCTCGATCCCCGCCTCGTGCAGGCGGCGGACCATCAGCTTGAACTCGTGCAGGCTCTCGTTCGGCGACAGGTACCGCTGGGCGGGCGCGAAGAAGCCGAGCGTGGCGTAGCCCCACCAGTTGACCAGACCTTTGTCGGCGAGGTGGCCCTCGTCGTAGAAGGCCTGCACCGGCAGCAGCTCCAGCGAGGTGACGCCGAGCTTCACGAGGTGGTCGATCACCCGGGGATCGGCGAGGCCCTCGAAGGTGCCGCGCAGGTGCGGCTCCACCTCGTCGTTGCCCATCGTCATGCCGCCGACATGGGCCTCGTAGACGATGGTCTTGGCCCACGGGATCTCGGGCCGAACGTCGTTGCCCCAGGTGTGGGCGGTGTCGACGACCATGCATTTCGGCATCACGAACGCGCTGTCGCGGCGGTCGAAGGACAGGTCCTTCTTCTCGTGCCCCATCCGGTAGCCGAACAGGGCGGGGTGGGAGCGCAGGTTGCCCCGATGCTGCAGGGCGTAGGGGTCGAGGAGCAGCTTGTTGGGATTGAAGCGGTGCCCTGCCTCGGGCGCGTAGGGCCCGTGGACGCGGTAGCCGTAGAGCTGCCCGGGCCTGACGTCCGGCAGGTAGCCGTGCCAGACCTGATGGGTGAACTCGGGCAGTTCGATCCGCTCGATCTCGCGCTTGCCGCGGGAGTCGAACAGGCACAGCTCCACCTTTTCGGCGTGGGCCGAGAACAGGGCGAAGTTGGTCCCCGTGCCGTCCCAGGTCGCGCCGAGTGGCACGTCCGACCCGGCGAGGATGCGGCGGTCGGACAGGACGGCAGGAGACTGCATGTAGGTCACTCCGGAACGAGGAAGATGGTGGCGAGAGGCGGCAACGTGACCGCCACCGATGCCGGCTGCCCGTGCATCGCGTCGTCCAACGCACGTATCGCGCCGCCGTTCCCGACCCCGGACCCGCCGTAATCCGATCCGTCGGAATTGAGCGCCTCGCGCCACGTCCCGCCCTGCGGCACGCCGAAGCGGAAGTTCTCGCGCACCACCGGCGCCATGTTCGAGATGACGACCACCGGCTTGGTCCCGTCCTCGCCGTAGCGGACGAAGGAGAAGACGTTGTTGACGTCGTCGCCGCCTTCGATCCACTGGAAGCCGTCGCCGCGGCAGTCGCGCTGGTGCAGCGCCGGCTCGCCCCGGTAGAGGGCGTTGAGGTCGCGGACGAACCTGCGGACGCCCTCGTGATGGTGGTCCTGCAGCAGATGCCAGTCGAGGGACTGGTCGTGGTTCCACTCCTTCTCCTGCCCGAACTCGCTACCCATGAAGAGCAGCTTCTTGCCCGGATGGCCCCACATGAAGCCGTAATAGGCGCGCAGGTTCGCGAACTTCTGCCAGCGGTCTCCCGGCATCTTGCCCAGCATGGAGCCCTTGCCGTGCACCACCTCGTCGTGGCTGAGCGGCAGCACGAAGTTCTCGGAGAAGGCGTAGACGAGACCGAACGTCATCTCGTTGTGGTGGTAGCGGCGGTGGATCGGGTCGTGGCTCATGTACTGGAGCGTGTCGTGCATCCAGCCCATGTTCCACTTGAAGTCGAAGCCGAGGCCGCCCTCGCTGACGGGGCTGCTGACGCCGGGCCAGGCGGTCGATTCCTCGGCGATCGACAGCGCGCCCGGGACGTAGGCGCGGACCGTCTCGTTGGTACCCTTGAGGAACTCGATCGCGTCCAGGTTCTCGCGGCCGCCATACTGGTTCGGCACCCACTCGCCCTCGTTGCGCGAATAGTCGAGGTACAGCATCGAGGCGACGGCATCGACGCGCAGCGCGTCGACGTGGAACTCCTTCAGCCAGTAGGTCGCGGAGGCGCGCAGGAAGTTCGCCACCTCGCGCCGGCCGAAGTTGTAGATCAGCGTGTTCCAGTCCTTGTGGAAGCCCTGACGGGGATCGGCATGTTCGTAGAGGGCGGTGCCGTCGAACTGGCCGAGGCCGTGGGCATCGGTGGGGAAGTGCGCGGGCACCCAGTCGACGATGACGCCGATGCCGGCGCCGTGCAGGCTGTCGACCATCGCGGCGAAATCCTCGGGCGAGCCGAAGCGCGAGGTGGGGGCGAACATGCCGACCGGCTGGTAGCCCCAGGAGCCGGAGAACGGGTGTTCGGTGACCGGCAGGAACTCCACATGCGTGAAGCCCATCTCGCCGACATAGTCGATGAGCTGCCGGCCAAGCTCCGCGTAGCTCAGCATCTCGTTGCCGTCGCCGCGGCGCCAGCTGGCGAGGTGGACCTCGTAGATCGAGATCGGCTCGGCCCGCTGGTCGCGGCCGCGGGCGGCGATCCAGCCGTCGTCGGTCCATTCGTGGCGGGGCAGGCCGTGCACGACGCTGGCCTGCTGCGGCGGGACCTCGGCGTAGGTGCCGACGGGGTCCGCCTTCAGCGGCAGGAGCTGGCCGTAGGCGCCGACGATCTCGTACTTGTAGATCTCGCCCCGGCCGATGCCGGGCACGAACAGCTCCCACAGGCCGGTGGCGCCGCGGCGGCGCATGGCGTGCCGCCGGCCGTCCCAGGCGTTGAAGTGGCCGACGACGCTGACGCGTCGGGCGTTGGGCGCCCAGAGCGCGAAGGTCGTGCCCTCGACGCCGCCATGGGTCGTGGGGTGTGCGCCGAGGCGGCGGTACAGCTCCTCGTGCCGGCCCTCGGCGAGGAGGTATTCGTCCATCTCGCCAAGCACCGGGCCGAACATGTAGGGGTCCGCCAGCTCCCACGAGTGCCCGCCGCGGTTGGCGCAGCGCAGGCGGTACTCGAACGGCTTGCGCTTCTTGGGGATGACGCCGTGGAAGAACCCCTCGGGGTCGATCTTCGTCAGCGGCGCGACCTCCTTGCCCTTGGCGTCGAGGACCGTCACCTCGGACGCGTCGGGCGCGAAGACATTGACGACGACCGGCCCCTTGCCGTCGTCGAGGTGGTGCATCCCCAGCCAGCGGAAGGGGTCCCCCTGCTGGCCGCGCAGGATCGCCTCGATCTCGTGCCGGGGCGGGGCGGTGTCGGGGATGGTGTCGCGGGTCGTGTCGGTCATTCGGACGCTCCCGTGTCGTCGGTGAGGGCGAGAAGGCCGCGGAGCGGGATGTCGATCCAGTCCGGCCGCATCGCCAATTCGTAGCCGACCTCGTAGGCCGCCTTGTGGATGAGGAAGAGATCGAGGAGGGCCTCCTCGAACTCACGGTCGGACGGGTGCAGCGAGGCCCCCGCCATCGTGTCGCGATAGGCGCCGAGGAAGGCGCCCTGCGTCGCCTGCCGCCAGTCCTCGACTCCGCGCATCGTCGTCTCGGCGTCGGCGCCAAGCTCGATCCGGCGGCGGGCGGTGGACCACAGCGCATAGTCGAAGGACCGCAGCATCCCGGCGACGTCGCGCAGCGGCGTGGTCCGGGCGGTGCGTTCCTCCAGCGGCCGGGCCGGCTCGCCCTCGAAGTCGATGATCATCACGTCGGTCTGCACGACGAGGACCTGGCCGAGGTGGTAGTCGCCGTGGATGCGGCTCTGCCCGCCCGACGGCTCCATGCCCTTCAGCGCCGCGAGGCGGTCCTTCAGGATGCCCCGCCGCTCCAGGACCGCCTCGGCCAGCTCGCGGCCGGGGGAGGGCAGGTCGGCGGCGCGGGCGGACAGGCGGTCGAGGTGGCCGTCCAGCTCCCCGGAGACGGTATCGACCAGCGCCGACAGGTCGTCCGCCGTCAGCGGCTCCTGCGCGAAGGCGCTGCCCGGCTCGCCGCTGGCGAGCGCGAGGTGCAGCTCCGCCGTGCGCTGGCCGAGGACGGTGCCGAGGTCGAGCGGTCCGCCCATCACCGGCGCGTCGCCCTCGTCGGCCGGCTCGGCCAGGTCCAGCCGCTCCATGTCGCGCTCCAGCGCCTCGGTTACGTAGGTCCAGGCGTCGCCCTGGTTGCGCACGAACTCGGACGCGGCGGCGAGGGTGGTGACGGTGCCGTCAGCGTCGATCCAGTCGACCGTGCCGAGAAGCGCCGGCGTCGCCTCGAACGCCGTCTCCTCGGTGAGGAAGCGGCCGACCTCGATGTCGGGCTGCACGCCCTTCTGCAGACGGCGGTACAGCTTGAAGATCACGGCGTCGCCGAACGCGATGGAGGCGTTGGACTGCTCGGCCGACAGGAGCCGGGGCTCGCCCGGATCCTCGTCCACGTCGGCGAGGCCGGACAGGGGCCGGAACTCCACCCGGCCCTCGCCGGCCTCCAGCGTGTCGCCGGCCCGCAGGCTCGCGAGCAGCGACTTCGCCATCTCCTCGTCCTTGGCGCCATCGAGGATCGCGCCGACGCGGTTCGCCTGGCGCAGCTTGGCGAGCGTCGCCGGCAGGCGCGGTCCCATCGTCAGGGCATCCTCGCCCCAGACGGCCGACAGCGGCAGGAAGTAGCGCTGCGTCTCGCCGCCGACGCTGACGTCGGCGACCGACAGCATGTGCCGCCCGCCGCCCAGCTCGGCCAGCTGGTGCAGCTGCACTCCGTCGATGCGGCTGTCCTTGGCGGCGAACCAGCGCTGCAGCGGCAGGTAGTCGCGCAGGGTCTGGCGCTGGAACTGCGCCGCCGACGTATCGGCCAGCGCGCCGGACAGGCGGCCGTTCCGCGTGGTCAGCGTCAGGAAGTCCGGCAGCATCTGCGTGTAGGGCGTGTGCCAGGAGGGCGCCTCCTCCTCCCCCGCCAGCAGGAACCAGTAGAAGCCGTAGGCGGGCAGGGTCAGCAGGTACGGCAGCTCGCCGATCGGCGGGAAGGCCGACTGGCCGGTGAGCTCCACCGGCACCCGGCCCTGATAGGCGGACAGGTCGATCTCGGCCGCCTGCGCCTGCCGGCTGACGTTGGCGACGCACAGCACCGTCTCGTCCTCGGTCTTGCGCAGGAAGGCGAGGACCTTGCGGTTGCGCGGATACAGCAGCTCGATCTCGCCCCGGCCGAAGACAGGGTGGCGCTGGCGCACCGCGATCATCCGCTTGATCCAGTTCAGCTGCGAGGACGGCGCGGCGGCCTGAGCCTCCACGTTCACCGCCTGGTAGCCGTAGATCGGGTCCTGGATCGTCGGCAGGAACAGCTGCTGCGGATTGGCGCGGGAGAAGCCGGCATTGCGGTCGGCGGACCATTGCATTGGGGTCCGCACCCCGTCGCGGTCGCCGAGATAGTAGTTGTCGCCCATACCGATCTCGTCGCCGTAATAGACGACCGGCGTGCCCGGCATGGAGAAGAGCAGCGAGTTCAAGAGCTCGATCTTGCGCCGGTCGTTCTGCAGCAGCGGCGCGAGGCGGCGGCGGATGCCCATGTTGATCCGCGCCCGCTTGTCGGACGCGTAGAAGTTCCACAGGTAGTCGCGCTCGCGGTCCGTCACCATTTCCAGCGTCAGCTCGTCATGGTTGCGCAGGAAGATCGCCCATTGCGACTGTTCGGGGATCGCCGGCGTCTGCCGGATGATGTCGGTGATCGGGTAGCGGTCCTCCTGCGCCACGGCCATGTACATCCGCGGCATCAGCGGGAAGTGGAAGCCCATGTGGCATTCCTCGCCGTTCTCGCCGAAGTAGGGCCGCGTATCCTCGGGCCACTGGTTCGCCTCGGCCAGCAGCATCCGCCCGGTATAGTGCTTGTCGAGGTCGGCGCGGATCGCCTTCAGCACCTCGTGCGTCTCGGGCAGGTTCTCGTTGTTGGTGCCGTCGCGCTCCACCAGGTAGGGGATCGCATCGAGGCGGAGGCCGTCGACGCCCTTGTCCAGCCAGAAGTGCATCGTGTCGAGCACGGCTTCCATCACTTCGGGATTGTCGAAGTTGAGGTCCGGCTGGTGGTCGAAGAAGCGGTGCCAGTAGAACTGCTCGGCGACCGGGTCCCACGTCCAGTTGCTGTCGTGGGTGTCGTTGAAGATGACCCGCGTCTTGTCCATCCAGCGGGAGGGGTCGTCCGACCAGACGTACCAGTCCCGCTCGGGCGAGCCCTTGGGCGCGCGGCGGGCGCGCTGGAACCATTCGTGCTGGTCGCTCGTGTGGTTGATGACCAGCTCGGTGATGACCTTGAGGCCGCGGCGGTGCGCCTCCTCAACGAAGCCTTCGAAATCCTCCATGGATCCGTAGGACGGGTTGATCGCCTTGTATTCGGCGATGTCGTAGCCGTCGTCGCGCAAGGGGGAGGGGTAGAAGGGCAGGAGCCACACCGCCGTCGCGCCCAGCTCCTGCACGTGGTCCAGCCGGCTCATCAGGCCGGCGAAATCGCCGATGCCGTCGCCGTTGCTGTCCTGGTAGGCCTTCACGTGCAGCTGGTAGATCACCGCGTCCTTGTACCAGTCGGCGGCGGTCGCTTCGGGATCGGCGGTCAGGAGTGTCTTGTCTGCGATGTTCATGCCGCCCCTCCCGGCGGGTGGAGTTTCCAGATGGCATAGGGCCGCTCGTGCGGGTCCAGCGTCAAGCGGTGGCTCTTGCCGTGCCAGGTGAAGCGGTTGCCGTGGATCACGTCCTCGACCTCGATCGAGGCGCCGTCGGGCAGCCCGAACTCCCACAGCGGCACGTCGAAGTCGAACGCGTCGCCGTTGTGCGGGTCGATCAGGACGTGGAACAGCAGGTAGTTGCCCGCGCGTTCATCGAACCGCCCGTAATAGAGGGTCCGGTCGGTCCAGGCGGTGAAGAACTTCAGGTTCAGGAAGTCCTTCATCGCCGGGTTCTCGGCGCGGACGCGGTTGATCAGGCGGATGTCGTCCTTGATGTGCCCCGGCGCGTCCCAGTCGCGGTGGCGCAGCTGGTATTTCTCGCTGTCGAGGTACTCCTCCTTGCCCGGCAGCGGCGCGCTCTCGCACAGCTCGAAGCCGGAATAGAGGCCCCAGTTGCCGGACAGCGACGCGGCGAGGATCGCGCGGGTGCGGAAGCCCGGCCGGCCGGAATATTGCAGGAAGACCGGATTGATGTCGGGCGTGTTGACGAAGAAGTTCGGCCGCATGAAGTGCCGGCATTCCTCGGTCGTCAGCTCGGTCACGTATTCCCGCAGCTCGTAGGCCGTGTTGCGCCAGGTGTAGTAGGAATAGCTCTGGTTGTAGCCGACCTTGGCGAGGCGCTTCATCACCTTGGGCCGGGTGAACGCTTCGGACAGGAAGATCGCGTCCGGGTACTGACGCCGCACCTCGGAGATGATCCATTCCCAGAACGGGAACGGCTTGGTGTGCGGGTTGTCGACGCGGAAGTTCAGGACGCCGTGGCCGGCCCAGAACAGGAACAGGTCGCGGATCGCCTCCCAAAACGGCACGTTGGGACCGTCGTCGAGGTAGTAGCGGAAGTTGACGATGTCCTCGTACTTCTTCGGCGGATTCTCGGCGAACTTGATGGTGCCGTCGGGGCGACGTTCGAACCAGTCGGGGTGCTCCTCGATCCAGGGGTGATCGGGCGAGGCGTTGAGGGCGACGTCGATGGCGATCTCGATGCCCTCGGCTTTCGCGGCGGCGACGAGGGCGTCGAAGTCGTCCAGCGTGCCGAGCTGCGGGTGGACCGCGTCCATACCACCGTCGCGCGAGCCGATGGCGTAGGGCGAGCCGATGTCGCCCGGCTCGGCCTTGAGGGAGTTGTTCTTGCCCTTGCGGTTGGTCTCTCCGATCGGGTGGATCGGCGGGAAATAGAGCACGTCGAAGCCGAGGTCCTTCACGTAAGGCAGCCGGCCGATCACGTCGCGAAACGTGCCGTGCTGCCCCTCGGGCCCGGCGGAGCGGGGGAACAGCTCGTACCAGGCGGAGAAGGCGGCCTTCTCGCGGTCGACCCAGACGGGGAGGTCGTGGCGGTAGCGCGTCTCGTTGGCGCGGGGGCCGACGCGGGTCATCAGATGGTGCGCGTCGTCGATCAGCAGGGCGGCGGAGTCGCCGGACTTCGCCGCGGACGCCAGCGCCTTGACCGCGGCGGCGTCCTCCTTCGGCGGCTTCGTCATCTTCAGAAGGTCCGCCGCCTCCTTCATCTCGACGCTCACGTCCTGACCGGCCGCGACCTTGCGCTCGGTCCCGTGCGCCCAGGTGCCCCAGAGGTCGCGCCAGGCGAGGATGGTGAAGCGGGTCGGCCCGACCTCGTCCCACGTCACCTCGGCCGACCAGCGGTCGTTGACGCCCTTCTCCATCCGGACCTCGCGGCCGTCCGCGAGAAGGACGGCCGCGCCCATCACCTCGTGCCCGTCGCCGAAGATGTCGGCCTCGATCAGGACCGGCCAGCCCGCAACGGCCTTGGAGGCGAAGCGGCCGCCGTCGATTTCGGGCGAGACGCCCTCGATCGCGACGCGCCGCGCGGCGAGGTCGGAAAGGTCGCTGCCAGCCTCGGGCGGCGTGGTACGGCCCCGCTTGGGTGTCGATGCCATGATCTGTCCCCCGTCTTCGGCGGCCCGATCGCGCGGGCCGGTTCCCGGCGGCCGCAGCCACTTGCCCCTTCGGGCATCGCTGGGCCGCCTTTGCAACGCAACGCCGCCGGCGCCGCGCGTGTTCCTGAAGAGACTGTAGTCCCGCCCGCCGCGCCGGCCAGCGTTGCCAGACGCGGGCGGGGCGTCGATGATCGCCGCACGGGGCAGGGGACGAGGGTGGCTGACCGGCTGACACGCTACCGCGCGAAGCGGGATTTCGGCCGGACGCCGGAGCCGGCGGGCGGCGCCCCCGGCGGCGCCATGCGCTTCGTCGTGCACAAGCACCATGCGACGGCGGATCACTACGACCTGCGGCTGGAGCTGGGCGGCGTGCTGAAGAGCTGGGCGGTGCCGAAGGGGCCATCGCTGAACCCCGACGACAAGCGCTTCGCGGTGGAGACCGAGGATCATCCGGTCGAGTACCTCGAGTTCGAGGGCGTGATCCCGGCGGGCGAATACGGCGGCGGGCCGATGATCGTCTGGGACACCGGGACATGGGCGCCGATGGGCGATGCCGAGGCGGACATCGCCAAGGGCGCGTTCAAGTTCCGCCTTGCCGGGCAGAAGCTGTCGGGGGGTTGGATGCTGGCGCGGCTGAAACCGAAGAAGGGCGAGGCGAAAACGGGCTGGCTCTTCTTCAAGGAGCATGACGGGGCGGCGCGGACGGATGGCGATGTGCTGGATGATCGGCCGGAGAGCGTTAAGAGCGGCCTCACCATCGAGGCGCTCGCCGCTTCCGCCGCGCCTGCGGCTCCCGCGCGGGCGCCGACCCTCCGCCCCGGCCGTCTGCCGGGCGTCGTGAAGGCGGCGCTGCCCGCGACCTTCTCGCCGCAGCTGGCCGAGACCGGACCGCCGCCGGAGGGCGACGGTTGGCTGCACGAGATCAAGCTCGACGGGTACCGCACGCTCGCCTTCGTCGAGGCGGGGCAGGTGCGGCTGATAACCCGGGGCGGACTGGACTGGACGGTCCGGTACGGCGACCTGCCGGACGCCGTCGCCGCGCTGCCCTGCAAGGCCGCACTGATCGACGGCGAGATCGCGGTGCCGGACGACACCGGCCAGACGCAGTTCGCCCTGCTTCAGCAGGCGCTCTCCGACAAGGCGGGCCACTGGATGGTGTTCTACGCCTTCGACCTGATCCACCTGAACGGCTGGGACCTCTCCGCCGTCCCGCTGGAGCGGCGCAAGGCGCTGCTGAAGGACCTGCTGACCGGCGCCGGACCGGCGCTGCATTACTCGGACCACGTGGAGGGCAACGGCCCCGGCTTCTTCGAGCGGGTCAGCGAGATGGGGCTGGAGGGCATCATCTCCAAGCGCCGAGACGCGCCCTACCGGCCGGGGCGACAGGCGTCGTGGATCAAGACGAAGGCGGTGCTGACCGGCGAGTTCGCGATCTGCGGCTATACCGTGTCGAAAGCGGCCGGCGGCCTCGCCGCGCTGGCGGTGGCGGAGGAGGCGGAGGGCGAGTGGACCTACCGCGGCAAGGTCGGCACCGGGTTCGACCGGGCGACGGCCGAGGGGCTGCTCCAGCGGCTGGAGCCGATGCGCGACGACGCCCTGGTGCTGCCCGGCGCGCCGAAGGAGGTGTTCCCGGTCCGGCCGCTGCTGACGGCGCGGGTCCACTACACCTCGCTCACCCGCGACGGGTCGCTGCGCCACCCGGTCTTCAAGGGCCTGCGCGAGGTGGCGCTGGGCGCCGCCACGGCCGCCCCGCGCAAGCGGCTCATCACCGACGCCGACCTCGCCTCGATCTGGGTGACCAACCCCACGCGGCGGCTGTTCGGCCGGTCGGGCGCGACCAAACTGGACGTTGCGGTCTACTACGCCGCCGTCGGCGACGCGATGCTGCCGCACCTGTTCGGCCGGCCCGTCAGCCTCGTCCGCTGCCCCTCGGGCCGGCCGCAGGACTGCTTCTTCCAGCGCCATGCCTTTACCGGCATGCCGCCGTCGGTCGGCGTGTTCGAGACGCGGAATTCGGACGAGGAGGACAGGACCTACCTCTACATCCGCGACGTCCGCGGCTACCTCGCGCTCGCCCAGTTCGGAGTGATCGAGTTCCACTCCTGGGGGACCGAGTACGACCGGCTGGAGAGACCCGACCGCGTCACCTTCGACCTCGACCCCGGCGAGGGCGTGCCCTGGCGCGAGACGGTGGACGCGGCGGTCCATATCCGGGGCGAGCTGCAGGCGCTGGGCCTGACGGCGTTCGTCAAGACGACCGGCGGCAAGGGCCTGCACCTCGTGGTGCCATTGAAGCCGAAGGCCGACTGGCCCCGCATCCACGCCACGACGGGCCGCATCGCCGAACGGCTCGCCGCCGGAGCGCCGGGCGTGTTCGTCACCACGATGGCGAAGGACAAGCGCACCCGCCGCATCTTCATCGACTTCCACCGCAACGCCCGCGGCGCGACCGCCGTCGCCCCCTATTCGTTGCGCGCGCGCACCAATCTGCCGGTATCGACGCCCGTTTCGTGGGCGGATCTCGAAAATATCGACGCACCGGGGGACTTGAACTACTCTACTGTTCCGGGACTTGTGGCGGGATCGGACGATCCGTGGGCGGCCTTGGAGGCCGCCGCGGCCGATCTGCCGAAAGGCATATGAAGGACCGGATATGGCACCCCGCGCGACCTGGAAGGGCTACCTCAAGCTGAGCCTCGTGACCTGCCCGGTCCGGCTCTACAACGCGACGTCGTCGTCCTCGCGCATCAGCTTCAACCAGCTGCACAAGGACACGCACAACCGCATCAACCTCAAGCCCGTCGACCCCGAGCTTGGCCTGGTGGAGCGGTCGGACCTCGTGAAGGGCTACGAGTACGAGAGCAAGAAGTACGTCATCATCGAGGACGAGGACCTCGAGGCGGTGCGGATCGAAAGCAATCACACGCTGAACATCGAGGCGTTCGTCGACGCGGGCGAGGTCGCGCCGATCTACCACGACAGCCCCTACTACCTGGCCCCCGACGGCGCGATGGCCGAGGAGACGTTCGCGGTCCTGCGCGAGGCGCTGGCGCGGGCGAACAAGCTGGCCGTCGCGCGGCTGGTCCTGTCCTCGCGCGAGCGTGTCGTGACCATCGGCGCGCTGGACAAGGGCATGTTCGTGCAGGTGCTGCGGGCGCCGAACGAGGTGCGGGCGGCCTCGGCCTATTTCGACGAGATACCGGATGTTAACCCGGATGCCGACATGCTGCAGATGGCCGAGAAGCTGATCGAGCAGAAGACGGTGAAATTCGATCCCGCCGACTACGAGGACCGGTACGAGCAGGCGCTGATGGCGATGATCAAGGAGAAGCTGAAGGGCCACAAGCCGATCATCGCGGCCGCGCCGGAGCGCGGCAACGTGGTGAACCTGATGGACGCGTTGAAGGCTTCGCTCGCCGAACAGAAGCCGCCGGCCAAGAGCCGCGCCAAGGCGCCGGCAAAGGAGGGCGCGGCGAAGAAGCCCGCGGCGAAGAAGACCACAGCCAAGGCCACCGGCACCGACGACGCCAAGCCCGCGCCCAAGCGGGCGAGCGGCGGGCGCAGGACCGGCACGAAGTAGCGGATGGGCGCCCTCACCGGCATCACCGTCGGCCTCGCGGGGGCGCTCGACGCCTTTCCCCGCCGGATCGCCGCGCGCGCGGTGGGGACGGCCGGCGGCTCGCTGCGGCGGGGTGTCGGGCGGGGGACCGGGCTGGTCGTGTTCGGCCGGGGGATGCTGCGGCGGTGGGATGCCGCGCGGATCGGGGCGCTGCTGGACGAGGCGACGGCGGTCGGCGCGCAGCCGGTCAGCGAGACGGGGCTGCTGCGCCGACTCGGCCTGCTGGACGCCGCGCCGGACGGGCCGCACGACGCCGAGGCGCTGGCGCGGCTGTCGGGCCTGGCGGAGCGGGACGTGCGCCTCCTCGCCCTCTTCGACGCGTTCGAGGCTGACACCGCACCCTTCACCTTCCGCGACCTCATCCTCGCCCGCAAGTACGCCGCCCTGACCAACGCGGGCGCCGGCTGGGACACGATCGCCCGAGCCGTGCACCGGGTGCCGGACGTCGGGGCGCTTGCGGCGCTGACGCTGGACCTCGGCTCCGAGGGCATCGTCGCCCGCCGTCCGGGCTGGCAGGGGACGCTGGACGGGCAGGGCACGCTCGGCCTCGTCGCGCCGGAGGAGGACGCGGACGACCTGTTCGACGCCGCCGGCGCGGCGGAGGAGGAGGGCGACTGGGATCGCGCGGCGCAGCTCTACAACCGCTGCCTGACTCTGGACCCCTCGGACGGGGTGGCGGCGTTCAACCGCGCCAACTGCCTCGCCGCGCTCGGCCGGGCGGCGGAGGCGGCCCACGACTACGCCCGCGCGGTGAAGCGCGACCCGCGCTTCGCCGACGCCTGGTTCAACCTCGCCCGCCTGATGAGCGACGCGGGCCACGAGGATGCGGCGCGGCGGCACCTGTCGCGGGCGCTGACGATCGATCCGGCCTACGCCGACGCGATGTTCAACCTCGCCAGGCTGGAATACGAGGCCGGCAACGGGGTGGAGGCGGCGCGTCTGTGGCGCGCCTATCTGGAGCATGACGCGGACGGCGAGTGGGCGCAGCGCGCCCGCAACGGCCTCGCCCTGATCGCGCTGGAGCGGGCGGCGGCGGGATGACCGATTTCCTGAAGGACGGGCCGGCGGACGCGCCGGTGACGGTGCTGCTGGCCCACGGGGCCGGGGCGCCGATGGACAGCCCGTCAATGCAGGCGATCACGCAGGCGCTGGCGGCCGAGGGGCTGACGGTGGCGCGGTTCGAGTTCGCCTACATGGCCGGCCGCCGGCAGGGCGTGAAGAAGCCGCCGCCCCGGGCCGAGACGGTGATGGACGAGTACCGCGAGGCGGTCGCTGGGCTGGGCGCGTCTGGGCCCTTGGTCATCGGCGGCAAGTCGATGGGCGGCCGGGTGGCGAGCATGGTGGCGGACGACCTGGGCGTCGCGGGGCTGCTGTGCCTCGGCTACCCGTTCCATCCGCCGGGCAAGCCGGGGCAGCTGCGGACCAAGCACCTGAAGGACCTGAAGACGCCGGCGCTGATCGTGCAGGGGACGCGCGATCCGTTCGGCACGGTGGACGAGGTGCCGGGCTACGACCTGTCGGGCGCGATCGAGGTCTTCTGGGTGGAGGACGGCGAGCACGACCTCAAGCCGCGCAAGAAGGTCACCGGCAAGAGCCAGGCCGACGCGCTGGCCGAAGTGGCGGCGAAGGTGCGGGACTGGGCGGCCGCCCTCCGCTGATGCGGATCGCGACGTGGAACATCAACGACGTCCGCAAACGTGTTGATCTCGTTCTGGAGTTTCTCGCCGAGGTCCAGCCCGACGCGCTGTGCCTGCAGGAACTGAAATGCGAGGACGGCGCGTTTCCGGCCGACGCGTTCGAGGCGGCGGGCTACGGCGCCGTCTGGCGCGGCCAGCGGACCTGGAACGGCGTCGCCATCCTCGGCCGCGGGCGGGCGCCGGTCCTGGTCCGCGACACGCTGCCGGGCGACCCGGACGACCGCGAGGCGCGCTACATCGAGGCGGCGGTGGAGGGGGTGCTGATCGCGTGCCTCTACGCCCCGAACGGCAACCCCCAGCCGGGGCCGAAGTTCGAGCGCAAGCTCGCCTGGACCGACCGGTTCGTGGCCCACGCCGCGGCCCTGTGGGAGGCGGGCGTGCCGGCGGTGCTGGCCGGCGACTACAATATCGCGCCGACGGCCGCGGACGTCTACGAGGGCCACTCCTACGACGACAACGCCCTGATCCAGCCGGGGCCGCGGGCGCAATGGGAGCGGCTGGTGGCGCAGGGCTGGGTCGACGCGGTGCGGGCGGGATTTCCGGACGGCGAGGCGTTCACCTTCTGGGACTACCGGCGGCGGCGGTGGGAGAACGACAAGGGCCTGCGGCTGGACCACCTCCTGCTGTCGGGGGAGGTCGCGCCGCGCCTGCGGGAGGTCTGCGTGGACCGTCCCTGGCGGGGCCGGGAGAACGCGAGCGATCACGCGCCGGTGTGGGTGGATTTACGGTGAGGGGGCGTCGGTCGTCTCAGGAAAACCCGCCCCGGGCTTGACCCGGGGCCCCGCAAGGTCGGGGTGGATCGGGGTCCCGGGTCAAGCCCGGGACGGGTTTCCGATGGCATCGACAGTCAAGCCCGGGACGGGTTCCGATGGCATCGGCAGTAACGCCCGCCCGGAATCAGCCGCGCAAGCGGCCTCGGCAGCGTCTGGCCGCCCCCCGGCCACACGCTTCCTCGCCCCCTGCGAGACGCTGAAGGTCGTCCGGGGGAGGCGGGATGAAACTCCCCTACCGCGTCGTCAGCGCGTCTGACCGCGGCCAGACCCTGCCCTCCGTCGCGCCAAGAGCCCCCAAAAAAGGAAAGGCGCGTCTCCGCGCCTTCCGCCGGTCCTGCGACCGGGGGGAAGCGCCAATGGCGCTTCCTTTTCCTGACGCCCCTCAGGCCGCCGTCTTCGCCGTCAGGTCGAACCGGTCGGCGTTCATCACCTTGGTCCAGGCGCGGACGAAGTCCCGAGCGAACTTCTCCTTGGCGTCCGCGGCGGCGTAGACCTCGGCCAGTGCCCGCAGCTGCGAGTTGGAGCCGAAGACCAGGTCCACCCGGCTTGCGGTCCACTTGTGCTCGCCGGTCTTGCGGTCGGTGCCGATGTAGACGTGCTCGTTCGCCTCGTCCTTCTTCCACGCCGTTCCCATCGCGAGAAGGTTGGTGAAGAAGTCCGCCGACAGCGTCCCGGGACGGTCCGTGAAGACCCCGTGCGAGGTCCCGCCGGTGTTGGCGCCAAGCACCCGCAGACCGCCGACCAGCACCGTCATCTCCGGCGCGCTGAGCGTCAGCAGCTGCGCCCGGTCGACCAGCAGCTGCTCGGCCGGCACCGTGAACTCGGCGTGCAGGTAGTTGCGGAAGCCGTCGGCCCGCGGCTCCAGCGGCTCGAAGCTCTCGGCGTCGGTCTGCTCCTGCGTGGCGTCGGTGCGGCCGGGCGCGAAGGGGACCGCGACCGGCGTGCCGCCGTCGGCGGCCGCCTTCTCGACCGCGGCGGTGCCGCCGAGGACGATGAGGTCGGCGAGCGACACCCGCTTGCCGCCGGTCGCGGTGGCGTCGAAGTCCGCCTTGATGCCCTCGAGCACGCCCAGCACCTTCTGCAGCGTTGCCGGGTCGTTCACCTCCCAGTCCTTCTGCGGCGCGAGCCGGACGCGGGCGCCGTTGGCCCCGCCGCGCTTGTCAGAGCCGCGGAAGGTCGAGGCCGAGGCCCAGGCGGTCGAGACCAGCTCGGACACCGTCAGGCCGCTGGCGAGGATCTTCTCCTTCAGCGCCTTCACGTCCGCGTCGTCGACCAGCGGGTGGTCGACCGCCGGCACCGGGTCCTGCCAGATCAGGTCCTCGGACGGCACTTCGGGGCCGAGGTAGCGGACCTTGGGCCCCATGTCGCGGTGGGTCAGCTTGAACCAGGCGCGGGCGAAGGCGTCGGCGAAGAGGTCCGGGTTCTCGTGGAAGCGGCGCGAGATCTTCTCGTAGTCCGGGTCGAACCGCATCGACAGGTCGGTGGTCAGCATGTTCGGCGTGCGCCGCTTGCCCGGCTCGTGCGGGTCCTCCACCGTGCCCTCGGCCTCGGGGTTCTTCGGCTTCCACTGGTGGGCGCCGGCCGGGCTCTTCGTCAGCTCCCAGTCGTATTCGAAGAGGATGCGGAAGTATTCCTGGCTCCACTGAATCGGCTTGGTGGTCCAGATGACCTCGAGCCCGGAGGTGAACGTGTCGTTGCCGTGCAGGCCGTGCTTGTGCTTCCAGCCGAAGCCCTGCTCGGTGATGTCCTCGCCCTCGGGCTCACCCGAGATGTCCTCGGGATTGCCCGCGCCGTGGGTCTTGCCGAAGGTATGGCCGCCGGCGATCAGGGCCACCGTCTCCTCGTCGTTCATGCCCATCCGGCCGAAGGTCTCGCGGATGTCGTACGCGGCGGCGAGGGGGTCGGGCTTGCCGTCGGGGCCTTCGGGGTTCACGTAGATCAGGCCCATCTGGACGGCGGCGAGCGGGTTCTCCAGCGCGCGGCCCTCGGCATAGCGGGAGTTGGGCTTGTCGGACGTCGCCAGCCACTCCTCCTCGGTGCCCCAGTAGATGTCCTCCATCGGCTCGTAGACGTCCTCGCGGCCGCCGCCGAAGCCGAACGTCTTGAAGCCCATGGATTCCAGCGCGACGTTCCCGGCGAGGATCATCAGGTCGGCCCAGCTGAGCGCGCGGCCGTACTTCTGCTTCACCGGCCAGAGGAGGCGGCGGGCCTTGTCGAGGTTGGCGTTGTCCGGCCAGGAGTTCAGTGGCGCGAAGCGCTGCGAGCCGGAGGACGAGCCGCCGCGGCCGTCGCCGGTGCGGTAGGTGCCGGCGGAGTGCCACGCCATGCGGATGATGAAGGGGCCGTAGTGCCCCCAGTCCGCCGGCCACCAGTCCTGGCTGTCGGTCATCAGGGCGGTCAGGTCGCGCTTCACCGCGTCGTAGTCGAGGGCGTTGAACGCCTCGGCGTAGTCGAAGTCCTCGTCCATCGGATCGCCCATGGGCGAGTGCTGGTGCAGGACCTTGAGGTTCAGCGCGTTGGGCCACCAGTCGCTGTTCTTGCGGCCCTTGTGGCTGTGGTGCATGACCGGGCACTTCGGGGCGTCGTTGCCGTCCATGATCTGTTCTCCTGGCAATTGGTCGGGCGGGGCGGGGCGCCCCGGGATTCGTCTCGGGCGCCACCTTAGGCCGCCCCGCCGATAGGTTTAAGTTGCATCTCCTGATCGGGACGATAATTCCTGCTTATGGCGAGTCCCACCCTCAAACAGCTGCGCTATTTCGACGCCCTCGCCGCGCAGGGCCATTTCGGCCGCGCGGCGGAGCTGTGCGCGATCTCGCAGCCGGCCCTGTCGATGCAGATCCGCGAGCTGGAAGAGCAGTTCGGCACGCCCCTGTTCGAGCGCGGGGCGCGGCAGGTGCGGCTGACCCGCGTCGGGGCCGAACTGGCGCCGCGGGTGCGGGACATCCTGCGGTCGGTGGACGAGCTGGGCGACATCGCCCGCGCCACGCGGGGACGGCTGGAGGGGCGGCTGAACGTTGGCGTGATCCCGACCGTCGCGCCCTATCTGCTGCCGGCGCTGATCGGTGCCCTGCGGCAGAGCCACGCCGGCCTCGACGTCCACGTGCGCGAGACGCTGACGCCGCGCCTGATCGAGGAGCTGGCCGACGGCCGCATCGACACCGCGATCGTCGCGCTGCCGGTGGACGAGCCGACGCTCGCCGAGGTCCCGCTCTTCACCGAGCGGTTCGTGCTGGTGCGCCCCGCGGCCGAGGCCGACGCCCCGGTGCCGGGGGGCGAGGCGCTGGCGCAGATGAAACTGCTCCTGCTGGAGGAGGGGCACTGCTTCCGCGACCAGGCGCTCGCCTACTGCGCGGCGGGTGCGTCGGCGCCGCGCGACGGGCTGGACGGCACGTCGCTGTCGACGCTGGTGCAGATGGTCGGCGCGGGTCTGGGCGTCACGCTGATCCCCGAGATGGCGATCCCGGTCGAGGCGCGCTGGCCCGGCGTCGCCGTCGCCCGCCTGCCGTCGCCCGAGCCGGCGCGGACGATCGGCATGGTCTGGCGCCGCACCAGCCCGCTCGCCGCGCAGTTCGCCGGCATCGCCGAGGTCGTCCGCGCCGCCGCGGAACCCGCCTGACCCGAGGGCGCCGCCTTGCGGGAGATCGGGGCGCACTCTATCTGCCGCAGGCCGGACCGTGCCGGCGGGGGAGGAATCTTGAGCGACATCCGACACTACTTCCTCTGGCCGATCGTCTTCACCGTTCTCGGGCTCGCAGGCACCTTCGCCCTCGGCTGGGAGGGGGGCGGACACCTTTCCGGCGCGCTGTCGTTCCTGATGATCGGCTGCGTTCTCGCCGTCCTCGAGATCTCGCTGTCGTTCGACAACGCCATCGTCAACGCCAACAAGCTGAAGTCGATGACCCCGGTCTGGCAGCGGCGCTTCCTGACCTGGGGCATCCTCATCGCGGTGTTCGGGATGCGGATCCTGTTCCCGCTCGCCGTCGTCGCCATCGCGGCGCAGATCGGGCCGTGGGCGGCCGTCGTCCTCGCCGCCACCGATCCGGACGAATACGCGCACATCATGCACGACGCGCACCTGTCGATCGCCGCCTTCGGGGGGACGTTCCTGATGCTGGTCGCGCTGGATTTCTTCCTCGACGACGAGAAGGAGGTGCACTGGCTCGGCTCCATCGAGGCGCGGCTGAACGGACTCGGCCGGCACCGCTGGGCGGGGATCGCGATCGTGGTGGCCACCGCGGCCGTCTTTGCCGTGCTGCTGCCGCCGGTGGAGCGGGAGGAGTTCGCGGTCGCCGCGGCGCTGGGCCTCGGCACGTTCCTTCTGGTGGAACTGGTGGGCCACGTCCTCGACCGGCGGAACCAGGCGGTGGCGGGGGCGGCAGCGGGTGGCTTCGGCGCGTTTCTCTACCTGGAGGTGCTGGACGCCTCGTTCAGCTTCGACGGCGTCATCGGGGCGTTCGCGCTGACGCAGAACCTGTTCCTCATCGCCATAGGCCTCGGCATCGGCGCGTTCTACGTCCGCGCCATGACGATCATGCTGGTGGAGCGGCGGACGCTGATGAAGTTCCGCTATCTCGAACACGGCGCGTTCTACTCGATCCTCGCCCTGTCGGTGGTGATGTACCTGCAATCGATCGTCCACGTCCCGGAGGTCATCACGGGTCTGGTCGGCGCCGGGCTGATCGGGCTGTCCTTCCTGTCCTCGCTGCGGGCCGGGCGGGAGGAGGAGGCAGAGCCGGAGGCCGCCGCGGAGCGGGGCTAGCGCGGGGGCCAACCTTGTTTCGAGGGCGGACACCGGATGGATCGGGGCCCCGGCTCACGGCCGGGGCGGGGTCGCCAGGGCGGAACTTCCCGCGCTGATCCGGCCCGTCGATGCAGACCCGTCCCGGGCCTGACCCGGGACCTCGCGCGGCCCTCTCCCTGTCGATACCGACAAGGCCGCGCCGTCCGTGACCGGACCGACTACCTGCCCAGCGGCATCCGCTGCGGCCCTTCCAGCCGCTCGGCCAGCTCGGCCACCTCCGCCGGCTCACGGCCGGGGCGGGGTCGGCAGGGCGGATCTTCCCGCGCTGATCCGGCCCGTCGATGCAGACCCGTCCCGGGCCTGACCCGGGACCTCGCGAGGCCCTCTCCCTGTCGATACCGACAAGGCCGCGCCGTCCGTGACCGGACCGGCTACCTGCCCAGCGGCATCCGCTGCGGCCCTTCCAGCCGCTCGGCCAGCTCGGCCACCTCCGCCGCCTGCCGGTCCGCGTCCCAGCCGAGGACGCCGCCGGCGATCTCGGCCATGCGGACAAGGTCGCGGCGCGAGAGCGGGCCGCCCATGGCGAGCGTGGTGCGGCGCAGGACGATGTCGGACAGGTGGCGGACGTGCTCGTGCCGCGCGATCCAGGCGATCTCGGCCTCGCTGTGGTCGATGCGGTCGGGCAGCGAAGGCGAGGCGCCCTCGCGGGCGATCGCCTTGGCGACCGTGCCGTAGCGCGTCAGCAGCTCGTCCACCCGCGCCTCCGGCAGGCCGCTCGTCCGCGCCGCGGTCGCGATCCACCGGGCGCGGGCCGCGGCCTCGCGGGGGAAATCCCGGCCGCCGCCGACCGGCAGGTCCCGCGTCGTCCGCCGCCGGACCTTGCCGAGGCGCTTCAGGGCGAGATCCGCCACCTCCTCGGCGAAGCCGCGGAACGTGGTCCACTTGCCGCCGACCAGCGAGACGATCGCGAAGGGCCGCCCCTCGGCCGGCTCCACCACCGGCGCGGAATGGTCGCGGCTGATGAGGCCGGGCACCTTCGCGTCGGAGGCGGGCAGGGGCCGGATCCCGCTGTAGGCGTAGACGATCCGCTCGCGCCCGAACTCGCGGCCGGGCATCAGGGCCTTCAGCCGCGTCAGGATGTACGCGACCTCGTCCTCCTCGCAGCGCACGCCGTCGGGGTCGCCCGCTGGGATGTCGGTCGTTCCGGCGAGGATGCGCCCCAGGTGCGGATAGACGAGGAGGATCCGCCCGTCGTCGGCCTCGAAGTAGATCATCCGCCCGTCCAGTTCGGCCACCAGGTCGGGCATGTCCAGAAGCAGGTGCGAGCCCTTGGTGCCGCCGATCAGCTTCGACGGGGCGCCGAGCGCGGCGTTGACCCGGTCGATCCAGGGGCCGGCGGCATTGGCGACGAAGGAGGTCCGCACCAGGCGCCGCCCGTCCTCGCCCTCCAGCACCAGCGCGCCGTCCTCGATCCCGGCGACGGAGGTCCGCGTCAGCGCCTCGGACGACGGCGAGAGGGAGAGGCCGTCGGCCACCAGCTCCCACACCATCCGCTCGGGCGCACGGACGCGGGCGTCCCAGTAGGCGGCGGAGGCGACGATGCGGTCGGTCAGGCTGGGCAGGGTCCGCAGGCTCCGCGCCCTGCCGCGCAGGCGGTGGCGGGGCATCACCCGGGCGCGCAGGCCGAGCAGGTCGTAGATCGTCAGTCCCGCCTCGATCAGCAGCGCGCCGCGGCTGCGGGCCGCGCCCTTCGCGCCGAAGAGCGTCTTGAGAGCCGCGCCCACACCCTTGGTCCACGAGAAGATCGGGATCACCGTCTGCAGCGGCGTGACCGTGTGCGGCGCGTTCCGGAGAAGCAGGTTCCGCTCCAGCGTCGATTGCGCGACCAGGCCGAACTCGCCGGTCTCGAGGTACTTCAGCCCGCCGTGGATCATCCGCGAGGGCGCCGAACTGGTGCCGGCGCCGAAATCCGCCTTCTCGACGATGAGGCACCGCAGGCCTTGGGCGCAGAGGTCGCGGAACAGGCCGGCGCCGTTCACTCCGGCGCCGACGATCACAGCGTCGAACCGGTCGCGCTCCGCGCTCATCGGTTCCGCCCCCGCATGTCAGGGGCGCCCGTAGCGGACGAAGGCGAAGCGGCGCCCGTCCGGATGCCAGCAGGGCACGTTGATCGACCCCTGCCCGCCGAAGAAAGAGAGGATCGTGCGGGTCCCGCCCGTCCTGGGGTCCAGCATCCGCAGCTCGACCTCCCTGTCGCGCGGATGGCCCTCGGTGCCACCCTCGTAGGCGAGGTAGAGGATCTCCCCGCCGGCGGGCGAGGGGTGGGGGAACCAGTTGTCGGAACCGTCGTGCGTCATCTGCTCGGCATCCGAGCCATCGGGTCGGACACGCCACAGGTCCATCGTCCCGCCGCGGGTCGAATTGAACCAGATCCAGTCCCCGTCCGGCGTGTAGTCCGGCCCGTCGTAATGGTGCGGGCCCGAAATCACGCGCGTCTCGTCGCCGCCGGACACGGGGCAGGTCCAGATGCCGAACTCCTCGTCCCGGACCGCGGTGTAGGCGAGCCGCGCCCCGTCGGGCGACCAGCCGTGCCACCAGCTCGGCATGTTCGCCGTGACGCGGACCGGCGTGCCGCCCTCGACCGGCAGCGTGTAGATGCAGCTCTTGCCGCCCGTATGGTGCGAGATGACTAGCGTGCGGCCGTCCGGGGACAGGCCGTGGTCGTTGTTGCACCGGTCGGCGAAGGCGGTGTCGACCGGCACCAGCCGCGGCTCCGCCAGCGGGACCCGCCAGATCAGGCCGTCCCCGTTGACGATCAATGCCGCGCCGTCGGGTGTCCAGTTCGGCGCCTCGATCAGCCGGTCGGTCTGCAGCACGACCTCCTCCGCCCCGGTGGCCGGGTCGAGGATCGCGAGCGTGGAGCGTGGGTCTGTCATCGGATTGCCCTCCCCAGCGGTTGCTATAGCGTGTCGGGCGGGCCGGGCAACCGGCGGGGGCAGGGGACGGACATGCGGCTTTTCGACCTGACCGGGCGCACCGCGCTCGTCACCGGCGCCTCGATGGGCATCGGCCGCGCGCTGGCCGAGGGGCTGGCGGCGGCGGGCGCGCGGGTCGTGCTGAACGCCCGCCGGGAGGGGCCGCTGGAGGCGGCGGCGGAGGAGATGCGGGCGACCGGCGCCGACGTCCGGACGCTGGCCTTCGACGTCACCGACCGGGCGGCGGTGCGCGCCGCCATCGACGGGTTCGAGGTGGAGACCGGACCGATCGACATCCTGATCAACAACGCCGGCATCCAGCACCGCGCCCCGCTGGACGAGTTCCCTCCCGAGGAGTTCGAGCGCCTGTTCGCCGTCAACGTGACCGCCGTCTTCGACGTCGCGCAGGCGGTGGCGCGCCACATGATCCCGCGCGGGCAGGGGCGGATCGTCAACATCGCCTCGGTGCAGGCCGCGCTCGCCCGGCCCGGGATCGCGCCCTACACGGCGACCAAGGGCGCGGTGGCGAACCTGACGAAGGGGATGGCGACCGACTGGGCGCGTCACGGCCTCAATTGCAACGCCATCGCGCCGGGCTATTTCGACACTCCGTTGAACGCCGCGCTCGTCGCCGACCCGGAGTTCAGCGCCTGGCTGACGAAACGCACCCCGGCGGGCCGCTGGGGCCGGGTGGAGGAGCTGGCGGGCGCCGCCGTGTTCCTGTGCTCGGACGCGGCCAGCTTCGTCAACGGGCACGTCCTGTACGTGGACGGCGGCATCACGGCGAGCCTCTGAAGGAGACGGACATGAGCGAGACCCTCGTCGTCGGCAGCTACGACGGCCCCGACAAGGACGCGATGGAGCGGGACTTCCCCGGCCCCCGCGTGGCCGAGATCACCGAGGCGCCGGACCTGCCGGCGGACGTGCGCGAGGCGGTGCGCGCCGTCGCCTACAAGGGCCACGAGCCCTTCACCGCGGCCGAGATGGACGCGCTGCCGAACCTGAAACTCATCGCCAACTTCGGCGTCGGCTACGACAGCATCGACGTGGCCGCAGCGACCGAGCGGGGCGTGACGGTGACGAACACGCCCGACGTCCTGAACGACGACGTGGCCGACGTCGCGGTCATGCTCCTCCTCGCGCAGCGGCGCGGGCTGATCGAGGCGGACTCCTGGGTCCGCTCGGGCGATTGGCCGCAGAGGGGGATGCAGCCGCTGCAGCGGACCATCGCGGGCACGACGGTGGGGATCGTCGGGCTGGGCCGGATCGGGCGCGAGATCGCGGACCGGCTGGCGGCGCTGAAGATGGAGGTCCACTACCATTCCCGCTCCGAGAAGGAGACGCCCGGCTGGACCTACCACGCCGACCCGGTCTCGCTGGCGGGGGCGGTCGAGTCGCTCGTCGTCTCGCTCGTCGGCGGGCCGGAGACGGAAGGCTACGTCTCGGCCGAGGTGCTGGACGCGCTGGGGTCCGAGGGGGTGGTGGTGAACATCTCGCGCGGGACGACGATCGACGAGGGCGCGATGCTGGACCGGCTGGAGGACGGGCGGCTGGCGGGCGCCGGCCTCGACGTGTTCCTGAACGAGCCGGACGTCGATCCGCGCTTCTTCGCGCTGGCGAACGTCGTGCTGGCGCCGCATGTCGGCTCGGCGACCCATGCGACGCGGGCGGCGATGGGCCGGCTGCAGCGCGACAACCTCGCGGCGTTCCACGCGGGCGCTCCGCTCAAGACCCCGGTGAACTGATGTCCTTCGTCCTGCCCCCGCCGCCCGTCCCCTCTCTCGCCGTTGCGGGCCGGGACGAGCGCTTCGCCGTCCGCCGCATCTGGTGCGTCGGCCGCAACTACGCCGAGCATGCCCGCGAGATGGGCCACGACCCCGAGCGCGAGCCGCCCTTCTTCTTCGCCAAGCCCGCCGACGCGCTGGTCGAGGACGGCGCGACGGTGCCGTATCCGCCCGCGACCGCGGACCTGCACTACGAGGGCGAGCTGGTGGTGGCGATCGGCCGCGCCGGGCGCGACATCGACGAGGCGGACGCGCTGTCCCACGTCTGGGGCTACGCCGCCGGCAACGACCTCACCCGCCGCGACCTGCAGTCCGAGGCCAAGGCGCTGCGCCGGCCCTGGGCCCTCGCCAAGGGGTTCGACCTCTCGGCGCCCGTGGGCGCGCTGGTCCCGGCCGAGGAGATCGGGCACCCGGCGACGGGCATGCTGCGCCTGACGGTGAACGGCGCCGTCCGGCAGGAGGCGGACATCGCCGAGATGATCTGGCCCGTCCCCGGTATCCTCGCCCACCTGTCGCGGCTGGTGGAGCTGCAGCCGGGCGACCTGATCATGACCGGCACGCCGGCCGGCGTCGGCGCGCTGAAGCGCGGCGACGTCTGCCGGGTGGAGATCGATGGGGTCGGGGCGGTGGAGACGGCCATCGAAGCCTGAAACGGAGCCTTTACGCTGACCCGGCGGCCGGGCTTGCGGGTGGCGGGGCCGGCGGTAGTCTGGCCGCGCGTGCCCGCCGGCCCCGTTCGGCGGATGGTGAAGATGCCTGTCGCCCCCGGCCCAGGCCAACCCTGCGAGGCCCGATGTTTCCCACCTTCGCCAAGGACGGCAGCGATCGCGTCATCCCGCTCTTCGCGGTCAGCAAGGAGGGGCTGAAGCAACGCCTCGACCAGCTGTCCGGTCCCGCCCGCACCTGGACCGAGGCGAGCGGCTTCGCGGCCGGTCCGGGCGAGTGCCTCGCGGTGCCCGATCCCGAGGGGCGGGTGGGCCTGGCCCTCGTCGGCCTCGGCGACGCCGCCGGCGCCGCGCGGCACCGGTTCCTGGTGGGGCGCGGCGCCTCATCCCTGCCGGCGGGGACCTACAAGCTGTCGGGGGGCGGTCTGGGACAGGACCACCTCGCCGAGGCGGCGCTGGGCTGGCTGCTCGAGAGCTACCGATACACCCGCTACAAGGCCGGCAAGGCCCCCGGCGCGCGCCTGCTGGCGCCCGAAGGCGTCGATGCCGGCCGGATCGAGGCGATCGCCGCCGGCGAATGCCTGACCCGCGACCTCATCAACACGCCCGCCGCCGACATGGGACCCGCGGAGCTGGAGGCGGCGGCGCGGGATCTCGCGAAGGAGATGGGCGCCAAGGTCGAGGTGATCGCGGGGGACGAGCTGCTGGCGCAGAACTTCCCGATGATCCACGCGGTCGGCCGCGCCGCGACGCCCGCGCGGGCGCCGCGTCTGATCGACCTGCGCTGGGGCGCCTGGGGCCGCAAGATCACGCTGGTCGGCAAGGGCGTCTGCTTCGACACCGGCGGCCTCGACATCAAGCCCGCCGCGTCTATGGGCCTGATGAAGAAGGACATGGGCGGCGCCGCGACCGTGCTGGGGCTGGCGCGGATGATCATGACGCTCGGCCTGCCGATGCGCCTGCGGGTGCTGATCCCGGCGGTCGAGAACGCGATCGCGGGCGAGAGCTTCCGCCCGCAGGACGTGCTGACCAGCCGCAAGGGCCTGACGGTGGAGGTGAACAACACCGATGCCGAGGGGCGGCTGGTGCTGGCCGACGCGCTGGCGCTGGCGTCCGAGGAGGATCCCGACCTCCTCGTCTCGATGGCGACGCTGACCGGCGCGGCCCGGGTCGCCGTCGGCCCCGACCTCGCGCCGTTCTTCACCGACGACGAGGCGACGGCGGCGGCCTTGTCTCGCGCCGGGTCGCAGGTCGCGGATCCGGTCTGGCGGATGCCGTTCCACGCGCCCTACGAGAAGATGATCGAACCGGTCATCGCCGATCTGGACAACGCGCCGTCGGGCGGGATGGCGGGGGCGATCACCGCCGCGCTGTTCCTGCGCCGCTTCGCCGAGGCACAACGCTACGTGCATTTCGACATCTACGGCTGGGTCCCGGCCGCCGCGCCGGGCCGGCCGAAGGGCGGGGCCGGGCAGGGGGCGCGCGCCCTTCTCGCCGCGCTGCCCGAGATCGTGAAGCTGTGAGCCGCCCGTCCGAGCGCTATGCCGGCCGTCGCACCGTCGGGGACGACCGCGAGGCCGGGCGCCTGCTGCAGGCCCGGCGGACGGTCGTCGACCTCCTCGACCGGCCGCGCCACGAGGGCGGCACGCGGCAGCGGCAGATCCTGCTGCACGCCGGTTTCGTGGTGCTGGAGGAGGTGGAGGGACCGGACTTCGGCACCGGGTCCGAGCGGCGCTGGCTGTTCGGCTACGCCGAGCGGGACGGCTACCTCGGCTGGGCCGCGGGGAGCGATCTGGCGGAGCCCGCGGACGCGTTCACGCACGTCGTGGCGGCGCCGCGCACCTACCTCTACGGCCGGCCCGAGCTGAAGGCGGGGGACGAGCCGCTGTATGTCTCGCACGGCACCCGCCTCGCGGCCGGACCGACCTTCGAGGACGGCCGCTGGACCGAAGTGTCCCGGCTCCGCGAGGACGAGCACGAGTGCAAGACGACCTCGACCTTCTACGTCCCCATAGCGCACCTGCGCCCGCTGGACGCGCCCGAGAGCGACCCGGCCGCGGTGGCAGAGCGGCTGATCGGAACGCCGTACCTGTGGGGCGGCAATTCCGGCTTCGGCATCGACTGCTCCGGCATGGTGCAGGCGGCGTTGCACGCCTGCGGGATCGACTGCCCCGGCGATTCCGACCTGCAGGAGGCGATCGGGCAGGACATCCCGCCGGACGCGCCGCTGCGGCGGGGCGACCTGGTCTTCTGGCGCGGGCACGTGGCGATGATGCGCGACGCGGAGACGATGGTCCACGCGAACGCGCGCGCGATGGCGGTGTCGGTCGAGGGGTTCGCCGAGGCCTGCGCCCGGATCGAGGCGCAGGGCGACGGCGGCGTGACGGCGCGGCGGCGGGTCGCCGGCTGACCGTCAGTCCACCGCGCGGATCAGCTTGCGCTCCAGCACGCTGAGGACGCTGGCGAGGTCGTGGCCGCGCTTCAGCACCTGTCCCTCGGCCCCGAACAGCGCGTACTGCCCCTGCCGCATCCGCAGGGCGGGGCGCTTCTCGATCCGGTAGAGGGGCGTCTCGGCCGTCCGGCGGAAGACCGAGAAGACCGCTACGTCGCGCAGGCACGATATCCCGTAGTCCCGCCACTCGCCGGCCGCGACCATGCGCCCGTAGAGCGAGAGGATCGGCATCAGCTCGGTCCGGTGAAAGGCCACCTGTTCGGGATGACGGCCGGGGAACGCGGCGGGCGTGAGCACGGTCATGGGACAAGATTTGCGCGAATTTTCCTGCATTTCAAGGCGCCATCAAGTCGCCGCGAAATGGTGCCGGCCCGGCCACGGGATGTCCGAACGCCGGCCGCATTGGCAGGGGATAACGAACTCATCGGCCAGGCCCCCGGCGGTCCGTGTTTTCAGCCCCCACCCAAGCGGGGCGCCGGGGACCTGGTCCGAAATCCCCTCAGCCGCACCTGATCCGCGCGATGCGCTCGGCGCCGTCGATCTCGAAGTTGATCCGCGCGGGCCGGAAGTCCTCGGTGATCGCGTCGCCCGGACGGATCAGCCGCACGGGGCCGAGGATCAGCACCCGCTCCAGCGCCGTGACGTCCCGGCCGATCAGCGCGCCACGGCCCGCAGCGCCGCAGGTATCGTCGGCCGCCGCCGGAACGGCGGGTCCGGCCGGGGGCGGGGGCGCGGCGGTCATCCCCGCGGGGCCGCAGGCGGCGACGAGGCAGAGGAGGGTGAAGGCGGCGGCGCGGGTCATGCCCGCGATACCATCGCCTCCGGGCCGCCGGCGCAAGTCCCTCAGCCGCAGGTGACCCGGTCCACCAGTCCGTCCTGTCCGAGATAGATGTTCAGGCGCGTCGCCACGTATTCCATCGTCACGACGTCGTCGGGTTCCAGCACGCGGGCGTTCAGGTCGGCGGGCAGGGTGACCGCGGCCAGCGACTGGCCGACGAGCCATTGGTAGCCGCTCGCGCCGCAGGCGTCCGACGGCTCGGGCGGCACGTCCTGCGGGGGCGGGGGGACCATCTCGCAGGCGGCGAGAAGGGCGATCAGGGGGAGGGGGGCGAGTCTCATCATGCCGCATCATCTGGCGCGGTCCCGGGCGGCGACAAGTGGTTGAAATCCCCCCGCCGATCCGGGACGGTCGGCGGCGACACTGACCCCGAGGAGAACCGCCCATGCGCACCCGTGCCGCCGTCGCCACCGCAGCCGGCAAGCCGCTCGAGATCATGGAGGTCAACCTCGACGGCCCGCGCGCCGGCGAGGTCCTGATCGAGGTCAAGGCCACCGGCATCTGCCACACCGACGAGTTCACCCTCTCCGGGGCCGACCCCGAGGGGCTGTTCCCCGCGATCCTCGGTCACGAGGGCGCGGGCGTGGTGATGGAGGTGGGCGAGGGCGTGACCTCGCTGAAGCCGGGGGACCACGTCATCCCGCTCTACACACCCGAATGCCGCGAGTGCGAATACTGCCTCAACCCCAAGACCAACCTCTGCCAGTCGATCCGCACGACGCAGGGCCAGGGGCTGATGCCGGACGGGACCAGCCGGTTCTCGACGCTCGATGGCGATCCGATCCTGCACTACATGGGCTGCTCGACCTTCAGCAACCACACGGTGCTGCCCGAGATCGCTCTGGCGAAGGTGCGGCCCGACGCGCCGTTCGACAAGATCTGCTACATCGGCTGCGGCGTCACGACCGGCATCGGCGCCGTCATCAACACCGCCAAGGTCGAGATCGGCAGCCGGGCGATCGTCTTCGGCCTCGGCGGGATCGGGCTGAACGTGATCCAGGGCCTGCGGCTGGCCGGCGCGGACCAGATCGTCGGCGTCGATCTCAACCCCGACAAGAAGCCGATGGCCGAGCGGTTCGGGATGACCGACTTCGTGAACCCGTCCGAGGTCGAGGGCGACCTCGTCCCCTACCTCGTCAACCTGACGAAGGGTGGCGCGGACTACACGTTCGACGCGACCGGCAACGTCAAGGTCATGCGGCAGGCCCTTGAATCCGCTCACAAGGGCTGGGGCGAGAGCGTCATCATCGGGGTCGCCCCGGCGGGCGCCGAGATCTCGACCCGGCCGTTCCAGCTGGTCACCGGCCGGGTCTGGCGCGGCACCGCCTTCGGCGGGGCGCGGGGCCGGACGGACGTGCCGCGAATCGTCGACTGGTACATGGACGGCAAGATCGAGATCGACCCGATGATCACGCACACGATGGGTCTCGACGACATCAACAAGGGCTTCGACCTCATGCATGCGGGCGAGAGCATCCGCTCGGTCGTCGTCTACTGATGGACGCCGCAGCCCTCCGCGGCGTCGTGCCGTACCTGCCGACGCCGCTCGGTGCGGACGGGAAGGTCGACAGCGCCGCTCTGGCGCGGCTGTGCGAGCACCTGATCGCATCGGGCGTCCACGGCCTGACGCCCCTCGGCTCCACCGGCGAGTTCGCCTACCTGGACTTCGCCCAGCGCGAGGCGACGGTGCGGGCGACGGTCGAGGCGGCGGCGGGGCGGGTGCCGGTGATCGCCGGCGTCGCCGCCACAGCGACGGCGGACGCGGTCCGGCAGGCGCGGCGATGGGCGGAGCTCGGCGCCGACGGCATCCTCGCGATCCTCGAGGCCTACTTCCCGATCCCCGAGGCGGGGGTGGTGGAGTACTTCACCGCCATCGCCGACGCGAGCGACCTGCCGGTCACGCTCTACACCAATCCCAACTTCCAGCGTTCCGACCTCACCCTCGACGCCATCGACCGGCTGGCGGACCATCCGAACGTACGGTTCCTCAAGGACGCCTCGACCAATACCGGGCGGTTGCTGTCGGTGCTGCAGCGCTCCGGCGACCGGATCGGCGTCTTCGCCGCGTCGTCCCACATCACGACCGCCGTCATGCTGATCGGCGGCCGCGGCTGGCTGGCCGGGCCGTCCTGCCTGGTGCCGGAGCAGTCGGTCCGGCTGTACGAGCTGTGCCGCGCGGGGGAGTGGGAGGCCGCGATGGTCCTGCAGCGCGACCTCTGGGCGGTGAACCAGGTGTTCGCCCGCTACAACCTCGCCGCGGCGGTCAAGGCCGGGCTGCGCCTGCAGGAGTTCGACATGGGCGATCCGGTGCCGCCGCAAAGGCCGCTGGCGGCGGAGGCGGTGGCCGACATCCGCGCCGCGCTGGAACGGGCGGGGGCGTTGCCGGCCTGAGTCCGCTTTCCATCCGCCCCGCGCAGGCATAAGAGGCGCCCATGGCAGACAGACCCCTCCTCGCCGTCCTGATCGACGCCGACAACACCTCTCCCAAGCACGCCCACGCGATCTTCGACGAGATCGCCAGCTTCGGCGAGGCGTCCGTGCGGCGCTGCTACGGCGACTTCTCCAGCCAGCAGATGGCGGGCTGGAACCGCGTCCAGGCCGAGCACGGACTCGTTCCGCTGCACTCGCCCGCGAACACGGTCGGCAAGAACTCGTCCGACATCTCCCTCGTCATCGACGCGATGGATCTGATGCATACCGGGCGCTTCACCGGGTTCGTGCTGGTCTCGTCCGACAGCGATTTCACCCGCCTGGCGAGCCGTATCCGCGAGCAGGGGCTGGACGTCTACGGCATCGGCCAGAAGAAGACGCCGGACGCCTTCAGGAAGGCCTGCAAAAGGTTCATCTTCCTCGAGAATCTCGGCGCCCAGCCGGAGCCGAAGGAGGCGGGCGAACGCCCCGCCGTCAAGGCCGACGCCCCGCCGCTGACCGAGGCGCGGGACCTGATCCTGCGGGCGATGGACGGGATCGAGCAGGACGACGAGTGGTTCACGCTCGGCGCGCTCGGCCAGTACATGGCCACGGCCAATCCCGACTTCGACACCCGCACTTACGGCCGCAAGAAGCTGTCGGACCTGGTCGCGGATCTCAAGATCTTCGAGACGCGGCGGGGGCCGGGGAACCAGTTGCTGGTGCGGCGGATCGACTGACGCTCAGGCGCCGTAGCGGGCGAGGAAGGTCTCGACCGCGCCGTCGATCACGCGCGCCTTCTGCGCCGGCGAGAAGTCGCGCTGCAGGTTGAAGACCAGCTTCACGAAGATGTCCGCCTTGCACAGTTCGTGGAACTGGTCTGCGGCGAGGTCGAAATCGTCGATCCTCAGCTCGCCCCGGCCGGCGGCCTCGCGGAAATAATCGACCAGCAGCCGTCGCACGCGGGCCGGGCCCGTCTCGTAGAACGCACGCCCCAACGACGGGAAGCGCTCGCTCTCGGCGACGCACATGCGGAAGATGCGCTGCCCGAACTGGGAAGTGAGGAAGGCGATGACGCGGGTCGCGATGTCGGTCAGGACGTCACGCACCGGCCGCGCCCGGTCGATCTCGGCCAGCGCGACCTCGGTCTGGCGCTGGCACTCGGCCTGCGCGACTTCGGAGAACAGGAGCCGCTTGTCGGGGAAGTAGCTGTAGAGCGTGGCCTTAGAGACATTCGCGGCGCGGGCGATGTCGTCGACGCTGGCGCCCTCGAACCCGTCCGACAGGAAGACTTCCCGCGCGCCGGCGAGCACCTGGTCGAACTTGCGGCCTCGTCTGACCTCTCCCGACGATCCGTCCGGCACCCGAACACCTCCCACGCTCCTGACCGCAAACGGTAGACCGCCGGGCGATGCAGCGGCAAGACATGGATAATTTTGAAGAAAACGATGCCTCGGAAAAGGTTGGAGCCGTGACGGGGGAACGACCGTCACGGCTCCTTGGACTGGTCCGGGTCCCTGGGGTTGGGGAGGGACAGGACACGGACCGCACAACACGGGAACAACTGCGTGCATGGTCGTAACTCGTGCGGCGACGTCGGGTTCCGGCCGGCGCCGAAATTTTTTGAATCCCGCCCGAGGCGGCGGCTTGCGGCGGCGCGAGGCTCGGATAGCTTAGAACCATTCCAGAAAAGAGCCTGCAGATGATCCCCGCCTTCACCAGCCGCCGCCGCTTCAAGGACCTGTCCGAGCGCGAGATTCTCGCGCTGGCCATCTCGTCCGAAGAGGACGACGCCCGGATCTATCGCAGCTACGCCGACATGCTGCGGACCCGGTTCCCGGCCTCGGCGTCGGTGTTCGAGGGGATGGCGACGGAAGAGGACGGCCACCGCCGCCGTCTCATCGACGAGTTCGGCCGCCGCTTCGGCGACACGATCCCGCTGATCCGGCGCGAGCACGTCTCGGGCTACTACGCCCGCCGCCCGATCTGGCTGGTTGAGAACCTCGGGATCGAGACGATCCGCGGCGAGGCGACCCGGATGGAGCGGGACGCCCACCGCTTCTACCTCGCCGCCGCCGCCAGGACGCAGGACGCCGGCACCCGCAGGCTGCTGGGCGACCTCGCCGCGGCCGAGGCGGGGCACGAGCGGGCGGCGGGCGACCTGGAGGCGACGCATCTGGGTGAGGATGCCCGGACGGCCGAGGCGGACGCGGATCATCGTCAGTTCGTGCTGACCTGGGTCCAGCCGGGGCTGGCGGGGCTGATGGACGGCTCGGTCTCGACGCTGGCGCCGATCTTCGCCACCGCCTTCGCGACGCAGGACACCTGGACGACCTTCCTGGTCGGCCTCGCCGCCAGCATCGGCGCCGGAATCTCGATGGGCTTCACCGAGGCGGCGTCGGACGACGGCCAGATCTCGGGCCGGGGCTCGCCCTGGAAGCGGGGCGTGGCGTCGGGCGTGATGACCACGGTTGGCGGGCTGGGGCACGCGCTGCCGTACCTGATCCCGCATTTCTGGACGGCGACGGTGACGGCGATGGTCGTCGTGTTCGTGGAGCTGTGGGCGATTGCGTGGATACAGAACCGCTACATGGACACGCCCTTCCTTCGCGCGACGTTCCAGGTGGTGCTGGGCGGGGCGCTCGTCTTCGCCGCGGGGGCGCTGATCGGGTCGGGGTAGGGCGGCGGGCAGGGTGACGCCGGGGCGGTGGGTTTCACCCACCCTGCACGGCGCCGCCGTTCGCTGTAGGGTGGGTGAAACCCACCGTGCCGACGAGGTTCCGCATGTACCGAAAGGGCGAGGTCGCCTACCGTCCCCTCCCGCTCCCCGACCGGGTGCAGATGCCGCCGCAGGAGTCGCTCGCCGCGGCCGAGCGCTTCCGTGACTACATGCGCAAGCGCCATTCGGTCCGGCACTATGCCGCCGATCCCGTGCCCGAGGCGGTCATCCGCACCTGCATCGCCGCGGCCGGCACTGCGCCCTCGGGCGCGAACCACCAGCCCTGGCACTTCGCCGCCATCGCGGACGGGGCGATGAAGGCCCGCATCCGCGAGGCGGCGGAGGAGGAGGAGAGAGCGTTCTACTCGGGCGGCGCCGGCGACGAATGGCTCGCCGCGCTGGAGCCGATCGGCACCGGCGTGGCCAAGCCGCACCTGACCGACGCGCCCTGGCTCATCGTCGTCTTCGCCCAGCGCTGGGGCGAGACCGAGGACGGCACGCGCTACAAGAACTACTACGTCCCCGAGAGCGTCGGCATCGCGACCGGCCTGCTGATCGCCGCGATCCACCATGCCGGGCTGGTGTGCCTCGAGCACACGCCGAATCCGATGAAGTTCCTTCCCGCCATGTGCGGCCGCCCGGCGAGCGAGAAGGCGGTGATGATCCTG
Source organism: Wenxinia marina DSM 24838 (assembly GCF_000379485.1). GTDB lineage: Bacteria > Pseudomonadota > Alphaproteobacteria > Rhodobacterales > Rhodobacteraceae > Wenxinia > Wenxinia marina. The sequence goes on from NZ_KB902276.1 coordinate 102,203, forward strand.
CCGGTAGGGTATCCCGCGGCGGACGCCACGGTGCCGGAGGTGGCCAAGCGGAAGAAGCCGCTGGAGGAGATCATGACGGTGTTCGGGTAGGGCCTCCCGAGGGGAGCAAGGTTTCCGCCGCGATGTCGCGCCCCGTCGCGCGAGGTCCCGGGTCAGGCCCGGGACGTGCAGGCGGGGGAGAACCGCGGCCCGCCCCACTGTAGACCCGCCCCGGCCCTGCGCCGGGGCCCCGCTCGTCCGAGCGCACCCGCCCCCGTCGCGGGCCGGGGGCTCCGCTCGCCTGAGGCGCTCCCGCCGCAGCCGCGCCCCCACCCGCTTGCCTTCCCCCGCCCGGATGCTAAGCCCCGGAGCGATGTGGCCGATCCTCCTCCAGACGCTGCCGTTCTTCGCGATCATCGGCCTCGGCTACGGAGCGGGGCGGGCGGCGTTCTTCCCGCCGGAGGCAACCGCAGCGCTGACGAAGTTCGTGTTCTACTTCGCGCTGTCCGCGATGCTGCTGCGCTTCTCGGCGAACCTCTCCTTCGGCGAGCTTCTCGATCCGCAGTTCCTGCTCGCCTACCTCTGCGGCACGGCGGCGGTCTACGCCCTCGTCACGCTGGTGGCGCTGGCCCGCCGGCGCGGCGCCGCCGAGGCGGCGGTGGAGGCGCAGTGCGGGGCGATCGGCAATGTCGGCTTCCTGGGCCTGCCGCTCCTCGCCATGCTGATGGGGGACGAGGCGGTGCGCTGGAACATGATGGTCCTCGCGGTGGACCTCATCGTCTTCGGCTCGCTCATCGTGATCGTCATCACCGGCTCGCGCGACGGGCGGCTGTCGCCGGCGATCCTCGGCACCGTCGGCACGGGCCTGCTGAAGAACCCGATGATCGTCTCGATCGTCTTCGGCCTGTGCTGGTCGGCGAGCGGGGTGCCGCTGCCCGATCCCCTCAACTCGCTCCTCGTGACGCTCGGCGCGGCGGCGACGCCCGGCGCGCTCTTCGCCATCGGCGCCTCTCTCGCCACCAAGTCGGCCGAACGGGTGGCCGTCGCCGGCTGGCTGTCGCTGGCCAAGCTGCTCCTGCATCCCGCCGCCGTGGCGGTCATGGCGCTCTACGTCTTCGACGTGGACTCCTACGGCGCGGCGGTCATGATCGCGGCCGCCGCATTGCCTGTGGCGGGCAACGTCTACATCCTCGCCGCGCACTACGGCGTCGCCCCGCAGCGGGTGTCGGCGGCGATCCTCATCTCCACCGCCGCGAGCGTGCTGACGGTCAGCTTCGCGATCGCCCGCGTCGCGGCGCTCTACTGAAAGGACAACCCCATGCGCACGATCTCGGAAAACCGGTGCTTCGGCGGGACGCAGGGCGTCTATGCCCACGACAGCCAGGCCACGGGCTGCGAGATGACGTTCGGCCTGTTCCTGCCCGAAGAGGCGGCGCAGGGGCCGGTGCCGGTCCTGTGGTTCCTGTCGGGCCTGACCTGCACCCACGAGAACGCGATGGTGAAGGCCGGCGCGCAGGCGCACGCGGCGCTGCACGGGATCGCGCTGGTCTTTCCCGACACCTCGCCCCGGGGCGAGGGGGTCGCGGACGACGAGGCGTTCGACATGGGGCAGGGGGCCGGCTTCTACCTGGACGCCACGAAAGAGCCGTGGGCGCCGCACTTCCGGATGGAGCGGTACGTGACGGAGGAGCTGCCGAAGCTGCTGTTCGGTGAGGTCCCGCTGGCCGAGGAGCAGCAGGCGATCACCGGCCACTCGATGGGCGGTCACGGGGCGCTGACGCTGGCGATGCGGCACCCCGGGCGGTTCCGGTCGGTCTCGGCCTTCGCGCCGATCTGCAACCCGTTGGAGAGCGACTGGGGCCAGCGGCAGTTCGAGGGCTACCTCGGCTCGGTCGAGGCGGGGCGGGTCCACGACGCGACTCTCCTGATGGCCGAGCGGGGGCTGGACGCGCCGCTGATGATCGACACCGGGACCGCCGACCAGTTCGGCGACAAGCTCGGCACCGCGGCGTTCGCGGGCGCGGTGGCCGAGCGGCGGGCCGAGGCGACGCTGCGGCTCCAGAAGGGCTACGACCACAGCTACTTCTTCGTGTCGACTTTCATGGGCGACCACGTGGACTTCCACGCCGAGGCGCTGTGGGCGTGATCTGGGTCGACGCCGACGCCTGCCCGGTGAAGGCCGAGATCGAGGCCGTCGCCACCCGCCACCGCGCGCCGGTCCGGATGGTGTCGAACGGCGGCATCCGCCCGTCCTCCAACCCGCTGGTCGAGATGGTCTACGTCGCCGAGGGACCGGACGAGGCCGACAAGCACATCGCGGACCAGGCGGGTCCCGGCGACGTGGTGGTGACGAACGACATCCCGCTCGCCGCGAAGTGCGTCGCGGCGGGGGCCCGTGTCATCAAGCCGAACGGCGAGGCGCTGACGACCGCCAACGTCGGCGGCGCGCTCGCCGCCCGCGACCTCGCCGCGGACCTGCGGGCGGCCGATCCGTTCCGGCAGGGCGGCGGCCGGCCGTTCGGCAAGGCGGACCGCGCGCGGTTCCGCGACGGGCTGGAGCGGGCGATCCGCGCCGCCGCTTTGGACGCGGGCTGATGCGGCCCGCGCTGCTGGGCCCCCTGTCGGCGGCGCTTGCCGTCACCGCCTTCTCGATCAACGATCTCTGCATCAAGATGATGAGCGGCGACTACGCGCTGCATCAGGTGGTGCTGATCCGCTCGACCATCGGTCTGGCGGCGCTTCTCGCCGTCCTCGTGCCGACCTTGGGCCTCGCCGCGCTGCGGCCGAACCGGCCGTTCATGCACCTCGCCCGCGGCCTCTGCGTCGTCTTCGCCAACACCTGTTTCTTCCTCGGCCTCGCGGCGCTGCCGCTGGCCGAGGGGGTGGCGCTGTTCTTCGTCTCGCCGCTGGTGATCGCGGTCTTCTCGGTGATCTTCCTGCGCGAGACGGTGGGGCCGTGGCGCTGGGCCGCCATCGCCCTCGGCCTCGTCGGCGTGGTGATCGTTCTGAGGCCGGGGACCGAGGCCTTCCGCCCCGCGGCCCTGCTGCCGATCCTCGCCGCCTTCGGCTATGCCAGCCTGCACATGCTGACCCGCCGGATCGGCGCGACCGAAAGCGCGGCGGCGATGGCGGTGTCGATCCAGACGGTGTTCATCGTGGTCTCGGGCGTGATCGGCCTGTCCCTCGGGCACGGCGCCTTCGCCGGGTCGGGCGATCCGTCCATCGCGTTCCTGCTGCGGGGCTGGGTCTGGCCCGCCGCGGCCGACTGGCCCGTGCTGGCGCTGATCGGCCTCGCTTCGGCCACGGGCGGCTACTTCATCGGCCAGGCCTACCGTCTCGGCGAGGCGGCGCTGGTCGCCCCGTTCGAGTATCTGGCGATGCCGCTCGCCATGATCTGGGGGATCGCCTTCTTCGCCGAATGGCCGGACGGGACCGCGCTCGCCGGGATCGCGCTGATCCTGGGCTCCGGCCTGTTCATGATCTGGCGCGAGGCGCGCGCGCGGCGTCCCGCGCTGCCGGACGCGCCGCGCACCCGGCGCTGACCCCCTTGGCCCCGCCGCGGGGGCGGGGCTAAGGTGCCCGGCGAGGCAGGAACAAGGGAGCGGAGCGCATGGCAGGCCCAGGGCCCGACGGTGTGCGCGGGGTCGTGTTCGACATCGGAAACGTCCTCATCGAGTGGAACCCCGAGCGGTTGTACGACCGCGTCGTCGGGCCGGAGCGGCGGACGCGGCTGTTCGCCGAGGTGGACCTGCATTCCATGAACAACGACATCGACGCCGGCGCGCCGTTCGAGGCGACGGTGACGGACTGGGCCGCCCGGCATCCGGACTGGGCGGACGAGATCGGCCACTGGCACCGCAGCTGGGGCGAGATGGCCTCGCCGGTGATCGCCGGCACGGTGGAGCTGCTGGAGGGGCTGCGCGCGAAGGGCGAGGTGGGCCTCTTCGCCCTGTCCAACATCGGGGTCGAGACCTTCGCGATGGCCGTACAGGCCTACCCCTTCCTCGGTGAGTTCGACACCGCCTTCGTCTCGGGCGAGATGCGCATCGTGAAGCCGGACCCGGCCATCTACGCGGCGGTCGAGGAGGCGACGGGGCTCGGCGGTCCCCAGCTCCTGTTCATCGACGACCGGGCGGAGAACGTGGAGGCCGCGGCCTCGCGCGGGTGGAACGTCCACCAGTTCGACGGGCCGGATGGGTTGGCGGCGCGCCTCGCCGACGAGGGCCTGCTGGAGCGGACGGCATGAGCGGCCCGGTCATCATCGGCTTCGAGGAAGAGGGTCTCGACTGGCTGGCCCTCACCGACGCGCTGGCCGAGGGGCACCGGCGCCCGAAGCCCGAGGTCGAAGACATCTTCCTGCGGCGGGGCGGCGACACGCTCCTGAACCGGGCGGCGTGGATCGACGGGATGGGCGTCCTGGTGAAGAGCGCGACGATCTTTCCCGGCAACAGCGCTCACGGCAAGCCGGCGGTCGGGGGCGCGGTGACGCTGTTCTCGGACGAGGATGGCGGGCTGGAGGCGGTGATCGACTTCCACCTGGTGACGAAGTGGAAGACGGCCGGCGACAGTCTCCTCGGCGCCCGCCGGCTGGCGCGGCCGGACTCGCGGACGATCCTCATCGTCGGCGCCGGCACGGTCGGCCGCTCGCTGCGCGCCGCCTACGGCGCGGCCTTTCCGGGCGCCCGCTTCCTCGTCTGGAACCGCACGCCCGAGGGCGCACGCGCCTTTGCCGCCGAGTTCGACGCGACCGAGGCGGCCCCCGACCTCGAGGCGGCGGTGGGGCAGGCGGACATCGTCACCTCCGCCACCATGACGACCGAGCCGCTGATCCGCGGCGACTGGCTGCGCCCGGGCCAGCACATCGACCTGATCGGCGCCTACCGCCCCGACATGCGCGAGGCGGACGATGCCGCGCTCGCCCGCGCGCGGGTGTTCTGCGACGCGCGGGCGACGACGGTGCATCACATCGGCGAGTTCGCGATCCCGATCGCGGCGGGTGCGTTCGACGAGGCGGACATCCTCGCCGACTTCACCCAAGGGGAGGCGATGGCGCGCACCTCGGACGACGAGATCACGCTCTTCAAGAACGGCGGCGGCGCCCACCTCGACCTGATGACGGCGCGCTACATCCTCTCCGTCCGGGGCGGCGCGCGATGATCTGGTGGCTGATCGCCGCGCTCGTCGTCGCCGGGATCGCGGCGCTGCCGTTCTGGCTGGAGAGCCGGCGGGGCCCGCCCGACGCGCCCCGCGGCGGCGAGATCCTGGATCTGCCCCAGGGCGACACCTACCGGGAATGGCACGGTCCCTCGCGCGGCGCCCGGGTGGTGGCGATCCACGGCCTGACGACGCCGTCGCCGGTGTGGGGCGCGCTCGCGGCCGGCCTCGGGCGGCTGGGCTACCGGACGCTGACCTACGATCATCTCGGCCGCGGCGCCTCGGACAACCCGGCAGAGCCGCAGGACGCGGACCATTACGTGCGCCACCTGCACGATCTCCTGGGCGCCGAGGGGCTGGTCGAGGACGTGACGCTGATCGGCTACTCGATGGGCGCGTCGGTCGCCGTCGCCTACGCCGCGGCGCATCCCGAGCGGATCAAGCGGGTGATCCTGCTCGCCCCTGCCGGGATCGTCACGCCGCGGATCAATTCCAGCTTCGCCGTGCGCTGGCGCGGGATCGGCGACTGGTACTACCTCGCGACCGAGCCGGCGCGCTTCCGGGCCGAGCTGCGGCATGTGGGGCGGACGCCCGCCGTGCCGGACCTGCCGGCGGTCATGGCGGCGCAGACCCGCCGCCGCGGGTTCTTCCCGTCCATCCTCGCCTCGCGCCGGGGCATCCTGTCCGGCCCCCGCGAGGCGGAGCATCGCAAGCTGGCGAAGGACGGCGTGCCGCTCGTCGCGATCTGGGCGGCGCAGGACGAGGTGATCCCGCTCTCCGGCCTCGGCCGGCTGGCGGAGTGGAACCGGGCCGCCAAGCAGGAGGTGGTCGCGGGCGCCGGCCACGGCCTGCCGTACACGCACAGCGACGAGGTGCTCGCCCTCCTCAGCGGCATCCTGCAGGAGCCGTGAGGGCGCCCGCGATTCGGCGGAGGGTCAAGGACGCCGCAGGCGCCGGCGCAGCCGGGTATCCTTGACGGTGAGGAGGATCAGCGATCGCCCCAGTGGAGCGATCACCCTCCGAACCCGAATCGTCAGAACGATCGATGAGGCGCGTTCAGGGGTGAGGCGGACCAGCATTCGATCCGGTGGATCGAATGCCCGCCGAACGCCCCTGAACCGCCTCCCCAGCAGGGTCACCGACCTCCCGGCTAGGACCGAGGCCAAGCACCCGGGCGTCCGTAGTGTAGGCGTCGGTACAGACTTAGGCCGGCCGCGGCGTCATGCCGCCCGGGGTCCGCGACTCGCGGATCGGCAGGTGCACGATCGCCGAGAACGCCCCCACCGCGACGCCCACCCACCAGACCGCGGTGTAGTTGCCGAAGGCGTCGTAGAACCGCCCGCCCAGCCACACGCCGAGGAAGCTGCCCAGTTGGTGGCTGAAGAACACGATCCCGTAGAGCGTGCCCATGTAGCGCAGCCCGTAGAGGTGCGCGACGAGGCCCGAAGTCAGCGGCACGGTGGCAAGCCAGAGCGATCCCATGACGACCGAGAAGATCAGGACGGTTGCCGGAGTGATCGGCGTCAGGATGAACCAGGCGGCGACGAGGGTCCGGCCGGTGTAGATGCCGGCCAGCAGGTACTTCTTGGGATACCGCTTGCCCGCCCATCCCGCGGCCAGCGTGCCGGCGATGTTGCAGAGGCCGATGAGCGAGATCGCGATGGCCCCGAGAGCCGAGGTCGAGGTGATGCCGAGATTGTAGAGCGTCGTGCCCGGCAGGATCGGGTCGCACATCTGCGTCACCAGCGCCGGGAAGTGCGCGGTCACGAAGGCCAACTGGTAGCCGCAGGAGAAGAAGCCGAGGAAGATCAGCGTGTAGGACGGGTCGCGGAAGGCGCGGCCGAGGATCCGGCCCATGGACTCCTCCAGCTCCGCCTTCGGCACGACCGGCGCCCGCATCATCGGCAGGACGGCGAGAACGGCGAGGATGGCGGCCGCGAAGACGAGGAACACCGACTGCCACGCCAGGAAGCCCAGCATCCACTCCGCCAGCGGCGCTCCGACGACCTGCCCGGCGGAGCCGGCGGCGGTCGCGATGGCGAGGCTCATGGAGCGGTTGTCGTCCGACGACGCGCGGCCGACGACGGCGAGGATGACGCCGAAGCCGGTCCCCGCGACGCCGAAGCCGACGAGGATCTCGGTCATCTGCGCGCCGAGCGGCGTCGTCGCACCGGCCGACAGGACGAGGCCGACGGCGTAGGTGATCGCGCCGAGGATGATCGCCTTGCGGTCGCCGATCCGCTCGGCGATGGCCGCGAAGATCGGCTGCCCGATTCCCCAGGCGAGGTTCTGGATCGCGATGGCGAGGCTGAACTCCGCCCGCGGCCAGCCGAACTCCTCGGCGATGGGGATCTGGAACACGCCGAAGCTGGCGCGGATCGCGAACCCGGTCAGGATGATGATCGAGCCGGCGATCAGGACGGGCGAGAGGAGGCGGGGTTGAGGCTGCATGATGGCGCCATTTGCGCCGCGGCCTGCCGGGGGGTCAAACGCGATTTCGTGACGGTTACAATCGCGGCGGCGGATGGGGGTGAGGGTCGTGTCGGGGCGCGAGCGGGTCGTGCCGGCCTGCGCCCCTCATGGCATTGTCACGCGCTGCCGATCGGGGCCCCGGCTCAGGGCCGGGGCGAGGCCGCGCTCCCCCGCCGCCCGGACGACCCGCCCCGGGCCTGACCCGGGGCCTCGCGGGGCGATGCCACGCCCACAAGGCCCCGCGGCGCCCCGCCCGGGCCTCAGGCGCCGTCCAGCTCGCCCGGCTCGTACCAGTCCCCCATCCTCGCCTCGATGCCCTCCTGCAGCATCGACGCGAACCCCTCGGGGTCCTGCGTCCCACCGTCCTGTCCACGGTAATGGTAGGGATAGACGTAAGCCGGCGCGAAGGCGTTCACGCCCTCGGCGGCCTGCTCGGCCGTCATCGTGAAGGGCAGGTTCATCGACACGAAGGCCAGATCGATGCCGGTCAGCGCCTTCATCTCGTCCGTCGCCTCGGTGTCGCCCGAGATGTAGATGGTGAAGCCGTCGATCGTCATGACGTAGCCGTTGTCGCGGCCCTGCGGGTGATAGTTCGTCCGCCCCTCGGTGATGTTGTAGGCCGGGACGGCGTTCACCGTCGTTCCGAGCGCGTCCGCCGACTCGCCGTTGCCGATGGCGGTGGCGCGGGCGGCCAGATCCTCGGGGAGCATCTCCATGACAGCCGGATTGACGATCATCGGCGCCTCGCCCGGAAGGGCCGCCAGCGTCTCGGCGTCGTAGTGGTCGCCATGCTCGTGGGTGACGAGGATCAGGTCGGCCGGGGGCATGTCGGCATACATGTCGGCGCCGCCGACCGGGTCGACGTAGATCACGCCGGCCGGCGTCTCGAGAACGACCGAGGCGTGGTGGACGGGATGCACGACCACCTGGCCGCCGTCGGTTTCGAACATGTCGCCTCCCATGTGTGCTTCGGCTCTGGCCCGGAACGGCAGGACCGTGATCGTGCCCGCCGCGGCCGCGGAGGCGAGGAATGTCCGTCTCGTCGTCATCTGTCTCTCCCTGTCTGTCGGTGGACAGGAGGATAGCGCCGCGGGCGCTGACGCAAAGTCAGCACACGAAGCCGTCAGAAGCGGCGAGTTCGGATGGGTTCTGCGGGAGGGAGCCCGGCGACGAGGTCGAGCCGGACAGAGGGCAGTGTCTGGCCGCGGGCAGACGCTCCGACGGTTGTGGTCAGCGATTTACGGCGCGCCCCGCACGACGTCTTTCGTCTCGCAGGTGGAGAAGAAGCGTCTGGCCGGGGGGCGGCCAGACGCTGCCCGGGCCGCTTCGCGGCTGCTTCCGGGCAGGGCGCATTGCAGCAAGGTGCCGATTATCCCGCCGAGCGCCGCGAAAGGGGCGCCGCATTGCCAGGGGACAGCGGGCGGAAGCCGACCCGGACGCGGCCGGCCCCGCTCAGCCCTCGGCGCGGGCCTCGGCCACCAGCTGCTGCATCGCGTCGAGGGGCACGTAGCCGCGCAGCATCTCGCCGCCGAGGACGAATGTCGGCGTGCCATTGATGCCGAGCTGGCTGGCGATGGCGTGGTTGCTCTCGATCACCGACATCACCTCCTCGCTCTCCATCCGGGCGAGGATCGGCTCGGCCTCGAACCCCAGGCCCTCGGCGAGGCGGGTCAGGGTGTCGGGCGTGGCGTCCCCCTCCAGCGTGATGAGCGCGTCGTGGGCGATCTTGTAGGCGTCGTCGCCGTGCAGCTGCTGCACCGCGAGGGCGAACTGGGACGAGATCAGGGACTGCTCGCCGAGGATCGGGAATTCCTTGAGGACGAAGCGAATGTTGCCGTCGGCATTCACCAGCGCCTCGACCTCGTCGAAGGCGCGCCGGCAATAGCCGCAGCGGTAGTCCATGAACTCGATCAGCGTCACGTCGCCGTCCGGATTGCCGCCGATCCAGCTGGTGGACTCGTCCTCCAGCATCGGCGCCAGCGCGGCGAGGGCCTCGGCGTCGGCGCTGGCCTGGGCGGCCTGCTCGCGCTGCTCCAGCACGCCGATCGCCTCCATGAGAACCTCGGGGTTCTCCAGCAGGTACGCACGGACCTCGGCGCGGAACGCCTCGCGCTCGGCGTCGGTCATGTCCTCCAGCCCCTGCGCCGCGGCAGGAAGGGCGACGGACATGGCGAGGGCGGCGGCGGCGAGGCGGCGGAGGACGGGCATGCGGCAGGGCTCCGGAAGAGGGGCGGGGGCGGGCGTTGACGCGGCCCCCCGGCTTGGCATCTGATCCGGGCGAGCATAGAGGGCAGGGCATGACAGGCACAAGACGGCTCTCCGCCAGGGGGGATGTCGATCCCTTCATCGTGATGGACGTGATGGAGGCCGCCCGCGCCGCCGAGGCGGCGGGGCGGTCGGTGATCCACATGGAGGTCGGCCAGCCGGGCACCGCCGCGCCGGTGGAGGCGCGGGCGCGGCTGGCGGCGGAGATCGCTGCGGAGCCGCTCGGCTATACCGTCGCGCTGGGTTTGCCGGAGCTGCGGGCCCGGATCGCGCGGCACTATGGGGAGTGGTACGGCGTCGACCTCGATCCCGCCCGCGTGGTGGTGACGGCGGGCGCGTCGGGCGCGTTCCTCCTCGCCTTCACGGCCCTGTTCGACACCGGGGCGCGGGTCGGGCTGGGGCTGCCCTGCTATCCGTCCTACCGGCACATCCTGTCCTCGCTGGCGCTGACGCCGGTGCCGCTGCGCACGCGGCTGGAGGACCGGCTGCAGCCGGCGCCCGGGGACGTGGCGGGGCTGGACGGGCTGATCGTCGCGGGGCCGTCGAACCCCGCGGGGACGATGCTGGACCGGGACCGGATGGCGGCGCTTGCAGGCGCTTGCGCCGAGGCGGGCGCGGCGTTCGTCTCGGACGAGATCTACCACGGCATCGACTACGGCCAGCGCGCCGTGTCGGCGCTGGAGGTCACGGACGAGGCGTGGGTCATCGGGTCGTTCTCGAAGTACTTCTCGATGACCGGCTGGCGGGTGGGCTGGATGGTCGTGCCCGAGCACGGGGTCCGGCAGGTGGAGCGGCTGGCCCAGAACATGTTCATCTGTCCCAGCCACGCCGGCCAGCGCCTCGCGCTGCATGCGATGGAGTGCGGGGACGAGCTGGCGGCGAACGTGGCGGTCTACGCCGAGAACCGCCGGCGGATGCTGGAGGCGCTGCCGGCGATGGGTCTGGACCGCTTCGCGCCGCCGGACGGGGCGTTCTACGTCTATCTGGACGTGAGCCGCTGGACGGACGATTCGCGCACCTTCGCGGCGGAGGTGCTGGACGAGGCGGACGTGGCGGTAACGCCGGGCGTCGATTTCGACCCCGGGGAAGGCCATCGCTGGCTGCGCCTCAGCTATGCCCGCTCCACCGCGGACATCGAGGAGGGGCTGGCGCGGCTCGGCCGCTTCATGGCCGGCCGGACGCCGGTGGAGACGTCGTGATGCGTATCTGGAGACATGCGAAGGGAGCGGGGCTGGTCCTTCTCCTCGCCCTCTGCGCGGGAGCGGCGGCGGCGCAGGACTTCTCGGCGCTGGCGCGGTTCGATCCGGCGCGCAGCCAGGTGCGGGACGCAGGCGAGGGGCTGTCGGTCGAGATCGGCCTGTCGATCCCGGTGCCCTGGCGGGCCTACACGCTGGACGACCCGCCGCGCCTCGTCCTCGATTTCCGCGAGGTGGACTGGCAGGGCGCCCGGCGCGAGGCGCTGATGAACGCCGACAACGCCACCGGCCTTCGGTTCGGGCCGGTCGCGACCGGCTGGTCGCGGCTGGTCGTGGACCTCGCCGGGCCGCTCGCCATCGACGAGGCGGGGATGCGGGTGGGACCGTCGGGCCGCGCCGACGTGACGGTCCGGCTCGCGCCCGCAAGTCCCGAGGCGTTCGCGGCGGCAAGCGGAGTGCCCGACGGGGCGGAGTGGGCGGTGGAGGCCGAAACCCCGCCGCCGCCCCCGCCCAAGGAGGGCCCGCTGGTGGTCGTCATCGACCCGGGCCACGGCGGCATCGACCCCGGCGCTGCCCGCGAGGGCGCGGTCGAGGCGGAGCTGATGCTGGCGCTGGCGCTGGAGCTGGCGGAGGCGGTGAACCGGACCGAGGGGATGACCGCGATCCTGACCCGCGACGCCGACGTCTTCGTCCCGCTCGCCCGGCGCATGAGCCTCGCCCGCGCCGCGAACGCGGACGTGCTGATCTCGCTCCACGCCGACGCGCTGGAGGAAGGGGCGGCACGGGGTGCGTCGATCTACACGCTGAGCGACGAGGCCGAGGACAGCGCTTCGGAACGGATGGCGGAGAGGCACGACCGCGGCGATCTGCTCGCCGGGCTCGACCTTTCGGGGCAGGACGACACGGTGGCGACGGTGCTGATGGACCTCGCCCGGCTCGAGACCCGCCCGGCGAGCGAACGGCTCGCCATCGCGCTGGTCTCGGGACTCGAAACGGTGGGCGCACCGCTGAACAGCCGCCCCCGCCGGGTGGCGCCGCTGGCGGTGCTGGCGGCGGCGGACTTCCCGTCGGTGCTGGTCGAGACGGGCTTCCTGTCCTCCGAGAGCGACCGCGAGCGGCTGTCGACGCCGGAGGGACGGGCGCCGCTGGTCGAGGCGCTGCTCCTTGGCCTGCAGCGCTTCGCGGCCGGAGAGGAGGCGCGCGCGCCCCTCGTCAGGCAGTGAGAGAGAGGCGCGCGCGGGCCAGCCAGACGGTGTGACCGGCGCAGTCGGGATCCTCGGCCACGTGGGCAAGGACGTCGAAGCCCGCATCGTCCAGACGCTCGCGGTACTCCTCGGTCGACAGGCTCTCGTGGAAGATCGGGCGCCCGCCGACCTCGCCGATGGCGGTGCCCGCCTCGGTGCCCGAGGTGAACATCAGCGCCGCGCCGGGCGCCGCGTGGGCGGCGAAGGTCGCGAACATGCCGCGCTGGTCGGCCGCCGAGAGGTGGAAGAAGCTGTCCCAGGCGAGGATCGCGTCGAACTGCCGGCCGAGGTCGAGGCGGCGCATGTCGCCCTCGATCGCCTCGGCCCGCGGCAGCCTCTCGGCGAACAGATCCAGCAGCTCGGGCGCGGTGTCGACGCCGGTCACCTCGGCGCCCCGCTCGGCGACGTAGGTGGCGATCGGGCGGCCGCCGCCGCAGCCGAGGTCGAGGGCGCGGATGCGCCCGGTGGTGCGGGGCGCCGCGGCGAGCCAGCGGTCCAGCCAGCGGCGCTCCACGAGGCGGCGGTCGCGTCCGGCGTCGAAGTCGGCGGCGACTGCGCGGTAGGTCTTGATCACGTCATCTGCTTGCATGGCGCATCAGGTGCGGCGGCGCCGCGCCGGCTGCAAGGCCTCACCTCACCGTGACCGCGGGATGGGCGTTTTCCGGCCGTCCGGGGGCCGGAGTCCTTTTGACCGGGCGGGGCCGCATCCGTATAAGCGGGAGACTTCTGACCCAGCGATCGGACTCCTCGCCGTGGTGCGTGCCTTCTTCTCCTTTTTCGGCAGCATCTTCTCGATGCTCACGCTCGGCCTCATCATGGGGGCCTTCACGCTCGGCGCGGTGTTCTACATCTATGGCCGCGACCTGCCGAGCCACGAGGTGCTCGCGAGCTACGCGCCGCGGCAGATCAGCCGCATCTACGACCGCAACGGCGAGATCATCGACGAGTTCGCGGTCGAGCGGCGCCTGTTCACCCCGGCCGAGGAGATTCCCGAGCTGGTGAAGCACGCCTTCGTCGCCGCCGAGGACCAGAACTTCTACACCCACCCCGGCTTCGACGTGCGCGGCATGGCGGCGGCCGTGGCCGACGCGGTGCAGAGCCGGGGACGCGACCTGCGGGGCGCCTCGACGATCACCCAGCAGGTGATGAAGAACTTCCTGCTCTCGTCCGACCGGACGGTCGAGCGGAAGATCAAGGAGCTGATCCTCGCGGTGCGGATCGAGAACGCGCTCGACAAGGAGCGGATCCTCGAGCTGTACCTGAACGAGATCTTCCTCGGTCAGAACTCCTACGGCGTCACCGCCGCCGCGCTGACCTACTTCAACGCGCCGCTGGGCGAGCTGACGGCCGGGCAGACCGCCTACCTCGCCGCGCTGGCGCAGCGGCCGGGCAACCTGCACCCGGTCCGCCAGCACGACGACGCGATCGCCCGGCGGAACTACGTCCTCGGCCGGATGCTGGAGGACGGGTACATCGACCAGGAGACCCACGACCGCGAGGTCGCGGCGCCCCTGGAGACGGTGCAGGGCGGCGAGATCGACAGCTTCCGCTCGGCGCTGCCGCCGCGGGACTACTTCACCGACGAAATCCGGCGCCAGCTGTCGGCCCGCTACACCGAGGAGGAGTTCTTCTCGGGCGGCCTGTCGATCCGCGCGACGGTGGACCCCGACCTGCAGATCGAGGCCGCGCACGCCCTGCAGCGGGCGCTGGAGGATTTCGACCATTCCCGCAGCACCTGGCGCGGCACCGGCAAGACGATCGACCCGTCCCTGCTGGACGACGAGGAAAGCTGGCGCGCCGCGCTCGCCGACGTCGAGGTGGCCCGCGACATCACGCTGGACGGGACCTGGTATCCGGCCGTCGTCCTGAACGTCGAGGACAGCCAGCTGACCCTCGGCGTCGAGGGCCGCGAGGAGCCGTCGGTGACGGTCCCGCGCGAGGACATCGCCTGGATGCGCGGCGACTTCTTCGAGAACTTCGAGGTCGGCGACGTGGTCCACGTCCGGCGCATGACGACCGGCGAGGACGGCACCGGCGACCTGATCCGCTGGACGCTGCGGCAGGTGCCGCTGATCGAGGGCGCGTTCATGGCGATGGACGTGAACACCGGCCGGGTCCTCGCGATGCAGGGCGGCTTCAGCTACCAGCATTCGGTCTACAACCGCGCGACGCAGGCCTACCGGCAGCCCGGCTCGGCCTTCAAGCCGTTCGTCTATGCCGCGGCGCTCGATTCCGGCTACAGCCCCGCGACGATCGTCGTGGACGCGCCGATCGAGATCGACACGCCCCAGGGGGTGTGGCGGCCGCAGAACGCGTCCCACCAGTATTACGGCCCCACGCCCCTGCGGACGGGGATCGAGCAGTCGCGGAACCTGATGACGATCCGTCTCGCGCAGGAGGTGGGCATGGACATCGTCGCCCGCTACGCCGAGGAGTTCGGCGTCTACGACGAGATGAACCACGTCCTCGCCAACGCGCTCGGCAGCCAGGAGACGACGCTGTACCGCATCGTCGCGGCCTACGCGATGTTCGCCAATGGCGGCGAGCGGGTGGAGCCGACGCTGGTCGACCGGGTGCAGGACCGCTGGGGCAACACGATCTACCGTCACGACCAGCGGATGTGCACCGACTGCTCGGTGCCGACGCTGCTGCCGGGCGAGGCGCCGAACATCGTCAGCAACCGCGACCGGATCATGAACGCCGTGACTGCCTACCAGCTCGTGTCGATGATGCAGGGTGTGGTGGAGCGGGGGACCGCCCGCGGCGCGATCAACCTGCCGGTGCCGATCGCCGGCAAGACCGGCACCACCAACGATGCCAAGGACGTGTGGTTCGTCGGCTTCTCCAACACCATCGTCGCCGGCTGCTACATCGGCTACGACCAGCCCGAGCCGATGTACGGGGCCTCCGGCGGCGGCGTCTGCGCGCCGGTGTTCCAGCAGTTCATGCAGAGCGCGATCGACGAGTTCGGCGGCGGCCCGTTCGAGGTTCCGCCCGAGTGCCAGTTCATCAAGATCGACCGCTTCTCCGGCGCCCGCCTGCCGGACAGCGCGTCGGGCCCGAACGTCGTGGCCGAATGCTTCCGCGCCGGGGAGGAGCCGGTCTTCGGCATCACCTTCGACGGCGGCTTCTCGGTGGCGGGCGACCTGCCGCTGGTGGACGAGGTCCGCGCCGCCTCGCGCAACGTGACCACCTCGACCGGCGGCACCGCGGTCGTCGGGCCGCGGGCGTCGTTCGGGACGCTGTCCTCGGGCGGGCTGTACTGAACGGAGATGGTGGAGGGGGGCTGTCTGCCCCCCGCGTGCTGGCGCACGCCCCCCCGAGAGGTATTTGAGGCAAGATAGGAGCAGCGGGTCGGCGCTTCTCAGACCCGCTCCGCGAGCTCCTTGACGTGGGCGGCGATGTCGCGGGCGTCGATGGCGGCGGATCGGATGAGCAGGTCGAAATGCTCCGACAGGGCGCGGATGCGCGAGCTCTCGCGGAACGCCAGGTAGAAGCTGCCGATGTAGATGACGCCGATCAGCGGGCCGAAGACGGTGACCGGCGCGCTGAAGATGCGGTGGGCGTCGAACAGGAACAGCCGCAGCGAGGGGTAGAGCTCGTCCGCCTGCCGGGCGAGCCAGTCCAGCTGGCGGCGCCGGACGTCCGCGTCGAGACCGGCGTAGTAGCCCTCGCCCCGGGCCAGCGCCTCCAGCTCGTGCAGGGGCAGGGCGATCTCGTAGTCCGAGCCGCCCGAGCGCATCCAGGCGATGCGGTCCTCCATGGCGCCAATCGCCTGATCGGGCGTCTTGCCGAGGAACGGCGCATATTCCCAGCGCAGTACCTCGCGCGTCTTCAGCATGTCGGGCAGCGTCGCGGGGACGTGGCGGATCTTGTAACCGCTCGCCTCGCGGTGCCAGGCGAGGAGCTGGTCGTCCGACACCGCGCGGGCGGCGCGGGCCATCTCCATCGAGGCGGCGACGATGTCGCCCGGCCGCTCGGGCCGGTCGGTGAGGCCGAGCAGCCAGTCGGCGCTGACGCCGAGGGCGGTCGCGCATTCGGCGGCGAGGTTGGCGTTCGGCAGACGGGCCGCGCCCTCGTCCAGCAGCTGCGAGATGGTGGAGCGGTTGACGCCGCCGGCGCGGGCCAGCGCGCTGCGGGTCAGGCCGGCGGTCTGCATCGCCTGCCGGACCCTGTCGCGGAAGATCGTCGCCCGGTCGCGCTTGTCCACTTAAGCCCCCGTGGTTGCGAATTGTGAACACGCGGCGAGTCCGGTTCACCAGATGCAGAATACAGGCCCACACGGCTGTGAGCTAGTGAGAGGGCGGGGAAGACACGGGGAACAAGAGCAAGATGGACACCACCGCACGCACAATCACCAAGGCCATCTCCTGGCAGGCCTGGGGCCTCGTCACGATGACGCTGATCGGCTGGCTGATGACGGGTTCGGTGCAGCAGGGCGGCGCGCTGGCGCTGACGCTCGCGCTGGTCGGCCTCGTCAGCTACATCCTGCATGAGCGGCTGTGGGCGCGGGTGCGCTGGGGCCGCACGAACGGGGCCGGGGGCTTCACCATCCCGTCGTGAGGGGCGGCCGCTTGCCGCCCGGACGGCTGCGCGATAAGACCGGCGGACCCCGATTACAGGACCGTTCGAGAGATGCGCGCCGAGACGCAATCCACCATCGAGGCGATCGAGAAATCGCTGCAGCTCGTGGCGAAGCGGATGAACTACGACACCGCGCCGCACCGGCTGGAGGAGTTCAATGCCCGCACCGAGGATCCGACCCTGTGGGACGATCCAGAGGCGGCGCAGAAGCTGATGCGCGAGCGGCAGATGCTGGCCGATGCGGTGTCGGGCTACGAGCAGATGCGCCGCGATCTGGCCGACAACGTCGAGCTGATCGAGCTGGGCGAGGCGGAGGAGGACGCGGACGTCGTCGCCGAGGCCGAGGCGGCGCTGCGCAGCCTGCGCGACCGGGCTGCGACGAAGGAGCTGGAGGCGCTGCTCGACGGCGAGGCCGACGGCAACGACACCTTTCTCGAGATCAACGCCGGCGCCGGCGGCACCGAGGCCTGCGACTGGGCCGAGATGCTGCAGCGGATGTACGTCCGCTGGGCGGAGTCCAAGGGCTACGACGTCGAGCTTCTGTCGGAAGAGGCGGGCGGCGAGGCGGGGATCAAGTCGGCCTCCTACAAGATCAGCGGCCCCAACGCCTATGGCTGGCTCAAGACCGAGAGCGGGGTGCACCGGCTGGTCCGGATCTCGCCCTTCGGCAAGGGCACGCGCGAGACCTCGTTCGCGTCGATCTGGGTCTACCCGGTGGTCGACGACAACATCGAGATCGAGGTGCAGGACAAGGACATCCGCCTCGACACCTTCCGCTCGTCCGGGGCGGGCGGGCAGCACGTGAACAAGACCGACTCGGCGGTGCGGATCACCCACCTGCCGACCGGGATCGTCGTCACCTCGTCGCTGAAGTCGCAGCACCAGAACCGCGAGATCGCGATGAACGCGCTGAAGGCGCGGCTGTACCAGATGGAGCTGGACAAGCGGAACGCCGCCACGATGGAGGCGCACGAGAACAAGGGCGACGCCGGCTGGGGCAACCAGATCCGCTCTTACGTCCTGCAGCCCTACCAGATGGTGAAGGATCTGCGGACCTCGTTCGAGACGTCGGACACGCAAGGCGTGCTCGACGGCGACCTCGACGGGCTGATGGCGGCGACGCTCGCCATGCAGGCTGCCGGCAAGAGCCGGGCGGAGGCCTCGGCCGAGGACTGATCCCGTGCCGGATGCCGCCGCCCCCCGCATCTACGTGACGGGCGCCAGCGGGACCGGGACCAGCACCCTCGGCGCCGCGCTGGCAGAGGCGCTGGCGGTGCCCCACGTCGATACCGACGCGCATTACTGGGCGCCGTCCGAGGTGCCGTTCACCGTCAAGGCGGCGATCCCGGACCAGCTGGAGACCATCGCCGCGGCGCTGGGGCAGGGGGGCTGGGTCTGGTCCGGCTCCGCCGACGGCTGGGGCGATCCGCTGATCGGTGACGCGACCCTGATCGTTTTCCTGACCCTGCCCGGGGCGCAGCGGCTGGCGCGGCTGAAGGCGCGCGAGCGCAGGCTCTACGGCGACCGGATCGCGCCGGGCGGCGACATGGAGCGGGTGCATCGCGAGTTCATGACCTGGGCGGCGGGCTACGACGATCCGTATTTCGGCGGGCGCTCGCTGCACCGGCACCGCACCTGGCTGGCGCGGCAGGCTGCGCCGGTGATGGAGCTGTCCGGGGCGGACCCGGTGACGGCGCTCGTGGCACGGGTGTGCGCCGACCTGTGAGCCGTCACGATCCGCGGGTTCGCCACATGCCCACCGCGGCGATGATCGCCGAGGCCGCGGCCAGCGCCGCGCAGACCTCGGCCAGCGCGCCGAACGCCTCGGTCATCGCGGCGACGTGGGCGCCGCCGCCGCCCGCGCCCCGCGCCTCGCCGTAGGAGAAGATGCCGCCCTCGCGGCGGTAGACGCCGGCGACGAGGGGGCCCATCGCGGCGACGGCGAACAGGCCGGCCACCCGGCTGACGGCGTTGTTCACGCCCGAGGCGACGCCGCCCGCGTCCTCCGCCGCGCTCGCCATGATCGCTGTCGACAGCGGGGCCACGACCATCGACATGCCGAGGGCGGAGACGAGGAGCGGCGGGATCACCCCGGTCCAGAATTCGCGGCTGATGACGGACAAAGACAGCCAGCCGTAGCCGAGCGCCACCAGCGCCGCGCCGCAGGCGATGAGCGGGAAAGGACCGATCCGGTCCGCCAGCTTGCCGAACCGCCCCGATAGCAGCGCGATGGCGAGCGACAGCGGCGCGAAGGCGACGACGGCCTCGATCTCGTTCAGGCCCCAGCCGGCGATCAGCAGCATCGGCAGGAAGAACAGGATCGCCGAAAGACCGAAATAGAGGGTGAAGGTGGTGAGGTTCGCGACCGCGAAGATGGGCTCGCGAAAGATGTAGAGCGGCATCATCGGCGCCCGGCTGCGCGCCTCGGTCACCAGGAACAGGACCAGCGCGACGGCGCCGCCGATCAGCATCCACAGCCACCAGTGCCCGACCTCCAGCCGGATGAAGCCCCAGGCGAGCAGGCCGAGGCCGGTGGTGGCGAAGAAGGCCCCCGCGAGGTCGAGGCCGCGGTCCGGGCGCGGCTTGTCCTCGCGCACGTTGCTCCACACCAGCCACAGGGCGACCAGGCCCAGCGGCAGGTTGATGGCGAAGACGCCGCGCCAGATGCCGTCCGGCCCGAACGACAGCGCGATACCGCCGATGACCGGTCCGAGCGCGGTCGTCAGCGCCGAGGCGCCGGCCCACAGGCCGATCGCGCGGCCCCGGCTTTCGCGCGGGTAGGCGCGGGCGATGATGGCGAGCGAGCCGGGCACCATGAGCGCCGCGCCCGCGCCCTGCGCCCAGCGGGCCCAGATCAGCGCCTGGGGCGAGGGCGCGACGGCGCAGAGCAGGGACGTGACGATGAAGATGCCGATGCCGGTGGCGAAGATCTTGGCGGTGCCGAAGCGGTCGCCGACCGCCCCGCCGGCGAGGACGAGGGCCGAGATGGCGACCATGTAGGCGTTGTTGATCCACTGCGCCTCGGCGAGGCTGGCGCCCAGCCCCTCGCGGATCGCCGGGATCGCGATGGCCACGACCGAGCCGTCGATGAAACCCATCGACGAGCCGAGGATCGCGGCGGCGAGGATGCGGCGGCGCGCCTCGGGGCGGCAGAAGCCGGAATCGAAACGGGGCACCCGGGCCCCGGGCGCCCCGCCTTTCGGTGCTATATCTGACAAAAGGCCGGCCTTCAGCCGCCCTGGCTCTCGGCCGCGGTCGGCTTCGGCAGGGTCTTGGGCGAGCCGGTGGCGTTCAGGGGGTCGTCCTGGCGCTGGACGGAGCCTTCGAAGTGGGCGCCGGATTCGATCGCGATCGTCTTGTGGATGATGTCGCCCTCGACGCGCGCGGTCGAGGTGAGGCGGACCTTGAGGCCGCGCACCCGGCCGACGATCCGGCCGTTGATGACGACGTCGTCGGCGACCAGCTCGCCCTTCACGGTGGCGCCCTCGCCGACCGTCAGCAGGTGGGCGCGGATGTCGCCGTCGATCTGACCCTCGACCTGGATGTCACCGGAGGTCTTGATGTTGCCCTTGATGTGCAGGTCCGCGGACAGGACCGACGCCGGCGGCTTGGATTTCGGCACCGCGGGGCGGTAGTCGGCCGCGCCCGTGCCGGAGGCGGACTGGCTGCTGGCAGGGGCCGGTGTCGAGGACTCCGTCCCCTTCTGCCCGGGCTGTTCGACTTTGCTCTTAGAAAACATCGCTTCCGGCTCTGATATAGATCATGGGGTTGACGGCTGTGCCACCGACGCGGATCTCGTAGTGGAGATGGGGCCCGGTGGAGCGTCCGGAATTCCCCATATCACCGATCCTCTCCCCGCGCGAGACCCTTTGGCCGACGTTGACGCGAATGGCGTTCAGGTGGCCGTAGCGGGTCTCGATGCCGAATTCGTGTTGAAGCTTGATGAGCCGGCCGTAGCCCGAGGACCAGCCGGCGTGGGTGACGACGCCGTCGGCGGTCGCGTAGATCGGGGTGCCGATCGGACCGGCGAAATCGGTGCCCTCGTGCATCCGGCCCCAGCGCATGCCGAAGCCCGAGGTCATCCGGTAGGCGTCGCGCAGCGGGAAGTCGAACGGCGCCCGCTCGGCCGCGATGCGGTACAGGTTGATCTCGTCGAGACGGTTCAGGATGCCGTTGGCGCGCAGCGTGTCCTCGTCCGGCTCGCCGCCCATGGTCGAGAAGGACAGCGGCGTCAGCGGGCCGCCGGTGCCGGAATAGCCGCTGCGCACGGCGGCCAGCATGTCCTCGGTATCCATCCCGGCGGCGCGGAACATGTCGTCCAGCGGCTCGACCGAGACGGTCATCGCCTCTTCGATCTGGCGGAAGATCTCGTCGTTGCGGTCGCGCATCAGGCGCAGTTCCAGCTCGAGATCCTGGGCGCGGGTCACGGCGAACTCGGCGTTCTCGGCGATCTCGTCCCGCTCTTCGGCGGTGTCGGCGAGGGCGTCGGCGAGGATGTCGAGCGTGCCCTGCAGCTCGCCCGACAGGGCGCCGGTGCCGGGGGCGCCGTCGCCCGTCTCCATCGCGGCGGTCAGCGCGGCGACCTGGCTCTCGCTTTCCTCGCGCTCGGTCATGGTGCGGCGCAGGGTCGCCTGCACGGCCTCGAGTCCGGTCTCCAGCTCGCGGCGGCGATCCTCGGTCCGCAGGAGCGCGGACTGCATCATCGACACCTGCTCGAGCGCCGAGGAGAATCGCTGCTGCGCCGCGACCGCCTCGGCCGCGCGGGCGTCACGCTCGTCCGAGATGGCGTTCAGCCGCTCCTCGTAGACCAGCTTGTCGCGCATCGCCTGCGCCCGGAAGTTTCCGGCGCCGATGGAATCCATCAACAGGATCGCGGTGGCGATGATCGTCCAGGCGACGGTGAGCGTGACCCCGGTCCAGGCGAGAAGCTGGGTGCCCGGCTTCAGTCGGATGAATCGCGTTTCGGTGTCGGACCTGAGAAAGAGCCGCCGCTCCGGAAAACGCTTCTCCAATGCGACCTGAAGTCGATGAGCCACCCGTGATCGCACGCGCCCTATCCCTGATTGCCTGTCCCGGCTGCGACCTAACAAAGGGTTTCGGGGCGCATCAAGAAATTTGCTCAAAAACGCACAGCCATGGGCGCAGTCCCGCCGGAACCGGCGAAAATTCGCCTATGACCCGCCAGGAATGCTCGAATGTTCCGACTGTTGCACGAAACTTGCAGGGCGGGGCGCGACGGTCGTATCCCGGTGACGCGTCCCAGCGAAAGAAAGTTGCCGCCCCATGTCCTTCCGTCTCCAGCCCGCGCCGCCGGCCCGCCCGAACCGCTGCCAGCTCTTCGGTCCGGGATCGCGCCCGGCGATCTTTCAGAAGATGGCCGCCTCGGCGGCGGATGTGGTGAATCTCGACCTCGAGGATTCGGTCTCGGCCGGCGACAAGGACGCGGCCCGGGCGACCGTGGTGGAGGCGATCGGCGGCATCGACTGGGGCCGCAAGACGCTGTCGGTGCGGATCAACGGCCTCGACACGCCGTGGTGGCACCGCGACGTGGTCGACCTGGTGGAGAAGGCGGGCGACCGGCTGGACCTCATCATGATCCCGAAGGTCGGGTGCGCGGCGGACCTCTACGCCGTGGACGCCCTCGTGACCGCGGCGGAGAAGGCGGCGGGGCGGGAGCGGCGTCTCGGCTTCGAGGTCATCATCGAGAGCGCGGCGGGAATCGCCCATGTCGAGGAGATCGCGAAAGGCTCGCCCCGGCTCCAGGCGATGAGCCTCGGCGCGGCGGACTTCGCGGCGTCGATGGGGATGCAGACGACCGGCATCGGCGGCACGCAGGAGCAGTACTACATGCTGCACGAGGGCACGCGGCACTATTCGGACCCCTGGCACTGGGCGCAGGCGGCCATCGTCGCGGCCTGCCGGACCCACGGCGTCCTGCCGGTCGACGGACCGTTCGGCGACTTCTCGGACGACGAGGGGTTCCGCGCGCAGGCGCGGCGGTCGGCGACGCTGGGCATGGTCGGCAAGTGGGCGATCCATCCCCGGCAGGTCGCGCTGGCCAACGAGGTCTTCACCCCGTCGGACGCCGCGGTCGCCGAGGCGCGCGAGATCCTCGCCGCGATGGAGGAGGCCAAGGCGCGGGGCGAGGGCGCGACGGTCTACAAGGGGCGGCTGGTCGACATCGCCTCGATCAAGCAGGCCGAGGTGATCGTGCGGCAGGCGGAGATGATCGCCCAGTAGTGAGAGCGCGCACCCGTCCTGCCGAAGCCCGTACCGGCTGGACACCGGAAGACGTGTGGCTCGATGAAAGCGAGGGGTGGGGGCAGCGGTCGCGCCCCGATGGGGGAGGGGGCCGGCGCCGGCACGTCCCGGCGCCGGACCGGTCGCTCACCGCATCCCGATCATGCCGAACTGGCACAGCTGCCGGCAGTCGCTGGCGTCCTTGCCGATCAGCTGCTCGCTGAGGGCGTAGGCCATGCCGAATCCCTCGAAGCGGATGTCGTCGCATTCGCCGTCGTTCGGGTACTCTCCGCTGTCGTCGCCGAAATCGACGGTGCCGCACTGCATCGCCTGCGTGGCGGCGGTGTGGTCGTAGAGCCGGGCCTGGCCGCTGTCGACGAGGCTGCGGCAGTCGGTGGCGTCGCCGCCGGTATTGTCCCAGTTCAGGTAGGACGCGGCCACGCCCGCGCCGGCGAAGCGGCGGTCGTCGCACTCGCCGTCGTTGGGGTACTCGCCGCTGTCGTCGCCGAAGTTGATGCCGGCCCCCTGGGGCACCGGAGGCGGGGTCGGCGTGTCCACGGCGGGCGGCGTGGCGGTGGGGGCGGGGCTGCCCTTCTGCGCAAGGGCCGGGGCGGCGGTCAGCGCGAGCAGTGCAGCGGTGAGAACAGTCAGACGCATCGGAAAAGTCCTGAAGCCAAGGTCACGAATGCGACGACTATGGCCGGGCGGCCGCACTCTGGCAATCGCCGCCGCCGTTGCATCCGGCCATCCGCCACGCCTATATCGGCCCCGCATGCGAGAGCCGGGAGCCGACCTTTGACCCATTACCTCGATTTCGAGAAATCCCTCGCCGACATCGAGGGCAAGGCCGAGGAACTGCGGACGATGTCCCGCGCCAACCCCGAGGCCGAGGTCGACAAGGAGGCCGCCGCGCTCGACCGCAAGGCGTCCGACATGCTGAGGAAGCTGTATGACGGCCTGACCCCCTGGCAGAAGTGCCAGGTCGCCCGCCACCCCGAGCGGCCGCATTGCCGCGACTACGTGGACGCGCTGTTCACCGACTGGACGCCGCTGGCCGGCGACCGCAACTTCGCCGACGATCACGCGGTGATGGGCGGGCTGGCGCGGTTCCGCGACGCGCCGGTCGTGGTGATCGGCCACGAGAAGGGCCACGACACCAAGAGCCGGATCGAGCGGAACTTCGGCATGGCCCGACCCGAGGGCTACCGCAAGGCGATCCGCCTGATGGATCTGGCCGACCGCTTCGGCCTGCCGGTGGTGACGCTGGTCGACACGCCCGGCGCCTATCCCGGCAAGGGCGCCGAGGAGCGGGGCCAGTCCGAGGCGATCGCGCGGTCCACCGAGAAGTGCCTGGCGCTGAAGGTGCCGATGGTCGCCGTGGTGATCGGCGAGGGCGGCTCGGGCGGGGCGGTGGCCTTCGCCACCGCGAACCGGGTCGCGATGCTTGAGCACTCCATCTACTCGGTGATCTCGCCCGAGGGCTGCGCCTCGATCCTGTGGAAGGACGCCGAGAAGATGCGCGAGGCGGCCGAGGCGCTGCGCCTGACCGCGCAGGACCTGTCGCGCCTCGGCGTGATCGACCGGGTGATCCGCGAGCCGCTCGGAGGGGCGCACCGCGACGCGGCCGCCGCCATCGCCTCGGTCGGCGACGGCATCGCGGCGATGCTGGGCGAACTCGCGGACCAGTCCCCGGACTCCCTGCGCGACAACCGCCGCCGCAAGTACCTCGGCATCGGGGCCAAGGGCCTCGCGGCGTGAGGGCGCTGGCCGTCGCGCTGGCGCTGCTCTCCGAGGCGGCGCTCGCGGAGGGTGGTCTCGAGGGCCGCACGGTGGTGTTCCGTGTCGAGAGCTACGACGATCCCGCCGCGCCCTATCTCGTCAGCGAGGACTACGTGGGTGCCGTCGGTCCCGGCCCCGAATTCTCGATGGAGGAGGAGGGCGGCCTCTGGGTCGACGTCGTGCCGGTGCGGATCGACCTGTCGGACGGCGAGATAGAGCTGACCTGGCCGTCGGTGGAGGCCGGGCCCTTCGCGACCTTCGCCTTCAACGGCTACGTCATGGAGTTCGCGGGCGACTGCGCGCTGATCGAGCGGGCCAAGGTCGTCGACTGGGAAACGACGCTGCCGCTGGCGGACGACGCGCTGGAGGTGACGCCGCTGCGGCTCGCCCTTGACGTGTCGGGGCTGGAGTACGGCCCGGACCAGCGCATCGTCATCGCGCTGCAGGTCGCGGACTGCCCGGTCTCGTAGGGGCCGAAGAGTTCACCGAAGACCCGCCCCGGCCCTGAGCCGGGGCCTCGAGGCGCGGCCTCCGATCGGGCCCTGGGCTCAAGGCGAACGGCGCCGCCCCGATGGCGACCCGCCCCGCCCCGGCCCCGAGCCGGGGCCTCGGCGCGACTGGGCGCTCTTTCCGATCGGGGCCCCGGCTCAAGGCCGGGGCGGGCAAGGGGAGGCGCAGGCCCGCCCCGACCCCCTCACATCGCCTTCACCGCCTCCAGCACCTCGTCCACGTGCCCCGGCACCTTCACCTTGCGCCAGACCCTGGCGATCCGGCCCTCGCCGTCGATCAGGAAGGTCGCCCGCTCGATCCCCATGAAGGTCCTGCCGTACATCTTCTTCTCGCCCCAGACGCCGTACCGCTCGGCGGTGTCCGAGCCCTCGTCGGACAGCAGCGCGACCTTCAGCCCGTGCTTGTCGCGGAACTTCTCGTGGCTCTTCACCGGATCCTTCGACACGCCGAGGACCGTCGCGCCCGCGGCCGTGAACTCCTCGGCCCTGGCGGTGAAGTCGAGCGCCTGGGTCGTGCAGCCGGAGGTGTCGTCCTTGGGGTAGAAGTACAGGACCACCGGCTTGCCGGTGAACGAGGCGAGCGAGACGCTGCCGCCGCCGTCCCGGGGCAGGTCGAACTCGGGCGCCGGGGCCCCCTCCGTCACGTCGGCAGTGGTCATTCTGCGCGCTCCTTTGCACAATGGGGTCCGCCCGGGTTTCTAGGCCGGGACCGGTGCGGGTAAAGGGGCGCGGATGGCGGACGAGGCGGAGCACGGCCCACGCGCCCGCGCGCCGCTCTCCGACGCGCCGGGCGAGGACGGGCCGTCAGGCGTGGGCGCGTCCGGGGCGGCGGAAGAGGCTGGCGAGCGCCCTACGGCTGGGGACGCGGCGGACGAGCAGGCGCCGGGCGGGGACGGACGCGCCTCGGACGGTCGTGCGGGGGCGGGCGCAGACGACCGCGCGCCGCCGGCGGACACCGGTGAGGCCGCGCAAGGCGTCGGAGGGACCGGCGCTGACCTGCCGGAGGGTGGAGCGGATGCCGTTCCTGCGACCTCGGCGGATCGAGCGGACGCGCCCGGCGCGGACGGTCCTGCGAGCGATGAGGGACCGGAAGGACCAGCCGACGCGGTCAGCCCCGACGAGACCGGTACCGGCGGTGGAGACCGAGGAGACGTTCAGGAGCCCTCCCTCGTCTCGATCCACGGGGGTGCGGCGCCGCACGGGACGCCGGGGCCCGGCGACCCCGCGGAGGCACGCCGCCTCCCGGAGGTGCTGGCCCCCATGGCGGCGCAGCCCCTTGCCATCGAAACCGAAGCGGACGAGGCCGCGGATGGCCCTGCGAGCGCTGCGGAGCCCCGTTCCGAGGAGACGTGGAGGGACGGCGCGCGAGCGGCGTCGTCCGGCGATTCCGCTGTGCCTTCGGCCGCTCCCGCCCCGCCTCCGCCGCCCCCGCGCCGCGGCAAGCTCGGCGCGACGGTGCGGCCGCTGCTCCTCCTGATCGCCGCGCCGCTGGTCTTCGTGCTGGCGCTGCCGGTCCTGATGCTGGGACAGGAGATCACGGCGCCATCCTGGATTACCTCGCGCGTGGAGGCGCAGGCCGCCGAGATGCTCGGCGGCGGAGCGATCGACGTGGGCGAGATCACGCTGACCGTCGGGCGCGACCTGCACCCGGTGATCCGCCTGCGCCACGGCCGCCTGATCGACGCGGCCGGGACCGAGCTGGTGCGCCTGCCGGAAGCGGAGATCCAGCTCTCGCCCCGTGGCCTGATCCTGCGGCGCGAGGTGCTGCCGCAGGAGATCCGCCTCGTGGGCGGCGCGCTCGCGCTGCGGCGGCAGGGGGACGGCCGGCTGGCGATGTCGTTCGAGGGGGCGGGCGAGGGGCCGGCCGTTGGCACGGAGGGCGCCCCGGGCGCCGTGGCCGTCAGCCCCGACGCGCTCGCGGCGCTGTTCGAGCGGCCGGCGCTGGAGGCGATCGAGGTGATCTCGGCCGAGGGGCTGATCGTGAACTACCTTGACGAGCGGGCCGGGCGGGCATGGACGCTGGACGCCGGTCGGGTGCGGCTCGACCGGCGCGGCGGCCTGGCTGTGGCCGCTTCTGCCTCGCTCATCACCGGACGCAGCTACGTCACCGACGTCGCCCTCTCGCTGGACCGGCCGGGCGGCGCGGGCGCGGCGCAGGTGGCGCTGACGGTCAGCCGCGCCGCCTCGCGCGATATCGCCACGCAGAGCCCGGCGCTGGCCTGGCTGGCGGTCCTCGACGCGCCGCTGTCGGTGTCGAGCCGGGCCGAGATCGCGGGCGATGGAACGCTCGGCGAGGTGTCGGCGACGCTGGAGATCGGCGCGGGCACGCTGCGGCCCTCGGGCGGCGCGCAGCCGTTGGGGTTCGAGGAGGCCAAGGCCTACCTGCGGTTCGACGCGGCCGAGGGGCGGGTGGAGTTCGACGAGGTGCAGGTCGCCTCGGACTGGGGATCGCTCGCTGCCTCGGGCCGGGCCACGTTCGGTGACCTGTCGGGCGGGTTGCCGAAGTCGCTGGTCGGCCAGTTCGCGTTCTCGAACATCTCGATAGAGCCGCCGGGCGTCTACCAGTCGCCGCTCCGGCTGCCGTCGGCCGAGGCGGACTTCCGGCTGCGGCTGGACCCGTTCCGGGTCGAGGTCGGACAGGTCCTGCTCACCGGTGAGCGCGGGACGCAGGTGATCGCGGACGGCGAGGTGACGGCCGGGCAGGACGGCTGGGCGGTCGCGGCGCAGGCGCGGATCCCGCGGCTCGGCGTGCGCCGCGCGGTGGAGCTGTGGCCCCCGGGCCTGCTGCCGGGGACGCGGGACTGGTTCGACCGCAATCTGACCGCGGGCGTCCTGACGGACGTGGCCGCCGTCCTTCGCCTGCGCTCCGGCGCGGCGCCGCTGATCTGGGTCAGCAGCGACTTCGAGGGCGCGACCGCGCGGCTCGTGCCGACGCTGCCGCCGGTGGAGGCAGGCGCCGGGCGGCTGACCTTCCAGGACCGTCGCATCGCCGTCGCGCTGGACCGCGGCCGGATCGAGGCGCCGCAGGGCGGGACGGTGGACGCGGCGGGGACGACCTTCGTGCTGGAGGATGCGGGGGCCCATCCCCTGATGGCGCGGGTCGAGCTGCGGACCGAGAGCACGATCACCGCGGCCCTGTCGCTGCTGGACCTGCCGCCCTTCGGCTACCCGTCGGGCGGCGGCCTCGCCACCGACGTCGCCGAAGGGCGGGCGCGGGTGGAGGGGCGGCTCGACTTCCCGCTCGGCGACGACCGGCCGCCGGAGCGGGTGGACTGGGACATCGCCGCATCCCTCAGCGGCGTGTCGAGCGCGGGCCTGCTCCCCGGCGGGCGGCAGCTGGCCGCGCAGGCGCTGACGATGGAGGTGGACCGCGGCCGCCTGTCGGTCGGCGGGCGGATGCGGATCGGCGCGGTCCCGGTGCAGGCGACGTGGAGCCGAGCGCTCGGCGAGGGCAGCGCGGGCACCGCGCGGATCGAGGGCGAGGTGACGCTGTCGCCGGAGTTCCTGGACGAATTCGGCATCGCCCTGCCGGACGGCATGGTCCGGGGCGAGGGGCAGGGGCGCGTCTCCCTGACCTTTCCGGCGAGCGGGCCGCCCTCCTTTGCCCTGTCCTCCGATCTGCGGGGGGTCGGCCTGTCGATCCCGGAGATCGGCTGGTCCAAGGCGCCCGCCGCGGTCGGCTCGCTGGAGGTGGCGGGCACGCTCGGCGACACGCCGCGCGTCGACCGCCTCGTGCTGTCCGCGCCGGGGCTGGACGCGGCCGGCTCGGTCACGCTGCGCGAGGACGGCGCGGGACTGGACCGGCTGGCGCTGTCGCGGCTGCGGGTCGGCGGCTGGCTCGACGCGCCGGTGACGCTGGTCGGCCGCGGCGGCGCGGCGCCGGGCGTGGTGCTGGACGGCGGCAGCCTGGACCTGCGCGACGCGGCCTTCGGCGGCGGGGGCGGCGGCGAGGTGGGGCCGCTCACGGTGACGCTCGACCGGCTGCAGGTGACCGAGGGGATCGCGCTGACCGCCTTCCGCGGCGAGTTCGGCGGGGCCGGCGGTCTGTCGGGCACCTTCACCGGCCGTATCAATGGTGGCACGGCGGTACAGGGGACACTGGTCCCCGAGAACGGCCGCTTCGCCGTCCGCGTCCGCTCGGCCGACGCGGGGGGCGCAATCCGGGACGCCGGCTTCCTGCCCAATGCGACGGGCGGATCGCTCGACCTCGTCCTGCGGCCCGTCGGCGGCGAGGGCACGTTCGACGGCACCGCCGTGATCCGGCAGGTGCGGGTGCGCGAGGCGCCCGAGCTGGCGCAGCTTCTGGACGCGATCTCTGTCGTGGGCCTGCTGCAGCAGCTGGACGGGCAGGGCCTCGCCTTCGACAGCGTGGACGCCGAGTTCCGCATCGCGCCCGACCGGGTGACGATCGCCCGTGCCGCCGCGGTCGGGCCGGGGCTGGGCATCTCGGTCGACGGCTACTACATGCCGGGGCCGGGGACGCTGGACCTGCAGGGGGTGGTGTCGCCGTTCTACTTCATCAACGCCATCGGCTCGGTCCTGACCCGGCCGGGGGAGGGACTGGTGGGCTTCAACTTCACGCTGCGCGGGCCGGTCGGCAGCCCGGAGGTCGGGGTCAACCCGCTGTCGCTGCTGACCCCCGGCATGTTCCGCGAGATCTTCCGCCGGGCGCCGCCGGAGCTGGGCCGATGAGGCTGTCCGACTTCGACTTCGACCTCCCCGAGGAGCTGATCGCGACCCGTCCGGCGCGGCCCCGCTCGTCCGCGCGGCTGCTGCATGCCGAGGGCGGACGGATCGCGGACCGCCGTGTCGCCGACCTGCCGCAGATCCTGCGGCCCGGCGACCTGCTGGTCCTGAACGACACGAAAGTGATCCCGGCGAGGCTGACCGGCATCCGCCGTCGCGGCGAGGCGGAGGCGCGGATCGAGGTGACGCTCGCCGCGCCCCGCGGCGACGGGCGCTGGAGCGCGCTGGTCAAGCCGCTGCGCAAGTGGGCCGAGGGCGAGACGGTCGTCTTCTCGCCCCGCCTGTCGGCGGTGATGGAGGGGCGCGAGGGCGACATGGCCGTGATCCGGCTGGCGGCGGAGGGCGACCTAGACGCCGCGCTGGCCGAGGCGGGGGCGATGCCGCTGCCGCCCTACATCGCGGCCAAGCGGGCCGCCGACGAGGCCGACGTGGCGGACTACCAGACGGTCTGGGCCGCCCGCGCTGGCGCCGTCGCCGCGCCCACCGCCTCGCTGCACTTCGATCAGGAGTTGCTCGCCGCCCTCGACGCGCGGGGCGTGGAGCGGACGCACGTCACGCTGCATGTCGGCGCCGGCACCTTCCTGCCGGTGAAGGTCGACGACGTGAGCGAGCACCGGATGCATTCCGAATGGGGCGAGGTCGGCGCGGAGGCCGCGGCGGCGATGGCGCGGGCCAAGCAGGAAGGACGGCGGGTGATCCCGGTCGGCACCACGGCGCTGCGCCTGATCGAGAGCTCGGGCGGCGCGGAATGGCGCGGCGATACCGATATCTTCATCACTCCGGGCTACGCCTTCCGCGTGGCCGACGCGCTGATGACCAACTTCCACCTGCCGAAATCGACGCTGATGATGCTCGTCTCGGCGCTGATGGGGCCGGAGCGGATCAGGCAGATCTACGCCCATGCCATCGCGGCGCGATACCGCTTCTTCAGCTACGGCGACGGGAGTCTGCTGGTGCCGGACGGTTCGTCGCGATAGACGCAGGCCGCAAGCGCGCCCCCCCGGGCGGCGCCGACCTGCAGATAGGGGGGACACCATGATCAGCGCCTTCTTCGCCTCCTGGGCCCTCTTCGTCGGCCTGTTCATGATCATGATCGGCAACGGCCTGCAGGGCACGCTGCTCGGCATCCGCGGCAATATCGAGGGCTTCTCGCCGCTCGAGATGTCGGTCGTGATGTCGGCCTACTTCGTCGGCTTCCTGTTCGCCTCGCACATGGCGCCGAAACTGATCCAGCGGGTCGGGCACGTGCGCGTCTTCGCCGCCCTGGGGTCCACTATCTCGGCCGTGCTGATCCTGTATCCGGCCCTGACCGAGGTCTGGGCCTGGACGATCGGGCGGGTCGTCATCGGCTTCTGCTTCTGCGGAGTCTACATCACCGCCGAGAGCTGGATCAACGACGCCTCCACGAACGAGACGCGGGGCAAGGCGCTGTCGCTCTACATGGTGGTGCAGACCGCGGGCATCTCGGTCGCGCAGTACATCCTGACGCTGGGCGACGTGTCGGGCTTCATCCTGTTCATCATCCCCTCGGTCCTGGTGTCGCTGGCCTTCGCGCCGATCCTGCTGTCGGCCTCGACCGCGCCCGCGTTCGACACGACCAAGGCGCTGCCGCTGAAGACGCTGATCGAGGCGTCGCCTCTGGCCTGCGTCGGCATGTTCCTCATGGGGGGCGTGTTCGCGGCGCAGTTCGGCATGTCGGCGGTCTACGGCACGCTCGAGGGGCTGAGCGTCGGGCAGATCTCCCTCTTCGTGTCGGTGATCTACATCGCGGCGCTGCTGACGCAGTACCCGATCGGCTGGCTGTCGGACCGGGTGGACCGGCGTCTCGTCATCCTCGGCCTGTCGGCGGCCGGCGGCATCGGCGCGCTGCTCGCGGCGGCGTTCGCGGGCTGGTACGGTGCGCTGCTGGTCGCGGCGGCGGTTCTCGGCGGCACGTCCAATCCGCTCTACGCGCTGCTGATCGCCTACGCCAACGACTACATCGCGCGCGAGGACATGGCGGCCGCGTCGGGGGGGCTGCTCTTCATCAACGGAGTGGGGGCGATCCTGGGGCCGGTGGTGATCGGCTGGCTGATGGGCGTGGGCGGGCCGCGCATGTTCTGGCTGGTGATCGCGGTCCTGATGCTCAGCCTCGCCGCCTATGCCGGCTGGCGGATGACCCGCCGCAGCCGCGCCGACATCGATCCGAATGCTGCGGCCAGCTACCAGCCGCTCGCCGTCACGACGACGCCTCTCGTCGCCGAAATGGCGCAGGAGATCTACGCTGACGAGACCCTCCAGCAGGAAGAGGACCGCGCCGCAAGCGCTTGACCGCGGGGGGGTTGCGGTCGCTTGCGCGCCGGGCCGGCGGCTGTCAGTCTGCCCCTCGGGGCGTGCGGCAGGGAGGCAGGCCGATGACGACACCGGCCGACGTTCTGGGATGGTGGGTCGAGGAGCTTGGCCCCGAAGGCTGGTATGCCGGGGGCGACGAGATCGACGCCGAGGTCCGCCGCCGGTTCGGCGACGCCTACGAGGAACTGCGGGAGGGCGGCTACGGCCTGTGGCTGACCGGCGCCTTCGGCACGCTCGCCTACATCGTCATGTGCGACCAGTTCACCCGCAACCTGTTCCGCGGCTCGCCCCGCTCGTTCGAGAGCGATCCGCTGGCCCGCGCGGTCGCCAAGGCGGCGATCGTCAAGGACTGGGACCTGAAGGTGCCCGAGCCGGAGCGGGTCTTCTTCTACATGCCGCTCATGCATTCCGAGAACCTCGCCGATCAGGACCGCTGCGTGCGGCTGATAAGGATGCGGATGGCCGGCACCGGCGCGGACTACCTGCTGCACGCGCGGGCGCACCGGGAGGTGATCCGCAAGTTCGGCCGCTTCCCGTTCCGCAACGAGGCGCTGTCGCGGCCGAGCACCGCGGCCGAGGCGGAGTGGCTGAGGAACGGGGCCTACGGCGCCGAGGTGCGGGCGCTGAAAGGCGGGGCCGAGACCGGGGGCGCGGAGGCCGCCTCTTAGGACTTACTTCAGGACTTTGGTGCATCATCGGCCGGGGCGATCCAGAGGGCCTTGTCCGCCGCACGGCGGCAAGAGATGCATCCGCGTGAAACACGATCCGGTCAGCGCCGCGGCGCCGGCGTCCGCCGATGCAGGCGCGCCGGACCCCGGCGCCGGCAATGCGGAGCGGATCGCGGACCGCACCGCGGACACCTCGGCGACCCTGATCGGCGAGATCCTCAACATCATGGAACAGGGCATCCTGTTCTGGTCGGCCGAGGGCGTGTGCGAGCTGCACAACAGCCGGATCTTCCGCGTGCTCGAGATCACGGCCAAGGACCTCGGGATCGGCACGCGGCGGACCGACTTCCGCGACCGCGCCGTCGCCCGGGGCGAGATGACGGCCGAGACCCGCCGCGCCAGCGAGGCGCAGATCGAGGCGCATCTGCCCTATTCGTTCGACCGGCACCTGCCCTCCGGCCGCGTCGTCTTCACCAACGGCCGGCCGACCCGCGGCGGCGGCTACGTCGTCACCTTCACCGACGTGACCGAGGCCCGTCTCGCCGCCAAGGAGCTCGCCCGCGCCAAGGCCGAGGCGGAGGAGGCGCAGGGCCGCGCCGTCGACCTCCTCGCGCAGGAGCGGGACCGCCAGACCGAGGCACGCCATCTCAGCCAGCTCGACGAGTGGCTGCAATCCTGCAAGTCCCTGCAGGAGCTGTACGCCGTCATCACCCACTTCATGGCGCGCCTGCTGCCCCGCTCGCAGGGGGAGCTCTACATCTACCAGCAGGGCCGCGCGGCGCTGGGCGGCATCTGCAGCTGGGGCGGCGCAGAGCTGCACCCCACGATCGAGGCGGACGCCTGCTGGGCGCTGCGCCGCGGACGGACCTACGAGTTCCACGCCGGCAACCTGTGCTTCCCGTGCGAGCACGTCGAGGCGCCGGAGGGTGGCGGCGCGCCGGAGGAGTATGTCTGCGTGCCCATCATCGCCCACGGCGATACGGTGGGAATGCTGCACATCCGCTTCGACCATGCCTCGGACGACGGCGCGCGGATCGACCGGTCAGGCGCCTTCGCGATCCGCTGTGCCGAGCATATCTCGATGGCGATCGCCAACGTGAAGCTGCGGGACGAGCTTCACGAGCGGTCGATCCGGGACGCGCTGACCGGCCTCTACAACCGACGCTTCTTCATGGACGCGATCCGCCGCGAGCTGGCTCAGGCGGGTCGCTCCGGCGCGCCGCTGGCGCTGGTCGCGATGGACGCGGACAACTTCAAGGCCTTCAACGACGGGCATGGTCACGAGGCGGGCGACGCGGTCCTGCGCGCCATCGCCGACCGGATCGCCGCGGCCGCGGGGCCGGGTGGGATCGCCTGCCGGATGGGGGGCGAGGAATTCGCGCTCCTCCTGCCCGGGCTGGACGCCGCATCCGCGGTGACGGTTGCCGAGGATCTGAGGGAGGCGGTCGGGAACCTGCAGCTGCGGCACCTCGACCGGTCGCTGCCCCGGGTGACCGTTTCGTCCGGCATCGCGGTCGCGCCGCGCGACGGCGCCGATCCGCAGGCCCTCATGCGCCTCGCGGACGAGGCGTTGTACCGCGCCAAGGCGTCCGGCCGCGACTGCGTGCGCATCGCCGGGGCATGACGGCCTTGCACCTCCGGCACTGGTAGGCCCGCGCCAACTCGTTTAGCTTCAACCCAATTTGCGGCGAGGAGGATCGAGATGGCCGACCAGCAGTACGACATGATCGTGATCGGCGCCGGCCCCGGCGGCTATGTCGCCGCGATCCGCGGCGCGCAGCTCGGCCTCAAGGTCGCCTGCGTCGAGCGCGAGCATCTGGGTGGCATCTGCCTCAACTGGGGCTGCATCCCGACCAAGGCGCTGCTGCGCTCGGCCGAGGTGTTCCACCTGATGGAGCGGGCCAAGGATTTCGGCCTCAAGGCCGGCGACATCGGTTTCGACTTCGAGGCGGTGATCAAGCGCTCGCGCGGGGTGGCCAAGCAACTGGCCGGCGGGATCGGGCACCTGTTCAAGAAGAACAAGGTCACCCCGGTGATGGGCGAGGCCCGTCTGGCCGGCAAGGGAAAGGTCGTGGTGAAGACCGACAAGGGGGAAGAGACGCTGACCGCCCCCGCCATCGTGCTGGCCACCGGCGCCCGCGCGCGCGAGCTGCCGGGGCTGGAGGCCGACGGCGACCTCGTCTGGACCTATCGCCACGCGCTGCAGCCGCCGCGGATGCCATCGAGGCTCCTGGTGATCGGCTCCGGCGCCATCGGGATCGAGTTCGCCAGCTTCTACAACACGCTCGGCGCCGAGACGACTGTGGTCGAGGTGATGGACCGCATCCTGCCGGTGGAGGATGCCGAGATCAGCGCCTTCGCGAAGAAGCAGTTCCAGAAGCAGGGCATGACGATCCGCGAGAAGACGCAGGTCAAGAGCCTGGACCGCGGCAAGGGCAAGGTCACCGCCACCTTCGAGGCGGACGGCAAGACCGACACGGCCGAGTTCGACACCGTCATCTCCGCCGTCGGCATCGTCGGCAACGTCGAGGGGCTGGGGCTGGAGGAGGCGGGGGTCAAGCTCGACCGGACCCACGTCGTCGTCGACGAATACTGCCGCACCGGGGTCGAGGGTCTGTATGCCATCGGCGACATCGCCGGCGCGCCATGGCTGGCTCACAAGGCATCCCACGAGGGCGTCATGGTGGCCGAGCTGATCGCCGGCCAGCACGCCCACCCGATCAAGCCCGGCACGATCGCCGGCTGCACCTACTGCCAGCCGCAGATCGCCTCGGTCGGCCTGACCGAGGCGAAGGCCAAGGAGGCGGGCCTCGACATCAAGGTTGGGCACTTCCCCTTCATCGGCAACGGCAAGGCCATCGCGCTGGGCGAGCCCGAGGGCATGATCAAGACGATCTTCGACGCCAAGACGGGCGAGCTACTCGGTGCGCACATGGTCGGCGCCGAGGTGACCGAGCTGATCCAGGGCTACGTCGTCGGCCGTACGCTGGAGACGACCGAGGCGGAGCTGATGGAGACGGTGTTCCCGCACCCGACGCTCAGCGAGATGATGCACGAGAGCGTCCTCGACGCCTATGGCCGGGCGATCCACTTCTAGCGTCGGACGATGGGGTGAGCACCCGTCCTGCGGGTTCGGTCGTGACCGTGGTGGAACTCCGACGGCGACCGGTCGAAGCCTCGTAGGATGAGGCTTCGACCCATCTTCGACCGCTATTCCACCGTGAACGGCATCGTCGCGACGACCGTATTGCCCTGATTGAGAACGTAGCGCAGCTCGTAGGTGCCCGGCTCCTCCGGCAGGTCCACCTCCAGAGGGTTGCCGTTGCGGGTGTAGGCGTAGTCCACGCTCCGGTCCTCGCCCGGCACCGCGATGGCCACGTAATCGTTCGGGTAGTCCGGGCCGTCCCAGCCCACCGTGACCGTCCCGCCGGCCTCGCCGGAGGGCGGCGCGACCAGCCGGACGGAGAGCGGCGTCACCGCGATCGGAAGCCGCCCGATCACCGTGTTGCCCTGGGCGAGGACGTAGCGCAGCTCGTAGTCGCCCGGCTCCACCGGCATCGTCACCTCGGCCGGGTTGCCGTTCCGGGTGTAGGTGTAGTTGATCGAGCGGTCCTCGCCGGGGGTCGCGACGGCGATGTAGTCGTTGGAGTAGTCCGGTCCCTCCCAGCCCACGGGAATCGTTCCTCCGGCCGGCGCGCTCTGCGGCGCGGACAGGGTCGCCTTTACCTCGGACACTTCGATCGTCTGTGACGCGACGACCGTGTTGCCCTGGGCGAGGACGTACCGGAGCTCGTAGGTCCCCGGTTCCGTCGGCATCACGACTCCGGCGGGATTGCCGTTGCGGGTGTAGGTGTAGTTGACAGACCGGTCCTCGCCGGGGACGGCGACGGCGATGTAGTCGTTGGGATAATCGGGCCCGTCCCAGCCGACCATGACCGTCTCGCCCGCGATGGCGGTCTGCGGCGCCTCCAGCGTCGGCTTCACGTCAGTCACCGTGATCGTGGTCCGCGCCGCCACCTCGTTGCCCTGGGCGAGGACGTAGCGGATCTCGTAGGTGCCCGGCTCGGTCGGCATCACGACGCCGGCGGGGTTGCCGTTGCGGGTGTAGGTGTAGTTGACCGAGCGGTCCTCGCCCGGCTCGGCGACTGCGATGTAGTCGTTCGAGTAGTCGGGGCCGTCCCACTCCACCATCACCGTTGCGCCGGCCACGGCCTCCGCCGGGGCGGTGACGCTGACGGCGAGGTCGCTCACCGTGATCGGCGCCGTGGCCGCGATCTCGTTGCCCTGCGACAGGACATAGCGGATTTCGTAGTCCCCTGGTTCGGTCGGCATCTGGACCATCGCGGGGGTGCCGTTGCGGGTGTAGGTGTAGTTGATCGACCGATCCTCCCCCGGCACGGCGACGGCGATGTAGTCGCCGGCGTAGTCCGGTCCGTCCCAGGCCACGGGCACCGTGTCGCCCGCGGTCGCCTCGGCGGGCGGCACGACGCTGACGGCGAGGTCGCTGACGGTGATCGGCGCCGTGGCGGCGATCGCGTTGCCCTGCGACAGGACGTAGCGGACCTCGTACTCGCCCGGCTCGGTCGGCATCTGCACCATCGCGGGGCTGCCGTTGCGGGTGTAGGTGTAGTTGATCGACCGATCCTCCCCCGGCACGGCGACGGCGATGTAGTCGTTCGCGTAGTCCGGTCCGTCCCAGGCCACGGGCACCGTGTCGCCCGCGGTCGCCTCGGCGGGCGGCACGACGCTGACGGCGAGGTCGTTGACCGTGATCGGCGCGGTGGCGACGACGGTGTTGCCCTGGGAGAGGACGTAGCGGACTTCGTACTCGCCCGGCTCGGTCGGCATCACGACGCCGGCGGGGTTGCCGTTGCGGGTGTAGGTGTAGTTGATCGAGCGCTCCTCGCCGGGCACGGCGACGGCGACGTAGTCGCCGGCATAGTCCGGGCCGTCCCACGCGACGTGGACCGTGTCGCCCGCCGTCGCGGTGTCCGGCGGCAGGACGCTGACGTCGAGCGCGGTCACGGTGATCGGGGCGGTCGCCGCGATCTCGCCGCCCTGGGACAGGACGTAGCGGACCTCGTACTCGCCCGGCTCCACCGGCATCTGCAGGTCGGCCGGGGTGCCGTCGCGGGTGTAGGTGTAATTGATCGAGCGGTCCTCGCCCGGGACGCCGACGGCGATGTAGTCGCCCGCGTAGTCGGGGCCGTCCCACGCGACGGGCACGGTGTCTCCGGCCACGGCCTCGGCGGGGGGAGAGACCGTGATCGAGACGTCGGTGACCGTCACCGCGGCGGTGGCGATGACGGTGGTGTCCTGCGCCATCACGTAGCGGATCTCGTAGTCGCCCGGCTCCGTCGGCAGTTGCAGCATCGCGGGCGTGCCGTCGCGGGTGTAGGCGTAGTTGATGGCGCCGTCCTCGCCGGGTGTGGCCACGGCGATGTAGTCGGCATCGTAGTCCGGCCCGGTCCAGTCCACCGGGACCGTGGCGCCCGCGGGCGCCGGATCGGGGGCGGTGACGGAGGCCGGGACCGGCTCCACCACGATGCTGGACGTGGCGAGCGGGACGCTGCCCTCGCCGCGGATGTAGCGCAGCTCGTACGTGCCCTCGGTCGGCGGCATCTGCAGGGCCGCGGGGGTGCCGTCGCGGGTGTATGTGTAGTTGATGGAGCCGCTTTCGCCGGCAGTGCCGACCGCGATGTAGTCGCCGTCCTCGTCGGGGCCGGTCCAGGAGACGTCGACCGTGTCGCCCGCGACCGCGGTCGCGGGGCCGGAGACGGTGGCGGACGGCAGCAGCTCGGGGAAGACGGCGACGACGCGGACGTCCTGCTCGCCGGTCACCTCGACCGTGGCGACGGCGCTGTCCTCGGCCTCCACCCGGTAGGCGGTGGCGGTCCAGGTGCCGTCCTCGATCTCGGTGACGAAGGGGTTCTGCTCGACGTCGACCGCGGCGGCGACCTCGCCCTCGGACAGCGTCCAGCGGACCAACCCCTCGACCAGCGGGCCGCCCTCGTCGCCGATGCGGGCCTCGAAGGTGGCGGTGACCGGCTCCGGCGCGGGGCCGGTGGCGGCGGCGACCACAACGGTCAGCGCCTCGCCCAGCTGGTCGGCGTCGTCGGCGGCGAGGAACAGGCCGCCGGTCTCGTCGGCGATGCACTGCATCTGCGCCAGCGCCTCGGGCTCGTTCGCGACGTCGAAGCCGATGACGTGGGCCGTGAAGTTCACGCCCGTCTCCTCCAGCACGCGGGCGGCGGCGCAGGGGTCGGGGTTGCAGGTCTCGATCCCGTCGGAGACGAGGATGACGGTCGCCGGCGCGTCGGTGAAGCGCAGCGCCTCGGCCGCGGCGACGACGCTGTCGATCATCGGCGTCTTGCCGCGGGGGTTGATCGAGTTGACGACGCCGAGGATGGCGTCCGCGGTGCCCTCGGCCGGTTCGATCACCGTCTCGATGTCGGTGCAGTCGCCCTCGACCCGGTGGCCATAGACGGTGAGGCCGAGGCTCTCGTCCGCGGGGAAGCTCTGCAGGATTTCCCCCACCGCCTCGCGCGCGATGACGATCTTGTTCACGCCGTCGATCTGCCCCCACATCGAGCCCGACCCGTCGAGGACGAGGATCGTCGCCGGCCTCTCCTGCGCGGTGGCGGTCACGGCGGCGCTGGCGGCGAGGGCGAGGCAGACGACGAACGTCGCGAAGCGGCGGATCATGAAAGTCTCCCGGGTCGGCTTGAAATGCCGCCGGATAAGAGCACACGACCTTGCGTCATGCCAACCCCGGGCCGCACCGGCCCGGGTCGGGAATTCCTCTATTCCGCCGCGACCTTGCGGGTCTTGAGCATCGGCGCGAGGTAGCGGCCGGTATGGCTTTCGGCGACCTGCGCGACCTCTTCCGGCGTGCCGG
The DNA here is from genome assembly GCF_000379485.1 of Wenxinia marina DSM 24838. GTDB lineage: Bacteria > Pseudomonadota > Alphaproteobacteria > Rhodobacterales > Rhodobacteraceae > Wenxinia > Wenxinia marina. The sequence continues at coordinate 142,268 of NZ_KB902276.1, forward strand.
TGGCGACCAGCGTGCCGCCGCCGTCGCCGCCCTCGGGGCCGATGTCGATGATCCAGTCGGCGGTCTTCACCACGTCGAGGTTGTGCTCGATCACGACGACGGAGTTGCCCTGTTCGACCAGCTCGTGCAGCACCTCGAGCAGCTTGCGCACGTCCTCGAAATGCAGGCCGGTCGTCGGCTCGTCGAGGATGTAGAGGGTTCGGCCGGTGGAGCGTTTCGACAGCTCCTTGGACAGCTTCACGCGCTGCGCCTCGCCCCCCGACAGGGTCGTCGCCTGCTGGCCGACCTTGATGTAGCCGAGGCCGACGCGAACGAGGGCGTCCATCTTCTCGCGGATGGAGGGCACCGCCTTGAAGAAGTCCTGCGCGTCCTCGACCGTCATGTCGAGAACGTCGGCGATGGACTTGCCCTTGAACTGAACCTCGAGCGTCTCGCGGTTGTAGCGGGCGCCCTTGCAGGTCTCGCAGGTGACGTAGACGTCGGGCAGGAAGTGCATCTCGATCTTGATGACGCCGTCGCCCTGGCACGCCTCGCACCGGCCGCCCTTCACGTTGAAGGAGAAGCGGCCCGGCTTGTAGCCGCGCGCCTTCGCCTCGGGCAGTCCGGCGAACCAGTCGCGGATCGGGGTGAAGGCGCCGGTATAGGTGGCCGGGTTGGACCTGGGCGTCCGGCCGATGGGGCGCTGGTCGATGTCGATGACCTTGTCGAGATGCTCGAACCCCTTGATCGTCTCGCAGGGGGCCGGCGTCTCGCGGGCGCCGTTCAGCTTCATCGCGGCGTTCTTGTAGAGCGTTTCGATGGTCAGCGTGGACTTGCCGCCGCCGGAGACGCCGGTGACGCAGACGAACTTGCCCAAGGGGAAGTCGACGGACAGGTCCTGAAGGTTGTTGCCCACCGCCTTGACGACGCTCAGCTTCTTGCCGTTGCCCTTGCGCCGCTCGGCGGGCACGCCGATCTCGCGCCGGCCGGCGAGGTAGTCGCCGGTGACGCTGGCGGGGTTGGCCATGATCTGCGCCGGAGTGCCGTGGGCGATGACCTCGCCGCCATGCACGCCCGCGCCGGGGCCGATGTCGAAGACGTAGTCCGCCTCGCGGATCGCCTCCTCGTCGTGCTCCACCACGATCACCGTGTTGCCCTGGTCGCGCAGGTTCTTGAGCGTGCCGAGCAGGCGGTCGTTGTCGCGCTGGTGCAGGCCGATGGACGGCTCGTCGAGGACGTAGAGGACGCCCGTCAGGCCGCTGCCGATCTGGCTGGCGAGGCGGATGCGCTGACTCTCGCCCCCTGACAGGGTGCCGGCGTTGCGGCTGAGGGTCAGGTATTCGAGGCCCACGTTGTTGAGGAAGCCGAGCCGCTCGCGGATTTCCTTGAGGATCGCGCGGGCGATCTCGTTCTTCTGCGCCGACAGCTGGTCCGGCACCTCGCCGATCCAGGCGAACGCCTCCTTGATCGACATCTGCACGACCTGGCCGACATGCAGTCGCTGCTCGGGCTTGCCCTTCGCCGGGCCGATCTTCACCGCCAGCGCCTCGGGCCGCAGGCGGTAGCCGCCGCAGGTGCCGCAGGGGCGGTTGTTCTGGTACTGCTCGAACTCCTCGCGGATCCAGCTGGAGTCGGTCTCGCGGTAGCGCCGCTCCATGTTCGGAATCACGCCTTCGAAGGCGCGCTTCACCTGGTAGACGCGGCCGCCCTCGTCGTAGCGGAACTGGATCTCCTCCTTGCCGGAGCCGCGCAGGAACACCTGCTGCACATGCTCGGGAATGTCCTTCCAGCGGGCGTTCTTGGGAAAGCCGTAATGCTTGGCGATCGCCTCGATCGTCTGCAGGAAGTACGGGGTCTTGGACTTGCGCCAGGGCGCGATGGCGCCGTCGGCGATCTTCAGCGTGACGTCGGGCACGACGAGGCGCTCGTCGAAGAACAGCTCCACCCCGAGGCCGTCGCAGTCGGGGCAGGCGCCGAAGGGGGCGTTGAACGAGAACAGGCGCGGCTCGATCTCGGGGATTGTGAAGCCGCTGACGGGGCAGGCGAACTTCTCGGAGAAGGTGGTCCGCTCCGGCGTCTCGCCCTCGGCCACCGCGGTCTCGAAGATGGCGATCCCGTCGGCGAGGTCGAGCGCGGTGCGCAGGCTGTCGGCCAGCCGCGTCTCCAGCCCCTCGCGCACGATGATGCGGTCGACGACGACGTCGATGTCGTGGCGGAACTTCTTGTCCAGCGTCGGCGGGTCGTCCAGCTCGTGGAACGTGCCGTTCACCTTCACCCGCTGGAAGCCCTGCTTGCGCAGCTCCAGCATCTCCTTGCGGTACTCGCCCTTGCGGTCGCGCACGATGGGCGCCAGCAGGTAGCCGCGCGTGCCCTCCTCCATCGCCATGATCCGGTCGACCATGTCCTGCACCTGCTGCGCCTCGATCGGCTGGTCGGTGGCGGGCGAGTAAGGGGTGCCGGCGCGGGCGAAGAGGAGGCGGAGGTAGTCGTAGATCTCGGTCACCGTGCCGACGGTGGAGCGAGGGTTCTTCGAGGTGGTCTTCTGCTCGATGGAGATCGCGGGCGAGAGGCCCGTGATGTGGTCGACGTCCGGCTTCTCCATCATGTCGAGGAACTGCCGCGCGTAGGCCGACAGCGACTCGACGTAGCGGCGCTGGCCTTCCGCATAGATCGTGTCGAAGGCGAGCGAGGACTTGCCCGAGCCGGAGAGGCCGGTGATGACCACCAGCTCGTCGCGCGGAATGTCCACGTCGATGTTCTTGAGATTGTGCTCGCGCGCACCGCGAACCGATATGGTCTTCAGCTCGGCCATGAGACACCTATGGGGGCAACCCGCGACACATAAGGCATCGCGGGCGGACCGCAAATCCGTTTACGGAACATTGGTAGAACACCGGCAGAGATTCGTCACGTCCCGTCTGCCTCTGCCGCGTCGCGCGGCAGCGGCCGTCAGCCGGCGTCCGGCCTTGCGGGCAGGAAGACGTCGACAAGCGCCCGGGTGACGCGGGTGAGGGCCTCATCATGGCTCGCGCCGTCCTCGACCGCCGCCTCGTAGGTTCGCCGCTGCAGGTCGGCGCCGGTCCCGTCGGCGAGGATGTCCCGGGTCCGCCACGCCTCTTCCTGCGAGCCGAGCGACTCGATGTCGGGGGCGATCAGCTCCAGCAGCTCCTCGACGAGCTGGGGGAACGACACGATGGCCCCGCGACCGAAGTCGATCAGCCCCTCGGAGGTGCCGTAGCGCTGGGCGCGCCACCGGTTCTCCATGATGAGGAAGGGGTCGTAGGTCCGCCAGCGCATGTTCGAGGCGCGAAGCCGCCACAGCATCCGCATCAGCCCCTGCACCAGTGCCGCGATGGAGATCGCGTGGTCGAGCCTGGGGCAGATGTCGCAGATCCGGACCTCGAGCGTGGGAAAGAGCTCGGCCGGGCGGATGTCCCACCAGATGTGGGTGGCGTCCTGCATCTCGCCGGCGTTCACAAGAAGGCCGATGGCGCGGCGGTACTCGGACCACGAACCGAAGCGGGCGGGCAGTCCGGTCCGCGGCATGTTGTCGAACACGGCGAGGCGGTAGGAGTTGAGGCCGCTGTCGCGGCCCTGCCAGTAGGGCGACGACGTGGACAGGGCGAGGAGGTGGGGCAGGAAGTACGACGCCTGGTTCATCAGGTCGATCCGCAGATCGTCGTCGTCCAGCCCGACATGGACGTGCATGCCCGAGATAAGCATCCGCTCCGCCACGCTCTGCATCCGCCGCGCGTGATCGGCGTAGCGGGCCTTCTTCGTGATCGTCTGGTCCCGCCAGTTCGCACTGGGGTGCGACGAGGCGGCGATGGGGGACAGCCCGTGTTGCCCCGCGAGGCGATGGACCGCGTGGCGCAGGCGCGTCAGATCCTCGCGCGCCTCGGAGATGTCGGCGCACTTCTTCGTGCCGACCTCCAGCTGGCAGCGCAGGAACTCCGGCCCCGCCTGCTCGCCGAGCTCGTCCTCGGCCTCCTTCATCAGGTCGGGCGGCGCCTCGGCGAGCGCGAGGGTCTCGGCATCGACCAGGAGATACTCCTCTTCGATGCCGAGGGTGAAGCTGGGTTCCGTCACCATGCCGGGGAGCCTAGCGCGAAACCGCGGCGGCTGTCCGGATCAGATCGAGGATCTCGTAGCTGGCGTCGTCGAGCGCCACGATGGTCCCGTTGATCACGGCGTACCGCTGGCCGTCGGGCAGGGCGGGCAGGTCGAAGACGTCCGGGTCCTCGATCCAGAGCAGGGCCTCCTCGGGCGCGACGTCGCCGGCGCCGTAGCCGAGCCACTCCTCGGTGGTCACGCCCTGCGCCGCCTGACCGGGCGGGACGCAGGCCGGGTCGCGGTCGGCAAGGCCGGGCGGGCAGAAGAACGGCGACGCGCCGGTGAGGATCAGCGGCCGTCCCTCCGCCTCGGCGGCGGCGATCTGGTCCTCTACGGTGGTGACGGCCTGCGTGGCGCGGATCAGGTCGAGGATCTCGAAGCTTTCGGCGTCGAGGGCGACGAGCGTGCCGTTGATGACCGCGTAGCGCTGGCCATCGGGCAGGGCGGGCAGGTCGGGATCGTCCTCGGGCTCCAGCCAGACGACCTCGCCCTCCGGGGCGGTGTCCCCCTCGGACCAGCCTTGCCAGACGGCGCGGTCGCCGTCGTCGCCGCGCACCTGTCCCGGCGGCACGCAGGCCGGGTCGCGATTTGCGAGGCCGGGCGGGCAGAAGACGGGCGTGGTGCCGAGGAGGCGCCCCTCGACGCGGGCCGGACGGCCGTTGGCGTCGCCGGCTCCGTCGGGGCCATTGTCGGCGCGGGGGCCGTTGCCGTTTCCGTTTCCGGGGTTGGCGCGGGGGCCGTTGCCGTTCCCCGGCTCGCTGGAGGGGCCGTGGCCGTTGCCGTTCCCCGGATTGGCGCGAGGCCCGTGGCCGTTGCCATTGTTGCCGTGCCCGCCGTTGCCGTTGCCGTTGCCGTTGTTGCCGCCCTTGGCGAGAAGCGCAGGGGCCGCATCCGCGGTCGGTGGCGCGGCGTTCGCGGCGGCGGGCAAGGTCAGCGCGGCGGCCAGCGCCAAAGTCGAAAGTCGAAGCATGGGAGCCTCCCGAGGTCGGTCTGGCGCCTCAACCCTCCGGCGGCCTCTGCGTTCCTGCGGTCGGCGGCGACCGGCCGGTTCGTGCCTCAGGCGGGCCGCTTGGTCAGCTCGGCGAAGCTGCGCTCCGGCTCTCCCAGCACTTCGAGCGTGCCGGCCTCCGTCTCCTGCACGCGGGTGACGACCGACGGGATGTGCGCCCACGACCGCTGGATCAGCGCCGCCATCTCGCGGCTCTCGGCGGTGGGGGCGTAGTAGACGATCAGCGTCTGCGTCGCGCCGGTCCCGAACTCGCCCGCCTTCTGCGCCTGCAGGCGGATCAGCTTGACGAAGTCGCGGTCGAACCCGGTCACGCCGGACAGGTCGACGAGCTGCCGCTGCCCGGGGCGGAAGTCGGGATGGGCGGCGTAGGCGGCGAACGCCTCGGCGGTGCCATCGAGGTCAGCGAACCCCTCGTACCGGACGTAGACCAGCCCCCTTTCGGGAAAGATGCGGAACGTCATGGACATCGGCCGGCCTTTCGTCTGCGGATCGTCCGGGTCGGCAGAAGGGTCGTGCGCTCAGTCCGCGCTGGCGAGGAGGTCGGCGAAGCTCCTCTCCCGCAGGCCGAGAAGGGCAAGAAGCTCGCCCTCGTCCTCGCCCATGACCACCACCGCGCCATCGACGCTGTCCCACGAGGCGCCGGCGAGCCCGGCCATCTCGCGCCCGACGGCCGTCGTCGCGTAGAAGGCGATGAAGATCGACCGGTCGGGCCTATAGGCCATCCCGGCGATCCGCGCCTGCATGGCGATGAACTCGGCATAGGCCTTTTCGTAGCCGGTCACGCGAGAGACGTCGATCAGCTGCATCTGGCCGGGGCGGAAGTCCGGGTGGGCGGCGTAGCTCCGGAACGACGACTCCGTCTCGGCAACGCCGGCGATGCCGTCGTAGCGCACGTAGACGAGGTTGCGGCCGGGGAGAATGCGGAACGAGACGGGCATGGGACCGGACGTGAGACTGATACGAGGACGCCGGGGCAGCCCCCGCCCCGGTCCGTCCGACGACAGCACAGGTGGCGGTCCGGTTCAATGCCGGAGCACGCCCCGGCCGGATCGACCGGGGCGGACGAACAACAGACCGGACCGCGGCGGGGGCAGCGGGCGAGCCATGGTGGCCCGCCCGCCGACCTCAGTCCATCTGCTTGAAGTTGAACTCGCCGCCTTCCTTGATGCCCGAGAACCAGCGCGCCGTGACGGTCTTGGTCCGGGTGTAGAAGCGGAAGGCGTCGGGGCCGTACTGGTTGAGGTCGCCGAAGCCCGACTTCTTCCAGCCGCCGAAGGTGTGGTAGCTCAGCGGCACCGGGATCGGGAAGTTGATGCCCACCATGCCGACGTTCACGCGGTGCGCGAAGTCGCGGGCGGTGTCGCCGTCGGCGGTGAAGATCGACGTGCCGTTGCCGTAGGGGTTGTCCATCACCAGCTTCAGCGCCTCGTCGTAGCTGCCGGCGCGGACCTGGGAGAGGACGGGGCCGAAGATCTCCTCGCGGTAGATCTCCATGTCCGGGGTCACGTTGTCGAACAGGGACGGGCCGACGAAGAAGCCGTCCTCGTAGCCCTGCATCCGGAAGTCGCGGCCGTCGACGACGAGCGTCGCGCCCTCCTCGACGCCGCGGTCCACGAGGCCGTTGATCCGATCCTTGGCCGCCCTGGTGATGACGGGGCCGTAGTCGATGTCCTCGCCGGCGGTGTAGGGGCCGACCTTCAGCTTCTCGATCCGCGGCACCAGCCGCTCGATCAGCGCGTCGGCGGTCTTCTGGCCGACCGGCACGGCGACCGAGATCGCCATGCAGCGCTCGCCCGCCGCGCCGTAGCCGGCGCCGAGCAGGGCGTCCGCCGCCTTGTCGAGGTCGGCGTCGGGCATGACGATCATGTGGTTCTTGGCCCCGCCGAAGCACTGGGCGCGCTTCCCGTTCGCGGTCGCGCGGGAATAGATGTACTGCGCGATCGGCGTGGAGCCGACGAAGGCGACCGCCTGGATCGTCTCGTTGTCGAGGATCGCGTCCACCGCCTCCTTGTCGCCGTGGACGACCTGCAGCACGCCGTCGGGCAGGCCGGCCTCCTGGATCAGCTCGGCCAGCATCATCGCGGTCGAGGGCACCCGCTCGGACGGTTTCAGGATCATCGCGTTGCCGCAGGCCAGCGCGCCGGCCATCTTCCACAGCGGGATCATGGCGGGGAAGTTGAACGGTGTGATGCCGGCCACCACGCCGAGGGGCTGGCGCATCGAATACAGGTCGATGCCGGGGCCGCCCGAGTCGGTGAACTCGCCCTTCAGCATCTGCGGGGCGCCCATGCAGAACTCCACCACCTCCAGCCCGCGCTGCACGTCGCCGCGGGCGTCGGGCAGGGTCTTGCCGTGCTCGCGGCTGACCGCTTCGGCCAGGCGGTCGAGGTTCTCGTTGATGAGGGCGCCGAACTTCATCATCACCCGCGCCCGGCGCTGCGGGTTGGTGGCGCCCCACTCCTTCTGCGCCTCGGCGGCGCGGGCGACGGCGGCGTCGACCTCGGCCCTGCTGGCGAGCGCCACCTTCGCCTGCACCTCGCCGGTCGCGGGATTGTAGACGTCGGCGAAGCGGCCCGATGTGCCGTCCGTCACCTTGCCGTCGATGAAGTGGTGGATCTCCTGCATGTCGTCCTCCCGGGGATGCGTCGGGTGCCGGTCTAGACGGGGCGGGGGGCCGGATAAAGGGCGTTTGCAGCGCCGCCGCCGCCGCGACGCGGCGACGCTCCGGGCCGAAGCCGGCGTGCATCCGCTTGGAATCACGGGCGGCTTGACAGGTGGCGGGGCGAGGGAGGACGGTTTCTCCAGAAGTCTTGTCCGAGGGAGAGCCGCCATGCTGGTCCGCCAGATCCTGAAGTCCAAGCCGGAGACGGGCGTGCTGTCGCTCGCCCCCGGCGCGAAGGTCTCCGAGGCGGTCGCGATCCTGTCCGACAAGCGGGTCGGCACCGTCGTCATCTCGTCCGACGACGGCGAGACGGCGGACGGCATCCTGTCCGAGCGCGACATCGTGCGCGAGCTGGGCCGCCGCGGCGAGGGCGTCCTCAAGGACAACGTCGAGGCGCTGATGACCCGCAAGCCGGTCACCTGCACCGAGGACGACGACGCGGTCGACATCCTGCAGAAGATGACCGACGGGCGCTTCCGACACCTGCCGGTGGTGCGCGACGGCAAGCTGGTCGGCCTCGTCTCCATCGGCGACGTCGTGAAGGCGCGCCTGGCCGAGCTGGCGATGGAGAAGGACGCCCTCGAAGGGATGATCATGGGGCACTGACCCCGCGTGGCCGGGCTGTTTGACAAGCCGGCGCAATATCGTTCTCGTGCCGCGAGCGAACGGCGGAGGGCGCGGGAATGCGGACTGGCCTTTATCCCGGGACCTTCGATCCGGTCACCCTGGGGCATCTCGACATCATCCGGCGGGGCTGCCGCCTCGTCGACCGGCTGGTGATCGGCGTCGCGATCAACCGCGACAAGGGCCCGATGTTCCCGCTCGAGGAGCGGGTGGAAATGGTGCGCGAGGAGACCGCCGCGATCGGGCAGGAGACGGGCTGCGAGATCGTCGTGCACCCGTTCGAGAACCTGCTGATCGACTGCGCCCGCGATGTCGGCGCGCAGGTCATCGTGCGCGGCCTGCGGGCCGTCGCGGATTTCGAGTACGAGTTCCAGATGGTCGGGATGAACCGCGCCCTCGACGCCAGCGTCGAGACCGTCTTCATGATGGCGGACGTGAAGCACATGGCCATCGCGTCCAAGCTGGTGAAGGAGATCGCCCGCCTCGGCGGCGACGTGTCCAAGTTCGTCCCGCCCCGGGTGCATGCCGCGCTGGAGGCGAAGCTCGGGCGCTAGAGACACGAAAGCCGCCCCGCGGGGCGGCCGAGTGTAGCGGGCCCGTGGGCCCGTCCGGACGGGGCGGCGGCTCAGTAGCCGTAGACCGCCCGCGCCGCGATGCCGTGGGCATCGTTCCGGTCGATATCGAGGTCGAGCGCCACGTCGAGCGGCATCGTCTCGATCTCGCGCCGGGTCCGGAGGTACGCGGCACGCTGTTGCATGCGCTGCCGCAAGGTCTGCATCATGGTCATCTTGCGAACTCCTTGGATGACTTTCTTTCGCCTCCCACGCCGACGAACCTAGTCATGCTGCAGTGCAGCACAACGGCTCATCGCGAAAGGGTGCCTTGCACCGGTTGCATGAAAGTCCCAACGGTCCGACCGGACGCGACCCCTGGGGAGCCGACGGGCCGGCTGTCGCGTTGCCGGCCCGAGCAGACGAGACAAGAAACGACGAGGCAGACCGTATCATGCGACCCTTTCCCCTGATCCTGCTGGCCCTTGCCGCCCACGGCGCGGCGGCCCAGAACGCCGCCCCGACCCTCGACGAGATCCTCGACGCCTTCGAACGCGCGCCAACCTCGGACCTCGCCCCCGCGCCGGCCCCCGCCGCCGCCCCGCCGCAGGCGCCCGAGGTTGTCGCGGCGCCGCAGACGGCGCCCGCCGCCCCGGAGGCGGCGACCGACCGGATGCCGACGCCGGCCGAGATCGAGTCGGTGACCTACGCGGGCGGCCCGCTCCCCGAGGGGCGCTCGGCCCTGACGGTGAAGCTGCAGATCCTCCTGGACCGTTCCGGCATCTCGCCCGGCGTCATCGACGGCTGGCGCGGCGGCATGTCCGAGAGCGCGATCGCGGCCTTCGAGACGCGGGCCGGCCTGCCGGTGGACGGCATCCTCGATCCGGAGGTCTGGGCGCAGCTGGGCGGCGACGAGCCGGGTGCGGTCCTGGCGTCCTATACCGTGGTACCGGCGGACCTGGAGAACCTCTCGGGCGAGCTGCCGTCGGACTACGCGCTGCTGGCGCAGCTGCCGCACCTCGGGCACGAGCGGGCCAGCGAGCGGATCGCCGAATTCTTCCACATGACCGAGGAGTTCCTGATCGGCCTCAATCCCGGCGCCACCTTCCAGCCCGGAGAGACGCTGACCGTCGCCGCCCTCGGCGCCCATGCCGCGGAGCCGGTCGCCGCCATCGTCATCGACAAGACGACGCGCCGGCTGACTGGCTATGACGCCGCGGGCAACCTCGTCGTGAACTATCCGGTCACCGTCGGCTCGACCGACACGCCGTCGCCCTCCGGCCACGTGACGGTGGAGCGGATCGCCCTGATGCCGGAATACAGCTACAACCCCGAGAACTTCATCCAGGGCGACAACATGAGCCGCCTGACCCTGCCGCCGGGTCCGAACGGGCCGGTCGGGTCGGTCTGGATCGCGCTGTCGAAACCCAGCTACGGCATCCACGGCACGCCGGAGCCGTCCAGCCTGTTCCGCAGCCAGAGCCACGGCTGCGTGCGCCTGACGAACTGGGATGCCGAGGAGCTGGCGGGGCTGGTGACGCCCGGCGTGTCGGTCGTGTTCCAGGACTGACGGCGTCCGGCGCTCGCGTCCGCCTGCGGCGGCGCATCGCCCCGCCCGCCGTCCCCGGCGGCGGGCGCCGGGGCCTCGGACCGTTCGCCCGGCGGCAAGGGGACGCCTATGCTTGGGAAGCGGTTCAGGGGCAGGTGTGCGGCCTTATGTATCAATAGCACCAAGCGGATTCCGGGTGAATCCCGTAGCTTCGGGCCATGCGCCTCGACCGCTACTCCGAAGCCACCATCACGGCGTCGCTCGTCTGCCTGCGAGCGCGGATCGTCCGCGACGACCTGGACGGGCTGGCGCACGTTGAGGCGCTGCTACGCCTGCGGGACGTAGACCCGGAGACTCTGCGGGTGCCGCCCAAGGTGCCGAAGCAAGCGCGGCGAGATACAGCGGATGGTGATGGAGGCGCTGCGGGACGGCGCTGAGACGGTGTGCGAGGTCAGGGACGCGGTGCACCCACGGATGCCGCATCTGAGCAAGCGCGAGGCGTACGAGCGGGTGCGGCAGTGTATGGGTCGGGCGGGGAGGCTGGCCCCGTAGGGCCAGCCGAGCCAGTCAGGCAGCGGTCTTGGGGAGCAGCTTCGGGAGGTGGGGCAAGGCGGCAGGATCGCGGTCGTTGAAGTAGTTTTCCGCGTGCTGGGGAATCCAAACCGTGTCCACAAACTCGATGTAAAGAGCGAGCATGTCGTGCGGGTACTGCCGCGCCTCGCCCTCCCACTCTTTGGTTTTGTGCATGTAGAACTTGTGACGGTTCGCGTGCTCGGGGTGGTGCTTTCGCAGCCAATCCGCGAAGCGCCGACCGACGCTGACGTCAGGACGGTTCTCGCAGCCGTTCGGAGCCTTGTCCGCCATAATGTGGCCGACCATTTCCAACCTGCCCCAGAGCCGGTAGGCCAGCTCAGATATGACCGAGAAGTACCCCGCGTCCACGCGGTCCCAGTTCTCGTTGAAGCGCCGGATGAAGGCCGGGACGCGGCCGCCGTAGCTTCCCGTCTTGCGGATCGACTGCAAGACTTCGGAGGTGATCCACTTCTTGAACCTCTTGGCTTCCGGTTTGGTGGACCGGAGGACAAGGGAGTACAAGCCGGACTCGTTGATAATGTTGAGCTTTCTAGCCCCACCCTTCCGGCCCGGTTGACCCTCGGAAATTCCGAGGGTCATTACTTCGTCCGCATCCAAGCGAGATGCTGCATCGCTTGGGTTCGCTATCCCCAACTTCTTGCAGACATCGAACAAGACGAACCAAGGCTCGCCGTTGCGGTCGATCACTCGGAAGTCTGTGTCGTCTTCGTACTGGAAGACTTGCATTGCGTACTGCATCGCATCGCCCCTCCTTGGGCATTTCTGCGCCGCAGCACGACTTGACGACTCTGCGCCAGAGGCGCATTGTAGTCCGACAGGGAGGACGCCGCGCTGCGGCAGATTTCTTTCGAGCCGGGGGTTAGTTCTGTGGAAGGGACGCCCCCGCGCTCACCCTGTGAGCCCCAATCTACGGCAGATTGTCGCACCCGTCGAGTCCCGGGACGTTCCCGTCCCGTACTCGGGTTGTTCGCTCACGCCGCCCGCTGCCAGTAGCCCGCCCAGTTGCGGCTGACCGGCGACCCCATCGCGTTCGCCACCAGCCGCCGGCCCAGCCCGCCGTTGTCGGTGCGGCGGTTGTCCTCCAGCCACGCCGCATGGGTGGCGTACTGGTGGAGGTACTGCGGGCTGACGTGGTGGTGCTGACCGGCGACCATGCGGCGCAGGCGCGAGAAGTAGCTTTCGACCCAGTTGGTGTGCTTCCCGTGGTCGCTGTAGACCAGCGAGTGATTGACCCGCTGCACCGGCCAGCCCGCGTGGAGCGCATCCCAGTGCGAGGCTTCGTCCGCCAACATGGTGGCGAGGCGATGCACATGCTCCAGCGCCAGCGGAACGCCTTCGGCCTCGGCGCGGACGACGATGGGCAGGGTCCGACCGTACCGCTCGCGGAAGGCGACGACGACGCGGCGGCGCGGGCTTTGGTTCTCCTTGAGGCGGCGGTCCTTCCGGTCCTCCTTGCGGTTCTCCGGGCGGACGTGACCGCCGAAGTACGCGCCATCGACCTCGACGTGACCGTCCAGAACCTCGCCCGTGTGAACCTCCAGCGCCATCGCCTCACGCAGCTTGTGGGCGAGGACGAACGCGGTCTTGTATTGGCAGTCCAGGTCGCGGGAAAGCTGGAGCATCGACACGCCCTTGGCGGCGTTCACGGTGATGCAGATCGCCGCCAGCAGGTCCACGAACGCCATCTTGCGGCTGGCGAAGATCGTGCCGGAGGTCACGCTGAACTGGTGCAGGCACCGCTTGCACTTGAACTTGCGGCGGGTGGCGATGTCGTACGCCTCGTCATGCCCGCAGCGCGGGCACACCGCCTCGCCGTCCGTGTCCTGCCAGCGCATCTTGCGGAAGGTGTCGTACGCGGCTTCCTCACCGGCTTTGTAGATTGCGCGGAGGCTGAGGGTGCGGGCCGCTGCGGAAAGGAGGAAGTGCTGTGCCATCTTATCGTATCCAGTAGGTTCATACCGGATATAGTAAGGTGACATACTGCCCGCAAGAGGTTATCTATCGATTATAGTAGTTTTCTAGCGAGGACGACATGCCGACGCAGACGCAGTGGGAGGCCATGGCCGCCAACCTTCTGAAGGCCGAGCTGAAGCGCAAGGGCGTGACATACGCGCAGCTTGTCGAGAAGCTGGCGGCCATTGGAATCAGTGAGAAGGAAGCGAACGTCGCGAACAAGCTCTCACGGGGCAAGTTCAGTGCGGTGTTCCTGTTGCAATGCCTCTCAGCCGTTGGATCATCGCAGTTGCGCTTGGATTAATTGTCGCAACTTCAGGGCAAGCCCAAGAGCAAGCACAGCCCGGAGAGGGGCAGCCCGACGAACAGCAAGAACCAGCCAGTTCTTACCCTCTGCCGTTCCCGGTTGAAATTGTCGAGGATGAGGCCGCCGCCGATGCCCGCCAGCGCAGCGAGGAAGAAGCCCGCCAGCGGGAGATAGAAGACCTTGCTGCCCAGCAGGGTATGAACGACGCCACACGCGCGATGAACGCGGCCACGCAAGACATGCGTGACTACGCGCTCTATTCCACAATACTCGTCGGCGTTGGTACGGTCCTGCTGTTCGTCACCCTCTTTTTGACCTGGCAAGCCAATAAAGCTGCGAGGGATGCTGTCGAGGTGACCAGAGAAATCGGCGAGGCTCAGGTCAGAGCCTACCCCATATTCCAGATCAAAGAAGTTCTGATATCCAACACGGACGAATTTGGCAATGTCGTCGTTTCGTTTCGCGGAAAGGTCAAAAACACCGGGACTACGCCGGCTTATGGACTCGGATTCCGGATCGAAATCACCAAGGTATCGGGACAGGCGCATGGCGAAACTAACGCCGACGGTCTCGGCATGTTCGATACGGGAACGTCGCTGAGCACTCTCGCGGCCGAACAGGAGGTCAACCAGAAGCTCGAAAGACGAATGGAAGCCGATATTGAGAAAGTTCGATCTGGCCAAGAGGGGTTTCGTCTCACCTATGTCCTGACCTACATCGACGTTTTCGGCAAAAAACAGACTAGTCCCATCGTCTCTGGAACTACTGGCATCGACCAAGACGCCGGAAAGATCATTTTTATGCCGGATATCCTGACCGGACATGATGAGGAAGAAGACTAGCAGCTTAATCACCGCTCAACCCTCCGTCCGAGGGTTGGTGCGTTTGATACATAAGGCCGCAGGTGTGCCCCTGAACGCGCTTCATCCAGCGTGCTGCGATTCGCCTGAGCCTCAAGGATTCCCGGCTTCGCCGGCGCCTGCGGCGTCCTTGACCCTCCGCCGAATCGCGAAGGGGGCGCGGGTGGCGGTCGGGTGCGCGGGGGCCGGCGCCTTTCGGGGGCGCCGGCCGCCTTCTTCAGATCAGCTTGCCCATCGCGACGGCGGTGTCGCTCATCCGGTTCGAGAAGCCCCACTCGTTGTCGTACCAGGTCAGGATGCGGACCATCGTCCCCTCCATCACCTTGGTCTGGTCCATGTGGAAGATCGACGAGTGCGGATCGTGGTTGAAGTCGGACGAGACGAGCTTTTCCTCGGTGTAGCCGAGGATTCCCTTCAGCGGGCCGTCCGCTGCCGCCTTGATCGCCGCGTTCACCTCCTCGACCGAGGTCTCGCGCGCCGCCTCGAACGTGAGATCCACGACCGAGACGTTCGGCGTCGGCACGCGGATCGCCACGCCGTCGAGCTTGCCCTTCAGCTCGGGCAGGACGAGGCCCACGGCCTTGGCCGCGCCGGTCGAGGTCGGGATCATCGACAGCGCCGCTGCGCGGGCGCGGTAGAGATCCTTGTGCATCGTGTCCAGCGTCGGCTGGTCGCCGGTGTAGGAGTGGATCGTCGTCATGAAGCCCTTGGCGATGCCGATGGACTCGTTCAGCACCTTCGCCACCGGCGCGAGGCAGTTGGTCGTGCAGGAGGCGTTCGAGACGATGCGGTCGTCGGCCGTCAGCGTCTCGTGGTTGACGCCGTAGACGATCGTCTTCTCGCCCTGGGTCGGGTTCGACAGCGGGGCCGAGACCAGCACCCGGCTCGAGCCGTTGTCGAGGTGGGCCCGCGCCTTGTCGGGCGAGGTGAAGATGCCGGTGCACTCCATCACGATGTCGACGTCGCCCCAGGGCAGGTCGGCCGGGTTGCGTTCGGCCGAAACCTTGATGGCGCCGCGGCCGACGTCGATCGTGTCGCCCTGGACCCGGACCTCGGCTGGAAAGCGGCCGTGCACGCTGTCGTAGCGCAGGAGGTGCGCGTTGGTCTCGACCGGGCCGAGGTCGTTGATCGCGATCACCTCGATGTCGGTGCGCCCGGACTCGATGATCGCCCGCAGCACGTTCCGCCCGATCCGGCCGAAGCCGTTGATTGCCACCTTGACTGCCATGCGAGAGCCCTTTCGCCTGTTGCCTGTGCCTCCGCGCGGGGGCGGGGGCCGTCGCCCGTCACCAAGCCCATTCCGGGCGGCACGTCAACCTAGCGCCAGAAGGCGAGGCTGCGGATCAGGTCCGTGAAGCGCCGGGCCGCGAAGAGCGTGCCGCCCCAGCCCATCCAGATGTCCAGCGCGACGAGAAGCGCGAGCGCGAGGAAGAGCAGGAGGGCGAGGCGGGTCGTCATGGCGGCGGAGGCTAGACCGGGTCGGCCGGGTTGGGAACCGTCGGCCGGGCTCCGGGTTGCCCGGCGACGGTGGCGCGGTATCTTTGCCGCACGGCAAACGACGCGCGGGACGAGATGAGCGGACTACTGGCCCTACTGGACGACGTGGCGGGCATCGCCAAGGTGGCGGCCGCCTCGGTCGACGACGTGGCCGCCGCCGCGGCCAAGGCGGGCACCAAGACCGCCGGCGTCCTCATCGACGACGCCGCGGTGACGCCGAAATACGTCACCGGCTTCAGCCCGCAGCGCGAGCTTCCGATCATCTGGAGGATCACCCGCGGCTCGCTGTTCAACAAGATCGTCATCCTGCTGCCGATCGCGCTGCTGCTGTCGAACTTCGCGCCGTGGGCGATCACCCCGCTCCTCATGCTGGGAGGGTCTTACCTGTGCTTCGAAGGGGCGGAGAAGGTGCTGCACGCGGTCGCGCCCCATGCGTCGGAGGCGGTGAAGGCGGATCTCGACATCAAGGATCCCGGGCACCTCGAGGAGAAGAAGGTTCGCGGCGCGATCAAGACCGACTTCATCCTGTCGGCCGAGATCATGACCATCGCCCTGTCGGTGATCCCCGAAAGCACGATCTGGATGGAGGCCGCGACCCTCGCGGTCGTCGGCATCGGGATCACGATCATCGTCTACGGCTCGGTCGCGCTGATCGTGAAGGCGGACGACGTGGGGCTGAAGCTGGCCGAGATCGGCCGGCTGGGCGTCACCCGCGCCTTCGGGCGGGGGCTGGTGCGCTGGATGCCGGTCTTCCTCAAGGTCCTGTCGGTGGTCGGCACCGCGGCGATGCTGTGGGTCGGCGGGAACATCGTGGTCCACGGGCTGTCCGATCTGGGCTGGCCGCTGATCTACGACTGGATCCACTACCGTGCCGAGTGGCTGGCGGAGCAGGCCCGCACCTGGCACGATGCGGTCGCCTGGGCGGCGACGGCGGCGATGGACGGCGTCCTCGGGCTCGTGTGGGGCACGGCGCTGATCCCGGTCGCCACAGGCCTCGTCGGGCCCTTGATCGGCGCGGTCACCGGCAACCGGGCGGAGAGCCATTGAGGGGCGAGGCCTCCGCGCTTTTCGCCGCGCGGGTGCTGGTGGGGACGCTGTTCCTCGCCGGGGCGGTGCAGAAGGGGGTGTCGCCCGGCAACGTGATCGACTTGCTTGCGGGGCGGGGCTGGCCGGAGTGGCTGGTCTGGCCGACGCTGGTCTACGACGCGGGCGTCGCCCTGCTGCTTTTTGCCGGCATCGCGGTGCGCCCCGTGGCGCTGTCGGCGGCGGCCTATTGCGCGGTGACGTCGCTGTTCCACTTCGTCCCGGAGGATGGGTGGCAGATGAGCATCTTCGTCAAGAACTGGGCCATCGCCGGCGGATGCCTCGCGCTGGCCGTCGCCGGAGCGGGCCGCTGGCGGCTCGGCGGCGGGTAGGTTGCCGCGAAACGAAGGCAGCTGCCCGGGGTCACGTCCCGCCCCGCGAGCCCGGGCGGCCTTGCGGGGCGGGACATCGGACGGGTGGCTCTAGCCCAGAAGTGCCCGCACCTTTTCGGCTGTCGCCTCGGCGGTGATGCCGAACTCCTCGAACAGCACCTCCGCCGGGGCCGAGGCGCCGAAATCGGTCATGCCGACGAAATCGGCCTTCTGCTCGCGCCCGCGCTCGCCGAGGAGGAGGCGGTCCCAGGGCGCGCGCACGCCGGCCTCGATGGCCACGCGCACCGGTCCGGCGGGCAGGACGCGCTTCCGGTAGGCCTCGTCCTGCTCCATGAACAGTTCGATCGAGGGGACCGACACGACGCGGACGCCGATCTCCTCGGCCTCCAGCAGCGCCTTCGCGGCCAGCGCGACCTGCACCTCGGAGCCCGAGGCCATGAGGATCGCCCGGCGCTTTCCCTCCGCCTCGGCCAGGACGTAGGCGCCCTGGGCGGTCAGGTTCTTGCCGGTGTGCTTGCGGCGGACGGCCGGCAGGTTCTGCCGCGACAGGGCGAGGACGGTGGGCCGCGTCACCTCGGCCAGCGCCAGCTCCCACGCCTCGGCGGTCTCGACCGTGTCGGCGGGGCGAAGGACGGTGAGGTTCGGCATGGCGCGCAGCGCGGCGAGATGCTCGACCGGCTGGTGCGTCGGGCCGTCCTCGCCGAGGCCGATGGAATCGTGGGTCATCACGTAGATCACCGGCGCCTTCATCAGCGCCGACAGCCGCATCGCCGGGCGGGCGTAGTCGGTGAAGCACATGAAGGTGCCGCCGTAGGGGCGCAGACCCCCGTGCAGCGCGATCCCGTTCATCGCCGCGGCCATGCCATGCTCGCGGATGCCGTAGTGGATGTAGCGGCCCGAGCGGTTCTCGGCGGAGAAGACGCCGAGGTCGGAGGTCAGCGTGTTGTTGGAGCCGGTGAGGTCGGCGGAGCCGCCGATCGTCTCCTTCATCACCGGGTTGATGACCTCGAGGACCATCTCGCTCGACTTGCGGGTGGCGACGGTCTTGCCCTCGTCGGCGGCCTGCTTCTTGAGCGCCTTGATCCGACCGGACAGCGCCTTGGGCGGCTCGCTGGCGTAGATCCGCTCCAGCTCGCCCCGCTGGCGGTCGGACAGGGCCTCGAAGCGGGACTGCCACGCCTTGTGCGCCTCGGCGCCGCGGGCGCCGAAGCCTTCCCAGCGCTGCTTCACCTCGTCCGGGATCTCGAAGGGGCCGTAGTTCCAGCCGTAGGCCTCCTTCGCGGCCTGCAGCTGCTCGGCGTCGGTGAGGGCGCCATGGCCCTTGGCGGTGTCCTGCGCCTTGTGGCCGAGGGCGATGTGGGTGTGGCAGTCGATCATCGACGGGCGCGGGTCGGCCTTGGCGGCCTCGATCGCGGCGTCGATGGCCTCGGGATCGTGGCCGTCGACCTCCTGCACGTGCCAGCCGGAGGCGGCAAAGCGGGCCTGCTGGTCGGTGGAATCGGCCAGGTCGGTCTTGCCGTCGATGGTGATCTTGTTGTCGTCGAAGAAGACGGTGAGCTTGCCGAGCTTCAGGTGCCCCGCGAGCGCGATCGCCTCCTGGCTGACGCCCTCCATCAGGCAGCCGTCGCCGGCGAAGACCCAGGTGCGGTGGTCGACGACCTTGTCGCCGAAGCGGGCGCGCAGCGATTCCTCGGCGATGGCGAAGCCGACCGAGGTCGCGATGCCCTGGCCGAGCGGGCCGGTGGTGGTGTCGACGCCGTCGATGTGGCCGTATTCGGGGTGGCCCGGCGTGCGCGAGCCCCACTGGCGGAAGTCCTTGAGCTGCTGCAGCGTCGCCTGCTCGTACCCCGTCAGGTGCAACACGGCGTAGAGCAGCATCGAGCCGTGGCCGTTGGACAGGAGGAACCGGTCCCGGTCCGGCCAGGTGGGCGATTTGGGGTCGAACTTCAGGTGCTTGCCCCAGAGGACTGTGGCGATGTCGGCCATCCCCATCGGCATCCCGGAGTGGCCGGAATTGGCGGCGGCGACCGCGTCGAGCGCGAGGGTGCGGATGGCGGCAGCGTTCATCCAGTGATCGGGGTGCGCGGCGCGCAGGTCGGCGATGTCCAAGGCTCGTCCTCGTGATGCGGGGGCAGGATCGGTCGCCTGCGTCATAGCAGCGCCGGGACGCCGTGCAAACCGCCGCCGCGTCACCGGATCAACGCAGCCGCGCAAACCGCTGACGGGGCAGGGGAACCGCCGATTGCCACCGGGGCGGCCAGTGGACTAGGCTTCCGGCCCAAGGGCACGATTCGCCCACGCGCCGCAAGAGCGCGGGCAGGATCGCACACAGGCAAAGGCAGTGGCACATGCCGGACAGTACCGACATCTCGGATCTCGAGCGGCGGATCACCGCCGCGCTCGACCGTATCCGCCGCGGGATCGACGCCATTCCGGAGCCCGCTCCCGCGCCGGAGATCTCGGCCGAGGACCATGCCGCCCTCAGCCAGCGACTGGAAGAGGAACGCACCGCCAACGCGCAGCTGGAAGAGCGCGTGCGGGTTCTGAAGGAGCGGCAGGAGGGGCGCATCGCCGCGCTGGAGCGCGAGGTCGCGGCAGAGCGCGAGCGGGCAGGCCGGCTCGACGGGGACCTGCAGGCCCTGCGACAGGCGAACGCGGAGCTGTCGGACACGGTGGCCCAGCTGCGGGGGGCGCTGGAGGAGGGGCTCGACGATCCCGCCCTCGTCAACCGCGCCATCCTGGCCGAGCTGGAGGGCCTGAAGGCCGCCCGCGCCGCGGACCGGACCGAGATCGAGGAAATCCTGGCCGAGCTGCGGCCGATCATCGAGGAGGCGTCGTGATGCCGCAGGTGACGATCTCCATCGGCGGCCGCACCTTCGACGTGGCCTGCCAGGCCGGCGAGGAGCCGTTCCTGCAGTCCGCCGCGCAGATGCTGGACACCGAGGCGTCGGCCCTGTCCGACCAGATCGGGCGGATGCCCGAGGGGCGGATGCTGCTGATGGCCGGGCTCATGCTCGCCGACAAGACGGCCGGGGTCGAGGACCGCCTTCGCGAGGCCGAAGGCCGCGTCGCGGAACTGACCGCCCGGGTCGAGGAGTTGGAAGCAAGACCGGCCCCGGAAGCGGAGCGGGTCGAGGTGCCGGTCGTGCCGGATGCCGTGCTCGAGACCCTGGCCGAAATCGCGGCCCGGGCCGAGGCGGTGGCGGACAGCGTGGAGGAGCGGGCAGGGTGATGCCGAGGATCATGGTGACGGGTGCGGCCTGTCTCGCCGCGACGGCGGCCGCTGCCGACGCGGACATGCGCCGCATCGACTATACCTGCGACAGGGGCGCGCTCATCGAGGCCGCCTACTTCGACGTCGATGGCGAGCCGGAGGCGGTCGCGCTTACGCTGGAAGGCCGTCTCATCGGTCTGTTCGCCGAGAACACGGGCGCCCAGGTGCGCTATGGCTGGCCGTCGGACGGCTCCAACTACGTCTGGCTGATCGAGGGGGGCGCGGCGCAGCTGCTGTGGTCCAACGGAGCGGAGCAGTCGGAGAGCGTGCTGCTGCAGGAGTGCCTGCCGGAATAGGCCCGTGTCCGTCGTTCCGCGGTTCGCGGCCGGCCGGTTCCGAGCCTCGATCTGGCCGATCGCGGAAACATTAGCGTCGCCCGAGGCCGTCGTCCGCACGGCCGCGCGCGTCCGCCCGACCAGGGCCGTGCCCGCGGGCGCCGAGTCGAGCCCGCCCCCTGCCTGATGAAAAAAAGGGCCGCCTCGCGGCGGCCCTTCCAAGCGGTCGTCGGGTGAGGCGCCGTCAGGCGTCCTCGTCCTCGTCGCGGTCCTTGCGGCCGGCGCCGACGGCGTCGAGGATGTCGTCGA
Source organism: Wenxinia marina DSM 24838 (assembly GCF_000379485.1). Classification (GTDB taxonomy): domain Bacteria; phylum Pseudomonadota; class Alphaproteobacteria; order Rhodobacterales; family Rhodobacteraceae; genus Wenxinia; species Wenxinia marina. The sequence continues at coordinate 163,239 of NZ_KB902276.1, forward strand.
CCGAGGCGCTGTCCTGACCGGCCGAGCCGATGTCGTCGAACAGCTCCTGGATCTCGAACTCCGCGGCGGCCTCTTCCTCGGCGGCGGCTTCCTGGATCGACTTGCCCGACGCCTGAAGCTCGGCCTCTTCGGGCGAGCGGGCGACGTTCACGGTGATCTCGGCCTCGACCTCGGGGTGCAGGCTGACGGTGACCTTGTGCAGGCCCAGATCCTTGATCGGGCCGGTCAGCACCACCTGGCGCTTGTCGACCGTGACGCCCGATTCGGCGGCCGCGTCCGCGACGTCGCGGGGCGTGACCGACCCGTAGAGCGCGCCGCCGTCCGACGCCTGCCGGATGATGACGAAGCTCTCGCCGTCCAGCTTGGCGGCCAGCGTCTCGGCCTCTTTCCTGGTCTCGAGGTTGCGGGCCTCGAGCTGGGCCTTCTGACCCTCGAACCGGGCCATGTTGGCCTCGTTCGCGCGCAGCGCCTTGCCCTGCGGCAGAAGGAAGTTGCGGGCGTAGCCCTCCTTGACGGAGACGACCTCGCCCATCTGGCCAAGCTTGGCCACGCGTTCCAGTAGGATGACGTCCATTGTGAGGGTCTCCTTACTTCACGGCGTAGGGCAGCAGCGCCAGGAACCGGGCACGCTTGATCGCCTGGGCGAGCTTGCGCTGGTTCTTGGAGCCGACGGCGGTGATCCGGGAGGGGACGATCTTGCCCCGCTCGGAGATGTAGCGCTGCAGGAGCCGGGTGTCCTTGTAGTCGATCACCGGGGCGCCTTCGCCCTCGAACGGATCGGTCTTGCGGCGGCGGAAGAACGGCTTGGCGGCCATGTGCTTATCCTTTCCTGATCAGCGGCGGTCGCGGCGACCGTCCCGGTCGTCCCGCTTCTGCATCTGCGCCGAGGGCAGTTCCTCGTGCGCGTCGACCTTGACCGTCAGCACGCGCATGACGTCGTCGTGCAGGCGCATCAGGCGCTCCATCTCCTGCACGGCGGGGGCCGGGCTGTCGGAGCGCAGGAAGGCGTAGTGCCCCTTGCGGTTCTTGTTGATCTTGTAGGCCATGGTCTTCACGCCCCAGTATTCGTGATCGACCAACTTCCCGCCGTTGTCGGCGAGGACCTGGCCGAAATGCTCGATGAGCCCTTCGGCCTGCGCGTTGGACAAGTCCTGACGCGCGATGAACACATGCTCGTAAAGCGGCATGCCCACTCCATTTCTGTCACGGCGCATTTCAAAGGGCGGGTCCTGCTCTTCCGCTCCCGCCCACGAGAGTCTGCGCGGATGATAAGGTGCGTCCGCGGAAGATCGCGGCCTTATACAGGTTCCGCCTCGCGGGGCAAGGGCGGCGCCCCGGGCGCCGGGCGGGTCACCGACTTTCCCGCCCGGCGCCCCGTTCCGGCCAGAATCGGGGCGCCATCCTGCGGGACCAGGACCCTGGAAGGTGCTTGCCCGTGACCGCGATCCCCGACACGCCCGACTCCACCGACGCTGCCCGCCGGACCCTGGCGGGCGTCGAAGGTCCCGGCCTCGATCTGTCGGAGACCTACTGGGGCTACATCGTCCGATCGACCGAGCCGGCGTCGCCGGTCTTGGTCCTGCTGCAGGCCGCGGCCCTGCTTCTCGGTGCGGCCTTCGCGGCGGCGACGGCGGGGATGTGGCTGTTCCCCGCCGGGACCGGCGTGGCGGGCGTGATGACCATGAAGCTTGGCGCCTCGGTGGTCACGGGGGCGATCGCGGTGCTCCTGCTGTGGTTCGCAAGCCGCGGCGACCGCGCGGAATACCAGATCGACACCAGCCTCGGCGAGGTGCGCGAGGTCGTGCGCAACCGGGCCGGGCGCCCGTCGCTGACCGCGCGCTACGGGTTCGACGCGCTCACCGGCGCGAGCGCCGTCCCGGTGGGGCGCCGCCGTGGCCCGCCGCTCGGCTGGCTGACGGTGACCACCGCGGAGGGGGAGGAGCTGGCGCTTCTCCGGGCGCCCGAGGCGACGGTCGAGTGGCTGGCGGCGCGGATGGAGCGCGACATCGCCCTCGGCTCGCGCAAGGTCCGGACCTTCGATGCGGTGCATCCGTTCGAGCTGTCGATCCGCGAGGCCGGCCGGGCGGCGTAGCACCGGCCGCACCCCCGCCGTCGCTTGTCGGACCGGGGTCCAGCCTGTAAAGGCGGGCCCGACACCGCAAGTGGGGGGGGGGCGATGCGCGCATTCGTGTTTCCGGGGCAGGGCGCCCAGACGATCGGCATGGGCAGGGCGCTGGCCGAGGCCTATCCCGACGCCCGCGCAGCCTTCGACGAGGTCGACGAGGCGCTGGGCGAGAGCCTGTCCTCCCTCATCTGGGAGGGCGACGCCGAGACGCTGACCCGCACCCGCAACGCCCAGCCCGCGCTGATGGTCACCTCGATCGCCGCGATGCGGGCGCTGAAGGCCGAGGGCGTGACGCTGGCCGCCGCGGACTTCGTCGCGGGGCATTCGCTTGGAGAGTATTCCGCGCTGTGCGCCGCGGGGGCGCTGTCGCTGGCCGACACGGCGCGGCTTCTGCGGATCCGGGGCGATGCGATGCAGGCGGCGGTGCCGGTGGGCGAGGGCGCGATGGCCGCGCTCCTCGGTCTCGACCTCGCGGCGGCGGAGGCGGTTGCGGCCGAGGCGGCCGAAGGTGACGTCTGCGAGGCGGCGAACGACAACGACCCGGCGCAGGTCGTGGTCTCCGGCCACCGCGCAGCGGTGGAGCGGGCGGTCGGGATCGCCAAGGAGAAGGGCGCCAAGCGGGCGCTGATGCTGCCGGTGTCGGCGCCGTTCCACTCCGCCCTGATGCAGCCGGCGGCCGAGGCGATGGAGGCGGCGCTCGCCGACGTGGCGATGGCGGCGCCGCAGGTGCCGCTGATCGCGAACGTGACCGCGGCGCCGGTGACCGACCCGGCCGAGATCCGCCGCCTGCTGGTGGCGCAGGTGACCGGCCGCGTCCGCTGGCGCGAGAGCGTCGAGACGATGGCCGGCCGCGGCGTCGGCGCGTTCTGGGAGATCGGCGCCGGCAAGGCGCTGTCGGGCATGATCCGCCGCATCGCAAAGGAGGCGGAGACCCGCGCCGTCGGCACGCCCGAAGACGTGGCGGCCGCGGCGGAGAGCCTCGGCTGACCGGGCGAAACAGGATAGGGGAAGAGACATGTTCGACCTGACTGGCAGGACGGCGCTGGTGACCGGCGCGAGCGGCGGCCTCGGCGGGGCCATCGCGACGGCGCTGCACGAGGCGGGGGCGACGGTCGCCCTGTCCGGGACGCGGGAGGGGCCGCTGCAGGAGCTGGCGGCGCAGCTGGGCGAGCGGGCGCACGTCCTGCCCTGCAACCTCGGCGATGCGGCCGCGGTGGCCGAGCTGCCGAAGCAGGCGGCCGACGCGATGGGCGGGCTCGACATCCTGGTGAACAACGCCGGCGTGACGCGGGACAACCTGTTCCTGCGGATGTCCGACGAGGAATGGGCCGAGGTCCTCGACATCAACCTCACCTCCACCATGCGGCTGTGCCGCGGGGCGCTGCGCGGGATGATGAAGGCGCGCTGGGGCCGGATCGTGAACATCTCGTCCATCGTGGCCCAGACCGGCAATCCGGGGCAGGCGAACTACGCCGCCTCCAAGGCCGGGATGGTCGGCTTCTCCAAGAGCCTCGCCAAGGAGGTCGCGACGCGCGGCATCACCGTCAACTGCGTCGCGCCCGGCTTCATCGCCACCGCGATGACGGACAAGCTGACGGACGAGCAGAAGGCCAAGATCGACGTGCAGATTCCCGCCGGCCGGATGGGCACCCCGCGCGAGATCGCGGCCGCCGTCCTGTACCTCGCCAGCGAGGAAGCGGCCTACGTGACCGGCGCGACGCTGCATGTGAACGGCGGCATGTCGATGGTCTGACGGCCCCTCCGGCCGCGGGGTGAAAGCGTTTGCGGCCGGGGAAATCTCTGCTATTAGCGCCAGTGATCTCAAGGCCGGTCCCTTCCGGAGCCGGCCGTGACGCCCCGCGATGTCGGGCAATCGAGCCGCCCCGAGGGGCATCAGCAAGCCGGGCCGGGAACAGGCGCGGAAGAACATGAGGAAGTGACATGAGCGACGTCGAAGACCGCGTGCGCAAGATCGTGGTGGAGCACCTTGGTGTCGAAGAGGACAAGGTGACCGAGAGCGCCTCCTTCATCGACGATCTGGGCGCCGACAGCCTCGACACCGTCGAGCTGGTGATGGCGTTCGAGGAGGAGTTCGGGATCGAGATCCCGGACGACGCCGCCGAGACCATCCAGACCTTCGGCGACGCCGTGAAGTACATCAAGGAAGCCACCTGAGCCTCTCCGGTTCACGGGTTCAGAGAGGGCGGCGCCGAGAGGCGCCGCCCTTTCTCTTTTCGGGCAGGGCCGACTGAGCGCCGGCGTGCCCCGCGGTCGGTTCCTGATATGCCCGCCCCGGACCTGATCCGGGGCCCCGATCGGCGAAGCACCCTCATTGGGCGAGGTCCCGGGTCAAGCCCGGGACGGGCTTTCGGGGGTGGGACCCTCCCGCTCCCCCCGGCGGGCCGTCGGGTCGAGCGCGCCCTCGGTCTCTGTCCCCCGGGGTCGCCTTCCTCCGCGGTCCGCCGCCGAGCGTGCGGGGCCGCGCCCTTGCCCCGTCCGCCCCGCGCGTACTATCAGGGCCGGGAAAAAGCGGGCCGAGGCGAGGGCGGAACATGCGGCGAGTGGTTGTCACGGGACTGGGACTGGTCACGCCGCTGGCGGACGGGGTGGAGGAGAGCTGGACGCGCATCCTCGCCGGGCAGTCCGGGGCCGGGCCGATCACCCAGTTCGACCCCTCGAACGTGGTCACGACCTACGCCTGCGAGGTGCCGCGCGGCGACGGCAGCGACGGCACGTTCGACGCCAACCGCTACATGGAGCCGAAGGACCAGCGCAAGGTCGACGACTTCATCCTCTACGGCATGGCCGCGGCGCAGCAGGCGGTCGAGGATTCGGGTTGGAAACCCGAGGCGGCGGAGGACCAGAACCGGACGGGCGTGCTGATCGGCTCGGGCATCGGGGGCCTCAAGTCGATCGAAGAGACGACGCTGCTGATCCGCGACAAGGGCGTGCGCCGCGTCTCGCCGTTCTTCATCCCCGGCGCGCTGATCAACCTGATCTCGGGGCAGGTCTCGATCCGCTACGGCTTCAAGGGGCCGAACCACGCGGTCGTCACCGCCTGCTCGACCGGTGCGCACGCCATCGGCGACGCGACCGAGATGATCCGCCGCGGCGCCGCCGACGTCATGGTCGCGGGCGGGGCCGAGGCCGCGATCTGCGAGATCGGCATCGCCGGCTTCAACGCCTGCAAGGCGCTGTCGACCAAGCGGGCGGACGACCCGACCAAGGCCAGCCGGCCCTATGACGCGGACCGGGACGGCTTCGTCATGGGCGAGGGCGCGGGCGTCGTCGTGCTGGAGGAGTACGAGCACGCCAAGGCGCGGGGCGCGAAGATCTACGCCGAGGTGCTGGGATACGGCATGTCGGGCGACGCCTACCACATCACGGCGCCCAGCGAGGACGGCGACGGCGGCGAGCGCTCGATGCGGGCGACGCTGGAGAGCGCGGGCCTGCAGCCGGCGGACATCGACTACATCAACGCGCACGGCACCTCGACAATGGCCGACGTCATCGAACTCGCGGCCGTCGAGAGGCTGATGGGCGACGCCGCGGCGAAGGTGACGATGTCGTCGACCAAGTCGGCGACCGGCCACCTCCTCGGCGCCGCCGGCGCGATCGAGGCGATCTTCTCGATCCTGGCGATCCGCGACCAGGTCGCGCCGCCGACGATCAACCTCGACGACCCTGCGGTGGACAGCCCCGTCGACCTTGCCCCCAACGCCAAGCGCGAGCGGAAGATCGAGGTCGCGCTGTCGAACTCCTTCGGCTTCGGCGGCACCAACGCGAGCGTGATCTTCGGGACGCCCCGCTGATGTGGCGACATGTGGCGTCCAACGCCCTGACGTTCTTCGTCGTGGTGCTGTTCCTGGTGGGCGGCCTCATCACCTGGGGCGTCGGACAGTACCGGGCCGAGGGACCGCTCGACGCCGCCATCTGCCTGAACGTGCCGTCCAACAGCTCCATGCGGTCGGTCAGCGCCGAGCTGGCCGCGCAGGGCGCCGTGACGTCGCCCACGGTCTTCCGCATCGGCGTCGACTACGAGGATATCGGCGGACAGCTGAAGGCCGGCAACTTCCTGATCCCCGCCGGCGCCTCGATGGAGGCGATCGCGGCCGAGATCACGGGCACCGGCGCGTCCACCTGCGGCACCCGCGTCGTCTATCGCGTGGGCGTCGCGCGGACGGTCGCCGAGGTGCAGTCGCTGGATCCCGCCACGGGCAGCTTCACCGAAACGGCGGAATTCGTGCCGGGCGAGGGCGAGCCGCCGGCGGAGTACCTCGAGGCGCGGGAGGCCGCCGACACGACGTTCGAGTTCGACGTCGTCCCCGGCGTCACCAGCTGGCAGGTGGTGCAGGCGATGGGGGCGATCGACCTGTTCGAGGGGACGGTGCCCGAGGTGCCGGCCGAGGGCTCGCTCGCCCCGCGCGCCTACGAGATCGAACCGGGCACCGATCCGGCGGCGCTGCTGGCCGAGATGGAGGAGCGGCAGGCGGCGATCCTCGCCACCGCGTGGGAGAACCGCGCCGAGGGGCTGCCGATCGAGACCCCGGAGGAGGCGCTGATCCTCGCCTCCATCGTCGAGAAGGAGACGGGCGTTCCCGACGAGCGGCCGCAGGTCGCCTCGGTCTTCGTGAACCGGCTGGAGCAGGGTATGCGGCTGCAGACCGATCCCACGGTCATATACGGCATCACCAATGGCGAGGGGGTCCTCGGCCGCGGCCTGCGCGCCAGCGAGCTGCGCGCGGCGACGCCCTACAACACCTACGTGATCGCGGGCCTGCCGCCGACGCCGATCGCCAATCCCAGCCGCGAGGCGATCGAGGCGGCGCTGAATCCGGCGACGACCGACTTCATCTTCTTCGTGGCCGACGGGACCGGCGGGCACGCCTTCGCCACCAACCTCGAGGACCACAACCGCAACGTCGCCGTCTGGCGCGAGATCGAGGCCGAGCAGGCCGCGGCCGCCGAGGCGGAGGCGAGCGACGGCTGATCCTGCCGGCACCGCACGGACCCTTCGGCGGCGCGTAACCCGCGCCGCTGTACATCTCCTCGCCGAGGCCCGGGATCGTCGGACGGTCCCCTGAGGGCCCGGATGGGGGCGACATGACCGAGACAGACGAGGCGCGGGACGATCGGTCCGCGTCCGACGAGGCGGAGCTCGCGGGTCTCAGGCGCGATGCGATCGCGCTGCTGGAGTCGGTGCGGACGTCGGTGAGGACCCTGCTGGACGGCGTGAAGGACGACGCCGCCAGCCACCCGGACGTCAGGGAACTGACGGCGCGTACCGCAGAGTACGAAAAGGCGATCCGCATCTACCTCGAGATCCAGACGCGGCTCGACGAGCTGTTCGCCAAGCATGCGAGGGTGATTGCCGCGTATGAAATCGACTTCGACGCCGTCCGGCACGACATCGGGTGCCGCCTCGCTCGCATCCGCGAGTGCTGCGCAGAGGGAGACGTTCCTGGCGACCCTGACTGAGGCCGAGCTTCGCGGGCTGCCCTACCTGTTCGACTTCTGGGCGCTGCCGCACCAGCTTGCGCCGCCGGGGAACTGGCGGACGTGGCTGATCCTCGGCGGGCGCGGCGCGGGCAAGACCCGGGCGGGGGCGGAGTGGGTCCGGTCGATGGTCGAGGGGCCGACGCCGCGCGCGCCCGGCCGGGCGCGCCGCGTCGCGCTGGTGGGCGAGACCTACGACCAGACCCGCGAGGTCATGGTGATGGGGGACAGCGGCCTCCTCGCCTGCTCGCCCCCCGACCGGCGGCCGGACTGGATCGCGACCCGGCGCCTGCTGGTCTGGCCGAACGGCGCCGTGGCGTCCCTGCATTCGGCCAGCGAGCCGGAGAGCCTGCGGGGGCCGCAGTTCGACGCCGCCTGGGTGGACGAGCTGGCGAAGTGGAAGAAGGCGAAGGACACGTGGGAGATGCTGGCGCTGGCCGTGCGGCTGGGCGCCGACCCGCGGATCTGCGCGACGACCACGCCCCGGTCCGTGCCGTTCCTCAAGGCCCTGATGGCGCGCGACAGCACCGTGACCACCCGGGCGCCCACCGAGGCGAACCGGGCGAACCTCGCCGACAGCTACCTCGCCGAGGTGCGGGCGATGTTCGGCGACACCCGGGTGGCGCGGCAGGAGCTGGACGGCGAGTACCTCGACTCCGTCGATGGTGCGCTGTGGCCGTGGCCGCTGATCGAGCGGCAGCGCTGTGCCGGGGTGCCGCAGCTGACCCGTGTCGTCGTCGCGGTCGACCCGCCGGCCAGCGGGCATGCCGGGTCCGACGCCTGCGGGATCGTCGTTGCGGGCGCGGTCACGGACGGACCCGCCCTCGGCTGGCGGGCCTTCGTGCTGGAGGACGCGACCGTCGAGGCCGCCTCGCCGCAGGCCTGGGCCGAGGCGGCGGTCGCGGCCTACCACCGCCACGGCGCCGCGCGCCTCGTCGCCGAGGTGAACCAGGGCGGCGCGATGGTCGAGGCGGTTGTGCGGGGCGTCGATCCCCTCGTCAGCTACCGCGCCGTCCACGCGCAGCGGTCCAAGGCGATGCGGGCCGAGACCGTCTCGGCCCTCTACGAGCGCGGGCAGGTCTTCCATGCCGGGGGCTTCCCGCGGCTGGAGGAGCAGATGAGCCTGATGACAGCGCAGGGCTTCCAGGGCGGCGGCTCGCCCGATCGGCTGGACGCGCTGGTGTGGGCGTTGCACGAGCTCCTGCTGCGCCCGGCAGGCGATCCGCGGATGCGGGCGATCTGACGCCGTCGCTGCCCGTACGGCCGGAACGACCGCGTGCGGCGGGGGTTGGAGGGGCGAGCCCCTTCAACCCATGGAGCGATCCCATGACCGAGCACGCCTTTCCGCCGCAGCATCAGGACAGCATGCCGGCGGACGAGCACGAGATGACACCCGCGCCCGACTATACCCCGCGCTTTCCCGGGGTCGGCAAGCTGAAGGACAAGGTCGCCTTCGTCTCCGGCGGCGACAGCGGCATCGGCCGCGCCGTCTCGGTCCTCTTCGCCCGCGAGGGCGCGAAGGTTGCCATCGCCTATCTGGAAGAGCACGAGGACGCCGAGGAGACGAAGCGCCTGGTGGAGGCGGAGGGGTCCGAGGCGTTGCTGATCCCGGGCGACCTCGGCCAGCGGGCTCACGCGTTCGACGCGATCGCGAGGACGGTGGAGCGGTTCGGCAAGCTGGACGTCCTCGTCAATAATTGCGCCCAGCAGTGGGTCGACGACCCGCTCGAGGACCTGAGCGAGGAGCGTCTGCGCCGGACGATGGACAGCAACGTGATGGCGCAGGTCTTCGTGACGCAGGCGGCGCTGGCGCATCTGAAGGAGGGGGCGGCGATCGTGAATACGACCAGCGTCAACGCCTTCAAGGGCAACGATTCGCTGATCGCCTATTCGACCACGCGCGGCGCCACGCTGGCCTTCAGCCGGTCCATCGCCAAGGCGCTGATCAAGCGCGGCATCCGGGTGAACGCGGTGGCGCCGGGGCCGATCTGGACGCCGTTCATCCCCGGCTCGATGGACGCCGAGACGGTCGCCGGCTTCGGCACCCAGACCGAGATGGGCCGCGCCGGGCAGCCGTGGGAAGTGGCGACGGCCTACCTGTTCCTCGCCTCCGAGGACGGCAGCTACTTCAACGGCCAGACGCTGCATCCCAATGGCGGGACCATCGTGGGGGCTTGAGGAGCGGTTGGTCAAAGTAGGGCTGATCCCGTCCCGGGCTCGACCCGGGACCTCGCGGGACAATCCAGTGCGCTCCCGGGATCGCGCGAGGCCCCGGCTCAGGGCCGGGGCGGGATATTTCGAATCGAACGAGCTTGATCCGGCGGCCACCCCCCGCGGTCACCTAAACGGGCTTGCTCATGGTCGACGTCTGCCGGACTGAAACTCGCCCGGACTCAGCCGCGCCAGCGGCCCGGGCAGCGTCTGGCCGCCCCTCCGGCCAGGCGCTTCCCCACCACCTGCGCGATGATCACCGTCGTCCGGAGCGGCTCCATAACGGACCGACCACAATCGTCGGAGCGTCTGACCGCGGCCAGACACTGCCCTCCGTCGGAAAGGGCTTCGGAGGCGCGGAACGCCGGCACGCCGGGTCCGCCAAAGCCATCATATCGGATCTGCCAACGCCCGGCACTCCGGCGAATCTGATCATCGGCAACCGAGACGCCTTCCCCGTTGCGCCCGACCTCCGCCCGCCGGCCGGTGCCCTTCCTCCGCCTTAAGCCACGTCCTGCATAACGGCCTCCATCGACGCGCGGCGACCCGAGGAGGCCCAATGTTCGACTTTCTGAAGCGCGACGCCGCGCCCGCCGGTCGGGTCGAGGCCCCGGCCGAGACCAAGGCGTCCGCGGCGGGGCGGGTGATCGCGATGGGCGGCTCGGGCCGGGTCGTCTGGTCCCCGCGCGATGCGCTCACGCTGACGAAGAACGGCTTCCTCGGCAATCCGGTCGGCTTCCGCGCCGTCCGGCTGATCGCCGAGGCCGCCGCGGCGCTGCCGCTGACGCTGCAGGATCGCGAGCGGCGCTACACCGCGCACCCCGTCCTCGACCTCCTCGGCCGCCCGAACGCGGCGCAGGGGCGGGCGGAGCTCATGGAGGCGCTCTACGGTCAGCTCCTCCTGACCGGCAACGGCTACATCGAGGCGGTCGGCGACGCCGGCCTGCCGGTGGAGCTGCACGTCCTGCGCTCGGACCGGGTGTCGCTGATCCCCGGCGCCGACGGCTGGCCGGTGGCGTTCGAATACGCCGCCGGCGGGCGCAAGCACCGCTTCGCCGCCAGCGTCGACGGGCCGAGCGCGGTTTGCCACGTCAGGACCTTCCACCCCCAGGACGATCACTACGGCCTCTCCGCCCTGCAGGCTGCGGCGAGCGCGATCGACGTGCACAACGCCGCCTCCGCCTGGTCGAAGGCGCTGCTCGACAACGCCGCGCGGCCGTCGGGCGCCATCGTCTACAGCGGCCCCGACGGCGCGGCGTCGCTGACGCAGGACCAGTACGATCGCCTCGTCCACGAGATGGAGACGCAGCACCAGGGTGCGCGCAACGCAGGGCGGCCGCTGCTGCTGGAGGGCGGGCTCGACTGGAAGCCGATGGGCTTCTCGCCGTCCGACATGGAGTTCCGGCAGACGAAGGAGGCCGCCGCGCGCGAGATCGCGACCGCCATCGGCGTGCCGCCGATGATGCTGGGGATCCCCGGCGACGCGACCTACGCCAATTACCAGGAGGCGAACCGGGCGTTCTACCGCCTGACCGTGCTGCCGCTGGCGGCGCGGGTGACGGCGGCGATCGCGGACTGGCTGTCGGACTTCGGCGGGGAGCGGGTGGAGCTGCGGCCCGACCTCGACCAGATCGCCGCGCTCGCGCCCGAGCGCGAGGCGCAGTGGCGGCGCGTCGGTCAGGCGACGTTCCTGACGGCGGCCGAGAAGCGGGCGCTGCTGGGCCTGCCGGCGCTGGAGGTCGGCGATGACGGGTAGGCCGACCGAACGCTTCGCCTGCGCCCCGGGCCTGCGCATCGATGCGCTTGAGCGGCTGAGCGAGCTGCAGTTCGAGCAGGCGGCCGGAGCCATGGCGCGGCTGGAGGCGGCGATGGAGCGGCTGGAACGGCGGCTGTGGCTGGCGGTGTTCGGCATGGTGGCCGCGGTTCTCGCCGAGGCGGTGCAGCGGCTGACGCATCTGGCGGGATGAGGGGAACGGGATGGAACTCGAATACAAGTTCGCGCAGACCGGCGCGCCGGTCACGGTCGAGGACGGCCACCGGATCAGCGGCTACGCCTCGCTCTGGGGCGCGGTGGACGGCGGCGGCGACGCGGTCGAGAGGGGCGCCTACGCGGAGAGCCTCAAGCGGCTGGGCGAGGGCGGCGGCAAGGTCCGGATGCTGTGGCAGCACGACCCGCGCGAGCCGATCGGCGTCTGGGACGAAGTGACCGAGGATGCGCGCGGGCTCAAGGTCTCGGGCCGGCTGCTGCCCGACGTGGCGCGGGCTCGCGAGGCCGCGGCGCTGGTGCAGGCGGGCGCGATCGACGGGCTGTCAATCGGCTACCGCACGGTGCGCAGCGCCAAGGCCGAGGGCGGCGGCCGCCGCCTGATCGAGCTCGAGCTGTGGGAGGTGTCGCTCGTGACCTTCCCGATGCTGCGCGAGGCGCGGGTGGGGGCGAAGGGCGCGGACGCGCCGGACGCCGCCGCCTGGCGCGAGATGGCGCGCGCCGTGCAGGCGGCGCGGGCCGCGATGGCCGGGCGGGACTGACGCCCGCGAGACGACCCCGAGAAGGAGAGAGATGGTGACACCCGAGACCACGTCCCGGGCCGGGGAGGATCTGTCCCCGGCCGAGGATCTGAAGACTTCGATGACCGCGTTCATGGGCGATTTCAGGCTCTTCGCGGGCGACATCCAGAGCCGACTTCAACAGCAGGAAGACCGCATGACCAAGCTCGACCGCAAGATGCAGACCGGCGGGCGCCGGCCCGCCCTCAGCGCCGCCGCCGAGGAGGGCGCGCCGCACCAGAAGGCGCTGTCCGCCTACCTGCGCACCGGCGACGACGACGCGCTGCGCGGCATCGTGCTCGAGGGCAAGGCGATGTCGACCGCGGTCGCCGCTGACGGCGGCTACCTCGTCGATCCGCAGATGGCGGACACGATCGCCAGCGTGCTGGCCGGCGCCGGTTCGATCCGCTCGGTCGCCAACGTGGTGAACGTCGAGGGCGGCTCCTACGAGGTGCTGATCGACCGCGCCGAGGCGGGCGCCGGATGGGGCACCGAGGCCGGCCCGCAGGCCGAGACCGGCACGCCGCAGATCGACCGGATCAGCATTCCGCTGCACGAGCTGGCGGCGCTGCCGCGGGTCAGCCAGCGCCTGCTGGACGATGCCGCCTTCGACATCGAGGACTGGCTGGCGGGCCGGATCGCCGACAAGTTCGCCCGCTCCGAGGCCACCGCCTTCGTCGGCGGCAACGGCACCGACAAGCCCACCGGCTTCCTGTCGGCGACCAAGGTGGCGGACGCCTCCTGGGCCTGGGGCTCGCTCGGCTACGTCGCCACCGGCGCGGACGGCGCGTTCGACGCGGCCGACCCGGCGGACGCGATCATCGACCTCGTCTATGCGCTGGGCGCCCGCTACCGCTCGGGCGCGACGTTCGTGATGAACTCGCGGACCGCCGGCGCGGTGCGCAAGCTGAAGGACGCCGACGGCCGGTTCCTGTGGTCCGACGGCCTGTCGGCGGGGGAGCCGGCGCGCCTTCTGGGCTACCCGGTGCTGGTGGCCGAGGACATGCCGGACATCGCCTCCGACAGCTTCTCGATCGCGTTCGGCAACTTCCGCGCCGGCTACACCATCGCCGAGCGGCCGGACCTGCGGGTCCTGCGCGACCCCTTCTCGGCCAAGCCGAACGTCCTGTTCTACGCGACCAAGCGCGTGGGCGGGGCGGTCAGCGACTACGCCGCGATCAAGCTGCTGCGCTTCGCGGCCAGCTGAGTGTGACGGCGGCCCGGGGGCGGAGTTCCCCGGGCCGCCGGGCCGAAGCGCTGAGGGGAAAGTGACGACGATGATGCTGGTGGAGACGACCACGGTGCCGGACGGGGCCTTCCCGATCGCCGCCTTTCGCGAGCACCTGCGCCTCGGCACGGGGTTCGCGGACGACGGGCTGCAGGACGGGCTGCTGACGGGGTTCCTGCGCGCCGCCATGGCCGCGGTCGAGGGGCGGACGGGGAAGATCCTGCTGGAGCGGGACTTCGCCTGGACGCGGGACGGCTGGCAGGGAGAGACGGCGCAGGACCTGCCCGTGGCGCCGGTGAGCGCGGTGGCGGGCGTGGACCTGATCGCCCCGAAGGGTGCCGAGACGGTCGCCGACGCCGCGAGCTGGCGGCTGGTGCCGGACCTGCACGTGCCGCGGCTGGAGGCGACGCGCGCGGTGCTGCCCCGTCCGTCCTTCGGCGGTTCGGTCAGGGTCCGCTTCACCGCCGGCTTCGGGCCGGACTGGGGCGACCTGCCGGCCGACCTCGGCCAGGCGGTGATGCTGCTGGCCGCGCATTACAACGAATACCGCCACGATACCGGGCTGGACGCCGGCTGCATGCCGTTCGGCGTGACCGCGTTGATCGAGCGCTACCGGACCTTCCGCCTGTTCGGCCGGGGGCGCGCATGACCCCGCCGCGCCTGAACCGCCGGCTGTCGCTGGAGCGGCCGGTGAGGACGCCCGACGGCGCGGGGGGGTTCGCCCCCGGCTGGCAGCCCGTCGGGACCGTCTGGGCCGAAATCCGGCCGCGGTCGGGCCGCGAGGCGGACGGCGCGCCCGGCGCCCTCAGCCTGCAGGCCTGCCGCATCGTGATGCCCGCCGCGCCCGTCGGCTCGCCCCGCCGGCCCGCGCCCGACCACCGCTTCCGCGAGGGGCCGCGGGTCTTCGTGGTTCTCGCGGTGACCGAGATGGATCCAGGCGGCCGCTACCTGATCTGCGAAGCCCGCGAGGAGGTGATCGCGTGACCTATGCCCTCGCCTCCGTGCTGCAGCAGGCGCTCTACGCCCGGCTGACCGGCGACGCGGCGCTGGACGCCCTCGTCGGCGGCGCCGTCTACGACGCCGCGCCGCCGGGCGTGCCGCCGTCCCTCTACGTGCTGATCGGGCCGGAGAAGGTGCAGGGCCGCTCCGACAAGACGGCCGGCGGGGCGGAGCATGATCTGTCGGTGTCGGTCGTCACCGACGCGGCCGGCTTCGCCAACGCCAAGGCGGCTGCTGCGGCCGTCTGCGACGCACTGGTGGACGCGCCGCTGGCGTTGTCCCGCGGCCACCTCGTCGGCCTGCACTTCCGCCGCGCCACCGCTGGCCGCAGCGGCACCGAACGGCGGATCGACCTCACCTTCCGCGCCCGCGTCGAGGACGACGCGGCCGCCTGACCCACACCCAAGGACGGAGGGACCGCACATGGTCGCCCAGAACGGCAAGGACCTGCTGATCAAGATCGACATGACCGGCGACGGCCTGTTCCAGACGGTCGCGGGCCTGCGCGCCACGCGCCTGTCCTTCAACGCCGAGAGCGTCGACGTCACCAGCCTGGAGAGCCAGGGCGGCTGGCGCGAGCTCCTCGCCGGCGCGGGCGTCCGCTCGGCCGCAATCTCGGGCTCGGGCGTGTTCCGGGACGAGACGACGGACGAACGGGCGCGGGCGATCTTCTGGGGCGGCGAGACGCCGGCCTTCCAGGTGATCGTGCCGGACTTCGGCACCGTCGAGGGGCCGTTCCAGATCACGTCGCTGGAGTACGCCGGCAGCCACGACGGCGAGGCGACCTACGAGCTGTCGCTCGCCTCCGCCGGCGCACTCACCTTCCTCGCCGAGGCGCCGTGATGGCGAACCCGCATGCGGGCGAGGTGGAGGTCGTCGTCGACGGCGTGCCGCGGACGGCCAAGCTCACCCTCGGCGCGCTGGCCGAGCTGGAGGCGGCGCTGGGCGAGGACAGCCTCGTCGCGCTGGTGGAGCGGTTCGAAGGCGGGCAGGTCGCCGCGCGCGATGTGTTCCGCCTGCTGGTCGCCGGTCTGCGCGGCGGCGGCTGGCGGGTGACCGAGGCGGAGCTGGTGTCGGCCGACATCGCGGGCGGTCCGGTGGGCGCGGCGAAGGCCGCGGCGGCGCTGATCGCCCGCGCCTTCGCGGTGCCGGAATGAGCCTCGACTGGCCGGGGATGATGCGCGCGGGGCTGACCCGGCTGCGCCTGCGCCCGGCAGAGTTCTGGGCGCTCACCCCGGCCGAGCTGATGCTGATGCTGGGCCTGGGCGCAGGCGTCCGCCCGATGGCCCGGGCCCGGCTGGAAGAGCTGGCGCGGGCCTTTCCCGACCGGCCGAGAGGCGAGGAGAGACAGGATGGCGAGCCCTGACTTCGACGATCTGGACGCCGAAATGGGCGACCTAGGACAGGCGATGGAGGCGGCCGGCACGATGGCCCGCGCCTTCACCGCCGAGCTGGCCGAGGTCCGCCTCGCCATGGGGGGCGCGGTGCGCGACCTCGGCCAGCTGGAACGCGGTTTCTCGCGCGGGCTGCGTCGGGCGATCGACGCGGTGGTCCTGGACGGCGCCAGCCTCGGCGACGCGCTGCGCGGCTTCGGGCGGTCGGCGGTGGACACGATCTATTCCAACGCGATGCGGCCGGTGACGGACCATGTCGGCGGCATCCTCGCCGGCGGCCTCAACTCCGTCGTCTCCGGCCTCATGCCCTTCGCGAACGGCGGGGCGTTCACCCAGGGGCGCGTCATGCCCTTCGCCCGGGGCGGCGTGCTCTCGGGGCCGACCACGTTCCCGATGCGCGGCGGCACGGGCCTGATGGGCGAGGCCGGACCGGAGGCGATCCTGCCGCTGGCCCGCGGCGCCGACGGCCGCCTCGGCGTGCGCCAGCAGGGCGGCGCGGCGCCGGTCCACGTCACCGTCAACGTGGCGACCCCCGACGTCGAGGGTTTCCGCCGCAGCCAGGGCCAGATCGCCGCCCAGGTCGGCCGCGCCCTGTCCCGCGGCGCCCGCAACCGCTGAAGAGGTAGTCCCATGGCCTTCCACGAAGTGCGTTTTCCCGCCAACCTCAGCTTCGGCTCCGTCGGCGGTCCCGAGCGGCGGACCGAGATCGTCGCCCTCGCCAGCGGCCACGAGGAGCGCAACAGCCCCTGGGCGCAGTCCCGCCGCCGCTACGACGCAGGCCTCGGCCTGCGCAGCCTCGACGACGTCGAGGCGCTGATCGCCTTCTTCGAGGCGCGGGCCGGGCAGCTGCACGGCTTCCGCTGGAAGGACTGGGCCGACTACAAGTCCGCGCTGCCGACGCGCGAGGTGACGCCGTTCGATCAGGAGATCGGCACCGGCGACGAGGTGACCGAGAGGTATCAGCTGGTGAAGCGCTACGCCTCGGGCGGCTACGAGCATATCCGTGCCATCCACAAGCCCGTCGCCGGCAGCGTCGTCGTCGCGGTCGAGGGCGACGAGCTGCAGGAGGGGGTGGACTTCACCGTCGACCCGGAAACCGGGATCGTGACGTTCCTGGAGGTGCCGGCCGTGGGCGCGACCATCACCGCGGGGTTCGAGTTCGACGTTCCCGTGCGCTTCGACACCGACCGGATCGCCGTCTCGGTCGCCTCGTTCCGCGCCGGGGACGTGCCGAACGTGCCCATCGTCGAGGTGCGGACATGAGCCGCGCCGCGCTTCTGGGTCACCTCGCCACCGGCGACACGACTGTCTGCCGCTGCTGGCGGCTGACGCGGGCGGACGGCGTGACCTACGGCTTCACCGACCACGACCGCGACCTGACCTTCGACGGGCTGACCCACCGCGCGGACAGCGGCTTGACCGCACGGGCGCTGGTGCAGGGGACCGGCCTGTCGGTGGACAACAGCGAGGCGGCGGGCGTCCTGTCCGACGCCGCGATCCGCGACGCCGACGTCGAGGCGGGGCGGTTCGACGGTGCCGAGGTCGAGAGCTGGCTGGTCAACTGGGCCGATCCGTCCCAGCGGATGCTGCGCTTCCGGGGCGCCTTGGGGGAGATCCGCCGCGAGGGGGCGGCGTTCACGGCCGAGCTGCGGGGCCTCACCGACCTTCTCAACCAGCCGCAGGGGCGGTCCTACACGCCGTCCTGCCAGGCGATCCTCGGCGACGCCGCCTGCGGCGTGGCGCTGGGGCCGCTCGCCGAGGTGCGGGAGGCGGAGAGCGTGGAGGACGCGCAGGTCTTCTTTCTGCCCGGGCTCGACGCCTACGCCGACCGCTGGTTCGATCGCGGCGTGCTGCGCGTGCTGGAGGGGGAGGGCGCGGGGCTGGAGGGCATCGTGAAGGTGGACCGCCTGCTGCCGGACGGGCGGCGGCGGATCACCCTCTGGGCGCCCATCCGGGCCGAGGTGCCGGCGGGCACGTCGCTGCGCCTGACGCCCGGCTGCGACAAGCGCCTCGCCACCTGCCGCGACAAGTTCGCCAACGTGGCGAACTTCCGCGGCTTCCCGACCATCCCCGGCGAGGACTGGCTCGTCGTCCCGCCCCGCGCGGGGGATGCGCCGTGAGCGCCATCGTCGCCGCCGCCCGCGGCTGGATCGGGACGCCCTACCGCCACCAGCAATCGGTGCGCGGTGCGGGCTGCGACTGCCTCGGCCTCGTCCGCGGCGTCTGGCGCGAGGTCTGCGGGCCGGAGCCGGCGCAGGTGCCGCCCTACAGCCGCGACTGGGCCGAGCCGCAGGGCGAGGAGCGCCTGTGGCGCGCCGCCGGCCTGTATCTCGCCGAGCGGCCGAAGGACGCCCCGACGCGCCCCGGCGACATCCTCCTCTTCCGGATGCGCGACCGCGCCGTCGCCAAGCATCTCGGCATCGCCGCCGAAATCAGCTCCGGCGCGACCTTCGTGCACGCCTACAGCGGCCACGGCGTCGTCGAGAGCCGCCTGACGTCCCCCTGGGCGCGCCGCATCGTCGCCCGCTTCGCCTTCCCCGACTGAACGAGGTCCCGCCCATGGCCACCATCGTCCTCTCCGCCGCCGGCATGGCGCTCGGCGGCTCCCTCGGCGGCTCGGTCCTCGGGCTGTCGACCGCCGTGGTCGGCCGCGCGCTCGGCGCCGCGGCGGGCCGCGCGATCGACGCCCGGCTGCTGGGGCAGGGGGCCGAGCCGGTGGAGACGGGCCGGGTCGACCGCTTCCGCCTGACCGGCGCGTCCGAGGGGACGCCTGTCGGGCGCGTCTGGGGGCGGATGCGGGTGCCGGGGCAGGTGATTTGGGCCGGCCCGTTCCGGGAGAGCGCCGAGACCAGCGGCGGCGGCAAGGGCGCGCCCGCCGGGCCGCGGGTCACCGAATATTCCTATACGGTGAGCCTCGCCATCGCCCTCTGCGAGGGAGAGCTCACCCATGTCGGCCGCATCTGGGCCGACGGAAGCGAGGTCGCGCCGGACCTCCTGAACCTGCGTCTCTATCACGGCACCGAGGACCAGCAGCCCGATCCCGCGATCGAGGCGCACGAGGGCGCCGGCAACGTCCCCGCCTACCGCGGCATCGCCTACGTCGTCCTCGACACGCTGGACCTCGGCCCGTTCGGCAACTGTGTCCCGCAACTGCAGTTCGAGGTGTTCCGCCCCGCGGCCATCGGCGACACGGCCGCCGCCGAGGACATGGCGCACCTGCTGCGCGGCGTCGCGCTGATCCCGGGGACGGGGGAATATTCCCTCGCCACCACCCCCGTCTACCTGGAGCGGGCCTACGGCGAGCAGGTGGCGGCCAATGTCGCCACCGCCTCGGGCCGCAGCGACCTCGTCACCTCCCTCGACGCGCTGCAGGGGGAACTGCCGAACTGCGGATCGGTCAGCCTCGTCGTGTCCTGGTTCGGCGACGACCTGCGGGCCGGGCACTGCACGGTGCGGCCGAAGGTCGAGCAGGACGAGATGGATGCCGAGGGCATGCCCTGGCGCGTCTCCGGCCTCACCCGCGAGACCGCCGGCCTCGTCGCCCGCGTCGCGGATCGGCCCGTCTACGGCGGCACGCCCACCGACCAGGCGGTGGTCGAGGCGATCCGCGAGATGAACGCCCGCGGCCTCAAGGTCATGTTCTACCCGTTCATCCTGATGGAGCAGCTCAGCGAGAACGCCCTGCCGAACCCCTGGACCGGCGAGGACGGCCAGCCCGCGCTGCCCTGGCGCGGCCGGATCACGACCGAGCGGGCGCCCGGCGTCGCCGGGACGACCGACGGCACCGCCGCCGCGACGGCGGAGGTCGCGGCCTTCTTCGGCGCGGCCGCGTCGGGGGACTTCGCGCCCGGCGAGGATCATGTCGGCTACACCGGCCCCGACGAGTGGGGACTGCGGAGGATGATCCTGCACTACGCCCATCTCTGCGCCCTCGCGGGCGGGGTGGACGCCTTCTGCATCGGCTCCGAGATGGTGGCGCTGACGCAGATCAGGGACGATGCCGGCTTTCCGGCCGTCGACGCCTTCCGCGCCCTGCTGGCGGACGTCCGCACGATCCTGCCGGAAGCCAAGCTCGGCTACGCCGCCGACTGGTCGGAATATCACGGCTATCAGCCGCCGGGGACGGGCGACAAGCTGTTCCACCTCGACCCCCTCTGGGCCGAGCCCGCTCTCGATTTCATCGGCATCGACAATTACATGCCGCTCTCCGACTGGCGCGACGGCGAGACCCACGCCGACGCGTCGGCCGGCTCCATCCACGACCTGGGCTACCTCACCGGCAACGTCGCGGGCGGCGAGTTCTACGACTGGTACTACCATTCCGCCGAGGCGCGGGACGCGCAGATCCGGACGCCGATCACCGACGGCGACGGCGAGCCGTGGGTCTGGCGGGTGAAGGACCTCGCCGGCTGGTGGTCGAACCCGCACCACGACCGCGTGGGCGGCGTCCGCCAGCCGCAGGCGACGGCGTGGGCGCCGAAGTCGAAGCCGATCTGGTTCACCGAGCTCGGCTGCGCCGCCATCGACAAGGGCACCAACCAGCCGAACAAGTTCCTCGACCCCAAGTCGTCGGAATCGCAGCTGCCCTACTATTCGAACGGCCTGCGCGACGACCTGATCCAGGTGCAGTACTACCGCGCCGTCCATCGCCACTTTTCGGACCTCGCCGCGAACCCGGCCTCGGACGTTTACGAGGGCCGGATGCTGGACCTCTCGCGCAGCCACGCCTGGGCGTGGGACGCGCGGCCGTGGCCGGCCTTCCCGGCGCGGGACGATCTCTGGGCCGACGGCGACAACTACCACCGCGGGCACTGGATTACGGGCCGGACGGCGAACCGGCCGCTGGACTCCGTCGTGCGGGAAATCTGCGCCGCCGGCGGCGTTGGGCCGGTGGACACGTCGCGCCTGCACGGTCTGGTGCGCGGCTACGGGGTGGACGATGTCGACACGGCGCGGGCGGCGCTGCAGCCGCTGATGCTCGCCCACGGCTTCGACGCGGTGGAGCGGGACGGCGTGCTCGCCTTCCGCAGCCGTACCGGCGGGCCGGCGACGGTGCTGGAGCCGGAGACGCTGGTGCTGGAGGAGGGCGAGACCGCGCCGTTCCTCCGCGAGCGGGCCTCGGCGGCCGAGGTGACGGGGCGCGTCCGGGTCGCCCACATCGGCGCAGGCGGGGACTACGGGACGGCGGCGGTGGAGGCGCGCCTGCCGGACGGCCGCGCGGTCGCCGTGTCGCAGACCGACCTGCCGATGGTCCTGACCCGCCCCGAGGGCCGCCGCATCGCCGAGCGCTGGCTGGCCGAGGCGCGGCTGGCGCGCGACACGCTCTCGCTGGCGCTCCCGCCCTCGGCGCTGGAGATCGGTGCCGGCGACGTCGTCGCGGTCGCCGGCACCCCCGGCCGCTGGCGCGTCGACCGGATCGAGGCGACGGAGGCCCAGGCGATCGAGGCGGTCCGCGTCGACCCCGAGACGTACCGCGCCCACGAGACCGGGGACGAGGACGGGATCCCCACGCTCTTCGTTCCGCCGGTGCCGGTGGAGGCGGTCTTCCTCGACCTGCCGCTGCTGACCGGGGCAGAGGTGCCGCACGCGCCCCATGTCGCCTTCACCGCGCGGCCCTGGCCGGGGGCGGTCGCCCTGCAGGACAGCGAGACGGACGCGGACTACGCGCTCGACCAGACCGTCGCCGTGCCGGCGACCGTGGGCACCACGCTCACCCCGCTCCTCGCCGCGCCGTCCGGCCTCTGGGACCGCGGCCCGGCCCTGCGGGTGCGGCTGGTGCGCGGCACGCTCGCGTCGGTCACGCCCGACCAGGTCCTGGCCGGCCGCAACGCGATGGCGATCGGCGACGGGACGACCGACCTCTGGGAGGTGTTCCAGTTCGCGGAGGCCGAGCTGGTCGCCCCCGGCACCTGGGACCTGCGGCTGCGTTTGCGGGGGCAGGCGGGCACCGACGGGGTGATGCCGGACGCCTGGCCGGCGGGCAGCCGCGTGGTGCTGCTGAACGGCGCGCTGCAGCAGGTGGGCTATCCTCCGGCCGAACGCGACGCCCTGCGGCACTATCGCTGGGGGCCCGCCGCCCGGCCGATCGACGATCCGACCTGGCGGCACCGCGCCGCCGCCTTCCGCGGCATCGGGCTGCGGCCCTATGCCGTCTGCCACCTCACGGCGACCGAGGCGCCGGACGGTGCCCTCGCGGTCCGCTGGATCCGCCGCACCCGGATCGGCGGCGACGCCTGGACCGGCCCGGACGTGCCGCTGGGGGAAGAGGCGGAGAGCTACCTCGTCCGCGTCGTCGTGGACGGCACGCCGGTGCGGGAGGAGGTGACGGCAGCGCCCTCGTGGGACTACCCTGCCGCCGCCCGAGCGGCGGACGGCGCGGCCGCGTCGGGCTGCCGGATCGAGGTGGCACAGGTCTCCGCCCTGTTCGGGCCCGGCCCCGCGCGCCTGATCGACATCGCGCCCGCCTGATGCGCCCGGTCCTGATCGGCGACGTGACCGAGGCGGCGCGCGCCCTCCGCGCCGTGCCGCCCGCCGCGCGGCGGGCGCTGGCCGAGGCGCTGATCGCCGAGGCCTGCGCCGCGGACCGCCACCGCCGCACGCACCGCCGCCTGCCGCGCACGGGTGGCGACGGCTCGCTCATGGCCGCCGCGCGGGCCCGGCCGCAGGCGCCGCCGCTGGCGCGGCTCGATCCCGCCGCCTGCGCCGCGCTGATCGACGTCCTTCACGCTCTCCTCCGCCGGGAGGCGGGGGCGGGCCTTTAATCGTGGCGCGACGCGGCTATCTTCGCTAGGACGGAAGCCGGATCCCGCGGCGAGAAGGAGACGCGCCTTGGCCAAGCTGAACCCGACCATCGCGCCGGTCGACCCGGTCTGGGACCGCATCCGCCGCGAGGCCGAGGAGGCCATCGCCGCCGAGCCGCTGATGGGCGGCCTGATCCATTCGGGCGTCCTGCACCACGACAGCTTCGCCCGCGCGCTGAGCTACCGGATCGCGCTGAAACTGTCCTCCGGCGAGATGAGCGAGCAGATCCTGCGCGAGATCGCCGACCACGCCCACGCCTCGGAGCCCGACCTCGGCGCCGCCGCCCGCGCCGACCTCGTCGCCGTGTTCGAGCGCGATCCGGCCTGCCACCGGTTGATGCAGCCCTTGCTCTACTTCAAGGGCTACCAGGCGCTGCAATCCTACCGCCTCGGCCATTGGCTGTGGCAGGAGGGGCGGCGCGACCTGGCCTACTTCGTCCAGATGCGGGTGAGCGAGGCGTTCGGCGTCGACATCCACCCCGCCGCCCGGATCGGCCGGGGCATCATGATCGACCACGCCCATTCCATCGTCATCGGCGAGACGGCGGTGGTGGGCGACAACGTCTCGATGCTGCATTCGGTGACGCTGGGCGGCACCGGCAAGGAGGAAGAGGACCGCCATCCCAAGATCGGCAACGGCGTGCTGATCGGGGCGGGGGCCAAGGTGCTGGGCAACATCCATATCGGCCATTGCAGCCGCATCGCGGCCGGGTCGGTCGTGCTGTCGGACGTGCCGCCCTGCAAGACGGTCGCGGGCGTTCCGGCGAAGATCGTCGGCGAGGCCGGCTGCGACCAGCCGTCGGTGTCGATGGATCACCTTCTGCAGGCGGTGCCGCAGGCGTAGGGGCGAGGCGGGGCGCGATCGAAATTCGACGAATTTCGTTCTGGGCGCAGACGAAACTCGAAATCTCTTCGCGCTGCCGGCGGGTGCCGACGCGCCAGCAGATCGAAGGAGCGCGTTCCGCGCAGTCCCTTGCGTTCGGGGGGCTGTCTGCCCCCCGTCCGCGCCGGGGCGGCGCGGACTCCCCCCGAGGGATATTTATGGCTCGATGAGAGGGAGAGGGGTCAGGCCAGCATCGCCACCGGATTCTCCAGGTTCTCGACGATCTTTTCCAGCAGCTGCGCGCCGAGCGCCCCGTCGATGACCCGGTGATCGACGCTGAGCGTCACGCTCATCACCGTCGCCACCGCCAGCTCTCCGTCCGCGCCGACCACGGGCTTCTTCACTCCCGCGCCGACCGCGAGGATGCCGCCGTGGGGCGGATTGATGACCGCGTCGAAATTGTCGATGCCGAACATGCCGAGATTGGAGACCGCGAAGGTGCCGCCCTGGTATTCGTGCGGGGCGAGCTTGCGGTCGCGGGCGCGCTTCGCAAGATCCTTCATCTCGGTCGAGAGGGTCGACAGCGTCTTCCGGTCGGCGTCCTTCAGGACCGGCGTGAAGAGGCCGCCCTCGATGGCGACGGCGACGGCGACGTCCGACGGCTTCAGCTTCAGCACGCGGTCGCCGGCCCAGACGGCGTTGGCGTCGGGCACCTGCTGCAGCGCCACGGCGCAGGCCTTGATGATGAAGTCGTTCACCGACAGCTTCACGCCGCGGGCTTCCAGCTGCCTGTTCAGCTCGCCCCGGAACTTCAGGAGCGCGTCGAGGCGGATGTCGCGGCGCAGGTAGAAGTGCGGGATCGTCTGCTTGGCCTCGGTCAGGCGGGCGGCGATCGTCCGGCGCATCCCGTCGAGCTTGACCTCTTCATACTCGCGGCCCTCGTACATCTTCTTCACCGCGTCGGCGCCCAGGCCGGCGGGCATCGCGGGCTTCGCGCCCTCGGTGGCGGCGGGGGCCGCCTTCGGCGCCTCGGCTTCCTTCGCGGGCGCGGCGCCGGGCTGGGCGGCCTCGACGTCGGCCTTCACGATGCGGCCCTTCGGGCCGGAGCCGGTCACCTGGCTCAGGTCCAGACCCTTGTCCTTCGCGATGCGCCGGGCGAGCGGCGAGGCGAAGATGCGCTCGCCCGAGCCGCTGCCGCTCCCGGCCGTCTCCTCCGCTCCGCCGCCCGTCGACGGTTGCGCCGTCTGCGGCGCACCCGCGGGCTCGGCCTTGCCGGGGGAGGGGGCCTGGCCGGCGCCGTAGCCCTTGGTCGCGTCGGACTCGGCCTCGGCGGTTTCCGTGTCCTGCCCGCCGGAGGCGTCGCCGATCTCGTCCGCGGACTCGCCCTCCGCCAGCAGGACCGCGATCGGCGTGTTCACCTTCACGCCCTCCGTCCCCTCGGCGACCAGCAGCCTGCCGACGGTGCCCTCGTCCACCGCCTCGAACTCCATCGTCGCCTTGTCGGTCTCGATCTCGGCCAGGAGGTCACCGGACGAGACGGTGTCGCCCTCCTTGACTAGCCACTTGGCGAGGGTGCCTTCCTCCATCGTGGGCGAGAGGGCGGGCATCAGGATCTCTGTCGGCATCGTCTAGTCCTCCACGAGTTCCATCCGGTTGAACGGCCGGGGGATGCGCCCCTCGCCGGACCGGAGGGCCTTGAGCGTCAGGTCGATCTCGCCCGCGTGCCGGGCGATCCAGTCGTAGGCGGTGGCATGGCCGTGGCCGCCGATCAGCAGGCCGCGGCCGATCACGTGCTCGGGCAGCAGGCCGACGATCCGGCCGTCCGGCGTGTCGGTCGCCACGCGGAAGGCCTCGCGCGCGGGGTCGCGGCCCAGCACCTCCATTACGGCACCTCCTCGACGAGGAGGCCGCCCCAAGGCGCGTCCACGACGCCGCCGGTCTCGCGCGCCGTCACCACGCCAAGGATGCCGGCCAGGTGCGCCTCGATCCAGGCGCGCCGCTCGCCTTCCGTCGCCGAGGCGCCGAGTTCCTCGTCCAGCATCGGGCCGGGCACGGTCACGCGGTAGCCGGCGCCCTCGAGGCCCGAGAGCCTCAGCACGTAATCCTCGCCGCGTTTCTCGATCGGGGGCGCCTCTGCCATGGTCTACCTGTAGGTCACCTGCTTGACCGCCTCGACCACCTCGTCGGCGGTCACCAGCGCCAGCTTCTCGAGGTTGGCGGCGTAGGGCATCGGCACGTCCTTGCCCGTCAGCGCGATCACCGGCGCGTCGAGCCAGTCGAACGCCTTCTGCATGATCTGGCTGCCGATCCAGCTGCCCACCGATCCCTGCGGCCAGCCTTCCTCGACGGTGACGCAGCGATTGGTCTTCTTCACGCTCTCCAGCACCGTGTCCATGTCCATCGGCCGGAGCGTGCGCAGGTCGATCACCTCGGCGTCGATTCCGTCCTCGGCCAGCTTCTCGGCGGCCTGCAGGGCGTAGGTCATGCCGATCCCGAAGCTGACGATGGTGACGTCGCTCCCCTCGCGGGCGATCTTCGCCTTGCCGAACGGCACGGTGAAGTCGTCGAGATCCGGCACCTCGAACGAGCGGCCGTAGAGGATCTCGTTCTCGAGGAAGATGACCGGGTTCGGATCGCGGATCGCGCTCTTCAGCAGGCCCTTGGCGTCGGCGGCGGTGTAGGGCATCGCGACCTTGAGACCCGGCACCTGCATGTACCAGGCGGCGTAGTCCTGGCTGTGCTGGGCGCCGACCCGCGCCGCCGCGCCGTTGGGGCCACGGAACACGATGGGGCAGCCCATCTGCCCGCCGGACATGTACAGCGTCTTGGCGGCGGAGTTGATGAGCTGATCCATCGCCTGCATGGCGAAGTTGAAGGTCATGAACTCCACGATCGGACGCAGGCCGCCGAAGGCCGCGCCGACGCCGATGCCGGCGAAGCCATGCTCGGTGATCGGCGTGTCGATCACCCGCTTGGCGCCGAACTCGTCCAGCAGCCCCTGGGTGATCTTGTAGGCGCCCTGGTACTCGGCCACCTCCTCGCCCATCACGAAGACGCTGTCGCTTCGGCGCATCTCCTCGGCCATCGCGTCGCGCAGCGCCTCGCGGACGGTCTGCGTCTTCATCTTGGTGCCCTCGGGCCAGTCCGGCGTGCGCGGCGGCTTGGGCGCCGCGGCGGCGGGAGAGGCGGCGACGGGCTCGCTGGTGGGCGGGGGCGCGTCGGTCTTGTCCTTCTCCTTCGCCTCGGCCTTGGGCGCGCTGCCCGAGCCGGCATCCTCGGCGGCGGAGGCGTCCTCGCCCTCCTCCAGCATGACCGCGATGGGGGTGTTCACCTTCACCCCTTCGGTGCCCTCGGCGATCAGGATCTTGCCGAGGACGCCCTCGTCGACGGCCTCGAACTCCATCGTGGCCTTGTCGGTCTCGATCTCGGCCAGGATGTCGCCGGAGGAGACGGGATCGCCCTCCTTCTTCAGCCACTTGGCGAGCGTCCCTTCCTCCATCGTGGGGGACAGGGCCGGCATCAGGATTTCGGTCGCCATACGGGGTCAGTCTCCCTCGCTGTCACGCGCGGCGCAGAAGGCCGCAAGATCGGTCACGGCCTCGGCCACGGTGTCGATGTCGGTCTCGGCGGTGTCGCCCGTCACGGTCAGGTACACGTCCCGCGCCTCGGTCGAGGCGTCGCAGTACCAGCCGTCGCAGGTCGCGCCGTACTTGTCGATGTAGGTCCGGTGCAGCTTGCCGGTGATGTCGTAGAGCGTCAGGTCGTAGCGCACCGGCGGCGCGCCCTCGCGCAGCGGCACGACGAGCTGCAAGGACCCGGCCGAGATCGGCTCGGCCACGGCGCCCGCCGCGTCGACGTCGGCGTAGTCCACGGCAACCCGCGTCTCCACCTCGACGCCGTCGCCCAGACGCTGGGTGCTGCGATGGCTGTAGAGGCAGGGCGCGTCGCGGCCCATGATCGAACTGTGGGTGGACCCGGTCCGGTTGAGGATGCGGTTCATCCGGTCGAAGGCGAGGAACTCGTCGGGGTCGATCGACTGCGCGGACGCGAGCGCCGGCGCGGTCAGCGCCAGCGCCCCGAGGGCCGGAAAGAGGGCCCCCGCCTGCATCAGCCGCAGGCCGCCGCGAAGTCGCTGAGCGCGGTCGAGAAGGCGCGCGCCCGGTCCATCCCCGCCTCTTCGCCGGCGACGTAGAACACGACCGGCATCCGCGGCGCGGCCTGCGTGGCCGAGCAGGGACCGGCGGCCGAGCAGTCGGCGCCGAGGCCGGCGGCGAACGTCTCGCGCAGCGTCGGGTCGTCGTTGTCGAGGATCATCGTCAGCTCGATCGGGGCCTGATCCTCCCGCGGGATCCAGATGTTGAACCGGTCCTCCTTGGGGTCCGGCGTGAAGGCGGCGGGGAACAGCTCGCGTGCGTCCACCGTGGCGGTCGCCGTCATCGGCGCGCCCAGCTGCGACGAGACCGCCGTCGTGGAGGAGGTCAGCATGCAGCCGTCGGCGGTGATCGCGACATGGGGCACGTCGCCCTCGGCGCCGGTGTTCGCCAGCTCCTGCAGGGTGGCGAGCGCGGCGTCCGCGTCCTGGGCGAGCGCCGGCAGCGCGAGGGTGCCGGCGAGTGAGAGTGAGAGAAGAAAGGTCTTCATGTGGTCAATGTCCTTATCAAAAACGGGCCGTCTATCCGCCGCAGACCGCGACGAATTCCTTAAGGGCGGAAATGATCGCCCCTTCCTGTGCGTCGCGGTCGTCGTCGAGCGCGAGAAGTATGACCTCGCCCTCCTCGATCACGTAGGTGCAGCCGCTGTCGTCGCAGCTGCCGCCGGGAATGTTCTCCTCGAAGAAGGTCCGCTGCTCATCCGTGTCGGCCGGCGCGGTGACGATGCGGTCCACGCCGGGCGTATCTGGCTGGATGCCGCCGAAGACGATGGTGCGGACCTCGATGGCGGGGTCCATGAGGATGTCGTCGTCGCTGTCCGGGTGCTCGAGGTCGAGGGCGGCCGGGTCGAACGTGAAGGTCGCGGTCAGGACCGTCGGGCCGACCGCCTGGCTGGCGGAATAGGTCAGCGCGCACCCGTCGCCGCGGCTGATCCCGGCCGTCGTGACGTTGGTCCCCGCCACGCCACGGGTCGCCGCCGCGTCCAGCGCGGCGAAGGCCGCGTCGGCGTCCTGCGCTGCGGCGGGGGCGGCGAGGGAGAGGCAGAGGGCGGCGAGGGCGGGACGGCGCATGGGAGGTCTCCGGAAGGCTCTGATCGCGGGGCGGGGGCCGTCAGGCTTCCGCCGGCTCGCCCTGGGGGATGTCGGTGGCGTAGATGTCGGTCCACAGCTCGGACACGTCGGGCTCGGGGCTGTCCTTGCTGAACTCCGCCGCCTCGTTGACGATGTCCTTGATCTCCTTGTCGATCGCCTTCAGCTCGTCCTCGGAGGCGTGGCTGCCGGTCAGCAGCAGCTGGCGGACGTTCTCGATCGGGTCGCGCTCGTCCCGCATCTTCTGGACTTCCTCGCGGGTGCGGTACTTCGCCGGGTCCGACATGGAGTGGCCGCGGTAGCGGTAGGTCTTCACCTCGAGGATGTAGGGACCCTTGCCGGCGCGGCAGTGCTCCACCGCCTTCTGGCCCGCGGCCTTGACGGCGAGGACGTCCATCCCGTCCACCTCCTCGCCCTCGATCCCGTAGGCGGCGCCGCGCTGCCAGTAGGTCGGCGACTTGGTGCTGCGCTTGGTCGAGGTGCCCATCGCGTACTGGTTGTTCTCGATCACGAAGACGACCGGCAAGTCCCACAGCTCGGCCATGTTGTAGGTCTCGTAGACCTGGCCCTGGTTCGCCGCGCCGTCGCCGAAATAGGTGAAGGTCACGCGGTCGTTGCCGAGGTACTTGTCGGCGAAGGCGAGGCCGGCGCCGATCGGCACCTGCGCCGCGACGATGCCGTGGCCGCCGTAGAAGTGCTTCTCGCGGCTGAACATGTGCATCGAGCCGCCCTTGCCGCCGGAATAGCCGCCCTCGCGGCCCGTCAGCTCGGCCATCACGCCCTTGGGGTCCATCCCGCAGGCCAGCATGTGGCCGTGGTCGCGGTAGGAGGTCACCCGCTTGTCGCCCTCGTCCGCCGCGGCCTCCAGCCCGACGACGACGGCCTCCTGGCCGATGTAGAGGTGGCAGAAGCCGCCGATCAGGCCCATGCCGTACAGCTGTCCCGCCTTCTCCTCGAAGCGGCGGATCAGCAGCATCTCGCGGTAATAGTGCTTCAGCTCGTCGGCCGAGACGTTGGCCTTGGCATCCGGTTTCGCACCCGACTTCGCGGTGGCCATGGGCGGGCCCTCCCTCGCTGCGGCAGATAGTTTAGCCTTAAACGATCTTGTAGCGCAGTCGCCCGCCCCGCGCCACCGGGAAACGCGACCGCCCACAGACAGGCTAGCGGTCGGAGGCGCCCTTGCAAGGGGTGGCCTTGCGGCTAGCTTTCGCGGGGTCGGGCCCAGGGGCGGCGGAGGCGACGATGATCCTGTTCCTGCACGGTGCGGGCGTGACGGCGGCCGATCTCCGCCCTGGCACCTATCCGCTGCTGCGCCGGCTGAACGACGTCGCCGGTCCGGGAGCCGAGATCGTCGTCCCGGTCCTCGCAGGTGCGTCGGCTGCCGAATGGATGGACGCGATCGGTGACGCCGCCGCTGCGCTGGGGCCGCAGGACGCCGTCGTCGGGCATTCCCATGGCGGCGCGATGGGCCTGAAGTGGCTCGCCGAGCGCGCGCCCGGCCGTCCACTCCGCGCGTTTGTCGGCTGCGCGATGCCGATGTGGGGCGCGCCGGACTGGGACGGGGACGATTACAGGCTGCCGGACGACCTCGCCTCGGCCATGGCGGGCGTGGAGCGGATCGTTCTTGCGCAGGCAGACGACGACGACACGGTCGAGCGGGGCCATCTCGACCTCTACGCGTTCCGCCTTCCCCGCGCGGAGGTCCACCGTCTCGCCGGTGGGGGGCACGACCTCGACACCGATGCGGTCGAGGAGGCCCTCGCCGTCGCGGCGCACTCGGCCGTCAGCGGATGACGACCTCGTCGGCGCGCACCAGGCCCAGCACGTCGCGGGCCTGCTCGTCCAGAAGATCGAGGTCGAGGTAGGTGTCCGACAGCCGCTGGGTGAGGTTCTCCATTGCGGCGACCTCGGCCTCCAGTTCGCTCAGCTGGGTCTGCAGCACCCGCGCCTCGGCGGCGACCTCGGCCCGGCGGAAGACGCCGTAGTCGCCCTGCACGGCGGCGAAGACGAAATAGAGGCCGAGCAGGAGCATCGTCAGCATGTAGGCGACGAAACCCAATGCGGGGCGGGACTTGCGGATCATTCTCTGCCTCGTTCCCCGGCTTCGTTTCTCGTCCGGGTGACGGCAAGACTCGCACAATCGACTGCGCTTGGGAATCCCCTATGCGCCCACGTCCGACGCAAATCGTTCACGTTTTCACAGGCTGTCGAACTGGATTTCGGTGTCGAAGGTGCCTTCGACACGGCGGCAGTCCGTCTCGTCGAAGGCGATCGCCTCGCCGTCGGTCGGGCAGACCGTCGCCGCATAGCGCCCCGTCGCGTGCCCGTAGACCTCGTCGCCGTCCCGCTCCAGCGTCTCCAGCACCAGCGTCGCGGCCCCGGGGAGGGACTGCCAGCGGGGCCCGACGATGCTGTCCTCCTTCGTGAGCGCGACCACCGCCGCCGTCGTTTCGCCCGGCGCGAGCGACGGAAGGGTGCCGCGGACGAACAGCCAGCCACGGTCCGCCTCCGGGTCGCCGTCCGGCAGGCCCCTCAGGGACAGCTGGATGGCGCCATCCACCCGCTGCAGCCACGCCGTGGCGTCGAACGCGCCGACCGAGAAGTCGAACGTCGTCCACTCGAAGGGCCGGCCGTCCAGGCGCGCCCGCATCGTCCCCATCACCGGCCATCCGCCCTCCGGCGGACCGGGCACGAAGGTCCGGATCACCTCCATCCCTTGCGGCCCGCCCGAGGTCGTCGTGACGAGCGTGCCGCCCTCGACCTCTTCCTCCGCGACCACCGTGCCCGGCGGCGGGACGGTTTCGGCGCAGGCGGCGAGGGCCAGGAGGGCGAGGACGAGGAAAGGGCGCATGGAGACCTCCAGATGACGCTGCGGCATCCTGCCGCGCGGCGGTGCCCGGGCCAACCCCGGTCACATGCTGTCGAACCGGATTTCGGTCTCGAAATGCCCCTCGACCTCGCGGCAGTCGTTCGGGTCGCGAGTCGCCGCCTCGGGATCGCCGTCGGCGAGGCAGAAGCGGCCGGCGAAGTCGCCGCGGGCGCGGCCGTAGCCGTCGTCTCCCGCGCGCTCCAGCGACGTGACATGAAGTGTTCCGGCGCCCGGCAGCGTCTCCCACCGCAGCCCCACGAGGTCGGCGCCCACGAGGGCCAGCCTCACCTCCTCGGCCGCGCCGGGGGCGGCGTCCGGCAGCACGCCGACGAGGAGGATCCGCCCCTCGCCCGCGTCCGGTTCGCCCGGCCGGTAGCCCAGGATCGACAGGCGGACGCTCCCGGTGTCGTCGGTCATCCGGGGCGACGCGCCGGACGCGCCGACCGAGAGGTCGTAGGTCGTCCAGAGCTGCGCCAGCCCGTCCACCTCGGCGGTGACTGTGCCCCTCTCGGACCACTCCTCGGACAGGGCGGGAGCGGCTGCGAGGCAGAGGGCGAGGGCGAGACGCATGGGGCACCTGTGGCGAAGCACGCCCCCTTGAACCCGCTGCCGCCACGTCGCGCAAGGGCGCAGTCTGGCCGCGGTGCGCCTGCCTGCGCATACTCGGCCCCGGAGGTGACCCCATGGCCCAACCCGTCTCCGACCTCGGCACGCACGAGGTGACGAACCAGCCGGGTCCGCGCCCGGCCGTCGACCCGTGGGCGGCGGACCCGGTCCTGCGCGCCCACGCCGCCGCCGCAGGCGGTGAGGACGCTCCGCTCGCCGCGCTCGGCCGGCGGATCGTGGAGACGGACGCGATGGCCCTCGGCGAGGCGGCGCGCCGCGTCCCGCCCGAACTGGTCCAGTTCGACCGCGCCGGCCGCCGCCTCGACGAGGTCCGCTTTCACCCGGCGTACCACGACCTCATGGCGCTGGGGCTGGAGGCCGGCTACGCCGCCGGCCCGTGGCGCGGCGGGCGGCACGCGACGCACGCGGCGATGGTGTACCTGATGACCGGCGTGGAGCCGGGCGTCTGCTGCCCGATGACCATGACCTACGCCGCCGTCCCGGCGCTGCGCACCGACGCGGACGTCGCCGCGGTGTGGGAGCCGCCGATGACAGCCGCTGCCTACGACCCGCGCGCCGTGCCGGTCGGCGACAAGCGCGGCGCGACCCTCGGCATGGCGATGACCGAGAAGCAGGGCGGTTCCGACGTCCGCGCCAACGCCACGACGGCCGAGCCGGACGGGCGAGGCTACCGCCTCACCGGGCACAAGTGGTTCTGCTCCGCGCCGATGTCCGACGGGTTCCTGACGCTGGCGCAGGCGCCCGGAGGCCTGACCTGCTTCCTCGTGCCGCGCTGGCTGCCGGACGGGGCGCGCAACGGCATCCGCCTGATGCGGCTGAAGGACAAGCTCGGCAACCGCGCCAACGCCTCGGCCGAGATCGAGTATATCCGCGCCTTCGCCCACCGCCTCGGCGAGGAGGGGCAGGGCGTGCGCACCATCATCCGCATGGTGCACCACACCCGCCTCGACACCGCGATCGCGCCCGCGGGACTGATGCGCTGGGCGCTGGCCGAGGCGCTGCACTGGTGCGAGGGGCGGACCGCCTTCCAGAAGCGGCTGATCGACCAGCCGCTCATGCGGACCGTCCTTGCCGATCTCGCGCTCGACTGGGAGGGGGCGCTGGCGCTGGGGATGCGCGTCGCGGCCGCGTTCGACGACGAAGGGCAGGGGCCGTTCGCCCGCGTCGCGGTGGCGCTGGCCAAGTTCCTCGCCAACAAGAGGGCGGTGCCGGTGATTGGCGAGGCGATGGAGGTGCTGGGCGGCATGGGCTACGTCGAGGACACGCCGCTGCCGATGCTCTACCGCGAGGCGCCGCTCAACGGCATCTGGGAAGGGTCGGGCAACGTGATCTGCCTCGACATCCTGCGCACCCTGGGGCGCGAGCCGGCCGCCCGCGACGCGCTCGAGGCCGAGCTGGCCGAGGCGCGGCCAGCCAGCCTCGCCTACGGCACCGCGCTGTCGGAGTTCCAGGCCCGGTGGCCCGGCCTGCCCGACGAGGCGGAGGCCCGCGCCTGGGCCGAGCGGCTGGCGACCCTCCTGACTGCGGCGGTGCTGCTAAGGACGTCGCCCGTGGGAGAGGCCTACGCAGCCTCGCGCCTGGGCGAGCGGGGCCTGGTGCCGGGCGCGGTGCATCTGGACGCCGGGCCGATCCTGGCGCGATTGACGGGCGCCGCCTAAGCGGCCGTCGCTTCCCGCCAGCATACCGCCCCGGGCTCGACCCGGCGAGCGGGGCCTGGTGCCGGGCGCGGTGCGTCTGGACGCCGGGCCGATCCTGGCGCGATTGACGGGCGCCGCCTAAGCGGCCGTCGCTTCCCGCCAGCATACCGCCCCGGGCTCGACCCGGCGAGCGGGGCCTGGTGCCGGGCGCGGTGCGTCTGGACGCCGGGCCGATCCTGGCGCGATTGACGGGCGCCGCCTAAGCGGCCGTTGCTTCCCGCCAGCATACCGCCCCGGGATTGACCCGGCGAGCGGGGCCTGGTGCCGGGCGCGGTGCATCTGGACGCCGGGCCGATCCTGGCGAGGTTGACGGGCGTCGCGTAAGCGGCCGTCGCTTCCCGCCAGCATACCGCCCCGGGCTTGACCCGGGGCCTCACGCCAAGCTGGACGAGATATCCCGGGAGCCTCGCGACAGAGACCTGTCCTCAGGTGATGACGTCCGGTGCGTCGCGCCCCGTATGCTCGCGAATCCGGGCGATCTCGTCGGCGGCCGCGATGACGTCCGACAGCGCCTCCTGCGGGTCGCGGTCCATCTTGTCGGGGTCGGTCTCCACGCTCTCGAGGTAGACCCGCAGGGTCGCGCCTTCGGTGCCGGTGCCGGACAGGCGGAAGACGGCGCGGCCGCCGCCCTCGAACCAGACGCGCAGGCCCTGGCCCTGGGCGCGGGAGCCGTCGACCGGGTCGTCGTAGGCGAACTCGTCCGCCTTCTCGACCGTCAGCCCGGCGGCCGTGGTGCCGGGGAGGGAGGACAGCTTGCCGCGCAGGCCGTCCATCAGCGCGTTCGCGGCGCTGGTCTCCACCGCCTCGTAATCGTGGCGGGAGTAGTAGTTGCGGCCGTAGGTGCGCCAGTGCTCTGCCATCAGGTCCTTCACCGACTTGCCCGTGGCGGCGAGGATGTTGAGCCACAGGAGCACGGCCCACAGGCCATCTTTCTCGCGCACGTGGTCGCTGCCGGTGCCGGCCGACTCCTCGCCGCACAGGGTGGCCCGGCCGGCGTCGAGGAGGTTGCCGAAGAACTTCCACCCCGTGGGCGTCTCGAAGCAGGCGATGCCCTTCGCCTCGGCCACGCGGTCCACCGCCGCGCTCGTCGGCATGGAGCGGGCGACGCCCTTGAGCCCGCCCGCGTAACCGGGCGCCAGGTGCGCCTGTGCCGCCAGCAGCGCCAGGCTGTCCGACGGCGAGACATAGAGGCCGCGGCCGAGGATCATGTTGCGGTCGCCGTCGCCGTCGCTCGCCGCGCCGAAGTCGGGCGCCGCGTCCGACAGCATGTGATCGACCAGATCCTTCGCCCAGATCGGGTTCGGATCGGGGTGACCGCCGCCGAAATCGGGCTTCGGCTCGGCATTGACGACCGACCCTTCGGCGGCGCCGAGGCGCCCTTCGAGGATCGCCTTCGCATACGGCCCGGTCACGGCGTGCATCGCGTCGAAGCGGACGCTGTGATCCTTCAGCCAGCCGGAGATGGCGTCCATGTCGAACAGCCGCTCCATCAGCGCGGCGTAGGCCTCGACCGGGTCCACCACCTCGATCGTCAGGCCGCCGAGCGTGGTCTCGCCGACGGTGGCGAGATCGACGTCCTCGCTCTCGACCATGAAGTAGCGGGTCAGGCCGTTGGTCGCGGCGTAGATCTTGTCGGTGATGGTCTCGGGCGCCGGGCCGCCGTTCGGCGTGTTGTACTTCAGGCCGAAATCCTCGTCCGGGCCGCCGGGATTGTGGCTGGCGGACAGGATGAGGCCGCCGTCGGTCCCGCGCTGGCGGATCAGGTTGGACGCAGCGGGCGTGGACAGAAGGCCGTTCTGCCCCACGATCGCCCGCGCCGCGCCGTTCGCCGCCATCATCCGCAGGATCACCTGGATCGCGCGATCGTTGAAGTAGCGGCCGTCGCCGCCGACGACGAGGGTCTTGCCCTCGATCCCGCCGATGCCGTCGAAGATCGACTGCACGTAATTCTCGAGGAAGTGCTTGCCCATGAAGACCCGCGTCTTCTTGCGCAGGCCGCTGGTGCCCGGCTTCTGCCCCTGGATCGGGGCGGTGGCGACGGTATGCACGTCCATGTCTGTCCCTCCTTCGGCCGCCCTTGAACGGGCGGTCCTCTTTCTGTGTCAGCCCTGCGCTTCCTGCACCAGCACGGCGACGGAATTCGCGGCCACGCGGATGCGCCGGCCCACCGGGCGCGGCACTCGCGGCATCTGCACGGTGTCGACGTGGCGCACCCAGTGCCGGTTCCGGCTGGGATCGGGCAACGTCACGAAAAGCCCCGCGCCGGCATTGAACACGGCAAAGATGCCATACTCCAGCACCGCATATTCGGGGGTGCCCCGCGCGGTGCGGATCTCGGCGCAGACGTAGCGCAGATCGGGGTTCGACCAGTCCGCGTCGGTCATCGGCCGGCCATCGGCGCGCCACCAGAACAGGTCCGGCTTGCCGTCGACGAGGCGGGCCATCGAATGCAGGAACCGCTTCTGCCGCAGGACCGGATGCTCGCGCCGGAAGCGGATCATCGTGGCGCAGAAGTCGAGGAACTCCTCGTCGGCATTGTCCCAGTCGATCCAGCCGGTCGGGTTGTCCTGCGCGTAGGCGTTGTTGTTGCCGGACTGGCTGTTGCCGATCTCGTCGCCGCCGAGGATCATCGGCGTGCCCTGGCTGAGCAGGAGCGTCGCCATCATGTTGCGCCGCCGCAGCGCCCGGGCGGCGAGGATCGCGTGGTCCGTCGTCGGCCCCTCGACGCCCATGTTGTCCGAGGCGTTGTCGGAATGACCGTCGCGGTTGTCCTCGCCGTTCGCCTCGTTGTGCTTCTCGTTGTAGGACACCACGTCCGCGAGGGTGAAGCCGTCGTGCGCGGTCACGAAGTTGACCGACGCGGTGGCGGGCCGGCTGTCGTGGTCGAACCGCTGCGCGCTGCCGGCGAGGCGGGTGGACAGCTTGCGGTGCATCCCCGCCTCGCCCTTCCAGAACCGGCGCACCTGGTCGCGGAACTTGTCGTTCCACTCGGCGAAGGGGTTGGGGAAGGCGCCCAGCTGGTAGCCGCCGGGCCCGACGTCCCACGGCTCGGCGATCAGCTTCGCCCGCTGCAGTACCGGATCCTGGCGGATTGCCTGGAAGAACGGCGCGTCCCGGTGAAAGCCGTCGTTCAGCCGCCCCAGTGTCGTTGCGAGGTCGAAGCGGAAGCCGTCGACGTGGAACGTCTCGACCCAGTAGCGCAGGGAATCCATGACCATCCGCATGACCTGCGGGTGGTCCATGTTCAGCGTGTTCCCGGTGCCGGTGTCGTTGATGTAGTAGCGCGGCGTCTCGGCCAGGCGGTAGTAGCTGGCATTGTCGAGGCCGCGGAACGACAGGGTGGGGCCGAGATGGCTGCCCTCGGAGGTGTGGTTGTAGACCACGTCGAGGATCACCTCGATGCCCGCGGCATGCAGGCGCGCCACCGTCTGCTGCAACTCGGCGATGCGGCCGTGGCGCAGGTAGCGCGGGTCGGGGGCGAAGAACCCGTGGGTCATGTAGCCCCAGTAGTTCGTCAGGCCCTTCTCGATCAGCCAGCGGTCGTTGAGGAACGCCTGCACCGGCAGCAGCTCGATCGCGGTGACGCCGAGCTTCAGCAGGTGCTCGATCACCGGCTCGGACGCGAGGCCGAGGAAGGTGCCGCGGTCCTCGACGTCGTGCCGGCCCATCGTCAGGCCCTTGACGTGCGCCTCGTAGATCACCGTGTCGGTCCACGGCGTCTCGGGGCTCCGCTCGGCGCCCCAGGAGTAGGCGGGATCCACGACGATGCACTTGGGCATGTAGCGGGCGCTGTCGCGGGTGTCGTAGGTCAGGTCCTGGTGCCGCGACTTCACCTCGTAGCCCATCAGCGCGTCGTGCCAGTACGGATGGCCCGTCAGCTGCTTGGCGTAGGGATCGAGCAGCAGCTTGTGCGGGTTGAACCGGTGTCCCTCGTCCGGGCGGTAGGGCCCGTGGGCGCGAAAGCCGTAGCGCTGCCCCGGCGTGATTCCCGGCAGCCAGCCGTGCCAGATGTGGCCCGTCCGCTCGGGCAGGTCGATCAGCAGGTACTCGTTCCCGCCGCGGTCGAACAGCGACAGGATCATCCGCGTCGCGTTCTGCGAGAAGACGGCGAAGTTCACGCCCTCGCCGTCGAAGGCCGCCCCCAGCGGGTAGGGGCGCCCGGGCCTGATCGCGATGTTGCCGGTCATTCAGCCCCTGTGGAGGAGGTCCCTGTAGAGGGCGGCATAGGCGGCGGCGGAGCCGTCCCATCCCACGGGGGACTTCATCGCGTTCTTTTGCATCCGGGTAAATGCCCGTGCGTCGGCGAAAAGCTCGCAGAGGCGCGACAGTGCGTTTCTGAGCGCATCCACCGTCACGGGATGAAACTGCAGGCCGGTCGCGCATCCGGCGGCGAGGGCGGCGGGCGAGGCGTTGATGACGGTGTCGGCGAGGCCGCCGGTCAGGGCGACGACCGGGACGGTGCCGTAGCGCAGGCCGTAGAGCTGGGTCAGGCCGCACGGCTCGAACCGCGAGGGGACGAGGATCGCGTCGCCGCCGGCGATCATCCGGTGCGACAGCGCCTCGTCATAGCCGATGCGGACCGCGACGTTCGGATCGCGGGCGGCGTTGAGGAACGCGCTCTCCAGCCCCCGGTCGCCGGAACCGAGGAGGGCGAGCTGGCCGCCGCAGGCGAGCAGGGTCGGCAGCGCCTGAAGCAGCAGGTCGAGGCCCTTCTGCTCGGACAGGCGCGAGACGACGACGCAGAGTGGCCCGTCCGACGGCGGCAGGCCCAACTCCTCGCGCAGGGCGTCGCGGTTGCGGGTCTTGCCGCGGGGGTCGGCATAAGCGTGGATCGCGGGATCGTCGGCGGGGTTCCAGGCGGTCTCGTCGATGCCGTTCAGGATGCCGCTCAGCGCGCCGCGCCGCGTCCGCATCAGCCCGTCGAAGCCCATGCCGAACTCCGGTGTCGTCAGCTCGTACGCGTAGGTCGGCGAGACGGTGGTGAGGCGGGTGGCGCCGATCAGTCCGGCCTTCAGCGCCGAGACGCGGCCCCACGCCTCGTAGCCGTCCGGATGGAAGCGGCCGGGATCGAGGCGGAGATCGGGGATCAGCGCGGGATCGGCCGAGCCGTGGAAGGCCATGTTGTGGATCGTCAGGACGGTCGGCGTCGCGAGATGCCGGTCGCGCAGGTATTCCGGCACCAGCCCCGCCTGCCAGTCGTGCAGGTGCAGGACGTCCGGCCGCCACTCGCCCACGCCCTCGGCCGCGATACGGGCGGCGGTCCAGCACAGGGCCGCGAATCGCTGCGGGTTGTCCGGCCAGTCCCGGCCGTCGGGTCCGAGGTAGATGCTGCCGGGCCGGTCGTAGAGGTGCGGCGCCTCCAGCACGTAGACCTGCTCGTGCGGGGCGCGGACGGACAGGACGCGGGCCGGCCCGCCGAAGAGGTCGTCGTCGCTGAGGACGTCGACCTCCGCCTGCGTCGCCTTCATCACGGCGGGGTAGCCGGGCAGGAGGACGCGCATCTCCACGCCCTGCGGCGCCAGCGCGGCGGGCAGGGCGCCCACGACGTCGGCGAGGCCGCCGGTCTTGATGAGCGGCACGCATTCGGACGCGACCGAGAGGACCTTCATGGCCTCACCGCGCCGCCAGCCACTTGTCCACCATCGGCTGCGTGATGAGGGTCGTGCCCTTCTCGGACACGCGGAAGAATTTCGCGTCCTCCGTCGGGTCCTCGCCCACCACGAGCCCCTCGGGGATCGTCACGCCGGAATCGATCACCACCTTGCGCAGCCGGGCGGACCGGCTCACCACCACACGCGGCAGGACGACCGCATGGTCGAGGACGGCGTAGGAATTGGTGTGGACGTTGGTGAAGAGGAGCGAATTGCGCACCTCGGTGCCCGAGATGATGCACCCGCCGGACACCATGGACGAGATGGCCATGCCGCGGCGATCCCGCTCGTCATGGATGAACTTGGCGGGCGGCACGCTCTCGGAATAGGTCCAGATCGGCCATTGCCGGTCCCACAGGTCGAGGTCGGGGGCGAAATCGGTGAGGTCGATGTTCGCCTGCCAGAAGGCGTCGACCGTGCCCACGTCCTTCCAGTAGGCCGGCGCGCCCTCGTCGCGGACGCAGCTGTCGTCGAAGCGGTGCGCCATCGCGTTGCCGCCACGCACGATGTCGGGGATCAGGTCGTTGCCGAAATCGTGGGACGAGGCGTCGTTCGCACCGTCCTTCAGCAGCAGCTCTCGCAGGTACTTCCACGAGAAGACGTAGATGCCCATGGAGGCGAGCGCGACGTCGGGATCGTCGGGCGTGCCGGGCGGGTCGGCGGGCTTTTCCAGGAAGTCGGTGATCCGGCCGCTCGCGTCGGTGGCCATCACGCCGAAGGCGGTCGCCTCCATCCGCGGCACGGTCAGGCAGCCGATGGTCACGTCGGCGCCCGACTCGACGTGCTGCCGCAGCATCACCTCGTAGTCCATCTTGTAGATGTGGTCGCCAGCCAGAACGATGATGTAGTCGACGTCGTAGCTGTCGACGATGTCGATGTTCTGGGTCACCGCGTCCGCTGTCCCGCGGTACCAGTCCTCGCCGCCCAGGCGCTGGCTCGCCGGCATGATGTCGAGGAACTCGTTCCGCTCCGCCCGGAAGAAGTTCCAGCCGCGCTGGACGTGGCGGATCAGGCTGTGGGCCTTGTACTGGGTCGCGACGGCCATCTTCCGGATCCCGCTGTTCATCGCGTTCGACAGGGCGAAGTCGATGATCCGGGTCTTGCCGCCGAAATAGACGGCCGGCTTGACGCGGCGGTCCGTCAGCTCCCTCAGCCGCGAGCCGCGGCCTCCGGCCAGCACGAACGCCATCGAGCGCTGCGTCAGTCTGCGATTCTCCATGCCCCTCTCCTCCCTCTTGCCCATAGGCGGCGGGGCCGCGGTCCGGTCCCCCATCCTGCCCGCCTCCCGCCGCGTCACGCAAGCCGCGTTGCGGCGTAACGGATTGAATAAAGGAGGGTAGGGCGGCGCGGCACTTGTCCAGAGGGGCGGGGGCGGGGCGGGTGTCGGAACGGAGCGGCGCCCCCTGTTCGATCGGGTGCTGGCCCATACGGACCGCCCCGCCCGGATTCAGCCGCGCAAGCGGCCCGGGCAGCGGATGGCCGCCCCCCGGCCAGCCGCTTCCGCAGCGTCGCGCAACGCTTGCAGAAGGTCCGGAGGTGGCAGGACAAACCTCGGAAAATCACTGTCCGGAGCGGCTGACCGCAGCCATCCGCTGCCCTCCGATGGCGAAACAGCGTAACGCCGAGGGCTCCGGGGTCGGCTGTGGTGCCGAGCTGTCCCCCTACCGCAGCAGGTAATCCGCCGCGAGCCGCCGCTCGATCACCCGGCGGGCGTTGACGAGGTCGTTGCCCTCGGCCCGGCGGGTGGCGGCGGCGCGGCTGAAATTGTGGCTCAGCCAGCGCTGGATCAGGCGGGCGCGCAGCTCGGGAACCTCGACGTCGAGGTAGGCCGAGACGTCCCACATGTCCCACAGGTCGGACCAGGGGTCCTCGTCGAGGAGCAGGTAGTTCCCCTCCACCACCACCACCGAGCAGTCGCGGCCCACCACCTGCGCCCCGGCGATCGCGATGTCGCGGGCGCGGTCGAAGACCGGCGCGTACACCGCCTCGCCCGCCTTGATGCGGCGGATCATCGCGACGAAGCCTGCGGCGTCGAACGTCTCGGGCGCGCCCTTGCGGCCCCGGATGCCACGGGCGTCGAGGATCGCGTTGTCGAGGTGGAAGCCGTCCATCGAGACGACGACGGTCGGCACCTTCTGCAGGTTCAGCCGGTGCGCCAGTTCCGCCGCGAGCGTCGACTTGCCCGATCCCGGCGCACCGGCGATCGCCACGACCTGCCGCGGCACCTCGTCCCGCAGCTCGTGGATGCGGTCCGACAGGACGTTCACCTGATGCGTGACGTTCATCAAAACGCGGCCCCTGCTCAGGCCGGTTCGAACTCTGTCTCCGGCTCTTTGGGTCCCGTCATATACGCCACGGCGTCCGACTTCGAATGATTTCTGGCTTCGGAGCTGTTTGAAGCAGGATCGAGACAGGGCTCTGCCCCTCAGACCTCCTCGATGCGGATCGCCACCGGGGGCGCCTCGACGACGCCGGTGGAGTCAAAGGCCGCGATCGCCTCGTCCAGCGCGAGGCGGGTGGTGCGGTGGGTGACGATCAGGACCGGCGCGGCGGTGTCCTCGTGTCCGTACTGGCGCATGCGGTCGATCGAGATGCCCGCCTCGCCGAGGCGCTGCGCGATCTTGGCCAGCGCGCCCGGCTTGTCGACGAGCGACAGGCGCAGGTAGTAGGGCGCCGGCACCGCGGCATAGGCGGCGCGGGCCTGGCGCAGCGCGCCCACCGGCTGGCCGAAGGTCGGCAGGCGCAGGCCGCGGGCGATGTCGATCACGTCGCCGATCACCGCGCTGGCCGTCGGCCCTTCGCCCGCGCCGGCGCCGCGCAGGACGATCTGGCCCACGGCGTCGCCTTCCAGCACCACCATGTTGGTGCCGCCCTGCAGCTGGCCCAGGGGCGAGGTGTCGGGGACGAGGCAGGGGCTCATCCGCTGCTCCAGCCCGCGGCCGGTCATCTGCGCGACGCCGAGCAGCTTGATCTTGTAGCCCATGTCCGCCGCCTGGCGGATGTCCTCGATGGTGA
This sequence comes from Wenxinia marina DSM 24838, assembly GCF_000379485.1. Taxonomy (GTDB): domain Bacteria; phylum Pseudomonadota; class Alphaproteobacteria; order Rhodobacterales; family Rhodobacteraceae; genus Wenxinia; species Wenxinia marina. The sequence goes on from NZ_KB902276.1 coordinate 205,957, forward strand.
CCGAGCCGATCCCCTCCAGCCGGACGTTCGGGAAGTCGACCCGCGTGCCGAAGGCGATCGCGGCGAGGAGTGCCAGCTTGTGCCCGGCGTCGATGCCGCCGACGTCGAGTTCGGGATCGGCCTCGAGGTAGCCCAGGCCATCGGCTTCGGCGAAGGCCTCGTCGTAGGTCAGGCCGGCGTTTTCCATCCGGGTGAGGATGTAGTTGCAGGTGCCGTTCATCACGCCCATGACGCGGCGGATCTCGTTGCCCGCCAGCCCCTCGGTCAGCGCCTTGATGACCGGGATCCCGCCCGCGACCGCGGCCTCGAAGCGGATCACCCGGCCCGTTGCCTCGGCCGCCTCGGCCAGCGCATGGCCGTGGATCGCGAGGAGTGCCTTGTTCGCCGTCACCACGTCCTTGCCGGCGGCGAGCGCGGCTTCGGTCGCGTCCTTCGCCGGCCCCGCGGCGCCGCCCATCACCTCGACGAAGACGTCGATATCGTCCCGCCGGGCGAGGGCGACGGGGTCGTCCTCCCACGCGTAGGCGTCCAGCGGCACGCCCCGGTCCTTCCGCGAGCGGGCCGAGACGGCGACGATTTCCACGGGACGTCCGGCGCGCGAGGCGAGGAGGTCCCGGTGGGTCTGGACGATGCGCACGACGCCGCGGCCGACGGTGCCGAGGCCGGCGATGCCGAGGCGGATTGGGTCTGTCATGGCGGCACGTCCGGGTCTGCTGAAGTCGCGCCGAGGCCTAGCCGGTTCCCGCCGCCAGTTCAACGACGGCCCCGGGGTCTGGATCGCGGGACCGAGGTCGCTCGGAGGGCGCCCGTCCTCATCCCGGAGCCGCGTCAGCTGAGGGGACCTGTCTCCACGCCGCCCGACAGCCGCCGCGCCTCGGCCGGCGACAGGACCGGGCGCCGCAGCGCGGCGGCCCGGGCGTTCAGCGCCGCCGCGCGGCCGGACAGGGCGGGGCCGGGATCCGGCGTGCCCGGGGCGTCCGCCTGCGACAGAAGCGGCCCCAGCGGCACCAGCGGCGGCGGCGCACCGACGCGCTCGGCCTCGGGGATGCGACCCGCGACCGCCGCCGGCAGCCCGGTGCAGGAGGGCAGGGCGAGGCACAGGAGAAGGGGCAGGGCGCGCATGGGGGCGACAATGGCCGCCGCCCCGGGCCCGCGCAAGCGCGGCCGCTTGCGCAGGAGGCGCGCCGCCGCTAGGCCGGACGGACCGGGGAGCGCAGGGGAGACGGACGATGCTGGAGCCCGACGTGCGGGGCGTCCTTCTGGAGATCTCGCCCTCGCCGCCGCGCCGCGCCGTCGCCGTCGGCGCCTTCTACGCGATCGGCGGCCTGTCGGCGTGGCTCGCGGTCGGCCCGTCTCCGCCGGCGCTGTTCGCGGTGCTCCTGATGGCGGTGGCCATCCTCGCGCTGCTGGCCGGAGAGGCGCTGCGCCGCGCCACCCGCCGGCACATCCTGCTGACCGAGGAGGGGCTGGCCGACAGCGAAGGCATCATGCTCGCCCGCTGGGACGAGATGGCCGCGCTGGAGCGGGGGGCCTTCGCGATGAAGCCGTCGAACGGATTCCTGCTGATCCGCCGCACGCCCGGTCCGCGCGGCTGGGTGCCGGGCGTATGGTGGCGCCTCGGCCGCCGCGTCGGGGTCGGCGGCGTGCTGTCGCGCCAGCCGACCCGGTTCCTCGCCGAGCAGATCGAGCAGCGCCTCGCCGGCGGCGGCTGACTACTCGACCGTCACCGACTTGGCGAGGTTGCGCGGCTGGTCCACGTCCGTGCCCTTGGCGATGGCGGTGTGATAGGCCAGCAGCTGCGCCGGCACCGCGTAGAGGATCGGCGCGAGCAGCGGCGTCACCGACGGCATGTGGATGAGGCCCCAGACGCCGTCGCCCGCCGCGGCCGCGCCGGCGCTGTCGGTGATCAGCAGCACCTTTCCGCCGCGGGCCATCACCTCCTGCATGTTCGACACCGTCTTGTCGAACAGCTCGTCGTGGGGCGCCATGACGATCACCGGCACGGTCTTGTCCACCAGCGCGATGGGGCCGTGCTTCAGTTCGCCCGATGCGTAAGCCTCGGCATGGATATAGCTGATTTCCTTCAGCTTCAGCGCGCCCTCCAGCGCCAGCGGATACATCCGCCCGCGTCCGAGGAACAGGATGTCCCGCGCCTCGGCGAGCCGCCGGGAGATGGCTTCGCACTCCGCCTCGATGCCGAGCGCCTGGTTCACCAGTCCCGGCAGCGCCCGCAGCTCTCCGATCCGCTCGGCCAGCGCGGCATCGGACAGCCGGCCCCGCACATGCGCCGCCTTCAGCGCGAGCAGCGCGAGGGTCAGGAGCTGACAGGTGAACGCCTTTGTCGACGCCACGCCGACCTCGGTCCCGGCGAAGATAGGCAGCGCCAGGTCGCTTTCCCGCGCGATGGAGCTTTCGGCGACATTCACCACCGACACGATCGGCGCCGCCTGGGCCGCGCAGTAGCGCAGCGCGGCGAGCGTGTCGGCCGTCTCGCCCGACTGGCTGACGAACAGGGCCGTTGTGCCCGGCGTGATGGGCGGCTCGCGGTAGCGGAACTCGCTCGCCACATCGACCTCGACCGGCAGGCCGGCCAGCTGTTCGAACCAGTACTTCGCCACGTGGCAGGCGTAGGAGGCGGTGCCGCAGGCGACCATCACCATCCGCTCCACCCGGGCGAAGTCGATGCCCAGCTCCGGCAGGACGATCTCGTCGCCGTTCAGGTAGTGGCCGAGCGCGCCGGTGAGGACCACCGGCTGCTCGGCGATCTCCTTGGCCATGAAGTGCTTGTATCCCGCCTTGTCGACGCGCGTCGCGTCGGGCCGCACGGTCCGCACCGCCCGGTTGGCGAGCGTGCCGTGCGCGTCCCGTATCTCGACGCTGCCGCGGGTCAGGAAAGCGCAGTCGCCGTCCTGCAGATAGGTGATCCGGTCGGTCAGCGGCGCCAGCGCGATGGCGTCGGAGCCGACATAGACCTCTCCGTCGCCGTGTCCGACCGCAAGCGGCGGGCCGTGGCGGGCGGCGATCAGCAGGTCGGGCTCGTCCTCGAACAGGAAGCACAGGGCGTAGGCGCCGGTGAGCCGATCGACGGTCGCCATCGCCGCCTCGCGCGGGGGCATGCCTTCGTCCCGGAAATGCTGGGCGAGGAGGGCGACCGTCTCGGTGTCGGTGTCCGTTTCATGCCGGATGCCGTTGTCGGCCAGGAAGGCGCGCAGTTCGCGGAAGTTCTCGATGATGCCGTTATGAACGACGGCGACGGTGCGGGCCTTGTGCGGGTGGGCGTTGCCTTCGGTCGGCGCGCCGTGGGTGGCCCAGCGGGTGTGGCCGATCCCGGCCTTGCCGCTGAGGGGCTGGTGCACGAGCAGGTCGCCGAGGTTCACCAGCTTGCCCACCGCGCGGCGGCGGTCCAGCCGCCCGCCTTCGACCGTGGCGATGCCGGCGGAATCGTAGCCGCGATATTCCAGTCGCTTCAGCGCCTCGACCATGAGGGGCGCGGCCTCGTGGCTGCCCAGAACGCCGATGATCCCGCACATGGTTCAGCCCTTTCCCGCCTTCTTCGCCCGCAGCTTGTCGAAGAAGCGCGTCGCGAAGCCCGGCTTGTTCTCCTGCCGGGCGCGGCCCACGGCCATCGCCCCCGGCGCCACGTCCATCGTCACGACGGTCCCGGTCGCGGTCATCGCCCCGTCGCCGACGGTCACGGGCGCCACCAGCATCGTGTTCGACCCGATGAAGGCGCCCTCGCCGATGGTGGTCCTATGCTTGAAGACGCCGTCGTAATTGCAGGTGATCGTGCCCGCCCCGACGTTCGTCCGCGCCCCGACCGAGGCGTCGCCGATGTAGGTCAGGTGGTTCACCTTGGCGCCCGTCGCGACCTCGGCGTTCTTGATCTCGACGAAGTTGCCGACATGCACGTCCTCGGCCAGTTCCGCCCCCGGGCGCAGCCGCGCGAACGGTCCCACGGTCGCACCGCGGCTGACGTGGCAGCCCTCGAGGTGGGAGAAGGCGCGGATCCGGGCGCCCGACTCCACCGTCACGCCGGGGCCGAAGACCACGTTGGGCTCGACCTCGGCGTCGCGGCCGATGACCGTGTCGTGGGCGAGGTGCACCGTCCCCGGCGCAGTGAAATGCACGCCGTCCGCCATCAGCGCGGCGCGGGCGCGGTTTTGGAACGCCGCCTCGGCCGCCGCCAGCTCGGCGCGGGTGTTGATGCCCAGCGTCTCGGCCTCGTCGCAGACGACGACGCCGGCGGACAGGCCGCGGCCCCGGGCGATGGCGACGATGTCGGTGAGGTAGAACTCGCCCGCCGCATTGTCGTCCGTCACCTCGGACAGGAGGTCGAACAGCGTTCCCGCGTCCGCGCAGACGACGCCGGAATTGCAGAGGCTTATCGCCCGTTCCTCGTCCGTCGCATCGCGGAATTCGACGATCCGCTCCAGCGAGGTCCCGTCGGTGACGAGCCGGCCGTAGCGCCCCGGCTCGGCCGCCTCGAAGCCGAGGACGACGACCGCGTTCTCCGCCCGTGCGTCGCGCATCGCCTCCAGCGTCCCGGGCCGGATGAAGGGCGTGTCGCCGTAGAGGATCAGCGCATCGCCCTCCGCCCCGGCCAGCGCCTCCTTCGCCTGCAGGACCGCGTGGCCGGTGCCGCGCTGCTCCTCCTGCCGGACGACCATCGCGTCGGGGGTCCAGGCCTCGACCGCCGTGGCCACCTCGGCGCCGCCATGGCCGACAACGACGACCACGCGCTCGGGCTCCAGCGGTTCGGCGGCCTTCAGGGCATGGACGACGAGCGGCGCGCCGGCGAGCGGATGGAGGACCTTGGGCCGGTCCGAGTTCATCCGGCTGCCCTGGCCCGCCGCCAGAACGATCACGTTCACGCCCATCCTGCCCCTCGTCCCGTCGTTGGCGCCCGTTCTACCGCGGGGCGTCCCCCGCGCAAGGCCCGCCCCCTTCACTTCGCCCTTCACTGCGTTACATCGGCGCCGATGCGCACAGTGATCTTCGACCTCGACGGCACCCTCGTGGATACCGCCGCCGACCTCGTCGCCGCGGCCAACGCCTGTTTCCGCGACCTCGGCCTCGGCGACCTCCTCGACCCGGCGGAGGATGCGGCGATCGCGATGCGCGGCGCGAAGATGATGCTGCGCACCGGCTTTGCGAAGGTGGAGGGGTTCGGGGTGGACGAAGTGGACCGGCAGTACGACCGCGTGCTCGCCTACTACGACGACGCCATCGCCGTGCATTCGGCGCTCTATCCCGGCGCGATGGAGGCGGTGGCGGCGCTGCGGGCCGAGGACATCGCCGTCGGCATCTGCACCAACAAGCCCGAGGCGCTGGCAGACAAGCTCCTTCGCGCGCTCGGCGTGCGCGACGACTTCGCCAGCCTCGTCGGCGCCGACACGCTGCCAGTCCGCAAGCCCGACCCGCTGCCGTTCCGCGAGAGCGTCACCCGCGCCGGCGGCGATCCCGCCCGCGCGTGCCTCGTCGGCGACAGCGAGACCGACCGCGAGACGGCGCGCGAGGCGGGCGTGCCGTCGATCCTCGTCACCTTCGGTCCCGCCGGGCACCTGATGGCCGACCTGCGGCCCGAGGTCCTGCTCGCCGATTACGCCGACCTGCCGGACGCGGTGCGCCACCTCGCCCTCTGAGGCGGGTCCCGGCCACCCGTTCGGGTCCGACACGAGCGCTCCCTGCCTCCATCGCATGTCCCGAAATACGCCGGCGCCCCGCCGCCGCCGGCGCCCCGCCGCAGACCGGGCGCCGATTGACGCCGCCCCCTGCGGCCGCCAACACTCCCGCCGATGGAGCGGTTCACCGGCAGTTTCACCCAGCAGGAGCCGATCCCCGAGGCGGCGATCGAGGCCGCCGTCGCGGTGATGCGCCACGGCCGCCTGCACCGTTACAACGCCGCCCCCGGAGAGGTGGCCGAAGCGGCCCTGCTGGAGGAGGAGTTCGCGGCGCTGACCGGCGCACGCTACTGCCTCGCCCTCGCCTCGGGCGGGGCGGCGATGACGACGGCGCTGCGCGCGTCGGGCGTGCAGGCGGGCGACCGTGTCTTGACCAACGCCTTCACCCTCGCCCCTGTCCCGGGCGCCATCGCGGCGGTCGGCGCGGTGCCGGAATACGTGGAGACGACTGAGGATCTCGTCATCGACCTGAACGACCTGCAGGCGAAGCTGGGCCGCGCCCGCATCCTGCTCCTGTCGCACATGCGCGGTCACCTCTGCGACATGACCCGCCTGATGGCGCTCTGCGACGCTGCGGGCGTGACGGTGATCGAGGATTGCGCCCACACGATGGGCGCGGCGTGGGACGGGGTGCCGTCGGGACGCCGGGGGGCGATGGGCTGCTTTTCGACCCAGACCTACAAGCACGCGAACTCGGGCGAGGGCGGCCTGCTGATCGGCGACGACCCGCAGGCGATGGCGCGGGCGGTGATCCTGTCGGGCAGCTACATGCTGTACGGCCGCCACACCGCCGCCCCGCCGGAAGAGGCGTTCGCGGAGGTGCGCCTGACCACCCCCAACGTCTCGTCCCGGATGGACAACCTGCGCGCCGCGATCCTGCGACCGCAGTTGCGCACGCTGGACGATCGCGTGGATCGCTGGAACGCCCTCTACCGCACGATGGAGGCCGGTCTTGCGGACACCCCCGCCCTGTCCCTAGTTCCGCGGCCGGGGGCGGAGGCGTTCGTCGGCTCCTCGATCCAGTGGCGGCTGCCGGACTGGCCCGAAGCGGCCGTGCGCGAGATGCTGGCCCGCTGCGCCGCGCGGGGGGTGGAGCTGAAATGGTTCGGCGACCCCGAGCCGCGCGCCTTCACGTCGCGCTACGATTCGTGGCGCTACGCGCCGGTGCCGTCGCTGCCGCGCACCGACCGGGTCCTCGCCGGGCTGATCGACATGCGCCTGCCGCTGACCTTCACGCCGGACGATGTCGCGCTGATCGCCCGGATCGTCCGGGCCGAGACGTCGGCGGTGTGGCAGGCCGGTGCTGGCGTCGGGGCCCGCACATAAAGAGCCGTGCACCCGAAGGCGCACGGCCGGAACTCGTCAACAAAACGCGTCAGGCGGCGAAGCGCAGGTGGTCGTGCGCGCCGACGTCGGGCTTGGCGCCCGAGACGTTCGCCTTGGCCATCTCGTACAGGAACTTGGCGTTACCGTCCGTCAGCCAGACCTCGGCCTCGGTCAGGTCCATGCGGATCAACTCCACGTTGGGGTCGTCCTTCCCGTCGAACCAGGCACCGGCGAACCGGTTCCAGTACTCGTCCAGCTTGGCGGGGTCGCGCACCGACACGGCGCGGCCGTGAATGCGCGCCCACATGTTCTGCTTGTGCGAGGCGACGATGAACACCGCTTCGGAGGGCTGCATGGCGGCCTGCCCGGTGTCGGTCCCACGGGCGGTGATGAAGTAGAGCGCCCGCGTCTCGGGGTCGGCATAATGCGTCATCGGCACCGCGTTGCTGGGGCCGACGGCGAGCATGCCCTCGCGCACGTCCTCGAGGTGTTTCCAGAAGGTCTCTTCGGTGATCTTGTCGTGCATCTCTGGCCTCTTTCGGCTGCCGTTCGGGGTCGCGGCCTCAACGCCCGCCAGCCGGCCCGCGTTCCGCACCGCGGCGCGGGGTCGGGGGGGAGGCCGGCGGCGTTGACCCTGCCGGGGGCGGGGAGTAAGTCTGCGCTCCGAATCGACGCGGAAAGGGCCGGCGATGAACCTTCTGGTGGCGGAATACCTGCCGATCCTCATCTTCCTCGGCCTCGCCGTCGCGCTGGGGCTGATCCTGATCCTGGCCGCCGTCGTCCTCGCCGTGCGCCGCCCCGACCCCGAGAAGGTGTCGGCCTACGAATGCGGCTTCAACGCCTTCGACGATGCGCGGATGAAGTTCGACGTGCGGTTCTACCTCGTCTCCATCCTGTTCATCATCTTCGACCTCGAGGTCGCATTCCTGTTCCCGTGGGCCGTGGCCTTCGGCGCCGGGTCCATGCTGGCCTTCTGGTCGATGATGGTCTTCCTCGCGGTTCTCACCATCGGCTTCGCCTACGAGTGGAAGAAGGGCGCGCTCGACTGGGAGTGATCCGCCGCTGACCCGGAGGGCCGGCATGGCCTGCTGTTCCGACGATGCCTGCGCGTCCACCGCCGCCCCGGCCGAAGGGCGGTACCGCACCGTCCTGTGGACCGTGCTGGCGATCAACGCCGCGATGTTCGCGGTGGAGCTTGCGGCCGGCCTCGCCGCCGGGTCCGCCGCGCTGCAGGCCGACGCGCTCGATTTCTTCGCCGACGCCGCGAATTACGGGATCAGCCTGGCGGTGCTCGGCGCCGCGCTGCGCTTCCGGGCGCGGGCGGCGCTGGTCAAGGGCGTCTCGATGGGGCTCTTCGGCCTGTGGGTCGTCGGCACGGTCGTGTGGAATTCGCTGACCGGTACGGTGCCGGGCTGGGCGACGATGGGGGGCGTCGGCCTCGTCGCGCTCGCGGCAAACGCCGCCTGCCTTGCGCTGCTTTACGCCTGGCGGTCGGGTGACGCGAACATGCGCTCTGTCTGGATCTGCTCGCGCAACGACGTGGCGGCGAACTGTGCCGTCCTCGCGGCGGCGGCGGGCGTGTTCGGCACCGGCGCCGGCTGGCCCGACCTCGCGGTGGCCGCGATCATGGCTGGCCTCGCGCTGCAGGGGTCGGCGACCGTGATCCGCCAGGCGATGGGCGAGCTCAGGAGCGATCGGCAGGGGCAGGGGCCGGTGCCGGTTCTGCGCTAGGACCGTAGGCGGCCAGGAACACCCGCACGCATTCCTGCGCGTGGGCCCGGGCATCCTCGTCCGCCGCCACGCTCTCCGCCCGGCCCAGCAGCATCGCCTCGCTGGTCGGGCCACCCATCAGCATCCAGTTGAACAGCCGTGCCGCGCGGGCCGGGTCCGGGGCGGAGAGGTGCCCCGATGCCGCCCACATCGCGAACGCCCGCTCCAGCCGCGCGATGGAGCTGCCGGCCCCGGCCGACAGGACCGCGCGGCCGAGCGCGGGAAAACGCTCCGTCTCGGCCGTGGCGAGGCGGCGCAGGCGCATCAGGCGGGGATCGCGGGCCGTCTGAAGCTGCTGCATCGCGTGGGCGAGGAGGAACGTCGCCGGCAGCTCGCCGGGGCCGGGGTCCGGCGCGGCCTGCGCCTGCGCGGCGACGGCACGGGCGATCATCGCGTCCGCGACTGCGACGAACAGCGCCTCCTTGCTGCCGAAGTGGGCATAGACCGTCTGCTTCGAGGCCCCCGCCCGGGCCGCGATCCCGTCCATGCCCGCCTCGGTGAATCCGGCCTCCATGAACGCCGCCTCCGCCGCAGCGAGGATCGCGGCGCGTTTGCGGGAGGGGCGCGGGGCAGGGGAGGTCATGGCCGAGTGATGGCACATCTGCTCTTGACAATCAAACTGGACCGTCCAGTCTGATCCAGAAGTGGACCGACGAGTCCAGTCTAATGCCATGAAGGAGGCCGCCGGCGAATGAGGACGACAGAGCTGGCCTGCGCCTGCGGCACGGTATCGATAGTCGTGGAGGCTGCACCGATCATGGTGGTCGAGTGTCTCTGCACCAGCTGCCGGACGGCCGCCGAGCGGATCGAATCGCGGCCCGGTGCCCCGGCCGTCCGCAGCGCGTCGGGCGGTACGCCCCACGTGATGATGCGAAAGGACCGGTTCCGGGTCACGCGCGGCGAGGAGCGGCTGGCGCAGTTTCGGCTGACGCCGGACAGCGCCACCCGGCGTGTCGTCGCCACCTGCTGCAACAGCTTCGTGTTCCTGGAGTTCGAGAAGGGGCACTGGATCGACCTGAACGCGGGCCTCTGGCCGGATGGCGCGCGGCCCGCAGTGACGGAACGGACGATGGCGAAGGATCATCCCGCCCCGGTGCCGGACGACGGCGTCCCGACGGCGCGGGGCCACGGGGCGGCCTTCATGCTGCGGCTGATTGCGGCCTGGGTGCGGATGGGCTTCCGCGCACCGAAGATGGCGGCGGGGCGGAGAGAACTGAGGGATGTCTGACGGCATGCCCGAGAGGCCGCTTGGGGCGCTTCGCCGCCGCTACTGCGCGCATCGTAGCAAGGGACACGGACACGGGAAGGCGACCGATGCCTGACGAGACGATCGAGGTGCTGACCCGGAACGGCACGCCGTGGCGCGTCGGCCGCGCCCGGTTCGAGGCGATGGACGCGGCGCTGATGGCGGTGCTGCCGGACGCCCCGCCCGGGCTGACGGTAGCCGAGGCGAAGGCCGCCCTCCTGCCGCGCCTCCACCCGGACCTCTTCCCCGGTGGCGAGAAGGCCGGCTGGTGGCTCAAGGCCGTGCAGCTGGACCACGAGGCGCGGGGCACGATCGCGCGCGAAAAGGGCAGCCCGGTCCGGCTCTGGCGCACGTGACTGCGACCTCCGCCCGCGTTGACCCTTCCGCGCTATGGGATTAGGTCGAAGCCCGAGCCACAGGCAGGAGCCGCGTCCCATGTCAGACACCGACGAGAAGCCGCTCGTGACCCAGGTGCAGGGCGAGGGCTACCAGGAGCCGCGGGTGAAGTCCGGCGTCTCCGCTCAGGCCGCGCCCTACGGCGCCGTCACGCTCGGCCCCGACAACGAGGTCGCCACGCAGGAGCTGAACCGCCAGCTGCAGGACAAGGGCTTCCTGCTGACCTCGACCGAGGACATCATCAACTGGGCGCGCACCGGCTCGCTCCACTGGATGACGTTCGGTCTGGCCTGCTGCGCGGTCGAGATGATGCACACCTCGATGCCGCGCTACGACCTCGAACGGTTCGGCACCGCGCCGCGCGCCTCGCCGCGCCAGTCCGACCTGATGATCATCGCGGGTACGCTGACCAACAAGATGGCGCCCGCGCTGCGCAAGGTCTACGACCAGATGCCCGAGCCGCGCTACGTGATCTCGATGGGCAGCTGCGCCAACGGCGGCGGCTACTACCATTACAGCTATTCCGTGGTCCGCGGCGCCGACCGGATCGTGCCGGTCGACATCTACGTCCCCGGCTGCCCGCCCACCGCCGAGGCGCTGCTCTACGGCATCCTGCAGCTGCAGCGGAAGATCCGCCGCACCGGCACCATTGTCCGCTGAGGAGACGGCACATGCCCCAGACCGCCAGCCTCACCGAGCTCGGCCAGCATCTCGAGCTGAAGCGCCCCGACTGCGTCCTGTCCTGGGACGTCGTGATGGACGAGCTGACGGTGAACGTCTCGCTGTCCTCGATCGTCGGCTTCGTCGAGTTCCTCAAGAACGACTCGACCGCCCGCTTCACGACCCTCGTCGACATCACCGCGGTGGACTATCCCGGCCGGGCCAAGCGGTTCGACGTCGTCTACCATTTCCTGTCGATGTACCGGAACCACCGGATCCGCCTGAAGGTCGCGATCCGCGAAGAGGAGATGGTCCCCTCGATCATCGAGCAGCACCCGGGCGCGAACTGGTTCGAGCGCGAGATCTTCGACATGTTCGGGATCCTGTTCTCGGGCCACCCCGACCTGCGGCGCCTGCTGACCGACTACGGCTTCCGCGGCCACCCGCTGCGCAAGGACTTCCCGACGACGGGCTACACCGAGGTCCGCTACGACGAGGTCGAGAAGCGCGTGGTGTACGAGCCGGTGAACCTGGTGCAGGAATACCGCCAGTTCGACTTCATGAGCCCGTGGGAAGGCGCGGATTACATCCTGCCCGGCGACGACAAGGTCGCGGCCGACGGCACGAAGAGCTGAGCGTGAGCGGGGCGGGTCCTTCCCCCGCGCCGACGCTGGTCTTCGGCGTGGGCGCGACCAAGGCCGGGACCTCCTGGCTCTACCGGTTCCTGGCCCAGCACCCCGAGTGCCATCTGCGCAGCATCAAGGAGCTGCACTTCTTCGACGCGCTGGAGAAGGGGGGCGACTTCCAGTTGACTCAGCAGCGCCGACGCGCCCGCAGCCTGTCGCGCAGGCTTGACGAGGTGGGCGCCGCCGCCCCAGAGGCGCCGCGCCTGCGGCGGCAGCTGACCGACGTCGAGGCCTACGCGCAGGTGCTGGCGGCGGGCGATACGGACGGGTACCTGCGCTACCTGACCGAGGGGCGCCGGGACCGGTCAGTGATCGCCGACGTGACGCCGGCCTACGCCCTCCTGCCGGAGGAGCGGCTTGGCCAGATGGCGCGACTCGCCCCCGTCACGCGGTTCGTCTACCTGATGCGCGATCCCGTCTCCCGCCTGTGGAGCCACGTGCGGATGCTGGCCGCCCGGGCGGTGAAGAAGGATGGCGGCGAGATGGAGACGGCGGCGGCGCGCATCTTCGACCGGGTGGAGCGGGGGCAGCAGCCCGACGTCACCCGGCGGGGCGACTACGCCGACTGCCTCACCCGCCTCGACCGGGCCGTGCCGCGGGACGCGCTCTGGACCGGCTTCTACGAGACGCTGTTCACGCCGCAGAGCGTGGCGGCGATCTGCGCCTTTCTCGGCATCGCGCCGGCAGAGGGCCGCTACGACAGGCGGGTGCATGAAGGCGCGCCGCTGAGGATGACCGACGACCAGAGGGCGCGCGCGGCGCGCCTGCTGGCCCCGCAATACGATTTCGCCCGCGCCCGGATGGGCCGGCTTCCCCCGCAGTGGGATGCGAACCTGGAGGCAGTAGGATGATGGACGGATCGAACGCGAACGCCCGCGGGTTCGAGGATGCGCGGACCGACGAGCAGCAGATCAGGAACTTCAACATCAACTTCGGCCCGCAGCACCCTGCGGCGCACGGGGTGCTGCGGCTGGTGCTGGAACTCGACGGCGAGATCGTGGAGCGGTGCGACCCGCATATCGGCCTTCTCCACCGCGGCACCGAGAAGCTGATGGAGAGCCGCACCTACCTGCAGAACCTGCCGTACTTCGACCGCCTCGACTACGTGGCGCCGATGAACCAGGAACATGCCTGGTGCCTCGCCATCGAGAAGCTGACGAAGACGCCGGTGCCGCGCCGGGCCAGCCTGATCCGGGTGCTCTATTCCGAGATCGGGCGTATCCTGAACCACCTTCTCAACGTCACCACGCAGGCGATGGACGTCGGCGCGCTCACCCCGCCGCTCTGGGGCTTCGAGGAGCGCGAGAAGCTGATGATCTTCTACGAGCGGGCCTGCGGGGCGCGGCTGCACGCCGCCTATTTCCGCCCCGGCGGCGTCCACCAGGACCTGCCGCCGCAGCTGATCGAGGATATCGACGCCTGGGCGCAGGTGTTTCCCGAAGTTCTCGACGATCTCGACGGCCTGCTGTCCGAGAACCGGATCTTCAAGCAGCGCAACGTCGATATCGGCATCGTCACCGAGCAGGAGATCAACGACTGGGGCTTCTCCGGCGTGATGGTGCGCGGCTCCGGCCTCGCCTGGGACCTGCGCCGCTCGCAGCCCTACGAGTGCTACGACGAGTTCGACTTCCAGATCCCCGTCGGCAAGAACGGCGACTGCTACGACCGCTTCCTCGTCCGGATGGAGGAGATGCGCCAGTCGGTCCGCATCATCCGCCAGGCCTGCGAGAAGCTGCGGAACGAGCCGGGCGAGGTGCTGGCCCGGGGCAAGGTCACGCCGCCGTCCCGCGGCCAGATGAAGACCTCGATGGAGGCCCTCATCCACCACTTCAAGCTCTATACCGAGGGCTTCCACGTGCCCGAGGGCGAGGTCTACGCCGCGGTCGAGGCGCCCAAGGGCGAGTTCGGCGTCTACCTCGTCGCCGACGGCACCAACAAGCCCTACCGGGCGAAGCTGCGGGCGCCCGGCTTCCTGCACCTGCAGGCGATGGACCACGTGGCGAGCGGGCACCAGCTGGCGGACGTGGCCGCGATCATCGGCACGCTCGACATCGTGTTCGGCGAGGTCGACCGGTAGCAGGACGCCGCCCCTCGCCGTCCGCTGCGTCGCGGGCGGGCGGACGAGGTGGCGCCGCGTCGTCCGCCCGAAGATTCCGTCCCGCGGGTCGTCCGTGCCGCCGCCCGGTGGCCGAAGGGCGGCCGGGACGAGGCCGGCCTTCGCGCCGCTAACACGCCTCGGACGCGGGCCGGGAGTCGGGCGCGCCGGCGGACAGGATCTCCCGCGACACCGCATCGTGATGCCCGCCTGCGGCCGGATGCCGCCGGGTCGCGCGGGCGGGGCTTGCGGGGCGGGGGCAGGGGCGTCATGCAGGGAGCATCCCCAACGGAGGTTTCCGACATGAAAGGCCTCGTGCTTTCCCTTCCCTTCGCCGCGGCGCTGACCGTGCCGGCGGCGGCGCAGACCCAGGACGATCTCGACCGCTTCCTCGCCATCGTCGCGCAGAACGGCTGCGTCATCACCGCCGAGAACGGTGCCGTCATCCAGCAGCAGAGCGGCATGACCGACCAGCAGCTCGAGCAGCTCATGCTCGCCATCGCCCGCGCCAACGGCCTCGCCCAAGGCGCGGACAACACGCTGCGCGTGGTTGCCGGGCCCTGCGCCGGCTGACCCTTCAGGAGCCATCATGCACCGTTTCGTCCTTCCGTTCGCCCTGGTCCTCGCGGCGCCCGCGCTGGCGCAGAGCCAGGACGACATCGACGCCTACCTCGCCGCCGCGGCCGAGCAGGGCTGCGTCCTGACCGCCGAGACCAGCCTCGCCATCGAGGAGGCGACCGGCTTCGACCGCCCGACGATCCAGGCGATCGAGGAGGCGCTCGCCGCCGACCTCGTCGTGGTCGACGCCAGCACGATCCGCGTGACCGCCGGCCCCTGCGGCTGACCTCCGCGCCTGCGACACCAGCGGCCCCCGGGTTCCGCCCCGGGGGCCGTTGACCTTCCGGGGCCGTCGCCGCAAAAGGGGGGCGCATTCGCGAGACGGAGAGCCCGATGATGTCGTCCCGACCCATCCTGTCCGGCCTGGCCCTGATGTCGCTCCTCGCGGCCTGCGCCAGCCCTGCCCGGTTCGACGACATGGGCCTGACGGCGCCGCCCGCGCCGCCCCCGCCCGAGCCGCCGCCGGAAGTCCGCCTGATCGCGGCGATCGAGAACCAGGGCTGCGTCCTGGATGCCACCAACGTCTCGTCCGTTCTGCTGGCCGCGAACCTCACGCAGGAGCAGCTGACGACCATCGTGCCGACGCTCGACGACGCCGGCCGGCTCGAGGTGGCGGGCGACGGTGCGATCCGCGTCCTGACCGAGCGCTGCGTGTGAGCGCGGCGACGCCCCTCGACGTGGTCGCCGCTGCCCTCGCCGCCCTGATCACTCCGGCCGGTTTCGTGCCGGCCCTCATCTTCGGCGCCCTCACCGCGGGCGCCCTCGTCACCGGACTTTGACCTGATGCTGCGCCGCCTCCATTCCGAACAGCCCGATAGCTTCGCCTTCACCGACGCCAACCGGCGCTGGGCCGAGGCGCAGATCAAGAAGTACCCCGAGGGGCGGCAGGCCAGCGCGATCATCCCGCTGCTGTGGCGCGCGCAGGAGCAGGAGGGCTGGCTCAGCCGTCCCGCGATCGAGCATGTCGCCGACATGCTGGGCATGGCCTACATCCGCGCCCTCGAGGTCGCGACCTTCTACTTCATGTTCCAGCTGCAGCCCGTCGGCAGCGTCGCCCACGTCCAGGTCTGCGGCACGCTCAGCTGCATGATCTGCGGCGCCGAGGACCTGATCGGCGTCTGCAAGGACAAGATCGCGCCGAAAGCGCACGCCCTGTCCGCCGACGGCCGCTTCAGCTGGGAAGAGGTGGAGTGCCTCGGCGCCTGCGCCAACGCGCCGATGGTGCAGATCGGCAAGGACTATTACGAGGATCTGACGGCCGAGAGCCTTGCCGACCTCCTCGACCGGCTCGCCGCCGGCGAGGTGCCGGTGCCGGGGCCGCAGAATGGCCGCTATGCCTCCGAGCCGAAGTCGGGCCTCACCTCGCTGAAGGAGTGGGAAGAGGGCCGCAACGAACGCAACGCCTCGGCCGCGCTCGCCACCGAGATCGGTGACACGATCAGGCGGATCGACGGCACCG
The DNA here is from genome assembly GCF_000379485.1 of Wenxinia marina DSM 24838. Taxonomy (GTDB): domain Bacteria; phylum Pseudomonadota; class Alphaproteobacteria; order Rhodobacterales; family Rhodobacteraceae; genus Wenxinia; species Wenxinia marina. The sequence continues at coordinate 221,894 of NZ_KB902276.1, forward strand.
AGGTGCCGCTGGTCGCGCCGTGGCTGCGCGACGGAGGTGCCGACGAGTCCGTTCCGTCCCCGGCCGAGGAGGAGCGCATCGAGCAGAGCCATCCCGGCCCGCGCCCGTCCAAGGGCCAGCCCGCCGATGCCACCGGCGTGACCGAGCAGGAGGCCGAGGCCGCCAGCCGCGCCAAGCCGCGGTCCAAGACCGACCCGGTCGGTGACAAGGCGGCCGAGATGGGCGCCGCGACCGGCCGCGACGACGGCGCGACCAAGGGAACCGAGCCCGAACGGCTGGAGGGCCCGCGCGACGGCAAGGCCGACGACCTCAAGCGCATCTCGGGCATCGGGCCCAGGATCGAGGCCATGCTGAACGAGACGGGCTTCTGGCACTTCTCGCAGATCGCCTCGTGGGGCCCGGCCGAGATCGCGTGGGTGGACAGCCGCCTCAGCTTCCGCGGCCGGATCGAGCGCGAGGGCTGGGTCGAGCAGGCGACGTCGCTGCAGGCGGACTGAGGCGGCGGCTCCGTCAGCGACGTGCAACCGCACGCTCGTCTGGCCGCACCGGTACGATCGGCCTAGGTTGAGGGACAGGCCGCGCGTGACGCGGCGTGCCCGGGCGTTCATGCCCGTCCTGACAGGGAGAGACTGACCCATGGCCGGACTGACTTGCACCCAGCGCTGCGGCGCCATCGGCGCGATCGGGGGCGTCGTCCTTCTGATCCTTCTCATGCTGGGGGGCCTCGGCTTCTTCGGCGCTCTGATCTGGGGCGTGCTCGCGGGCGGCGCCCTCGGCTTCATCCTCTACTGGTTCACCTGTCGCGGGGCCGAGGGCACGTCCCGTCCCGCCGCCCCGGCGACGAACGAGAGCGCCCGCATCGGCGCCTCCGCCGACCCGGCGCCGGGCGCGATGAGCGCGGGCAGCGCCGCCCCCGTCGGCACCGCCGCCCCTGCCGGCGTCGCCGTGCCCGCGCCCGGCGCCGCGGGCGTGACCACCGGCGCCGACGAACCGACGCGCCCCATCGCGGGCGACACCGTCACCAGCCCCGAGGCCGGCGTCACCGCCGAGAGCCCCGCGGTGGAGGAGCGGTCCTCCCGCGTCGGGGATCCCACGCCCGCCGACGCGCCGAAGCCGGGCGCCGACGAAGGTGCGCAGCGCAACGCCACCGACCGCCCCGGCGGCTACGGGGCGGTCCAGCCCTCCGCCCACCTCAAGGGACAGGCGGAACTGGAGGAAGGTCGCGGCGAGTGGAAATACCAGCCCGGCGGCGGCGCCGAGTCGGAGCCGAGCGTGGAGGAGGAGAGCGACGCCCCGATGCCCCCCGACTCGGTCGTGTCGGACGAGGACAGGCCGCAGCTCCTCGAGGGGCCGCGCGAGGGCGGGCCGGACGACCTCAAGCTGATCCGCGGCGTCGGGCCCAAGCTGGAATCGATGCTGCACCGTCTCGGCGTGTTCCACTTCGACCAGATCGCCTCGTGGTCCGAGCGGGAGGTGTCCTGGGTCGACACCCACCTCGAGGGCTTCCGCGGCCGGGTCAGCCGCGACGACTGGGTCGCGCAGGCGAAGGTCCTCGCCTCCGGCGGCGAGACCGAGTTCTCGCGCAATGCCGGCGGGGACTGACAGCGCATGGCGGAGGGATCGGGCCGGGCGGGCCGGCGCGCCGCGCTCGTCCTCGCCGGGACGGGCCTGTTCTGGATCGCCGCCACCTGGTTCGGCGGCGCGTGGGGGCTGAGCAACCGCGTCCGCGCTCTCCTCGATCTGATCGCTCTGGCGGGGTTTGGCCTTGCACTCTGGATGACGTATCAGGCATGGCGTGAACGGCAGGACGACGAAAGGTAGCGGGCCGATGCTGGACGACAGGGACCGGATCTTCACCAACGTCTACGGGATGCACGACCGGACGCTGGACGGCGCGAAGCAGCGCGGCCACTGGGACGGCACCAAGGACATCCTGGGCAAGGGCCGCGACTGGATCGTGAACGAGATGAAGGCGTCGGGCCTGCGCGGCCGCGGCGGCGCCGGCTTTCCGACCGGCCTCAAGTGGTCCTTCATGCCGAAGGAGAGCGACGGCCGCCCGTCCTACCTCGTCGTGAACGCCGACGAATCCGAGCCCGGGACCTGCAAGGACCGCGAGATCATGCGCCACGACCCGCACACGCTGGTCGAGGGCTGCCTCATCGCCTCCTTCGCGATGGGTGCGCATGCCGCCTACATCTACATCCGCGGCGAATACATCCGCGAGCGCGAGGCGCTGCAGCGCGCCATCGACGAGGCGTACGACGCCGGCCTGATCGGCCCCAACGCCTGCGGTTCGGGCTACGATTTCGACCTCTACCTGACGCATGGCGCCGGCGCCTACATCTGCGGCGAGGAGACCGCATTGCTGGAAAGCCTCGAGGGCAAGAAGGGCATGCCGCGGATGAAACCGCCGTTCCCGGCGGGCGCCGGCCTCTACGGCTGCCCGACCACGGTGAACAACGTGGAATCCATCGCCGTCGTGCCGACGATCCTGCGCCGCGGCGCGTCCTGGTTCGCCGGCTTCGGCCGCCAGAACAACGCCGGGACCAAGCTGTTCGCCATCTCGGGCCACGTGAACAACCCGTGCGTGGTGGAAGAGGCGATGTCGATCAGCTTCGAGGAGCTGATCGAGAAACATTGCGGCGGCATCCGAGGCGGCTGGGACAACCTTCTCGCCGTGATCCCGGGCGGGTCGTCCGTGCCGTGCGTCCGCGGCGAGAAGATGAAGGACGCGATCATGGACTTCGACTACCTCCGCGGCGAGCTGGGCTCCGGCCTCGGCACCGCGGCGGTGATCGTGATGGATCGCAGCACCGACATCATCAAGGCGATCTGGCGCCTGTCGAAGTTCTACAAGCACGAGAGCTGCGGCCAGTGCACGCCCTGCCGGGAAGGCACCGGCTGGATGATGCGGGTGATGGAGCGGCTGGTGAAGGGCGAGGCGTCGGTCGAGGAGATCGACATGCTGTTCGACGTCACCAAGCAGGTCGAGGGCCACACGATCTGCGCCCTCGGCGACGCGGCCGCCTGGCCGATCCAGGGCCTGATCCGGAACTTCCGCGAGGAGATCGAGGACCGCATCCGCGGCCGCGGCGCCGCCATCGCGGCGGAGTGACGATCGCGCCGGGGGCTGCCCTGCAGCCGTCCGGCAGACCCCCCGGCCCACCGATGATCCCGCCCCGGCCCTGGGCCGCATGCCGAGCGCGGGTATTGCGCGAGGTCCCGGGTCGAGCCCGGGAGGGGCTTTCCGGGGGAACTGCGGCGCCCACCGGCAACACCCGCCCCGGCCTTGAGCCGGGGCCTCGCGCGCGAAATGCACGACGTCCCGGGTTGAGCCCGGGGAGGGCTTCCCGTCGACCGCGGCGGACCCGCCCCGGCCCTGAGCCGGAGCCCCGCGCGGGGATTGCGCGAGGTCCCGGGTCAAGCCCGGGACGGGGATGCTCGTGGCGGCAAGACCCGCCCCGGGCTGACGGATCGCACCGCCCGTCGCGAGAGCGGCCATCGCCCGACGCCCCCGTAGACCGGCGGTTCCTGCTCTGGCACACTCTCCGTATTGACCGAACGTTGTTTCCGAGGGGATGCGCCCCATGCGCCTTGCATCGCTCGTTCTTCTGCTCCTGCCCGCCGCCGCCCTCGCCGAGGCCGACACCCGCGTGAGCGCCGACCGGGTCGAGGGCGTACCCGAGGAGACGGGTACGGTCTTTCACGAGGGCGGGCTGGAGGTGTTCGCCTTCCTCACCGTGACGCCGGTGACGGTCACGGTCCGCAGACTCGACGGCACCGACTGGACGGACGGGGACGCGGCGGATGCCGCGCGTCAGGTCGCGACCTGTCCGGCGGAAGGGCCGCACCGACTGACGCAGGAGACCGACGGGCCGGTCCTGCTCCTGACCTTCACCTGCAGTTCGATGTCCTGAGCCGATGCCCCTCGCCGAGTTCAACCGCGGCATCCTGCTCCACGACTGGGACGATCCCAGGGTCGCGCCCTTCGTGAACGCGCTGGCGCAGGTGAACCTGATCGCGCAGCGGACGCCCGGCTTCGTCTGGCGGCTGGACGACGCGGCGATGGAGCGGGCGCAGACCGATCCGGCCAGCGCTCTGGGACCCGACCCGCGGCTCGCCTCGACCCTGTCGGTCTGGACCGACGCGCCGGCGCTTCACCATTTCGTCTTCCGGACCCTGCACCGCGCTTTCTACGTGCGGGGTCACGAATGGTTCGTCGCCGAGACGGCGCCCCGTGTGGTGATGTGGTTCGTGCCCGAGGGGCATCGCCCGACGCCGGACGAGGCGGCGGATCGCTACGCCCGCCTCTGCCGCGACGGAGAGGGGGCCGAGGCGTTCGGCTGGGCCTGGCTGCGGGCCGAGGGGCATCTGATGGAGGCTGCGGAATGAGACGTCCGACGATCGTTGCCGTGATCCTGCTGGCCGGCTGCACCGAAGCGGCGCCGCCGGCCGGTCCGGCGCCGGCGGCGGACTACGTGTTCGTGCGCGGCGGTATCGACGACGGGGCCGCCATGGGTCAGGCGACCGCCTTCACCGTCACGCCGGACGACCGGCTCGACTGTACCTTCTCGACCCGCAGTCCGCTGACGGGCGAGGGGAGCGACCGGGACATCGACGTGACGGTGCCCGGTCTCTACGCCCGCCTCGTCGCCATCCTCGGCCCCGGAACGGCGGCCGGCCGGCTGCCCGACCTCGTCTCGGACGCGCCGTTCGTGGCGGAGATCGGCTCGGGCGGAGCGGCGACCTGGACCGCGATCGGCTATCAGGACCCGCGCTACGGACAGCTTCTCGACCTGTTCTTTCGCACGCCGTCTTCGTGCTGGACCTTCGGTTGAGGCCGCGAGCGACGACCCGGCGTCAGTAGCTGGCCGGCGGATCCGAGGCGGGAAAGCTCTCGTCCCCGGTTTCGTCGACCGGATCCCAGCGCCGCGGCGGGTCGCGCATCGCTCCCCGCCCGGCGGACCGGACGGTCCGGGCGTCGGCGGTGCCGGTCTGCTGCAGGCCCCGCGGAGACAGCGCCGCGCCGCCCGCCGGAGCGGGCAGGCGGAGTGGTGGGGCAGGGCGCGCCCGGAGGGCCCGCGCGGCGAGAAGGCCAAGCGCACCGAGGGCGAGAAGAAGGGGCAGGCGTGGCGTCATCGGGGCCTCCGTATGCGGTCTGCCCGCTCAATGCGCGGCACCCGCGCGCGTTCCCCCGCGGGCGGGGTCCGGAATGCCCGACTGGCCGCACGGCGCCGATCCGCGCGATCATCCCCTCACGGCATCGTGCTATTGCCTAGCGAGGACATCGTGAGCACCAATCGGGGCAATGAGCGCCGGAACGGACCCAGAGGCAGGGCCGGGCGCCGCAAAAACGAGAGGAGCCGCCCCATGCCCTTCAGTATCGTCACCCGGGCCTTCGCCGTCATCCTCGGCGTCGCCGTGGTCGCGGGCGGGACCGCCGCGCGCAGCGACCTGCGCAACGAGCCTGTCATCACCGAGGGGCTGATCGCCGCCGCGATGGCCTACGAGATCGGCGACAAGTGCCCGTCGCTGAACGCCCGGATCACCCAGGGCATCGCGTTCCTGTGGTCGCTCGAGGCCGAGGCGCGCGCGCTCGGCTACAGTCGCGACGAGATCAACGCCTACGTCCGCAGCGACGCTGAGAAGGACCGGATGGAGGCGCTCGCCTGGCAGCGGTTCGCGCAGCTGGGCGGGGTGCGCGAGGACATCGCCACCTACTGCGCGGTCGGCGAGGCGCAGATGGCGCAGGACACCCAGGTCGGGCGCCTGCTGTCGCGGTAGACCGGCGGGGCGCCGCCGGTCGGTGCCCGCGCCTCCCGCGCAGGTTGTCGCACGCCGCGATCCGTGGCCTCCTGACCCTGGGGCAACCCGCCCCGAGGGAGGAGACCGACATGAGACTGGCCCTGACCGCCGCGCTGATCTGCGGCACCACGACACTCGCCGAGGCGGGCGAGGTCGCGCGCTACACGTTTTCATCGGACACGCTCGGCCGGGACTACGCCTACACCATCTATCTGCCCGACGGGTACGAGGGCAGCGGCCTCGAGTATCCCGCGATGTACCTGCTGCACGGCTCGTTCGGGAACGAGATGGACTGGCTGCGCAACGGCAACGCCAAGGCGATCATCGACCAGGCGATCGAGGACGGGACCATCCCGCCCGCCGTGGTCATCATGCCCGGCAGCCTGTCCTGGTGGGTCGACGGCTACAACGAGGCGGCCGAGACGGCGTTCTTCGCGGACCTGATCCCGCATATCGAGGCGACCTGGCGCGTGATCCCCGAGCGCGAGGGCCGCGTCGTCGGCGGCCTCTCGGCCGGCGGCTACGGCACCGTGAACTTCGTGCTGGAGCATCCGGACATGTTCGCCGCCGCCGCGGCGATGAGCCCGGCGAGCTACGTGCCGCAGCCGCCCGAGACCTCGTCGGGCAACCGCCATCCGGCCTACCTCGACGCCGAAGGCAACTACGACCCCGAGAAGTGGACCGAGCTGAACTACACCGCCTACATCGACGATTACATGGCGCAGGATCTCCTCGTGCCGATGTTCATCACGTCCGGCGACCACGACGTCTTCGACATCGCCTACCACGGGGCGGTCCTCTACCAGGCCCTGCGCGAGCATCAGCCCGACGCGGTGGAGTACCGGGTGATCGACGGCGACCACGAATGGGCGGTCTGGCAGGACAATCTGCCGCACGCGCTGGAGTACGTGTTCCACCACGCGACATGGCCCCGCGGCGAGGCGCCGGCGATGCAGCCCGCGCCGGGGTCGATGACGGAGGCCGGTGCTCCGGCGGACATGGCGCAGGAGGACGAGGACGCGGCGGCCGAGGCGCCCGCGGACGCCGCCGCGGACAACGCCGCGGCCGGTGCCGAGGAGGCCGAACCGGCCGATCAGTAATCGGCCCGGACCCGCTGGCATCGGGCGGGGGGCTGCGCTAAACCGTGCCCCGACAAGGGCCCGGCGGGCGACCGCCGGGCCGAGAGCGACAGGGGCCAGGCGCATGTCCGATCTCAAGAAAATCATCATCGACGGCCACGAGGTCGAGGTGCCGGGCGCGATGACCCTGATCCAGGCCTGCGAGCAGGTAGGGATCGAGATCCCGCGCTTCTGCTACCACGAGCGCCTCTCCATCGCCGGCAACTGCCGGATGTGCCTGGTCGAGGTCGTCGGCGGCCCGCCGAAGCCCGCCGCCTCGTGCGCGATGCAGGTCAAGGACCTGCGCCCGGGGCCGGAGGGCCAGCCGCCCGTCGTCAAGACGAACTCGCCGATGGTCAAGAAGGCCCGCGAGGGGGTGATGGAGTTCCTGCTCATCAACCACCCGCTGGACTGCCCGATCTGCGACCAGGGCGGCGAGTGCGACCTGCAGGACCAGGCGATGGCCTACGGCGTCGACTTCTCGCGCTACCGCGAGCCGAAGCGCGCGACCGAGGACCTCAACCTCGGCCCGCTGGTCGAGACTCACATGACGCGCTGCATCAGCTGCACCCGTTGCGTCCGCTTCACGACCGAAGTCGCGGGCATCGACCAGATGGGCCAGACCGGCCGCGGCGAGGATGCCGAGATCACGGCCTACCTGAACGAGACGCTCGATTCGAACCTGCAGGGCAACATCATCGACCTGTGCCCGGTGGGCGCGCTGGTGTCCAAGCCCTACGCCTTCACCGCCCGCCCGTGGGAGCTGTCCAAGACCGAGACGATCGACGTCATGGACGCGCTGGGGTCGAACATCCGTGTCGACACCAAGGGCCGCGAGGTCATGCGCATCCTGCCGCGCAACCATGACGGCGTGAACGAGGAGTGGATCAGCGACAAGACGCGCTTCGTCTGGGACGGCCTGCGCCGCCAGCGACTCGACAAGCCCTACATCCGCGAGAACGGCCGCCTGCGGCCCGCGTCCTGGCCCGAGGCGCTGGACAAGGCCGCCGCCGCGATCAAGGGCGCGACCAAGGTCGCCGGCCTCGTCGGCGATCTCGCCCCGGTCGAGGCGGCGTTCGCGCTGAAGCACCTCGTCGAGGGGCAGGGCGGCGCGGTCGAGTGCCGCACCGACGGCGCCAAACTGCCGGCTGGCAACCGCTACGGCTATGTCGGCAACGCGGCGATCGAGGACCTCGATACGGCCCGGAACATCCTGATCGTCGGCGCCAACCCGGCGATCGAGGCGCCGGTCCTGAACGCCCGCATCCGCAAGGCCTGGATCCGCGGCGCCAACGTCGGCCTGATCGGCAAGGCCGTGGACCTGACCTACGACTACGAGCACATGGGCACCGACCGCGCGGCCCTGTCGATGGCGATGGAGAGCGCGGACCTCGTCAGGGACCAGGCGCCGCTGATCGTCGTGGGGCAGGGCGCCCTGTCGGGCGACGACGGCGCGGCGGTGCTGGCGCAGGTGGCGAAGATGTGCGCCGCCTCGGGCTCGCGCCTGCTGGTGCTGCACACCGCGGCGTCGCGAGTCGGCGCGATGGACGTGGGCGCGGTGACCGAGGGCGGCGTCGCCGCCGCGCTGGACGGGGCTGACGTGATCTACAACCTCGGCGCGGACGAGATCGACGTGCCGGGCGGCGCCTTCGTCATCTACCAGGGCAGCCACGGCGACCGTGGCGCGCACCGCGCCGACGTGATCCTGCCCGCCGCTTCCTACGTCGAGGAGAACGGCCTCTTCGTGAACACCGAAGGGCGGCCCCAGCTGGCGCTCCGCGCCGCCTTCCCGCCGGGCGAGGCGAAGGAGAACTGGGCGATCCTGCGGGCGCTGTCGGCCGAGATCGGCGCGCAGCAGCCGTGGGACAGCATGGCCCAGCTGCGGCAGGCGTTGGTGAAGGAGGTTCCGCACCTCGCCGATATCGACATGCTGGCCGACAACGAGGTCCGCGAGGTCGAGGCGTCGGGCGAGATGGGGACAGGCGACTTCGTCAGCCCGGTCCGAGACTTCTACCTCTCCAACCCGATCGCCCGGGCGAGCGCGCTGATGGCCGAGCTGTCGGCGAACGCCAAGGCCCGGGCCGAGGTGCGGATCGCGGCGGAATAGTGCGCCCGCTCGTCATCGCCGCCGTCGTGATGGCGGCCGGCTGCACGACTGCCGACGACGCCGCCGCACCGTCCGGCCCCGTCTATGACGGGGTCGAGACGCGCCTGCTGGAGGGCGACCTCGTGAGTTTCGTCGTGACGATGCGCGGGATCGAGGATGCCGCCCCGCTCGAAGCGTATGCCCGCTGCGCCGCAGCCCAGTACGCGCTGATACGGGGCTACGGCTTTGCCCGACATGTCCGAACTTTGGTCGAGGACGGGGCTGGAATCTGGCGCGCGGATGCGGTTTACACCATCTCGCCGGCGCTGCCCCAGGGCTTGCGCACGATCGACGCCGAGGTGACGGTGGCCGAATGCGGCCTGAACGGCATCCCGAGCGTCTGACAGAAGGATCACGGGGACGGCATGGTTCAGTTCTTCACCGAAAACCCGCTTGGAATCGTGCTCCTGATCCTCGGGCAGTGCCTGCTGATCCTGGTGCCGCTTCTGGTCGCGCTCGCTTTCCTGCTCTACGCCGACCGCAAGGTCTGGGCCGCGGTGCAGCTGCGGCGTGGGCCGAACGTGGTCGGCACCTTCGGCCTGCTGCAATCCTTCGCGGACTTCCTGAAGTACATCGTGAAGGAGGTCGTCGTCCCCGCCGGCGCCGACCGCACGGTGTTCTTCCTCGCGCCGCTGATCTCGTTCGTCCTCGCCGTGATCGCCTGGGCGGTGATCCCGTTCGACTACGGCTGGGTGCTCGCCGACATCAACGTCGCCATCCTCTACGTCTTCGCCATCTCCTCGCTCGAGGTCTACGGCGTGATCATGGGCGGCTGGGCGTCTAACTCGAAGTATCCGTTCCTCGGCTCGCTCCGCTCCGCCGCGCAGATGATCTCGTACGAGGTCTCGATCGGCCTCATCATCGTCGGCGTCATCATCTCGACTGGTTCGCTGAACCTCTCCCGCATCGTGCTGGCGCAGGATACCGGCCTCGGCCTTCTGGGCTGGTACTGGGTGCCGCACTTCCCGATGCTGTTCCTGTTCTTCATCTCGGCCCTGGCCGAGACGAACCGCCCGCCCTTCGACCTGCCGGAGGCGGAATCCGAGCTCGTGGCCGGCTACCAGGTCGAGTATTCCTCGACCCCGTTCCTGCTCTTCATGATCGGCGAGTACGTGGCGATGGTGCTCATGTGCGCGCTCGTCTCGCTGCTGTTCCTCGGCGGCTGGCTGTCGCCGATCCCCGGCCTGCCGCACGGCGTGCTGTGGTTCATCCTCAAGATCCTCTTCTGCTTCTTCATCTTCGCGATGGTGAAGGCGATCGTGCCGCGCTTCCGCTACGATCAGCTGATGCGCCTGGGCTGGAAGGTGTTCCTGCCGATGTCGCTGGCCTGGGTGGTGATCGTCGCCTTCCTCGCCAAGTTCGAGGTGCTGGGCGGCCTGTGGGCCCGCTGGACGTGGGGGATCTGATGGCAGACCAGACCACACCGCTTCGCGAGGCGCTGCGCAACGCCACCGCGCGCGAGCTGTTCGACCTCGCCCGCCACCTCGGGGCCGAGGCGCAGTTCGCCCGCGCCTCGGGCGGCAAGCTGCTGCGGATGAGCGAGGGGGACCTCGCGCAGATGATCCTGACATGGGCCGAAGGCCCGCGGCCGGCCGGATCGGCCGGACCGACCAGCAAGGCGGAGGCCGCCGAATGACCCAGATCGACTGGACCCGCGCCGCGAAGTACTTCCTGCTGCAGGACATCTTCGCCGGCTTCCGGCTCGGCTTCAAATACTTCGTCAAGCCGCGGCCGACGCTGAACTACCCGCACGAGAAGGGGCCGCTGAGCCCCCGCTTCCGCGGCGAGCACGCGCTGCGGCGCTACCCTAACGGCGAGGAACGCTGCATCGCCTGCAAGCTGTGCGAGGCGATCTGCCCTGCCCAGGCGATCACCATCGACGCCGAACCGCGGGAGGACGGCAGCCGCCGGACCACGCGCTACGACATCGACATGACGAAGTGCATCTACTGCGGCTTCTGCCAGGAGGCGTGCCCGGTAGACGCCATCGTCGAAGGGCCGAACTTCGAGTTCTCCACCGAGACGCGCGAAGAGCTGTACTACGACAAGGAGAAGCTCCTCGCCAACGGCGAGCGCTGGGAGGCCGAGATTGCCCGCAACCTCGAGCTGGACGCGCCGTACCGATGAGCGGCGGGCGCGACACCCACGGCCGGCCGGCAGAAACTGCGCAGTTTCTGCCGGCAATTTCTGCGCAGAAATTGCCGCCCGTCACGGGAGAAGCACGATGACCGACGGACCGCAGAACCCCTTCGCCGCGATGATGAAGGCCGGCCAGGACTGGGCCCGGGCGATGAACCCGGCGCTGGAGCACTTCACCCCCAAGGGGTTCGAGACGCTGTGGCCGACCATGCCCAAGGACGTCATGGAGACGTTCATGGGCAAGACCTTCAACCCCGAAGGCCTTGATTCGAAAACGAAGCTGCTGCTGACCCTGACCGGCCTCACCATTCTCGGCGCGCAGGGCGAGGCGCAGATCCGCCTCACCGTGCGCCACGCCCGCGAGGCCGGCGCGACGAAGCAGGAGATCGCCGAGACCATCGCGCTCGCCGGCCTGTTCGGCGGCGTGCCCGCGATGACGAGGTCGATGGAACTCGCGACCGAAGCCATGGAAGAGGACAAGTCCCAATGACCGTCGCCGCCGTCGTCTTCTACCTCTTCGCGATCGCCGTCCTGCTGGGCGGTCTGATGACCGTACTGGCGCGCAACCCCGTTCACTCGGTCCTGTGGCTGATCCTCGCCTTCATCTCCTCGGCGGGCCTGTTCATCCTCATGGGCGCCGAGTTCCTCGCCATGCTGCTCATGATCGTCTATGTCGGCGCGGTCGCGGTGCTGTTCCTGTTCGTGGTGATGATGCTCGACATCGACTTCGCCGCGCTGAAGGCCGAGATGGCGCGCTACCTGCCGCTGGCGCTGCTGATCGGCGTCATCATCCTGATGCAGCTCGCCCTCGCGTTCGGCGTCTGGAGCACCGCCGAGGGCTTCGAGGAGCAGCTGGCCGCGCCGGCCGATCCGGCGATCGAGAACACGACCGCGCTCGGCCTGCTGCTGTACGACCGGTATTTCCTGCTGTTCCAGCTGGCGGGCCTGATCCTGCTGGTCGCGATGATCGGCGCCATCGTCCTGACCCTGCGCCACCGCGCCGACGTCAAGCGGCAGGATCCGATCGCGCAGATGATGCGCGACCCCAAGGCGGCGATGGAGCTGCGGGACGTCAAGTCGGGGCAGGGGCTGTGAAGGCGGCGCTCGCCTTCGCGCTTGCCCTCGTCGCGGGCCCGGTGGCGGCGCTGACGCCCGCCCCGGCGTGCGAGGTCGATCCCGAAAGCCAGCGCTTCTACAGTTTCGGCGAGGCGCCGGCCGGGGCATACGTCCTCGAAGCCTGGCCCCAGCAGGTCGCGAACGGGTTCGTGGCGACGAGCGTCCATGCGGACGGGGCGGCGATGCAGTTCCTGCACCACTGCCCGACCGACCAGTACCTGATCGTCATCACGCCGGAATCGAGCGAGGACCGCGTCCTCGGTCGGTTCGACGACATGATGACGTCCGAGCAGTCCTGCACGATGCGCCAGATCGCGGACGAGATGGGCGCGCTCGGCGGCTTCACCCGGATGGGGCAGGGCGACATCGGCCGCTGCGACTGCCGTGCGGCGGGCCTCGACTGATGCGCGCCGCCGCCCTCCTCCTCCTCGCCCTCGCGGGCCAGCCGGTGGCGGCGCAGCAGCAGATCTGCCTGTGGGACGATCTGCAAGGGCGGCTCTACGAACCGCGCGGCCAGGTCGAGGGGTTGCACCTGCGCGCCTTCGAAGGCGGGTTCGTCGATGCCGGGACCGAGGACGGCCTCTCTTGGCTGCGATTGCTGCACCATTGCCCGTCCGACGGCTATCTCGTCGTGATGGCGACCGATGGCGCGATCCCCGCCGTCGACCGCGAATACACCCGGCTGATGTTCGAGGACGATGGTTTCACCATGCGTCAGATCGGCGAGCGGCTCGCCGAGCTGGGCGCGACGGCGCGGATGGGGCAGGGCGACGTCGGCCGCTGCGCGTGCCAGGCGATGGGGTATCCATGAGGACCGCCACGCTCTCCCTCGCCGTCCTCGCCACGCCCGCCGCCGCGCTGGAGCCGCTGCCGCCCTGTTTCGTCGACGGCGGCGGCGTCATGCATCCGGCGAACGCCGCTCCTGCGGGGGCGCGCGTGCCCGACTTCGTCGAGCCGGTGACGAACGGGTTCGTCATGTGGGCCTTCCCGAGCGGAGAGCGCGAGGGCGTGGTCCTGCAGCATTGCCCGACGGGCGACTACCTGAGGGTGATCGCCGAAGCCGACAACGACGTGGCCGGGGACACGTTCTTCTCGATGCTGCAGAGCGAGAGGGCCTACACGCTGGAACAGATGGCCGCCACGCTGGAGACGCTGGGGGTCGAGACGTTCCGCGGACGCGGCGGCATGGGCACCTGCGCCTGCGACTTCCTCGGCGATGTCGCCGGCGGCGGTTGACGGCGACGACGGAACGTTTGAAGAGGCGCGGGAACGGCGCCCGGGGGACGACACGGATGATCGGACTTGAACATTACCTGACGGTCGCGGCGGCGCTTTTCGTCATCGGCATCTTCGGCCTGTTCCTGAACCGCAAGAACGTCATCATCCTGCTGATGTCGATCGAGCTGATCCTGCTCGCCGTGAACATCAACCTCGTCGCCTTCTCGTCCTTCCACGGCGACATGGTCGGGCAGGTCTTCACCCTGTTCGTGCTGACCGTCGCCGCCGCCGAGGCCGCCATCGGCCTCGCCATCCTCGTCTGCTTCTTCCGCACCCGCGGGACGATCGACGTCGAAGACATCAACGTGATGAAGGGCTGATCCGCCAATGACCACGATCATCCTCTTCGCCCCCCTGATCGGCGCGCTGATCTGCGGCTTCCTGTGGCGCCTGATCGGCGAGCAGGCGGCGACCTGGGTCGCGACGGGCCTGCTGTTCCTCGCGTGCCTGCTGTCCTGGATCGTCTTCTTCGGCTTCGACGGCGAGACGCGGCAGATCGAGATCCTGCGCTACATCTCGTCCGGCTCTCTCGACACCTACTGGGCGATCCGCCTCGACCGGCTGACGGCGATCATGCTGATCGTGGTGACGACCGTCTCGGCGCTCGTGCACCTGTATTCCATGGGCTACATGGCCCACGACGAGAACTTCCGCGAGGGCGAGAGCTACCGCCCCCGCTTCTTCGCCTACCTGTCGTTCTTCACCTTCGCGATGCTGATGCTGGTGACGGCCGACAACCTCGTGCAGATGTTCTTCGGCTGGGAAGGGGTCGGCGTCGCGTCCTATCTGCTGATCGGCTTCTACTACCGCAAGCCGAGCGCGAACGCCGCCGCGATCAAGGCCTTCGTGGTGAACCGCATCGGCGACTTCGGCTTCGCGCTCGGCATCTTCGCCCTGTTCTTCCTCGTCGACTCCATCGACATGGACACGATCTTTGCCGCCTCGCCCGAGCTGGCGCAGACCACCGTCTCCTTCCTCTGGACCGATTGGAACGCGGCCGAGCTGTGCGCCGTCCTCCTCTTCATCGGCGCGATGGGCAAGTCGGCGCAGGTGCCGCTGCACACCTGGCTGCCCGACGCGATGGAGGGCCCGACGCCGGTCTCGGCGCTGATCCACGCCGCCACGATGGTGACCGCGGGCGTGTTCCTCGTCTGCCGGATGTCGCCGCTGATCGAGTTTGCGCCCCACGCCAAGATGCTGATCGTCTATGTCGGCGCGATCACGGCGTTCTTCGCCGCCACGGTCGGCCTGGTGCAGAACGACATCAAGCGCGTCATCGCCTACTCCACCTGCTCGCAGCTGGGTTACATGTTCGTCGCCGCCGGCTCGGGCGTCTACTCGGTGGCGATGTTCCACCTGTTCACGCACGCCTTCTTCAAGGCGATGCTGTTCCTCGGCGCCGGCTCGGTCATCCACGGGATGCACCACGAGCAGGACATGCGGAACTACGGCGGCCTGCGCCACAAGATGCCCTACACGTTCTGGGCCATGCTGATCGGCACGCTGGCCATCACCGGCGTCGGCATCCCGCTCACCCACATCGGCTTCGCCGGCTTCCTGTCCAAGGATGCCGTGATCGAGAGCGCGTGGGGTGGCGGCAACATGTTCGCCTTCTGGGCGCTGGTCATCGCGGCGCTGTTCACGTCGTTCTACTCGTGGCGGCTGATGTTCCTGACCTTCTTCGGCGAGCCGCGCGGCGACCGGCACACGCACGAACACGCCCATGAATCGCCGATGGTGATGGTCGCCCCGCTCGGCGTCCTCGCGCTCGGCGCGATCTTCGCCGGCATGATCTGGTACGGCCCCTTCTTCGGCGAGAGCGAGCGCGTCGCGCGGTTCTTCTCGATCCCGGCGGCCGAGGCCGCCCACGGCGAGGGCGAAGAGGCCCATGCCGAGGGGGAGGAGCACGCGACAGGCGAGGCGCATGAAGAAGCCGCCGCCGAAGAGACGGGCGGCGAGGCCGAAGGCGAAGGCGTCGTCGCGGCGACCGAGGAACTGGCCGAAGGCGATGCCGAGGGTGCGGCCGAGGCGGTCACCGACCTGCCCGGGGACGATCCGGACAGCGAAGGCCACCATTTCGCCTTCGGCGGCGCGCCGGGCGACGGCGCCATCTACATCGGTCCCGACAACCACGTCATCGACGCCGCGCACGAGAGCCCCATCTGGGTCAAGGTCTCGCCCTTCGTCGCCATGCTGCTCGGCCTCGGCCTCGCGTGGCTGGCCTACATCCGCCAGCCCTCGCTGCCGAAGACCTGGGCCGAGAATCAGGCGCCGCTGCACCGCTTCCTCTACAACAAGTGGTACTTCGACGAGATCTTCGGCTGGGCCTTCGTCCGTCCCGCCTCGGCCCTCGGACGGTTCTTCTGGCGGCGCGGCGACGGCAACGTGATCGACGGGTCGATCAACGGCGTGGCGATGGGCTTCATCCCGTTCATGACCCGCGCGGCGAACCGGATGCAGTCGGGCTACCTGTTCCACTACGCCTTCGCGATGGTGATCGGGATCGCCGTCATCCTCACCTGGCTCACGCTCTTCGGGGGGGCCAACTGATGGGCAACCTGCTCTCGCTCACCACGTTCATCCCGCTCGTCGGGGCGGCGATCCTGGGCCTGTTCCTGCGCGGCGACGACGCCCACGCGCAGCGCAACGCCAAATGGGTGGCCTTCGCCACCACGCTGTTCACCTTCGTCGTGTCGCTGTTCATCCTGTTCGGCTTCGACCCCGCCAACCCCGGCTTCCAGTTCGTGGAAGAGCGGGAGTGGCTGCTGGGCCTGCAATACAAGATGGGCGTCGACGGGATCAGCGTGCTGTTCGTGATGCTGACGACGTTCCTGATGCCCATCGTGATCGCCGCCTGCTGGGAGGTGACGCACCGGGTCAAGGAATACATGATCGCGTTCCTGGTGCTCGAAACGCTGATGCTCGGCGTCTTCTGCGCGCTCGACCTCGTCCTGTTCTACCTGTTCTTCGAGGGCGGCCTGATCCCGATGTTCCTCATCATCGGCATCTGGGGCGGCAAGGACCGCATCTACGCGGCGTTCAAGTTCTTCCTCTACACCTTCCTCGGCTCGGTGCTGATGCTCGTCGCGATGGTGACGATGTACTACGCCGCCGGCACCACCGACATCGAGCTGCTGCTGCAGGCGGAGTTCTCGTCCGAGCCGCTGACGGTCCTCGGCCTCTCCATCGCGGGCGGGCTGCAGACGCTGCTGTGGCTGGCCTTCTTTGCCTCGTTCGCGGTGAAGATGCCGATGTGGCCGGTCCACACCTGGCTGCCGGACGCGCACGTGCAGGCGCCGACCGCCGGTTCGGTCGTGCTGGCCGCGATCCTGCTGAAGATGGGCGGCTACGGCTTCCTCCGCTTCAGCCTGCCGATGTTCCCCGTCGGGTCCGAGATCCTGGGGCCGCTCGTCTTCTGGCTGAGCGCCATCGCCATCGTCTACACCTCGCTCGTGGCGCTGGTGCAGGAGGACATGAAGAAGCTGATCGCCTATTCGTCCGTCGCCCACATGGGCTACGTCACGATGGGCATCTTCGCGGCCAACCAGCAGGGCGTCGACGGCGCGATCTTCCAGATGCTGTCCCACGGCTTCATCTCGGGCGCGCTGTTCCTGTGCGTCGGCGTCATCTACGACCGGATGCACACCCGCGAGATCGACGCCTATGGCGGCCTCGTGAACCGGATGCCGATGTACGCGCTGATCTTCCTGTTCTTCACCATGGCCAACGTGGGCCTGCCCGGCACGAGCGGGTTCGTGGGCGAGTTCCTGACGCTGATGGGCATCTTCCAGGTGAACACCTGGGTGGCGCTGTTCGCGACGTCGGGGGTGATCCTGTCGGCGGCCTACGCGCTGTGGCTGTACCGCCGCGTCGTCATGGGCGACCTCATCAAGGAGGCGCTGAAGTCGATCACCGACCTCACCGGGCGCGAGAAGGCGATCTTCGCCCCGCTCGTCGCCGCGACGCTGATCCTCGGCGTGATGCCGTGGCTCGTCACCGATCTGACCGGACCCTCCGTCGCCGCGCTGGTGGACGACGTCGAGGTGGCCCAGGCCGACTACGCCGCGCGGACGCAGGTCGCGCAACTGGAGGAATGAGATGATCCAGGCCGACCTCTCCACGATCATGCCCGAGATCGTGCTGTCGCTCTACGCGATGGCGGCGCTTCTCGGCGCGGTCTACACCGGCAAGGACAAGGTGGCGCCGCTTCTGGTGTGGCTGACCTCGGGCCTGATGGTCCTGCTCGCCTTCTGGATCGGCAACGGCGACGGGGTGCACACCGCCTTCGGCCTGACCTTCATCGACGACGGGTTCGCCCGCTTCGCCAAGGTGACGATCCTGCTGTCCGCCGCCGCCGTCCTGGTGATGAGCGAGGGGTACATGGCGCGCCGCGGCCTGCTGCGGTTCGAGTATCCGATCCTGATCTCGCTCGCGACGGTGGGCATGATGGTCATGGTCTCGGCCGGCGACCTGATGACCCTCTACATGGGGCTCGAGCTGCAGTCGCTGTCGGTCTACGTGATCGCCTCGATCCGGCGCGACAGCCCGAAATCCACCGAGGCGGGCCTGAAGTACTTCGTCCTCGGCGCCCTGTCCTCGGGCCTGCTCCTCTACGGCGCGTCGCTGACCTACGGATACACCGGCACCACGACCTTCACCGGCATCATCCTCGCCGTCGGCTCGACGCCGTCGCTGGGCCTGCTGTTCGGCCTCGCATTCCTGATCGCCGGCTTCGCCTTCAAGGTCTCGGCCGCGCCGTTCCACATGTGGACGCCCGACGTCTACGAGGGCGCGCCGACGCCTGTCACCGCCTTCCTCGCCACCGCGCCCAAGGTCGCCGCGATCGGCCTGTTCGCCCGCGTCGTGCACGACGCCTTCGGCGGCATCGTGGGGGAGTGGCAGCAGATCGTCGCCTTCCTGTCGGTCGTGTCGATGTTCCTCGGCGGCGTGGCCGCCATCGGGCAGACCGACCTGAAACGCCTGATGGCCTACTCGTCCATCGCGCACATGGGCTACGCCCTGATGGGTCTCGCCTCGGGCACCGCGTTCGGCGTGCAGGCGATGCTGATCTACATGGCGATCTACGTGACCATGAACATCGGCACCTTCGCCTTCATCCTGTCGATGGAGAAGGACGGCCGCCCGGTCACCCGCATCGACGCGCTGAACATGTATTCCCGGCGCGAGCCGCTCAAGGCGCTGGCGCTGCTGATCCTGATGTTCAGCCTCGCCGGCGTGCCGCCGATGGTTGGCTTCTTCGGCAAGCTGTACGTGCTGCGCGCGGCGATCGACGGCGGTCTCGTCTGGCTCGCCATCGCCGGCATGATCGCGAGCGTCATCGGCGCCTACTACTACCTGCGGATCGTCTACCTGATGTATTTCGGGGAAGAGCGCGAGGCGCTGGACCCGTCCGGCTCTCCCGTCCTGTGGGGGTTCCTGGTGGCGTCGGCGGCGATCATGGTGATCGGCGTGGTCAACCTGTTCGGCATCGAGCCGATCGCGGCAGCGGCGGCCGGGACGCTTGTCAACTGACGGTCTGTCTCCGCGCCGGCTGTGGCCGGGGGGCTATGGCCGCGTCCTCCTCGACGAGGTTGACAGCACGATGGCCGAGGCGGCGCGCATCGTGCGCACCCTCGAGAAGCCGACCTGGATCATGGCCCGCCGCCAGACCGAGGCGCGGGGCCGCCGCGGCAAGGTCTGGGACAGCCCTCGCGGCAACTTCTCGGCCACGCTGATCTGCCGCCCGCAGGCCACCCCGCACGAGGCGGCCAAGCGCAGCTTCCTCGCCGCCAACGCCTTGTTCGAGAGCCTCGCGATCTTCGTCGACCGGACGAAGCTGGCGCTGAAATGGCCGAACGACGTGCTGCTGTCGGGCGGCAAGGTGGCGGGCATCCTTCTGGAGAGTTCCGGCAAGGGGCCTTACGTCGACTGGCTCGCCATCGGCGTCGGCGTGAACCTCGTCTCCGCGCCACCGGGGGACGGCGCCGCGTTCCGGCCGGTCAGCCTGGCCGGCGAGGGAGGCGAGAAGGTGCGTCCCGAGGACTTCCTCACCGTGCTCGCCTCGAACTTCGCCACGCAGGAGGGCAAGTGGGAGACGTTCGGCTTCCCCCGCATCCGCGAGGACTGGCTGCGCCACGCCGCCCGCCTCGGCGAGGAGATCACGGCACGGACCGGCAAGGAAACGGTCCGCGGCCTCTTCGACACCGTCGACCAGGACGGCAACCTGATCCTCATCACCGCCCGGGGCCCCCGCTCCATCGCCGCGGCCGAGGTCTACTTCTGATGGCCCCGACCTCCGGCACGGGGTTCGATCCGAAAGCCGTGGGGGCTTTCGACACGATGTCCGCACCGGACATCGGAAGGAGAAGCTGATGCTGCTCTGCATCGACTGCGGCAACACCAACACCGTCTTCTCGCTCTGGGACGGCACGCGCTTCCTCGGCACCTGGCGCACCTCGACCGAGTGGCAGCGCACGGCCGACCAGTACTTCGTCTGGCTGACGACGCTGATGCGCCACAACCAGCTGGAAGTGACGATCGACGAGGTCATCATCTCGTCCACCGTGCCCCGCGTCGTATTCAACCTGCGCGTCCTTTCCGACCGCTACTTCAACTGCCGCCCGCTCGTCGTCGGCAAGCCCGAATGCCGCCTGCCGGTGAACCCCCGCGTCGACGAGGGCACGCAGGTCGGTCCCGACCGGCTGGTGAACACCGCCGGCGCCTTCGACCGCCACGGCGGCAACCTCGTCGTCGTCGATTTCGGCACCGCCACCACGTTCGACGTGGTGGACGACGACGGCGCCTATGTCGGCGGGGTGATCGCCCCGGGCGTGAACCTCAGCCTCGAGGCGCTGCACCAGGCCGCCGCCGCGTTGCCGCACGTCGACGTCACGAAACCGCAGCGCGTCATCGGCACCAACACCGTCGCCTGCATGCAGTCAGGCATCTTCTGGGGCTATGTCGGCCTCGTCCGCGGTATCTGCGACCGCATAAGGGGCGAGCGCGACCGCGACATGCGGATCGTCGGGACCGGCGGCCTCGCCTCGCTGTTCGCGCAGGGCGACGTCCTGTTCGACCGGATCGAGGACGACCTCACGATGCACGGCCTGACCGTCATCCATCAGCATAACAAGGAGACCGCATGAGCGGCGAAAGACTCATCTACCTGCCCCTGGGCGGCGCCGGCGAGATCGGCATGAACGCCTACGTCTACGGCTACGGCCGTCCGGGCCACGAGCGGCTGATCGTCGTCGACCTCGGCGTCACGTTCCCCGACATGGACACGTCCCCGGGCGTCGACCTCATCATGGCCGATGTCGCCTGGCTGGCCGAGCGGCGGGACCGCATCGAGGCGGTGTTCGTCACCCACGCGCACGAGGACCATGTCGGCGCCGTCGGCCTGCTCTGGGACCGCCTGCGCGCGCCGATCCACGCCCGCCGCTTCACCGCCTCCATCGCCGCCCGCAAGCTGGAGGAGAACGGCGCGCCGACCTCCGGCCTGCACGTGGTGGAGCCCTGGCCGCAGACGGTGGAGGCTGGGC
The DNA here is from genome assembly GCF_000379485.1 of Wenxinia marina DSM 24838. Lineage (GTDB taxonomy): Bacteria > Pseudomonadota > Alphaproteobacteria > Rhodobacterales > Rhodobacteraceae > Wenxinia > Wenxinia marina. Next base: position 243,037 of record NZ_KB902276.1, read on the forward strand.
CGTTCCGCGTCGGCTTCCTGCCGCTCAGCCACTCGATCCCCGAGAGCGCGGGCCTCGTGATCGACAGCCCCGCCGGCCGTGTCCTGCATACCGGCGACTACAAGATCGACCTCACGCCGGTCGTCGGCGAGCCGTTCGACAGCGCGCTGTGGGAGAAGGCGTCGCAGGGCGGGGTGAAGGCGCTGGTCTGCGATTCCACCAACGTCTTCTCGCTCAATCCGGGCCGCTCCGAGGCGACGCTGGCGCCCGAAATCGAGGGACTGTTCCGCGACGCCACCGGCATGGTCGTCGCCACCACCTTCGCCTCCAACGTCGCGCGGGTGAAGACGCTGGCCGACGCCGCCGTCGCCGCCGGCCGCTCGGTCTGCCTGCTCGGCCGCGCGATGCGGCGGATGGTCGAGACGGCGCAGGAGACGGGGCTTCTCACCGACTTCCCCTCCACCATCTCGCCGGAAGAGGCGGCGGACCTGCCGCGGCAGAACGTCTGCCTTCTCGTCACCGGCAGCCAGGGCGAGCGGCGCGCCGCCTCGGCCCAGCTGGCGCAGCAGACCTATCTCGGCCTGAAGCTGTCCGAGGGCGACACGTTCCTGTTCTCCTCCAAGATCATCCCCGGCAACGAACGGGGCGTGATCAAGGTCATGAACCAGCTCTCCGAGAAGGGCGTGACGGTGATCTACGAGGAGACGGGCCGCTACCACGTCTCGGGCCACGCGAACCGGCCCGACCTCATGGCGATGCACCGGATCGTGCAGCCGCAGATGCTCATCCCCATGCATGGCGAGCACCGGCACCTCAGCGAGCATGTCCGCCTCGGCGCCGAGAGCGGGCTGACCGGGATCGTCGCGACCAACGGCATGATGATCGACCTCACCGGCGACCGGCCGCAGGTGGCGGAGTACATCGACGCCGGCCGGACCTACCTCGACGGATCGGTCTTCATCGGCGCGATGGACGGCGTGATCCGCGACCGGATCCGCATGTCGCTGAACGGGCACGTGATGGTCACGCTGATCCTCGACGAGAAGGACGAGCCGCTCGGCGACGTCTGGTGCGAGGTGATGGGCCTGCCCGAGACGGGCCGCTCCAAGGCGCCTCTGGTGGACGTGCTGGAGGAGGACCTCAGCCAGTTCGTCGGCCGCGCCAAGCGCGGCACCCTGCGCGACGAGGAGGGGCTGGACAAGGAGCTCCGCCGCATCGCCCGGCAGACCGCGCAGAACGAGATCGGAAAGAAGCCGGAGGTGACGGTGGTGGTGTCTCGGCTGTCTTGAGGGCATCCGCCGGGGCGCCTCTCTTTGCGAAAGTTGCCTCCCGCCCAAAATCAGCGGCGCAAGCCGCCCGGGCAGCGTCTGGCCGCCCCCCGGCCGGACGCTTCCGCGCCACCTGCGAGACGATAAAGGTCGTACGGGAGCCGTGAGATAAAGTGCTCGACTGCAAGGTTCGAGCGTCTGTCCGCGGCCAGTCGCTGCCCTTCCGTCGGAGGGTTCGATCAAGGCCAGCAGTCCGCGCCGCGCCTCTGCCGGTCTCACCCCGAGCAGAGGTACAGCGCCCCGCCCGCCGCCAGGACCGTCACCGCCGTCGCCCCGATCGCCTGCGGCGACGAGAAGATCAGCGCGCCGAGATGGCCGGCGGCCTCGTTCAGGACCCGGCGCAGGATGCCGCTCTGGCCCGAGACCAGCAGCGCGTTCGACGCGACGCTGTCGTTGGTGGTGAGGCCCTCGACGGGCGTCCCCTCCGACAGGTCCTCCAGCACCCCCGCGATCGCGACCGCGTCGGCCGCGGCCATGTTCACCCGCTCGCACGTCGTGCGGTCGCAGCGGCCGCGGTAGTCGCGGGCGCCGGGGACGAGGTAGAAGCCGCGGCCCGAGCGGTCGGGGGCGAGGCAGTAGCCCGCCGCCTCCTCGGCGCTCATGCCGTCGACGGCGGCCATGAAGGCGATCACCTTCTCGCTGTCGCAGGCGTTCGCCTCCCGCCCCAGAGGATCCGTCGCGAATTCGCGGGCGCCGGTGGACAGCCGTTCGAGCAGGCCGGGCGAGGGGGCGTCGACGACGCCGTCCGCGATCTCGACCGGGGTGCCGTTGACGATGGCGGTGCAGCCCTGGCTGCGGGCGGTCCCGCCGCAGGCGGTGAGCAGGACGCAGACGAGGGTCAGGGCGAGACGGCGCATGCGCGGCAGGTTCGGTCGCGCCCGCCCGCCCGTCAAGTCGGGCGGAAGGACCGTCGGGGCAGGGCGGTCAGCCCGCCCCGCGCTCGGCGAAGCTCTGGGCGATGAAGGAGGGCACGTCCTCGCCCATGCCGACGACGGCGTCCTCTCGGCGGTCGCCCCGCCGGTCGTCGCGGCGACCGCCGCGCTCGCGCCGGGGCGTGGGCCGCTCGTCGCGCGTTTCGGTCGCGGTGGGGGCCGGGGTCGGCTCGGGGGCGGGCGTCGGCGCCGCCTCCGCGATCTCTGGCGCCGGCTCGCGCCGGTCGTCGGAAGTCCGGCCGCCGCGGCGGCTCCGGCTCCGGGGGCTGCGCTTCTCCTCGCGAGGCGCCTCGTCCTCGTCCTCCGCCGGGGCGGGAGCGGTGCCCAGCGGGTTCTCGATCCGGGGAATCGCCTTCTGGATCAGCTTCTCGACGGCGTCGAAATACTTCTCGTCCCGCGGGGCGCAGATCATCATCGCCTTGCCCTGGCGCCCGGCGCGGCCGGTGCGGCCGATCCGGTGGACGTAGTCCTCGGCGTGGCTGGGGACGTCGTAGTTGATGACGTGGCTGACCGCGGGAATGTCGAGGCCGCGGGCCGCGACGTCGGAGGCGACCAGCAGGCGCAGCGACTTGTCCCGGAACCGGTCGAGCGTGCGCGTGCGCTGCGACTGGTCGAGGTCGCCGTGGATCGGCTCGGCGTCGTAGCCGTTCTTCTTCAGCGACTTGGCGACGATATCGACGTCGATCTTGCGGTTGCAGAAGACGATGGCGTTGGTCAGCGTCTCGCCCTCGCCCTCGATCAGCGCGCGCAGCAGCGCCCGCTTCTCCGACGCCTCGCGGTCGCGGCGGCTGCCGCGGAACATCACGACGCCCTGCTCGATCGTCTCGGACGCGGTCGCCTGGCGGGCGACCTCGATCTTCTCGGGCGTGTGCAGGAACTCGTTGGTGATCCGCTCGATCTCGGGCGCCATGGTGGCGCTGAAGAACAGCGTCTGCCGGGTGAAGGGCGTCAGCTTGAAGATGCGCTCGATGTCGGGGATGAACCCCATGTCGAGCATGCGGTCCGCCTCGTCCACCACCATGATCTGCACGCCGGTCAGCAGCAGCTTGCCGCGCTCGAAATGGTCGAGGAGGCGGCCCGGGGTGGCGATCAGCACATCGACGCCGCGATCGATCAGCAGGTCCTGCTCCTTGAACGAGACGCCGCCGATCAGCAGCGCCTTGGTCAGCTTGGTGTGCTTGGAGTAGGTGTCGAAGTTCTCGGCCACCTGCGCCGCCAGCTCGCGCGTGGGGCACAGGACGAGGCTGCGGGGCATCCGGGCGCGGGCGCGTCCCTTCTGCAGCAGCGTGATCATCGGCAGCGTGAAGGACGCCGTCTTGCCCGTGCCGGTCTGCGCGATGCCGAGGACGTCGCGGCCCTGCAAGGCGTGGGGGATGGCGCCGGCCTGGATCGGCGTGGGCACCTGGTAGCCGGCTTCGGAGACGGCTTGAAGAACCTTCGGATCGAGGTTCAGGTCGGAGAATTGGGTCATCTGGCCTCTTGCGCTTGTGTCGCGGCTCTGGGAAATGGCCGCCCACTTTGCGCGGCCTGCGCCGGGCCGGATTGCCGGGCGCGCGTTAGGATGCGCCGAGATAGGCACATTCTGCCCAGCGGTCAAGGAACTCGGCACCGGAACGCCCCGTCCCGGCGGGCGTTGGCGGGTGATCGCTGTCAGAAGGAGACCGACATGGCCATCAAGAAGTACGGCACCGCACACTGGACCGGTCCGCTGAAGGAAGGGCAGGGCAAGGTCTCGACCGAGACCGGCGCGCTGACCGACCAGCCCTACGGCTTCAAGCAGCGGTTCGAGGGCGTCCGCGGCAGCAACCCCGAGGAGCTGATCGGCGCAGCCCATGCCGCCTGCTACGCCATGGCGCTGTCGCTGAACCTCGGAGAGGACGGGCTGACGGCGGACGACATCGACGCGAAGTCGACGATCTCGCTGGAGGAGGATCCGCAGGGCGGCTTCAAGATCACCCGAGCGCACCTCGAGGTCACGGCCAAGGTGCCGGGCGCGAGCCAGGAGCAGTTCGACAAGGCCGCGCAGGCGACCAAGACCGGCTGCCCGGTGTCAAAGCTCCTGAACTGCGAGGTGACGCTGGACGCCAAGCTGGTGTCCTGACGAGCGCCGATCGGATGAGAGGGTCGCGGGGCATCTTCCGCGCTCCTTCCCATCAGTTGGGAAAGGGCAGAAGTCCTTCCTCGCCGATGCGCCCGCTCAAAGCCGCGGCCGTCTTCCTGTCGGGGCCCATCACGCGACCCGGTCCAGGCGCACCTGCGGACGATATCCGGCCGCCATCGCCCGGACCGTCGGCGGCGGCGTGAGGCACGTGATCCCTCCGGCCAGTCGCGGCCGCGCCGCCCGGTAGCCGTCCGGCCCGAACGGCCACAGCGCCCCGTCCCACAACAGCCCCGGTCCGTTCCCGGCGTCCACGAAGGTCCCGTCCGGTAGCACCTCCGCGTCCGCCTCGTGCCGCCGCAGGCGTCGCCCGCCGGGCTGGGCCCGGGCCGCGTGAAGGGTCGCGTCCATTTCCGTCGCTGCCGGCCGGCTGCCGAACGCCGTCGCCCACGCGTCGCGGAAGCGCTCGTAGTCCGCCCGCCGGCACTCGGCGCATGGGCGGTGCCCGGCGGCGAGCGCGACCGCCTCGTCGTGGAAGAACAGCTCGGTGTAGCGCCCCGGCGCCATCACCGGCCGCTGCCGTCCCTTGAAGTCCAGCACGCAGCAGACCCAGGTCCTGTTCCGCCATCTGGCGGCGCCGAGCCGCTGCTGATCGTCGTGCAGGATGCCGCGGTTGCCCATGAAGGCGCCCCGCGCCGGGTGCGCGAGGATCGCGCCGTCGGGTTGGACCCGGTTCTGCAGCGTCACCGCTGGAACGGCCAGGTCGGCCGCGGGCGATGCAGGTTCTCCAGCCGCTGCAGATCCTGGCTGACTGCGCCGTCGGTCAGCGCCATCACCTGCCGGCGGGGCAGGGCGCGGAGGTCCGGTGACAGGTAGCCGGACTTGACGACGAGGAGCGGGACGGCGCCGAGGTCGATCCCCAGCGCCTCGAAATCCTTCAGGTCGTGGAACGGTCGGCGCCGCCGGGTCAGCACGACGGTCGCGGACCCGCTGGTGACCACCGCGCAGTCGGCCGCGAGCGTCACCGAGTCCACCGACAGCCGCACCCGCGGCCCGCCGCCGCCGAGGCTGCCGCCGACCTCCACCTCCCGCGCGCCCTGCTCCAGCGCGGCCACGGCGGCCGGGTCGGCGATGCCCGCGAAGGTCGCCTCCAGCCCGCGGGCCAGCACCGCCTCCAGCACGTCCGCCCGGTCGCCGACGCCGCCGGCGGTGGGATTGTCGCCGCTGTCGGCGAGGATCGCGGGGGCCTGCGCGGCGTCCAGCCCCTCGGCCAACGGGGCGGCGTCCATGTCGAAGGCGAGCCGGTCGCGCGCGTCCCAGTAGGCCTTAGCGATCTCCTCCGCCGCCCGCTCGCCCGCGGCGGGGTTGGTCGCGGTCACCACCGCGGCGGCGGTGGCGCGGGGGCTGTCGGCCCAGACGTAGCCGATCATCAGGTTCGCATCCTCGACGCCCTCCCGCGCGTCGTACTCCGGCAGCGCGGCGTAGAGCGCGGCGCACGGCTCGACGAAGGTGGACGACATCTCGCCCGGCACCAGCAGCGGCACGGGCCGCCAGTGCACGGAAGGGCGTGGTCCGCCCGCCAGCGCCGCCGCCAGCATCCGCGCGGCCCGCGCCCGCGTCTCGGGGACGTCCACGTGAGGGGCCGTCCGGTAAGCCGCGAAGATGTCGAGCGCGTCCACGATGTCTTGCGTCACCTGCCCGTGCAGGTCGAACGCGCCCGCGATCACCGCGTCCGGCCCGACGATGGCGCGGACCTCGGCGATGAACTCCCCCTCCGGATCGTCGGTCCCGGGCACGAACATCGCCCCGTGCATCAGCAGCAGCACGCCATCCAGCGGGAGCGCAGCCTTCAGTCGCGCCATGAACTCCGTCCGCTGCGCCGCGAACACCTCCGCCGCCACGGGCCCGCCGGGGACGGAGCGGTCGTGGAACAACGGCACCGGCGCGATCCCGAGCGCGGCGAAGTCGACCGGAGCCATTGCGACAAGAGCGTCGCCCTCGGTGCGGGTGAAGTCGGCGGCGGTCTGCTGCAGCGGCGAGTAGCTGGAGCACTCGGTATGCAGCCCGCCGATCGCGACCCGCTTCATAGCGTCGGCACCAGCCGGGACAGCGCGGCGGCACGGGGCCAGTCCCTGGCGTCGGCCGGCGTCCAGGCCGCCTCGGCGATCAGCGCCAGGCGCGGGAAGACCATCTCGTTCAGCCGTGCGACGGAGTTCAGGTGCTCGGTCCAGATGCAGGCCTGCACGCCGACCAGCCTGCCCGGCCCGTCCGGCAGCCCCTCCGCCGGATCGTAGGCATAGGCCGCCTCGGGCGGCACGATGCCCGCCCAGGTCGCGCCGGGCGCGTCCCACCCGGCGCCCGTCGCCATGTCGAGGTAGTAGGCCTGCCCCGGCGTCGCGACCACGTCGTAGCCGGCGGCGATCAGCTCCGCCGTCTTCTCCTTGCTGCGCCACGCGAACAGCAGCGTGCCGTCCGGATCCACGCCGCCCCCGTCCGCCGCCTCGTCCCAGGCGCCCATCCCGCGGCCGAGGTCGCGGACCATTCCCTGCACCTTGCGCAGGAAATGCGCCTGCAGCTCGGCCGCGCCGCTCAGTCCCTCGCGCGCCGCCAGCGCCAGCGCGGCCGGCGACGCCTGCCACGAGTGGTGGTCCACCTCGTCGCTGCCGACATGCAGGGGTGCGCCGGGGAACAGCTCCGCCGCCTCGCGCAGCAGCGTCTCCACCACCTCGTAGGTGCGGGGCAGGGCGGGGTTCAGGGCGTTGTTGGGGTAGCCCTGGATCGAGTGGTAGCTGCCCGCCGGCTCGTCCGGGTCGGTCAGGCCGGGGATCGCGTGGAGGAGAGCGGTCACGTGGCCGGGAATGTCGAGCTCGGGCATCACGGTGATGCCGAGCGCGGCGGCGTGGTCGCGGATCTGCGCCACTTCAGCCTCGGTGTAGCTGCCGCTCTGGCCCTCCGGGCCGTCGGCGTACTGCGGCGGTGTCTCCGTCCCGCGGGCGCGGGTGCCGGCGAGGTCGGCGAGGCCCTGGAAGGCGCGGGAGGGCAGGCGCCAGCCCTCGTCGTCGGTCAGGTGCCAGTGCAGGCGGTTCATCCGCAGCCAGGCGAGGATGTCGATCAGGCGCAGGACGGTGCCCGCGCCGTGGAAGTTCCGCGCCACGTCGAAATGGCAGCCCCGCCAGCCGAAGCGCGGGGCGTCCGCGATGGTGCCGCTTTGGGGGAAGGCGAAGCGGTCGTCCGTCCGCGCGGCATGGGTCATCTGCGCCAGCGCGATCAGGCCATGCCGCAGGCCGGCTTCATCCGGATGCGCCAGCGTGATCCGGTCGGGTGAGAACGCCAGCCGGTAACCCTCGGCGGACAGGGCAGGGTCGGCCTCCGCGACGACCTCCGTTCCCGGGCCGGCCAGCGCGAACGGCGCGGGCGCGGCTGGAAACAGCCGCCGGTGCAGCGCGGCGACCGCCGCGCCGGGCGCGGCGGCGGCGTGGAGGGGGATCAGCAGGGGCGGCGACCCGAACCCGTCCACCTCCACCCTGGCGGGCCACGGCATCAGGCCGAGCGGGACGTCGATCCGCCCCTCCGGCCAATCCGTCACCGGCCCCCGCGGCGTGCCCTCCGGCGGAACGAGATCGCCAACCTCCAGCACCCGCACGCCCCCGCCCGGCAGCTCCAGCCACGCGGCCATGACGCCCTGCGTCCGGTTCTTCGGCGGATGCGTGAGGCCGTCGCAGACGACCTGCAGCGTCCCGCCGGCCGGCAGGGGCGCGGCGAGGTCGATCTCCACATGGTTCGCAAAGGTCCGCACGAGCCGGCCGCCGTCGGTCCGCGCGCCCTCCGCCAGCCGCGTCTGCGAGCTGTAGCACAGGCGCGCGGCCGGCAGGTCCTCGCCCCCCGCATTCACCAGCGTCAGATGAAACGCGCCGTGCCCGTCCCCGGGCGTCCAGCTCTGTTCGAGGCGCAGGCTCATGCCGTCTCCATCAGCGTCAGGTCGTCGTCCAGGGCGATGAGGTCCGCGAGCGCGGTCCCCGGCCCGATCTCCTGCGGCGGCAGGCCGATCACGCGGCGCGGCACGTCGGTGCACATCGCCACCGCCTCGGCCAGCGGCACGCCGACGTGGCGCACGAGGTTGGCGAGCGAGCCGACCATGTCGATATGCGCCCCGGCCAGCGAGCCTTCGGCGTTCACCAGCGCGCCGTCCTTCACGTGGATCGTCTGCCCGTAGAGCGTGAAATGATCCGGGCCGCCCACCGTCGCCATCGCGTCCGAGACGGCGAAGGTCAGGCCCCGCCGCGGCCGGGCGCGCAGGGCGATCTTCACCATGTCCCAGCGGGAATGGATGCCGTCGACGATGATCCCGGCGTAGGCGTCCGAGACCAGCGCCGCGCCGAGGATGCCGGGCGCGCGCGAGGCCATCGGCGGCATGGCGTTGTAGAGGTGGGTGAAGCAGGTGACGCCGTTCGCGAGGCCCGCCTCCGCCTCCTCCGCCGTCGCCGCGCTGTGGCCGGCCGAGACGACGGCGCCGGAGGCGGCGAGGCGGCGCAGGAGTGCGGGATCCGCCAGCTCCGGCGCCAGCGTGATCATCACCGGCACGTCCGCGGCGCGTAGCCGCTCCACCAGCTCCACCGTGCGCAGGTCGAGGGGGCGGATGCGGGCGGGGTCGTGAGTGCCCTTGCGCTCCACCGCGATGTGCGGCCCCTCGATGTGCAGGCCAAGGAGGCCGGGCAGGGCGGGCATGGCCGCCATGACCGCCTCGGCCGCGGCCTCCGTCACCTCCGGCAGATCCGTGATGACCGTCGCCAGCAGCCCGCCGGTGCCCAGCCGCCGGTGCGCGGCGACGATTGCGGCGAGGCCCTCCGGCGTCGGGTCGGAGTTCAGCATCACGCCGCCGCCGCCGTTCACCTGCAGGTCGGTCAGGGCGGGCGCCAGCAGGACCGGCGACAGGTCCGCCGCGGCGCGCGTGACATCGCGGACCTCGGCGACGCGGCCGCGCTCGACCACGACCTCCCGCCGCTCCAGCAGGCGCCCGCCGGTCCACAGGCCGACCGGCCGGATCAGCCCGTCCCTCACGACGCCACCGCCAGCAGCGCCGCGCCGCGCGCGCCCGAGCTGTCGCCGTGCTGCGCCCGGACGATCAGCGGCACCCGCTCCTGCCCCAAGCGCTGGCGCGACAGGCTTTCGGTCAGCGTCTCCGCCACGCCCGGCAGGTTGGACAGGCCGCCGCCGAGGGCGATGCAGTCGGGGTCCAGCATCAGCTGGATCGCGTTCAGCACGTCGCCCGCGACGTCGGCCCAGATGTCCATCACCTCGCGCGCCGCCGGGTCGTCCGACGCCGCCAGCTCCGGCGCGTGCAGGCGCCGGCCCATCTTCCACTCCGCAAGGTTCGCGACGCCGGTGCCCGAGACGTAATTCTCCACGCAGCCGAGCTTGCCGCAGCCGCAGCGGAAGAGCGGCAGGCCGTGCCGCTCCAGCGCCCGCGCCGAGACGCCCACGTGCCCCACCTCCACCGCCAGGCCCGCATGGCGGTGCGGCAACCGACCTTCGAGGCAGAAGCCGGCACCGACCCCGGTGCCGAGGACGAGGCCGAAGACGCTGCGGAAGGCGTCGCCGGCGCCGCCATGCGCCTCGGAATAGGCGAAGGCCATGCAGTCGTTGACCACCGGCAGAATGCGCCCGGTCGCCTCGGTCACCGCCGGCGCGATGGCGCGGCCCGTCGTCGGCACGTTGGAGGCAAAGCCGATGCCGGTCACCGGGTCCACGATCCCCGGCACCGACAGGCCGATCGGCAGGCCCTCGCCGCCGACCTCGGTCAGCCAGCGGACCTGCTCGGCGATGCCGCCGATCATCTCCTCGAAACTGCCCAAGGGGGTGGGGATGCGCCGCACCTCGACCGTCTCGGCGCCCGCGCCCTCGAACAGGCGCGCCTCGATCTTGGTGCCGCCGAGGTCGATTCCGCCGCAGGTCATGGCGCCCACGGATGCAGCGTCACGCCCGAGACGACGCGGGAGAGGTTGCGGCCCTGGAACGGGTCGTCGACCGGCAGGCCGAGGTCGGCGGACCAGCGGGCGGCGAGGATCTGCGCCGGCAGCACGGCGAGGACCGCGTCGGCGGCTGCGGTGCCGGTGCCCCGGTAGGAGATGTCGCCGCCGGGTCCGATCGTGGTGACGGAGGCGTCCGGGAACTGCGCCGCGATCTCGTCCGCCACGTCGTGATCGAAGCGGCGGGTGTGGTCGCCCGGATGCAGGAGGACGAAGACGGCCGTATCGTCGTCCACCGCCGATTTCGGCCCGTGGCGAAAGCCCATCGGGCTGTCCCACTGGGTGATCGTGCGGCCGGCCGTCAGCTCCAGCACCTTCAGCGCGCTCTCCCGCGCCGCGCCGGTCAGCGCGCCGGAGCCGAGGAAGATCGCCCGCCCCGGCCGCGGCGCAGGCCGCGCGGCGAGGGCGGGGAGGAGGGCGCGCGCCTCTTCGGCGAGGGCGGGCAGGGCGGCGGCGGGGTCGATCCCGCCGAGGCAGGCCAGAGCGGACAGCAGCATCGTCGTGAAGGACGAGGTCATCGCGAAGCCCGCGTCGTGCGTCTCCTCCGGCAGGAGCAGGACGCGCAGCTGCCCGGCCCCGGCGCTCGCCCGGGTCGCGAGCGCGCCGGCGGGATTGCAGGTGACGTGCAGCCGGTCCGCCCGCGGCGCGTGCGCGTCGAGCAGGTCCAGCAGCCCGACGCTTTCGGACGAGTCGCCCGAGCGGCCGAACTGGACGACCAGCGCATCCCCGGCCGACGGCAGCCAGTCCTGCGGGCAGGCCACGATGTCGGTCGTCGCCACCGCCCGGAGGCGGCGATCCGGCAGGCCCGCGGCGGCGATCTCGCCCACGAAGGCCGATGTTCCGGCGCCGCAGAGCCAGATCTCCCGCGGCGCTCGGGCCGCGATCCACGCGCCGATGTCCGCAGCCCGCGCCGCCAGCTCGGGCGCCCACGCCTCCCAGATGCCCGGCTGGGCGTGGATCTCCGCCCAGGTCGCCGTCTCGTCCAGTCTCATTCCGCCGCCTCCGCCGCCGGTGTCAGCAGCACCTCGACCCCGCGCGCCCGGACCTGCCCGACGAGCGGATCGCCCGGCGGCAGGTCGGTGACGAGGATCGACACCCGCTCCAGTCCGCAGATGCGGTGCAGCGAGGGTTTCAGGAACTTGGTCCGGTCCGCCAGCACGATCACCCGCGCCGCCGCCTCGACCATCGCGCGGGTATGGTGCGCCTCGTCCTCGAGGAAGGTCGACAGGCCCTGTTCGGGATCGACGCTGTCGGCGCCCATCACGAACGTGTCGAACCGCATCGAGGCCAGCACCGTCTCCACCACCCGGCCCGTCAGCGCCAGCGCGTTTGGCCGAATCCGCCCGCCGGTCAGCATCACCGTATGCCGGCCCGAGGCCAGCGCGTGCTGCGCGACCATCAGGCCCGTCGTCATGATCGTCTTCTCGTCCGCGTTCGCGATGGCCTGCGCGAACAGCTCGGCGGTGGAGCCGTTGTCGATCAGCAGGCTCCGGTCCTCGGTCACCAGCGCGGCGGCGGCGGCCGCGATACGGCCCTTGGCCTCCATGTTCACCTGCCGGCGGTCGTGGGCCAGAGGCTCCACGAAGCCCGGCTGCGGCTTCCTCGCCAGCGCCAGCGCCAGGTCGATGCGGAAATCGGACAGGCCGGAATAGCCGAAGAGCTGGCAGAACCGGATCAGCGTCGGCTCGGACGTGCCGAGGGCGGCGCAGATCTCGCGGCTGGTGTTGCGGATGAACCGTTCGGGCGCGTCCAGCGAATAGGCGGCGATGGCGCGCAGCTTGGGGGACAGGCCGGGCTGCGCGTCCGCGATGGCCGCCAGAAGGTCGCTCTGTCGCGTGTCGCTCATGCCGGACGGCCGTCTCCCTGTCGCCCTAGGTGAAAACGGGCGACGACTTTTGTCAAACACAAATCCGGCCGCACGGATTTTAGCTGGGCAAACATTTTTCTTGATTTCGAGCCGGCCCCGTGCCTCCATCGACGTCAAGAGTTGAGCCCGACGAAGCTCGGCCGCCGTGGGGGAAGTATGACTGCGCTCGAGATCTGTGTCGATACGCCCGAGGGGATCGCGACCGCCGCGACCGCCGGCGCCGACCGGATCGAACTGTGCGCGGCCCTCGGCCTCGGGGGCCTCACGCCTTCCGCCGGGCTGATCGCCGCCGCGCTCGCGGCGGAGGTGCCGGCGCACGCGATGGTGCGCCCGCGGGCGGGCGGCTTCGTCCTGAGCGAGGCGGATCTTCGGGCGATGCTGGCCGACGTCGAGGCGGCGCGCCGTGCGGGCCTCGCCGGCGTGGTGATCGGCGCCGCGCGCCCGGGCGGCACGCTCGACGCCGACGACCTGGCCCGCCTGCGCGAGGCGGCGGGGCCGATGGCGGTGACGCTGCACCGGGTGATCGACTTGACGCCGGACCCGTTGGAGGCGGTGGAGACGGCCGTGTCGCTCTGTCTCGACCGCATCCTCACCTCCGGTCAGGCTCCGACGGCGCCCGAAGGCGCGGAGTTGATCGCGGCGATGGTCGCGCAGGCGGCCGGCCGGATCGAGATCATGGCCGGCGGCGGCGTGACGCCAGCGAGCGCGCAGGCTCTGCTCGCGACCGGCGTCGATGCGCTGCACGCCTCGTGCGCGGTGGCGGCGGACGACGGTGCGCCGGGGATCGGCCTTCCGGCCTCGCGCCTGACCGACGCGGCGGCGATCCGCGCCCTCAGGGCGGCGATGACGGAGGTACGGGCATGCGCGTAGGGATCATCGGCCTCGGCCAGCGGATCGCCCACCTCGCCGGGCATTTCGCCAAGGCGGCGCCCGAGATGCAGTTCCTCGCCGTGTGCGACCCGTCCGACGTGCGCATGGGCCAGCTGACCGACCTCGGCGCCGAGCCGGCGACTTACGAGGACCCGGCCGAGATGCTGGCGGCGCACGAGTTCGACCTCCTCATGATCGGCTCGCCGAACCACCTGCACCTCGATCACCTGCGCCTCGCGCTGGAGTCCCCCGTGCCGCGCATCTTCGCCGAGAAGCCGGTCGTCATCTCCATCGACGAGACGATCGAGCTCGCCGGCCTCATCGCGCAGCACGACGGCGTCGCGCGGCTGATGGTCGGCATGGTCCTGCGCTACTCGCCGCTCTACCGCGCGCTGCGCGCCGCGCAGGCGGAGCACCTCGGCGAGATCATGTCGATCGAGGCGTCCGAGCACATCGCGCCCTACCACGGGAGCTTCTTCATGCGGGACTGGCGGCGGGAGACCTCCATCTCCGGCGGCTTCATGCTCGAGAAGTGCTGCCACGACCTCGACCTCTACCAGGGCGTCGCGGGCGCGCGGCCGGCCCGGGTGGCCAGCTTCGGCGGCCGCAAGAAGTATCTCGCCCAGCACCGCCCGGCGGGCGAGCCGCAGTACCTCGGCGTCATGGCGCCGCGCTGGGGCGGGATCAACGACGCCTTCTCGGGCGCGGGCGACATCGTGGACTACCAGACGGCGCTGGTGGAGTACGAGAACGGCGCCAACCTGTGCTTTCACACCAACCTCAACGTCCCCGACGAATTCCGCCGCTTCGCGGTGATCGGGCGCGACGGGATGGCCGAGGGCGACTTCATCCGCAACTTCTTCAAGGTCACGCTCAGCGACAGCGGGGAGACGGTGATCGACGAGGCGGAGGTGGTGAAGGACAGCTCGGGCGGCCATTACGGCGCGGACGGCGCCATGGCCGACGACATCGTCGCCTACATCAAGGGCGAGATGTCCGAGCTGCCGCTCGACGTGATCGACGCGCTGGAGGCGGGCGTGACGGCGCTCGCGATGGATCAGGCGCGGACCGAGGGGCGGGTGGTCGACCTCGCCGAGGTCTGGCAACGCTTCGACGCCGCGCTGGGGCGGACCCCGTGAGTCCGGTCGAGACCTCGCACCCGGCCTCGGCCGCCCCGGCGACCGCGGCGGCCGCGCCGGCGGTCGTCGCCGCGCCACGGCGGATCGACTGGTTTCCCTATCTGCTGCTGATCCCCGCCGCGCTCCTGACCCTCGTCATCGTCGCCTGGCCGCTGATCGAGACGTTCCGCCTGTCCTTCACCGACGCCTCGCTGCGCGGCGAGAGCTACGTCGGCGCCGAAAACTACGTCGAGATCTTCGAGGACGACTTCGCCGAGATCATGATCCGGACCTTCATCTGGATGTTCCTCGGCGTGACGCTGAAGATCGTCATGGGCGTGATCGGCGCGGTGCTGCTGAACGCGGCGCTGCCCGGCCGCGCCATCTTCCGCATCCTCGTCATGCCGCCCTGGATCGTGCCGATCGCGATCGGCGTCTTCATGTGGTCGTGGATGTACAACGGCCAGTTCGGGATGATCTCGGGCCTCGCCCAGCGGTTCGGCCTGATCGACGGCCCGTTCGAGTTCCTCGCCTACGGCACCTCCGCCTTCCTCGCCACCGTCGTCACCGACGTCTGGGTCGGCACGCCGCTGGTCGCCCTGTACCTGCTGGCCGCGATGCAGAGCATCCCGACCGAGCTCTACGAGGCCGCCTGGACCGACGGCGCCGGCCGCTTCTACCGCTTCCGCCGGATCACCCTGCCGCTGATCGCACCGTCGATCTTCACGGTGGCGCTCCTCTCCGCGATCTGGACGTTCAATTCCTTCGACATCATCTGGATCCTCACCGAGGGCGGGCCGCGCGGGTCCACCACCACGATGATCATCGACACCTACAAGACCGCGATCTCCCGCTTCCGCTTCGGCGAGGGCGCGGCGCGGGCGGTGATGATCCTGGTCTGCCTGACCGCGTTCGCGGGCGCATACCTCGCCCTGATGGCGCGCAGCCAGAGGGACGCGCGATGATCAACAAGTACACCCTGTGGGAGAAGGTCGGCCTCTACGCCGCGATCGCCGTCTTCCTGATCTTCATCCTCGCGCCCTTCGCCGAAGCCTTCATGGTCTCGCTGCGCCCGATCGAGAGCGTGTTCCGGGTGCCCTACCAGTTCTTCTCGGACGACATGACCTTCGCCGCCTACGTCGACATGTGGTCCGAGGTGCCGGGGCTGGCGCGCTACATCTTCAACTCGTTCTTCATCGCCTTCTGCGTGACGGTGCTGGCGCTGATCTGCATCATTCCGGCGGCCTACTCGTTCTCGCGCTTCGACTACCGCGGCCGCAACTCGCTGCTGACCGCGTTCCTCGCGATCAACATGGTCGGCGCCGCGGTCCTCATCATCCCGCTCTACAAGCTGATGTTCTCGCTCGGCCTGCTCAATTCCTACTGGTCGATGATCCTGCCCGGCGCGGCCTTCACCGTGCCGACGGGGATCTTCCTGATGCGCAGCTACTTCCTGCGTATCCCCAGGGAGCTGGAGGAAGCGGCCTACGTCGACGGGGCGGGGCGGGTCTACACCCTGTGGCGGGTGATCCTGCCGGTCGCGCTGCCGGGGATCGTCGTGGTCACGATCACCACCTTCATCACCGCCTACGCGCAGCAGTTCCTCTTCGCGCTGACCTTCAACGGCAAGGACGAGTTCCATCCGCTGACGGTCGGCCTGTACCAGTTCTTCGGCCGCGAACGAATCCTGTGGAACCAGGTCATGGCCGCAAGCCTGGTCGGCACCCTGCCGGTGCTGATCGTCTACGTCTTCCTTCAGAAGTACATCGTCGCCGGGCTGACCGCCGGCGCGGTGAAGGAATGACGATCCGGTCGCAAAAACAGGGAGTAGACACGTGAAACTCACGCATCTGATGATCGCCTCCACGGCGCTGGCGGGCTCTGCCACGCTCGCAGCCGCGCAGGAGACGATCGACATCATCAACTGCGGCGCGGGCGACGACGCTGCCGCCGAGGTGCAGCAGGCCGACATCGAGGAATGGATGGCCGCGAACGAGGGCTACGAGGTCACGGTCGAGTACGTGCCATGGGGCCAGTGCCAGGAGCGGGCAATCACGCTGGCCGCCGCCGGCGATCCGGCCGCGATCAGCTACATGGGCAGCCGCGTGCTCAAGCAGCTCGCCGGGTCGGGCCTGATCCGTCCCTTCGACCTGACCGAGGAAGAGGCGAACAGCTACGAGTCCTCCGTCCTGTCCACCGTCCAGTTCGACGGCCAGGTCTGGGGCCTGCCGCGCGCCTTCTCGACCAAGGCCCTCTACTGGAACAAGGGCCTGTTCGAAGAGGCCGGCCTCGACATGCCCGACGGCCCGCAGAGCTGGGACGACGTGATGACCGCCGCGCAGGCGATCACCGAGAACACCGACGCCGCCGGCATCGGCATCCCGGCCGCCGAGTTCGACAACACGATGCACGAGTTCCTGAACTGGCTCTACGCCAATGGGGGCGAGGTCATCGACGCCGACGGCAACGTCGTGTTCGACAGCCCGAACAACATCGAGACGCTGCAGTTCATGGCCGATCTCGCGCCCTACATGGAAGAGGGCCCGCTGGCCTACGACCGGGCCGAGCTGGAGCCGCTGTTCCGCGAGGGGCAGATCGCGATGTACACCAACGGCGGCTGGGGCCGCGCCGTGACCGGCGACGTCGACTACGGCATCGCCCCGATCCCCGGCGGCCCGTCGGGCGACGGCCCGTCGACGCTCCTCATCACCGACAGCCTCGTCGTGTTCGAGGGCTCGGGCGTCGAGGAGGCGGCGATGGATCTGGTCAAGTTCCTCACCGACACCGAGCGCCAGGCAGAGTTCGACGAGGGCGGCGGCTGGACCCCGATCCGCGCCACCGCGCGCTCTGACGAGCTGATGGCGAACGATCCCAGCTGGACCGTCTTCATCGAGGCGGTGCCGACCGGCGGGCCGGAGCCGTCGGTGGTCGACTACGTCGCCATGCAGGACGTGATGAACGCCGCGATCCAAGACGTCATCACCGGCGACGCCACCCCCGAGGAGGCCGCCGCCGAGGCGCAGGCCGAACTGGAAGAGCTGGCGGCCGAGTAAGGCCGCCCGGGCAGGGGCGCATCTTCGCCCCTGCCACCCCTCAGCGTACGCGGCCCGCCCTCGCCGGGGCCCGCCGCCCTCCTGCCGGACGAAGGACCCCGACATGGGACAGCTCAAGCTCTCGGGCGTGACCAAGCGCTTCGGCAAGGCCGAGGTGATCCACCCGACCGACCTGGTGATCGAGGAGGGCGAGTTCGTCGTCTTCGTCGGCCCCTCGGGCTGCGGCAAGTCCACCATGCTGCGGATGATCGCGGGGCTGGAGGAGATCAGCGCCGGCACGATCGAGATCGACGGCCGCGTCGTGAACAACCTCGCCCCGGTGGAGCGGGGCATCTCGATGGTGTTCCAGTCCTACGCCCTGTACCCGCACATGTCGGTCTACGAGAACATCGCCTTTCCGCTGCGCGTCGCCCGCACGCCCCAGGCCGAGGTCGAGACGCGGGTCCGCCGCGCCGCCGAGGTGCTGAAGCTGCAGGAGCGGCTGAAGCACCGCCCCGGCGCCCTGTCCGGCGGCCAGCGCCAGCGCGTCGCCATCGGCCGCGCGATCGTGCGCGAGCCGCAGGTCTTCCTGTTCGACGAGCCCCTGTCGAACCTCGACGCCGCGCTGCGCGCCGAGATGCGGGTGGAGCTGTCGCGCCTGCACGGCCAGCTGAAGAACACGATGATCTACGTCACCCACGACCAGATCGAGGCGATGACGATGGCCGACAAGATCGTCGTCCTGCGCGACGGCAACATCGAACAGGTCGGCACCCCGCTGGAGCTGTACCACAAGCCGCGCAACCGCTTCGTCGCCGGCTTCATCGGCAATCCAACGATGAACTTCCTGCCCGCAGAGGTGACCGCCGCCACGGGCGACAGCGTAACCGTCCGCGTCGCGGGCGGCCCCACCGTCACCGTCCCCGTGGAGCCGCAGGGCGTATCGGCCGGCGACCGCATCGAGATCGGCCTGCGCCCCGACGACCTGCATCCCGGCCGCGGCGGCGAGACGATCGAGCTGGTCCCCGACGTGGTCGAACGGCTCGGCAACCAGACCGTCGTCTATGCCGCGACCCGCGACGGCACGCCCGTCTGCATCATCGCCGGCGGGTCCGAGGACGTGCGTCCCGGCGTCGCCGTCGAGGCCGGGTTCGAGCCCGCCGACGCGCACCTGTTCCGCCGCGACGGCACCGCGCTCGGCCGGCCCGTCGACCTCGCGCGCCTCGCCGCACTCGCCTGATGCGCATCGTCATCTGCGACGACGCCGCCGCGGCCACGCGGACGGCGGTGGACCGGATCGCCGCGGCGCTCCGCGCGCGGCCCGCCTCCGTGCTCGGCCTCGCCACCGGCGGCACGATGGAGCCGGTCTACGAGGGGCTCATCGCCGCGCACCGGGACGGGCTGTCCTTCGCGCAGGCGGTCAGCTTCAACCTCGACGAATATGTCGGCCTGCCGCCCGGCCATCCGCAGAGCTACCGCAGCTACATGCAGCGGCACCTGTTCGACCACGTGGATATCGCGCCCGAGCGGACCTTCGTGCCCTCGGGCGAGGGCGACCCGCAGGCGGCCTCGGACGCCTACGAGGCCGCGCTGCGCGCGCACGGGCCGCTCGACCTGCAGCTGCTCGGCCTCGGCCATAACGGGCACATCGGCTTCAACGAGCCCGGCTCGTCCCTTGCCTCGCGGACGCGGGAGAAGTTGCTGACGCGCACCACGCGCGAGGCGAACGCCCGCTTCTTCAAGGAGGGCGAGACGCCGCCGCGCTCGGCCGTGACCATGGGGATCGGCACCATCCTCGAGGCGCGGTCGATCCTCGTCCTCGCCCTCGGGGCGGGCAAGGCGGCGGCGGTGCAGGGCACGGTCGAGGGGCCGGTGACGGCGATGTGCCCGGGCTCCGCCCTGCAGATGCACCCCGACGTGACGATGATCGTCGATTCCGCCGCCGCGGCGGACCTCTCGCTCGCCGACTTCTACCGCGAGGCCGAGGCGCTGCGCCGCTCCCGCGAGGGCGGCTGACGCTGGACAGCGCCGCCGCGGCGTGGTGGGTGGCCCCATGATCGACTGGACCGACGCCTTCGAGAACGGCGCCTACATCGCCGGCGCGGCGGACATCGTCGTCCGCTGGGCCGATGCCGCAAGCGACTTCCGCGACGCGCACCCGCCCGAGGTGCTGGCCTGGGGCGACCACCCGCGGCAGGCGGTGGACCTGTGGCGACCGGAGGGGGAGGCGCGCGGCCTCGCGGTGTTCCTCCACGGCGGCTACTGGAAGGCGTTCGACCGTACCGACTGGTCCCACCTCGCGGCCGGCGCGCTGGCCCGCGGCTGGGCGGTCGCGCTGCCGGGCTACCGGCTGGCGCCGGAGGTCCGGGTGAGCGAGATCGTCCACGACGCCGCGGCCGGCGTGCAGGCGGCCGCGGAGGCGGTGGGCGGGCCGATCCGCCTCGCCGGGCACTCCGCCGGCGGCCATCTCGTCCTGCGCCTCGCGGGCGCCGACGCACCCCTTGCCTCCGCCGTGCGCGAGCGGATCGGCCGCGTCGTCTCGATCAGCGGCGTCCACGACCTGCGGCCGCTCCGCCTCGCAGCGATGAACGAGGTCCTGCGTCTCGACGAAGCCGAGGCGGAGGCCGAGAGCGCCGTCCTGCGCCCGCCGCCGCCCGGGCCTGCGACCCTCTGGGTCGGCGCCGCCGAGCGGCCGGAGTTCCTGCGCCAGACCCGCGCCCTCGGCGAGGCGTGGGGCCGGGCGGGCGGCGACGTGCGCGAGGTCTACGACCCGGGCCGCAACCATTTCACCGTGGTCGACGCGCTCGCCGACCCGGGCTCCCCGCTGACGGAGGCGTGGCTGGCATGACTCTCCCCCGAAAGGACCTCTTCGTGCTGCCCGAGGGGGTGACCTACCTCGACGGCAACTCCCTCGGCCCGCTGCCGAAGACGGCCGCCGCGCGGCTGGCGCAGGCGGCGGAGGCGGAGTGGGGGCGGATGCTGATCCGCGGCTGGAACGACGCCGGATGGATGGCGCAGCCCGCCCGCCTCGGCGACGCGATCGGCCGGCTGATCGGTGCGCCGGAGGGCACGACGGTCGTCGGCGACACGCTGTCGATCAAGGTCTACCAGGCCCTCGCCGCCGCGCTGGAGCTGCGACCGGACCGGCGGGTGATCCTGTCGGACACCGGCAACTTCCCGACCGACCTCTACATGGCCGAGGGCCTGATCCGCAGCCTCGGGCAGGGGCACGAGCTGCGCCTCGTCGCGCCCGAGGCGGTGGCGGAGGCCATCGACGAGGACGTCGCGGTCCTGATGCTCACCGAGGTGGACTACCGCACCGGCCGCCGCCACGACATGCCCGCGCTGCTCGCCCGCGCCCACGAGGCCGGCGCGCTGACGATCTGGGACCTCGCCCATTCCGCCGGCGCCGTGCCGGTCGACGTGACCGCGGCGGAGGCCGACTTCGCCGTCGGCTGCACCTACAAGTACCTCAACGCCGGCCCCGGCGCCCCCGCCTTCATCCACGTCGCCCCGCGCCACGCCCATGTCACGCCGGCCCTGTCCGGCTGGCTCGGTCACGCCGCGCCCTTCGCGTTCGAGACCGGCTACCGCCCCGCCGGCGGGGCCGAGAGGATGCGCGTCGGCACGCCGCCGGTCCTGCAGATGGCCGCGCTGGAGGCGGCGCTGGAGGTCTGGGAGGACATCGACATGGGCGAGATCCGCGCCCGCTCCATCGGTCTGTCGGAGCGGTTCATCGCGGGCGTCGAGCGCGCGTGCCCCGACCTCGCCCTCGCCTCGCCGCGCGATCCGGCGCAGCGCGGCAGCCAGGTCTCCTTCGCCCACCCCGAGGGCTACGCGATCGTGCAGGCGCTGATCGCCCGGGGCGTGATCGGCGATTTCCGCGGGCCGGACATCCTGCGCTTCGGCATCACGCCGCTTTATCTCGACGAGGGCGACATCGACCGTGCGGTCTCCGTCCTGGCCGAGGTGATGGACGGCCGGCTCTGGGACGATCCCGCCTACCGCACCCGCCGCGCCGTCACCTAGAGTCCGCGCACGCCGCCCCAGATCAGCCTTGCGGCGAGGAGCAGCAGGACGACGTCCAGCGCCCGCCGGAAGCGGGCGTCGCTCATCCGGTTCAGCACCTGGCCCCCAGCCAGCGTACCGAGGAACCCCGCCGCGATCATCGCGGCCACGAGCCAGGCCCAGTCCGCGAAGGCGAAGCCGAGCAGGCCGAACGCGGCCGTCTTCACCCCGTGCTGCACGACCATCAGCCCCGCGTGGGTCGCGACGTGGCCGTGGCGGGGCAGGTGGTGGCTGCGGACGAAGGTGGCGACGAACGGCCCGGTCGCGCCGAAGAACATCGTCAGGAAGCTGGAGACGGCGCCCACGGTGAAGGGCCAGTCGCGGACCCCCTTCGGCGGGCGGCCGAGGACGCTCCATACGATGAACAGTCCGACGCCCAGCTGCACCGCCGCCGGCGGCAGGCTCACCGCGATCATCCCGCCCGCGCCCGCGCCGAGGATCGAGCCGGCGACGAAGGCCGGGAACATGGTCCAGACCACGTGCCGCAGCGTGACCACCGCCCGCCCGAGGTTGGAGCCGATCTGGATCACCCCGTGCGTCGGGATCAGCGCCGCTGGCGGCACCAGCGTCGCCATGATGGCGAGGAGGAACGCGCCGCCGCCGATGCCGAAGGCCACGGTGATGAAGGAGCCGGCGAAGCTGGCGCCGAGCAGCAGCGCGGCGGCGCCGGCGGCGAGGCCGTCGGGGAGGAAGGGGACGAGCCAGGTCACGCGCGCACCGCCACGGGTGCGGCGGGGCAGGAGCGCGTCCGGAGGGGCAGGGGGCTGGTCCGCATGGGCGACTCCAATTGTATGCCGTCGTATACCATGTTCGCGGCATAGCGCCAGAGCCCGCCCCGATGCTGGCGTTCAGGACGGGCCGGGCGTACTCGGGCGGGCACTGGCGGACGGAGGACCCACCATGAAACTTGCCTTCATCGGATTCGGCGAAGCCGGTCGTGCCTTTGCCAACAGCCTGCAACGTAGCGGGTCAACGGTGACGGCCGCCTACGACCTGAAGGACACGGACGAGATGGCGGAGGCGATGGCCTCCCGCGGCATCCGCCGGGCCGCCGCTCCGGCCGATGCGGTGCGGGACGCCGACTGGATCGTCTCCGCCGTGACCGCGGACCAGAGCCTCGCCGCCGCCGAGGGCGTCGCGCCGCACCTCGTCCGGGGCCAGGTCTTCGTCGACATCAATTCCGTTGCTCCGGGCCGCAAGCGGGCGACGGCGGCCCTCATCGAGGGGGCGGGCGCCCGCTACCTCGACATGGCGGTGATGGCGCCGGTCCATCCGCGCGGCCACGCGACGCCGGTCCTCATCGCCGGGCGCGAGGCGCAGGCGCTGCTGCCGGCGCTGCTCTCCGCCGGCTTCGCCGCGGACGTGGCGGGGGAGGCGCCCGGCGAGGCGACGGCGATCAAGATGGTCCGCTCGCTGTTCGTGAAGGGGCTGGAGGCGATCACGACCGAGGCGCTGATTGCCGCGTCGGCATCGGGCTGCCACGACCGCGTGCTGGCCTCGCTGTCGGAGAGCTATCCCGCCCTCGGGTGGCCCGACATCGCCGCCTACCAGGCCGAGCGGATGCTGAAGCACGGGGCCCGCCGCGCCGCCGAGATGCGCGAGAGCGCGGCGACGCTGGACGATCTGGGCCTCAACGGCGCCCTCGCGGCCGCCATCGCCGCCAGCCACGACGCGATGGGCGCGCTGCCGCTGGACGACCTGCCGGAGGGGCCGCTCGCCGAGGGCTTCGCCCGGCTCGCCGCGCTGCGGACCGGGCGCGGCTGACCGCGCCTCAGCGCAGGTTGGCGATGATCCGGTCCAGCGCGGCGACGAGCGTTGCCCGCGTCGCCGCGTCCAGCCCGTCCAGCGCGCGCGCCTCGCTCTCCGCCGCCAGCGCCCGCAGCTCCGCCGTCACCTGCCGGCCGCGATCGGTCAGCGTCACCGCCTTGGACCGCCGGTCGCCCTCAACCGCCTCGCGGGCGAGGATGCCGTCCGCCTCGAGCCGGTCGAGGATGGTCACGAGGCTGGAACGCTGCAGGCCCACCGCCTCGGCCAGCCGGCTCTGCGATTCGCCCGGATTGCCGTCGATCAGCGCCAGCAGGCCGAGGTACCGCGGCGCCGCGCCGTAGCCCGTCACCCGGTCCTCGAAACTGCGGTAGGACAGGATCTGCGCCAGCCGCAGGCGGTAGCCGACATCCTGCTCCAGCCCCGCCGGGACAAGCGGGGCGGCGGGCGGCGGGACATCGTCCGGCAGGACGGGCGCGGCGGCGGAGCGGGTCATCGCGTCTCCCCTTGACAGGTCGGCTTTCGAGGAGAATGTTCGTCGTCGAACAGTTCTTCATCGAACGTTACAGTTCGCCGAAGTCTGGCGGAGGCGGGACAGGCTGGCAAGCCGTACCGGGGACGAGGGAGGAGAGATGACGGGTTCTGCGGCCATCTGGTCCGCGGACGAGCCGGCCGGCGGCCTGCTCGACCTCGGCCTCGGCGCGATGCTGGACCGGCAGGCGGCCGCCCATGCCGATCGCCCGGCCGTCGTCGTCGAGGATGCCGCCCGCGGCCGGACGACCCGCTGGACCTATGCCGAGCTGAAGGACGCGGCCGACCGGCTCGCCCGGGGGCTGATCGGCTGGGGCGTGGGACATGGCGACCACGTCGCCGTCATGGCGCCCAACTGCGCCGAGTGGATCGCGCTGGAATACGCGCTCGCCAAGGTCGGGGCGGTGCTGGTGACGGTGAATCCGGGCCTGCGCGAGGACGAGATCGGCTACATCCTGGGGCAGGGGCGCATCTCGCACCTGCTCTTCGCGGCCGAGTTCCGGGGCTACGACCTTGCCGCCGCGCTGGGGCGGCTGATGCCGGACCTTGCCGACGCGACCGGCGGCGTCCGGACCGGCGACGCGCTGCCCGACCTGCGGCACCTGTCGCTGATCGGGCCGGGCGAGGCGCCCTTCGCGCTGCCCTTCGACGCTCTCGCCGGGCTGGGCGCGGACGTGACCGCCGACGCCCTGGCCGAGCGTCAGGCGCAGGTCGGCCCGGACGACATCGCGCAGATCCAGTACACCTCCGGCACCACGGGCCGGCCCAAGGGCGCGATGCTGCGCCACCGCTCGATCCTCAACAACGCCCGCCAGATGGGCCTGCGCGCCGGCCTCACGGCGGACGACGTGCTGCTGTCCGCGATGCCGCTGTTCCACACCGCCGGCTGCGTCTGCAACGCGCTGGGGATGCTGAACGTCGGCGGCTGCTTTGTCGCGATGGACGCGTTCGAGCCGGCCCTGATGCTGGAGCTGTGGGAGCGGCACGCGGCGACCGTCATCAACGCCGTGCCGACCATGTATGCCCGCATGCTCGACCATCCCGACTTCGCCCGCCGCCGCACCGGCAGCCTGCGCCTCGCCAACACCGGCGGAACCTCGATCCCGCCCAGCCTGATGCGGCGCCTGAAGGACGAGAC
The DNA here is from genome assembly GCF_000379485.1 of Wenxinia marina DSM 24838. Taxonomy (GTDB): domain Bacteria; phylum Pseudomonadota; class Alphaproteobacteria; order Rhodobacterales; family Rhodobacteraceae; genus Wenxinia; species Wenxinia marina. The sequence goes on from NZ_KB902276.1 coordinate 267,788, forward strand.
GGGGGCCGAGCCGATGATCGTCATGGGCATGACCGAGTGCAGCCCGGTCATCACCCAGACCTCGCCTGAGGACGATTTCGAGACCCGCATCTCCACCGCCGGCACGCCGCTGCCGGGGACGGAGGTGCGCATCCTCGACCCCGAGACCGGCGCGCCGGTGCCGTTCGGCGCCGAGGGCGAACTGTGCATCCGCGGCTACCTACTGACCGCGGGCTACTTCGACATGCCCGAGAAGACCGCCGAGGCGATCGACGAAGACGGCTGGCTGCATTCCGGCGACCTCGCCGTGCTGGACGAGGGTGGGCACCTGCGCATCGTCGGCCGGCTGAAGGACATGCTGATCCGCGGCGGCGAGAACGTCTATCCGGTCGAGATCGAGGACTGCCTGCTGACCCACCCAGACGTCAGTCAGGCGCAGGTCGTCGGCGCGCCCGACCCGGACCTCGGCGAGGAGGTCTACGCCTTCGTCCTCCTCCGCGACGGCGCCACCGCCACGCCCGAGGCCCTGCGCGACCACGTCCGCGTCCGCCTCGCCCGGCACAAGCTGCCGAAGTGGGTGGAGGTGGTGGACGGCTTCCCGATGACCTCAAACGGCAAGATCCGGAAGGTGGAGCTGCGCGAGATCGCGGCCGTCCGGGTGCGGGAGGGCGCGGCATGAGCCTGCCCCTCCTCTACGACAAGCACGGCGAGATCGCCGTCATCACGTTGAACCGCCCCGAGTCGCGCAACGCGATCTCGCCCGAGGTCGCCTGCCGCCTCGCCGACGCCTTCGCCGACTTCGCCGCCGACGACGCGCTGCGGGTCGCGATCCTGACGGGGGCGGGGGACCGCGCCTTCTGCTCGGGCGGGGACCTGGCGCTGACGTTGCCGCTGATGACCGGCGCGCGGACGCCCGAGACGGAGTGGGACCGGCGCCTGCTGGCCGAGCCAGAGGTGATGGCGCGCTCGGCGCTGCGCGATTTCGAACTGAACAAGCCGATCATCGCCGCGGTGAACGGCGCCTGCATGGCCGGCGGGATGGAGACGGTGCTGGCCACCGACATCCGCCTCGCCGCCGCGCACGCGACCTTTGCCCTGCCCGAGGCGAAGCGGGCGGTGATCCCCTTCGCCGGATCGCTGGTCCGGCTGCCGCGGCAGATCCACCATTGCGTCGCGATGGAGATGCTGCTGACCGGCGACGCGCTGGACGCCGAGGCGGCGCGCGAGGCGGGGCTGATCAACCGCGTGGTGCCGGCCGAGCAGCTGATGGACCGCTCCTGGGACATCGCCCGGCGCATCGCCGCGAACGGGCCGGTCGCGGTGCAGCAGATCAAGCGCACGGTGCTGGCCTCGTCGGGGCGGACGCTGGCCGAGGGGTACGCGCTGGAGGACCAGGCCAAGGCGACGGTCATGGCGACGGACGACGCCCGCGAGGGGCCGCGCGCCTTCATGGAGAAGCGCCCCGCGCGCTTCGTCGGCCGATGAGCGGCGTGCTGGACGGGCAGGTGGCGATCGTCACCGGCGCCGGGCGCGGCATCGGCCGGGCGGTGGCGCTCGCGATGGCGGGCGCCGGGGCGGCGGTCGTGGTGAACGACGTCGAGGCCCAGGTTGCCGAGGCGGTCGCGGACGAGATCCGCGCCGCCGGCGGCCGGGCCGGGACGGTGGTCGCGCCCATCGGCCCGACCGAGGGGGCGGAGGCCTGCGTCGCGAAGGCGATCGAGGCCTTCGGCCGGCTCGACACGATGGTCGCGAATGCCGGCGTCCTGCGCGACAGCGTGCTGTGGAAGACCGAGGACGAGGCGTTCGACCTCGTCGTCCAGACCCACCTGCGCGGCGCCTTCACCTGCGGCCGCGCCGCCGCCCGCCACTTTCGCGCTGCCGGTCAGGGCGGGCGCATCCTGCTGGTGGGCAGCCCCGCCGGGCAGCGCGGCAATTTCGGCCAGACCGCCTATGCCGCCGCCAAGGCCGGCGTCGCCGCAATGGCCCGCACATGGTCGATGGAGCTGTCCCGCGCGAACGTCACGGTCAACGCCGTCATCCCCACCGCGCTGACGCGCATGGTCGCCAGCATTCCCGGCCTCAAGGACGCCGTCGCCGCGTCGGAGCGGGGCGAGCCGGTGCCGGACCGCCTGCGCAAGGCCGGCCTCGGCACGCCCGGGGACGTCGCGCCGCTCTTCGTCTTTCTCGCCTCCGCCGCTGCGGCCGGCATCACCGGCCAGTGCATCGGCATCGGCGGCGACCGGCTCGCGATCTGGTCGCACCCCGACGAGGCGACGATGCGCCTCCAGCCCGGCGGCTGGAGCGAGGCGCAGATCCGCGCGCGCTGGGAGGAGTTCGCCCGCGACCATATCCAATCCGTGGGGCTGGAGCTGCCGCTCTGACCCCTGCTTACCAAGGCCGGGCAGGGTCCCGGCGTCCAAGGGAGGACCACGAATGACCAAAACCACCATCCGCCTCGCCGCCGCGAGCGCGCTGGCGCTGACCGCCGCGGGCGCCAGCGCCGACGTGAACCTGCGCCTGTCGTCCTGGGTGCCGGCGCAGCACGCGCTGCAGACCACCGGCTTCGAGCCCTGGCTCGCCTCGATCGAGGAGGCCTCGGGCGGCACCATCACCTCGACGATCTTCCCGGCGCAGCAGCTGGGCTCCGCGCTCGACCATTACGACATGGCCCGCGACGGGATCGCCGACATCACCTATGTGAACCCCGGCTACCAGCCCGGCCGCTTTCCGGTGATCGCCCTCGGCGAGACGCCGTTCCACGTCGCGGATGCTGCCGAAGGGTCGGCCGCGTTCGACCGCTGGTACCGCGAGTATGCCGCGCAGGAGATGCCCGACATCCACTTCTGCATGGCCTTCCTGCACGATCCGGGCACGCTGCACACCACGACCGAGGTGCTGCTGCCCTCCGATCTCGAAGGCATGACGATCCGCCCCGGCAACGCCACGATGGGGCGGATGCTGAACCTCCTCGGCGCCGCGTCGGTGCAGGTGCCGGCGCCCGAGGCGCGCGAGGTGATCGCCCGCGGCGCGGCCGAGGGGCTGACCTTCCCGTGGGATTCGGTCTGGCTGTTCGGCATCGACAGCGAGACGAAATTTCACCTGGACATGGACCTTTACGCGACGACCTTCGTCCTCGCCATGAACCAGGCGACCTACGACGGCATGACGCCGGAGGAGCAGGCGGTGATGGACGAGCACTGCACGTCCGAGTGGGCCGGCCGGCTCGCCGCCGGCTGGGCCGAGCAGGAGGCCTCGGGCCGCGACAAGGCGCTCGCCGACGACACGCACGTCGTCCACGAGCCGACCGCGGACGAGATGGCCGCCTGGCGCGAGGCGACGGCGCCGCTGCTGGACGAGTGGCGGACCGAGGTCAACGACGCCGGCTACGACGCCGACGCGATCTACCAGCGCTTCACCGACGAGATGTCGGCGGCGGACGCGCTGGTGCAGCAGTAAGCGACACGCGGGCCGGGGGCGCCGTCCCGGCCCGTGCTCCTCCCCCCGGAGTGCCCTCGATGAAACGCCTGCTGGACGGCGCCGCCACGGCGGTCGAGACGCTGGCCGCGCTCTGCCTCGCGGTGGTGACGCTGACCGTCTTCGTCTCGGCCATCGGCCGCTACCTGTTCGCCGCGCCGATCCCGGACGCGTTCGACGTCTCGCGCCTGCTCCTCGGCCTCGCCATCGCCTGGGGCTTCGCCGTCCTCGGCTTCCGCGGCGGGCACATCTGCGTCGACCTGCTGGCCGAGGCGCTGCCGCCCGCCGCCCGCCGCTGGGTGGAGGCGCTGGCGCAGGCGGTGCTGCTGGTCTTTACGATCCTGCTGGCCTGGAAGGTCTTCGGCCGGGTCGAGAGCGCCTATGCCTCGGGCGAATCCACCTTCGACCTGCGCCTGCCGGTCTGGCCGCTGATCGCGGGCATCTGGGCCGGCCTCGCCGCCGCGGTCCTGACCACGGCCGCGGGGCTGGTCGTGCTGCTGACCGGCGGGCGGCTCGAGGGGCTCGCGCCGCAGGACGACGTCCATGAGTGAGGCCGATCTCGTCGCCCTCGTCGGCTTCCTCGCGCTCTTCGGCATGATGGCGGTGCGGGTGCCCGTCGGCATCGCGATGGGCCTCGTCGGCGTCGGCGGCTTCGCCGCGATCGCGGGGTGGGGGCCGGCGCTGAACCAGCTGGCGATCTCGCCGCTCCGGACGGTGACCGACTACAATACCTCGCTGATCCCGATGTTCGTGCTGATGGGCGTCTTCGCCACCCGCACCGGGATCTCGTCCGAACTGTTCCGCGCCGGACAGGCCTGGATGGGCCACCACAAGGGCGGCCTCGCCCTCGCCACCATCTCGGCCTGCGCCGGCTTCGCCGCGATCTCGGGCTCGTCGGTCGCCACCGCCGCGACGATGAGCAAGGTCGCGCTGCCCGAGATGAAGCGCGCCGGCTACTCCGACCGCCTCGCCACCGGCACCATCGCCGGCGGCGGCACGCTCGGCATCCTGATCCCGCCGTCGGTCGTCCTCGCCGTCTACGCCTACATCACCGAGCAGGACGTGGGGCAGCTCTTCATCGCCGGCGTGGTCCCGGGGCTGCTGGCCATCGTGATGTACATGCTCACCGTGCGCTTCGGCTTCGGGCGAGAGCTGCCGCGGGGCGAGCGCACGGACTGGGCCGGGCGCTGGCGCTCCCTCGCCGGGATCTGGGCCGTCGCCCTGCTGTTCGTCGCGATCATCGGCGGCATCTATCTCGGCGTCGTCACTCCGACCGAGGCCGCCGGGGCCGGTGCCGTCCTCACGGCCCTCATCGGCGTCCTGCGCGGGCGCCTCGGCTGGCGGGCGATGCGCGAGAGCCTCGTCGAGGCGCTGCGCACCTCGGTCGCGATCTACACGATCCTCATCGGCGCGATGCTGTTCGGCTACTTCCTCGCCATCACCCAGACGCCGCAGAAGATCACCGCATGGCTCGCCGCCCTCGACCTCGGCGCCTATCCGACGCTGGCGCTGATCCTGGTCTTCTTCCTGCTGATGGGCTGCATCCTCGACGCGATGGCGATGATCATCCTGCTGGTGCCCATCGTGTTCCCGGTGATCCAGCAGCTGGGGTTCGACCCGATCTGGTTCGGCATCATCGTGGTGATGACGGTGGAGCTGGGCCTCATCACGCCGCCCATCGGGATGAACGTCTTCGTCATCAACGCCATCGCCCGCGAGACGTCGCTGCTGACGATCTTCCGCGGCGTCCTGCCCTTCGTGGCGGTCGACATCCTGCGGCTCGTGATCCTGGTCGCGCTGCCCGCCATCGTCCTGTGGCTGCCCCGGACCATGGGGTGAGCCGGCAACCGTCTTCGAGGAGGAGAGACGACATGCTGACACGGATCCTGTTGAGTACCGCCTGCCTGCTGCCGTTCGCGGCACACGCGCAGAGCCCGAACGAGGACGCCGCGATCACCGGCACCGGCGACTGCGCCGCGCTGCTGGGCGTCGCCGCGTTCGACACCATCGTCAGCCGGGCGGAGGAGGTGACCGAGGCCGGCACGTCCTTCTGCCTGGTGCAGGGCGTGATCGAGCCCAGGATCGGCGCCGGCGGGCGCAGCTACGGCACCGGGTTCGAGCTGCGGCTGCCGGCCGACTGGAACGGCCGGTTCCTGTTCCAGGGCGGCGGCGGCTGGGACGGCGCGGTGCAGCCGGCGGTCGGCGTGATCGACCGGACGAACCCGGACGACACGGCCCTGTCGCGCGGCTTCGCGGTTGCGAGCACGGACGCCGGGCATTCCGGCGACAGCCCCACGGACGGCTGGTACGGGATCGACATGAAGGCGCGGGCCGACAACGGCTTCAACTCGGTCCGGCTGGTGACGGAGCGGACGGCGGATCTGATGGCGCGGTTCTACGGGACGGACCCGCGCCATTCCTACTTCATGGGCTGCTCCAACGGCGGGCGGCAGGGCATGGTCTCGGCCGTGCGGCTGCCCGAGGCGTTCGACGGCGTGCTCTCCGGGGCGCCCGCGCTCGACCTCACGCCCGCGATCATCGCCTGGAACTGGAACACCCGCGCGCTGATCGACGCGGCGGAGGACGGCGCGCCCGCCAGCGCGTTCACTGACGAGGAGCTGGCGATGGTTTCCGAGGCCGCGGTCGCCGCCTGCGACGCGGCGGACGGCGCCGAGGACGGGCTGGTCTTCGACACGTCCTGCACCTTCGAGCCGGCGACCCTGCAGTGCGAGGCGGGCCAGACGGACGGCTGTCTGAGCGAGGCGCAGGTGACGGCGCTGGAGAAGATCCAGGCCGGGCCGTCGGGGGCGGACGGCGAGGTGCTCTACACCGGCTGGCCGCTCGCCGATATCGAGGGGCCGTCCGGCTGGCGCGCCTGGATCCTCGGACGCGCGCCGGCCGGGGCGGCGTCGGACGCCGTCGGCTTCAGCTTCTCCCAGGGCTGGATGCGGACAGTCGGCTCCACCCCGCCGCGGCCGGACTTCGACGCGATGACGTTCGACATCGACGACCGCGACTGGCTGCTGGCGAACGAGCCGGTCTTCGCCGCCACCTCCACCGACTACCAGGCCTTCGCCGACAACGGCGGCAAGGTGATCTGGTGGCACGGCACCGCGGACCCCGCCTTCTCGGTCCGCGACTTCACCGGCTGGCTGGAGGGCTTCCGCGCGGCGAACGGCCGCGACTTCTCCCGCGCCTACCTGGTGCCGGGCATGCACCATTGCGGCGGCGGGCCGGGCCTGCAGAGCTTCGACGGGCTGACGCCGCTGGTGGAGTGGGTCGAGAACGGCACGCCGCCGGACGCGCTGACCGCCTCGATGCCCGACGGCTCGCTGGAGCGGCCGCTGTGCGACTACCCGGCCCACGCGGTGCCGGAGGGCGACGGCTTCACCTGCTCGGAGGGTTGAGCCATCGCGGGTCCGGGCAAGCCCGGGCCCGCTACACCCAGCGCAGGGACAGGCGGCTGACGCCGTATTCCGTCCACCGCGCCCAGAGCGGATCGCCCGCCGCCGCGAAGGGCGGCATCGCCGCAAGCGTGTCGAGCGCGATGCGCGCCTCCAGCCGGGCAAGCGGCTGGCCGGCGCAGGCATGGACCCCGACGCCGAAGGCGATGTGCCGGTTCGGGTGTCGGTCCTCGCGGAACTCCATCGGCGCGTCGAACACCGTTTCGTCCCGGTTGGCGGACAGGAAGTTCAGCGCCACGGGGCAACCCTTGGGGATCGCCCGTCCGCCAATCTTGGTATCTTGCGTCGTCGCCCGCACCAGCGCCTGATTGGGCGAGTAGAAGCGCAGGAACTCCTCCACCAGCAGCGTCCGGTCCACCCGGTCCGTGCGCAGCCTGTCCTGCAGGTCGCGGTCGCCGCAAAGGTGCCAGGCCATCGAGGTCATCAGGTTGCGCGGCACCACGTGCCCGCCGATGAGGAGGAGGCGCACCATGCCGGCAAGCTCGGTCTCGTCGAAGGGTTCGCCGCGGGTGTCGTGGGCCATGAAGCCGGACACCATGTCGACCTCGGGGTCCCGCGGGGCGGCCATCCGGTCGGCGACGAGGTCCCGGGCGAAGCCGTCGATGGTGCGGCTGATGCCGCCCGCGGTCTTCAGATCCCGCGACTGCACCGCGGCGACGTAGTCGTGGGACAGCCGCCCGATCTCGTCCGCCTCGGCCACGTCCATGCCGATGACGAGGCAGAGCGCCCGGACCGAGAAGGGCGCCGAGAAGGCGGTGCCGAACTCGGGCTCCGCCTCGGCCTCCAGCTCCGCCCGCAGCGCCTCGGCCTTGTCCCGCAGCGGCGACTCCATCCCGGCGATCCGGCTCTCGCGGAAGAACCGGTTCAGCGCCTGCCGGTAGCGATGGCTCTCGGGCGGGTCGCGCTGGAGCGGCAGGCGGGGCAGGCCGATCTTGGGCGAGGCGGGGATGACGGACTGCCGCGTGGCGGTGAAGGTCGCGGGGTCCTTCGACGCCGCCACGACGTCCTCGTAGCGGGTGAGGGTGAAGAAGCCGCCCCACTCGGTCGATCCCGCCACCGGGCACTCGGCCCGCAGGCGCGCGTGGGTGCCGATCGGGTCGGCCAGCTCGGCCTCGCCGTGGGGGTTCCAGTCGGGCGTCGGGCTCAGCGGGCGTAGACCGTCGTCGGCAGCCATAGCGAGATCTCCGGGATGTAGGTGACGAGGAGCAGGAACAGGACCATCACGACGGTGAAGGGCCAGATGCCGCGCACCGCCTCGGACAGGGGGGCGCGGGCGATGGAGGACAGGACGAAGAGGTTGAGGCCGATCGGCGGCGTCAGGAACGCGATCTCCATGTTCACGATCAGGATGATGCCGAAATGGATCGGGTCGATCCCCAGCGTCGGCAGCACCGGCAGGACGATGGGCGTCACGATCAGCAGCACCGCGACGGCGTCGAGGAACATGCCCATGACCAGCATCACGAGGTTCAGCGCGATCAGGAACTGCCAGGGCTTCAGATCCCACGCCGCCGCCAGCTCCACCAGCGCGGTCGGCACGCCCGATCCGGTGATCCAGTGCGCGAAGAGCAGGGCGAAGATCACGATGAAAGTGACGGCGCTCGCCGCCTTCATCGCTTCGGCCACCATGCCGAACACGTCGCGCCAGCCGATCTCGCGGTAGACCAGCACCGCGACGAGGACCGAGGCGATGGCGGCGACGCCGGCGCTCTCGGTGACGGTGGTGTAGCCGGTGTAGATGCCGGCGAAGACCGAGACGGGGATCGCCAGGGCGGGCAGGGCGCGCAGGTTGCGCCGGGCGAAGTCGCGTGCGGGCACCCGCTCGCCCGAGGCGTAGCCGCGGCGGCGCGAGATCACCATCACGACCAGGGCGAGGAGGACCGCCTGCAAGAGGCCCGGCACGACGCCTGCGAGGAACAGGCGCGGCACCGACTGCTCGGCGATCAGGCCGTAGAGGATCATCGACAGCGACGGCGGGATGAGGATGCCGAGCGTCCCGGAGGCGCCGACCACGCCAAGGGCGAAGGGCCGGTCGTAGCCGCGGGCCACCATCGCCGGGATCAGGAACGTGCCCATCGCCATCGCGGTCACGACGGACGAGCCCGAGATCGCGGCGAAGAGCGTCGTCGCGATCACGCAGACCAGCGCCAGCCCGCCCCGGAAGTGCCCGACCCAGGCCTCGGCCGCGTCGATGATGACCCGGGCGATGCCGCCCCGCTGCATGAAGGTCGCGGCCATGACGAAGAACGGCACGGCGAGGAAGGTGGTGGAGTTGATGCCCGAGATCGACGTCGCCGCGGCGTCCAGCAGCGGCCGACCCTCTGTCGCCAGCATGATGAGCGCGGCGGCGCCGAGGGCGACGAAGATCGGCGCGCCCAGCGCCATGAGGACGAGCATCCCCAGAAGTCCGACGAGTGCGTCCATCTATTCCGCCTTCGTCGGCAGTTCCGGCTCGGCCACCGGGGTGATGCCGCGCCCGGTGGCGGCGAGGAGGAGGATGCGCACCACGATCAGCGCCATCCCCACGGGCAGCGCCAGGAACACCGTCCAGGCCTGCGGCGTGCGCAGCGACGAGCCCGACCGTTCGTCCAGCATCAGCGCGAAGTCGAAGGCCTGCCAGCCGAAGATCGCCATCGCGATGCAGAAAGCCAGCGTCAGCAGCGTCATGCCGATACCCACGGCCCGCTTCGCCCGCGGCGGCATCAGGTCGGTCACGATCTCGGTGTTGATGTGCCGCCCCTCGGCGGCCAGCACGCTGCCCGACAGGACCGTCGCCCAGATGATGAAGTAGAGTGACACCTCCTCGGCCCAGTCCACCGCGTATTGCGGCGCGAGCGTGCGCACCGCCGCGCCGCCGAGGAAGGTGGCGAGCGAGCACAGGACGAGGATCCCGATGAGGACGGTCTCGATCCGGGACCAGACGGTGAGGATGCGGTCGATCATGGCAGGCGGGGCGCCCGCGCCGGCGGGCGCCCCCTTGCTCTCACTCTGCGTCGAGCTCGGCCTGCACGCGCGACACGAAGTCCGCGTTCATGCCGCTGTCGCCGACGATCTGGTCCTGCAGGCCGACCATCTGCTCGCGCATCGCCGCGACCATCTCTTCCGGCGGGTCGACATAGACGACGCCGTTCTCCTCGTTCGTGGCGCGCGCCGTCTCCAGCTCCTCGGCGGCATAGTCGCGGGCCCAGCCGACCACCTCGCCCCAGGCATCCTGGACGATCTGCTGCTGCTCCTCGGTCAGGTTCTCCATCGTGCCGGCGGAGACCAGCGGGATGTAGACGCCCCAGCCCGCGTTGTCGGCGAAGGCGTGCGCGATCCCCGCTTCCCACAGCTTGCCGCCCGAGATGGTGAGGTCGGTGACGCTGCCCATCCCGTCGATCTGGCCCTGCGTCAGCTGCAGCACGATCTCGGTCCGCGGCGTGGCGACCGGGTTCGCGCCCATCTGCTGCAGGATCGAGACGACGACGGGCGAGGGCGGCGTGGCGAGCTTGACGCCCTGCAGGTCGTCGTAGCTCTCGACCACCGCCTCGGTCGTGTAGGCGGAGTTGTTGGGCGCGAACTCGAAATGCCCGCCCTCGGGCACGACGATGCCCTTGCCCTCGAGCATGCCCCATAGCTCGTCCCCGAGCGGGCCGTCGAGGATGCCGCGCACGTCCTCGCGCGTCGCGCCGAAGAACATCGGCAGGGTGATCACGCTCATGTTCGGCTCGAACTGGCTGAGCGTCGGCGAGGCCTGGATCGACATGTCGAGCGAGCCGGCGGCGAGGGCGCGGATCGCGCCGGCGCTGTCGTAGAGCTGGCCGGCGGGGAACACCTCCACCGTGATGTCGCCGCCCGACATCTCCTCGATCGCCTCGGCCCAGCGTTCGGCCGCGAGGTTGCGGACGTGGCCCGGCGGCGTCTCGATCGACAGCCGCAGCTCGGTCTGCGCGGCGGCGCCGCCTGCGGCCAGGGCGGCCAGCGCCGCGATGGTCAGGGTGATCCTCATGTCGTCTCGCTCCTCCCTAGGACGGAGCCTTGCCCTGCGGGATACGCGCGATGCGTCCTCCGTCCCGCGGCCGGCCCTCGATAAAGTTCATAGGGTGAACCTTTTTGATTCGTGTCAACCGCGCAGCGGGCGTCCGGCCGTTCGTGCCGGCGGACTTGTCAGCCTGCGCCGGGTGGCGCAGGGTCTGCCGGGATGGACGACGGGCACTCTCTCCTGCAGCCGGCCCTGTTCCGGCTCAAGTCCGGCGCGCAGGTGCGGGCCGGCTGGATGGCGCACGACCTGCCGTTCCTCACCCGCTCGCTCCGCTTCCTCATGCGCGCCGACAGCGACATGCTGCGCCGTGAGATGGCGCTGGAACCCGGCGAGATCGGGATCATCGGCCTGCTGGCCGAGAATCCCGGGATCAGCCAGAACGACCTCGCGATGTCGCTGGTGCTGAAGAAGTCCGCCGTGACCAAGCTGGTGCAGGGGCTGGAGAAGCGCGGCCTGCTCGACCGCCAACGCAGCGAGAGCGACCGGCGCAGCAACGAGCTGACGCTGACGGCCGCCGGGCGCGAGAAGGCGCGCGCGGTACACCTGCGCGTGGCCGAGCTGCACCGCGACTGGTTCGCCGGCATCCCCCCGCGCGACCAGGCGGTGTTCTTCTCGGTCCTGTTCCGGGTCGTCGCCACGATGGCCGAGCGCAGCGGCGAGGCGGCCGCGATGGACGGCGGCGGCAGCGACGACTAGTCGTCCGCGATCTCGCGCAGCACCGCCTCGGTATGCTCGCCGAGTGCGGGGGCAGGCCGGTGGTGCCCCGGTCCGTCATGGGCGAAGCGGAAGCCTGCATTGAGGATCCGCGCCTGCGGCAGCGACTCGTGCGGGGTCGGGACGTCGAGGAACAGCCCGCGCCCGGCGATCTGCGGCAGGTCCAGCGCCTCCTCGATCCCGCGCACCTTGCCCGCGGGCACGCCCGCCTCGGCCAGCGCCACCTCCCACTCCTCCGCCGTCCGCGCCCTGAACCGCTCGGCCAGGATCGCCTGCAGCTCGGCATCGTGGGCCACCCGCGCGTCGGGCGTGGCGAAGCGCGGATCGTCCAGCACGCCCTCGCAGCCGAGGGTGCGGACCAGCCGCTCCACCTGCACCTGCTGCACCGCGCCGATGGTGATGTCGCCGTCCGCCGTGGCGAACGTGTCCGCCGTCGGCGCGCCCGAGAAGCCGCGGTTGCCGGTCCGCCGGTGCCCGCGCCCCGAGATGGTCAGCGGCGCGAGGACCGAGGACATCATCACCAGCGTCGTGTCGAGCATCGAGACGTCGACGACCTGCCCGCGCCCCTGCGGGTCCGCCTGCCGCTGGGTCCAGGCGGCGAGGATCGCGAAGGCGGACATCAGCGCGCAGTAGGTGTCGACGAGGGGGAAGCCGATCCGCATCGGCGCGTCCCCGTCCTCGCCGGAGAGGGACATGAGGCCCGACACGCTCTGGATCACCTGGTCGATCGCCGGCCAGTCCCGCATCGGCCCGTCCTGCCCGAAGCCAGAGATCGAGGCGTAGATCAGCCCCGGCTTCTCGGCCCGCAGTGCCTCGGCGCCCAGGCCCAGGCGGGCGGCGACGCCGGGGCGGAAGTTCTCGACCACGATGTCGGATCGCAGGGCGATCTTCCGGGCGGCCTCGCGGCCCTCGTCGGTCTTGAGGTCGAGGACGACGGAGCGCTTGCCCGCGTTGGCGCCGACGAACGGCTCTGCCATGCCGCGCAGCTCGGGCCGGGGCGTGTAGTAGCGCATCGCGTCGCCCTGCGGCGGCTCGACCTTGATGACGTCGGCGCCGAGGAGGCACAGGAACTGCGTCGCGAGCGGCCCGGCGATGACGTGGCTGAAATCGGCGATGCGCACGCCGGCGAGCGGCTGGGCCATGCGGGTTCCTCCTCCCGTTTCGTTCATCCTATGAACCATCCGGGGCGAGGCGGTCAATTCTTCCCGCCTCTTGACACATGGCCGAAATGGTTATCCCAATGAACCATCTTCGGGAGGAGGCGACATGTCGGACGGCGCGGCGGCCCGGCTGGAGGCGGCGTTCCAGGCGCGCGCCCGGTCTGCGGTGGGGGATTGCCCCGTCGTCGGCCTGTTCGGCGACGGCTGCCCCGAAGCGCTGATCGCCGCCTGCGGCGCACGCCCGGCGGAGGTGAAGGCGCCCCCGGCCGGGGACGCGGACGTGCCGCGCTCCGAGGTCGTGGCGTCGATCCTCGAGACCTTCGTCGATCCCTACGCCGCCGCCTTCCTGCACCGCCTCGCCGCCGGCTGGTACGACGGCTACGCCGCCCTCGTCTTCGTCCGCGACGACGTGGCCGCGCTCACCGCCTACCAGTACGCGACCGAGCTGCGGCGGCAGGGGCTGATCGCGGGGAAGGGCCCGCGCTTCCTGCTGTGGAATCTGGTGCGGGCGCGGACCGACTCGGCGCACCGGTTCAACATGGTGCAGGCCGAGCGGCTGATCGGAGAGCTGACGGCGCTCCTCGGCACCTCCTTCGGCGACCTTGCCGCCGCGCAGGCGGCGGAGGACCGGCGGCGCGCGGCGCTGTCGCGGATGGAGGCAGCGCGCCCGTCGGCCCGGCAGGCGCTGATCTGGCGCAACGCCGGCCGGTGGCTGCCGCCGGACGAGCATGCCGGCCTGCTGGACGCCGACCTCGCAGGGGCCGATGCGACGACCAGGCCGCGACTCGGCCTCGTCGGCACCGCCACCATCGACCCTGCCTTTCACGCCATGCTCGACCGCTGCGGGTCTCTCGTCGCCGACCTTCAGCCCTACGGTCGCGTCTGGCCCGCCTGTCACGCCGGCGGCGAGGATCTCGACGCCCTGCTCCGCGCCGTCGCCGCGGACCCGCTGCACCTGCGCGCCGCGCCGCCCGCATCCTGTCGTCGGGCGTTGCTGGAGGGGCTCGCCGGCTGTGACGTGGTGGTCTCCCAGGTCGATCCGTCCGACGACGGCTTCGGCTGGGAGGTGCCTGCGCTCCGCGACGCGTTGGGGGCGCGGGGCGTGCCGCTGGTCGACCTCGGCTTCCGCCCGCCCGCGCCGGACGCCGCCTGGCTGGACGCCGCCGCCGCCCGCATCGAGGAGGCCTGCCGATGACCTGCGCCAGGGCCGCCACCGAGTACCAGCGCGAGTGGACCCGGGGCCTGCGCGCCCGCATCACAGCGGGCGAGCCCTTCGCCTTCGCCAACGCCGACACCCCGCACGAGCTGTTCCACGCGATGGACGTCCCGCTGGTCACCAACCAGTGGTGGTCCGCGGTCATTTCGGCCAAGCAGCTCGCCCCGCACTATTTCGACCTGTCCGAGGAGATGGGCTTCCACCCCCACCTGCCGCGCTATTCCAGCCTGCCGCTGATCGCCGAGCTCGCGAACGACCCCGAACGCCAGCCCTGGGGCGGCCTGCCGACGCCCTCGATCCTCTGCGCCCGCGCCAGTTCGGACGAGCATGCCCGCATCTTCGGCCTCTGGGCCGAGGCGACGCGTGCGCCGCTGCACCTGCTCTCCGCCCCCGCCGTGCCGGACCCGGCGCCGGAGTGGTGGCGACTCGCCCGCGACGACTGGGAGACGCTCTACGGCACCGACCGCCTCGACCTCATGGTCGCCGAGATGCGCGACCTCGTCGCGGCGCTGGAGGACCTGACCGGCCGCCCCTTCGACGAGGACGGCTTCGCGGAACGCATGGACGCCATCGACCGGCAGGAGCGCATCTTCGAGGAGGTGGCGGACATGATCGCCGCGGCCCCGAAGGTGCCGATGCGCATCAACGAGCAGATGCCGAACGTGATGATGCCGCAATGGCACCGCGGCTCGGACTGGGCGCTGTCGCACGCGGCCGCCTTCCGCGGCGAGGTGGCGGGGCGGATCGAGCGGCAGGAGTGGGTGCGCGACGACGAGCGCATCCGCATGATGTGGATCGGCGCGGGCCTGTGGTTCGACACCTCGTTCTACACCGCCTTCGAGGAGAGCCACGGCGCCGTCTTCGCCTGGTCGATGTACCTGCCCTTCGCCTCGGACGGTTACATCCGCGCCAGCCACGGCGACCCGATGCGAGCGCTTGCCGCCCGCGTCTCGTCCATCAACGAACAATTGCACCAGCCGCCCTGGATCAACGCGTGGATGGTGCACCAGGCGCGGAAGTTCCGCATCGACGCCGCACTCCTGCTGGTGCCCGAGCACGACCGCTTCTCCGGCCTCGGCTCGCTCTTCGCGAAGCGGGCGCTGGAGGAGGCGGGGGTCAAGGTGATCGAGGTGCGCGGCGACATGGTCGATCCGCGGGAGTGGGACCGCGACGCGATGGTGGCGCGGGTGGGGGCGGAGCTGGACACACTGTGATTGACAAAGGTTCACTCGGTGAACCAAACTGAGGATCGACAAGCGCGGGGAGGACCGTCGTGGGCGCGCTGGACGGAGTGAGGATCGCGGACTTTTCGTGGGTCGGGGCGGGGCCCCGATCGACCAAGGATCTCGCCGACAACGGCGCGACCGTGGTCAAGATCGAATCCGCCCGCCGGCTGGACCTCGGCCGCCGCTCGCCGCCCTTCGCCAAGGGCGAGAGCCGCAACCACGACGCCTCGGCCTTCTTCGCGCAGACCAACACCTCGAAGATGTCGGTGACGATCAACCTCGGCGATGCGCGCGGGGTGGAGGTCGCCAAGCGGCTCGTCGCCTGGGCGGACGTGGTGGTCGAGAATTTCGGCCCGGGCTACATGGACCGGATCGGCCTCGGCTGGGACGTGCTGCAGGAGATCAACCCGGGCGTCATCCTCGCCTCCGTCTCGGTCGCCGGGCGCTCCGGCCCGATGGCGGGCTTCCGCGGCTACGGCAACTCCGCCGCCGCCCATTCCGGCCACGCGGTCATGTCCGGCTGGCCCGGCACCGACCCCCACATGCCGCCCTTCGCCTACGGCGACGTCGTGGCGCCGATGTTCCTCACCGTCGGCATCCTCGCCGCGCTGGAGCGGCGGGAGCGGACGGGGCAGGGCGGCCACGTCGACGTCAGTCAGATCGAGCCGATGGTGCATGTCCTCGCTGACCTCTTCGCCGAGACGCCCCAGGAGAAGCCGGCCAACGCCGACCCCCTCATGGCGCCGCACGGTGTCTGGCCCTGCGCCGGCGCGGACCGCTGGATCGCCATCGCCTGCGAGGACGACGCGCAGTGGGCGGCGCTGCGGGAGGTGCTGGACCTGCCGGCGGAGGACCGCTTCGCCACCGCGGGCGGCCGCAAGGCGGCGGAGGCGGAGCTGGACGCGCTGGTCGCCGGGATGGTTGCGGGCCGGGACCGGGACGAGCTGGCGCAGGTGCTGGCGGAGGCCGGCGTTCCGGCTGGGCCGGTGACGGACGGCCGGGACCTCGCGACCGATCCCGCGCTGACGGAGGCCGGGCACTTCGTGCAGGTGCCGCACCCCGTCCTCGGCCCCTCCGCCATGCCCGCCCCGCCGATGCGCCTGTCCGCCACGCCCTGGGAGGTCGGCCCGTCGCCGTGCCTGGGGCAGCACAACAAGGAGGTGTTCGAGGGCCTGCTGGGCATGGCGCCGGACGAAGCCGCGGCGCTGGCGGAGGAGGGCGTGCTGGCATGAGCCTGCTTGACGGCCTCAAGGTGGTGATCGTCGCCGACCGCCTCACCGACCTCGGCGGCCGGATGCTGGCGGAGATGGGGGCCGACGTGGTGCTGCTGTCCGAGCGGCAGGAGACCACGGACGCCCGCCGCGCCGCCTGGCTGCACGGGATGCGCCGCCCGGCGGAGGGCGAGACGGCCGAGGGCCTTGTCGCCGCGGCCGACATCCTGCTCGACGGCCGCCGTCGGGGCGCCGAGCCGGGGCTGGACGACGCCGCCGCGCAGAACCCGCGCCTGATCCACGTGATCGCCCATCCCGGGATCGGCACGGACGACACCCCCGCCACCGATCTCACCCTCATGGCCCGCTCCGGCCTGATGACGGTGATCGGCGACCCCGACCGCCCGCCACTGCGTCTACCGGGCGAGCAGGGCTATGCGCTCACCGGCATCCAGGTCGCGACCGCGGCGCTCCTCGGCCTCGCCGCGCGCAGGCGGACGGGGCAGGGGCAGCGGATCGACGTCTCGGCGGTGCAGTCCGCGACGCTGGCGAACTACCGCGAGGCGGTGATGTACGCCTGGACCGGCCGCGTCGGCCGGCGCACCGGCAACCGGCTGGTGCGGGGCTCTTCTGGCGTGCGGCAGGTCTGGCCCTGCGCCGACGGGTACGTCACCTGGTCGATGATCGACAACCCGAACATGATGCGCAGCCTGGTCCGGGTGATGGAGGCCGAGGGTGCAGCGGGCGAATTGTCGGACATCGTCTGGGAGGACATCCTCGTCGCCGACACCGACCAGGCGGTGATCGACCGTTGGCAGGAGGTATTCGGGGCCTTCTTCGCGTCCCACGACAAGGCGACGCTCGCCGACTGGTCGCTCCGCCACGGCTGGGGCCTCTCCGCCATCGCGACGCTGGACGAGGTGCGGGGCAGCCCCCACCTCGCCGACCGCGGCCTCTGGGTCGAGGTGGACGACCACGGCACCACCCGCCCCCTGCCGGGGCCGCTGTTCCGGTTCGACCGCGCCGAGGCCGCGCCGCTTCGGAAGGTGCCGTGATGGGCGCGCTCGACGGCCTCCGCGTCCTCGACTTCTCGCGGCTCCTGCCGGGGCCCTACTGCACGTGGTTGCTGGCGGACCAGGGCGCCGAGGTGATCCGCATCGAGACGCCCCGCGAGCTGGCTAAGCAGGCGAAGGTGTTCGGCTGGGACCGGCTGGACGAGGAGGGCAGGGCGCGGCAGCGGGCGCAGGACATCCTCGCGCGCAACAAGAAGTCCGTCCTTCTCGACATCGGCGACGAGGATGCCCGCGCCACGATCCGCGCGCTGGCGCGGGACGTGGACGTGGTGGTCGAGGATTTCCGCCCGGGCGTGCTCGCCGGCCTCGGCCTCGGCCACACGGACCTGAGCGAAGGCAACCCCGCCCTCGTCTACGCCAGCCTCACCCTCTGCGGCCAGACCGGCCCCTACCGCGACCGCCCCGGCCACGACCCCGTCGCACTCGCCCTGTCGGGCGTCCTGTCCCGCACCGGCGAGGATCCGGACGCGCCCGGCCTGCCCGGCGTGCCGAACGCCGACGTCACCACCGGCGCCCATGCCGCCTTCGCCATCCTCGCCGCGCGGATGGAGGCGCAGCGGACCGGGCAGGGCCGCCATGTCGACGTCTCGATGACCGATTGCTCGATGAGCCTGATCGCCAACGTGCTGTCGCGCTACAGCGACCCCGCCGACGCGCCGCCCCGCGGCCAGCGGCGCGCCGACCTCGGCCTCTGGCGCTGCGCCGACGGGCGCTGGCTGGTGACGACGGACATGGAGCCGCGCTACTGGGCGACCTTCTGCGAGGTGATGGGCCGGCCCGACTTCGTCCCCCACCAGATCGACCCGGCCAAACGGGACGAGATCCGCGCCACCTTCGCCGCCGCTTTCGCTGCGAAGCCCCGCGCCGAGTGGCTCGACATCCTCGCCCGCGCCGGCACCCAGTTCGCCCCTGTCAACGACGTGACCGAGGCGCTGGCCGACCCGCACCTGATCGCCCGCGGCATGGTGATCGAGGTCGCGGCCCCCGGCGGCGGCACGCTGACCCAGATCGGCGCGCCCGTGCGCCTCGGCCCCCAGCCGCCGCCCCGCGCGGCGGTGGTGCCGGGCGCCGACAACGACGCGGTGCTCGGCCGCCTGTCCGAGACCTGAGACGACGTCCGCAGAGGGAGGAGACCCAAGGATGACACTGACACTTCGCACGACGACCGCCATCGCCCTGGCGCTGGCCGCGACCCACGCGGCGGCGCAGGACTTCACGCTCACCTACGCCTCGCCCTACACCGAGACGCACCCCTACGGGCAGGCCGACGCCGAATGGATCGCCCGGATCGAGGAGCAGACGAACGGCCGGGTGGAGATCACGCCCTACTGGGGCGGCACCCTCGTCACCAGCCGCGAGGGCGTGGACGAGCTCGCCGCCGGGGTGGCCGACATGGCCTACATCGCGCCGATCTACGCGCGCTCGGGCTACGACATGAACCGCCTCGTGCCGGGCATGTTCTACGGCTACACCGACCCCGCCGAGGTGCTGGAGGTCTATACCGGCCTCGTCGAGGAGTATCCGCAGTTCACCGAGGAGCTGCAGGGCGTCCACGTCCTCGGCTACAACGTCGGCACGCCGATGCACCTGCTCCTGCGCGAGGCGCCGGTGGAGACGCTGGACGACCTGCAGGGCCTGCGCATCCGCTCGGCCGTCGACTTCATCGGCCCGCTCGCCACCTTCGGCGCCGAGGGCGTCACGATGCCGATGACCGAGACCTTCCCGGCGCTGGAGCGCGGCGTCGTGGACGGCGTCATCGCCCCCTACGAGGCGCTGAAGTCGCTGAGCTTCGGCGACGTGGTCGGCTACTATTCCGGGCTGCCGCACAGCCGCGGCGCCTATCCCAGCCGCGCGATGAACCAGTCCGTGTGGGACTCGCTGCCGCAGGACATCCAGGCGGTGTTCGACGACAACGTGGACTGGCTGTCCCAGCGCACGATGGAGCTGAGCCAGGTGGCCGAGGATGCGGGCCGCGAATACGGCGAGGAGCAGGGCGTCGTCTTCAACGAGATCGCGCCCGAGGTGCAGGCCGAGTACGCCGCCTCGTTCGAGCCGTCGATCCGCGAGGTCGCGGCCGAGCTCGACGCGATGGGCAAGCCCGGCACCGAGGTGCTCGAGGCGGTTCGCGCCGCCCACGACGAATGAGCCTGCGCGGGCGCCGGTCCATCCGGCGCCCGCACCTTGCCGGGAGGAACGAATGGCGGCGATCGAGAAGTGGCTGGGACGGATCGTCGCCGTGGCGGCGGTGATCGGCGTGGCGGCGATCGCCGCGCTCGTCTGCCTGACCGTCGTCACCGTCACCTTCCGCTTTCTCGGCATCGCCTTTCCCGGCACCTACGTCCTGGCCGAACTCCTCATCATCCCCGCCGTCACCCTCTCCCTCGCCTACGCCGCCTGGGAGGGCGCGCATACGCGGGTGGAACTGCTGACCATGCGCCTGCCGCCGCGGGTCAGGGGGCCGCTCGAGGGGCTGATGCTCGCCGTCGGCTCGGCCTTCTGGGGGATGGTCGCCTTCGCGGGCGTCGAGGAGGCGCTGCGCCGGGGCGCGCAGGGCGAGCGGACGATGCTGCTGGACATTCCGGTGGCGCCCTTCCGCTGGCTGATGGTCGCCGCGCTGGCGCTGCTGATCGTCGTCCTGCTGCTGCGGGCCGCGCAGGCGGCGATGGGGCAGGGCGCTCCGCACGACGCGGGCGGCGAGGTGCGCGAATGACGCCCGTGGCGGCCGGCGGAGTCGGCGTCCTGCTGCTCTTCACGCTGATCGCGCTCGGCATGCCCATCGGCTTCGCGATGGGGCTGATCGGGTTCGCGGGCCTCGCGCTGCTGCTGTCGTTCCACGCGGCGATCATCAAGACCGGCGTGATCGCCTTCGACCTCGCCACGAACTACGCCATCGGCACGGTGCCCTTGTTCCTGTTCATGGCGCATATCCTGTTCGCCAGCGGCATCGGGCGCGACCTCTACGATTTCGCCGCGCGGATGCTGGGGCACCGCCGCGGCGGCCTTGCGATGGCCACCGTCGGCGCGTCGGCCGGGTTCGCCTCGGTCAACGCCTCGTCGCTCGCCACCACGGCGACGATGGGCCTCGTCGCGCTGCCCGAGATGAGGAAGCACGGCTATTCCGACCGCCTCGCCGCCGGCTCGGTCGCGGCGGGCGGCACCATCGGCAGCCTGATCCCGCCGTCGGGGATGTTCATCATCTACGGCATCCTGACCGAGACTTCGATCGGCGACATGTTCGCCGCCGGCATCGTGCCGGGCGTGCTGCTCGCGATGTTCTACATGGTCTCGATCGGCATCCGCTGCCGCCGCGACCCGTCCCTCGGCCCCGCCGGCCCCCGCTTCGGCGCGCGCGAGCGCCTGGCGGGCCTGCGGCGCACCGGCGACGTGATCCTGCTCTTCGTCCTCGTCATGGGCGGCATCCTCTGGGGCTGGTTCACGCCCACCGAGGCGGGCGCGATGGGCGCCTTCGGCGCCGTCGTGATCTCGGCCCTGCGCGGCCGGCTGAGCGTGGCGGCGGTACGCGACGCCATGTACGAGACGCTGAAGACCACCGGCATGATCTTCGGCATCCTGTTCGGGGCGCTGGTCTTCAACGGCTTCGTCACCGTCACGACGATCCCGCTGCACGTCGTCGGCTGGGTCGCCTCGGCCGAGCTGCCGCCGATCGGGATCCTGCTGCTGGTGCTGCTGGTCTACCTGTTCCTCGGCATGATCCTCGACGCCAGCGCGATGATGACCCTGACGGTGCCGCTGTTCTTCCCCCTCATCACCGGCCTCGGCTTCGATGCCGTCCTGTTCGGCGTCCTCGTCGTCAGGATGACCGAGATCGCGCTGATCACGCCGCCGGTGGGGATGAACGTCTACGTCCTGTCCGGCGTCGCCCGGGACATCCCCCTGTCCGAGATGTTCCGCGGCACGTTGCCCTTCGTCCTGGCCGACATCCTGCACGTGGCGCTGCTGATCGCGGTGCCGGCGCTGGTCCTGTGGCTGCCGGGGCTGATGTGAGGTCGGGGAGGGAGAAACCCTTCGTGGAGGAGATGACGATGAAACGTACCCTGATCGCGGCCCTGGCCGCCACCGTGGCCGCGCCGGCCCTTGCCCAGGAGGCGCCCTATCCGGTGCTGCGCAGCGCGGCGGAGGGGCTGGACGGCTACACGCTGTACGCGCCGCAGGGGCTGGCCGACGCGCCGGCCGTCCTGTGGTTCAACGGTGGCTGCGTCCTCTCGCACGCGCAGGCGACGGCGCTGATCGTCGGCGTGGCCGAGCAGGGCTACGCCGTCCTCGCCACCGGCGCGCCGGGCGACTACTCGACCGACCGGGACGGGCCCCGCGCGGACAAGGTCGGCCCGATGATCGACTGGCTGGAGGGGGCGGGGGCCGGGCAGCTGGGCGCGGCGCCCTCCGCCATCGGCACGATGGGCTGGTCCTGTGGCGGCGCCGAGGCCCTCCTCGGCGGAGCCGAGCCGCGGGTCGACGCGATCCTCGGCCTCGCGACCGGCTTCTTCACCGAACCGGACGAGAGCCGGCCGCCGGAATACGGGATCGAGAACCTGGGCTCGATCACCCAGCCGACAATGATCGCCGCCGGCGGTCCGTCCGACATCGCGTGGGAAAACGCCAATGCCAACTTCGACCAGGCCGACTTCCCGATGATCCTCGTCGGGCACGAGAGCGCGGGCCATGGCGGCCTCGTCACCGGCGCCTACGAGGGGCAGGGGGTGGAGGTGCAGGCGCTGGCCGATTCCATCGCGCTCGCCACCGACTGGCTGGACTGGCAGCTCAAGGGCGACGAGGCGACGGGGCAGGCGGCGTTCCTGGCGGAGGACTGCACGTGGTGTGCCGCGCCCTGGTCGGTCGAGACCAAGGGGTTCTGATACCGGGCGGCGGGGCCCGAGGCTCCGCCGCCTGCGTCCGTCGGGCGGATGGCCGCGACGATCTCCAACGACGAGGACCGCGATGAGCCGGGTGATCCACGACCGCCGCGAGGCGAAGGGGCGCGAGACCTTCTCGCGGGCGCATGATTTCGACGCGGACGTGACCGAGGGCTTCGACGATGCGCACAGACTGTTCGACGACCTGCGCGAGCGCTGCCCGGTCGCCCACTCCAACGACTTCGAGGGGTTCTGGGTGCTGACCCGCTATGCCGACATCGAGGCGGCGATGGACGATTCCTCGCTCTTCTCGACCGCGGTGCAGAACGTCGTGCCCCGCGTGGCGACGACCGGCCGGCGGCCGCCGCTGCATCTCGACCCGCCGGAGCATACGCCCTACCGCCGCGCCATCTCGCCCCTGTTCCGGCGCGAGCGGATGGAGCATTGGGGCCCGGTCGTCCGCGGCATCGCCCGCCGCCTGTTCGAGCCGCTCGTGCCGCAGGGGGAGTTCGACCTCTGCCTCGACTATTCCTACCACCTGCCGATCCACGTCCTGGCCGAGTTCTTCATGATCCCGGACGAGACGGCCCAGCGAGTCCGCGCCATCGGCAAGGAGTTCAACCTCGCGCTGCAGACCAAGGACGTGGCGGCGATGCAGCGCACCAGCCTGTTCCTCTACGAGGTCGCGCAGGGCGTCATCGACGAGAGGAAGGCCCGCCCCCTCGACCCCACGGTCGACCCGACGAGCGCGCTCCTCGCCGCGCGGGACAACGGCGAGCAGCTGCCCGAGCACCTGATTCTCGGCACCATCCGCCAGCTCCTCGTGGTGGGGATCATCGCCCCGACGACCTTCCTCGGTTCGGTCGGCGTGCACTTCTCGCGGCACCCCGAGCATTTCACGATGCTGAAGGACGACCCGTCGCTGATCCCCGCCGCGACGGAAGAGCTGCTGCGCCTCTACACGCCTTACCGCGGCTTCGCCCGCACGCCGACCCGCGAGGTCGATATCGGCGGCCGCACGATCCGCGAGGACGAGCCGGTCGCCCTGGCCTTCGCCGCCGCCAACCGCGATCCCGAGGCGTTTAAGGACCCTGCGGAGTTTCGGCTGGATCGGACCGACGCTCCGCCGCACCTCGCCTTCGGCCGCGGCCCGCACATGTGCGCCGGCGCGCCGCTGGCGCGACTGATGCTGACCGCGTCGATCGAGGTCTTCACCGACCTCTGCGACGGGTTCGAACTGGTGGGCGAGACGCCGATGACGACCTGGCCGGAATACGGCCCGATCTCGGTGCCGCTGCGGCTGAGGTAGCGGGGATCGAGAGACCCTCACCGATCGAATACCCGCCCCGGGCTTGACCCGGGGGTCCGACGGGCAGGAGCGCTCCGGTCCGGCGGGGTCCCGGGTCAGGCCCGGGACGGGATGTTCGGGGAGGCGCCGTTCTTCATGGTGCGGCAGCGTCCCGACATCGGATTGCTCAGGCAAGCCAACCACATCACCCCTGCCGATCGAACCTCCGCGCTGCATTTGCCCGCCCGTCATTTGACCCTGTCGGCCGCCTGCGCCACCATGGCCCACCGCCCTTCCGCACAGGGGGGCGGGCGATCGGAAGGGCGGCGGTGACAGGACATCACGACAGGCACGGCGACGGATGAGGCTGGCCCGCCGCCTGTGGACCGGCCTGCTGCGGCCGATGCTGCGCCGGCCGCCCCGGTTGCAGGTCGCGGCGCTCTGCCATCGCGGCGAGGGCGCGGCGCGCGAGATGCTCGTCATCACCAGCCGCGGCACGCGGCGCTGGGTGCTGCCCAAGGGCTGGCCGATCCGCGGGCTCGACGCCGCCGGCTCGGCCCTGCAGGAGGCGTGGGAAGAGGCCGGCGTGCGCGGCCGCGTGGCGCCGGCTCCGATCGGCAGCTACACCTATCGCAAGCGCAAGTCCGCCGGCTGGGCGCTGCCGGTGGAGACGCTGGTCTATCCGGTCGCCGTCGAGGCGATGGAGGACAGCTTTCCCGAGGCGGGCCAGCGGACGCTGCGCTGGGTCCCCCCGCGCGAAGCGGCGCAGATGGTGGACGAGCCGAGCCTGCGGACCCTTCTGGAGGAGTTCGGGCGTTGAAGTTCCGGACGCGGACCGGTACGGGGCCGGACCCGGAGGAGACGCCATGACCGACAGCAGGGACTTCGAGGCCCGCCACCTCGAGACGCTCGACCGCGACCTCGGCCGGTTCTCGAACCTCGAGATCGCGACCAGCTATGCCGGCCGGCCCGCCGTCGGCTTCGGCATCGCCTTCCTGTTCGTCGCGGTCGCCGCCCTCGCCGCCGGGCTTTTCTTCCAGCAATCGCCGAACACGGTGATCGTCGCCGTCGCGGCCGCCATCGGCGCCTACATGGCGCTGAACATCGGCGCCAACGACGTCGCGAACAACATGGGGCCAGCCGTCGGCGCGCGGGCGCTGACGATGGGCGGCGCCATCGCCATCGCCGCGGTGTGCGAGACGGCGGGCGCGCTCCTCGCCGGGGGCGACGTGGTCGGGACCATCGCCAAGGGCATCATCGACGTGGACAGCCTCGGCTCGTCCCGCACCTTCGTCTGGGCGATGCTGGCCGCGCTGCTGTCCTCGGCGATCTGGGTGAACCTCGCGACCTGGATCGGGGCGCCGGTCTCGACCACGCACTCGGTCGTGGGCGGGGTGATGGGCGCCGGGATCGCCGCAGCGGGGTTCGGCGCGGTGTCGTGGCCGACGATGGGGGCGATCGCGCTCAGCTGGGTCGTCTCGCCGCTCCTCGGCGGGACGGTCGCGGCGGGCGTGCTGTGGTTCATCAAGGCGCGGATCATCTACCGCGACGACAAGATCGCCGCCGCGCGGGTCTGGGTGCCGGTGCTGACGGGCCTGATGGGTGGCGCCTTCGCCACCTACATCGTGATGAAGGGGCTGAAGTCGGTGATCGACGTCGGCTTCGGCGCGGCGCTCTTCATCGGACTGGTCGCCGGCGTCGGCATCGGCGCGATAATGGTGCCGGTGGTGCGCCGCCAGGCGCGGGGGCTGGAGAACCGGAACAAGTCGCTGAAGGTCCTCTTCGCGGTGCCGCTGATCGTGTCGGCCGGCCTTCTCAGCTTCGCCCACGGCGCGAACGACGTCGCGAACGCGGTCGGCCCGCTCGCCGCCATCGTGCAGGCCTCGGGCAGCGAGGGCGTCGCCGGCACCATCGGCATCCCCGCCTGGGTCATGGTGATCGGCGCCTTCGGCATCTCGTTCGGCCTGTTCCTGTTCGGCCCGCGCCTGATCCGCATGGTCGGCGGCGAGATCACCAAGCTGAACCCCATGCGCGCCTACTGCGTCGCCCTGTCCGCGGCGCTGACCGTCATCGCGGCGAGCTGGCTGGGCCTGCCCGTCAGCTCCACCCACATCGCGGTCGGCGGCGTGTTCGGCGTCGGCTTCTTCCGCGAATGGCACACCGAGCGGCGGATGCGCGCCGCGCGGCTCGCGGTGCCGAATCCGCCCGCCGTCGCCGCGGAAGAGCGGGCGAGGCGCAAGCTGGTCCGCCGGTCGCATTTCCTGACCATCGTCGCCGCATGGCTCATCACCGTGCCCGCCGCCGCGATCCTGTCGGGCGTGCTGTTCCTGATCGTCACGACGCTCGCGGGGTAGGCGGTGAAGCTGCTGGACCGCGACCACCCCTTCTTCCGCCCGCTGTGGCGGCGGGTCGCGGTGACGGCCGTCTGCTTCGGCTGGGCCGGGGTGGAGGCGTCCTCGGGCGAGGCGGGCTGGGCGACGATCTTCGTCGGCCTCGGCATCTGGTGCGTGTGGGAGCTGTTCCTGGCGCGGCCCGGCACCCCTCCGGGCGACAGGGACGGCTGACCGTTTCCCCCGCGGAAGATTCCCGTTGCGCGGCGCCGCGGGCTGTTGGATAGGTGTCTGTGAATACGTATGCAAAGACGGCGCCCGCCGCCCGACAGGGGACATCCATGACCGACCTTACCGACCTTCCGCCCGGCGTCACCCACCTGCGCCGCCCGACCCGCGACGCGACCGCCGACACCGGCTCGGTCGCCGAACTGGTGAGCGGCATCCTGGCCGACGTGCGCGACCGGGGCGACGCGGCGGTGGCCGAGTACGCGCAACGCTTCGACCGGAGCGAGCTGGAGCGGTTCGAGGTCACGGCAGAGGAGCGGCAGGCCGCGCTCGACGCCCTCGACCCGCAGACCCGGGCCGATACCGAGTTCGCCATCGCCAACGTCCGCCGCTTCGCCGAGGCGCAGCTGGCGACGATGCAGCCCCTCGACATGGAGGCGCTGCCGGGCGTGCACATGGGCCACCGGGTGATCCCGCTGGAGCGGGTGGGCTGCTACGTGCCGGGCGGACGCTATCCGCTGCTCTCCGCGCCGGTCATGACCATCGTGCCGGCCAAGGTGGCGGGCGTGGGCGAGGTCATCGCCTGCCTGCCGCCGAACGCGCATCCCGCGATGATCGCCGGCTGTCACCTGTCGGGCGCCGACCGCATCTTCCGCATCGGCGGCGCGCAGGCGATCGCGGCGATGGCCTTCGGCACCGAGAGCGTGCCGCGTGTCGACAAGATCGTCGGCCCCGGCAACGCTTTCGTCAACGAGGCCAAGCGGCAGGTCTTCGGCCCGGTCGGCATCGACCAGCTGGCCGGGCCGTCCGAGATCTACATCCTCGCCGACCATACCGGCGATGCCGAGATGATCGCGACGGACCTTCTGGCGCAGGCCGAGCACGACGTGCGCACCCGCGTCGGCCTCATCACCACCGACCGCACCGTCGCCGAGGCGGTGGAGGAGGAGGTCGCGCGCCAGCTGACCGAGCTCGCCACCGCCGAGACCGCCGCGCAGGCCTGGCGAGATTACGGCGAGATCGCGCTCTGCGACGACGAGGCGGCGATGATCGCCTATTCCGACCTGATCGCGGCCGAGCACCTGCAGGTGCACACTGAGGATTCCCACGGGCTGGCGGCGAAGCTGCGCAACTACGGCTCGCTCTTCATCGGCGAGCTGGCGAGCGTGGTCTATTCCGACAAGTGCTCGGGCACCAACCACACGCTGCCGACGATGGCGGCGGGGCGCTATACCGGCGGCCTCTGGGTCGGCGCCTACGTGAAGGTCGCGACCCACCAGTGGCTGACGCCCGAGGGCGTTTCCGCCGTCGCGCCGCCGGCGGTGCGGCAGAGCACCTCGGAAGGGCTGGACGGCCACCGGCGGGCGGCGCAGCTGCGGCTGGACCGGCTGCAGAAGGGCTGAGAGCGGTAGCCGGCAGGCGCGGGGGCGCCTGTCGACCCCCTCTACGCTCGAGCCGGCGCGACGACCGCGACCTCTGCAGGGTGCTTGAAGAATGACACGTCGGCCCGTCTGCGACGGACCGGCGGGCGGGCTCCGGCCTTTCAGGCAGTGGCAGGACAGGAGGCGGTCAGACCCCCGGCCGCAGCGCGCCGTGGTCCGTGGCCGCCTCGAAGGCGGCTCCGATCCGCAGAATCGTGGCCTCGTCGCCGGGAAGGCCCACGATCTGCAGGCCGACCGGCAGGCCGTCCACGAACCCCATCGGCACCGACAGCGCCGGGTGGCCGGTGACGTTGAAGGGCAGCGTCCGCATCGGCGTCCACGCCGCCCTGCCGTCCGCGAAGGCGGAGAGCGGCGGCGCCGGGGTCAGCGTCGTCGGCGTGACGAGGGCGTCGCAGGTGGCGAGGACGGCGTCGATCTCCGCCCTCAGCCGCACCGCGAGGCGGCGCGCCCGGGCCGTGTCCTTGCCCGTCAGCGCCGCTCCCGCGATCAGGCTCTGCCAGGCCATGCGGCCGTAGCCGGCGCCGGTGCCGGTGAGGCCCGGATGGCTCTCCAGCGCCTCGGCGTGGATGAGGACGGCGCCCACCGCCTCGGCCAGCGCGATGTCCGGCAGCTCCACGATCCCGACCGACGCGCCCTCGAGCGACAGGACCGAGACCGCGTCGTCCGTCCGCTCCAGCACGCCCGGCGCCGCCTCGTCCGAGACCGCCCAGCCGCGGCCGTAGCCGATCCGCAGCCCCGACAACCCGCGCCCCAGCGCCGGCAACGCCGTGCCCGTCAGCGCCGCGAACATCGCCGCCGCGTCGGGCACGGTCCGGGCGAGGGGGCCGACATGGTCGAGGCTGGGAGAGAGCGGGTGCACGCCGTCCAGCGGGACGGCGCGATAGGTCGGCTTCAGCCCGACGATCCCGCAATAGGCGGCGGGGCTGCGCACCGAGCCCCCGGTATCGGTGCCGAGCGCGACGCGCACCAGCCCGCCCGCGACGGCCGACGCGCTGCCGGAGGAGGAGCCGCCGGTGATGTGCGCCGCGCTCCAAGGATTGCGGGCGGGCGGGTAGGGGCCGTCGGTCGAGGGGCCGACGAGGGCGAACTCGTAGGTGGCGACCATGCCGAGAGGAACCGCGCCGGAGTCCAGCAGGCGCTGAACGGCCGGGGCGGTGGCGGGGGCGGTCCGGTCGACGTGGACGCGGGAGCCGTTGGTGACAGTGGCGCCGGAGAGGTCGATCAGGTCCTTGATCGCGAAGGGAATGCCTTGCAGCGGTCCCCGGTCGATGCCGGCGGCGAAGTCGGCGTCGGCCGCTCTCGCGGCGGCGAGCGCCCGCTCTTCCGTGACGTGGACGAAGGCGCGGAGGTCGCCGTTCCGCCGCTCGATCCGGTCGAGATGCGCCCGCGTCAGCGTCTCGGCGGTGAGCGTCCCGTCGCGCAGCGCCGCGCCGGCCTCGACCAGCGACAGGTCCGGGGCGTCAGTCGCGATCATCGCGGGCCTCTGCTCCGGCGTCGGCCCCTTCGGCCTCGCGCAGGAGGCGGGTGCACCGGTCGAGGTAGCGGGCGATGGCGAGCGCCCCCTCCCGGTCCGCCGCGTCCGGCGTCAGCCCCCGCGCCTCCAGCGCGGCCTCGAAGTCCGCGTCGGTCAGGTCGCTCACGTCCGCGCCCTCTCGAACGCCGCCCAGGCGGCCTCGAAGGCGGCGAAGTCGAAGCCCTCGCGGCGAGCGGGGTCCAGCACCAGCCGCTCCGTCTCCTGCATCTTCGCGATCGCGGCGCCGAGCTGATCCACCACCTCAAGCGGGATCACCACCGCGCCGTGCCGGTCGGCATGGACGAGGTCGCCGGGCGCGACGGTCAGGCCGAACACCGTCACCGGCGTGCCGATCTCGCGGACATGGACGAAGCCGTGGCTGGGGCCGATGGAGCCGGCGATGACCGGGAAGTCCGGCGCCATGTCTCCCAGATCGCGCATCACGCCGTTGGTCAGCGCGCCGGACATGCCGAAACCCTTGTGAATCGTGGTGTTCACCTCGCCCCAGTAGGCGCCGATGGCGTCCGGCCCGTCCACGTCCTCGACCACCGCGACCGACGGTTTCGGCGCCTCGGCCATGGCGCGGTAATAGTCCATCCGCCGCGCGCGGATCATGTCCGCCGGCTCGGTCGGCGGCGCCACGGCGGCGATCTTCGCGGTCACGGCGTAGCCGACGATGGCGCGGGACGTGTCGGAGGCGATCACCGTGCCGCGGGTGAAGGCGTCGAAGCCGCGCTTGCCCTGCGCGGTCTCGATGGCGTTGCACACGGTGGGCGTGTCGACGCGGCTCAGGAGCGCGAGCAGATCGGGGGTCAGGGTCATGCGGCCTCCAGCCAGCGGCGGAGCGCCGCGTTTGTCTCGTCCGGTCTCTCCAGCGTCGGCAGGTGGCCGGCGCCCTCGATCACGGTCAGGGTCGAGCCGGGGATCAGCCCGTGCATCAGGGTGTGCCGCTCCACCGGGCAGAGCGCGTCCTTCTCGCCGCAGAGGATCAGCGTCGGCACGGTCACGGCCCGCAGCGTGTCCTGCTGGTCGGGGCGGTCACGCAGGGCCACGGACTGGCGGACGAACACCTCGGGGCCGAGGTCCATCGCCATGTCCATGCACAGGTCCAGCACCTCCTGCCGGCCCGGCCCGTCGGCGAGGTAGTTCGGCTTCATCTCGTCCCGCATCACGGCGCGCAGGCGGCCGGCGCGCGCGGCCTCGATCTGGGGCGCCCGGCGGGCCTGCACCTGCGGCGTCTCGGCGCGGGGGTTGGTGTCGAGAAGGGCGAGCCGCTCCACCCGCTCCGACGCCTGCCGCAGCACCTCCATCGCGACGATCCCGCCCATGGACAGGCCGGCGAGGGCGAACCGCTCGGGTGCGGCGGCGAGGACCTCCGCCGCGAGCGCCTTCATGCTGTCGTGGCCGCCAATGGAGGGCACGTGGATCCCGCGCCCCTCCAGCGCCGCGATCTGCGGGCCGAAGAGGCGGGCGTCGCACATCATGCCCGGCAGCAGGACGAGCGGCGTCATGCGAGGCGCGCGCCCTCGGCCATCGCGGCGAGCTTGGCGTAGGCGATGTCGGGATCGACCGCGCCGAAGCCCGCGAAGGTGCCGAAGCCGCAATCGCTGCCCGCGATCACGCGGTCGGCGCCGACGATGTCGGTGAAGCGCTGGATGCGCTGCACGATCAGCTCGGGATGCTCGACGAAGTTGGTGGTCGTGTCGACGACGCCGGGGACCAGCACCTTGTCGCCCGGAATGTCGGCGGCGCGGTCGCGGAACACCGTCCATTCGTGCCCGTGGCGCGGGTTCGACGTCTCGAACAGCACGTAGCGGGCCTTCGCGCTCATCAGCGTGTCGAACATCTTGGCCATCGGGATGTCGCAGACATGCGGGCCCTCGTAGTTGCCCCAGCAGATGTGGATGCGCACCCGCTCCTGCGGGATGTCGGACAGGGCGTGGTTCAGCGCCTCGACGTGGGAGGCGGCGACCTTCACGAACTCCTCGTCGGAGAGATCGGTGAACAGCATGTGCCGCGACAGGGCGAGGTCGGGGCAGTCGAGCTGCAGGTCGAGGCCGGCGGCGACGATCGTCTCGTACTCGTCCTTCATCGCGTCGGCGAGCGCGGCAAGGTAGGCGTCCCGCGTCTTGTAGTACCGGTTCTGCAGGAACAGCGAGATGACGCCCGGCGAGGCCGCGTTCATGAAGCCCCGCTCGACCCCGTGCTCGCGCATCGCGGCCTTGAGGTTGAGGATGTCCTTGGCGAGTTCGCCGTTCTCCTTGGACCGCACCTCGCCCGTGCATTCGGGGCGGGCATATTGCGGGGTGCCGCCCTCGTCGGCGATCCGCTTGAGGAAGGACGGGAACAGCTTGAGGTCGGCGGGCGCGTTGCGCGGGCCGTCGCCCTCGAAGCCGGTGTAGCGGTCCTTGACGTAGGTCGCGTAGCTGATCTTCGACGTCTCGCCGTCCGAGACGATGGAAACGCCCGCCTCCTTCTGGCGGCGGACCGTCTCGGTCACCGCCCTGGCCATCGCGGCGTCGAAGGCTTTCTCGTCGTAGGGCTCGTTCCGTTCGCGGGCGAAGATGAAGTCGACGACCTCCTGCGTGCGGGGCAGGGAGCCGACATGGGTGGTGAGGACGCTCATCGCGGGGTCCTTTCGAAATGGCGGTGCAGGAAGGCGATCCAGTTGCCGGCGCAGAGCTTGGCGGTCAGCGCGTCGCCGAAACCGTGGGCGCGCATCGCCGCGACGAGGGCCGGCAGGTCGGCCGCGCCGGACAGGCCATCGGGCATCGGCGCGCCGTCGAAGTCGGACCCCAGGCCGACATGGTCCTCGCCGGCGACCGAGATCATGTGGTCGAGCTGGCGCAGACACGCGTCGATGGTCGAGCGGCGGGTGGTCCAGCCGGCCTCGTCGAGGAAGATCGTCCCGAAGTTCAGTCCCACCATGCCGCCCGTCTCGCCCACCGCGCGCAGCTGCGCGTCGGTGAGGTTGCGGGTGGAGGGGGCGACGGCGACCGCGTTGGAGTGGGTGGCGACGAGGGGGAGGCCGGCTTCGCCCACGTCCCAGAAGCCCTTCATCGTCAGGTGGCTGGTATCTACCACGATCCCGAGCTCGGCGCAGCGGGCGATCAGGCGCCTGCCGTCCTCGGTCAGCCCCGGCCCGGTGTCGCCGTCGGCGTTCCAGCCGAAGGGCACGCCGTGGCCGAAGATCGTCGGCCGGGACCAGACGATGCCGAGCGAGCGCAGGCCCATCGCGTAGAAGGCGTCGAGCGCCAGGAGGTCGGGGCCGATGGCGTCCGCCCCTTCGAGGTGCAGGATGCAGGCGAGGGGGCCGCCCTCCAGCGCCGCGTTGAGGGCCGCGCCGTCGCGGCAGATGGCAAGGTGCCCCGCCGCCTCCAGCCGCCGCGCGATGCCCGCCTGCGCGATGGCGGTCTGCAGCGCCACCGCCTCGTCCAGCGGGGCGGGCAGGCGGCCGGCGTACTTGGTCACGTCGAAGGCGGCCGGGTCGAAGGGCGAGCGGTCGGCGGTCGAGAACAGGGCGAAGAACCCGCCCCGCAGGCCGCCCGCCGCCGCGTCCGGGACGTTCACCATGCCGACGGGACGCGCGAAGTCCGCCACCGGGTCGGCGCTGCCGGCCCAGAGGCGCCCCAGCGCGTCGTTGTGTCCGTCGAAGATCAAGGCCGCGCCTCCGGACGCCGTCTCGCCCTCATGTCGTGTCCCCGGTTTCGGCCGCGCTCAGCACCGGCCATGTCTTCCACGTGGTGCCGTAGTCGATTCGTACCCTCTCGGGCAGTCCCGTTTCGCCCAGCCACACCCAGCCGCCCTGGTCCACGCCCATCACCTCGAGGTCCGCCCGCTCCGGCCGGCGATCCAGCGCGACGTCCCACGGCCCCCGCCGCTCCTGGGTCCGCACAAGGGCGAAGGTGCCGGTCCTCGGCCCGTCCCCGGCGGGCGGCGGCCTGAACCGGACGGTCGCGAAATGGCCGCCCCGCCGCGTCGCCGCGGGATCGCGCAGCAGCCGCCAGAGGATCCCGCCCGCGACCGCCAGGACGGCGAGCGCGGCCAGCGCCTCGCTCGGTCGTCCGGCGGCGAGGGCGGACAGCGCCATCGCCCCGGCGGCGAAGACGGTGAAGGCGGCGGGGATCCGCATCAGCCCTTCCAGGTCGGCCCGGCCGGATCCGCGGTCGAGACGACGTGGAACAGGCTCGCATGGCCGGTCATCGACGGCACGGCCGAATGCGGCAGGTTCTCGGGCACGCTCATCGTGTCGCCGGGCGCCAGCGTCGCCTCGCCGCTGGGCCAGCGCACCTTCCAGTGGCCGCGCATCGGCATCAGGACGGACGGCACGTCGTGCTGGTGCATCTCCTCGGTCGCGGAGTCGCGGGTGACGAAGCCGACCTCGAAGCCGGGGCGGTCGGGCAGCATCCCAGTCTCGCCGATGACCAACGCCGGTTTCTTGCCGGCCATCGCGACCATGTCCCAGTAGCGGGCGACGTGGCGCGGGATGACGTCGGCGGCGGTCGGCTCGGGGTAGTCCTTGAGCTGCTCTTCCGTCAGCACCGGCATCGGCTTCACCCCCTCGGGCAGCGACTGGCCCTTCTTGCTGTCGTACAGCTTGCCGTTCTCGCCCAGCACCAGCCCGTGGTCGGCCGCGTCCTCGATCACCTGCGGCGCCCAGATCACGCCGCCGCCGGCATCGTCGCCGCCGAGCACGGCCATGATCATCCCGTAGTCGGTGCCGATGTTCTCGAATCCGCGGAAGATGCCGGTGGGGATGTTGATGATGTCGCCCTCTTCCAGCACCACCTCGCCGGCATTGCCCCAGCGGCCCCAGAAGAAGCGCCAGCGCCCGGACAGGACGAAGAACACCTCGGCCGTGCGGTGCGAGTGCAGCGAGTTGCGGCACTTGGGCGGCTGGCCCGCGGCGCCGATGTTGAAGCCGTGGGGAATGGTGATGTGGACGTGCTGGTCGGCGCTTTCGCTGACGCCGCCGCCGATGATGGTGAAGTTCTCCTTCTGGTTCGAGCCCGGCGTATGGGCGTCGATGAAGGCGGTCTTGCAGGGCTGCAGGTCGCCGTAGCGGACGATCCGCGCCTCCATCTCGGCGGCGGTGATCGTGGGGGCGGTCGCGTGTGCGGTGTCGGGCATGAAGGTCTCCTCCGGGGGGTGCGGGCGGCGCGTCACTCGTGCGCGCCGGTATGGATGAGGATCTGCTTCCAGATCGCGGTCTCGTCGAACAGCGTCCACTCGCGGCGGATGCTGTGGTCGGTGCCGAGGTGGCGCTCGGTGAAGGGGCCGAACTCGGCCTGGGTGATCGCCATGACGTGCACGGGCGCGCCGGTGGGGGCGCCGAACGCGCCCCAGCCGGAATGGGTGCCGGTCAGCGACCAGCGTACGGCGGCGCGGGGCGGCATCATCGGATCCTCGCGGCCGATGACGTGATGGATTTCGAACGCCGCGTCAGGGAAGGCGGCGCGCAGCGACGTCCAGAAGCGGTCGGCGTCGCCCCAGGACTGGCCGTCGACGCCGCCCGGGTAGGCCAGCTCGCACGCCCGGTCCCACAGCTGCGGGATCGCGGCGAGGTCGGCCTGCATCAGCCGCCCGAGCGCGTCCGCGAGGCGCTGGCCCCAGATGTTGTCGTTGCCGCGCCCGGTATAGGGCCCGGCCTTGTCGGCCTCCGGCGTGAAGGGGCGGGCGCACGTCTCGGGCCCGCCCTCGCGCGCGATCTGGGCGCGGGCGTAGCCCTCGGGCGTCAGGCCCATCTGGCGGACGATGGCGCCCTGGTCGCGGATCAGCCACTCGTCGGTGATCGTGTTCCCGATGGCGTAGCAGTCGGCGAGGATCCGATAGCGCAGCTTCCGCCCCGTCGCGGGGCCATAGGCGCCGTCGCCCAGATGCGTCGCGGTGGACAGAAGCCGGTGCGACGACAGCATCCCCGCCTCGGGCGTGCCGGACCAGATCACGTCCTGCCCCAGCAGCGTCCGGTCCGGGAACTCGGCCAGCGTGGCCAGCGTCGCGGCGATCACGCCCTTGTTGCCCACGGTGACGCCCGCCGGCGCGCGCACGACGATGTCCTCGCCGTAGTAGCGGTGCAGCGTCGCGATCCCGCGATCCTCCCAGATCTCCCTGGTGATCCCGATGATGTAGTCGGGAAAGTCGCGGAACTTGGGGTCGAAGCCGGTCAGGCTCATGCTCTGTCCTCGGTCGGGCGGGTGGAGCTGCGTCTGACCAGCTCTCCCTGCAGTGTATGGCGGCGGGGGGTGACCGCGTCGTCGGCGATCCGCTCCATCAGCACCTCGACGGTGCGGGAGACCATCGCGTCCAGCGGCTGGCGGAAGGAGGTGAGGTCGTAGGCGGCCCAGGACGCGATCGGCACGTCGTCGAAGCCGGCGACGGCGACGTCGCCCGGCACGTCGAGGCCGAGCTTGGCGCGCAGCACGTCCATCACGGCAAAGGCCATGTGGTCGTTGCAGACGAAGACCGCGTCGGGCCGGTCGCGGCCGGCGAACATCTCGAGCGCGGCGGCGCGGGCGGTCTCGTGCTGGAAGTTGCCGACGCCGCGGAACTCCAGCCTGGCACCCGCCTCGTCGAGACCCTCAAGGAACCCCGCCTCGCGCTCGATCTGGGTCGAGGCGCCCTCGAAGCCGGCGATGTAGCCGATCCGCGCCGCGCCGCCCGCGACCAGGTGGTGCGCGATCTGGCGCCCGCCCTCGTGGTTGTCGGTGACGACGCTGGCGAGGCGCGGGTCGGGCTGGGTCCGGTTGAACAGGACCACGGGGATGCCGAGATCGTCGCACCGCCCGGCGAGGACCGAGGACATCGAGACCGAGGCGAGGACGATGCCGTCGACCTGGTAGTCGAGGATCTCCTGCATCACCGACTGCACGTCGCCGATCGTGTTCGACGCCATGAAGACGAGGACGTGGTAGCCCTGCCGCTGCAGCTCCACGCTCAACCGCTCCACCGCGAGCGGATAGAAGTGGTTGTCGAGGTAGGCGACGACGAGGCCGATGATCCGGCTCTTGCCGGTGATCATCGCGCGGGCGAGGACGTTCGGC
The DNA here is from genome assembly GCF_000379485.1 of Wenxinia marina DSM 24838. Classification (GTDB taxonomy): domain Bacteria; phylum Pseudomonadota; class Alphaproteobacteria; order Rhodobacterales; family Rhodobacteraceae; genus Wenxinia; species Wenxinia marina. The sequence goes on from NZ_KB902276.1 coordinate 304,038, forward strand.
CGGTAGCCCAGCTCCTCGGCCGCCTTGCGCACCTTCTCGACCGTGCGCTTGCTGGCGGAGGCGCCGGGCGTGAAGACGCGGCTGACGGCCGACTGGCTGACCCCGGCGCGGCGGGCCACGTCGAGCGAGGTGACGCGGGAGGGCGGATCGCCGGCCATCAGTGCGCCGTCCAGCCGCCGTCGATCATCAGCGCGGTGCCGGTGACGAGGGCGGACGCGTCCGAGGCGAGGTAGAGGATCCCGCCCATGACGTCCTCGATCTCACCCACGCGGCCGAGCTTGATCATGCTCTCGATCCAGGCCCGCCGCTCGGGCACCTTCAGCGTCTGCTCGGCGAGGGGGGTGCGGATGAAGGTGGGGCAGACCGTGTTGATGCGGATGCCGTGGCCACCCCATTCGATCGCCATCGCCTTCACCATCCCCTCCAGCGCGTGCTTGGACGCGCAGTAGACGGCGCGGTCGACGCCGCCGACGTGGCCCATCTGGGACGAGACGTGGATGATGGAGCCGCGGACCTGCGCCGCCATCATCCGCTCCGCCGCGCGGGCGGACAGGAAGTAGGCGGCGCGCAGGTTCACCGCCATCACGGCGTCGAAATCCTCGGGCGTCGTCTCGAGCGCGGGGGAGTGGCGGCCCATCCCCGCGGAGTTCAAGACGACGTCGAACGGCTGCTGCGCCGCCAGCGCCGCCTCCATCGCGGCGAGGTCCGCGACGTCCAGCGGCAGCGCCTCGACGCCGTAGCCCGCCGCCGCCATCGCGGCGACGGCCTCGTCCAGCCGCCCGGCCCCCCGCGCCGCGCAGACGACGTGCGCGCCGGCGTCCGCCAGCGCGACGGCCGCGCCGAGGCCGATGCCCGACGAGGCGCCTGTCACCAGCGCGCGCCGGCCGTCGAGGCGGGAGGAGGGAGGCTTGGGCAGGTCCATGAGGCTTACTCGGCCGCGTCCCGGTAGGGCGCGGCGCCGCCATAGGCGAGGTTCACGCCGCCGTAGCGGCGGACGCGGACGTTGCACTGCTCGGCGTGGCCGACGAACCCTTCCAGCAGGCACAGGCGCGAGCCGTAGGCGCCGATCGTCGCCGCGGCCTCGTCGGTGGTGATGCGCTGGTAGGAATGGGTCTTGAGGAACTTGCCGACCCACAGGCCGCCGGTATAGCGCCCCGCCTTCTTCGTCGGCAGCGTATGGTTGGTGCCGATCACCTTGTCGCCGTTCGCGACGTTGGTGCGGGGGCCGAGGAACAGCGCCCCGTAGGAGTGCATGTTCTCGAGATACCAGTCGTCGCGGTCGGTCATGACCTGCACATGCTCGTAGGCCATGTCGTTGGCGACCTGCAGCATCTCGTCATGGGTGTCGCACAGGATCACGTCGCCGTAGTCGCGCCAGGACACGGCGGCGGTCTCGCGTGTCGGCAAAAGCTCCAGCAGGCGCTCGATCTCGGCCAGCGTGCCCTCCGCCAGCTTGCGGGAGTTGGTGATCAGGCAGGCGGGGGAGTTGTAGCCGTGCTCGGCCTGGCCGAGCAGGTCGGTCGCGCACATCTCGGCGTCCACCGTCTCGTCCGCGATCACCATCGTCTCGGTCGGCCCGGCGAAAAGGTCGATGCCGACCCGGCCGTACAGCTGCCGCTTGGCCTCGGCGACGAAGGCGTTGCCGGGGCCGACCAGCATGTGGACCGGCTCGATCGTCTCGGTGCCGAGAGCCATCGCGCCGACGGCCTGCATCCCGCCGAGGACGTAGATCTCGTGCGCGCCGCCCATGTGCATTGCGGCGACGATGGCCGGGTGCGGCGCGCCGTTCACCGGCGGGGCGGAGGCGACGATGCGCGGCACCCCGGCGACGGAGGCGGTGAGCACCGACATGTGGGCGGAGGCGACCATCGGGAACTTGCCGCCGGGGACGTAGCAGCCGACCGACTGCACCGGGATGTTGCGGTGGCCGAGGACGACGCCCGGCATCGTCTCGACCTCGATGTCGGTCATCGACGCCCGCTGCGCCTCGGCGAAGCCGCGGATGCGGTCCTGGGCGAAGCGGATGTCGGCCATGTCGCGGTCGGATACCTTCTGCATCGCCGCCTCGATCTCGGACGGCGTCAGGCGGAACCGCTCCGGCTCGTACTTGTCGAACTTTGCCGACAGCTCGCGGACCGCGGCGTCGCCGCGGGTCTCGATGTCCTTCAGCGTCGCCTCGACGATGCCGCGGACCTTGGCGTCGTCCTCGGCCCGCTCGGCGTCGGGCTTGCCCGATTTCAGGTGCGTGATCGTCATCTCGTCGTCTCCTCCTCGGGGCGCGGGGGCACGCGCGTGCCCTCGTCGTAGGCCTCCCAGCCCTCGCCGCCGAACACGTCGCGGCCGAGTTGCGCCAGCACGCTGGCGAAGTCCACCGACACCCAGTTGTCCTTGATCCGGCCGTCCTCGACCTTCCAGAAATCCATGTAGGGGATCGTCACCCGCTTGCCGGTCGGCGCGATCCCCATGAAGGCGCCGGTATGCGTCGCCTCGATGTGGCCGAAGCACGAGGCCCAGTCGTCTTCGCAGACGAAGCGCTGCGTGTGGTAGCTGCGCTCGGTGAAGGCGGCGCGCAGCGGCAGCTGCCAGTTGGCGCGGAAGGCGGCGAGGCCGTCCTTGGTGCCGCAGCCCCGATTGCCGTACCAGTGGAAATCCTCGTGGAAATGCGCCGCCATGTCGTTCGAATTGGCGGCGAGGGCGTCCTCCATCCGCCGGACTACCTGCCGCGTCGCCTCGGCCCGCTCCTCGTGGGTCATGCTCATCGCGGCAGCGCCTTTCCCGTTTCGGCGTCGAAGAGGTGGCAGATCGCAGCGGGCACGCTGGCCTCCACCATCTGGCCGGTCTCGGCGCGGTACTCCTTGCCCGTTTTGACCGAGACGAGCGCCTCGCCCAGCCGCCAGGTGATCATCGACGCTTCGCCCAGCAGCTCCACGGCGTAGACGGGGGCGGCGATCTGGCCGCCGGAGGGGACGATCGCCGCGTCCTCGGCGCGGAAGCCCAGCGTCACCGGCCCGTCGGGCGCGCTCAGCCCCTCCACCCGGATGCCGTCGCCGGTGAAGGTGCCGCCCTCGATGCGGCCCTCGACCAGGTTCATCGCCGGCGAGCCGATGAAGGAGGCGACGAAGGTGTTGGCCGGGTTGTCGTAGATCTCGGTCGGCGTGCCGACCTGCTGGATCGCGCCCTTGTTCATGACCACCACGCGATCGGCCAGCGTCATCGCCTCGATCTGGTCGTGGGTGACGTAGACGGTCGTGGTCTTGAGCTTCGACTGCAGGTTCTTGATCTGCGCCCGGGTCGAGACGCGCAGCTTGGCGTCGAGGTTCGACAGGGGCTCGTCCATCAGGAACACGGTCGGCTTGCGGACGATCGCGCGGCCCAGCGCCACGCGCTGGCGCTGGCCGCCCGACAGGTCGGCGGGGCGGCGGTCCATGAACGGCTCCAGCTCCACCATGCGGATCGCGGTCATGACCATCTCGTGGTGCTTGTCCTTGGGCACCTTCCGCACCCGCAGGGGAAAGCGGATGTTCTCGTAGACGGAAAGGTTGGGGTAGAGGCCGTAGGACTGGAAAACCATCGAGATGTCGCGGTCCTTCGGCTCGAGGTCGTTCACCATGCGGTCGCCCAGCCAGATCTCGCCGCTCGACACGTCGTCGAGGCCGGCGATCATCCGCATCGTTGTGGACTTGCCGCAGCCGGACGGGCCGAGGAGCACCAGGAACTCCTGATCGACGATGTCGAGGTCGAAGTCCTGGACGCCCACGTAGGAGCCCCAGCGCTTGGTGACGTTCCTGAGTTGCAGTCGAGCCATGAGGGTCAGCCTTTCACGGCGCCGGCGGTCAGGCCGCTGACGATCTGGCGTTGGAAGAACATGACGAGCACGAAGAGCGGCGCGATCGCCGAGACCACGGCGGCGACCGCGTACATCACCTTGCCCTCGGCCTGGGTCGAGCCGAGGAACGAGTTGATGGCGGGCACCATCGTCTGGTTCTCGGCCGTGAGCAGCATCGAGGTGACGGTGAAGTCGTTGTAGGCGAGGAGGAAGCTGAACAGCCCCGTCGTGATGACGCCCGGCCACATGACGGGGATGACGGCCAGCCGGAACGCCTGGAACCGGGTGCAGCCGTCGACCATCGCGCTCTCGTCCAGATCCTTCGGGATCGACAGGAAGAAGCTGTGCAGCATCCACAGCGTGAACGGCTGGTTGATCGCGACGAGGACGATGATCGTGGTCGCGAGGTATCCCCAGATGCCGAGCTGGAAGAACGGCAAGAGGTAGCCCGAGACCAGCGTGACGTGCGGCATCGCCCGGAAGATCAGCGCCGCGATCAGGATCCAGAACGTGTAGCGGTAGCCCGACCGGGCGAGGGCGTAGCCGCCGAGGGTGCCGAAGGTGAGCGAGATCACGACCACGAAGAACGTCACGATCCCGGTGTTGATGACCGCGCGCCAGAAGTCCTGCTCGACCCACGCGCCCTGGTAGCCGTCGCCGGTGAAGGCGTCGCCGGTCTGGCGGATCGTCTGCACCCCGGTGATCGCGTTCATCCAGTCCTGCCGCGAAAAGAAGTCGGCCTCGACCTTGAACGACCCCCAGGCGGTCCAGAGGAAGGGGAAGGCGGCGGCGATCACCCACAGGACGACGAAGCCGACCGACAGGGTGACGAGGGGCAGGGACCTCGCGGTGGCGGAGCGGCGGCGCCGGCGCCGGCGCGGGGTCGCCAGCTTGGCGTCTGCGGCGGTGGTGTCGGTCACGGGCGCCCTCCTCAGGCCTTGCGGTTGAAGTCGCGCCAGGTGCGGACCAGCACCGGCATCAGCAGGATGATGACCCCCAGCGTCGTCAGCACCGACGTCGCGGCGGCCGAGGCGAAGAGCGGTGAATCAGCGCTGCGCAGGTCCGAGTAGATGAGGTAGCTGAGCGAGGTCGCGTTCGCCTCGGCCGAGAAGCCGACGATGGGCTCGAACACCCGGAAATTGTCCATCAGCTGCATCAGCGCGATGAAGGTGGCGAGCGGCATGAGGTAGGGAATGGTGACGAAGCGCACCCTCTCCCACCGGCTGGCGCCGTCGACCATGGCCGATTCCATCGTGTCCTTGGGCACGCCCTGAAGGCCGGCATAGAACACGACGAAGGCGAACGGGGCGGAGTGCCAGATGCCGTAGACGAACAGCGTCACCCAGGTCAGCGTCGGCGACGCCTTGAGGCTGAGCGTCGGGTCGCCGACCAGCGTCTGCAGGGCCGAGCCGATGATGCCGCGGCTGTCGATCATCCAGTACAGGACGAGGCTGCCGATCAGCGGCGTCACGATCATCGGCAGCAGCGAGAAGAAGATCACCGGACCCTTGATGAGCCCCGGCAGCGCGTTGACGCCGAGCGCGATGAAGAAGCCGAGGATGATGACGAAGGGCGTGACGATGAACGTGTAGCTGAGCGTGAAGATCAGCGCCTTGTAGAGCGGCAGGTTCATCACCTGGTCGAGGAAGGTGCCCCAGTCGTCGGTCCGCTCCCAGATCTCGCCGATCCGGTCCACCGCGAGGTGCCCGGCGTTCAGGTACGTCCCGATCCCGTTGAACCGGCCGGCCGGCTGCGCCTCGCGCAGCTCGCGCATCGCCTCGGCATCGACCCGGCGCTCGATCGTGCAGCCGAACGGGCCGCAATTCTCGACCTCGACCATCACCTGCTCGTGCTCGATGAAGAGCGACTGGTAGACGACCGAGCCGATGGGCAGGGCGACGAACAGGATCATCGCCAGCAGCGACGGCAGGATGAAGAGCGAGAAGGTCCTGTGCGGCATCGGGCGCGTCCTTCGTCTGGGGGGCCGGTGCGGGAACGTCGCGGGGCGGGCAAGGCCAGGCCGGTCGCGCGGGGGCAGGGCCGCGCGGCGGGGCTGGTCTCGGTGGCGGGGAGAGGGGGTGGAGGGCGGCGACCGGGCGCCGCCCTTCGGGTCTTGGCTTACTGGATGAAGCCGGCCTCGGTGGCCGCGGTCGTGTAGGCGGCGACCACGTCCTCCAGCGCCTCTTCCGCGCTCTCCTGGCCCTGCAGGAACTCGGCCAGGTTGTCGCCCAGCGCGGTGTGCAGCAGGCCCATGTAGGGCGTCATCGGGTAGGGCGCGGCGCCGGCCTGCATGTTGGCGATCACGCCGGCCGCGGCGGGCTGCGGCTCGTACCCGTTCACCAGCCACGCGGCCAGCGCGGCGGTCTCGGGATCGGCCACCAGCTCGGGCGACAGGGCGTACATCATCGCCTGGAAGGACACTGCCGCGTCCTCGTCCGAGATGTTCTTGGCCATCGCGAAGCCGTCCCACCACAGTGTCGTCGCCGGGATGCCGTTGCCGCCCCAGCCGGGCATCGCCACGACCTCGGTCTCGGCGGCGATCTCGGGCGTGGCGCCGTTCTCGTCGATGAAGGCGGCGGTGCGGCTGCCCCAGCCGGTCATGAAGGCGACTTCCTCGTTCTCCCAGTAGGGCTGCGCCTCGTTCGAGTTGTAGGTCATCATGTCGGGACCCATGTACTCGGTCATCTGCTTCATCATCTCGAGGGCGGCGATGCCGGCCTCGTTGTTGATGGCGGGGACCGCGGAGCCGGGCTCGAAGAAGGGCTGGCCCGAGCCCATGTACATGTTGATGAATTCCTCGCCGAGGTCCCAGCCGGGCTTGAAGCTGGCGTAGAGCGGGGTCTCCATCACGCCGGCCTCGCGCAGCGCGGCGGAGGCCTCGATCAGCTCCTCGTAGGTGGTCGGCACGGCGATGCCGTTCTCCTCGAGGATGTCGGCGCGGTAGTGCAGCATCTGGCTGTTCGCCATGAACGCGATGGCCATGATCTGGCCGTCGATGCGGATCAGCTGGCTTTCCTGCAGGTTCTGGCCGTACTGCTCCACCAGATCGTCGAGCGGACGGGTCAGGCCCTCGTTCAGCAGCGGCACGAGGCTGCCGTTCGCCACCACGGCGACGGTGTAGGCGGCCGGGTCGGTCGACAGCGCGGCGACTTGGATGTCCTTGTGCTCGGTCGTCTCGTTCGTCGTCACCTCGACGGTGTCGGACGCGCACTCGGCGGCGCGGGCGACGACCGCGTGCAGCGCCTGGAAGTCGTTGGCGAGGATCCGGACGGAGCCTTCGCCCTCGATCGTGCATTGCGCGGCGGCGGCGCCGGCGAGGCCGATCAGCGCGGCGGTCGTGGACAGGAGCGTCTTGTTCATGAAGTTCCCTCTCTGAAGGTGGTGGCGCGGCGTCCTTCCCAGGGGCCGCGGGCACGGGTCGTGCGGTCCCTTTCCGGGGGCTCCGCCGCGCGCCGCCGGGTTTCTTGCGACCCTGCTGTCTCGCGCGTTGACGTAGAGGCTAGGAGGTGTTGAATACGTTTGCAAGAATTTTCTGGAACCCGGCGGAACCGGGGGTCGGAGGGGCGGATGACCGGCACGGGCGACATCGACAGGGCGGGGATCCTGGAAGGGCTGAGGGCGCTGGCCGAGGCGCAGCCGGCGGACCTGCCGCGGCGCCTGCAGGCGCTCTATGCCCCGGACGCCGAATGGCGCGGCTCCTGCCCGATCGACGAGATGCAGGGGGCCGAGGCCATCGCCGAGGGCGCCTGGGGGCCGCTCCTGCAGGCCATCCCCGACCTCGAGCGGCGCGACGACATCTTCGTCGCCGGCAGCTACGACGGCCGCACATACGTCGCCGCCGTCGGCCACTATTGCGGCACCTTCCGCCAGGACTGGCTCACGATTCCCGCCACCGGCCGCCCCGTCTTCCTGCGCTACGGCGAGGTGCACCGGGTCGAGGGCGGACGGATCGTGCAGTCGAACTGCCTGTGGGACGTGCTCGACCTGATCCGCCAGGCGGGCTTCTGGCCGCTGCCGCCCAGCCTCGGGACCGAGGGGCGCTGGCCCGGCCCGATCACCGGCGACGGCGTGCGGCTGGCGCCGTCCGATGCGGCCGAGGGCGAGGCCAGCATCGCGCAGACGCTGGCGATGCACGCCACGCTCCACGCCTTCGCCGATACCGAAGGGCGGGGGCGGCAGGGCCTGCTGGAGATGCCGCAGAAGGACCACTGGCACGAGAGGATGATGTGGTACGGGCCGAGCGGCATCGGCATGGCCCGCGGCCTGCAGGGCTTCGTCGACTATCACCAGATGCCGTTCCGCGCCGCCTTTCCGCGCCCGGCCACGCAGGCGGACGCCGACGAGGTCGCGGCCGCCCGTGCGGCGACCGGCGGCGGGCACTACATCCGCATCGGCGACGGCCCCTATTCCGTCACCGGCGGCTGGCCCAGCCGTGTCGACCGCCATGCCGGGCCGAACCTCTTCGGCCTTCCGGCGACGGGACGGATCGTCGGCATGCGGGTGATGGATTTCTACCTGCACCACGAGGGCCGGATCCGCGAGAACTGGGTGCCGCTCGACGTGCTTGACCTGATGCGACAGCTCGGCGTCGACGTGATGACGCGGATGCAGTCGATCTTCCGCCGCGGCAGCTGATGCTTGCAATCGTATGCAAACCTGTCAGTGTAGACCCCGCACCGACAGCCCGGCGGGACCGCTCCCGGCCGGGGCCCACAACCCGACAGGAGAGGTCATGACAGCCCCCGCAGATACCGGCGCCGACGCGCCCAGGTCAAACGGCTCCGGCAAGGGGGGCAAAGCCCCGTCCGGCGAGGCGGTGCTCCAGCCCGAGCGTCTGGACTTCACCCGGATGGTGCCGACCGACCGCCCGCGAGCGCAGTCGATGCAGGGCTTCGATCCGATCTACACCGACATCGTGGACTACATCGTCCGCTGCACCCACCGCATCTGGGACGAGCGGGACGTGGGCCTGATCTACACCCACTATACCCACAACTGCGTCGTCTATTCCTCGACCGGCACGGTCTACAACCGCGAGGACGTGGTCCAGAATACCATCCAGCGCCTGTGCATGCTGCCCGAGCGGCGGGGCATGGCGACCCACGTGATCTGGGGCGGCAACGACCAGGAGGGGTTCTACACCTCGCACCTCGTCACCGGGTCCGGCCGCCACACCCAGCCGGGTCCGTGGGGCAAGCCGACGGGCAGGACCTTCGTCGCCCGCACCATCGCCGACTGCATGGTGTTCGAGAACATGATCTACCGCGAGTGGCTGGTGGTCGATTCGATGGCCCAGCTCCGCCAGGTCGGCATCGACGTCGATGCCTTCGCCGAGAACCTCGCGCAGAGCTACTTCGACAAGGGCCTCCTCGCCATCGACATCGGCGAGACGCGGCGCCTGATCGGCCAGTACCCGCCCGAGGCCGAGGCGGACACCTCCATCGCCAGCAACGACATCGAGCGCGAGACGCTGGAATGGCTGCACGAGGTCCACAACCGCCGCATGTTCGGCAGGATCAAGGACGTCTACGCCCCCACCGTCCAGTGGCACGGGCCGCTGATGAAGGAGCTGTACGGCATCGCCTCGGTCATGCACCAGACGATTGGCCTCTACGGGACAATCCCCGACGGCGCCTTCATGCCGCAGCATATCTGCTCGGTCCCCTCGGACGAGGGCGGCACCAAGGTGGCGGTGCGCTGGCTGATCGAGGGGCACCACCTCGGCTGGGGGATCCTCGAATCGCTCGGCGCGCCGACCGGCAAGCGGGTGCAGGTGATGGGGATGAGCCACTTCCACTACAAGAACGGCCGCATCGTCGACGAATGGACGAACTACGACGAGCTGTCGATCCTGATGCAGGTGAAGCTGGCGCAGATGGCCGACCGGCCGACGGCGATGCTGCCCGACCTTTGATCTGCAGGCGGGCGGCGATTGAACGCCGCCCGCCCGACCTGCTAGCCTTGCCGGAAAAAGAGGGCAGGGCGATGGGGCAGGCGATGCGACGGATTTTCCTGGGCTTGGCGATCCTGGCGGCCGCCGCGGGCTGCAGCCGCAGGCCAGCGGTGCATGCCAGCGCGCTCGACTGCATGACCCGGGCGATGTATTTCGAGAGCCACCGCTCCAGTCGCGACGGCCTGATCGCGGTCGGCAGCGTGGTGATGAACCGCGTCGCCTCGGACGACTTCCCCGATACGGTCTGCGGCGTGGTCGCCCAGCGCGGCCAGTTCACCCCCGGCATCATGACCAACCCCATGCCGTCGCGCGCGCTGCCCGACGTCCAGGCCGCCGCCGCCGCCGTCCTGCGGGGCGAGCGGCATCCGTCGGTCGGCCGGGCGATGTTCTTCCACGCCGCCACCTACCGCGCCGGCTACAACAACATGCACTACACCGTGACGGCCGGCGGCAACGCCTTCTACGAGCGCCGCCGCCCCGAGCTGGTCACCCAGCCCTCGCCGCTCCCGGCGACGGAGGGCCTGACGCGGGGGTGAACGGTCGCCGCGCGCTACTGCCACTGTCCAGGGGCGCGCCAGCCGCTCGGGCGCCGCGGGTCGTCGTCGGGCCCGCGCCCCTCCCTCTCACCGAGCCATAAATATCCTCGGGGGGGCGGCGTCAGCCGCGGGGGCAGACAGCCCCCCTCCGCCGGCCCGGCCGGGCGCTACTTGTCCGGGCTCTCGCCCTTCGCCTTCAGCCAGGCCTCGTATTCCGGGTACGCGTCCTTGTGCAGCGGATAGTACCGCTTCAGCGACTCGCCCGCGAACAGCTTCTCCTTCGAGAAGCCCTCCCAGCCGTGGTCCTTGTGCGCCTTCTCCACCATCTGCTCGGCCAGCTTCACCGGCACGCAGACCGCGCCGTCGTCGTCGGCGACGATGATGTCCCCCGGCAGCACCGTGACACCGCCGCAGGCGACCGGCACGTTCACCGCCAGCGGCATCAGGTTCGTCTGCGCGTGGTAGTTGGGCGTCACGCCCCTGATCCACATCGGAATGCCGAGCTCCTTGATCTTGGCCCAGTCCCGGACGCAGCCGTCGATCACCATTCCGGCGCCCCGCTTGCCGCGGAAGTAGGTGCTCATCATGTCGCCGAAGATGCCGGAGGTCATGTCGCCCCTCGCCTCCACCACCACCACGTCGCCCGCCTCGACCTGGTAGAGGACGTGGCGGTGCAGCTGCTTCTCGACGTCGGCGTACTCGCCCTCCTCGAACAGGTCCTCGCGCTTGGGCATCATCTGCAGCGTCACCGCCGGTCCCGCGATCGCCTCGCCCGGGGTCCAGCAGGTCGGCCCCACGATGTGGCAGTTGCGGATCCCCATGTGCGCGAGCGTCGCGCTCGCGGTCGCGGCGCCCACCTCGCGCACCCTTGCCACCAGCTCCGCGGACGGGCGCTCGATCGGCTCGATCAGGCCCGGGTCGTCGACATGCAGCTTCACCATCTCAATCCTCCCTCGACCCCTCCCGGGCCGCCTCGCGCGAAGGGTTCCATTCCGCGCCGCCCGCCGCAAGCGGGGAGTTGCCTGAACCGGCGCGGCGGGCTCTAGTCGGCGGGAGGAGAGGGAGGACAGACATGAACCAGCATCCGGGAGAGACCGCCGAGAACGCCGTGCGCCGCGCGTCCGAGCCGACGAAGCTGCGCATCACCGACATCCGGGTGGCGACCATCCGCGCGCAGGGGATCCACCCGATCATCCGGATCGACACCAACCAGGGCGTCTACGGCCTGGGCGAGGTGCGCGACGGCGCGCACCCCGACACCGCCCTGCGGCTGAAGCCGCTGATCGTCGGGCAGAACCCCTGCAACGTCGAGTACCTGTTCCGCCGCATCAAGCGCTACGGCGGCGAGAGCCGCGAGGCCGGCGGCGTCTGCGCCATCGAGATCGCGCTGATGGACCTCGTCGGCAAGGTCTACGGCATCCCCTGCTACCAGCTGCTCGGCGGCAAGTTCCGCGACCGCGTGCGCGTCTACGGCGACACGCCGACGCCGGACGATCCCACGCCCGACGCGTTCCGCGAGGTGGTGCGCAGCCGCAAGGAGATGGGCCTGACCTTCATCAAGTTCGACCTCTCGGCCCGCATGTTCGAGGGCTTCGAGGGCGGCATGGTCGGCAGCGACACCAAGTACGAATACCCCCAGTACCGCCAGTTCCACACCCCCGGCCGCGGCGCCGGCGCCCGCATCTCCGAGGCCGGGCTCGACTACGTCCGCGAGGTCTGCGCCGCCGTCCGCGACGAGGTGGGGCCGGGGATATCGCTCTGCACCGACCATTTCGGCGAGGGCTTCGTGACCGAGGACGAGGCGATCCGCATCGGCCGCGCGGTGGAGCCCTACAACCTCGCCTGGATCGAGGACGTGCTGCCCTGGACCGACATCAAGGGCCACCGCCGCGTGGCCGAGGCGCTGCTGACGCCGGTCGCGGCGGGCGAGGACCTCTACCTCTTCGAGGGCTTCCGCGAGGCGATCGAGACCCGCGCCTTCGACATCATCCACCCCGACATGCTGTCCTCCGGCGGGCTGACCGAGACCAAGAAGATCGCCGACCATGCCGAGCGGCACCAGATCCCGACCGCGCTGCACGCCTGCTGCTCGCCCATCGCGTTCATGGCGAACGTCCACCTCGCCGCGTCGCTGGCGAGCCTGATGGCGGTGGAGAACCACGCCCTCGACATCCCCTGGTACACCGACATCGTGACCGGGCTGGACAAGGACTACATGGGCTCCGATGGCTACGTGCCGGTGCCCGAGGCGCCCGGCCTCGGCATCGACATCGTCGAGGAGGCGCTGGAGGAGCGGCTGGTCGACTGGTCCGGCCTGTTCGCGGAATCGACCGAGTGGGATGCGGAGAGGACCGGCTTCCTCGGCCATCTGGTGCACTGATGCACGTCGGCACCCAGAACCGGGTCACGACCGACGCCGAGTATCGCCGCTTCGCGCAGCTGGGCGTCGGCCATGTCTGCGCCGACCCCGCCGGCAATCCCCACGACTGGACCCTGGACGACCTGGAACGCCACCGCGACCGGATGGAGGCGTGCGGCCTCGTGCTCGAGATGGTCGAGCTGCCGATGAACTCGCGCCCGGTGGAAGAGCAGGCCTCGCCCGACGTGCTGACCGACGGGCCGGATCGCGACCGGCAGATCGACAGCATCTGCCGCCTGATCGAACGGATCGGCGCGGCGGGCATCCCGGCGGCGAAGTACAACCTCAACCTCATCGGCATCCCGCGGTCGGAGCCGGAGCGGGGCAGGGGCGGCTCGCTCAACTCCACCTTCCGGTGGGAGAAGATGGACCGGGACGCGCCCCCAGGGCTGGCGGGCGTGCTGGACGAAGAGGAGAACTGGGCGCGGATCGACCGCTTCCTCGCCGCCGTGGTGCCGGTGGCCGAGGCGTCGAAGGTCCGCCTCGCCTGCCATCCGCACGACCCGTACACGCCGCCCGGCTACCGCGGCGTGACGCGGGTGCTGGGGACGGTGGAGGGGCTGAAGCGCTTCGTGCAGATGCACGAGAGCCCGTGGCACGGCCTCAACTTCTGCGTCGGCACGGTGGCCGAGATGATGGAGGATCCGCGCGCCGAGATGGCAGACGTCATCCGCTGGTTCGGGACACGCGGCAAGCTCTTCAACATCCACTACCGCAACATCCGCGGGCGGCGCCTGTCCTTCATGGAGACGTTCCCCGACGAGGGCGACCTCGACATGATCGCCGTGCTGCGCGTGCTGGCCGAGCTCGGCTACGAGCACATGGTGATGCCCGACCACGTCCCCTCCTGCGACGCGGACGAGGACCACGCGATCGCCTTCGCCTACTGCTTCGGCTACATCCGCGCGGCGCTGCAGGTGCTCCGGCCGGAGTTTCCGGACGTGATCCGGCTGTAGCGCGCCCCCGGGGGAGGCCGAGCGGAGCGCGCCGCCCGCGGCCCGCCCCTTCCTCTCATCGAGCCACAAATATCCCGGGGGGAGTCCTGCCTCCGGCAGGACGGGGGGCAGCGCCCCCCGCGGGTCGGCGCCGTCAGGCGACGACCCGACTGCGAATCAAAGCGCGGCTCGACCCGCCCGGGCCGATCCGCCCATGCCATCCGCAATGCCGGGGTCCACACGCATGCCCCGGCCGCACTCCGGGATCGGGCATCCCCTCGTCACGCGCCGGTCGCCCCCCGCTCCCCCTCCGGCAGGAACGCCTTGGAATGCGTCGACGCCTCCACCGCCCGCCGGTAGGCCGGCCGCGACCGCACCCGCCCTAGGTACGTCTCCACCACCTCCGGCACGGCGAGGCCGGAATAGATCGTGCCGTGGTTCAGCCCGTAGGTGACCGAGATGTCGGCCGCGGTGAACGCGTCCCCCGCCACATGCTCCGTCCGCTCCAGCTGACGCGCCACCAGGGCGACGCGGCTGTCGAACTGGTATCTCGCGAAGCGGATGCCGGGACTGTCCTCCTCGCCCGACACCCGGCGCAGGTTCATGAGATAGAAGGCCGCCGTCGCGATGCCCGCCTCGCCCATGAGCAGGAACTGCCGGTAGGTAGGATAGGCCGGATCGTCTTGCGCCGGCACCAGCGGCGTCGGCCCGTGACGCGCGGCGAGCACCTCGAGGATCGCGATCGACTCCACCATCCCGACCTCGCCGTCCCGTATGGCCGGTATGAAGCCCGACGGATTGATGGCAAGGAAGTCGGGATCGTGGGGCGCGTCCGACAACAGGTCGATGTCGACCAGCCGGTAAGGCAGGCCCATCTCCTCCAGCATCCAGAGCACGCGAAAGCCGCGGCCCTCGCCGTAGACGGTGATCATCGCGCGCTCCCCCGGATCTTCTGCGGATGAATTGATATCAAGCCATCCGGCGGTGCAAGCCGGTTCGCCGCCGGGTCGGAGACTTCGGCCCGGGCCGCTTCGCGGCTGTTCCGGGCCGGGAAAGGTCCACCCCTCCCGCTCCGCTATAGGCTGGGTGAAACCAACCGCTGCGGTGCCCGTGTCGCCCCGCTACCCCTTCACCCCGCCGACCGTGAGCCCCTCCGCCAGGTAGCGCTGGGCGTAGATGTAGAGCACCGCCACCGGGATCGCGGTCAGCAGCGACGCCGCCATCAGCTTGCCCCAGGGCAGGATGTCGCCCACCACCATCGACTGCAGGCCGATGGGCAGCGTCCGCAGGTTCTCGGACGTGATGAACACGAAGGCGAACAGGAACTCGTTCCAGGCCGTCGTGAAGGCGAAGAGCGTCACCGCCAGGATCGCCGGCGCGGCCAGCGGCAGCGTGATCTTCCAGAACGCGTAGATCCGCGAGGCGCCGTCGATCATCGCCGCCTCCTCCAGCTCCACCGGGATTGAGCGGAAGTAGCCGAGCAGCACCCACGTGGCGAAAGGCAGCAGGAACGTGGGGTACGTCGCGATCAGCGCGGCGTAGGAGTTGATGATCCCGAGGTTCGACAGGATCTGGTAGAGCGGGATGAACAGCAGCGTCCCCGGCAGCAGGTAGGTGATCAAGAGAAACGTCGTCAGCAGCCCCGCGCCGCGGAACTTCAGCCGCGACAGCGCATAGGCGGCGAGAGAGGCGAAGGCGACGGAGATCAGCGTCGCAGCGGCGGCCACGAAGACCGAGTTGCCGAGCCAGATCAGGAACGGCGTGTCCTGGATCAGCGAGCGGTACTGCTCTCCCGTGAACGGCTCGGGCCAGAAGATCGACCGCCGCTCGGAGATCTGGGGCGTCGTCTTCAGCGAGGTGATGAGCACCCAGTAGAACGGGAACAGCACGAACAGCATGAACGGCGACAGGACGAGGAGGCGCCCCCAGAGGCTCGCCCGACGCTGGCCGCGGCGGCCGAGCATCGGCTGACCCGGCGGCTTGCCGAGGGCGCGGCGGACGGCGACCACGCCGCGGGTCCACAGGCGCAGCGCCATCTCGGCCGGCCAGAAGACGAGGTCGAGGATCGCCGAGAAAAGACGGCCGACGACCCGGAGCACCCGGTCGCCGAGACCCGGCTCGGTCCGGGCGCGGGCGGCCTTGTCGTCGGCGCGCATGAACCGCGCCAGCAGCCAGATCACGACGACCATCAAGGGCGCGACCGAGAAGGCGATGGCGGTGCCGGGGCCGTACTGCAGCGAGGCGATGGCCTTCTCGTAGGCGAGGATGGAGTAGAGCTTCGTCGCGCCGGACGGCCCGCCCTGGGTCATCAGGAAGGGCAGGCCGAACTGGTTGAAGGTCGAGATGAAGGACAGGAGCAGCGTGACCACGATCACGTAGCGCATCGACGGCAGGATCACGTGCCGGAACCGCTGCACGGCGGACGCGCCGTCGATCTCGGCCGCTTCCAGCTGCTCGCGGTCCACGGCCTTCAGGCCGGCCAGCAGCAGCAGCACGAAGAACGGGATGCCCTTCCAGATGTTCACCACGATGATCGACGGCATGGCGAGGTCGTGGTCCGACAGCCAGCCCTGCGGCTGGTCGATGACCCCGAGGCCGAGGAGGATGGGGTTCAGCGAGCCGAACAGCGGGTCGTAGATCGACTTCCACGTCAGCGCGGTCACGATCTCGGGCACGATCCAGGGCAGCAGCATGATGCCCGACAGCACGTTGCGCCAGGGCAGGCGGCTGTTCAGGACCATCGCGATGGTCATGCCGACGATGAACTTCCACAGCAGCGACCAGAAGGTGAACCGCACCGTGTTGCCGATCGCCTGGTGGTAGTCGCTGTTGTCCCAGAGCCGGGCGTAGTTGCGGAATCCGACCCAGCCGGTCTCGCCGGTCAGGAAGTTGAGCGAGGTGCCGGACAGGCGGATCGCCTCGATGAACGGCCACAGGATCAGGCCGACCATGACGAGGACCATGGGCAGCACGAACGGGTAGGCGACGTTCCAGTCCTTCCCGAACAGCGTCCTCATCCTCTTGCCGGAGCGTCGCGGGATCCGCGTCGCGGCGGCGGGAATGTGGGTGCTGGTGCTCATGGCCTCGGCCCTCCTGGCGGCGGGGGCGGGGCAGCCCGTCACGGGACCGCCCCTCCTTGGGTCACGTCAGTCCTGCGGCAGGCCGCCTTCCTCGAAGAGGTCCACCATCTTCTGGTGCGCGTCGGCGACCGCCTCCTCCGGCGTCATCCGGCCCGAGATCATGTTGCCGAGCGACTGCTCGACGATGCCCTGGGCGCGGATCGCGTCGATCGCGGCGTTGGGCGTCGCCGGCCAGGACGGGCCGATGAACGGCTCGGGCACCGAGACCTGCTCCTTGATGATCGCGAAGTTCGGGTCGGCGGCGATCAGCTCGTCGGTCCACTGGTTCTCGAACGCGGGCATGAAGAGGCCGCCCGCGACCGAGGACATCTGGTTGAAGTTCTCGGGGTCGAGGAGGTCCAGCGCCAGCTGCTTGGCCAGCTCCACGTTCGGCGCCCCCTTGAAGATGGTCAGCCAGCCGCCCGTCGCGCCGCCGTCGCGGCTGTCGCCGTTGTTGGCCTCGGGCATCCGCAGCAGGACGGTGTCGGGGAAGACGGGGTTGTTGTCCCGCTTCGCCGCCGCGTAGACCGAAAAGGCGTTGTGCGTGTAGCCGACCTGGCCGGCGAGATACGCCTCGTTGTTGCTGATGTCGCCCCAGCTCTCGACGCCGGGCGGCAGCATAGCGGCATAGGGCCCCTCGCGGTCGTAGGTCTCGTTGATCCACTCGTAGGCGGCCAGCGTCTCGGGCGAATCGAACTCCACCTTCGTCCCGCTCTCGTCGGTGAAGTGTCCGCCGAAGGCGTTCAGGATCGAGGTCGCGACGCCCCAGCCGTCGCCCGACTGGTTCACCGTCAGGCCCCAGCCGTAGAACCCGTTGTCGGGATCCGAGATGGCCAGCGCCGCGTCCCGCCGGGCGTCCCAGGTGGTCAGCGTGGCGGGGTCGATCCCCGCCTCGGCCAGCTTGTCGCCGCGGAAGAAGGTGCCCGTCGTGTTGGCGATGAACGGCACGGCATACCACCTGCCGTCGATCATGCCGAACTCCTCGGCGTTGATCCCGGCCATGACGTCGCCGTACATCTCCCTGGCCTGCTCCACGACGTCGGTCACGTCCTCCAGCAGGCCCAGAAGCTGCATCTGCGGGATCGACACGTTCGAGGTGTAGGCGAGATCGGGCGGGTTGCCGGCGCGGACGGCGGCGGACATCTTGCCGAGGAAGTCGCCGAACGCCTCGGGGTTGGTGGTCGAGATGTCGAGTTCGACATTGTGGGCGTCCGCGAAGTCCTGGCAGATCTGCCGGAACGTGGTCTGCGCGGCCTCGAAATATTCGGTGCGGTGGATGACGGTCAGCTTGCCTTCGGCGCCGACGGGCAGATCCTGCTCCGCCGTCTCCTGGGCGAAGCCGGGCCCGCCGATCAGCGCGCCTGCGCCGAGGGCCGTGGATGTCTTCAGTACGTGCCGACGAGTGAACTTCTGTGCCATTGTTTCCTCCCTGTGGAATGGCGACGTCCGCCAGCGGCGGCCCGTTCTCCTCCCGGCCGTCCGCTGCGAAACTCAAGAAAAACCCACTGCTCTAGCCGTCAAACTCCTCTCATTCGAACCAGGTGGTGCCCGGGAACTGGTGCTGACGCGCGACCTCCTCGTTGAGCGTCAGACCGATGCCGGGGGTGTCGGGGATCTCGATGTACCCGTCCTTGATGATCTCGCCCTCGTCCACGACGGTCGACCACCAGTCGCGGGTGGTCCAGTGCCACTCCAGGATCAGGAAGTTCGGGACCGTCGCGCAGACATGGGCCGAGGCCATGGTGCCGATCGGGGACGAGACGTTGTGGGGCGCGAACGGCATCGAGTAGATCTCGGCCATGTTCGCGATCTTGCGGCATTCCGACAGGCCCCCGCATTTGGGGATGTCGGGCATGATGATGTCGACCGCGTGCTTCTGGATCAGGTCGCGGAAGCCGTGGCGCAGGTACAGGTTCTCGCCCGCGCAGATCGGCGTCGAGGTGGCGGCCGTGATCTCGCGCATCGTGTCGACGTTCTCGGGCGGGACCGGCTCTTCCAGCCACATCAGGTTGAGGTGTTCCAGATCGCGGGCCAGACGGATCGCCGAATGCTTGTCGAAGCGGGTGTGCAGGTCGCACGCCACCTCGACCTCCGGCCCCGCCAGCTCCACCACCATCTCGGCGAGCCTGACCATGCGGTCGTGCTCCCACCGGTTGGGGGTCATATTGAACGGGTCCTTGATGTAATGCTCGGTCTCGGAGCCGGTGTGGCCGTAGGCGAAGATGTCGAGGTCGATCTTCAGCGCGGTGAAGCCCCGCTCCACCACATCGCCGACGACGCGCCTCGCCTCGTCCATGTTCATGCCGGGCTCGATCTCGCAGTCGGCATAGAGGCGGATGCGGTCGCGGAACTTGCCGCCCATCAGCTCGTAGACCGGCGCGTTCAGCGCCTTGCCCTTGAGGTCCCACAGCGCGATCTCGATCCCCGTCAGCGCGGTGATGAGCGCGCCGGCGAAGCCGCCCTGGAAGACGTGGCCCCGGCGCAGCTCCTCGAAGATGGCGTCGATGGCGAAGGGGTCGCGGCCGATCAGCCGCGGCTCCAGCGCCTTGATGAGGGCGATGGCCTCGTGCTCGCCGTGGACGCACTCGCCGATGCCGGTGATGCCGGCGTCGGTCTCGACCTTGACCCAGAGCTGCATGCAGTGGCCGCGGCTGGCGGCGGTGCGGACGCGGGTGATCTTCATGCGGGGATGGCCTCGATCGCGGCCTCGGGCGCAAGGCGCGGGCCGGAGGGAAGGAAGAGGTGCGCCTCGGCGGCGTCGAAGTCGAGGCCGATGCGGTCGCCCGGCTCCACCTCCGCGGTGCCGGCGGCGAGGGCCAGCGCGGTCGTGCCGGACGGCAGGCGGACGTTCATCACGGTCTCGTCGCCGAGACGCTCCACCAGCAGGACGGTGGCGCGGATGCGGGCCTGTTCGGCCGGCACGAGGCGCAGCGACTGCGGCCGGACGCCGAGGATCAGTTTTTCCGGCGCGCCCGCCGCGGCGGGGCCGAGCGCGAAGGTCGTCGCCGCCACGTCGTCCGAGGCGACCTCGACCCGGCCACCGTCGCCGCCGGTGCGGCGGACCGGCAAGAGGTTCATCTTGGGCGAGCCGATGAAGCCGGCGACGAACAGG
Source organism: Wenxinia marina DSM 24838 (assembly GCF_000379485.1). Classification (GTDB taxonomy): domain Bacteria; phylum Pseudomonadota; class Alphaproteobacteria; order Rhodobacterales; family Rhodobacteraceae; genus Wenxinia; species Wenxinia marina. The sequence continues at coordinate 323,938 of NZ_KB902276.1, forward strand.
TTGGCGGGCCGGCGGTACAGCTCCAGCGGGGGGCCGACCTGCATGATCTCGCCCTTCTCGAGCACCACGATCTTGTCGGCCAGGGTCATCGCCTCGACCTGGTCGTGGGTGACGTAGATCATCGTCGCGTCCAGCTCCTGGTGCAGGCGCGCGATCTCCATCCGCATGTCGACGCGCAGCGCGGCGTCGAGGTTGGAGAGCGGCTCGTCGAACAGGAACACCTTGGGATGCCGCACGATGGCGCGGCCGATCGCGACGCGCTGGCGCTGGCCGCCCGACAGCTGCGCCGGCTTGCGCTCCAGCAGTTCCTCCATCTGCAGGATGCGGGCGGCGTCGCGGATCTTGGCGTCGGCCTCCGACTTCGGCGTGCCGGCCATCTTCAGCGCGAAGCCGACATTCTCGTACACGGTCATGTGCGGGTAGAGGGCGTAGGACTGGAACACCATGGCGATGCCGCGGTCGCGCGGGGCGATGTCGTTGCAGATCTCGCCGTCGATCAGCAGATCGCCCGCCGTGATGTCCTCCAGCCCCGCGATCATGCGCAGCAGCGTGGACTTGCCGCAGCCGGAGGGGCCGACGAAGACCACGAACTCCCCGTGCCGGATGTCGAGGTCGATGTGGCGGAGAACTTCCAGGGCGCCGAACGATTTGCCGATGTCCCGCAGAAGCACGTCGGCCATCAGAGGTGACCCCGACCGTGACGGCCCGCCGACGGCGTGGCCGCGCGAAAAGACACCATCGGCATCGGCCGCAGCCCCTTGTTCCTCGCTCCCGTCAGCAAGGCTATTCGGCGGTGAGAAGACCTGTCAACTGTCGCGACTCCGGCGGAGCGCCATTCGGCGCAATCGATTTAGTTCGGGCGGCGTCCGGCCCCCGTTCGGCCCCGTGGGCCGGCCTCCCCCTGGGGATATTCGAGGCTCGGTGAGAGGGGCAGGAGGGGCGCGCGCCGCTCGGGGCTTGCGCACCGGTGCGGGCCGGTGTGGATGCGAGTGGATTCGCGCCGGGAGGGCGCCGCCCATGCTGATCGTCACCATCTGGCCGCTCTTCGCGCTGATCTGCCTCGGTTTCGTGCTGATGCGGTCGGGGTTTCCGGGGGACGGGTTCTGGCCGGCGGCCGAGCGGCTGAACTACTTCGTGATGTTCCCTGCGCTGCTCGTCGCCAGCCTCGTGGATGCGCCGGTGCGCGATCCGGCGATCCTGCGGCTGGGCGGGGCGGCTGTGGCGGCGATCCTGGTGGCGGCCGGCGCGCTGGCGGCGGTCCGCCTCTGGCGGCCCGTCCCGGCGGCGCGGTTCGGACCGGCGCTTCAGGGGGTGATCCGGTTCAACACATATCTCGGCCTCGCGATCACGGCGAGCCTCGCGGGGTCCGAGGGACTGGGGCGGGCGGCGATCGTGCTCGCCGTCGCGGTGCCGCTGGTGAACGTCCTGTCGATCCTGGCGCTGACCGGGGGCGGGGGACGGGCCGGGGGGCGAATCGTCCGGGGCGTCCTCGGCAATCCGCTGATCCTGGCCTGTCTGTTCGGGCTCGCGCTCGCGCTGCTCGGGGCGCGGCTGCCGTTCGGTCTCGACGCGTTCCTCGGCCTGGTCGCCCAGGCCAGTCTGCCGCTCGGCCTGCTCTGCGTCGGCGCCGCGCTGCGGCCCGACGGGCTGCGCGCGGACGCGGTGGCTCTCGCCGGCGTGACCGCGCTGCGGCTGCTCGCCGTGCCGGCGCTGGCGGCCGGGGCGGCGTGGGCCTTCGGCCTTCCGCCGGTCGAGGCGCTGGTCCTCGTGATCTTCGCCGCGATTCCGACCGCGCCCACCGCCTACGTCCTGACCCGGCAGCTGGGCGGGGACGCGACCTACATGGCCGGCCTCGTGACCCTGCAGACGCTGGCCTCGGTCGTGACGATCCCGCTCGTCCTCGCGCTTGTCGCGGGCTGACTCTCGGCGTCACCGGACCTTTCGCCGGAGGTCAGGCGGCCGGCCGGTCGTCCCGCTCGAGGTTCAGCCACGCGGCCTCCTCGGGCGACAGGTCCAGCGTGAGGCCCGGCAGGGTCGAGGCAATCTCGCCGGGACTGCGCGGCCCGATCAGCGCGAAGGACGGGAAGGACTGCGCCAGCACCCAGGCCGTCGCGACGTTGTGGGCGGAGACGCCCCGCTCGGCCGCGAGCGTCTCGGCCCGGCGCCGCCGCTCGGCGTTGGCGTCGCTGCCGTAGCAGGTTTCGGGCCGCGTATCCTCGGGCAGGCGGTCGCGCAGCTCGGCCGGCAGGAAGTAGCCGCGGGCCTGGCTCGACCAGCTGAGATGCATCGTCCCGGTCCGGCGGAGGTAGTCCAGCATCTCTGGCGTGTTGGACGTCACGCAGCCGGGCCAGACCGGCTTCTCCATCACCGCGAGGGAGAGGTTGTTGTTGAGGATGCGCGGCGGCTCCTTGCCGTGCGCCTCGGCCCATTCCACGGCTTCCGCGAAGCGCTCGGGCTGCCAGTTGGAGCCGCCCCAGATGCCGATGCGCCCGGCCTGCCTCTCGGCGTCGATGGCGTCCACGAACTCGCCCACGGGGATGTCGGGGTTGTCGCGGTGCATGATGTAGATCGGTACGCCGTTCAGGCCGAGGCGGCCGAGCGAGGCGTCCAGCTGAGGGCCGATCGCCTGCGGCAGGCAGTAGGGCGAATGCGCGCCCTTGCCGATGACGTTGATCCGGTCCGCGACGCCGCGGCTGGCGATCCACTGTCCCAGCACCGCCTCGTGCCGGCCGGCGCCGTAGACGAAGGCGGTGTCGAAGGTGGTGCCGCCCGCCTCAATCCAGGCGTCCCAGACGATGGCGCCTTCGGCCGGCGTGTCGCGGTTGTCGCAGCCGAGGACGAGGCGGCTGACGGGGTTCGGCACGCCGGGCACGTCCACGGTCGGCATCGGCGGCAGGACGGCGGGCAGTGTGCCCTTCAGCGTGCGCACGACGCCCGGCGCCTCGGCGAAGGTGGCGTAGCCGACCTCGGCCCGCCAGCGGTCGAGCGCGGCGTTGTTGCCGATGCTGGCGGCGGGGTCCATCGCGGGGAAGGAGAGGCCGGGCCGGCCGTCCAGGATCGCGCGGGAGGCCGCCTCCGCCTCGAAGGCGAAGAGCATGCGGGGGTCCGGTACGTCCTCGCGGCGGGTCTCGCCGCCGACGGTGACCTCGATCACGGTGTCGGAGGGGCCTGCCTCGCGGCCCGGCACCCAGGGGGTCGGCAGGACGATGTGCCCCTTGTCGCCTTCGACGCGGATCGTGTTCTCCATGTTTCGCGCCACGGCGCAGGCGACCTCGGCCGTGACGCCATTCGCGAAACGGAGCGTTCCGTAGGCCACCTCGTCGACGCCGCTCTGCCCGATCAGGCCGGTGCCCTTCACCACCACCGGATCGGCAAACCGACCGTCCGTCGCCCCGGCGAAGAGGCGCGCGGCCGAGACCGGATAGCCGCCGACGTCGAGAATGCCGCCGCCCGCGAGCTGCGGGTCGTAGAGACGCGACGCGGCGTTGAACGGCGCCAAGAAGCCGAAGACGGCCCGGACGTGCCGCACGATTCCGATCTCGCCCGCGCGGATGATCTCCACCGCCCGCGCGATCTGCGGGTGGGAGAGGTACATGAAGGCCTCCATGAAGAAGACGCCTTGCTGTGCGGCGGCCTCCACCAGAGCGGTGACTTCCGCCGCGTTCAGGCCCGCGGGCTTCTCGACCGAGACGTGCTTGCCGGCGCGGATTGCCATGAGCGCCGGGCCGGCATGGAACGGGTGCGGCGTCGCGATGTGGATGGCGTCGACGGCGTCGCTGGCGCACAGCGCCTCGTAGCTGTCGAAGCGGTTCGCCTCGGGCACGCCGAAGCGGTCGCCGAAGGACGCCCGCCGGCCGGCGTCGCGGCTGGCGATGGCGGCGAGCGTGCCGCTGTCGCTCTCGGCCAGCCCCTTGGCGAAGTTCGCCGCGATCGACCCCGGCCCGATGATCCCCCAGCGTACGATGTCCATGCCCGTCCTCCCCTCCGGTTGCCGCTGCCCCGACCGGAGCCTAGCTTGCGGGCGAACAGACGAGAGGGCGCGGGGAAAGGCAACCCCGCCCGAGGAGCGGCGATGGCGCACGAACACGGACACGACCACGACGGGAGCCACGGTCACGGCGGCGGCCATGCCGGGCACGCTCACGCGCACCTCGACCCGTCGAGCGGCGACCGGCGCGTCTCCATCGCGATCTGGGCGAACGCGCTGCTGACCGTGGCGCAGATCGTGGGCGGGATCTTCGCCGGCAGCCTCGCGCTGGTGGCCGACGCGCTGCACAACTTCTCGGACATGGCGTCGCTGCTGATCGCCTTCATCGCCCGCAAGATCGCGCGGCGGCCGGCGGACGCGCGGATGACCTTCGGCTACGGCCGGATCGAGGTGGTGGCGGCGCTGATCAACTACACCACGCTGATCCTGGTCGGGGTCTACCTGATCTACGAGGGCGCGATGCGGATGATCGACCCGCCCGAGGTGGCGGGCTGGACCGTGGTCGTCGTGGGCATCATCGCGCTGGTGGTGGACGCGCTGACGGCGGCGCTGACCTGGTCGATGCAGAAGGGCAGCACCAACATGCGCGCGCTGTTCCTGCACAACCTCTCGGACGCGCTGGGCTCCGTCGCGGTGGTCGTGGGCGGCACGCTGATCCTGCTCTACGACTGGCGGCTGATCGACCCGATCGTCACCATCGGCATCGCCGGCTACATCCTGTGGCTGGCGCTGCGCGAGATCGGCGGGCCGGTCCGCACGCTGATGCTGGGCAGCCCGCCGGAGATGGACTGCGCCGCGGTCATCGACGAGATGCTGGCGGTGGACGGTGTGGAGGACATCCATCACGTGCACCTGTGGCAGATGCAGGAGAACGAGGCCGCGCTCGACTGCCACGTGGTCGTGGAGGGCGGCGCGCTGGACCGGATCGAGGAGGTGAAGGCGGCGCTGAAGGCGCGGCTGCAGGAGCGGTTCGGCATCGGCCACTCGACGCTGGAGATCGAGGAGGCCGGCCGCTCGGACTGCCATGCCCGCCGCATCGGCCACGCGGTCGCGGGCGCGGGTTGAGCCGGCGATCCGGCGGCGCGCCTGGCGGCGCATTGTCCTTCGCGCGGGGGGCGTCCCGCCCCCGTCCGGCTGGCGCCGGACTCCCCCTGGGGATATTTATGGCTCGATGAGAGGGGGGATGCGGTCTGCCGGATGCGCGCCCGGTGCGCCGCGGCGGATCGGGGGCTGCGTCCGCGGGAAGGGGGCGATAGCATCGACCCGGGCGCACCCGATGACGGGTGCGTCCCATTCCGCGACGACGGGACCGTCCGCGCGGAGGGGCGGGTCATCGACCCGGGGATTCACGATGACGGGCTGGCGGGTGATCCTGTCCCGCGGCCCGCTGAAGAACAGGCAGGACACCAAGGGAGGATGGACATGAGGAAGACGATCTCGCTGGCGGCGCTGACCGCCGTGCTGGGCGGCGCGGCCCTCGCGCAGGACCCGGTGGAGCTGCGGATGCTGTGGTACTCCGACGGCGTCGAGGGCGAGGTGATGGCCGATCTGCTGGAGCGGTTCGAGGAGGAGAATCCCGATATCGACGTCGTCCTGGACAACGTCGCCTACCAGGTCGTCCAGGAGCAGCTGCCGATCCAGCTGGCGAGCGGGCAGGGCCCGGACGTCGCCCGCGTCGCCTCGACGTTGAAGTCGGACGCCCAGCACTGGCTGGACCTGCGCCCCTATCTGACGGACGAACAGGTCGCCTACTGGCAGGAGAACTTCGGCAACCGCCTCGACTGGATGCGGCCCGACGGGTCGGACGCGATTCCGGGATTCCTGACCCAGCTGACGATGGTCGGCGGCTTCGCCAACGCCACCCTGTTCGAGCAGGCGGGCGTGGATCTGCCGGGAGAGGGCGCGACCTGGGACGAGTGGGTGGCCGCCAGCGCCGAGGTGATGGAGAGCCAGGGCACCGCCGCCGCCTTCGCCATCGACCGCACCGGCCACCGCATCTCGGGCCCCATCGCCTCCTACGGCGGAAACTACATCGGCGAGGACGGCATGCCCGCGCCGATCGACGACGGCACGATGGCGTTCCTGACGAAGCTGGTGGAGTGGACGGACGCGGGCCTGATGCTGCCCGAGGTCTGGGTCTCGGCGGCGGGGACGACCTACCGCTCGGGCGCGGACGACTTCATCAACGCGCAGATCCCGCTCCTCTATTCGGGCTCGTGGCAGGTGGCGAACCTGTCGACGAAGATCGGCGACGCGTTCGACTGGGTCGCCATCGGCTCTCCCTGCGGGACGGAGGGCTGCTCCGGTCTGGCGGGCGGCGCGGGGCTCGTGGCCATCAGGTATACCGAACACCCCGAGGAGGTGGCGCGCCTGATGGACTGGCTGGCAAGCGAGGAGATCGTCCGCGAATTCTCCGAGCGGACGCTGTTCCTGCCTGCCCATGCGGGGATCGTGGAGGCCGGGGGCCTGACCTTCCAGTCCGAGGACCCGAACGTGCCGCCGGCGCTCGACCGGTTCGTGCAGGCCTCGGGCGAGACGCTGCCGATGGCCGACGCGCTGCCGGCGTGGAAATGGGCCAACGCCTATTACGGCGCGCTGGTGACCCGCGTCAGCCAGGTCATGGCCGGCGAGATCACCCTCGACGAGGCTCGGGGCCTGATGGACCGGGACATAGCCGACGCCGTCGAGAACGCCTCGCAGTAAGGACGCGTGGGCACGATCAGGCACAGGACCGGCGCCGTCCTCGCGGCGCCGCTCGTCCTCCTCGCCCGCCTCGTGGACGTGCCGATGCGCGCGCTGCAGAGGCGGACGGGGCAGGGCGGCATGGCGGCCGCGTTCCTGCTGCCGAACATGGCGATCTTCGGCGTGTTCGTGCTGGTGCCGCTGGCGCTGAACGTCGTCTACTCGACCACCGCGGGGACCGACATCCTGCTGGCGGACCGGACGTACGTCGGCGGCCAGCAGTACGCGCGCCTTCTGGAGTGCCAGGATTACGCGCGCCCCATCACCTGCCGCGAGGACCAGTTCTGGACCGCCGCCCGCAACACCGGCGTGTTCGTCGTCCTGCAGGTGACGACGATGGTCGTCGTCTCGCTGATCACCGCGCTGATCCTGAACCGCGAGATCCGCGGCCGGGGGTTCTTTCGCGCCGTGTTCTTCTTCCCGGTGCTGCTGTCGCCGGTTGTCGTCGGCCTGATCTGGCGCTGGATTCTCCAGCGGCAGGGCCTCCTCAACCTCATCATGGTGAACCTCGGGCTGGAACCCGAGGTCTGGCTGAACGACCGCACCTACGCCTTCGGCGCCGCCATCGGCGTGTCGGTCTGGGCGCACATGGGGTTCTACACGCTGATCCTGCTGGCCGGGCTGCAGGCGATCCCGAAGGACCTCTACGAGGCCGCTCAGATGGACGGGACCGGCCCGGCGCGGGTCTTCCGGCGGATCACGCTGCCGCTGCTGATGCCGAACCTCGCCGTGGTGCTGGTGCTGGCGCTGATCCGGGGGGTGCAGATCTTCGACGAGGTCTACGTGCTGACCGGCGGCGGGCCCGGCACGTCGACGATGTTCCTGACGCAGTACATCTACGAGACCGGTTTCGCGTCGGTCCTGCGCAACCCGGGACTGGCGGCGGCGGCGTCGATCCTGATGGGTCTGGTTCTGGTGGTGCTGACGCTGGCGCAGCTGTGGCTGAGCCGCCGGGCCGAGGGGAGGGGAGTGCGATGATCGCAGCGCTCCGCGCCCCGGCCGCGAGCCGGGGCCCCGCGTCGATCGGGGCGCCTGCGCCCAGCCTCGCGGGGCCCCGGGTCAGGCCCGGGGCGGGGAGCTCCGTCCGCCGCTCGTCTCCACCGGCCGCGAGCCGGCGGGCCCGGCACGTCGACGATGTTCCTCACGCAGTACATCTACGAGACCGGATTCGCGTCGGTCCTGCGCAACCCGGGACTGGCGGCGGCGGCGTCGATCCTGATGGGGCTGGTGGTGCTGATGCTGGCGCAGCTGTGGCTGAGCCGCCGGGCCGAGGGGAGGGGGACGCGATGATCGGAGCGCTTCCCGCCCCGGCCGCGAGCCGGGGCCTCGCGCCGATCGGGGCGCCTGCGCCCAGCCTCCCGGGGCCCCGGGTCAGGCCCGGGGCGGGGAGCTCCGTCCGCCGCTCGTCTCCACCGGTCGCGAGCCGGGGCCTCGCGGAGGTCAGAGAGACGGCCAACAGCCGCGCGAGGCCCCGGGTCGAGCCCGGGGCGGGTGTTCCCGGATCATCGGCGCCGGCGCTTCGCGCCCCGGCCGTGAGCCGGGGCCATGCGGGGACGGGAGGGGTCGCGCCTCGTTCGGCGAGGTCCCGGGTCAGGCCCGGGGCGGGGGGCTCCATCCGCCGCTCGTCTCCACCCGCCCCGGCCCCGAGCCGGGGCCTCGCGGAGGTCAGAGTGACGGCGCACGGCCCGGCGGGGCTCCGGGTCAGGCCCGGGGCGAGGTCGCCAGCAATTCGCCGGGCCGCGCTGCCTGCCGGCGCAGCGTCGTGCCGCGCCGTGGGCTCCGCCCGATGAACCGCCTGACCTTCCTCCTCGCCCGCCGCGGCCGCACCGGCGCCGGCCGTGGCTGGCACTGGACCGACGTCGTCACCTGGGTCTGGCTGATCGGCGGCACGGTCCTGATGTTCGGCCCGGCGCTCTGGCTCGTCTCGTCCTCGCTGAAAGGCCCCGCCCAGCTGGCGGAGTTCCCGCCGACGCTGCTGCCCTACGTGCAGGAGACGGCTCAGGTGGAGGGCTACGACGCCCCCCTCCCGCTCTACCGCGCCACCGCCGAGGACGGCGAGACCCGCGTCCTGGCCGAGATCCGCCGCGTCGGGACGAACGCCCAGATGATCGACCCCGCCGCCCCGGACGAGCGGCTGAACGTGAACATCGCCGACCGGGAGCCGCTCCGCCGTCTCGGCATCGCGGCGGACAACTACGTCGCGCCGCTCGTGGCGAACGACTTCCTGCGCTACCTCTGGAACTCTGTCTTCGTCACCGTGATGGCGACGCTGATCACGCTGGTCACCAATTCCATGGCCGCCTTCGCGCTGTCCAAGTACCGCTTCCGCGGCCGCGACGCGGTGATGCTGCTGATCGTGGCCACGCTGATGGTGCCGCTGTCGGTGATCCTCGTGCCGCTGTACTCGGTCGTGAACGCCACCGGCCTTCTCGGCTCGCTCTGGGGCGTCATCCTGCCCACGGTGGCGACGCCCACGGGCGTGTTTCTCCTGCGCCAGTACATGCTGACGATTCCCGACGAGCTGCTCGAGGCGGCGCGGATGGATCACGCCAGCGAGTGGCAGATCTACTGGCGCATCGTCCTGCCGCTGGCCGCGCCGGCGCTGGCGGTTCTGGCGATCTTCTCGGTCGTGTGGCGCTGGAACGATTTCCTGTGGCCGCTCATCGTGCTCAGCCGGCGCGAGACCTACACCCTGCAGGTCGGCCTCAACACCTATGCCGGTGAGCTCAACGTGCAGTGGCACTACATCCTGGCGATGACGGTGGTGACGATGATCCCGGTGGTGCTGGTCTTCGTGTTCCTGCAGCGCTTCATCACCACGGGGATCGCGGGAGCGGGGATCAAGTAGATGGGACGGATCCAGCTTCACGGCATCACCAGGAGCTTCGCGGGGACGGAAGTGATCCACGGCGTCGACCTCGCGGTCGAGGACGGCGAGCTGGTCGTCTTCGTCGGGCCGTCCGGCTGCGGCAAGTCCACGCTGCTGCGGCTGATCGCCGGCCTCGACCGGCCGACGACGGGCCGGGTGGAGATCGACGGGCGGGACGTCACCCGCGTCAGCGCCGCCGACCGGGGGCTGGCGATGGTGTTCCAGTCCTACGCCCTCTACCCGCACATGACGGTGCGCCAGAACCTCTCCTTCGGCCTGGAGAACACCCGCATGCCGAAGGCCGAGATCGCCGCCCGCGTGGACGAGGCGGCGCGGATGCTGGAGATCGGCGAGCTGCTCTCGCGGCGGCCGACGCAGCTGTCCGGCGGCCAGCGCCAGCGCGTCGCCATCGGCCGCGCCATCGTGCGCGAGCCTCTCGCGTTCCTGCTGGACGAGCCGCTGTCGAACCTCGACGCCGAGCTTCGCGTCTCCATGCGCGCGGAACTGGCGGCGCTGCACGACCGCCTCGGCACCACGATGATTTACGTCACCCACGACCAGGTCGAGGCGATGACGCTCGCCGACCGGATCGTCGTCCTCCGCGCCGGCCGGGTGGAGCAGGTGGACACGCCCCTCGGCCTCTTCAACCGGCCCGGCAACCTGTTCGTCGCCGGCTTCATCGGCGCGCCGAACATGAACCTGTTCCGCACCCGGGCGGAGGGCGGTGTGGCGGAGCTCCCGGGCGGGCTGAAGGTCGACGCCCGCGGGGCAGGAGAGGTGACGGTCGGCATCCGGCCGCAGCACCTGCATCTGGCCGACGGCGGCGAGGCGGCGCTGGAGGGGACGGTGCGGCTGGTCGAGGCGCTGGGGACCGAGACGGTCGTCCATGCCGCGGCGGCGGACGGCACGGCGCTCGTCACGGTCCTCCCCGGTCAGGCCGCCGTCCGGCCCGGCGAGACGATCCGCCTCGCCCCCGACCGCGCGGCGCTGCACCTCTTCGACGCGGACGGGCGGCGCATGGAGTAGACGCCATGTTCGGCCCGCCGCAGGCGGCGGGCCGACCGGGGGACCGGTCCCCCGGACCCCCTGGGATATTTATGGCTCGATGAGAGGGAGGGGCGGTCGACGGCCGGCAAGTCTTGCGACGTCAGCCGAGGCGCGTGCGCCAGCCTGCCAGCCGGTCGCGCACGCCTCGGCCGAGGATCGCGCTGTCGATGTCGACGCCGGTGAAGAGGCTGCCCGCCTCGACCATCTCGGCGACCGCGTCCTGGTCGGCCGACAGGTAGCCGGCGGGCTTGCCCGCCGCCCGGATCCGGCGCATCGCCTCGGCGCAGGTCCTGCGGACCTCGGGATGGCTCGGCTGGCCCGGGTAGCCCATGCTGGCGGCGAGATCGGCGGGCCCGATGAAGAGGGCGTCGATTCCCGGCACCGCCGCGATGTCCTCCAGTACGTCGAGCGCCTGCACCGTCTCGATCTGCACCATCAGCAGGATCTCCTCCCGCGCGCGGGCGACGTAGTCGGCGACCTGACCGTAGCGGTTGGCGCGGGTGTTGGCGGCGACGCCGCGGATGCCTCGGGTCGGGTAGTCCACGGCCGCCGCCGCCAGCTCGGCTTCCCCGACGGTCTGGACATAGGGGATCAGCAGCGACTGCGCGCCGAAGTCGAGCAGGCGCTTGATCTCGGCGACGTCCAGCGAGGTCGGCCGCACGACGGTGGAGACCGGGTAGGGGGCGGCGGCCTGCAGGAGCGACAGGACGGTGAGCGTGTCGACGGCGGAATGCTCGGTGTCGAAGAGGATCCAGTCGTAGCCGGCCCCGGCATACATCTCGGCCGTGGTGACGTCGTTGATCGTGCTCCAGAGGCCGATCTGCTGGCGGCCCGCCAGAAGGGCGGCCTTGAGGGCGTTGCGGGGAAGGTCCATCGGGCAGGCTCCGGGAAATGAGGTCAGTCGGCGCGGGCGAGGCTCAGCAGACGACGGACCGCCGCCTCGTAGCCGTACGTGCCGAGGCCGGCGATCACGGCGTCGGCGCGGGCGGAGACGTAGGAGTGATGCCGGAAGGCCTCACGCTTGTGGATGTTGGAGATGTGCACCTCCATCACCGGGCCGTCGAAGGCGTTCAGCGCGTCGAGGATCGCGATCGAGGTGTGCGACAGGGCGCCGGGGTTGATGACGATGCCGGCGGCCGTCTCGCGCGCCTCGTGGATCCAGTCGACGATCTGGCCCTCCCAGTTCGACTGGAGCGCGCGCAGATCCCACCCGTCCGGCAGCAGCGCCCGGCAGGCCGTCTCGACGTCCGCCAGCGTCTCGCGGCCGTAGATGTCGGGCTGCCGCTGGCCGAGGAGGTTCAGGTTCGGCCCGTTCAGCAGGTAGATCGTCGGCATCCGTCCGGTTCCCCCCGTCGTCCCCGGGATCTGTAACCCGGCCGGCGGGGCGGAGGCGAGCGGAAACCGGGCAGGTCGGCGAGGCGCGTGCTTGGGAGGGGCGTGCTTGGGAGGGGCGTCCGGGGGCTGATGGTAGGTCAGGCCCGCCGCACGCGACCGCCGCCCCGGCCCTGGGCCGGGGCCTCGCCGAGCCGGGCGCTCCATCCCGTCTGGGCCCCGGCTCAAGGCCGGGGCGGGGTCTCTTGACGGCCGGGGCAGCTCAAGGCCGGGGCGGGGTCTCTTGACGGCCGGGGCGGCTCAGGCCGAGGCGGGTTCCTTTTGAAAGCCGGGCCTCCGCCGCCCTCACCCCGGCCGGTAGACCCGGTCCGCCTCGGGGTCGCGGTCGGACGCCGGCAGCGCCAGCAGCTCGTCCCACGCCGCCTGCGGGATCTCCGCCGCGGCCCAGTCCAGCGTCTGCGTCACCCGCTCGGGCCGGGAGACGCCGATGACGGTCGAGGCGATCCGGGGATCGCGCATCGAGAACTGCAGCGCGGCGGCGCCGGGGTCGATGCCGTGGCGGGCGCAGATTTCCTCGATCCGGCGCACCGGCTTCAGCGCCTCCTCGCTGGCCTCCTGGTAGGTCACGCGCTTCATCCGGTCGGCGCCCTTGGCGAGGACGCCGCCGGCGAAGGGCGCGGCGTTCAGGACGGCCATGCCGCGGGCGCGGGCGTCGTCGAACAGCGCCTCGGAGGCACGGTTCAGCAGGGTGAAGCGGTTGTGGTTCAGGATGACGTCGAACGGCCGCTCGCGCACCAGCGGCTCCATGATGTCGAGGCGGCCCATGGCGAGGCCGACGGCCGTCGCCAGCCCCTCCTCCTTCAGCCGGAACAGTTCGTCCAGCGCGCCACCCGTGCGCGTTATCTCGTTCAGATCGCGGGCATGTTCGGGATCGTGCAGGTGCAGCAGGTCGATCCGTTCCACCCCCAGCGCCGTCAGGCTCTCCTCCAGCGACCGGCGCACGCGATCCGCGTCGAAGCGCCCCGTCTCCATGTCGCGGTCGAGCTTGGTGGCCAGCACGAACCCCTCCGGCAGGCCGCGGTCGCGGATCACCGCGCCGATCCGCTCTTCCGAGCGGCCGAGGCCGTAGTTGCGCGAGGTGTCGAGGAAGTTCACCGGGCCGTCGAGGATGGCCTCCACCGTCGCGCGGGCGCGCGCCTCGTCCACGTCGTAGCCATAGGTGCCCGGCATCCCGCCGAGGGCGGAGCCCCCGAAGCAGATGGGCGTGACCTGAAGGCCGGTCCGGCCGAGCGGGTGCTTGTTCATCTCGTCTCCTCCAGTCGGTAGACCTCTGCCGCCGTGCCGCCGAACAGGCGGGCGCGGTCCTGGTCGTCCAGGTGCGACGTCAGCGCCTCGGCCGCCGTCAGCCAGTCGGCGTACTCGCAGCGCAGGCGGACCACGGGCCAGTCCGAGCCCCACATGGTCCGCCGGGGGCCGAACACCTTCAGCAGGTGGTCGACGTAGGGGCGCAGGTCCTCGACCGACCAGTCCGGCCCGGCTTCGGTGACGAGGCCCGACAGCTTCACGGCCGCGTCCGTCTGCTCCGCCAGTCGGGTCATCCCCGCCGCCCAGTCGTCGAAGCCTCCGGAACCGGCGGCGATCTGCGGCTTCAGGCCGTGGTCAAGGACGCAGTGCAGTTCGGGCGTAGCGCGAAGAATGATCAGGAAGTTGACGATATGGATCGGAAATCCCAGTGCGTCGAAGGCGAGATCAGCCTCGGCGACCGCCTCGATCCCGCGCCGCACGTCTGGCCGCAGCATCCAGTCCCGGTCGGGAATGTCCTGGATCATCGGCCGGATGCCGACGAGCTTCGGGTGCGGCGCGAGCCGGTGCAGGTCGCTCAGGTCGCCCTCCAGGTCCACCCAGCCGACCACGCCCGCGACCCACGGCGTCGCGTCGGCGATGCCAAGGAGGTACTCCGTCTCGGCCACCGTGGGCGCGGCCTGCACCAGCACGGTCCGGTCGATCCCGGCGGCCTGCAGCAGCGGCGCCAGGTCCGTCGGTCCGTAGGGTCGCGACAGCACGGGATCGTCCGGCGGCAGCCAGCCGTAGTCGCCGCGCGCGGGGTGCCAGAAGTGCTGATGCGCGTCGATCCGCTCCATCCCGGCATCCTGACCGGCGGTGCGGGCGGGCGCAATCACTCGCGCCAGTGCTCGGCGATCCAGGGGGTCGGGCGGACGTAGTGGCGCAGATGCTTGTCGAGCCGTTCGGTCCGCTCGCCGCGCAGGCCTGCCGCGACATGGGCGAGGGCGCCGCGCACCGGCCCGTCCCCGTTCCACCGTCCGGCCAGCGCGTCGGGCGGATTGAGGCCGCCGGGGAAGATCACGACGCGGGTGGCGGCGGGCAGGCGGGGCGGGCGCATCAGGTTCACCGGGAACGGCGGCACCAGGTGGTGGCGGAAGTGCGCGACCCAGCCCTTCGGCCAGAACGACACGCCGCCCGGCGCGGTGCGGGTCACGTAGCGCTGCTCCCACCGATAGCGGTCGGCGGTGCCCTGCGGGTCGGCGAGGAAGGCGGCCCGCAGGGGCGCCAGCTTGCCGATCGGAAAGCGGAAGATCGAGGTCTGGCCCAGCTTCTCGAACGGGGTATTGGGGTTGCGGGCGAGGATCACGTCGTCCGGCGCGCCCACCTCGAAGAAGGCGTCCAGCGAGCCGGTCACGACGAGGTCGAGGTCGAGGAACAGGACCGGCCCCGACAGGCCGCCGAGCTCCTCCGCCCAGAGGCGCGACTTGCCCCAGATGCCGGGCGTGTTCCTCGGCATCTCGCAGCCGAGGGGCGGCAGCGGGATCACCTCGATCTCCGGCCGCAGGCCGCCCGTGTCGTCCGTCACGCAGTGGAACGAGAAGGGCGGCGTCAGGTGGCGCGCGACCATGCCGTAGAGGCGGTTCACGTACTCGGCGCCGTACTTGGTGCCCCACCGGATGCACAGGACCTGCTTCATGCGCCGCCCCTGACAGACCCGCGCACCCCCCGCAAGTCAGGCCAGGAGGCCGCGCCCCGCGAGGTTGCGCATCAGCGCGCCGGCGCCGAACGTCCATTCCGGCGCTTCGGTCGACAGCCGCACCACGTTGCTGAGTTCGCCCAGCGACGCCTCGCGGATTCGCACCACGTCGCCGACCTTGTGGGTGAAGCCCTGGCCCGGCGCGTCCCGGTCCTGCACCGGCGCGAAGAGCGTGCCGAGGAACAGGACGAGGCCGTCCGGATACTGGTGATGCCGCCCGATCGCCTGGGTAATCAGGTCCGCCGGGTCGCGGCTGATCCGGCTCATCGACGAGCGGCCGTCGAGGACGAAACCGTCCTCGCCCTCGACCCGCAGCGTCAGTTCGGCGCGCCGCACGTCGTCCAGCCCCCAGTCGCCGTCGAACAGGCGCAGGAACGGTCCGATCGCGCCGGAGGCGTTGTTGTCCTTCGCCTTGCCGAGGAGGAGGGCGGAGCGCCCCTCGACGTCGCGCAGGTTGACGTCGTTCCCGAGGGTGGCGCCGAGGATGCGGCCCCGGCTGTCGGCGGCCAGCACGATCTCGGGCTCCGGATTGTTCCAGGTCGAGACGGGGTGCAGTCCGACGGCGGCGCCCCAGCCCACCGCGCTCATCGGCTGGCCCTTGGTGAACACCTCGGCGTCCGGGCCGATCCCGACCTCGAGGTAGGGCGACCAAAGCCCCTCGGCCTGCAGGACGCGCTTCACCTCGGCGGCCTTCTCGGAGCCAGGCACCAGGCCCCGCAGCGAGTCGCCGATCACTTCGGCCACCCGCGACCGGATCGCCTCGGCGGCGGAGGCGTCGCCGGCGGCCCGCTCCTCGATGACGCGCTCGACCATCGAATCCGCAAAGGTCACGCCGCAGGCCTTCACCGCCTGCAGGTCGCAGGGCGCGAGGAGGCGCAGGGAGTCCGCGCCCGCGCCCTCGTTCGAAGCGTCGGCAAGGGCGTCCAGCGTGCAGACCGTCTCGCCGTCCGCACCGGCGACGAACGCCGCCGGATCGTCCAGCTCCAGCAGGTCCCTCATGGTGGGCGCCGCGGCGCCGGTGATGTCCACCACGTCGTCGCCGCGCAGCGTGACCAGCGCGGGGCCGATGCCGGGCCGCCAGATGCGGCCCACGAAGAGGCCCTCGGGCCGGCCGTCGGGAAAGGGTGTGCTCATGTCGCTGCCCAGCCTCCGTCGATGATGTGTGCCTGTCCGGTGGTGAAGGCGCTCTCGTCCGAGGCGAGGTAGACGGCCAGTGCCGCCACCTCCTGCGGGGTGCCGATCCGCCCCATCGGCTGGCGCGCGATGAAGGCCTTGAGCGCCGTGTCGTAGTCGCCCGTCGCCCGCAGCCGGGCGTGCATGGAGGGGGAATCGACGGTGCCCGGGCAGATGCAGTTGCAGCGCACGCCGGTCGTCACGAAATCCACCGCGACCGACTTTGTCAGCCCGATCACCGCCGACTTCGACAGCCCGTAGAGGCAGCGGTTCGGCGCGGCGAGGATGGTCGAGGCGACGGACGCGATGTTGACGATGGAGCCGGTCCCCCGCTCCAGCATCGCCGGCAGCGCCGCCTGGATCGCGTGCATCTGCGCCCGGACGTTCAGGTTCAGCGCGGCGTCGAACGCCTCGTCGGTGATGTCGAGGACGGTGCCCCCGTGCACGATCCCCGCGCAATTGGCGAGGATGTCGGGCGAGGCGCCGCGCACCGCCGCCTGCAGCGCGGCGCGGTCGGTCACGTCGAGGGGATAGGTCGTCGCCTCCAGCCCGTCCAGCAGGTCGGCGTTCACGTCGGTCGCCGTCACCGCCGCGCCCTCGGCCGCAAAGGCCTCGGCGATGGCGCGGCCGATGCCCTGGCCGGCCGCGGTGACGAAGGCTGTCTTGCCGCGCAGTCTCATGGTCCCGTCCTCCCGGGCGGACGATGCGACGGAGGCGGGTCCATGTCCATGCCCCGGCTCGACATCGCGGCCGGAGGGTGCCTTGATGGCGCCGCCGGACGAAGGGGCAGGGCGATGTGCAACCTCTACTCGATGACCCGCACCCAGGATGAGATGCGCCGCCTGTTCGAGGAGTTCGAGGCGGCGGACCACCTCGGCAACCAGGGTCCGCTGGAGGAGATCTATCCCGACCAGCCCGCGCCGATCCTGCGGAACGGCGAGGCGGGCCGGGCGCTGGCCCCCGCGCGCTGGGGGATGCCCTCGCCGAAGATGGCGCTGGAGGGCAAGAAGACCGACCGCGGCGTGACCAACGTGCGCAACACCGCCAGCCCGCACTGGCGGCGCTGGCTGGGGGTCGGGAGCCGCTGCCTCGTCCCCTTCACCCGCTTCGCCGAGCCGCACCACCAGACGAAGAAGAACCACTGGTTCGAGGTCGCCGACGGCCGCCCCGCCGCCTTCGCCGGGATCTGGGTTCCGCAGTGGACGTCGGTCCGCAAGCTGAAGGACGGCGAGACGACGGACGATCTCTACGCCTTTCTCACCACGTCGCCGAACGCCGAGGTGGGCGCCGTCCATCCCAAGGCGATGCCGGTGATCCTGATCGGCGCGGACGCCTGGCGAACGTGGCTCGCCGCGGGCTGGGACGAGGCGGGCGCGCTGCAGCGGCCGCTGCCCGACGGCACGCTCGCGACCATCGCGCCCGAGGAGGCGCCATCGCCGCAGCAGGTGGAGCGTCAGCCGCGCCTTCTCTGACGCCGCGTCCCGAAGGGAACCGGCGGCGGCCGCCCGGGTTGGGCCAGCATGTCCAGCTTCCGACGAGACTACGTCACCAAGCCCGTCTTCCGCTGGGCGCGGAAGGCCCTGCCGCAATTGTCCGAGACCGAGGCCGAAGCCCTCGCCGCCGGCGAGGTCTGGTGGGAGGCGGAGCTGTTCTCCGGCAATCCCGACTGGTCGAAGCTGGCCGCCGTTAAGGCGCCGACGTTGACGGCGGAGGAGCAGGCGTTCCTCGACGGTCCCTGCGCCGAGCTCTGCGGGATGCTGGACGACTGGACGATCAACCAGAAGACGGCCGACCTGTCGCCCGCGGTCTGGGATTTCCTGCGCGAGAAGCAGTTCTTCGGCATGATCATCCCCAAGGAGTACGGCGGCCTCGGCTTCTCGGCCTACGCCCATTCCGAGATCGTCCGCTACATTTCCACCCGCTCCGTCGCCGCCGCAGTGACCGTCATGGTCCCGAACTCCCTTGGCCCCGGCGAGCTGCTCCACCAGTTCGGCACGAAAGAGCAGAAGGACCACTGGATGCCCCGCCTCGCCTCGGGCGAGGAGGTTCCGTGCTTCGGCCTGACGTCCGAGGAGGCGGGATCCGACGCGTCGGCTATGGTTGATCGCGGGATCGTCTGCAGGGGCCAGTGGAACGGCGAGGAGGTGCTGGGCATCCGCCTGACCTGGGCCAAGCGCTACATCACGCTCGCCCCCGTCGCGACCGTGCTCGGCCTTGCCTTCAAGCTGGAGGATCCGGACCGCCTGATCGGCGAGACCGAGCATATCGGCATCACCTGCGCCCTCGTCCCGACCGACCTGCCGGGCGTCGAGACCGGGCGCCGCCACATCCCGGCGGGCACGATGTTCATGAACGGCCCGACGACCGGGACGGACGTGTTCATCCCGCTCGATCACATCATCGGCGGGCCGGACTATGCCGGCAAGGGCTGGATGATGCTGATGAGCGCGCTCGCCGCGGGCCGTGGCATCTCGCTGCCGTCGCTCTCGGCCGCCGCGACCGCGATGGCGACCCACACCACCGGCGCCTACGCCCGCGTGCGCCAGCAGTTCGGCCTGCCGATCGGCCTGTTCGGCGGCGTGCAGGAGGTGATCGCCGGCCTCGCCGGCGACGCCTACTCTCTCGACGCCGCCCGCCGCCTCACCTGCGCAGGGCTGGACGAGGGCAGGGCGCTGGCCGTCATCTCGGCCATCATGAAGGCGCACGCGACCTATCGGATGCGCGACGCGATCAACGCCGCGATGGACGTCCACTCCGGCAAGGCGGTGATCGACGGGCCGATGAACTACCTCTCGCCGCTCTACCGCGCGCAGCCGATCGCGATCACGGTGGAGGGCGCGAACATCGTCACCCGCAACCTCATCATCTTCGGCCAGGGATCGGTGCGCGCGCACCCGCACATGCTGGACGAGATGCAGGCGCTGTCGGAACCGGACGAGGAGAAGAGCCTCACCGAGTTCGACAGGCATTTCTGGAAGCACGTCGCCCACTCGCTGAAGACGTTCGGCCGCGCCGTCGGTCGCGCCTGGACCGGCGCCGCCTTCGCCCCCGCGCCCAAGGGTGCCGGCCGCGTCGCTCGCCACTATCGCCGCGCCGCCCGCTGGTCCGCCGCCTTTGCGCTGACGGCGGATTTCGCCTTCCTCACCCTCGGCGGGGCGCTGAAGCGCAAGGAGATGATCTCTGCCCGCCTCGGCGACGTTCTGTCCGAGCTCTACTTCGTGACGGCCACGCTGAAGCGGTGGGACGACGAGGGACGAAACGAGGCGGACCTGCCGCTGGTCGACCACTCGGCCGAGGTCGCGTTCGACCGCATCGGCCGCTCGCTCGACGCCGTCCTCGCCAACTTTCCCGCCCGTTGGGCCGCCTGGATCCTTCGCGCCGCCACGCTTCCGCGCCGGCACGGCCGCGGCCCTGCCGACGACCTGTCCGAGCGCGTGGCGAAGATCACGCTGGAGCCGTCCGCGGCCCGCGACCGCCTCGTCGGCCGCTGCTACGACGGGTGCGACCGTGACGGCGTCGAGGTGCTCAACCGCGCCTGGCGGCTGGTCGTGAACGCCGAGCCGATCCGCAAGCGCCTCCGCGAGGCCAGGAAGACGCCGCACGAGGCGCTTCACCTCGGCCTGATCTCCGACGCCGAGGCTGCGCAGCTGCGCGAGATGGACGAGGCGGTGCGGGCCACCGTCGCCGTGGACGACTTCACGCCCGAGGCGCTTGCCGAGTACTTCCCGCAACTCGGCACCGGCGCTCACCGGCCGCAGCAGGAGGCCGCCGAATGAGCCGACCCGTCTACCTCGTCGACGGCGCCCGGACGCCGTTCCTCAAGGCCCGCTCCGGCCCGGGCCCTTTCACACCCGTCGACCTCGCCGTGCAGGCCGGCCGGCCATTGCTGGCGCGCCAGCCGCTGCGGCGCGAGGACATCGAACTGGTGGTTCTCGGCTGCGTCAACGTCATCGCGGACGAGATGAACCCGGCCCGCGTCGCCGCCCTGCGCCTCGGCATCCCGGTCGACACGCCGGCCTTCACCGTGCAGATCAACTGCGGCTCGGGCATGCAGTCGATCGACACGGCCTTCCGTTACATCGCCGCCGGCCACCACGACATCATCCTCGCCGGCGGAACCGAGGCGCTGTCGCATTCGCCCCTCGTCCTCTCCGGCGAGGCGACCGAATGGTATGCCGGGTTCGCCCGCGCCAGGGGGCCGATCGACGCCGCCCGGCAGGCGGCAAAGGTCCGACCCGACTTCTTCAAGCCCGTCATCGGGCTGGAGCGCGGTCTCACGGATCCGATCACCGACCTGAACATGGGCCAGACCGCCGAGGTCCTGGCCTACCGCTTCGGCATCGACCGCAAGGCGGCGGACACCTACGCGATGGAAAGCCACCACCGCCTCGCCCGCGCGCAGAAGGAAGGGTGGCTGGAGGACGAGGTGCAGCCCGCCGTCGCCCGCGACGGCCGCGCCTACGACCACGACGACGGGGTCCGGCCGGACAGCGACATGGCCGGCCTCGCCAAGCTCAAGCCGGCGTTCGAGAAGCCCTACGGCAAGGTCACCCCCGGCAATTCGTCGCAGATCACCGACGGCGCGTCCTGGACGCTGCTCGCCTCCGAGGAGGCGGTGGAGCGGCACGGCCTGACTCCCATCGCCCGCATCGTCGACAGCGAATGGGCCGCCCTCGACCCTGCCGTCATGGGCCTCGGCCCCGTCCTGTGCTCCACCCCGCTGGCGCAGCGGCACGGCATCGGGCCGGGTGACGTCCTGTGGGAGCTGAACGAGGCGTTCGCGGCGCAGGTGCTGTCCTGCGTCGCCGCGTGGCAGGACGACGACTTCTGCCGCGAGGTGCTGGGTCTGGACGGCGCCTGGGGCCGCATCGACCGCGACAGCCTCAACGTCGACGGCGGCGCGATCTCCCTCGGCCACCCGGTCGGCACGTCCGGCAACCGGATCGTCCTGCACCTCGCGAACGCGATGAAGCGCCTCGGCCGCCCGCGCGGCATCGCCACCGAGTGCATCGGCGGCGGGCAGGGCGGCGCGATGCTGCTGGAGGTTGCATGAAACCCGGACCCGTTCTTTCGCACCTCGGCTGGCCGCTGGAACTGGGGCCGGCGCAGGACGTCGCCCCCGACGGCGCGTGGCGCTCCGCTACCGATCAGGACGGCATCGCCTGGCTCGTTCTCGACTGCCCGGACAGCGGCACCAACACCGTCTCGGAGCTGGTCCTCACCGGCCTCGCCGAGCGCCTCGACGCGCTGGAGGGGGCGACACCGAAGGCCGTCGTCATCCGCTCCGCCAAGAAGAGCGGCTTCGCCGCCGGGGCCGACATAAAGGAATTCGAGGATCTCGGCCGCGAGGGCGCGGAAGAGCGGCTGCGCATGGGCCACGCCATCCTCGACCGCCTCGCCGCCCTGCCGTGCCCGACCCTAGCCGTCGTCCACGGCGCCGCCCTCGGCGGCGGCCTCGAGATCGCGCTCGCCTGCGACGCCCGGATCGCAATCGACGGTGCCTCCTTCGGCTTCCCCGAGGTGCGCCTCGGCCTGCATCCCGGGCTCGGCGGGACGTTCCGCCTGACTCAGCTGATCGACCCGACCGAGGCGATGCAGATGATGCTCACCGGCTCGTCTGCGCATACCCGCAAGGCGAAGAAGCTGGGGCTCGCCGACGTCGTCACCGAGGAGCGGCACGTGCGCAACGCCGTGCGGGCGCTGGCGGACGATCCGCCATCCCGGTCCTCCGGCCTCATGTCCTCCGCCTTCCGGTTCGAGCAGGCCCGCCGCCTCGCCGCCCGCCGGATGCGGTCGGAGACGGAGAAGAAGGCCCCGAAGGAGCATTACCCTGCGCCCCATGCCCTGATCGACCTGTGGGAAGAGCATGGCGCCGATCCCAAGGCGATGCAGCAGGCGGAGATCGCATCCTTCGCCGATCTGCTGCGCACCGATACCGCGAAGAACCTGATCCGCGTCTTCTTCCTGCAGCAGCGCCTGAAGTCTAAGGCGAGGGGCGACAGCGGCATCTCGCACGTGCACGTCATCGGAGCGGGCGCGATGGGCGGCGACATCGCCGCCTGGGCCGCGCTGAAGGGCGCCCGCGTGACGCTGGGCGACGTGGCGCTGGAGCCGCTGGGCAAGGCGATGAAACGCGCCGAAGAGATCTGCAAGGGTGCCCATCTGGACAGCCTCGGCACCCGCGACGCCCTCGACCGGCTGATGCCGGACCCGAACGGCTACGGCGTCACCTCCGCCGACCTCATCATCGAGGCCGCGCCGGAGAAGCCGGACCTGAAGGCCAAGCTGTACGACGGTCTGAAGGGCCGGATGAGGGACGGCGCGATCCTCGCCACCAACACCTCGTCCCTGCGCCTTTCAGGCCTCCGCGACGGCGTCCCCGACGCCGCGCGGTTCGCCGGCCTGCACTTCTTCAACCCGGTGCCGAAGATGCAGCTGGTGGAAGTCGTCTCCCACGACGGCACCGCGCCGGACGTCCGCGACCGCCTGCTCGCCTTCTGCGGCGACATCGGCAAGCTGCCGGTCCCCGTGGCCGACTATCCCGGCTTCCTCGTCAACCGGGCGCTCACGCCGTACCTGCTGGAGGCGATGCTGCTGCTGGACGAAGGGGTGGAAAAGGAGACGATCGACCGCGCCGCCGTGCGGTTCGGGATGCCGATGGGGCCGATCGCGCTCGCGGACGAGGTCGGCCTCGACATCTGCCTCGACGTGGCCGAGAGCCTGCAGCGCGACCTGGACGAGCCTATCCCCGAGGTGCCCGAGCGCGCCCGCACGCTGGTGGCCGACGGCCACACCGGCGAGAAATCGGGGCAGGGCTTCTACGACTGGTCGAACGGCCGCCCCGACCCCGGCGACGGCGACGTGCCCGACGGTCTGACCGACCGTCTGATCCTGCCGATGCTGAACGCCTGCGTCGAATGCCTGCGCAGGGACGTCGTCGGCGACCCCGACGACGTCGACGGTGCGATGATCTTCGCGACGGGCTTCCCGCCGTTCCGCGGCGGGCCGATGCATTATGCCCGGGCCCGCGGCGTGGGCGAGGTGACGGCGGCGCTGCGCACGCTGGAAGAGCAGCACGGGCCGCGCTTCCGCCCTGATGCCGGCTGGTCCCGGCTCGCCTGACGTGGCGCCGGTCACGTCGCGCGACCCCCGCGCCCTTGTCCGGGAGATCGCCGCCCGCGTCGGTCCCGACATCCGGGTGGCGCTTCCCCTCGGCCTCGGCAAACCGGTCACGCTGCTGAATGCGCTGATCGACGTGGTGCGCGAAGACCGCTCGCTGAACCTCTCGATCTTCACGGCCTTGACGCTGGAGCGCCCCGCCGCGTCCTCGGACCTGGAGCGGCGGTTCCTCGAGCCCGCCGCGGACAGGCTCTTCGGCCGTTATCCCGAGATCGCCTACGCCCGGATGCTCCGCGACGGCACGCTGCCGCCGAACATCGAGGTTCGCGAGTTCTTCCTCATGGCCGGCCGCTGGATGAGCAACGAGACGGTCCAGCAGTCCTACACGCCCGCCGCCTATGTCCACGCATTCGACCGGCTGGTCGAGCGGCGGCCCAACGTCCTCCTCCAGCTCGTCCCGCGCCTCGGCGACGACTTCAGCCTGTCCTGCAACACCGACATTTCCGCCGATCTGTTCCGCCTTCGCCGCGACGGCGCCCTCGACTTCCTCGCCGCCTGCGAGACGAACGCTGCGCTGCCCGCCTTCGGCGGCGCCGCCCGCCTGCCGGCCGAGGATGTCGACCTCCTCCTCACCGGCCACGAGGAGTTCGAGCTGTTCTCCGCCCCGCGCCAGCCGGTCAGCGAGGCACAACACGCCATCGGCCTGCACGTCGCCCGCACGATCCCCGACGGCGGCACCCTGCAGGTCGGCATCGGCGCCCTCGGCGACGCGGTCGCCAACGCGCTGCTCCTGCGCGGCGACGGCCGCTTCCCTGCCATCGCGGAGGCCGATCCGTTCTCCGCCGCCTTCGCCGAGGCCGGCCGCTTCGAGACGGGCCTCTACTGCACGACCGAGATGTTCGTCGCCGGCCTGCTCGCGTTGGTCCAGGCCGGCGTGATCCGCAGGCAGGAGATGGGCGCCGTCCTGCACGCCGGGTTCTTCGTCGAGAGCCGCGACTTCTACGGCAGACTCAAGGCGATGGAGCCCGATCTTCACGGGCGGCTCGAGATGGTCCCGGTCTCCTTCACCAACGCCCTCTACGGCGACGAGGCCGCCAAGCGTGCCGCCCGGCAGGGTGCGCGTTTCGTCAATGCCGCGATGAAGGCGACCCTCCTCGGCGCCGTCTGTTCGGATGCGACGGAGGGCGAGACCACCGTCTCCGGCGTCGGCGGGCAGATGGACTTCGTCCTGCAGGCCTTCGCTCTCCAGGGCGCCCGCTCGGTCCTGACGCTCCCCGCCACCCGCAAGAGCCACGGTCGCACCGAGAGCAACATCGTCTGGAGCTACGGCCACACCACGATCCCGCACTTCCTGCGCGATCTGATCGTGACCGAATACGGCATCGCCGACCTGCGCGGAAAGACGGATGCGCAGGCCGCGGCCGCGATGGTCTGCATCGCCGACGCCCGCTATCAGGACGACCTGACCGAGGCCGCGAAGAAGGCCGGCAAGCTGCCGAGGGACTGGCAGGTGCCGCCGGCCCGTCGCAACAACACGCCGGAGGCCGTGACACACTGGCTGGACAGGTTCCGCGACGACGTGCCGGCCTTCCCCCTCGGCACCGACTTCACCGAGATCGAGCAGCGGCTTCTCCCCGCTCTGGCCCGCCTGAAATCCGCCTCCGGCCGCCGCCTCGGCATTCCGTCGCTGATCGCGCGGACCCTCGGCCGCCCGGCGGTGGAGGGAGAGGACGCCGCGCTCGCCAGGTTGGATCTCGCGCAACCGAAGGGTCTGAAGGATCGCCTGACCGCCCGCGCCGTGCGCGCCGCGCTGCGCGCCTAGGACAGCACCTCGTCCACCAGCCCCGGCAGCGCCTGCCAGTCGTCGAACGTCGCCCGGTGCGGCAGGTCCTCCACCGGCGCCTTGCGGTAGCCTTCGGTGAACAGCAGGAGCGGCACGCCTGCGGCCGCCGCCGTTTCGGCGTCGACGTCGCCGTCACCCACATAGACCTCCGGCCCGGAGCCCAGCCTCTCGAACACCGCCCGCAGCGCGCCGGGGTCGGGCTTGCGCACCGGCAGGCTGTCGCCGCCGAGGACCGCCCCGAACAGATCGGCGATGCCGAAATGCGCCAGCGCCGCCTTCGTGGGCGAGATCGGCTTGTTGGTGCAGACGCCCAGGGCGTGCCGCCCGGCCAGCGCCTCCAGCGCCTCGCGCACGCCGGGATACAGCCGCGTCTCGCCCAGCGCGTCGTCGTAGCCGGCGAGGTAGCCGTTCAGCAGCCGCTCCTGCGCGCTGTCGGGAATGCCGCGCGCCTCGCGCATCCTGCGGATGAAGGCCGGCGCGCCGTCGCCGACGAAGCCTCTCGCCTCGTCCATCGTCAGCGGCTCCGCCCCCTCCTGCGCCAGCAGCCCGTTCGCAAGCTTGCGGATGTCCGGCAGGCTGTCGATGAGCGTGCCGTCGAGGTCGAAGACGATCCGCGCCCTCACGCCGCCTTCCACTTGATCGAGCAGCCCATCGACGGCACCTGGTCCGCCGGGCCGCGGCCGGTCTCGGCCACCAGTTTCATCGCCTCATAGAGTTCGCGCTGCGCGTCCGGCGCCGCCGGCCGATTGCGCGATTCGTCAAGCCGGCCGCGATATTGCAGGCCGTCGCTTGCGTCGAAGCCGAAGAAGTCGGGCGTGCAGGCCGCGTCATAGGCGCGGGCGACCGACTGGTCCTCGTCGTGCAGGTACGGGAACGGAAAGTCCCGCTCCTCCGCCATCTTCTTCATGTTCTCGAAGCTGTCCGCCGGGTGGCTGTCCGCGTCGTTCGAGCAGATCGCCGCGACGCCGATCCCCAGCGCCTGCAGGGCCGTCGCGTCGCGGATGATCCGGTCGAGGACGGCGAGCACGTAAGGGCAGTGGTTGCAGATGAACATGACCAGCGTGCCGTTCGGCCCGCGGATGTCGGACAGGGCGTAGGTCCGGCCATCCGTGGCCGGCAGCGTGAAGTCCGGGGCGGTCCAGCCGAAGTCGCAGACGGGGGGTGTGGCGGCCATGGGCTCTCTCCTTCGTGCGGACGACGGGACAGCTAGTCCCGCCGCCGGCCCGGACCACTCAGGCCCCGATGATCCGCGCCATCGCGGCGAGCAGGCTGCGCACCTCGGCGAGGCTGTTGTAGTGCCCGAACGAGACCCGCACGCAGTCGGCGAGGCCGAGCGGCGTCAGCACGTTGCCGGAATAGACGTCGGCGTTGCGCGAATGGACGCGGATGCCCTCGTCCGCCAGCGCACGCACGATCTCGCCCGCCGGCCGGCCCGCCACGTCGAACGAGACAACGCCCTCCCGGCGGCTGACGTCCTCGCCGCCGACCAGCGTCACGCCCGGCAGATCGCGCAGGCCGGCGAGGTTGCCCGAGCCTTCGATCAGCGCCTGTGCCAGTCCGCGCTCGTGCGCCCCGATCGCCTCGGCCGCAGCCTCCAGCCGCGCCCGCGGCTCGCCAGCGTCCGACACGGTGCCGCCGAGCCAGTCCAGATAGGCGACGACGTCCGACCACGTGGCGTAGGAGCCGGTGTCCCGCGTCCCGTGCTCCCACTTGCCGCCGATGCCCTCGCGCGGCAGCGCGGACAGCCGGTCCGAGGCCCAACCGATGCCGTAGCCGTGGCGCGAGAAGACCTTGTAGGGCGAGACGGCATAGCCGTCGGGCCGCGCCTCGGACAGGTCGACGGCGCCGTGGCTGGCATGCTGAATGCCGTCGACGATGATGAGCGCCTCCGGCGCCACCTCGCGGATCGTCGCGCAGATGGCCGCGAGATCCACCGACTGCCCGGTGACGGGCGAGGTGTGGATGACGCTCGCCACCCTTACCTCCGGCGTCAGGTGGGTGCGCCAGGCGTCCGCCGTCACGGTGCCGGTCGCGTCGTCGTGCGGCACCATCACGTGCGGCCGCCCCGTCACCTTCGCCCAGTGCGCCATCGCCTCGCGGCTGGCCGGATGCTCCAGTGTGGTGCCCAGCATCACGCCGCCCTCGGCCGCGCCGACGGCGGCGGTGCGCACGAGGCGGTACAGCACCTCGGTTCCGCTCTCGCCGAAGAAGATCTCGCCGCCGGGCGCGTTCAGGAACATCCGCGCGTCGTCCTTGCCCTTCGCGATCACCTGCATCAGCGCTGCCGAGGCGGGGTTGTCGCGGCCCTGGTTGTCGGGGATCGCCGCGAATCTCGCCGAGGTCTCCGCCACGGCATTCAGGTGCAGCGCGCCGCCCGCGCTCTCGAAGAAGATGCGGGGGCCGGAGAAGGGGCACGCCTCGACATGGGCGAAGCGGGAGCGGATATCTGTGAGGAGGGCGTCGGAGAACATGGGGGGAGCCTGTCTGGGAATCGGCGCGACCCTAGCGGCGTCGCGTGCGGACCGGAACAGGGAGTTGACGTCCGGCGCGGCAGACGGAAGTGTACGGCCCGATAGGGGGCGGGAACGGGCCCCCGGGGAGGATCCATGCATCTGTCACAGGTTCGCCGGGGCGGGGCCACCGCCGTGATCCGGCGCGAGGGAGAGACCGCGACCGTCGTGCCGGGCGCCGACAGCACGTACGCCCTGGCGATGGAGGCCGCGTCAGGCGGCGGCACGCTGGCCGGGGTGGTGGGCGCCCGTGGCACAGGCGAGGCGGTGGACCTTGCGGCGCTGGCCGCCGAAGGTGCGCTGCTGCCGCCGCTGACCCATCCCGATCCGGCGCACCTGCACCTCACGGGCACCGGCCTCACGCACCTTGGCAGCGCCGCGACCCGCGACGCGATGCACACCAAGAGCGACGCGGAACTCACCGATTCGATGAAGATGTTCCGGATGGGCCTCGAGAACGGCAAGCCGGCGCAGCTGCCCGGCGCCCAGCCCGAATGGTTCTACAAGGGCAACGGCCACGTCCTCGCCGCGCCGGGGGGCGACTTGGAGATGCCCGCCTTCGCCGAGGATGGCGGCGAGGAGCCGGAGATGGCCGGCCTCTACGTCATCGCCCCCGACGGAACGCCCGCCCGCGTCGGCTGGGCCCTCGCCAACGAATTCTCCGACCACGTGACCGAGCGCGTGAACTACCTCTGGCTCGCCCATTCCAAGCTGCGGATGGCGGCGATCGGCCCCGAGATTCTGGTGGGCGCGCTGCCGCAGGACGTGCGCGGCACCAGCCGCATCCGCCGGGGCGGCGACGTGATCTGGGAGAAGCCGTTCCTGTCGGGCGAGGCGAACATGTCCCACAGCTTCGCCAACCTCGAGCACCACCATTTCAAGTATCCGCTGTTCCGGCAGCCCGGCGACGTGCATGTGCACATGTTCGGCACCGCGACCCTGTCCTTCGCCGACGGCGTCTCGACCGAAGAGGGCGACGTCTTCGAGATCGAGGCGCCGGACTTCGGCCTGCCGCTGTCCAACCGCCTGAAACGCGCGTCCGATCAGGGCGTTGCGACCGTCCGTTCACTCTGAGGAAGAGCAATGTCCTTCAAGCCCGCCAAATGGCCCCGCAAACTCCGCTCGCAGGAATGGTTCGGCGGCACGTCCAAGGACGCGATCTACCACCGCGGCTGGATGCGCAACCAGGGCTTTCCGGTCGACCTGTTCGACGGCCGCCCGGTCATCGGCATCCTCAATACCTGGTCGGAACTGACGCCATGCAACGCGCACCTGCGCGACCTGGCCGAGCGGGTGAAGCACGGTATCTACGAGGCCGGCGGCTTTCCGGTCGAGGTTCCCGTCTTCTCGGCGTCCGAGAGCGCGTTCCGACCGACCGCGATGATGTTCCGCAACATCGCCGCGATGGCGGTGGAAGAGCAGATCCGCGGCCAGCCGATGGACGGCGTCGTGTGCCTCGTCGGCTGCGACAAGACCACGCCGTCGCTGCTCATGGGGGCCGCCTCCTGCGATCTGCCGACGATCATGGTGTCGGGCGGGCCGATGCTGAACGGCTACTTCAACGGCGAGCGCGTGGGTTCGGGTACACACATCTGGCGCTTCAACGCGGCGGTGAAGGCCGGCGACATGTCGATCGAGGAGTTCACCGCCGCCGAGGCCTCGATGTCCCGCTCGGCGGGGTCGTGCAACACGATGGGCACGGCGTCGACGATGGCGTCGATGGCCGAGGCGCTCGGCATGGCGCTGTCGGGCAACGCCGCGATTCCGGCCGTCGATTCCCGCCGTCGCGTGATGGCGCAGATGTCGGGCCGGCGCATCGTGCAGATGGTGAAGGACGACCTCAAACCCTCTGACGTGCTTACGAAAGAGGCGTTCGAGAACGCGATCCGCACCAACGCCGCCATCGGCGGATCGACGAATGCCGTGATCCACCTTCTCGCCATCGCCGGCCGGGTCGGCGTCGATCTCTCCCTCGAGGACTGGGACCGCTGCGGCCGCGACGTGCCGACGATCCTGAACCTGATGCCGTCGGGCGAGTACCTGATGGAGGAGTTCTTCTACGCCGGAGGCCTGCCCGTCGTCATCAAGCGCCTCGGCGAGGCGGGTCTGCTGCACAAGGACGCGCTCACCGTCTCGGGCGAGAGCGCGTGGGAGCAGGTCAAGGACGTGGTGAACCACAACGAGGAGGTGATCCGCCCCGCCGACCGCCCGCTGACCCAGTCCGGCGGCGTCGCGGTGCTCAAGGGCAACCTCGCCCCCCTCGGCGCGGTGCTGAAGCCCTCTGCCGCCACGGCCACGCTGATGGTGCACCGGGGCCGGGCCGTCGTGTTCGAAGACATCGACGACTACAAGGCGCGGATCGACGATCCCGACCTCGACATCGACGAGACCTGCGTGATGGTGTTGAAGAACTGCGGACCCAAGGGCTATCCCGGCATGGCCGAGGTCGGGAACATGGCGCTGCCGGCGAAGGTGCTGAGGAAGGGCATCACCGACATGGTGCGCATCTCGGACGCGCGGATGTCCGGCACCGCCTTCGGCACCGTGGTCCTGCACGTCTCGCCCGAGGCGGCGCAGGGCGGGCCGCTCGCCGTCGTCCAGTCCGGCGACTTCATCGAGCTGGACGTGCCGAACCGGCGCCTGCACCTCGACATCCCCAACGAGGAGCTGGCGAAGCGAGTCGCCGCCTGGGTCTCGCCCATCGAGCGGCCGACTTCGGGCTACGCGATGCTGCACCACGACCACGTGGAGGGCGCGGATTCCGGCGCCGACCTCGACTTCCTCAAGGGTTGCCGGGGCGCGCCGGTGGGGCGGGACAGCCACTGATGCGGGACATCGCCCTCGTCGGCATCGGCAAGATCGCGACCGACCAGCACGTGCCCGCGCTGGCGGCGTCGGAGGACTGGCGGCTCGTCGCGACCGTCTCCCGCTCGGGCACGGTGGAGGGCGTCGAGGCGTTCACCGACTTCGACGCGTTCCTCGAGGGACGGCCGGAGGTCGGCACCGTCTCGCTCTGCCTGCCGCCGGTACCGCGCTACGCCTATGCCGAGGCGGCGCTGCGGGCGGGCCGGCACGTCATGCTGGAGAAGCCGCCGGGCGCGACGCTGGCCGAGGTGCAGGCGCTGGCGCGGCTGGCGGACGAGGCGGGGCTGACGCTCTACGCCACGTGGCACAGCCGCATGGCGCCGGGCGTCGCGCCGGCGCGGGACTGGCTGGCGGACAAGCGCATCGAGCGGGTCGCCATCGACTGGCGCGAGGACGTGCGGCGCTGGCATCCCGGGCAGGAATGGGTCTTCGAGCCCGGCGGCATGGGCGTGTTCGACCCCGGCATCAACGCGCTGTCCATCCTGACCGCGATCCTGCCCTTCGACATCCACGTGCAACAGGCCACGCTGGAGGTACCGGAGAACCGGCAGACCCCCATCGGGGCCGAGATCGCCCTCTCGGGCAACGTCCGCGCGGTCTTCGACTGGCGGCACGAGGGCGAGCAGACCTGGAGGATCGAGGTCGATACCGACGCAGGCCGGCTGACGCTGAGCGAGGGCGGTCACCGGCTGACCATCGACGGGGCGGAGCAGGGGCCGGCGGCGGGCGGCGCGCCGATCCCGGGTGAGTACCCCGCCCTCTACGCCCGCATGGCCGAGCTGGTCGGGGCCGGGGCGTCGGACGTCGACCTCGCGCCGATGATCCATGTCGCCGACGCCATGACCCTCGGCCGCCGCGAGACGGCCCGGCCGTTCGAGTTCTGAGCGGGGGCTTGGGCCGTCCCGCCCCATCCGGGAGACCGACATGACCATCGTGACCTTCATCGGCGCCGGCAGCACCGTCTTCGCCAGGAACCTCGCCGGCGACATCCTGCAGCGGCCGGCGCTGCGGGACGCCACGATCCGGCTGATGGACATCGACCGCAAGCGGCTGGAGGAGTCCGAGATCGTGGTGGGCAAGATGGCCCGCACCCTCGGCGGCCATGCCACGGTCGAGACCTACACCGACCGGCGCCGCGCACTCGACGGGGCGGACTTCGTCATCTGCTGCTTACAGGTCGGCGGGTACGAGCCCTGCACCGTGACCGACTTCGAGATCCCGAAGAAGTTCGGTCTGCGCCAGACCATCGCCGACACGCTCGGCATCGGCGGCATCATGCGGGGACTGCGCACGGTGCCGGTCCTGTGGGACATCTGCGCCGACATGCGCGAGGTCTGCCCCGACGCCCTGATGCTGCAGTACGTGAACCCGATGGCGATCAACACCTGGGGCATCGGGGCGAAGTTCCCGGACATCCGCCAGGTCGGCCTCTGCCACTCGGTCCAGGGCACGGCGGAGGAGCTGGCGCGGGATCTGGAGATCCCCATCGGCGAGATCCGCTACCACTGCGCCGGCATCAACCACATGGCCTTCTACCTGAGGTTCGAGCATCGCCAGCCGGACGGCAGCTACCGCGACCTCTACCCCGCGCTGCGGCAGGGCTACCGCGAGGGCCGCTTCCCCAAGCCGTCCTCGTGGAACCCGCGCTGCCCCAACAAGGTGCGCTACGAGATGCTGATGCGCCTCGGGCACTTCGTCACCGAAAGCTCCGAGCATTTCGCCGAGTACGTGCCCTACTTCATCAAGCGGGACCGCCCCGACCTGATCGAGCGGTTCGGCATCCCCCTCGACGAGTACCCCAAGCGCTGCGTCGAGCAGATCGCCCGGTGGGAGAGCGAGGCGCAGGCCTACCGCGAGGCGGACGAGGTCGTGGTGAAGCCGTCCCACGAATACGCGTCCGAGATCGTCAACTCGGTTGTCACGGGCGCGCCCTCCGTGGTCTACGGCAACATCCCCAACCGCGGCTACATCCCGCAGCTGCCTCAGGGCGCCGCCGTCGAGGTGCCGGTGCTGGTGGACGCCAACGGCCTGCAGCCGACAATGGTTGAGGGCATCCCGCCGCAGCTGATCGCGCTCATGCGGACCAACGTGAACGTGCAGGAGCTGACGGTGGCCGCGCTGGTGGAGGAGAAGGTGGAGCACCTCTACCACGCCGCCATGCTCGACCCCCACACGGCGGCCGAGCTGGACCTCGACCAGATCTGGGAGCTGACGGGGGAGCTGCTCGCGGCGCACGGGGAATGGGTGCCGGAATGGGCGCGGGTGGGGGTGAAGGGGGCGGCCTAATGCTTGAAGGCCGGTCGAGGTCCCGGGTCAAGCCCGGGACGGGCGGTCCCAGCCGGAGCCTCCCGCCCCGGCCTTGAGCCGGGGCCTCGCCCACTTCACGGGATCCTGCTTCCGCCCGGTCAACAACCCAAGGACTGAGGCGGCGCCTACCGCGCCCCCTCGATCAACCCGTACAGCTTCTCCGCGTCCGCGTGGAACTTGCGGATGCCCTCGCTCAGCTTCTCGGTCGCCATGGCGTCCTCGTTCAGCTGCCAGCGGAAGGTCGGCTCGTCGAGGCTGCCGGGTTCGGTGCGGGAGGCGGCCTTGGGGGACAGCTTGCGTTCCAGGGGCGTGTCGTCCTCGGACAGCTCCTTGAGGAGGTCGGGCGAGATGGTGAGGCGGTCGCAGCCGGCCAGCGCGGCGATCTGGCCGGCGTTGCGGAAGGACGCGCCCATGACGATCGTGTCGATGCCGGCGCCCTTGTAGTAGGCGTAGATCTCGCGCACCGACTTCACGCCCGGATCGTCCTCGGGGTCGTAGCCGTCGACGCCCTCGCTCGCCTTGTACCAGTCGGTGATCCGCCCCACGAAGGGCGAGATCAGCGTCACCCCGGCATCGGCGCAGGCCACCGCCTGGGCCATCGAGAACAGCAGCGTGAGGTTGCAGCGGATGCCCTCCTTCTCCAGCTTCTCGGCGGCGCGGATTCCCTCCCAGGTGGAGGCGAGCTTGATGAGGATGCGGTCCTTGCCGACGCCCTGCTGCCCGTAGGCCTCGATCAGCGAGTGCGCCTTGGCGATGGACCCGTCCACGTCGAAGGACAGGCGCGCGTCCACTTCGGTCGAGACGTACCCGGGCACGATGCCGGCCAGCGCGGAGCCGACGCGGATCACGAGGTCCTGGGCGATGTCCTCGACCGAGCCGCCCTTGGCCACCGCCTCCTTGAAGGTGTCCTGGAACCCTTCGTCCTGCACCGCCTTCAGCACCAGCGAGGGGTTGGTGGTGCAGTCCTGCGGCTGGTGACGCTTCACCGCCTCGATGTCGCCGGTGTCGGCGACGACGATGGTCATGTCTTTCAGTTGCTGCAGCCGGCTCGCCATGGCGTCCTCCATCCTTTGTCGAGGGCAGGAATGGGCCGGGCGGGGCGTCAGGTCAACCGCCGCGCCACGCGCCCTGTGACAAGACAAGCCCGAGCCTCTATCTGACGTTCCATGGACATCGCCGTCGCCACCGCGGTCGTCGCCGGGCTGTTCCTGGTGATCGGCCTGGCCGAGCCGCTCGCGGCGCGGATGCGGCTGCCCTATTCGGTGATGCTGGCGATCCTCGGCATCGGCCTCGGCATCGGCGCGGCGTTCTTCCTGCGCACCGAGCTGACGGACGCGCTGAACCCGGTGGCCGAGGCGATCCTCGGCCTGCCGATCCGGTCGAACGTGTTCCTGTACCTGTTCCTGCCGACGCTGCTGTTCCAGGTGACGCTGGGCCTGAACCTGCGGCGGATGTGGGACGACTGGGTGCCGATCCTGACGCTGGCCATCGTTGCGGTCGTCGCGGCGACGCTGTCGGTGGGCTATGCCCTCTACTGGGTCGGCGCGATGCCGCTGATGGCGTGCCTGCTGCTGGGGGCCATCGTGTCGACGACCGATCCCTCGGCCGTCGTCTCGATCTTCCGCAACATCGCGGCGCCGCAGCGCCTGAGCCGCATCGTCGAGGGCGAGAGCCTGCTGAACGACGCGGCCGCGATCGCGCTGTTCGGCCTGTTCATGGGCTTCGTCAGCCGCGGCGTGCCGAACCCGACGCTGGGCGGCGCGCTGGCGCAGTTTCCGTACCTTCTGGCCGGTGGCGCGGTGGCGGGGCTGGTGGCGGGCCGGGTCGCGGCGATGCTGATGGGCGCGCTCTGGCGGTTCCCGCTGGCGCAGCTGTCGATCTCGGTCGCGCTGCCGTACCTCGCCTATATCGGGTCCGAGCAGATCGCGGGCGCCTCGGGCGTGATCGCGGTCGTGACGGCAGGCCTGACGCTGAACATCGTCGGGCCTGGGCGCCTGACGCCCGCCGCCTGGGCGAACCTGCGCGAGGTGTGGGACCTGCTGGCGCACTGGGCCGGGGCGCTGATCTTCGTGCTCGCGGCGCTGCTGATCCCGCGCCTTCTCGGCACCATGACGCTGACCGACCTGTTCTACGTCGGCGTCGTCACGGCCGCCGCCCTGGCCGCGCGGGCGGCGATCCTGTTCGTCCTGATGCCGCTTCTGGACCGCGCCGGCCTCAGCCCGCATGTCGAGCGGCCGTACCGCGTGGCGATCCTCTGGGGCGGCCTGCGCGGCGCGGTGACGCTGGCGCTGGCGCTGGCGGTGACCGAGAGCCTGCGGGTGCCGCCGGACATCCGGCGCGAGGTCGGCATCTTCGCCACCGGGTTCGTGCTGTTCACGCTCATGGTCCAGGGCACGACGCTGCGCTGGGTCATCACCCGCCTCGGCCTGGACCGGCTGTCGCCGCTGGACGCCGCGCTCGCCAACCAGGTGGTCGCCGTCGCGATGCAGTCGGTGCGCGAGCAGGTGAGCCAGACGACCGAGACATACGACCTCACGCACGAGACGGTCCGCGCCGAGGCCAAGCGCTTCGGCGACCGGCTGGAGGAGGCGGTGCGCCGCGCCGACGATTCGGGCGAGATCCTCGACCGCGACCGGGTGACGCTCGGCCTCATCGCGCTGGCGGCGGCCGAGCGCGAGCTGATCCTCGCGCGGTTCCGCGAGCAGGCGATCTCGAACCGCACGGCCGAGCTGGCGCTGGCGGACGCGGACCGGCTGATCGAGACGACGCGGACCGCGGGCCGGATGGGCTATCGCAGCGCGGCGCGGCGGCACGTGGGGCAGGGCGGGGTCTACCGGCTCGCCGCGTGGCTGCACGCACGGCTGCGGCTGTCCGCGCCGTTCGCGCGGATGACGGCGGACCGGTTCGAGCGGCTGCTGATCGAGCAGCTTGTGCTGCGCGACCTCGACGGCTTCATCGACGCGCGGATCCGGCGGATCCACGGCAAGCGGGTCGCGAACCTGCTGCACGACCTGCTGGATTCGCGGGCGGGCGAGGTGCGCAAGGCGCTGGACGGGCTGCGGCTGCAGTACCCGGGCTACGCCGAGGAGCTGGAGCGGCGGTTCATCCGCCGTACCGCGCTGCGGCTGGAGGAGCGGGAGTACGAGACGCTGCGCGAGGATGGCCTGATCGGGCCCGAGCTGCATGCCAGCCTCGCCACCCAGATCGCCCGCAACCGCGCGCAGATCGAGCGTCGCCCGCCGCTCGACCTCGCCGTGCGAAAGGCCGAGCTGATCCGCCAGATGCCGCTCTTCGCCGAGATGAAGCCGCGGGTTCAGCGCCGCCTCGCCCGGGCGCTGCGCAGCCGCTACGTGCAGGACGGCGAGGTGATCGTGGGCCGCGACGTGCCGGCGCGGTCCGTCTACTTCATCGCCTCGGGCGCGGTGGAGGTGCGCACCGCCGGGCAGGTCCACCGCCTCGGCCGGGGCGAGATGTTCGGCCAGCTCGCGATCCTGTCGCGCCGGCCGCGCCGGTCCGAGGTGCGCGCGATCAGCCACGGCGTGCTGCTGGTCCTCGACGAGGCGCGGTTCGTGAAGCTGCTGCGCGCCAGCGCACCGCTGCGCCGCGCGGTCCGGGAGAGCGCGGAGAGGCGGGGCGTGCCGCTCGACGCGCTGGACAGCGTCGTGGCGGAGGGCGCGGTCCCGACGCCGAAGGCCGGGCCGGAGGCGACGCCGCCGGAGAGGGAGGTCGCCGTGACGGCGGAGGAGCTGGCGGACGAGCTGGAGGCGGAGATCCTGCGGGACGAGTCGGAGGCCCCGCGCCACGAGGAGAAGCCGGAGACGTCCACGCGGGCGGCCGAGTAGTCCTCAGGCGACGCCGGCCTCGTAGGCGGCGAACTCCTCGGGCCGCTTCTCGCGCAGCCGCGCCTCGGTCGAGGGGGCGAGGTCGAGCGGCATGTCGGGCGAGACGTTGAGCCGGTCGAGCGCGATACGCGTGCCCAGCCGCTCCTCCAGGAAGGCGACCAGCTTGTCGTGCGCCTCGTAGCGAAAGAGGTGGGTCACGCCGATCGCCGCCTCCTGCCCGCGCAGGAACCGCGCCTGGCTGCCGACGGCGGCATAGGGCGCGGGCTTGCCGCGGGCGTACTCGGCGACGAACCGGTCGAAGGTGACGCCGCGGGTGGAGTTGGGATGGCCGACGAGGTCGTCCCGATGGCGGTACCGGTACCAGCTGCCCAGCCAGTCCACCGGATGCCGCACGGCCGCCACCGTGTCGAACACCTTGTCGCCGGCGAGGGCGAGATAGGGGGCCAGAAAGCGCCGGTATCGGTAGACGGGCGTGTGTTTCACGATCGGAGGATCGCGCAGGACGAGGGCGGCGCGGGGCGCGAGGTGGCCCTCGAGCGCGGTCGTGCCGGTCTTGGGCACGGCGAAGAGGACGAGGCTTTCCTTCCAGAAAACAAGCATTTGGATGCCTTCCCTCCCGTCGTCTTGGCCGGTCCGCCGATTATCGCCATGCCGGTAAACTACTCCTTAACCAAAGTGCGGCGAAAGTGCGGGTGAGAGAGAATTCGCTTGAAATGTTCGCTCTTTGGTCTCATTAACCGTGAGAACAAGAGGCGAACGAAGCAGACATTTGCCGCCCGGACAGGGGTGTGGAATAAGGAGCCGACAGGCATGGCACTGGCAGACCTTCTGAGCATGAAAGACGACAAGAAAACCGCCGACAAGCAGAAGGCGCTCGACTCGGCGCTGGCCCAGATCGAACGCCAGTTCGGCAAGGGCTCCATCATGAAGCTCGGCGGCGACAACGCGCTGCCGGACATCGAGGCGACCTCGACCGGCTCGCTCGGCCTCGACATCGCGCTCGGCATCGGCGGCCTGCCCAAGGGGCGGATCGTGGAGATCTACGGGCCGGAATCGTCGGGCAAGACGACGCTGACGCTGCATTGCGTCGCCGAGGAGCAGAAGAAGGGCGGCGTCTGCGCCTTCGTCGACGCCGAGCATGCGCTCGACCCGCAGTACGCCCGCAAGCTGGGCGTGAACCTCGACGAGCTTCTGATCTCGCAGCCCGACACCGGCGAGCAGGCGCTGGAGATCGTCGATACGCTCGTCCGCTCGGGCGCCGTCAGCATGGTGGTGGTCGACTCCGTCGCCGCCCTGACGCCGCGGTCCGAGCTGGAAGGCGACATGGGCGACTCGTCCGTGGGCGTCCATGCCCGCCTGATGAGCCAGGCGATGCGCAAGCTGACCTCGTCGATCGCGCGGTCCAACTGCATGGTCATCTTCATCAACCAGATCCGGATGAAGATCGGCGTCATGTTCGGCTCGCCCGAGACGACGACCGGCGGCAACGCGCTGAAGTTCTACGCCTCCGTCCGCCTGGATATCCGGCGCATCGGTTCGATCAAGGACCGGGACGAGGTGGTGGGCAACACGACCAAGGTGAAGGTCGTGAAGAACAAGGTCGCGCCGCCGTTCAAGCAGGTCGAGTTCGACATCATGTACGGCGAGGGCATCTCCAAGACCGGCGAACTGCTCGACCTCGGCGTGAAGGCCGGCGTGGTCGAGAAGTCGGGCGCCTGGTTCAGCTACGGCGACCAGCGCATCGGCCAGGGCCGCGAGAACGCCAAGAATTTCCTCAAGGAGAACGGCGACATCGCCTGGGAGATCGAGGACAAGATCCGCGCGGCCCACGGGCTGGAGTTCGGCATGTCCGACGAGGGCGAGGGCGACGGCGAGGATCTCGTCGACATGTGACGCAGACGGCGACTGCTGCAAACGCCCCCGCTGCAGTGGCTGTGGCGGAGAATATCCCGGGAAGGGTGCGGCCAGGGCCGCACCCTTTTCGTTTACGGACGGTCGCGGCCGAGGGCCACGTCCTGCCGGACGTCCGACAGACGGATGTCGGCGAACCGCGCCAGCAGCGACTCCCGCGCCGCCGCCACCTCGGCGCCGAGCACGCCGTTGACCGCCCGCTCCACAAGGCAGTCGGGCGCAGGGTTCGACAAACCGAACGCGAATAGCTCCGGCTCGTCCAGCGAGCGGTAGACGTCGAGCAGCGTCATCGCCTCCAG
The DNA here is from genome assembly GCF_000379485.1 of Wenxinia marina DSM 24838. Classification (GTDB taxonomy): domain Bacteria; phylum Pseudomonadota; class Alphaproteobacteria; order Rhodobacterales; family Rhodobacteraceae; genus Wenxinia; species Wenxinia marina. The sequence continues at coordinate 362,825 of NZ_KB902276.1, forward strand.
CGGCCGCGCCAGCCGCCACCCGCCGCCGTGTCCGCGCTCGGCCGCGACGAAGCCGCCCTCGCGCAGGCCCGCCATGATCCGCCGCACCACCACGGGGTTGGAGCCCAGCATCGCCGCGATCCGCTCGGACGTCAGCGGCGCGTCGGTCTCGGCCATGTGCAGCAGCACATGAAGAAGGCGGGACAGGCGGGTGTCCTGACGCATTGCCGGGCTCCATTTCTCGTAACCTATGGCATTACATGAGTTGACCGCGCCGGCCAATCAAGTTACCTAAGAAGTTACGAATGAACGCGAGGTTGCCATGCAGACCACCGATATGCCGACGGATGCCGTCGCCCACTGGGACGATTTCTACCGCACCCGGCGCACCAGCCCCTCGGGTCGCCCCACCGGAGCGCTGGAGACCCGTGCCACGAGCCTGCCGCCCGGCCGGGCGCTGGATCTCGGCTCCTCGAACGGCGACGACGTGCTGTGGCTGGCCGCCCGGGGGTGGGACGCGCTCGGCCTCGACATCTCGTCCGTGGCGGTGATCCGGGCAGCTGGCCGGGCGGCGGAGCTGGGGCTGCCCGGGGCCCGGTTCGAGGCGTGCGATCTCGCCACCGCGATGCCGGATGGCCCCTTCGACCTCGTCACCGCGCTCTACCTGCTGTCGCCCGTCGCCGGCTTCCCCCGCGCAGACATCCTGCGGCGCGCTGCCGCGACCGTCGCGCCGGGCGGACATATCCTTTCCGTCGCCCATGCCGCGCCGCCGCCGTGGTCCGAGCATCGCCATTCCGACACCTCGTTCCCGACGGTGGAGGAGGACCTCGCCGCGCTGGCCCCGGGCGGCGCGGACTGGGACGTCCTCGAGGCGCGGGTGATCGAGCGGCCGGGCAAGGGTCCGGACGGGCAGGAGGCGATGCTGCAGGACACGGTCGTCTTCCTGCGCCGGCGCTGAGGCCGCACCGGTTCCGGTGGACAGGGCGGGGGCGCTGGCATACATCGCTCTCGCCCTTGTCCAGCCCCCGACCGAAAGCGCCTGAGATGACGAGCCTCTCCGACATCCGCTCCACCTTCCTCGGCTTCTTCGAGAGGAACGGCCACCGGGTCGTGGACTCCTCGCCGCTGGTGCCGCGGAACGATCCCACGCTCATGTTCACGAACTCGGGCATGGTCCAGTTCAAGAACCTCTTCACCGGGGTCGAGACGCGCGACTACGTCCGCGCCACCACGGCGCAGAAATGCGTCCGCGCCGGCGGCAAGCACAACGACCTCGACAACGTCGGCTACACCGCACGGCACCTGACGTTCTTCGAGATGCTCGGCAACTTCTCGTTCGGCGACTACTTCAAGCGCGAGGCGATCCCCTTCGCGTGGGAGCTGATCACGAAGGACTTCGCCCTCCCGGTCGAGAAGCTGAGCGTCACCGTCTACCACACCGACGACGAGGCGGCCGACATCTGGAAATCCGTCGGCATGCCCGAGAGCCGCATCATCCGCATCGGCGACAAGCCGGGCGGCGGGTCGGACAATTTCTGGCAGATGGGGCCGACCGGGCCCTGCGGGCCGTCCTCCGAGATATTCTACGATCACGGGCCGGAGTTCTGGGGCGGCCCGCCCGGCTCCCCCGAGGAGGATGGCGACCGCTTCATCGAGATCTGGAACCTCGTCTTCATGCAGAACGAGCAGTTCGAGGACGGCTCGATGCGGGTGCTGGACGCGCAGTCGATCGACACCGGCATGGGGCTGGAGCGGTTCGCGGGCGTGCTGCAGGGCACGAACAACGTGTTCGAGACCGACCTGCTGAAGGCGCTCGTCGAGGCGTCGGCCCATGCGACGAACACCGACCTCGGCGAGGGGCACATCACTCACCACCGGGTGATCGCCGATCACCTGCGCTCGACCTCGTTCCTGATCGCGGAGGGCGTGCTGCCGTCGAACGAGGGCCGGGGCTATGTTCTGCGCCGGATCATGCGCCGCGCGATGCGGCACGCGCATCTGCTGGGGGCGAAAGACCCCGTGATGCACCGCCTGGTGCCCGAGCTGGTGCGTCAGATGGGCGACCACTACCCCGAGCTGGTCCGTGGCAAGGCCGTCATCGAGGAGACGCTGAGGGCCGAGGAGACGCGCTTCAGGCAGACGCTCGATCGCGGCCTCAGGCTGCTGGACGAGGAACTGTCGGCGCTGCCCGAAGGGACCGACCTGCCGGGCGAGACGGCGTTCAGGCTCTACGACACGTTCGGCTTTCCGCTGGACCTCACGCAGGACGCCCTGCGCGAGCGCGGGCGCGGCGTGAACACCGAAGGTTTCACAAGCGCGATGGCCGAGCAGAAGGCGAAGGCGCGCGCCGCCTGGACCGGCTCGGGCGAGGTGGCGGACCAGGGGCACTGGTTCGATATTGCCGATCGCGACGGCATCACCGAATTCCTCGGCTACGAGACCGAGACGGCCGAGGGCCAGATCCTCGCCCTCGTCACCGGCAACGACGCGGTGGACGAGGCGGACGGCCCCGTGCAGATCGTGGTGAACCAGACCCCGTTCTACGCCGAGGCCGGCGGCCAGGTGGGCGACACCGGCTGGGTCACGACCGAGACCGGCCGGGCGGAGATCACCGACACGAAGAAGGTCGCGGGCGTCTTCATCCACTACGCGACGGTGACCGAAGGGACGCTGAAGCGCGGGCAGGGCGCCCGGCTGGAGGTCGACCATGCCCGCCGCGCGGCGATCCGGGCCAACCACTCCGCCACGCACCTGCTGCACGAGGCGCTGCGCGAGCGGCTCGGCGATCACGTGGCGCAGCGCGGCTCGCTGAACGCGCCGGACCGGCTGCGGTTCGACTTCTCCCACGGCGCGGCGCTGAGTCTGGAGGACATCGCCGAGGTGGAAGCGGAGGTGAACCAGTTCATCCGCCAGAACACGCCCGTCGAGACGCGGATCATGACGCCGGACGACGCCCGCGCCATCGGCGCGCAGGCGCTGTTCGGCGAGAAGTACGGCGACGAGGTGCGCGTCGTCTCGATGGGCCGCGCGCCGACGGGCAAGGGGCCCGGCGGCGAGACCTGGTCGATCGAGCTGTGCGGCGGCACCCATGTCGTCCGCACCGGCGACATCGGCGCCTTCGTGATGCTGGGCGACAGCGCCTCGTCCGCGGGCGTGCGCCGGATCGAGGCGCTGACCGGGCAGGCCGCGCTCGCCTACCTCGCCGGGCAGGACCGCAAGCTGGCCGAAGCCGCGCTGGCGCTGAAGACCTCCGCCGCCGACGTGCCGGCCCGGGTCCGCGCGCTGGTGGAGGAGCGGCGGCGGCTGGAGAACGAGGTGGCGCAGCTGCGCCGCGAGCTCGCCATGGGCGGCGGCGCCCGGACCGAGGAGAAACCGCGCGAGATCAACGGTATCGCCTTCCGGGCGCAGGTGCTGTCCGGCGTCACGGGCAAGGACCTGCCGTCGCTGATCGACGAGATGAAGGCGCAGATGGGCTCCGGCGCCGTGCTGCTGATCGCCGATACCGGCGACAAGGCGGCGGTGGCGGCTGGCGTGACCTCCGACCTCGTGGGCCGCGTGTCGGCCGTCGACCTCGCCAAGGCCGCGGTGGCCGAGCTGGGCGGCAAGGGCGGCGGCGGCCGCCCCGACCTCGCCCAGGGCGGCGGCGCCTCGGCCGCGAATTCCGACGCGGCGATCCGCGCCGCCGAAACCGTGCTGAAAGGAGCCGCCTGATGCCCAAGGCCCTGTGGATCGCCCACGTTACCGTCACCGACGAAGCCGCCTACGGCGAATACGCGAAACGCGCCGGCCCGGCGATCGCGGCGCATGGCGGCGAGTTCCTGGCCCGCGGCGGGCGCTACGAGATCCTCGAAGGCAAGGAGCGGGCGCGCAACGTCGTCGCCCGCTTCCCGTCGCTGCAGGCGGCGCATGACTGCTACTACTCGGACGCCTACCAGGAGGCGCTGAGCTTTGCGAAAGGCGCGTCGGAGCGGGATCTGATGATCCTCGAGGAATCGGGCGACTGAGCGACCTCGCCGCCATGATCGCCCGCCACGCGCGGGCGGGGCAGGTGGCCTGGATCGGCGTCCGGCCCGAGCGGCTCGCGCCGATGGTCGCGGTGCCGGCCGCGGAGCTGCGGCCGGACGGGCTGGAGGGCGACCACGCCCGGCCGGGCAAGCGGGCGCTGACGCTGATCCAGGCGGAGCATCTGCCGGTGATCTCGGCGCTCGCAGGAACGGAGGCGACGCCGGAGCTGTTGCGGCGGAACCTCCTCGTCTCCGGCCTCAATCTTCTGGCGATCCGCAAGGGGCGGCTGCGGATCGGCGGGGCGCTGGTGGAGATCACCGGGCCCTGTGCGCCCTGCAGCCGGATGGAAAAGGCGCTCGGTCGCGGCGGCTTCAACGCGATGCGCGGGCATGGCGGGTGGTGCGCCGAGGTGGTGGAGCCGGTGCCGATTGCGGTGGGGGATGCGGTGGCGCCGTGACCCGCGCGGCGGACCCCGTCCTGCGGCTGTAGGGTGGGTGAAACCCGCCGCTCCCGGATCGATGGGTTTCACCCACCCTACCGGCACCCACCCGGAATCACCCGCGCAAGCGGCCCGGGCCGCGTCCAGCCGCCCCCCGGCCAGACGCTTCGGAGCAGCCAGAGCGACGAAACACGTCTCACGGGACGTCGCCATAAATCGCGGATGGTCATCGTTCGGAGCGTCTGCCCGCGGCCAGACGCCGCCCTGGCGTCGGTGAGAGTGCGGCGTCGCATGGATGTTGGTCCAACCGTTCGTCGGGACGACGACAGCGGACACCCCGTCTAAGCGAGAATCGCCACGCCCTCCCACGGCGCAAGTGTCACCGTCCCGTCCAGTGCCTCCCGCTCCCCCGCCGTCATGGCGAGGCACCGGCCCCGGATCGCCAGCTCCGGCGGCACCTCTAGCGTCACTTCGCGGGACGAAACGTTGCCGATCACCGACAGCCGACTGCCCTCCAGCGTGCGGGTGTAGGACAGCACTTCGTCGTGGTCGGCGAGGCACGGCTCGTACCGACCGTGGACGATGACCGGATGCTCCCGCCGCAGCGCGACGAGGTGGCGGTAGAAGTCGAACACCCCGTCCGGCTGGCTGCGATCCGCCTGCGCGTTGATCTCGGCGAAGTTCCGGGCCGGCGGCAGCCAGGGCGTGCCGGTGGTGAAGCCGGCGTTCGGCCCCGCGGTCCACTGCATCGGCGTGCGCGCGTTGTCGCGGGAGTTCCGCGCCGCGCCGGCGAGGAAGTCGGCCTCGCTCATCCCCTGGTCCATCTGCTCGGCGTAGAAGTTCAGCGTCTCGACGTCGCGGTACTGGCCGATGGTGGTGAAGCCGGCGTTGGTCATGCCGATCTCCTCGCCCTGGTAGATGTAGGGCGTGCCCTTCATCAGGTGCAGGACGAGGCCGAGGAGTTTTGCCGAGCGCACCCGCCACGTCCCCTCGTCGCCGAAGGACGACACCGCCCGCGGCAGGTCGTGGTTCGACCAGAAGAGCGCGTTCCAGCCGTCCTCGCTCAGCGCCTGCTGCCAGTCGTTGAGGACGCCCTTCAGGACCGGCAGGCTGAACTCCCTGGGCTTCCACTTGCCGTGGGTCTCGTGCCAGTGGGCGGTGATGTGGGCGAACTGGAACAGGGTCTGCAACTCGCCGCGGTCACGGCCGACGTAGGAGAGGGCATTCGCGGTCGTCGCGCTCCACGCCTCGCCGACGGTGAGGAGGTCGCTGCCCGCCAGCACCTCACGGTGCATCTCCTGCAGATGGTCGTGCAGCGTCGGTCCGTCCGCCACGATGCCGGCATCGACGTCCTTTCCGATCAGGTCGATCACGTCCATCCGGAAGCCGCCGATGCCACGCGCCTTCCACCAGTTCATCATGTCCCAGAGCTCCGCCCGCATGGCGGGATTGGTCCAGTCGAGGTCGGGCTGCTGCGGGGTGAAGAGGGCGAGATAGTACTGCCCCGACCCTTCGTCCCAGTGCCACGCCGGCCCGCCGAACATCGAGCGCAGGTCCGACGGCGGCCCGCCGTCCGGGCCCGGATCGCGCCAGACGTAGAAGTCGCGCGTCGGCGCGGCGCGGTTGCCGCGGGCCGCTTCGAACCACGCGTGCCGGTCGGAGGTGTGGTTGACCACGAGGTCCATCACGATGCGCATGCCGCGGTCGCGTCCCTCGGCGATCAGCCGGTCCATGTCGTCCAGCGTGCCGAATTCCGGCGCGATGTCGCGGTAGTCGGAGATGTCGTAGCCGTTGTCCGCCATCGGCGAGCGGTAGACCGGCGAGAGCCAGATGAAGCCGACGCCGAGGTCGGAGAGGTGATCCAACCGGGCGAGGATGCCGGGAAGGTCGCCGATCCCGTCGCCGTTGGAATCCTGAAAGCTGCGCGGATAGATCTGATAGCCGACCTTGTCGGCCCACCACGGGTCTGACATCGCTGCGCTCCTGTCGTCTGGGGTATCAGGGGTCGAGCGGACCGTCGGCCTCGGGATCGACCTTGGCCTGCCGCTCCATCTCGCTGTCGAACTCGGCGCCGAGCAGGACGATGAAGGCGGACAGCCACATCCAGGTCAGCAGGATGATGACGCCGCCGAGCGAGCCGAACGTCTCGTTGTAGCTGCCGAAGTTGGACACGTAGACGGTGAAGGCGACGGTGCCGGCGATCCAGATCGCGGTGGCGAGCGCGGCGCCGGGCGTGATCCAGCGCCACGAGACGTGGCGGTCGGGGCCGAACCGATAGAGGATCGCGAGGCCGATCACGACGATCAGGATCATCAGCGGCCAGCGGATGATCTGGACCCAGAACTCGGTCGTGTCGCCGAGCGGCAGGATCGCCAGCGCGGCCGGCAGCAGCGCGCCGATGGCGGCGATCAGCAGGACGCCGACGATCAGCCCGATCGTCAGCGCGAACTGGACGAGGTAGCGGCGCACGAAGCCGCGGCTCTCGTCCGTCTCGAAGGCGACGTTCAGCCCCTCCATCAGGCTCTGGATGCCCTTCGAGGACGAGTAGAGGGCGATCAGCACACCGAAGATCGCGGCAAGGCCCAATCCGCCCTCGCGGCTGCCGGCGACGGCGGTGGCCTGGTCCATGATGATCTCGGCCGCGCCCTGCGGGAGCATGGAGGCGAGGGACTCCAGCTGGTCGACCAGCATCTGCGGCGAGGTCACGAGGCCTGCGACAGCGAGCGCCGCGACGATGCCGGGAAAGATCGCGAGAAGGCCGTAGAAGGCGCAGCCGGCGGCGATCAGGCTGACATGGTCGTTGCCGATCTCGGCGAAGACGCGCTTCAGCGTCGCCCACCAGCCCTGCTTCGTGATGTCCGTGGGGTGGGCGGCCGGATCGTCGGGGATCGGCTCGCGGGTGTCGTCGGTCACGCTCATTCGTCTTGCCTTCGCGGGAACTTCGGCGGGCCAACGCCGCGCGAACGAGCGCCGTTCCGAAACGCTGGTCAGACGTCGGCCGGGAGGCGATGCTGCGAGCGCACGTCAACCCCGGAGACAGCCCATGTTCCGAACCCTGCTGCCCGTCCTCGCCTTTCTGCCCGCCGCCGCGTTCGCGCAAGGGAACGAGACCGACGTCACCTTCCTGTCCGGCGGTCAGGAGGTGATCGGCACGCTCGCCCTGCCGGAGGGCGAGCCGGCGCCGGTGGTCCTGCTGCTGCACGGCTTCACCGGCACCCGGGACGAGCTGGCCTCGGACGCGGTGCCGGGCGGCGTCTTCGGTCACGCCGCCGCGGTGCTGGCGGAGGCGGGGTACGCGTCGCTGCGGATCGACTTCCGCGGCTCGGGCGAGTCGCTGGCCGACCTGACCTTCGCCGACACCACGTTCGAGGGGCAGGTTCAGGACGCGCTGGCCGCGATCGACTACCTGCGCACGCTGGACAGCGTTGCGACGGACGACCTCTACCTCGTCGGGTGGAGCCAGGGCGGCCTCGTCGCCACCGCCACCGCCGGCCGCTCGCAGGCGTTCGACGCGGTCGCTCTGTGGGCCGCGGTGGCGGACCCCGCTGTGACCTACGGCGGCATCCTGGGGCCGGAGGCGATGGACGCGGCGGCCGCCGCCGCGCCGGGCGAGGAGGTGGAGGTGACGCTGCCCTGGGCCGCGATCACGATGCGGCGGGAGTTCTTCGACGGCATCGCGATCTTCGACCCGCAGGCCGAGATCGCGGCCTATGCCGGGCCGCTCTTCGTTGCGCAGGGGACGCTCGACGACACGGTGGCCCCGGCCTCCGCCCAGCTTCTGATCGACGCCCACGAAGGCCCGGAGGAGCTGTGGATGGCCGAGATGGACCACGTCTTCAACGCCTTCGCCACGGTCGAGACGCTGGACGAGATGCTGGACCGGACCATCGCATTCTTCGACGCGCACGCCGACTAGGCGGCGCTCCGGCCGCTGTCACGAAACCTTCGCGGGAGTGCGACCGGAGCGTCATGCAAAGACCCTACGCGCTCCCCCAGGACAACACCTTGGGGAGCTACCGCCATGAAGGACACCGACACCCGCCACCTCAGCTGGGACGAGTGGGACGAGCTGCGCCGCCCGGCGCCGGGCGAGACCGACTTCGACCGCGTCGTCGCCGGCGCGATCAGCCGCCGCGGCTTGCTCGGCGGCGTGCTCGCCTTCGGCTCGGGCGCGGCCGCGATGGGCCTCGGCACGCTGAAGGGCACCACAGCGATGGCGCAGAGCAGCCGCTTCGCCTTCGCGCCCATCGCCGCGCAGACCGATTACGACGTTCACGTCCCCGAAGACTACGAGTGGGGCGTGCTGGTGCGCTGGGGCGATCCGCTCTTCTCGGACGCGGCCGAGTTCGACGCCGCCCAGGGCGGCGATCCGGCGACAGCCGACCGGGTGTTCGGCGAGAACACCGACGGGATGGAGCTGTACGAGATCGACGGCGCCCAGGTGATCGCGGTCAACCACGAGTACGTCAACGAGACGATCAACCTTCCGAACGCGCCCGCCGAGTCGGGGAGCGTCGTGAACTCGGAAGAGGACGCCACGAAGCTGATGATGCTCCAGGGCGTCACCGTCATGGAGGTCCGTGACGGCGCGACTGGCTGGGAGGTCGTGGTCGACAGCCCCTACAACCGCCGGATCACCCACCAGACGCCGATGACGCTCTCCGGCCCCGCCGCCGGCACGCCGCTGATGCAGACCGTGGCCGACCCCTCGGGCACCGAGGTGAAGGGCACGCTGAACAATTGCGGCGCCGGGCGGACGCTCTGGGGCACGTACCTGACCTGCGAAGAGAACTTCAACGGCTACTTCGGCTCGACCGACCCCGAGGTCGAGATCACCGAAGGCTGGGCGCGCTACGGCATCGGCGCCGAAAGCCGGTATGCGTACGAGCAGTACGACAGCCGCTTCGACATCTCGGTCGACCCGAACGAGCCGAACCGCCACGGCTGGATCGTCGAGATCGATCCCTCGGACGCGCAGTCGGTGCCGGTCAAGCATACCGCCCTCGGCCGCTTCAAGCACGAGAACGCGGCGATGGTGCAGGCGGCGGACGGCCGGATCGTCGTCTACATGGGCGACGACGAGCGGGGCGAGTTCCTGTATCGCTTCGTCTCCAACGGCGTCTGGGAAGAGGGCACGAACGGCTCGGCCCTGCTGGAGGACGGCACGCTCTCCGTCGCGCGCTTCACCGAGGACGGCACGGGCGAGTGGTTGCCGCTGACGCCCGAGAGGACGGGCATGGAGATGGCCGAGATGCTGGTCCACGCCCGGATGGCCGGCTCGGCCGTGGGCGCGACCACGATGGACCGCCCCGAATGGGTCGCCGTGAACCCGGTCGCGGCCGAGGCCTACTGCGCGCTCACCAACAACTCGCGCCGCGAGGCGGGGGCGACCAACGCCGGCGGCGACGCGATGGAGCCGGCGGGCCCGAACCCGCGCCCGACCAACGAGTACGGCCAGATCGTGCGCTGGCGGCCCGAAGGCGGCGACCACGGCGCGGACACCTTCGCGTGGGACCTGTTCGTGATGGCGGGCAACCCGCAGGTCTACGACAACGAGTATGGCGGCTCGCCGAACGTGACGCCGGGCAACATGTTCAATTCGCCGGACGGCATGCAGTTCTCGTCCGACGGCCTGCTCTGGATCCAGACCGACGGCGACGACAGCAACGAGGGCGACTTCGCCGGCATGGGCAACAACCAGATGCTCGTCGGCGACCCCGAGACGGGCGAGATCGCGCGTTTCCTGACCGGCCCGAACGGGTCGGAAGTGACCGGCCTCACCTGGTCGGCGGACCGCACGACGGCGTTCGTCGGCATCCAGCACCCCGGCGGCTCGTGGCCGGGCGAGGACGGGATGCCGCCGCGCTCGTCGGTGATCTGGGTGCGCCGCAACGACGGCCAGCCGATCGGCTGAGCCGGAAGCGGATCAGCGGAAGGGGGCGGTCCTCCGGGCCGCCCCCCCCCTTTCCGGATGTCGGTGTGGCGGCGATCACGGTGACGCGATGCGATGGACGGGGGGCGACCCCGCCCTAGAACGTTGGCGATGTTGGATCTCTGGTACAAGAACGCCGTCTTCTACTGCCTCGACGTGAAGACCTTCATGGATTCGAACGGCGACGGGATCGGCGACTTCCGCGGTCTCACCGACCGGCTGGACCATCTCGAGGCGCTCGGCGTCACGACGGTCTGGTTGAACCCGTTCTATCCCTCGCCCGGCCGCGACAACGGCTACGACATCACCGACTTCTACGGGGTCGATCCTCAGTTCGGCACGCTCGGCGATTTCGTGGAGTTCAGCCGCGCGGCGCGTGAACGGGGGCTGAACATCCTCGTGGACCTTGTGGTGAACCACACCTCGACCGATCACCCGTGGTTCCAGGAGGCCCGCAAGAAGGGCTCGCGCCGGCGCGACTGGTACGTCTGGAGCGAGGAGAAGCCCGAGGACATGTCCGAAGGCATCATCTTTCCCGGCGTGCAGGAGGCGGTCTGGACCTACGACCGCAGCGCGCAGGCGTGGTACCTGCACCGGTTCTACAAGCACCAAGCCGACCTCAACATCGCCAACCCCGAGGTCCGCGAAGAGATCATGCGGATCATGGGCTACTGGCTGGAACTCGGCGTGTCCGGCTTCCGGGTCGATGCGGTGCCGTTCCTGATCGAGTACAAGGGCCTGAAGGACATCCCCGAGCGCGATCCGATGATCCTGCTGTCCGAGATCCGCGACTTCCTGTCCTGGCGCCGCGCGGGAACCATCCTTCTGGCCGAGGCGAACGTGACGCGGGATCTGGCGCCCAGCTACTTCGGCGGCCGCGAGTTCGACCGCGACGAGCGGATGCACATGGTCTTCGACTTTCCGCTGAACCAGGCGATCGCGCTGTCGCTGGTCCGCGGCACGGCCGGGCCTATCGCCAAGGCGCTGGAGTCGCGGCCACAGCCGTCGCCCGATCAGGCGCAATGGACCGTGTTCCTGCGCAACCACGACGAACTCAGCCTGGACAAGCTCACGGAGGACGAGCGGCAGGAGGTGTTCGAGGCGTGGGCGCCCGAGGACGGGATGCAGATCTACGGCCGTGGCATCCGCCGCCGTCTGGCGCCGATGCTCGGCGGCGATCCCGCGCGGCTCAAGCTCGCCCACGCGCTGCTCTTCGCGCTGCCGGGCACCCCGGTCATGTGGTACGGCGACGAGATCGGCATGGGCGAGAACCTTGACCTGTCCGAGCGCAACGCCGTCCGCACGCCGATGCAATGGTCCGAGGGGCGGAACGGCGGCTTCTCCGAGACGATGGGGGACCTGATCCGGCCGATGGCGACCGAGGGGCCCTACGACCACAAGGCGGTCAACGTCGCGCGGCAGCGCGACAGCCACGGCTCGCTCCTCGACGAGGTGCGGCGCCTGATCCGCACCCGCCGGTCCTGTCCCGAGATCGGCTGGGGCGACACGCGGGTGCTGGACGACCTGCCCGAGGGCGTCCTCGGCCTGTGCTCGACCTGGCAGGGCAACAGCGTGGTGACCTTCCACAACCTCGCCGACCGCAAGATCGCGATCGTTCCCCGCTTCGAGGCGCCGCTGCAGCCGCTCCTGCGCTGCGGCGGCCCGCTGGAGCCGGGCGAGGGCTTCTCGCTCGATCCACATGATTACCGCTGGTACCGGATCGGCGGCGAGCGCCGCTGAATGTGTCGTTCGTGAACGTCCAGCTGGTGGAGTCGGTGTTGCCCGAACACGGGGACAGGCCGGACGGCGAGATCGGCAAAGGCGCCGGGTCGGGGCCGGGGCGGACCGGTGTCAGCGGACCGGGCGCACGCCGGGCAGGGTGATCCGCGCGACCTGTTCGGCGATCGGCTCGACGGACAGCGGATGGGTCTCGGCGCGGTAGGCCTCGGGGCGGGTCACCCGCTCCCAGCGTCCGCCGCGGTGCACTTCGAGGCCGGAGAAGCCGGCCTTGTAGCCCATCTTGGGCGAGCCGGGGACCCAGTAGCCGAGGTAGACGTACGGCAGCCCCAGCTCGCGCGCGATCCGCACGTGATCGAGGATCATGTAGGTCCCGGGCGAGCGGTTCGACATCTCGGGCGCGAAGAAGGAATAGACCATCGACACCCCGTCATCGAGGATGTCGGTCAGGCTGACTGCGCGCAGGTGCGCGGTCCGCTCCGCCTCCTCGCGGTACTCGATGACGCGGGTGCGGATCGGCGTCTCCTCGACCATCGCGGCGAATTCGAACATGTCCATGTCGGCCATGCCGCCCGTCGCGTGGCGGCTGTCGAGATATTCGCGGAACAGGTCGTACTGCTCTTCCGTCGCCCAGGGGCTGGTCGCGCGGCGCGTCAGCCCCGCGTTCCGCCGCAGGGTGCGGCGCTGGCTGCGCGTCGGCTCGAACTGCGAGACGTCGATGCGGGCCGACAGGCACGCGGCGCAGTCGGCGCAGGACGGGCGGTACAGCACGTTCTGCGACCGCCGGAACCCCTGCTTGCTCAGCGCGTCGTTCAGCTGCTCGGCCTGCTCGCCCTGCAGGGCGGTGAACAGCTTTCGCTCCATCCGGCCGGCCAGGTAGGGGCACGGCTGGGGCGCAGTCACGTAGAACTGCGGCGCGAGGGGCAGGGTGTGGCGCATGAGCGTGACGGCAGCGGTGGCGTTGAGGTCTCCCGTCCCGGAACCTAGCAACCGATCGCGCGTCCGCAAACCCCCCGAATGGAGGGAGGCTGCGGATCGCCGCTCCGTCAGCGCCGCAGGAGCGGCCGGTTCATCGCCGCCGTGCCGAGGATCATGTCCGTCAGGCCCTGGCCGCGGGGCGTGACCAGCATCAGGATCGCCGAGATCAGCTGCGCCGGCGCCGCGAGGACCGACACGGTGTAGCCGGCGGTGTGCAGCAGCGCGGTCTGCGAATCCAGCCGCTCGCCGGTGCGGTCGCGGATCTCGATCCCCATCAGCCGCATCCCCCACGTCGCCGACCCGCCGGACAGCGTCAGCCAGCGGTAGACGAAACCGAGGACGAGCATCAGCATCGGAAAGAAGAACAGGCCGGTGAAGGCGGTGAAGGGCAGGACGAGGACCGCCAGGATCGCGATCAGCGTCACGTCCAGCACCCAGGCGATCGCCCGCTTCACCGCGGTGCCGCGGTAGAATTCGGGCCGGGTCTCGGGGTCGGGCAGGCCGATCAGGGGGGAGTAGGTCGTCACGTCGGGTCTATCTCCGGTCGAGAGGGAAGGGGGCGCGGCCCGGAGGGCAGGGCCGCGGGGAAGGGGCCGTCAGTCGCCGCGCGCCTCGCGGGCGCGTCGGGCGCGGTCCTCCATGAACTGGTCGAACTCGCGGGAATCCTTGGCGGCGCGCAGCCGCGCCAGGAAGCCCTCGAACTGCGCACGCTCGTCCTCGAGCCGTTGCAGCATGTCGGTGCGGTAGGCGTCGAACGCCTCGTTGCCGGTCGGCCGCAGCGCCGCCTCGGGCGTCCGCGGCGCCACCTGCTCGGCCGCCGCGCCGGCGCCGAACCGGCCGAAGCCGCGCCACAGGAACAGCGCGGCGAGCGCGAAGCCGAGCGGGGGCGCGTGGACGAAGCCCATGATCGTCGCGATGACCGCGAAGGCGGCGAAGAACACCATCGACAGCGCGCGCAGGGCGAAGCTCCGGTAGGGCCCGTAGACCCCCTCGAACCCCAGCCAGGCCACCATGCCGGCCAGGACGAAGCCCGCGGGCATGAAGAACACGAAGCCCAGGATCGTGGCGACGATGCCGAAGCCCGAGAACAGGACGATCTTGAGCGCGGTCAGCGCGAAGGCGTCGTCCTCGGGCGGGGCGACGAGTGCGGAGGCGTAATGGGCCATGGCGGGCTCCGGAAAAGGGGCGGGGTGAAAAGGACCCGGGCCGGCCGCGTGGCCGGCCCGGACGGGGCGTCAGGCGTTGGAGCGGGGCGGCTCGTAGCCGCGGACCGGGCTGTCGCCGTCATCGCTGCGGTCGTCGTCGCCGCGGCGCGAGCGTTCGTCCATGAACTGGTCGAACTCGGCCTTGTCGCGGGCGGAGCGGAGCCGCTCGAGGAAGGCCTCGAAGGCGTCCTGCTCGTCCTCGAGCCGGCGCAGCGTTTCCGACCGGTAGCTGTCGAAGGCGCTGTTGCCCGAGGTGCGGAAGCCGTGCTTGCGGTGCATCCGCTTGGCCGAGTGCTGCCCGCCGCGGCGGGCGCAGGAACCGTTGAACATGCGCTTGCTCCAGATCATGTAGGCGAGAAGGGCCAGGCCGATCGGCCAGAAGGCGATGAAACCGAGGATCATGGCGGCGATCCAGGCGCCCTTGCCGCGATCGTCCAGCCAGCCCTCGGCGCGGGCGAGCAGGTTGTCCCGCTCTCCGCCGCGCCAGTCGGTCGATTGCGGGTGGATGTCGGTGGTGCTCATCTGCGTGCGGCCTCCTTGTGCCGGGGTTGCGATGTGAATGCCTTTCACATGACCCTAGATGAGCGTGGGGCGCGGTTCTCGCAAGAGGGGATGTGAAGGTTTTTCACATTGAGGGGCAGGCAATGGCGTAAGCCCCTGATTCGGGCCGGAAGAAAGCGGCGCCTCCGGCCTCAGGCGGCAAAATCGGACTTCTGCGCCCCCGTCAGCCGCGCCAGCTCGTCCGGCGCGATCGGAAAGACGTGTCGCGGCGTGCCGGCGGCGGCCCAGACCTCGGCGAAGTCGAAGAGCCGCGGATCGAGCCAGACCCGCGCCGGCCCGGTCAGCCCCAGGGGCGCCACGCCTCCGATGGCGAACCCGGTGCGCGTCCGCACCTCGGCCGCATCGGCGCGGGCCAGAAGTTCGCCGGCCACTGCCTCGGCCCGATCCGCCTGCACCTGCCGGCCGCCGGCGGTGAGGAAGAGGTGAGTCTCGCCGCTGTCGTGGCCAATGAAGATCAGCGACTTCACGATCTGGTCGAGCTCGCACCCGACCGCAGCCGCCGCCTCATCGGCGGTGCGGGTGCCCTCGCTCATCTCCACCGGCCGGGCGGTCAGCCCCGCCTCTTCCAGCGCCGCTGTCACGCGTTTCAGGCTCTTGCTCATGGCCGGACCTTGGCCCGCCCGCGTGCGATTGACCAGAGGCGCGCGTGCACCCAAGGTCGCGCCGATGTCGATCGCCGCCCGCCAGTCCCGCTCGCCCCGTCCCTTCGATCCCGAGAGGGGGGCCGACGCGTCCGCCGCCTTCGCCGACCAGCCGCCGGAGGTGCGCGAGCTGATCGCCGGAGCGGCCGGATGCAGCCCCTACCTCGCCGGCCTTCTGTCGCGCGAGGCGGAGTGGATCCGCCCGGCTCTGGAGGCGCCCGAGGATGCGCTGGCGGACGAACTCGTCCGCATCGCGGAGTTGCCCGCCGGCGACCTGCCGGACGGCCTGCGCCAGGCCAAGCGCCGCGCCGCGCTGCTGGCCGCGCTCGCCGACCTTGCGGGGGCCTGGCCGCTGGAGGAGGTGACCGGAGCGCTCACCCGTTTCGCCGACGCCGCGGTGGGCGCGGCGCTGAGGGCCTACATCGCCGAGGGCATCTCCCGCGGCCGCCTGCCGGGGCTGGCCGAGGAGGACGCCTCGTCCGGCGGCGGCCTCGCCGTCTATGCCATGGGCAAGATGGGCGCGTTCGAGCTGAACTATTCCTCCGACATCGACCTGATCTGCCTGTTCGACGAGACCCGCTTCACCCGCGACGACTATCCCGAGGCGCGCGCCGGCTTCGTCCGCGTGGTGCGCAAGCTGGCGCAGACGCTGTCGGACGTCACCGCCGAGGGCTACGTCTTCCGCACCGACCTGCGGCTGCGGCCCGACGCGGCGGTGACGCCGGTCGCGATGGCGATGACGGCGGCGGAGTCCTACTACGAGAGCGTCGGCCGCACGTGGGAGCGCGCCGCCTGGATCAAGGCCCGCGTCGCGGCGGGGGATGAACAGGCAGGCGCGGCGTTCCTGAAGACGTTGCGCCCCTTCGTCTGGCGCAAGCATCTGGACTTCGCCGCCATCCAGGACGCCCACGACATGCGGCTGCGGATCCGCGACCACAAGGGCCTCGGCGGGCCCCTATCGCTGCCGGGGCACGACATGAAGCTCGGCCGGGGCGGCATCCGCGAGATCGAGTTCTTCACCCAGACCCGGCAGCTCATCGCCGGCGGGCGCGATCCGTCCCTGCGGGTGCGCGGCACGGTCGAGGGGCTGGCCCGCCTCGCCGCAGCGGGCTGGGTGCCGCAGGACGTGGCGGATACGCTGACCGGGCATTACCGCGCCCACCGCGAGGTCGAGCACCGGCTGCAGATGGTGAACGACGCCCAGACCCAGGCCCTGCCGCAGAACGCCGAAGGGTTCGAGCGGCTGGCCGCCTTCATGGGCATGGATCGCGCAACGTTCGAGAAGGACCTGAAGGCGCGGCTGGAGGAGGTGCACGAGCTGACCGAGGGCTTCTTCGCCCCCGGCGAGGCGGCGCCGGTGCCCGAGGCGTTCGGCAAGGAGGTCACCGCCCGCTGGCCGGGCTACCCCGCGCTCCGCAGCGCCCGCGCGGGCGAGATCTTCCGCCGGCTGCTGCCGGACATCCTGACCCGCCTGCAGGAGGCGGCGAAGCCGGACGAGGCGCTGCACGCCTTCGACGCCTTCCTCGCCGGACTGCCGGCGGGGGTGCAGCTGTTCTCGCTGTTCGAGGCGAACCCCCGCCTGACCGAGCTGATCGTCGAGATCAGCGCCACCGCCCCCGCGCTCGCGCGCTACCTGTCGCACAACGCCGCCGTGTTCGACGCGGTGATCGGCGGCAGCTTCTTCGCGCCGTGGCCGGGGACGGCGGATCTGACCGAGGCTTTGTCGAAGGCGCTCGCCGCCGCGCCGGACTACGAGACGCGTCTCGACACCGCGCGACGCTGGATGAAGGAATGGCACTTCCGCGTCGGCGTCCACCACCTGCGCGGCCTGATCCCGGCGACCGAGGCGGGGGCGCAGTACGCGCAGCTCGCCGAGGCGGTCGTGGCCGGCCTCTGGCCCGTCGTGCAGGCCGACTTCGCCGAGCGGCACGGGGCCCCGCCCGGACGCGGCGCGATGGTCCTGGCGATGGGCTCGCTGGGTGCGGGGCGGCTGAACGCGATGTCGGACCTCGATCTCATCGTGATCTACGACGCAGGAGGGGTGGAGACGTCGGAGGGCCGTCGCCCGCTCGCGACACGCACCTACTACGCCCGGCTCACGCAGGCTCTCCTGACCGCGCTGACGGCGCCGACGGCCGAGGGGCGGCTCTACGAGGTGGACATGCGCCTGCGGCCGTCGGGCAAGCAGGGGCCGGTCGCCACCTCGCTGGCGTCGTTTCGCGACTACCAGAAGACGCAGGCCTGGACGTGGGAACATCTGGCCCTGACCCGCGCCCGCCCGATCGCGGGCGCCGAAGGCCTCTGCGCCGAGGTCGAAGCGTTCCGGCGCGAGGTGCTGGCGGACAAGGCGGAGGGGCCGGGCGTGCGCGCCGAGGTGGCCGAGATGCGGGCGCGGATCACGGCCGCGAAGCCGCCGCAGGGCGAGTGGGACGCCAAGCTGGGGCCCGGGCGGCTGATGGAGGTGGAGCTGGCGGCGCAGACCGCGGCGCTGCTGGCAGGGGCGCCCGACCGGCAGGTCGCGGCGCAGATCGGGGAGGGCGAGCGTGCCGGCTACCTCGACCCCGGCCAGCGCGACGCCCTCTGCCGCGCCTCCGACCTGTTCTGGCGCCTTCAGGCCGCCGCGCGGCTCTTGACCGGCGGGGCGCTGCGGCCGCAAGACTTGGGCGAAGGCGGCCGCCGCTTCGTCCTGCGCGAGACGGGGCACGCCGACATGGACGCGTTGCGCGCCGCGATGGACGAGGCCGGGCAGGACGCCGCGGCCGCGTTCGACCGGCTTCTGGAGAGCTGAGACGATGGCCAAGGGCGACGCCCACGATCCCACCGGCGTGATCGCCGAAGCCTACCGTATGGAGGGGATCGGCGCGCCCGAGTGCCGCTCGATCTTCCTCGACTGGGCGCTGGCCCTGCCGGCGGGCACAGACCAGCGGGCGGCGATCGAGGCGAACCTCGCCGAACATCGCCCCGGCGCCGAGGGCCACCCGATGACCGGAGTTCTGGAGGCCGGCCTTGCCGCCCCGCCGCCGGCCCGCCGCCGCGGCGGACGGAGGCGCTAGGCGTGAGGCTCGCCGCGCTCCTCGCGCTCGCGGCCGCGCCCGCGCACGCCGCACTGCCCTGCGACGTCTACGACGAGCTGGTGGCCGAGGCGGTGATGGTGATGCAGATCGCCGACATCGCGGTTGTGGCGCCCGAAAGCGGCAGCGCCTGCACGGTGCGGGGCACGGTCGTGCGGACCTTTGCGGGGCCGCACCCGCCGGGGACGCGCATCCAGACCAGCATTCCCTGCGACGGCTATCCGCTGCCGCCGGGCGTGGTGCCCGACATCGAGATCGGCGCGACGCTCTACTGGGATTTCGACGCGCTGTCGTCCGCGGCGGTGATCGAGCTGCACATCGCGCCCGAGGGCGGGCCCGCTGGCTATGGTGCCGGCGTCGCCGTTCTGGCGGAGCCGACCGAGGCGCCGGCCCGGGCGCCGACCTGCGGCTAGCGCGGCAGCGCCGCCGCCTCGGCCGCGAGCCGGGCGATCCCCTCCCAGTCGCCCGCCTTCACCTTGTCGGGCGGCGCGACCCAGCTGCCGCCGACGCACATCACGTTCGGTAGCGCGAGGTAGGACGGCGCCCGGGCGAGGTCGATGCCGCCCGTGGGGCAGAACCGCACCTGCGGGATCGGTGCGCCGATGGCCTTCAGGGCCGGCACGCCGCCGTTCACCTCGGCGGGGAAGAACTTCATCACCGAGTAGCCCCGCTCCAGCAGGCGCATCACCTCGGACGGGGTGGCCGCGCCCGGCAGCAGCGGCAGGTCGTTGGCCTCGGCCGCGTCGAGGATGCGGTCGGTCGCGCCCGGCGAGACGCCGAAGGTCGCGCCCGCCTCCTTCGCCGCCTCGACGTCCTTCTCGGACATCAGCGTGCCAGCGCCGACGACCCCGCCTTCGACCGTCGCCATCTCGCGGATCGCGTCCAGCGCGGCGGGTGTGCGCAGCGTCACCTCCAGGGCGGGCAGACCGCCCGCGACGAGCGCGCGGGCGAGGTCGGCGGCCGAGGATGCGTCCGAGACGACGAGGACGGGGATGACCGGGGCGAGGCCGCAGAGTTCGGCGTTCAGCTGGGAGGCATGTTCTGGGGTCAAGGAAGCGGCTCCGGATTAAGAAATGTTAACGACGCGCGGCGGGTTTCGAGTCACAAGGCAAGGGTCGGCGGGGCAGGGCGAAGGGTAGCGGTCGACGAGTGGTACGGCATTTCCCTCCCCGCACGACGCCATCCTCTCAGACCACAACCGCCGCGCCGGCCGAACTGAGGCCGACGTTCTGGCGGAACACCTCGAACAGCTCGCGCCCGACGCCGGTGCCGTTGCCGGTCAGGTCCGGCGTCGCCGGCTCGCGGCCCGACAAGTCGGCCGTCGTCTCCAGCGTGCCGCGCGTCGCGTCCAGGCGCACCACGTCGCCGTCGCGCAGGTACGCCAGCGGCCCGCCGTCCGCCGCCTCGGGCGAGACGTGGATCGCCGCCGGCACCTTGCCCGACGCGCCCGACATCCGCCCGTCGGTGACAAGCGCCACCTTCAGCCCCCGGTCCTGCAGCACCGCGAGCGTCGGCGTCAGCGAGTGCAGCTCGGGCATGCCGTTCGACTTCGGCCCCTGGAAGCGGACGACGACCACGCAGTCCGAGGTGAACTCGCCCCGGCGGAAGGCGGCCTTCACGTCCTCCTGCTCATGGAAGATGCGGACCGGCGCCTCGATCACGTGCCGCTCGGGCGCGACGGCCGAGACCTTGATGACCCCGCGGCCGAGATTGCCGGTCAGCTGGACGAGGCCGCCGGTCTTCTGGAACGGGTCCGCGGCGGGGCGCAAAATCTTGTCGTTCTGGCTGACTCCGGCGCCGTCCTCGTAAGTAATGCGGCCGTCCTTCAGCTTCGGCTCCTGCGTGTAGCGGGCGAGGCCGTCGCCCGCGACGGTCTTGACGTCGTCGTGCAGCAGGCCCTCCGACAGCAGCTCTCCGATCATGTAGCCGAGCCCGCCGGCGGCGTGGAAGTGGTTCACGTCGGCGAGGCCGTTGGGGTAGACCTTGGCCATCAGCGGCACGACCGCGCTGATCTCGGCGAAGTCCTCGAGGTCGAGGACCACGCCCGCCGCCCGCGCCATCGCCGGCAGGTGCAGCACCAGGTTCGTCGATCCGCCCGTCGCCATCAGCCCGACGATGCCGTTCACGAACGCCTTCTCGTCGAGGATCTCGCTGACCGGGCGATAGTCGTTGCCGAGGGCCGTGATCTCCGCCGCCCGCTCGGTCCCGGCGACGGTCAGCGCGTCGCGCAGCGGCGTGTTCGGGTTCACGAAGGAGGCGCCGGGCAGGTGCAGGCCCATGAACTCCATCAGCATCTGGTTGGAGTTCGCGGTGCCGTAGAAGGTGCAGGTGCCGGGGCCGTGGTAGGAGGCCATCTCGGCCTCCATCAGCGCGTCGCGTCCCACCTCGCCGGCGGCGAACTTCTGCCGGACCCTGGACTTCTCGTCGTTGGGCAGGCCGGAGGTCATCGGACCGGCGGGGAGGAAGACGCTCGGGATGTAGCCGAAGGTCGCCGCGGCCATGACGAGGCCGGGGACGATCTTGTCGCAGACGCCAAGCCACAACGCGGCGTCGAAGGCGTTGTGCGACAGGCCGACGGCGGCGGCGAGCGCGATGACGTCGCGGGAGAAAAGCGACAGCTCCATCCCGGTCTGCCCCTGGGTGACGCCGTCGCACATGGCGGGCACGCCGCCCGCGACCTGCGCCGTGGCGCCGGTCGCGCGGGCGGCTTGGCGGATCAGCTCGGGATAGCGCTCGAACGGCTGATGCGCGGACAGCATGTCGTTGTAGGCGGTGATGATGCCGAGGTTCGGGGCGCGGCCGTCGGCCAGCGCCGCCTTGTCCTCGCCCATCGCGGCGTAGGCGTGGGCCTGGTTGCCGCAGGCGAGGTGCGCCCGGCGCGGCCCTTCGGCGGCGGCGCGGGCCATCCGATCGAGATAGGCGGTGCGCAGCGGCGCGCTGCGCTCCACGATCCTCTGGGTGACGTCGTTCAGGCGGGGGTGCAGACTCATCGGGTCCTCCGGGGGCAGGGCCGCGTCGCAGCCGCTCTAGCACGGGCACGGGAGGAGCGACAACCGTTAGCGCTATCGGAAACGCGTGCCGGTTGAGGGGGCGGCGCCGAGGCTTCCGCCCGCCCGCGGAACGTCCTAAAGGCGGGCCATGCAGCCGCCCTTTCCGCCCCAGCCCTATCCGACCGTCCGCCTGATGCCGAAAGCCGAGGCGCGGGCGATCCGCCACGGCTTTCCTTGGGTCTACGCCAACGAGCTGGTCCTCGACCGCCGGACGAAGGGCCTGCCTGCCGGGGCGCTGGCGGTGCTGGAGGATGCCGAGCGGCGGCCGATGGCGGTCGTGACCGTCAACACCGCCAGCAGGATCGCCGCGCGGGTGCTGGACGGCGACCCCGAGGCGCGGATCGACGGCGGCTGGCTGCGCGCGCGGCTGGCGCGGGCGCGGGATCACCGGGAGAGGTTGTACGACGCGCCCTTCTACCGCCTCGTCCATGCCGAGGCGGACGGCCTGCCGGGCCTCGTGATCGACCGGTTCGGCGACGCCGCCGTGGTGCAGCCGAACGCCGCCTGGACCGAGACCGCGCTGCCCGAGATCGCGGAGGCGCTGGCGGAGGTCTGCGGCGTGACCACCGTCGTCAAGAACGCGTCCGGCCGGTCGCGGACGCTGGAGGGGCTGGACGAGGAGACGGTCGTCATCCGCGGCCCGGCGCCGGACGGGCCGGTGCGGGTGGAGATGAACGGCGCGGTCTACTTCGCCGACCTCCTCGGCGGGCAGAAGACGGGGCTGTTCTACGACCAGCGGCCGAACCACGCCTTCGCCGCCAGCCTCGCCAGGGACGCCCGCGTCCTCGACGTCTTCTCCCACGTCGGCGGTTTCGGCCTCGCCGCGCTGGCGGGCGGGGCGCGGGACGTGACTGCAGTGGACAGCTCCGCCGCCGCGTTGGGGCTGGCGACGAAGGGCGCCGAGGCGATGGGCCGGGCGGCGGACTTCGACACGCGGCAGGGAGATGCGTTCGACACGCTGGCGGCGCTGGCGCCGGAAGGGCCGGCCTTCGGCCTCGTCGTCTGCGATCCGCCGGCCTTCGCGCCGTCGAAGTCCGCGCTGGAGGCCGGTCTGCGGGCCTACGAGCGGATCGCGCGCCTCGCCGCGCCGCTGGTGGAGGAGGGGGGCTACCTCGTCCTCTGCTCCTGCTCCCACGCCGCCGATCTGGCGAAATTCCGCGGCGCCTGCGCCCGCGGCATCGGCAAGGCGGGCCGCCGGGGGCAGATCGTCTGGACGGGCTTCGCGGGCCCGGACCACCCGGTGCTGCCGCACCTCGCCGAGTCGGGCTACCTCAAGGCGCTGGCCTTCCGCCTCTGATGCGCGTCCTGATCGACGCGAACGTCCTCTATCCCACCGTCATGCGCGAGATCGTCCTCGGCTGCGCCGCCGCCGGCCTGTTCCAGGCGCGCTGGACCGAACGGATCGAGGAGGAATGGGCGCGCGCCACCCGCCGCCTCGGGCCGGAGGCGGAGGCCGTGGCGCGGGGCGAGATCGCGGCGCTGTCGCTGGCGTTTCCGGACGCGCGGGTGCGCGGGTGGGAGGGGCGGGAGGGCCGGCTGTGGCTGCCGGACCCGGACGACGTGCATGTGCTGGCGGCGGCGATCCACGGTTCGTGCGATGCGATCCTGACGCAGAACGCGCAGGACTTCCCCAAGGACGCGCTGGCGGCCGAGGGGCTGGTGCGGCTCGACCCGGACGGGTTCCTGCGCGACCTGTGGGCCCGGGAGCCGGAGGTGGTGCAGAGGGTGGCCGAACAGGTGGTGGAGAAGGCGCGGGCGCTGTCGGGCGAGGCCTGGACAGTGCGCCGGCTGCTGAAGAAGGCGCGGCTTAATCGTCTGGGACGGGCTCTGGACCCGGCGTGAGCGGCCCCGCTGCCGAGCGCGCAAGATCCTCCCCGTCCCGGGCTTGCCCGGGACCTCGCGCCGTCTTCCGCGAACCGGCTCGGAGGCCGGGGCGGGTGGAGGAGGGGGCAGGCGTCTGCCCAAGGGCTTCCGCGTCCCGGGCCTGACCCGGCGGGGCGTGCGGGGGCCGGGGGCGTGGGGGCAGCCGACTGCGCGTCCCGGGCCTGAACCGGCAACTGTAACCTCAGGGGTTGGCTGTCGCGTAGTCCTTGGCGTCGCGGAGCATGGCGTTGAGGACGGTGAGGAGCTTGCGTGCGACGGCGATGATGGCCTGCTTGGGACGCTTTCCGGCGGCCTCGAGGCGGGCGCGGAAGGCGGCGAAGGCAGGGTCCCGGCGCGAGGCCTGCAGGCCGGCGAGGTAGAGCAGCGAGCGGATC
>NZ_KB902277.1 GCF_000379485.1 Wenxinia marina DSM 24838
CCTCGCCGGCCTGCAGGCCTCGCGCCGGGACCCTGCCTTCGCCGCCTTCCGCGCCCGCCTCGAGGCCGCCGGAAAGCGTCCCAAGCAGGCCATCATCGCCGTCGCACGCAAGCTCCTCACCGTCCTCAACGCCATGCTCCGCGACGCCAAGGACTACGCGACAGCCAACCCCTGAGGTTACAGTTGCCGGGTCGGGCCCGGGACGGGTTCGAACAGTCGCGATCGTCATGGATCACCTCGCAGGTTCACCGTGCGCGGCGGCTCCGCGGGGTCTCGCGGGGCGGCTGCCGGAGAGCCGGCCACCCCGGAGCCGTCACTCCATCGGAGCGATCGTGCCCGCCTCGACCGCGGCGGCCAGCTCGCCCTCGTCGGGCATGCCGCCGCGGCCTCGGCGGACCATCGCCCGCGGCGCTGGATTCCCCCGCGCCGCTCGGGTTACGTCCGCCGCACAGCGACAGAAGGACGCCCCATGCCCCGCCAGATCGTGATCGACACCGACCCCGGACAGGACGACGCGGTCGCAATCCTCCTCGCCCTCGCCTCGCCCGAACTGGAGGTCCTCGGCATCACCGCGGTCGCCGGCAACGTACCCCTGGAGCTGACGGCCCGAAACGCCCGCGTGGTGTGCGAGCTGGCGGGACGGACCGACGTGCCCGTCTTCGCCGGCTGCGACCGTCCGATGGGCCGCACGCTCGTCACCGCCGAGCACGTGCACGGCACCACAGGCCTCGACGGCGCCGACCTGCCGGAGCCGACGATGCCGCTGCAGGACGCCCACGCCGTCGACTGGATCGTCGAGACCGTCCGCGCCCGCCCCGAGGGCGCCGTCACGCTCTGTCCCCTCGGCCCACTGACGAACATCGGCACCGCCCTGACCCGCGCCCCCGACATCGCCGCCCGCCTCGCCGGCATCGTCCTGATGGGCGGCGCCTACTTCGAGGTGGGCAACATCACCCCGGCGGCGGAGTTCAACATCTACGTCGATCCCGAGGCGGCGGACGTCGTGTTCCGCTCCGGCGTGCCGCTGACGGTCATGCCGCTCGACGTCACCCACAAGGCGCTGACCACCCGCGCCCGCGTCGACGCCATCCGCGCCCTCGGCACCCCGGTCGGCGACGCCGTGGCCGGCTGGACCGGCTTCTTCGAGCGGTTCGACAAGGAGAAGTACGGCTCCGAAGGCGCGCCGCTGCATGACCCAACGGTGATCGCGTACCTGCTGCGCCCCGACCTCTTCACCGGCCGGCACGTGAACGTGGAGATCGAGACGGTCTCGGACCTCACCCGCGGCATGACCGTCGCGGACTGGTGGGGCGTGACCGACCGCCCGAGGAACGCGACCTTCGTCGGCGACCTCGACGCCGACGGCTTCTACGCGCTGCTGACCGAGCGGCTGGGACGGTTGTGAGCACCGCCCTGCACCTCTGCGGCCCGGACGACGCGGACCGGCTGGCACCCCTCCTCGCCCGGTTCGCCGCGGAGTTCGGCCTGCCGGACGAGGGGCGCGGGGCGGCGGTAGCGCCGCTGCTGCAGGGGTCGCCCTACGGCATGGTCTACCTGCTGGGGCCGCGCTCGGCGCCGATCGGCTACGTTGTCGTGACGCTCGGCTGGGGAATCGAACTCGGCGGGATGGAGGCCTGGATCGACGAGATCTGGATCCGCCCCTCGGTCCGCGGCCGCGGCATCGCCACCGAGGTGCTGCAGGCCCTGTCCACCCGCCTCGCCGCCGCCGACGTGAAGGCGATCCACCTCGAGGCCGACCGCGACGCGCCGGAGGCGCACCGCCTGTACCGGCGCGCTGGCTTCGCCCTGCGCGAGCGGCACTGCCTGATGACGCGGGTCCTCTGACTGGCGAAGGGCCCCTCGCCGACCTAAGTCCGTGACATGACCCTTCACGTCCCCTTCGACAACAGCTACGCCCGCCTGCCCGAGGCGCTCTTCACCCGCCAGCCGCCCCAGCCGGTCGCGGCGCCGCGGCTGATCGCGCTGAACGAGGACCTCGCCCGGCTGCTCCGCCTCGACCCCGCCGCGTTGCGCTCGGACGAGGGTGTGGCCGCCCTCGCCGGCAACGCCGTGCCCGACGGCGCCGCGCCGCTGGCGCAGGCCTATGCGGGCCACCAGTTCGGCAACTGGAACCCAGGCCTCGGCGACGGCCGCGCGCTGCTGCTGGGCGAGGTGGTGGGTACCGATGGGGTGCGGCGCGACATCCAGCTCAAGGGATCCGGCCGCACCCCCTATTCCCGGATGGGCGACGGCCGGGCGTGGCTGGGGCCGGTGCTGCGGGAATATCTCTGCTCCGAGGCGATGGCGGCGATGGGCGTCCCGACCACCCGTGCCCTGGCGGCCGTCGCGACGGGCGAGACGGTGGTCCGCGAGGCCCCCCTGCCCGGCGCGATCCTGACCCGCGTGGCGCAGAGCCACATCCGCGTCGGCACCTTCCAGCTGTTCGCCGCGAAGGGCGACCGGGACGCCCTCGCCGCGCTGGCCGAGCATGCGCGTGCGCGCCACTATCCGGAGGCCGACGGCATCCCCGGCCTGCTCGACGGCGTCGTCGCCGCACAGGCCCGGCTGATCGCGAGATGGATGAGCCTCGGCTTCGTCCACGGCGTGATGAACACCGACAACATGGCGATCTCGGGCGAGACGATCGACTACGGCCCCTGCGCCTTCATGGACGTCTACCACCCGGCGACGGTGTTCTCGTCGATCGACCAGTTCGGCCGCTACGCCTACCAGAACCAGCCGCAGATCGGTTTGTGGAACCTCGCGCAGTTCGCCTCGTCGCTGGTGCCGCTGATGGACGACCACGACGCGGCGGTGGAGCGGTTCACCGCCTCCCTCGACCGCTTCGCCGACCTCTACCAGGCCGCCTGGCTGGAGGAGTTCGGCGCCAAGCTGGGCCTCGCCGACGCGGGCCCCGACGACCGGCCGCTGATCGAGGAGCTGCTGACGCTCATGGCCACCGACGGCGCGGACTTCACCAACGCCTTCGGCGCCCTCGGCACGCCAGCGGCGCGGGACCAGTTCACCGACCGGGACGCCTTCGCCGCTTGGGACGAACGCTGGCAGGCCCGCCGGCCCGACCTCGCCCTGATGGCGCGGACCAACCCGAAGGTCATCCCCCGGACCCACCTCATCGAGGCGGCGATCGCCGCGGCCACGGCGGAGGACGTCGCGCCGTTCGAGCGGATGTTGGCGGCGGTGACCCGCCCCTTCGACGATCCGGGCCCGCCCTTCACCGTGCCGCCCACCGACGCCGAGCGGGTCACCCGGACCTTCTGCGGAACCTGACCTGCACCGGCGCACATGGGGCGCGCGATTTCTCCGTCTTTGCTCGCTGGCCGAACATGGCCCATCTTCGGCGCAGTCAGACACGCAATCGAAGAAGACCACGCCATGATCGACACCCTCACCCGCCACCAGCCCAACGCCCTCGCGCTCCTGCGCGTCGTCACCGGCCTTCTGTTCCTGCACCACGGCACGCAGAAGCTGTTCTCGCTGCCGCCGCTCCCCGAGGGGATGCAGGGCATGCTCGGCCCGCTCTTCTGGCCCGCCGGCATCCTCGAGGTGGTGGGCGGCGTCCTCATCATCATCGGCCTGTTCACCCGGCCGGTCGCATTCCTGCTATCCGGCATGATGGCCGTCGCCTACTTCCTCGCCCATGCGTCGCAGAACTTCTACCCGGCCCTGAACGGCGGCGACGCGTCGATCCTGTTCTCGTTCGTGTTCCTGTACCTGGTCTTCGCCGGCCCCGGCGCCTTCAGCGTCGATGCCGCGCGTCGCGCGCCCGCCTACGCCTGACGGACGGCAGGACGCGGGGGCCGGTTGATCAGCACGAGCCCTGCAGCGACGAGGAGGAGGGCCAGCGCCAGCGTTGGCCCCACCTCCTCGCCCAGCAGCGCCCAACCGAGCGCGACGGCGAGGACGGGCGACAGGAACGAGAAGGACGCGACCCCGGACGCGGGGTAGATCGACAGAAGCCACAGCCAGAAGACGAAGCCCGCCGTCACCACGACGACGATCTGGAAGGCCAGACCCCACAGGTGGATCGGCGCGAGATCCCGCACCAGCGGCCCGAACAGCGGCGCCAGCAGCAGCAGGATCGGCGCCGAGACCAGGACCTGCCACATCAGCTGCATCTCCGGCCGGACGGTCCGCAACGGCGACGCCTTCGCCAGCAGCCCCGTCGCCGCCCAGCCCACCGCCCCGCCGAGCGCGGCGAGATCCCCCGCCAGCGACGCCTCTCCGCCCCGCCGGCCCGCGAACGCGACCGCGACGCCGGCCATCGCGACCAGAAGGCCGAGGCCCTTGCGCGATGTGATCCGGTCGCCGGGGACGAAGACATGCGCCATCAGCGCCATCCAGACGGGCATCGAGTAGAAGATGATCGCCGACCGGCTGACCGTGGTGAGGTCGAGCGCCACGAACAGGCACAGGAACTCCAGCGCGAACACCGTGCCCGTCAGCACCCCGTACAGCGCCACCCGCCGCCCGCCGAACTCGACCGGCACGCGCCGCAGCCGCAGCCACAGCAGCAGGCACAGCACCGCCCCGGCCGAGCGCAGCCCGGCGAAGAACACCGGCTGCAGCCCGCCGTTCGTGACCTTGATGACGACCTGGTTGAAGGCCAGCAGCGCCGAGAAGGACGTGAGCGCGATCGCCCCGAACGCGTCGATGTGAGGCCTCGGCTCCATGCCCGGCACCGGGCACCGGGGGGCCGGCGCTGTCAAGCTGCCCCTCTCATCGAGCCATAAATATTCCCGGGGGAGTCCCGCGTCAGCGGGACGGGGGGCAGCGCCCCCCGAACGATCGCGTGCGCCCGCAAGGGCGCTCCGCTGGATCGGTCGGAAGGGAAGTGGCGCGGTTGACGGGGCTCGAACCCGCGACCCCCGGCGTGACAGGCCGGTACTCTAACCAACTGAGCTACAACCGCGCGTGAGGCGTCGTTTATGGCCCCCCGCCGGGGAGGTCAAGCGCCCCCGCGACGATTTCCCGACGAATTTCTCACCACCGCCAGACGATCCTCCGGGCGATCACCGGCATGCCGTCGATCTCGTCCTCGAACGGCCCGCCATCGACCCCGCCGAGGGCGGCATAGGCGGCGCGGGCGTCGTGGTTCTCCTCCGCGACCTCCAGCCAGAGCCCATGCCCGCCGCCTGCCGACAGCCGCGCGCAGGCGGCGCCGAACAGGGCGCGGCCGATGCCCCGGCCCTTCAGGTCCGGCCGGACGTGGAAGGCGCGGACGAACCCGACGGGCAGGTCCAGCCCGCCGCGGTTGCCGCCGCCCGGCTCCACGTAGAGGAATCCCTGAAGGTCGCCCGGCCCCCCGTGCAGCAGGATGAACCCGGTCTGCGGCAGCGCGCCGAAGCGGGCGGCGAGGAACCGCTCCACCGGCTCGCCCAGGTAGTCGGCCGGCAACAGGTCGGCGTACGCGCTGCGCCAGCTCGCCACGTTCAGGGCGGCTATCTCGGGCATGTCCGCCTCGGCGGCCTCGCGGATCGGAGTCTGGTGCAGTGTCATGTCGGAGAACGTCACCTCTCGGGCAGGGGGATGAATTCGGACGCGTCGCCTGGCGGCAGCTGGAAGCGCCCGTGTTCCCAGTCGCCCTCGCGCCATGCCTCCTTGGCGGCCTCGATCCGCTCCTTCGAGGAGGCGACGAAGTTCCACCAGATGTAGCGCGGTCCGTTCAGGGTTGCACCGCCCAGGACCATCAACCGAGCGCCCCGCGGCCCGGCGGTGACCGAGATGCGGTCGCCGGGGCGGAACACCATCATCCGGCCGGCCGGGTAGGTCTCGCCCGCGACCGTCACCTCGCCCTCCAGAACGTAGATGCCGCGATCCTCGTGCTCGTCCGGCAGCGGCAGCCGCGCGCCGGGGGCGAGCGTGGCGTCGGCGTAGACCAGCTCCGTCGGCACCGGGACCGGCGCCGCCGCGCCCCAGCCGGTGCCGAGGATCAGCCGCACCTCCTTGCCCTCGCCCTCCAGCACCGGCAGCTCGTCCGCGCCGGCATGGACGAAGGCCGCGGGGTCGTCCTCGCGCTCGTCCGGCAGGGCGAGCCAGGTCTGGATGCCGAACAGCCCGGACGGGCGCTGGCGCATCTCGCCGTCGGTCCGCTCGGAGTGGGTGATCCCCTGCCCGGCCGTCATCAGGTTCACCGCCCCCGGTTCGATCCAGGCGTCGGTGCCGAGACTGTCGCGGTGGTGCATCCGGCCGCGGTGCAGGTAGGTGACCGTCGCCAGCCCGATATGCGGGTGGGGACGCACGTCGATTCCTTGCCCGGTCAGGAACTCCGCCGGGCCCATCTGGTCGAAGAAGATGAACGGCCCCACCATCTGCCGCGCGGGCGCCGGCAGCGCGCGCCGCACCTCGAACCCGCCGAGGTCACGGGCGCGGGGGACGATCAGGGTCTCGATCGCGTCGACCGCGTCGCCGGTCGGGCAGTCGGGATCGAGGGCGGGGTTCCAGCTCATGTCTCCAGCCTCCTTGCTGCGGGATGAAGCTAGGACGGTCCGGCGGCGGCGGGAAGCGCCGCGGGGCGCACAGTGAAGGTGCGGAGCGGCCGGGCTGGTGGGTGGTGAGGGGCTCGAACCCCCGACATCCTCGGTGTAAACGAGACGCTCTACCAGCTGAGCTAACCACCCGCGCCCGGTCCGGTCCCATAGCCGAAGGACCGCGGCCCATCAAGCGGCGTCCCCCGGCTCGCCCGCGTCCAGCGTCCGGTGCGCCCCGCCCGCGACATGGTGGATCACCCCCTGCCCGCCCGGCACCTCGGCGACGCGATCCAGACCCAGACCCAGCGCGGCCGTCCGCAGGAACCGCGATGTGACGCCGTGCGTGATCGCGACGGTCGGTCGGTCGAGGCCTTTCAGATACTCCGTCACCCGCGCGAGCAGCGCTTCGAACGGCTCGCCCCCCGGCGCGGCTTCGTAGAGGGCGAGGAAGTGGGCGTCCGGCCCCAGCCCCGCCTCGACGCGGATCTCCTCGCGGTTGCGACCGGCCCACGCGCCCACGCCGATCTCGCGCAGGCGGTCGTCCACGCGCGCCTCCCCGGCGCCATTCAGGATCAGTTCCGCCGTCCGCCGCGCGCGCCCCTGCGGGCTGACGTCGAAGCGATGGGTCGCGGGCGTCACTCCCATCTCCGCCAGCAGCCGCCCCATTGCCCGTGCCTGCGCCTCGCCCCGCGGGGTGAGCGCACTGTCGAGAGGTCCCTGCCAGCGGCCGATGCGGTTCCACTCGGTCTCGCCGTGGCGGACGACGTAAAGATCCGGGGGCGTCAGGAGCACCGGCGGCTCGTTTTCCGGTCAAGCGGGCGTGACGGCCGGACAACGCCGGGCGTTGCACCGACACCTTCGATGCGACCGCGGCGCGCCGGCTGGATGAGGGTGGCGTGAGACGGCGCAAGAGTGTCGCGGCTGCGCACCACCGATCGGGTGCAGAGGCTGCCGTCGCGGAACATAAGGCATTCAAGATGGACAAATTGCCTTCGACCTCGATTAGGTAGGCAAGCGTGCATTGCGGAGCAGGACGCGGATATGGCCACGACGGATCGGGAAAGCGTCGAAGCCCTGGCTGAGAAGCTCCGCATCACCCTCCGGGCGATCGCCACGACGAGCGGCGAACCGAAGGCAGCGGGGCGGCTGGGCGTCAATGCGTACCTCACGATGCACCTCCTGCTCGATGAACGCGACCTGATCTGGAACGAGGCGATCGAGGCCGCTGCCGTCGAGGTCGAGACATCGACGTCCGAGATGATCGCGGCCGCGGTGGCGCCGGCCATCCGGATGCTGAAGCGCTAGACCGCCCGGTCATCCGCGGCCCGGGCCGGACCTGCCCCGCAGACGCGCGGTCCAGTGCAACGATGAGATGCGGCGCGAACGGCGGAAGGCTGGTGGGTGATGAGAGATTCGAACTCCCGACATCTTCGATGTGAACGAAGCGCTCTACCACTGAGCTAATCACCCGTCGGGCGAGGCCTTAAACGTCCTCGCCGGGGTCTGCAAGAGGGTCCTTGGCGGCGTCCATGATGACTTTCACGGTAAGGACGCGACGCTTCTCCCCCGCCTTGCTGCCGACGATCCTGATCTTGCCGAGACCGGTCAGGCGCATCTCCTCGCCGCTCCGCAGCGCGTCGCCCAGCACCTCGAGGGCCGCCGACGCGGCGGCGCGAGCGTCGGCGCGGCGCATTCCCGTTCGATCGGCAATGCGCTCCGCGAACTCCCCGATCCGCAGCTCCGAAGGTTGTAATGCAGGGGCGTCGTCCGCCGAGGAGGAGTCCCCGACCGGCGATCCGCCGGACGACGCGATGGTGAAGGTCGGCCTGGATTTCGCCATCGGAACCTCCTGCTGCGCCACCGGTGTAGCAGGAGCGGAACCTTCCCCATACGGTCGCGTGGGCCGCGAGGCGACGCGGCCGGCGGCGCCGTGTCGGGAATCCCACGATGCCGGATCCCTTGACAGACAGGGCCCGGCGGGCGGAGGCTGCGCACGTTGACGCTAGGACATTGGACACAGGAGATTGCAATGATCCGGACCTCCCTCATCGCGGCAGGAGCCTTGGCCCTGTCGCTGGCCGGCCCCGCCGGCGCCGGTGGCTTCGCCGACGAGATTGTCGAGGCACCGCCCGCCGTCATCGTCGAGCCGCCGGCGCCGCGGGGGTCGTTGCCCGGCTGGGTGATCCCGGCGGTGCTCGTCGCCGGCCTCATCGCGCTCGCGGTGTCTGGCGACGACAGCGACGACGACGAAGGCGTCGGGGGCTGATCGGGGGACGCCCTCACGACGGCATACGAAAAGGGCGCGCCGCAGTGGCGCGCCCTTCTCCGTCTTATGTCGCCTGCGCGGCGGGCGTCAGTGCGCCGTCGCGCCGGGCCCGTCGCCGGTCTGCAGCGCCTTGGCCGCCGCTGCGGCGTCCTCGGCCTCCTCGTCCCAGTCCACCGCCTCGGGCTGGCGGACGAGGGCGAGCTTCAGCACCTCGGAGACGTGGGTGACGGGGATGATCTCCAGCCCCTCCTTCACGTTGTCCGGGATCTCCGGCAGGTCCTTCTCGTTCTCCTGCGGGATCAGCACCGTCTTGACCCCGGCGCGCAGCGCCGCGAGCAGCTTCTCCTTCAGGCCGCCGATGGCGCTGGCGTTGCCGCGCAGCGTGACCTCGCCGGTCATCGCGATGTCCTTCCGGACCGGGATGCCGGTCAGGACCGAGACGATGGCGGTCACCATCGCCAGGCCGGCCGACGGGCCGTCCTTGGGCGTGGCGCCGTCGGGCACGTGGACGTGGATGTCCCACTTCTCGAACCGCGGCGGCTTCACCCCGATGGTGGGCGCGATCGAGCGGACGTAGCTGGACGCCGCGTCGATCGATTCCTTCATCACGTCGCCCAGCTTGCCGGTCGTCTTCATCCGGCCTTTGCCGGGCAGGCGCAGCGCCTCGATCGAGAGGATTTCGCCGCCCACGGACGTCCAGGCGAGGCCGGTAACGACGCCGACCTGGTCCTCCTTCTCGGCCAGACCGTAGCGGAAACGCGGCACCCCGAGGAAGTCGGAGAGGTTGTCCTTCGTCACCTCGACGCGGGTCGTCTCCTTCTTGATCAGCTTGGTGACCGCCTTCCGGCCCACCTTGGAGATCTCGCGCTCGAGGTTCCGCACGCCCGCCTCGCGGGTGTAGGTGCGGACGATCTCGAGCAGGGCGTCGTCGCCCATCGAGAATTCCTTGGCGCGCAGCCCGTTGTTCTTGAGCTGCTTGGGCAGCAGGTGCTGGCGCGCGATCTCGAGCTTCTCGTCCTCGGTGTAGCCGGCGAGCGGGATGATCTCCATCCGGTCGAGCAGCGGCCCCGGCATGTTGTACGAGTTCGCCGTCGTGATGAACATCACGTTGGAGAGGTCGTACTCCACCTCGAGGTAGTGATCGACGAAGGTCCCGTTCTGCTCGGGGTCCAGGACTTCCAGCATCGCCGACGCCGGGTCGCCCCGGAAGTCCTGTCCCATCTTGTCGATCTCGTCGAGCAGGATGAGCGGGTTCGTCGTCTTCGCCTTCTTCAGCGCCTGGATGATCTTGCCGGGCATGGAGCCGATGTAGGTCCGGCGGTGGCCGCGGATCTCGGATTCATCGCGCACGCCGCCCAGCGAGATACGGATGAACTCGCGCCCCGTGGCCTTGGCGACCGACTTGCCGAGAGAGGTCTTGCCGACGCCGGGCGGGCCGACGAGGCACATGATCGGCCCCTTCAGCTTGGCCGACCGCTGCTGCACGGCGAGATACTCGACGATCCGCTCCTTGACCTTCTCGAGGCCGTAGTGGTCGGCGTCGAGCACCTTCTCGGCGCCCGCGAGGTTCTTCTTGGTGCGCGACTTGGTGCCCCACGGCACGCCCAGCAGCCAGTCGAGGTAGTTGCGAACGACCGTGGCCTCGGCCGACATCGGGGACATCGACTTCAGCTTCTTCAGCTCGGCCTCGGCCTTCTCGCGCGCCTCCTTGGAAAGCTGCGTCTCGTTGATGCGCTTCTCCAGCTCCGCGACCTCGGACGCGCCGTCCTCGCCGTCGCCCAGCTCGCGCTGGATCGCCTTCATCTGTTCGTTCAGGTAGTACTCGCGCTGCGTCTTCTCCATCTGGGTCTTGACGCGCGACTTGATCTTCTTCTCGACCTGCAGGACCGACATCTCGCCCTGCATCAGGCCGTAGACCTTCTCCAGCCGCTCGGCGACGGAGAGCGTCTCCAGCAGGTCCTGCTTCTGCTTGACGTCGATCCCGAGGTGACCCGCGACGAGGTCGGCGAGCCGCGCCGGTTCGGTCGTCTCGGTGACGGCCGACAGCGCCTCTTCGGGGATGTTCTTGCGGACCTTGGCATACTTCTCGAACTCCGCCGCGACCGAGCGGACCAGGGCCTTGACGATGTCCTCGTCGCCCATCGTCTCGTCCAGCGTCTCGACCGACGCCTCGAAGAAGCGGTCGTTCGAGGTGAGGTTCTTCATGCGCACGCGGCTCTTGCCCTCGACGAGGACCTTCACGGTGCCGTCGGGCAGTTTCAGCAGCTGCAGCACGTTCGCCAGCACGCCGGACCGGTAGATGCCGTCCTCGCCCGGGTCGTCCTGGCTGGGGTCGATCTGGCTCGACAGCAGGATCTGCTTGTCGTCCGCCATCACAGCCTCGAGCGCCCGCACCGATTTCTCGCGCCCCACGAAGAGCGGCACGATCATGTGCGGAAACACCACGATGTCCCGCAGCGGGAGCACCGGGTAGGAGGAGTGCTGTGAGAGTTCCATGCTCGTCATCCTTGTTCTATGGCAAGGCGGCCTGGTCCCTTGTTGGCAACCCTTGGGCCGTCCCCCCGTCAGAGCCCAAGACTTGGGACCGCGGTGGACCCGTTTCAAGCGTCCCGAGACCTGCCGGCCAGTCTGCCGTCCGGCCCCGCGGCCCGCAAGCGCGTAATCCGCCAAATTGCCGGGACGGGGTCGTCGCTCCGCCACAATCAGTTGCGAAGGCATTCGGAATGCACGCATCCGCGTCCGGCCCCCGGGCGGCGGGAGGCGCCGAACCAAGGAGGGGCGATGACCGGCCCGATCACGCTCTCGCGACAGGGGCGGCGACTGGCCCTCGTCGCCGTCGCCGTCGCCTTGGCGGTGCTGCTGCGCCTCGGCCCCACCGTCTGGGCGATCTACCTGGCCGCCGTCGCCTACGTCGCCGCCGTTCTCGTCCTGCGGTTCGCGCCGCGGGCGCGGCGCGGACTGGACGCCGCCGCGGTCGGGCTGGCCCTCCCGGCGGCGTTTCCGGTGGCGGGCGACGTCTACGCGGGCCTGTCGCTCATCGTCGGCGTCACCTTCTGGCACGCAGTGCACGGCAGCCTGTCCTGGCGCGGTCCCCTGCGGGTGTCCGTCACCAGCACCACGAGCTTCCGCGCCGAACTGCCGCTGCACGCGGCGTGGGAGAGGCTGGTTCCCGGCGCAGGGCATCCGGACGATTTCTGGACCGGGACGATGCTCGACTACGACACCGATCCGGACGATCCCATGACGCTCTACACCCGCTTCGCGACGCCGGACGGCCTGTTCTCGGAGGCGACCGTGACCGTCCTCGGCGCCGAGCCACCGGGCGAGGTGCGCTACCGCCTCGAGACCGACGCCCGTCCCTCGGAGGAGGAGACGACGCACGTCCTGCGCCTGACGGCCGCGGGGCCCTTCGAGACGCGGGTCGGCTGCGAGGTGACGCACGAGGCACTCACCCTCGGCGCGGCGCTCGAGTTGTGGCTCGACGACGCGGTCGGCCTCGACCTCGGGCGCGTCGCCACGCCGCTGTCGCGACGCAGCCGCTGGCGCCTGACGCGGATGTCCGCGGAGCCTGTCCCCGCGCCGCGCCGGGCCGAACGGATGCCGGTCCAGGTGCGGGAAATCGGACTGCCTCCGCAGGCCACGCCGATCGACCGCCGCCACTCCGCTCCTGCCGCGGCGGGACAGAGGGTCATGAACACGCGCCTGCAGGACCTGCCCGATCCCGACGATTTCGAGGAGCCGCTCGACATCATGGCGGTGATGGAGCGACTGCAGGCGAACTAGACCGGCTCGATGTCTCCCGCCGCCCGGGCGGCGTGGAACTCCGCCTCGAACGCGGCGAACCGGCCGGCGGCGATGGCGTCCCGCATCCCGGCCATCAACTCCTGGTAGTAGTGCAGGTTGTGCCAGGTCAGCAGCATGCCGGCGATCATCTCCTTCGCCCTCACCACATGGTGCAGGTAGGCGCGGGAGTAGCCGCGGCAGGCCGGGCAGGTGCAGGCCTCGTCCAGCGGGCGGGGATCGTCGGCGTGGCGGGCGTTGCGCAGGTTCACCTGCCCGCGTCTGGTCCATGCCTGCCCGGTCCGGCCCGAGCGGCTGGGCAGGACGCAGTCCATCATGTCGATGCCGCGCTTCACCGCGCCGACGATGTCGTCCGGCTTGCCGACGCCCATCAGGTAGCGCGGGCGGTCGGCCGGCAGCATGCCGGGCGCGTAGTCCAGCACGCCGAACATCGCCTCCTGCCCCTCGCCGACGGCGAGCCCCCCCACCGCGTAGCCGTCGAAGCCGATCCGCGTCAGCGCCTCGGCGCTCTCCTGCCGCAGCTCGCGCGTCACGCCGCCCTGCTGGATGCCGAAGAGCGCGTGGCCGGGGCGATCGCCGAAGGCCGCCTTCGACCGCTCGGCCCAGCGCATCGACAGGCGCATGCTCTCGGCCACCCGCGCCTCGTCCGCGGGCAGCGCCGGGCATTCGTCGAACGCCATCACGATGTCGCTGCCGAGCAGGCGCTGGATCTCCATCGACGTCTCGGGGCTGAGGAAATGCTTCGAGCCGTCGACGTGACTGCGGAAGGTCACGCCCTCCTCCGTGAGCCGGCGCAGGTCGGCCAGGCTCATCACCTGGAAGCCGCCGGAGTCGGTGAGGATCGGCCTATCCCAGTTCATGAAGCTGTGCAGGCCGCCGAGGCGCGCCACCCGCTCCGCCCCGGGGCGCAGCATCAGGTGGTAGGTATTGCCGAGCAGGATATCGGCGCCCGTCGCCGCCACGCTGTCCGGCAGCATCGCCTTCACCGTCGCGGCCGTGCCGACGGGCATGAAGGCGGGCGTGCGGATCGTGCCTCGGGGGGTCGAGATGGCGCCGGTGCGTGCGGCACCGTCGGTCGCGTGCAGGGCGAAGGAGAAGCGGTCGGTCATGGTGGGGCGATACGGCGGGACGGAGGCGGTGTGAAGGGGCAGCCGGTGGTCGCATCTGGCTGGCAGAGATGATGCCGACCGCGAAGGCGGCGTTTGGCCGCGGCCGGACGCTCCGGCGCGGCGGTGGGGGCGCTTTATCTCGCCTCTCCCGGACGACCTGAAGCGTCTCGCAGGTGGCGAGGAAGCGTCTGGCCGGGGGGCGGCCAGACGCTGCCCGGGCCGCTTGCGCGGCTGTTCCGGGCGGACACTTGTCTCGGGTGGGCGAAAGTCACCGGGACCGGCATCGGTGGGTTTCGCTCAGAACAGCGACAGCTGGTCCCCCGCCCGGGGCGGCACCCGGAACAGGTCGCACCGTAGCGGCGGCAGCTTGCGGTCGAGGCCGAGGCGGCGGCAGGCGATCTCGAAGCGGTGCCGGAACAGCCGCGCCCACTCCCCCTGCCCCGTCATCCGCTTGCCCCACTCGGGATCGTAGTCGCGCCCGCCATGCAGCTCGCGCACCCGCCCCATGATCCTCTTCGCCCGGTCGGGGAAATGCTCCTCCAGCCAGTCGCGGAACAGGTCCGCCACCTCGCGCGGCAGACGCAGCACGATGGCGGAGGCGACGACGGCCCCGGCGTCGCGTCCCGCGGCGAGGATCGTCTCGGTCTCGTGGTCCGTGAGCGCCGGCACCACCGGCGACACCATGACCCGCACCGGGATCCCCGCCTCCGACAGCCGCCGGATTGCCGCCAGCCGCCGCGCCGGCGCCGGCACCCGCGGCTCCATCGCGCGCGAGACCCTGGGGTCCAACGTCGTCACCGAGATGCCGACCCGCACGAGCCCCTCCGCCGCCATCGGCGCCAGCAGGTCGATGTCGCGCTCGATCAGCGTGCCCTTGGTGACGATCGAGACCGGGTGCCTGTGCGCCGCCAGCACCTCCAGCACGCCGCGCATCACCCGCCGCTCTCCCTCGATCGGCTGGTAGGGGTCGGTGTTGGTGCCGATGGCGATGGTCTGCGGCACGTAGCCCCTCGCCCGCAACTCGTCCTCCAGCACCCTCGGCGCGTCCGGCCGGGCGATCAGCTTGGTCTCGAAGTCGAGGCCGGGCGACAGGCCGAGGAAGGCGTGGCTCGGCCGGGCGAAGCAGTAGATGCAGCCGTGCTCGCACCCCCGGTAGGGATTGATCGACCGGTCGAAGCCGATGTCGGGCGAGGTGTTGCGGGTGATGATCTTGCGCGGCCTCTCCACGCTCACCTCGGTGCGGATCGGCGGCAGCTCCTCGTCCCGGCCCCAGCCGTCGTCCACCGCCTCGGTGGTGAACCGGTCGAAGCGCACGGCGGGATTGTCCACCGCGGCGCGGCCACGGCGCCGCTCGGCCGGAATCGGAATCGGGGCGTCCTGCATGACGGGCACTCTAGAACGAAAAGAGAACACTTGAAAGAAGCGGCTGCACACCATGAGGATTTCTCATTTGCGCCGGCGTCGGTCGCGGTGCAGGCAGTGTCGGTATCCGTCCAGACCGATGACGCGTTCGGGCGCACAGGCTGGGATCAGATCACCTGCGAGCAAAGGCGCCCCGCCATGGCAGACGACAACGACGAGATCATCCTCTCCGAACTCGACGACGAGGATCTCGTCCAGCAGATGTTCGACGACCTGTACGACGGTCTCAAGGAAGAGATCGAGGAGGGCGTGAACATCCTGCTCGAGCGCGGGTGGGAGCCGTACCGCGTCCTGACCGAGGCGCTCGTCGGCGGCATGACCATCGTCGGCCGCGACTTCCGCGACGGGATCCTGTTCGTCCCCGAGGTGCTCCTCGCCGCGAACGCGATGAAGGGCGGCATGGCGATCCTCAAGCCGCTGCTGGCCGACACCGGCGCCCGGACCATCGGCAAGATGGTGATCGGCACCGTGAAGGGCGACATCCACGACATCGGCAAGAACCTCGTCGGCATGATGATGGAGGGCGCGGGCTTCGAGATCATCGACCTCGGCATCAACAACCCGGTCGAGAACTATCTCGGCGCTCTGAAGGAGCACGACGCCGACATCCTCGGCATGTCGGCGCTGCTGACGACGACGATGCCCTACATGAAGGTCGTGATCGACACGATGGTCGAGCAGGGCATCCGCGACGACTACGTCGTGCTCGTGGGCGGCGCGCCGCTGAACGAGGAGTTCGGCAAGGCGATCGGCGCCGACGCCTACTGCCGCGACGCGGCGGTGGCGGTCGAGACGGCCAAGGAGTTCATGGCCCGCAAGCACAACCAGGCACGGGCGGGCTGACGCGGGCGGTCAGCCCCCACGCCGATGGGCGGAGGGAGCAGCGCAGGCCCGACGGGGAACCGCCGCTCCGTCCGCCGCGACGCTTTCGCCCGGCGGCGGCGCCCCCGCACCGGACCTGTTCCGGGCCTAGCATCGGCCAGGTTCATGGAGGCCCCGGCTCAAGGCCGGGGCGGAGCGTCCGGCTCGACAAACTCGCAGACCCGTCGCCGGAGCCCCACCCGCCCCGGATCTGATCCGGGCCTAGCGTCGGCCAGGTTCATGGAGGCCCCGGCTCAAGGCCGGGGCGGAGCGTCCGGCTCGACAAACTCGCAGACCCGTCGCCGGAGCCCCACCCGCCTCGGACCTGATCCGGGGCCTCGCTGGGCCAGCGTGCAACCTATCTCGTCGGGGCCCCGGCTCGAAGACCGGGGCGCGAGGCGCGTGACAATCCCGGCTCGCCCGGGGCGGCGCGTCCTTCAGCCCTTGATGTCGCGCCAGCGGCGGCCGTCGCGGTGGATCAGCATCTGCGCGTCCTCCGGGCCGCCGGCTCAAGGCCGGGGCGGAGCGTCCGGCTCGACAAACTCGCAGACCCGTCGCCGGAGCCTCACCCGCCCCGGACCTGATCCGGGGCCTCGCTGGGCCAGCGTGCAACCAGTCTCGTCGTGCCCCGCTCGAAGGCCGGGGCGCGAGGCGCGTGACGATCCCGGCTCGCCCGGGGCGGCGCGTCCTTCAGCCCTTGATGTCCCGCCAGCGGCGGCCGTCGCGGTGGATCAGCATCTGCGCGTCCTCCGGCCCGCCGGTGCCCTGCTCGTACAGCTTGGGCACGTCCGCCCGGCGCTCCCACCCTTCGATGATGGGGTCGGTCCAGGCCCAGGCGGCCTCGACCTCGTCGCCGCGCATGAACAGGGTCTGGTTGCCGCGGATCACGTCCATGATCAGCCGCTCGTAGGCGTCGGGCACGTCCTCGCCGTCGGGCCCCAGCGCATCGGCGAAGGTCATGTCGAGCGGCACGTCGACGAGGCGCATGCCGCCCGGCCCCGGCTCCTTGATCGTCACCTGCAGGTCGATCCCCTCGTTCGGCTGCAGCCGGATCGACAGGATGTTGCGGTGCCGCGCCTCGTCGCCCTCGAACATCGAGTGGCCGAGGTCCTTGAACACGACCGCGATCTCGGACGAGCGCGCCTTCAGCTTCTTGCCGGTGCGCAGGTAAAACGGCACCCCCGCCCAACGCCAGTTGGCGATCATCACCCGCATCGCGACGAAGCTCTCGGTGAAGCTGCGGGGATTCTCGGAATCCTGCCGGTAGGACGGGCTGTCCTCGCCGGCGTCGTACTGGCCGCGCACGATGTGGTGCGCGTCGACCGGCTGCAGGGCGCGGATCACCTTCAGCTTCTCGTCGCGCACCGCGTCGGCCTCGAACTGGGCCGGCGGCTCCATCGCGATCAGGCAGAGGAGCTGCATCAAATGGTTCTGCACCATGTCCCGCATCGCGCCCGACTTGTCGTAGTAGGCGCCGCGGCCGCCGACGCCCACCGTCTCGGCGACGGTGATCTGGATGTGGTCGACATAGTGCGAGTTCCACAGCGGCTCGAACAGGACGTTGCCGAAGCGGATCGCCATCAGGTTCTGCACCGTCTCCTTGCCGAGATAGTGGTCGATCCGGTAGATCTGCCGCTCGTCGAAGTGGCTGGCGAGCGTGGCGTTCAGCGCCTTCGCGCTCTCCAGATCGCGGCCGAAGGGCTTCTCCACCACGATCCGACTGTCGCCGTCCGCGATGCGGTGCTGGTGCAGCCGCTCGGCCAGCGGGCCGAACAGCGAGGGCGCGACCGAGAAGTAGAAGGCCCGCACCACGCCGTCGCGCATCAGCCCGGACAGCTGCGACCAGCCGCCCTCGCCGGTGGCGTCGATGGCGACGTAGTGCAGCCGCCCCAGGAAGTCCTGCAGCGCGGGGTCCTTCTTCTCCTCGCCGCCGAACTCCTCGATCGCGGCGCGGGCGACCTCGCGGTACTCGGCGTCGTCATGCTCGGACCGAGCGGCGCCGATGATGCGGCTGCCCTCGGGCATCTGGCCGGCGATGAAGCGGCGGAACAGGCCGGGCAGGATCTTGCGCCGGGCGAGGTCGCCGGTGCCGCCGAAGATCACGAGGTCGAACGGATCGACCGGGATGACGCGCGAAACCATGGTGCCCCCGCCTGTCTGGACCACCGCGCGCATACCGTCCGGGCGGCGCCAAGTCCAGCGAGAGGCGCCCGATTCCGCCTTGCCCGGGGGGCCGCGGGCGGTCACATGGAGGGATGGACAGCGCCTTCTTCGGTCTCGACCCCTATCACATCCTGCTGCTCGCCCTCGGGACCGCACTTCTGTTGTCCTACTGGCTGCCGCGGCTGATCTTCCGCCGGGCGCCGGCGGCGACGGCGTTGCTGATGGTCTTCGGGGTGCTGATGGGCTTCGCCATGCCGCAGCTCTTCACGGGGATCGACCCGACCGAGAATCCGGCCCTGTGGGAGATCTCGGCCGAACTCGTGGTGATCGTCGTCCTGTTCGGCACCGGCCTGCGCATCGACGAGCTGGGGAGCCTGCGCATCTGGCGGCCGACGATCGGCCTGCTGGCCATCACGATGCCGCTCACCATCGCCGCGATCGCCCTCGCGGGGTGGAGCCTTGCCGGCATGACCGTCGCGGGCGCGATCCTCCTCGGCGCCGTGCTTGCGCCGACGGATCCGGTCCTCGCGGGCGACATTCAGGTCGGCCCGCCGCTCGAGGGGCGCGAGCATCCGGCCCGCTTCGCCCTCACCACCGAGGCGGGACTGAACGACGGCCTCGCCTTTCCCTTCGTCTACCTCGCCCTGCTGATCGCCGAGCGGGGGGCGGCGCCGTCGCTGTGGCTGGCCGAGTGGCTGACGATCGACGTGGCCTACCGCATCGGCGTCGGCGTGCTGCTCGGCGCCGCCATCGGCTGGGTGCTGGGGCGCATCCTCTTCGCCGTGCCGTCGTGGAACACGCTCGCCGCGTCGGGCCCCGGCGTGATCGCTCTTGCGGGCGTCTTCATCACCTACGGTTTCGTCGAACTTCTCGAGGGCTACGGCTTCATCGCCGCCTTCGTCGCCGGCGTGGTCTGCCGCCGGGCCGAGAGCGGGCACGCCTTCCACGGCCGCCTGCACGGCTTCCTCGAAAGCGTGGAGCATGCGATCACGGCGATCCTGCTCGTGCTGCTTGGCGGCATCATGCCGCTGCTCTGGGGGCACCTGTCCTGGCCGCACACCGTGATCGGCTTCGGGCTGATCCTGCTGGTCCGCCCGCTGGCGGGGCTGGTCGGCCTGATCCCCTCGGGCCGGCCGATGCGCGAGCGGGCGGTCGTCGCCTTCTACGGGGTGCGCGGGATCGGCTCGGTCTACTACCTCGGCTACGCCGCCACGCACGTGGAATTCATCGACGAGGGCGCCCTGTGGGCGGTGGTCGTCTTCACCATCTTCGCCTCGACCGTGGTCCACGGCCTGACGGCGAAATACAGCGTCGAGCTGCTGGAGGACGACCCCGGGGGCCGCGCCGCCTAGGCCTCGAGCTCGGCGTCCCAGTAGAGGTAGTCCAGCCAGCTGTCGTGCAGGTACCCGGGCGGGAACTTGCGGCCCATGTTCCGCAGCTCCTCGGCCCCCGGCTGGCGCGGCGGGCGGCGCAGCGACAGGCCCGACTGCCGCAGGCTGCGCGAGCCCTTGCGCAGGTTGCACGAGGCGCAGGCCGCGACGACGTTCTCCCAGCTGGTCACGCCGCCGCGGGCGCGCGGGACCACGTGGTCGAAGGTCAGGTCGCCGCGGGCGCCGCAGTACTGGCAGCAGAATTCGTCCCGCAGAAAAAGATTGAAGCGCGTGAAGGCCACGCGCTTCTGGGGTTTCACGAAATCCTTCACGACCACGACCGAGGGTATTCGGATCCGGGTCGAGGGCGAGTGGACGAAGTCGTCGTACTCGGCCACGATGTCGACCCGGTCGAGCCAGACCGCCTTGATCGCCTCCTGCCAGGGCCAGAGGGACAGGGGGTAGTAGCTGAGGGGTCGGTAGTCCGCGTTCAGGACGAGGGCGGGGTGGCTCTTCAGCGCCGCCGGTTCACGTACGAAACTCGTCCTGAAATCACCGTCCATCGCAGCGGACTCCTCTCCACTCCATCGCCCGTGTGCCGGGGGCGGAGCGGGAGCCCCGCTCCTGCCTTCGGTCGGACTATATCTGGCACTTTCCGTCTGGCAAGCCCAATAGGTTTAGTCCTTGCTGCACCTGCACTAGCCCGCCTCCGTGAAGGCGACGTGACAGTCGTCCACAGGCGTCGCGACCAGCGTCCGCGTGGGCCGGAGGGCGGCGGCGAAGGCCTCGTCGTGGGTGACGAGGATCAGCGCCCCGCCGAAGCCGGCGAGGCCGGTCTCCAGCAGCTCCAGCGCCTCCAGGTCGAGGTGGTTGGTCGGCTCGTCGAGGATCAGCAGCTCCGGCGGCTCGGGCGCGCCGAGGACCAGCGCGAGGCCGAGGCGCAGCCGCTCCCCGCCCGAGAGGGTCGCGGCCGCGCGGTCGCCCGCTGGCCCGCGAAAGCCGGCGCGGGCAAGCGCGGCGCGGGCGCCCTGCTCCGTCGCCGCCGGATGGCGGGCGAGGTAGGCCGCGACGAGGGGCACGGCCGGATCCGGCGCCGCGAGCGCCTGATCGAGAGAGGCGCGGCCGGGGGTGACGCGGCAGGTGCCCCGGGTGAGCGGGAGCG
This sequence comes from Wenxinia marina DSM 24838, assembly GCF_000379485.1. Classification (GTDB taxonomy): domain Bacteria; phylum Pseudomonadota; class Alphaproteobacteria; order Rhodobacterales; family Rhodobacteraceae; genus Wenxinia; species Wenxinia marina. The sequence goes on from NZ_KB902277.1 coordinate 20,643, forward strand.
CGCCCGAGATCATGGCAAGGAGCGTGGACTTGCCGGCGCCGTTGGGGCCCGCGATGCGCAGGCGCTCGGGTCCGGTGACGGTGAGGTCGACGGGACCGTAGCGCCGGCCGCCGCGCTCCGCCTCGGCCGCGCTCAACTGCAGGACCGTCCGCCCCTCCGGCAGCGGCGCGGCGGCGGCGTCGAAGCGCAGGGCGACGGCGGGCCGGATGGCGCCCTCGGCGCGGGCAAGGCGGGCGTCGGCAGCCTCGATCGCGCGGGCGTCCAGCCTCGACGCGCCCGAGGCGGTGTTCTCCGCCCGCTGCTTCTGCATGTCCATCAGCATCTTGCCGTGGCTGCCGCTGGCCCGCAGGCGCCGGCCCTGCCGCCCGCGGCCCGCCGCCGCCTGCGCCCGCGCCTCGGCCGCCGCGCCCGCCGCCGCCCGCGCGTCGCGGGCACGGTCCAGCTCCGCTTCGGCCCGCTCCGCCGCCGCCGCCCGGGCGGCGATCCAGTCGGACCAGCCGCCGCCCGTGAGCGTCACGCCCTCCGGCGACAGTTCGGCGATCCGATCCGCCCGCTCCAGCAGCGCCCGGTCGTGACTGGCCACCAGAGCGACCCCGCCGAACCCCTCCAGCATCCGCGCGACCGCCGCCTGACCATCCGCGTCCAGATCGTTCGTCGGCTCGTCGAGCAGGATCGCCGCCGGCGCGTCGAAGGTGACCGCGGCCAGCGCCGCCCGTCGCGCCTCGCCGCCGGACAGCTCCCCTACCCGCGCATCGGGCGGCGCAGCCAGGTCCATACGGGACAACGCCGCAACGATCCGCTCGGCCAGCGTCCAGTCGATCTCGTCCGCATCGTCGAACGCCCCCGCCTCGGCGCGACCCAGCGCGTCCCACGCGCGGCCCTGCCCGAACAGGTCCACGATGCGCAGGCCCGGGTCCGGCGCCTGCTCCAGCCGGCGGAGGGCACCGGGCGCACGGGCGGTCCCCTCGTGCGGGATGCGGCCGGCGATGGCGTCGAGAAGGGTGGTCTTGCCGCAGCCGTTGCGACCCACGAGCCCGGTCAGGCCGGGCGGCAGCGAGACGGTGACAGGGGCGAAGAGAGGAGAGCCGTCAGGACGGCGGACGGTGAGATCGGACAGGATCAGGGCGGACATCGGCAGCTCCGGAGACGACAGGGACAAGGGCGAGCGTCACTGCCGTCCGATCCATCTGTCCGTTCTCCATGCGCGTGTCCGTCCGTCCACCTTACCCGATCCCGGCGCGCCGGGCCAGCCGCTACTTCTTGAGCGGGTCGTGGCCCCAGTTCATCAGCGAGTAGCGCCAGTTCGTCTCATCGACGTCACCGTCGGGCCGCTGGGCCGTGTGGCGGCCGATATAGCCGTTGACCTTGGCCATGTGGTCCCACTGGTCGTCGGTCAGGTCGTCCTTCTTCGTGCTCTTGATCTCGATGATCCTGCGGCCGGACTTGTGGCCGGTGGACTCGCCCTCGCCGCCGGTGTCGCCGACGGATTTCGACTCGCCCGTCTCGAGCCACTCCTCCAGCTCCTTCGGCGTCATGTTCACGCGCTCGCGCCACTCGTCCCAGATCGTGTCCCGGTCCTTGCTCATCGTGCTGTCTCCTTCATGGTCTCGGCCCAAGCGCCCGTGGCGGCGGGGCGGTTCCGCCGCTATGGGTCACGTGAGCGACAGGAGAGAGCGGGATGGGCGCACCCTCGGCGGCGGAGGCGATCGCGAACAACGTCGCGCTGTGCCGGGCCGTGCTGTCGGCGAACGGGCGGCGGGTGACGCCGTTCGGCGACGGCTACGTCACCTGGGACGCGCCGCTGCCGCTCTACCCGTCGGCGGTCCTGACGGCGCCGGAGAGACCCGACGGCCTGGTCCGGCTGCCCGAGGGCGCGGGGGTGAAGGACGCGACGGGGCGCCACGACCTGAGCCCTCTCGGCTTCCGCCGGCTGATCGAGGCGCGCTGGATCGGCTTCCCGGCCCCACGACCCGAGCCGGCGCACGCGCCGGAGCGGATCGGCCGCGACGGCCTGCGCGACTGGGCCGCGGCGTGGGACGGCGGCGCCGAGGTCTGGCGGTCGGGCCTTCTCGCCCTGCCGGAGGTGCGGATCGTCGGCTGGCGACTGGCGCGGCGCCTGATCGCGGGCGCCGTCCTGAACGAGGGGCCCGCGGGCACGGTCGGCCTGTCGAACCTGTTCGGACCGCCGGAGGACCTGCCCTCACGCATCGCCGGCATCGCAGCCACATGGCTCGACCGGGCCGTCGTGGCGTGGGAGGCGGACCCCGCCCCGTTCCTCGCCCTCGGCTTCGCCGATCTCGGCCCGCTCGCCGTCTGGCTGCGCACCTGACCGCCCGCCGGCGGACCCTCGCCCGGCCCCATCCCATGTGGATGACAGCGGGCGGGAACCTGCCTATAGTGCCCTCACCGGAAGACCCCGACCCAACGGGGCGACGGCGAGAGGCATCGGCAGGAAAGACCAGACATGGCACGGATCACGCGCCGGGGACTGACCCTCGGCCTGCTGGCGGGGGGCACGCTCGCCGCCTGCGGCAACGGCATCGGCGGCGACGGGGCCGCCATCATCGACAGCCGCGTCGACCAGACGGTCAACTACATGTTCGGCGCCTACCCGGGCACGCAGGACCTGATGGCCCGCTCGGCGGGCATGCTGGTCATGCCGGTGGTGACCGAGGTCGGTCTCGGCCTCGGCGGCACCTACGGGCGCGGCGCGCTCCGCGTGCGGGGCGCGACGGTGGACTACTACTCGCAGTCCTCGCTGTCGGGCGGCCTGCAGCTGGGCGCGCAGCAATATTCCCACGTCCTGTTCTTCATGACGGCGGAGTCGCTGCTCAACTTCCGCCAGTCCGACGGCTGGGCGGTGGGCGGCGACATCGAGTACGCCTACCTCGACCAGGGCGAGACGCTGCGGGCCGAGACGACGACCTCGCGTCTGCCGGTGATCGCGGTGATCTTCGCGCAGACCGGCCTGCGGGTCGGCGCCACGATCGAGGGCACGAAGTACACGCGGATCATTCCCTGACGGCCGCCGCCGCCTCGACCCGTGCCACGTCGAACGGGTCGTCTATCTCGCGGCGCACCCGCTCCATCGCGCGGGCGGCGCAGGCGCGGGCCGCGGCGGCGAGCCCGGGATCGGCCGACCGGCCGAGGGCGGCGAGACGCTTCTGCAGGAAGATCTGCACCTCGGCGAGGCCGGCGCCGTCGCGGGCGATGGCCTCGAACGCATTCACCACCAGCGTCTCGGCCTCGATCCGGGGCGCGGTGACCACCGCGCCTTCCGCCGGGGCGCAGGGGCGCCAGCATTCCAGCACCCGGGCGATGCGGCCCAGCACGTCGATCGCGGTTCCGGGGTCGTTGATGCCGGGCGACAGCGCCTTGGATCCCAGCTCGGACAGCAGGATCAGGCCGAAGCGCGGGTCCTGCTCGGTGGTCCGCAGCACGCCGAGGTGAAGGGCGTCCCGCACGGCCTGGTCCAGCTCCTCCCCGCCGCCGCCCTCGACCACCGCCAGCACATCGCCCACGTCGATGAAGCTGCCGGGCCCGACGGCGAGGTGCACGCGCGCGCCCGCCTCCTCGGCAGCCTCGATCAGCGGCTCGGGATTCAGCGCCTGGACGTAGGCGCACTCCTCCGCGCAGATGCGCCGCCCTTGCGGGATGTGGTCCGGCGGCGCGCCGAGCCGCTCCCAGAAGTCGCCCGAGCGCGCTTCTGTCGCCCGGATCGCCTCGCGCTCGATCCCGGCCCCGACATGCAGCAGCGAGCCGACGCTCTGCAGGTGGATCATCCAGCGGATCATCTGGCCGACGATCAGCGCGAGCACGAGGAGCGTGGTGAGGTAGAGCGCCGCCTCGTCGGCCTTGGTGAAGCCCGGCCGTTCGGACAGGACGATGGCGATGAGGGCGTAGATGTAGGCGCCGATGAAGGTGGCGAGCGCGGTCTGCGTGCGCGTGTCCTTCATCAGCTCGCGGTGCGTCCGCGGCGTGAACTGCTGGGACGAGGACCGGAACACCGAGACCATCACCGTCAGCGAGAAGGTCGTGACCGTCAGCATCGAGGTCGCGATGATGTCGAGAAGACGATGGACGGCGTCGGTGCCGATCTCCTCGACCAGGCTCTCGCCGATGTAGCCGCCGACGATCTGCGCGATCAGCAGCGCGATGATCGCGAGCGAGGCGACGAGCGCGATCCTCACGTAGAGGCGCCGCGACAGGCGGCGCAGCGTCCGCAGGATCCCCTTCATTCCGCCGTCCCCCGCTTCTCGCGTCACGGCACGTCCTAGTCCGACGCAGGCGTCGGTCGAGATCGCGCGAGACTTCGTCGCGGCTGCGGGGCGCCGGTGACGGCTTGACCGGCCGACCGCGTCGTGGCCAGGCTCGCTCCATGCAGCCGCTGATCCTGACTACGTTCGACTGGGTGCCCGAGGGGCCGCGCGGCTATGTTCGCGACCTGCGCGTGCGCTGGGCGCTGGAGGAGGCGGGCCTGCCCTACGAGGTCCGGACGACCAACGCGGTGGACCGCGGCGCCGACCACCTGGCGCGGCAGCCGTTCGCGCAGGTGCCGTACCTTCAGGACGGCGACCTCTGCCTCTTCGAGAGTGGCGCCATCCTCTGCTGGCTGGGCCGCCGGAGCCCGGCGCTGATGCCACAGGACGAGGCCGGGCGCGCCGTGGTGACGCAGTGGATCTTCGCCGCGCTCAACTCGGTCGAGCCGCATGCCGTTGCCTGGGCCAGCGCCGTGGCGAAGGGGGCGGAGCCGCCGGCCACGCTGGGCCGGCGGCTGGACGGGCTGGAGCGGGAGCTGACGGGGCGGGAGTGGATCGCCGGCGCCTTCTCGGCCGCCGACATCGCGCTCGCCGACGTGCTGCGCGGGCCGGACCGCCGCGGCGGGCTGGACGGGCACCCGGCCGTCGCCACCTACCTGGCCCGCGCCACGGCGCGCCCGGCGTTCCGGATCGCGCTCGCCGACCAGCTGGAGCATTTCGCCAAGGCGCCCCCGCCCGGACCGGTGGGAGGGGCGCGATGACCGGCGGGCCGTAGCCGGAGCGGCATGCCCGGGCAGGCAGCCTCCGGTCCCGGACAGACGCTTTCTCGCGGCGGGATGGTCGAGGTCACGCGGGCACCGCGGCATGAACCCGCTACCGGAAAAGCGGCGGTGCGTCCGACCGCGGCCAGCCGCCGCCCTCCGTGAGGGCTGCGGGCATCCTGAAGATCCGCAGCCATGCACGGGCCAGAACCGACGCGATCGGTCGCAATCCGACCGTCCGGGCCGTGCCGCCCTTGCCAAGCTCGGCGGAAAGCGGACGGGGGAGTGCGGGCGATGAGGACGACGACGCGGGTGGCGGTGATCGGCGGCGGCGTGGTCGGCTGCTCGGTCCTCTATCACCTGACGAAGCTGGGCTGGTCGGACGTGATGCTGATCGAGCGGTCGGAGCTGACCTCCGGCTCCACCTGGCACGCGGCCGGGGGCTTTCACACCCTCAACGGCGACACCAACATGGCGGCGCTGCAGGGCTACACGATCCGCCTCTACCGCGAGCTGGAGGAGCTGACGGGCCTGTCCTGCGGCCTGCATCACGTGGGCGGGATCACCTTGGCGGACAGCCCGCAGCGGATGGACCAGCTGAAGGCGGAGCGGGCGAAGCACCGCTACATGGGCCTCGACACGGCGATCCTGTCGCCGGCCGAGGTGGCCGAGATGACCGACGGGCAGGTGAACACCGACGGGTTGCTCGGCGCGCTGTACGACCCGCTCGACGGGCACCTCGACCCGTCCGGGACGACTCACGCCTATGCCCGGGCGGCGCGGATGGGCGGGGCGGAGATCGTGCTGCACAACCGGGTGCTGGAGACCAACCCTCGCCCGGATGGGACCTGGGACGTCGTGACCGAACAGGGCACCATCCACGCCGAGCACGTGGTGAACGCCGCCGGCCTGTGGGCGCGCGAGGTCGGCGCGATGGCGGGCGTCTACCTGCCGCTGCTGCCGATGGCGCACCAGTACCTCGTGACGGACGAGATCCCCGAGATCGTCGCCTTCCTCGACCGCGGGAAGGAGTTCCCGCACGTCATGGACCCCGGCGGCGAGAGCTACCTGCGGCAGGAAGGCCGCGGCCTGTGCATCGGCTTCTACGAGAAGGCGCCCGAGCCGTGGGGCCTCGCCGGCACGCCGTGGGAGTTCGGGCACGAGCTGCTGCCCGACAACCTCGACAAGGTGGAGGACAGCATCGCCTTCGCCTACCGCCGCTTCCCGGTGCTGGAGCGGGCGGGCGTCAAGCGGGTGATCCACGGCCCCTTCACCTTCGCGCCCGACGGCAACCCGCTGATCGGGCCGGTGCCGGGGCTGCGGAACTACTGGTCCGCCTGCGCAGTCATGGCCGGCTTCAGCCAGGGCGGCGGGATGGGCCTCGCCCTCGCGCAGTGGATGATCGAGGGCGAGGTGGAGCGCGATCCCCGCGGCTTCGACGTCGCCCGCTTCGGCACCTGGACGACGCCGGGCTACACCGTGCCGAAGGTGGTCGAGAACTACCGGATGCGGTTCTCCGTCTCCTATCCCAACGAGGAACGCCCGGCGGCGCGGCCGTTCCGGATGACCGCGATGTACGACACCTTCGACCGAATGGGCGCCGTCTGGGGCCAGCAGTACGGCCTGGAGGTCGCGAACTGGTTCGCCCGAGGCGGCGAGCCGCGGGTCGAGACGCCGAGCTTTCGCCGCTCGGACGCGTGGGAGGCCACGGCGCGCGAGGTGCGGGCGGTCCGCGAGCGGGTCGGCATCAACGAGCTGCAGAACTTCGGCAAGTACCGCGTGACGGGCGCTGGCGCCGAGGCGTGGCTGTCGCGTGTGATGGCCGGGCGGCTGCCGGCGGAAGGGCGCATCTCGCTGTCGCCGATGCTGGCCGACAGCGGCAGGCTGATCGGCGACTTCACCATCGCGCGGCTGGGGCCGCAGGCGTTCCAGCTGACCGCGTCCTACGGCGCGCAGGGCTGGCACATGCGCTGGTTCGAGCGGCACGCGGGCGAGGGCGCGGTGGTCGAGAACATCTCGGACCGCTGGACCGGCTTCCAGATCGCGGGGCCGCGCGCGGCGGAGCTGCTCGGCCGGGTGACGAACGCCGACGCGGGCGCCCTTCCCTTCCTCGGCGCGGCACGGATGACGGTCGGCATGGCGGATTGCCTCGTGCTGCGGGTCAGCTACACCGGCGACCTCGGCTACGAGATCTACGCCGACGCCACCTCGCAGCGGCACCTGTGGGACGTGCTGTGGGGCGCGGGCGCGGACCTCGGCCTCGCGCCGTTCGGGATGCGGGCGATGATGAGCCTCAGGCTCGACCGCGGGTTCGGCTCGTGGGGCCGGGAATACACGCCCGACTACACGCCGGCCGAGACCGGTCTCGGACGGTTCCTGGACTGGTCGCGGGAGGGCTGGATCGGCCGCGAGGCCGCGCTGGCCGCGCGGGAGCCGTCCCGGCGGCTCTGCACGATGGTGGTGGAGGCGGCGGACGCCGACGTCTCGGGGTGGGAGCCGATCTGGCTGGACGGCGCCGTGCGGGGCTTCTGCACCTCGGGCGGATACTCGCACTGGACCGGCCAGTCGGTGGCGATGGGGTTCCTGCCGCCGGAGGCGATCGCGGACGGGCGCGCGGTGGAGGTGGAGATCCTGGGCGCGCGGCGGGCAGCGACGGTGCGGACCGCGCCCCTCTGGGACGATCCGCGGATGAGGGCGTGAGCGGGGTCGCCTCCCGGGAACGTGTGCCCAAGGGCCGGCCCGCCCCGGCCCTGAGCCGGGGCCCCGCGGGACCGGGTGCCGCGTCCCGTTAGGGCCTCGGACCCGACGGCGGGGCGGCATACAGGCTTGGTTGCGCGAGGCCCCGGGTCGCGCCCGGGGCGGGATTCCACCGGTTGTCGACGATCCTCCTGTGCCGCGCGCGGCCCCTGCCCCGTTGCCGGCGGACCTGCCGCTGTCTAGCTTCGCCGGATGACCCCGATCCTGATCCTCGCCGCCGGCCTGTCGTCGCGCATGCGCGGCCGCGACAAGCTGGCCGAGACCGTGGACGGCGTGCCGCTCCTGACCCGGATCGCAGGCGCGGCGGTGGCGAGCGGTGAGCCGGTGCATGTCGCGCTGCCCGCCTTGGACCATCCCCGCGCCCGGCTGCTCGACGGGCTGGACGTGGTGCGCCTGGTCCTGCCAGGCAGCGCGGACGGCATGGGCGGCACATTGCGCGACGGCGTCAAGGCGCTGCCCGAGGCGGCGCGCCTCCTCGTCCTCCTCGCCGACCTGCCGCTGATCGGGCCGGACGAGATCGCCGCCGTCCTCGCCGCCCCCTCGGCCGCGCCGCACGCGCTGATCTGGCGCGGCGCCGCGGCTGACGGAACGCCGGGCCACCCGATCCTGTTCGACGGCTCGCTGCGGCCCGGCTTCGCCCGGCTCGGCGGCGACGACGGCGCGAAGGCGGTCGTCGCCGCGCACCGGGACCGGACCCACCTCGTGCCCCTGCCTGGCCGGGCCGCCACGCTGGACCTGGACACCCCGGAGGCATGGGCCGCGTTCCGGTCCGGCTCGGCCCCCGAGACGTGAAAAGGGGGAAGCGCCCCCCCGCGCTTCCCCCTCGATCCGTCCGCGCCGGCGTCCCCGGGACGCCGGCGGGACAGGGCTGCAACCAAAGTCTACCGCGCAACCAACAGCCGGGCCTCGTGCTTCTTCAGCGAGCGACGGGCGGCCTGGTAGCCTTCCAGCCCCTCGGCCGACTTCAGCTCGGGGAACAGTTCGAAGATTTCGGAGCGCTGCGCGTCGCCGATGCCCTTCAGGCTCCAGTCGCCGGGCTGGAAGCTTTCGGTCCAGGCCCCGTTCGACAGGACGACCTCGTGGCGGTCGAACATGAAGTGCACGTAGGTGACGCTCATCGCCTCGACCGAGTGGATGCCCGGCGCGCCGACGAGGTGCTTGGCCGAGGCGAGAACCTCGCTCTCCTCGAAGTAGAGCTGCGTCCGCTCGCCGCTGACGAGAACCCGGTGGTTCGGCGAGACGATGGTGTCCCGCTCGGGCAGGCCGTTGCCGAGGGCGCCGGCGCGGATCAGCACCGGCTGCAGGTGCGGCGCGGACATCAGCGCCTTGCCCGACATCACCTTGGTGCCGACCCAGCGGATCTCCTGGATGCCGTTGTCGCGGGTGATGATCCGGTCGCCCTCGCGCAGCTCCTCGACCAGCCGCTCGCCCCGCGGGGTCGCGATGACGGTGCCGGGGGTGAAGCAGGGCACGATGTTCTCGATCTCGATGAAGTCGAGACGCGAGCCGTCGCCGAAGGTGACGTAGCCGTCCTCGCGGTCCTCGGAGGTGTAGGTGATCGAGTCGAAGTCGACGCCGGTCAGGTCGAGCACGTCGAAATCGTCGCCGCCCGAGCCGCCGTCGACGTAATCGCCGCCGTTCCCGCCGAAGAAGATGTCGCGATCGTTGCCGCCGTACAGTTCGTCGTTGCCCTGGCCGCCGATGACGGTGTCGTTGCCGCGGTCGCCGTGGATCGTGTCGTCGTCGATCTGCCCGTCGAGGTAGTCGTCGCCGCCGCCACCGTACATGGTGTCGTCGTCGTCGGCGCCATAGACGGTGTCGTTGCCGGCGCCGGCATAGATCACGTCGAGGCCGTTGTCGGTGACGAGGTCGCCCTCGTCATCACGAATGTACAGGCTATCGACCGTCGGCGTCTCGAAGCCGCCGTAGATCGTGTCGTTGCCGGCGCCGCCGTAGATCGTGTCGTTGCCCTCGTTGCCGATGAGGGTGTCGTCGCCCTGGTTGCCCCAGACGGTGTCGTCGTCGATGCCCGCATCGACCCGGTCGTCGCCGGCGCCGCCCTTCACCTCGTCGCTGTCGTCGCCGGTGCGGATCCAGTCGTTGCCGCGGCCGCCGTCGACGGTGTCGCGATCGTTGTAGGGGTCCGGATCGGTCGGCAGCGGCGGGTACGGATTGTCGAACAGGCCGATGTTGCCGTCGCTGCTGTCGATGTGGTCGTCGCCGTCGCCGCCGTAGATGCTGTCGTTGCCCGAGCCGCCCATCACGCTGTCGCCCTGCGGGCCGGAGAGACGGATCTCGTCGTCGCCGGAGCCGCCGTCGACGCTGTCGGCACCGAGGCTGTCCTGGATGTAGTCGTTGCCGGCGCCGCCGTTCAGCGTGTCGTCGCCGATGTTGCCGAAGATCGAGTCGTCGCCGTTGCCGCCCGAGATCGAGTCGTTGCCGGCGCCGCCGTAGATCTCGTCGTTGCCCTCGAGGCCGCGGATCACGTCGTTGCCGCCGAACCCGTAGACGAGGTCGTCGTCGCCGAACTCGCCCGGCAGCAGCGCATCGTCGTTGTCGATGCGGTCACCTTCCGGGTCGCCGGTATAGCCGAGGTCGATGATGTCGTCGCCCGACGTGCCCTCGACCGTGCCGTCCGGACCCGGAGGCGGCGGCGGCGGCGGGTTGTTCTTGAACTCCTCGATCTCGTCGAAGTCGATCGTCTCGCCGGTCTCGTTGCCGTGCTCGTCGAGGAACACGACCGTGCCGTTGTAGCCGTTGCCGTTCGAGTCGGTCACCAGGTTGTCGAGGCGGTAGTTGCCGAGGCCCGTCAGGTCGAGGACATCCCAGTCGTCGCCTTCCGAGCCGCCGTCGGCATAGTCGCCGGCGCCCGCGAACAGGACGTCGCGATCGGCGCCCCCGGCGACCCAGTCCTTGCCTTCACCGCCGATGACCGTGTCCGACCCCTCGCCGCCCTTGAGCGTGTCGTTCCCGGTGCCGCCCTTCAGCAGATCGTCGCCCGACCCGCCCCACAGGATGTCGTCGCCGGCGCCGCCGTCGATGGTATCGTTCCCGGGCCCGCCGTACGCGGTGTCCTGGTCGTCGCCCATCTCGACGATGTCGTCACCCTCGCCGGCGTGGACCACGTCCTCGCCGCCTCCGGCATAGATTATGTCCTGGCGGTCGGCGCTGGTGTCGACCTGCGCGCCGCCGATGACGTCGTCTCCGGACGTACCTTGAACCGTAACGGGCATTCCACTGTCTCCTCTACACGCCGCGGGCGGCGGCGGCGGCGTGGCCGCACACATGTCTGGACGGGACGGCACCGTTCAGGTGCACGATCCCGCACGCTTCGACGATCGCCGAAGCGGTGAGTCCTTGTTCCGCGACGAGGCAAGGGACGCCCTGTGCAGACACTTTCACTTTCGCGGGCCGAAACTGGCTCGCGCCGGCCACCCCCATGGCCGGGCCCCTCGGAGGGGACACGAAGAGTGATAGAGGCAGGCTTGTGTCGAACAAAGAGAAAAGTGTTGGTAAATCGACCTGACGGGAGCCTCACTGGTCTGAAAATACGTCCCTTTTCAGGAGACGCTCACTCCCCCCGGGAAGGATTGTTTCCGATTTTCCCTACCGCCGATGGCACATTCAGCGCTTGAGGCCGCAGCATCTTGGTCTGCCCGAGCGCCTCCTGCACGCGAGGGTTGCACTCCGAATGGAATTTGTAGCCGCGCCGGAAACGGAAGGTCCGCCGTGGATCGGCGCTGGCGGTTGACGCGGCGTCCGACCGCCTGGCGCCCGCGTCGTAGGCGGTCTGGAACCAATCGCCCGGCTCGCGTCCCATTGCGGCCGAAATCTCGACCGACTAGCCGAATCGTAACGATCGGAGAGGTTTTCGACAGGCCGGTTCGGCATTTGGAAAGGAAAGTTGGTGCCGGCGGAGAGACTCGAACTCTCACGATGTTGCCATCGGCGGATTTTGAATCCGCTGCGTCTACCATTCCGCCACGCCGGCCGGCCGCCCTCGCAGTAGCCGGGCGCCCCTGTTCCGTCAATCTGCCGCGAAGGCGTCCGTCTCGGACGCTCGGCCGTGTCCGCTACAGGCGCTCGGCCGAGAAGGTGTCGCAGTTGGCCATGAGCGGCTCTTCGTAGCCGCGGGCGAACCAGCGCTGGCGCTGCTCCGACGTGCCGTGGGTGAAGCTGTCGGGGCGGACGACCTGCCCGGACTGGCGCTGCAGCGTGTCGTCGCCGATGCGGCTGGCGGCGTTCATCGCCTCGGCGATGTCCCCCCGCTCGATCACGCCGAGGCGGTCCTCCGCGAGGCGGGCCCACAGACCGGCATAGCAGTCCGCCTGCAGCTCGATCCGGACGGAGATCGCGTTCGACTGCGCCTCGCCCACCTGCCCGCGGACGCGGTTCGCCTCGCCCAGGGTGCCCGTCAGGTTCTGAACGTGGTGCGCGACCTCGTGCGCGACGACGTAGGCCGCGGCGAAGTCGCCGCCGGCCCCCAGCTGCTGCTGCAGGGTCACGAAGAAGTCCGTGTCGAGGTAGACCTGCTGGTCGGGCGGGCAGTAGAACGGTCCCGTCGCCGACCCGGCCACGCCGCAGGCAGAACTGGTGCGGCCGGAAAACAGGACGAGGACCGGGGGCTGATAGGTCGCGTTCAGCTGCTCGGGGAAGACCTGGCCCCACACCTGTTCGGTGTCGGCCAGGACCACCGAGACGAACTGCCCCGCCTCTTCCTCGTCCTGCGTCAGTTCGCGCTGGGCACCGGTCTGCACCGCGCCGTCGCTTCCGCCCAGCAGGGGCGTGAGATCGACGCCGAGGAAATAGCCGACCACGACGATCGCCAGCACCCCGAGGCCGCCGGCCCCGCCGACCGCGAGACCCCCGCCGCCGGAGCGGCGCCGGTCCTGGATGTTGCGGCTGCCCCGCCGTCCACGCCATTGCATCGCCTGCACTCCGCTTGCCTTGACGGAGGCAGTTGACCACGCGGCGCCCCCGTGCGCTAAGGACGAAAACGCAGGGGCGGTTCCCTTTCCATGCTGCGCAGGATGTACGACGCGACGATGGCGCTGGCGGGTCACCGCCGGGCCGAGCCCGCGCTCGCCCTCGTCAGCTTCGCCGAATCGTCCGTGTTTCCGATCCCGCCCGACGCGCTGATGGTGCCGATGGTGCTGGCCCGGCCGGACCGCGCCTGGATCATCGCGGCGATCTGCACCGCCGCGTCGGTCGCCGGTGCGTTGCTCGGCTACGCGATCGGATGGGGCCTCTACGAGGCCGTCGCCCGGCCGATCCTCGACTTCTATGGCAAGGGAGAGGATTTCGCCGCCTTCGCCGCGCGCTACAACGACTGGGGCGCCTGGGCGGTGCTGATCGCCGGCGTCACCCCGTTCCCGTTCAAGGTCATCACCCTCGCCTCCGGCGCGACCGGCCTGTCCTTGCCGGTCTTCGTCGTCTCGTCCATCGTCGCGCGCGCAGGCCGCTTCTTCCTCGTCGCGGGCCTCCTGCGCTGGATCGGGCCGCCGGTGCGCGACTTCATCGAGCGCCGGCTCGGCCTCCTGACCGCCCTCTTCACGGCCGCCCTCGTCGGCGGCTTCGCACTCGTGAGGTTCCTCTAGATGCGCTCGCCGCTGATCCTTCTGGCCACCCTCGGCTCCGTCGCCCTTCTCGGCGGCGCCTTCCTGTTCCAGTCGTTGGGCTGGCAGCCCTGCGCGATGTGCCTGTGGCAGCGCTGGCCGCACGCCGCCGCGATCGCGATCGGGGTGATCGCGCTGGCGACCGGCTGGCGGGGCCTGGCCTGGCTGGGCGCGCTCGCCGCGGCGACGACGACCGGCATCGCGATCTTCCACACCGGGGTCGAGCGCGGCTGGTGGGAGGGCCCGGCGAGCTGCACCGGCGTCGGCCCCGGCCTCGGCGGCGACCTTCTGTCCACCGACGGCCCGGCGCCGGTGCTGTGCGACGTCTTCACGCCGTTCCTGTGGGGGCTGTCGATGGCGAACTGGAACGCGATCCTGTCCGCCCTGCTGGTCGTCGTCTGGGTCGCGGCCGCGCGCGCGAAGGGCTGACGGGGCGCTGACCCCGCGGCGGGGCTGGTCAGACGGCCCGGCCCGCCCCATCATCGACCCCATGACCAGGATCCTCCTCATCGGCGCCCCGATGGACGCCGGCAAGCGGCGGCGGGGCTGCCTGATGGGCCCCGACGCCTACCGTACCGCCGGCCTCGGCGACGCGCTGACGCGCCTCGGCCACGAGGCGGTGGACCTCGGCAACGTCGTCCCAGACGACGCGGCCGTGGCGCCCTGCCCCAATCCGGCGGTTCATTCGCTGGCCGAGTGCGTCGGCTGGACCTCGGCCCTGCGCCGGGCGGCCGAGAGCGCCGCGCCGGACGGCGTGCCGGTCTTCATGGGCGGGGACCATGCGCTGTCTCTCGGCTCCGTCTCGGGCATGGCGGCGGTCGCGGCGCGCGAGGACAAGCCCCTCTTCGTGCTGTGGCTGGACGCGCATTCCGACTTCCACACGCCGATCACGACCGAGACGGGCAACCTGCACGGCACGCCGGTCGCCTACGTCACCGGCCGCGACGGCTTCGAGGCGTTCCCCAAGTTGGCGGCGAGGGTGCCGATCGAGAATGTCGGCATGATCGGCCTGCGCAGCGTCGACCCGCCCGAGCGCGAGGCGCTGGAGGCGGGGAACGCCATGCTCGTCGACATGCGCCAGATCGACGAGGAGGGCATCCGTGCGCCCCTGGCGGCCTTCCTCGACAGGGTCGCGGCGGCGCGTGGCCTGCTGCACGTCTCTCTCGACGTCGACTTCCTCGATCCCTCGGTCGCGCCGGCCGTCGGCACCACGGTCCCCGGCGGCGCCACGGTGCGCGAGGGACACCTGGCGATGGAGATGCTGTCCGACAGCGGTCTCGTCCGCTCGCTCGACCTGGTGGAGCTGAACCCGTTCCTCGACGAGAAGGGCCGCACCGCCTCGCTCATGGTCGAACTGACGGCGAGCCTGTTCGGCCGCCGCGTCTTCGACCGCCCGACGCGGAGCTACGCGTGACGGCACCCGGCCCCAAGGCGCTGGTCCCGTTCGTCAGCGTCGAGCACATGATGCGCATCGTCCACCGCGTCGGCCTGCGGCCGGCGCTGCGGGCCATCGCGGGCGAGATCGAGGCCGACTTCCGCCGCTGGGAGAGCTTCGACAAGACGCCGCGGATCCCGGCGCACCACCCGCTCGGCGTGATCGAGCTGATGCCGACGGCCGACGGCGAGACGTACGGCTTCAAGTACGTGAACGGTCATCCGAAGAATGCCGCGGGGGGCCTCCAGACCGTCACCGCGTTCGGGCTGCTCGCGGACATGGCGACGGGCTACCCGGTGCTGCTGTCCGAGATGACGATCCTCACCGCGCTGCGGACGGCGGCGATGTCGGCGCTCGCAGCGAAGTACCTGGCGCCCGAGACCGCGACCATGGCCGTGATCGGCAACGGCGCGCAGTGCGAGTTCCAGTGCCTCGCCTTCGCCGAGCTGTGCGGCATCACCGACGTGCGCCTGTGGGACATCGACGGCCGGGCGACGGAGAAGGCGGCGCGCAACCTCGCCGGGACGGGCCTGCGGGTGACGTCCTGCGGGTCGGCCGAGGAGGCGATCGAGGGGGCGGGCATCGTCACCACCTCGACCGCGGACAAGCGGAACGCGACGATCCTGTCGGACAACATGGTCGGCGCGGGCGTGCACCTGAACGCTGTCGGCGGCGACTGCCCGGGCAAGACCGAACTCGCCGCGGGCATCCTGCACCGGGCGTCGATCTTCGTGGAATACCCGCCTCAGACCCGGGTGGAGGGCGAGATCCAGCAGCTGGACCCGGACCATCCGGTGACCGAGCTGTGGCAGGTGATCGCCGGCACCGCGCCGGGGCGGCGGTCGGCGACCGAGGTGACGCTGTTCGACAGCGTCGGCTTCGCGATCGAGGATTTTGCGGCGCTGCGCTGGGCGCGAACGGCCGCGCTGGAGACGGGCCTGCACGCCGAGCTGGACCTGCTCGCGGACCCCGACGATCCGCGGGATTTGTTCGGCATGGTCATGCGGGCGGCGCCGGCGGACGACTAAGCCGGAGCGCGAAAGAAATTCGTCGAATTTCCCTCTTGGAACCGGTCAAAATTCGACGAATTTTGTCCGGGACCAGCTGAAAATTCGAGAATTTTCAGCGCTGCCCGGCGTCAGTGGTACACGAACTCCCCCGTCACGTTCCGCCACTCGCCGGGCGAGATCATCTTGCGATGGACGAACCGCACCGAGTGGAGCGGTCCCTCGATCTGCTCCTGCCAGAACTCGATGAAGCCGAACAGCTTCTCGTGGTCGGGGGCCAGATCGTAGTCCTGCCAGACGAAGGTGTTGAGAACGTTACGATAATCCGGCATGCGGTAGAAAAGTTCCGCCGTGGTGAGGCCGTAGCCCTTCAGCATGAGCTCGGTCTCGGACGGGGTGGTGTCGGGCATCGTGGTCTGCTCCTGGTCTTGACGCCATGGGAAAATGAGAGCATAGGCCCGGCAAAAGTCAATTAACTCAATCTATTAGCCACTAGCGCCTGCGGCTGCCAGTTTGGGCGGCTCAGGTCTGTTGCACCCCATCCTTGGTCCCTATATAGCCAATATCACCCAGATATTGTGAGCGGTCCGGAAAGGCGGCAAGCGTGAGCGACACCCCCGTCCCCCCGAGCGACGACGAAGAAGAGGGCGCGCCGCCCGAAAGACCGGCATGGGGCGGACCTTCGGTCTCGATCGCGCACGAGATGAAGACCGCCTACCTCGACTACGCGATGAGCGTGATCGTCTCCCGGGCGATCCCCGACCTGCGCGACGGGCTGAAGCCGGTGCACCGGCGGATCATCTACGCGATGGACGAGGTCGGGAACACGCACGACAAGCCCTACCGCAAATCCTCGCGCCCGGTCGCGGACACGATGGGCAAGTACCACCCGCACGGCGACAGCGCGATCTACGACGCGCTGGTGCGGATGGCGCAGGACTTCTCGATGTCGCTGCCGCTGCTGGACGGTCAGGGCAACTTCGGCTCGATGGACGGCGATCCGCCGGCGGCGTTCCGTTATACCGAGGTGCGGATGGCGCGGGCCGCGTCGTTCCTGATCGCGGACATCGACAAGGACACGGTCGACTTCCAGGACAACTACGACGGCAAGGACGAGGAGCCGACGGTCCTGCCGGCGCGGTTCCCGAACATGCTGGTCAATGGCGCGGGCGGCATCGCCGTCGGCATGGCGACCAACATCCCGCCCCACAACCTCGGCGAGGTCATCGACGCGACGCTGGCGCTGATCGACGAGCCCGACCTCAGCTCCGAGCAGCTGATGGAGTACGTGCCCGGCCCCGATTTCCCGACCGGCGGCGTGATGCTGGGCCGCTCCGGCGCACGGAAGGCCTACCTCGAAGGCCGCGGCAGCGTCATCATCCGCGCCAAGACCCACGTGGAGGAGATCCGCCGCGACCGCTGGGCCATCGTCGTCGACGAGATCCCCTACCAGGTGAACAAGGCGACGATGATCGAGCGGATCGCCGACGCCGCCCGCGACAGGCGGATCGAGGGCATCGCCCACGTCCAGGACGAGAGCGACCGCCACGGCGTGCGCGTGGTGGTCGAGCTGCGCCGCGACGCCACCGCCGAAGTGGTGCTGAACCAGCTGTTCCGCTTCACGCCGATGCAGGTCAGCTTCGGCTGCAACATGCTGGCGCTGAACGGCGGCAAGCCCGAGCAGCTGACGCTGCGCAACTTCCTGCATTACT
This sequence comes from Wenxinia marina DSM 24838, assembly GCF_000379485.1. Lineage (GTDB taxonomy): Bacteria > Pseudomonadota > Alphaproteobacteria > Rhodobacterales > Rhodobacteraceae > Wenxinia > Wenxinia marina. The sequence goes on from NZ_KB902277.1 coordinate 38,189, forward strand.
TCCTCGAATTCCGCGAGGAGGTGATCGCCCGCCGCACCGCGTTCGAGCTGAACAAGGCGCGCGAGCGCTCTCACATCCTCTGCGGTCTCGCCGTCGCGGTGACCAACGTTGACGAGGTGGTCGCCACCATCCGCTCCAGCGCCGACGCCGCCGAGGCGCGCGAGAAGCTGATGGAGCGGCGCTGGCCGGCGCACGACATCGCCGACTACATCCGGCTGATCGACGATCCGACCCACACGATCAACGAGGACGGGACCTACAACCTGTCCGAGGTGCAGGCCCGCGCGATCCTCGACCTGCGGCTGCAGCGTCTCACCCAGATCGGCGTCAAGGAAGTGACGGACGAGCTGCAGGACCTGGCCGCCAAGATCAAGGACTACCTCGACATCCTGCGGTCGCGCGAGCGCATCCTCGGCATCATCCGCGACGAGCTGACCGAGGTGCGCGATCTCTTCGCCGTGCCGCGGCGGACCGAGATCGCGGACTGGGCCGGGGACCTCGACGACGAGGACCTGATCGAGCGCGAGGACATGGTCGTGACCGTCACGCAAGGCGGCTACATCAAGCGCACGCCCTTGGCCGAATTCCGCAGCCAGCGGCGCGGCGGCAAGGGTCTGGGCAGCATGCAGACCAAGGAGGATGACGTCGTCACGACGCTGTTCGTCGCCAACACGCACGATCAGCTGCTGTTCTTCACCACCGACGGCATGGCCTACAAGCTGAAGACCTGGCGCCTGCCGCTGGGCAGCCGGACCGCGCGCGGCAAGGCGATCGTGAACATCCTGCCGATCCCGCAGGGCGTCTCGATCGCCGCGATCATGCCGGTCGACCGCCCCGAGGAGGACTGGGACGAACTGCAGATCGTGTTCGCCACCTCGGCGGGGACCGTGCGGCGCAACGCGCTCAGCGACTTCACCAACGTGAACCGCGCCGGCAAGATCGCGATGAAGTTCGAGGACGAGAACGAGGGAATGCGCCTGATCAACGCGCGCATCGCCTCGCCCGAGGACGACGTGATGCTGGTCACCGCCCGCGGACGGGCGATCCGCTTCCCCTCGACCGACGTGCGGGTTTTCAACTCCCGTGCCAGCGTGGGCGTCCGCGGCATCCGCCTTGCGGACGGCGACGAGGTCGTCTCCATGTCGGTCATCCGGCACTTCGAGGCGACCCCGGAGGAGCGGGCCGGCTACCTCAAGATGCGCCGCGCGATGGCCGGCGTGACCGAGGAGGCCGAGGCCGACGAGGACGACGAGGCGGTGGCCGGCGCGATCAGCTCGGAGCGCTACGCCGAGATGTCCGCGTCCGAGAACCTGATCCTCACCATCACCTCCCGCGGCGCCGGCAAGCTGTCGTCGAGCCACGACTATCCGGTCCGCGGCCGTGGCGGCCAGGGCGTCGGCGCGATGGACCGCGCCATGCGCGGCGGCCGCATCGTCTCGTCCTTCCCGGTCGAGATGGGCGACCAGATCATGCTCGTCACCTCCACCGGCCAGTCGATCCGTGTGCCGGTCGAGGGCATCTCGTTCCGCTCGCGCACGGCCGGCGGCGTCAAGGTCTTCGACACCGGCCGCGGCGAGGAGGTTGTGGGCGTGGCCTGGATCGCCGAACAGGCGGAAGAGGCCGCGGCCGAGGCCGGCGAGCCGCCGCCCGAAGCGCCCGAAGCGCCCCCCGAGGCGTGACGATGGCGCCCGTGATGCACGGGCGCCACATCCGGCTCCGGTCCGCGAAGGCTTCCCGAGGGAAGCCATGTTGTTTCGCCGCCGCTGCGGCACAAGACTGCACCCGGTCGGCGAGTGGACCCGCGAGCTATGCAGAACTGGGATGACCTCCGCTTCCTCCTGGCTCTCGCCAGATGCGGCACCATGACCGAGGCCGCCAAGCGGCTCGGCTCCAACGTAGCCACCGTCTCGCGCCGAATCGAACGGCTGGGCACGCGGCTCGGCTATCCCCCCTTCGCCAAGACGGCAGAGGGGTGGGTTCCGGCCTCGTCCATCCTGCCCCTGATCGACATCGCCGAGACCGTCGAGGCCCGCCTCGCGCTGGAGCTGAACCGGGCGCGGGCGATGACGTTGACCGAGCGCGTCCCGATCCGCCTGGGCGCGCCGCCCGTCGTGACGCTGGGCGCCCTCCTTCCGATGCTGCGCGACGCGCCGCACGCGCTCGGCGGGATCGAGCTGACTCTGATCGACCGGGTCAGCGGGGACGGCCTCGGCGATCACGACATCATCGTCCGCTTCGACATGCCGCCCGCGGGGCGCCTGATGACCCGCAAGGTCGGCCGCCTCGACGTCCGCCTCTACGGCCGGCCCGATGCGGAGGAGACCGGCGACTGGGCCGGCCTGACCGGCTGGACCGAGGCGAGCGGGCCGATGCAGCTGGGCCTCGCCCGCTTCGGCCGGCCGCCGTCGCTGCGCGTCGACACCTACAACACGCTTGCCAGCCTCATGCGCTCGTCGGGCCTGCCGGGGCCCCTTCCCGACACTGCGCTGTCCTTCGACGACGTCCTTCAGCCGCTCGATCCGGGCGGCGCCTCCTGGTCGGTCGATCTGTGGAGCGCCTACCACGAGACCCGCCGGAACGACCCGGCCATCGATCGCGTGCTGGAGTGGATCGTCGCCGCCTGCGCCCGGGCGCAGGACCGGGCCGGACCGGTTGCGAAAACGCAAGCGCGATCTCGCAGCAAACAGGGTTGATCGCCTCCAAGATCGGCTCAACCTTGGGTTTAATCGGGGCGTCAGTCCCCGTGCACCCCTTGAGGTTGAGTACGATGAATCCTTCGATCCTTCTTCCGTGCCGCATGGGCATGGCGATGGTCTGCGCCTCCTGCGCAGTCCTGTTCCTTGGCAGCCGGAGCCTGCAGGGCCCGGCCGAGATCGCGATCGGCGCGATGCTCGCTGTCGCCGGCATCTGGCTGCTGTTCGGCGTGCGGACACGGGTGATGGCGGTGATCGCGACGGTCCTGATCTCCGGCCACGCTGTCCTCGTCGGCGCCGCCACTCCCGTGCCCGACGCGATGCCGCTTCTGGCAGCCGTCCTCAGCCTGCCGCTCGCCCTGTTCGGCGGCGGCCCGTTCGCGCTCTACAGCAAGGGCTGGCGCGAGATCTTCTGACCTCCCTCCGGGGCCTCTCGGGAACGGCTGGTCCGCGCAAGCGCGGGCCGGCCGTTTCACTCCCGGTCCGTCGCGACCCTTCCCTCGCCGGCCCGGCGACGATATGTGCGCCCCATGACCGAGACCCTCCACATCGTCGGCGGCGGCATGGCCGGCAGCGAAGCCGCCTGGCAGGCCGCGCGCCTTGGCATCCCCGTGGTGATCCACGAGATGCGCCCCCGCGTCGGGACCTTTGCCCACAGGACCGGCAATCTGGCCGAAATGGTCTGTTCGAACTCGTTCCGCTCGGACGATGACGAACAGAACGCGGTCGGCCTCCTGCACTGGGAAATGCGCGCCGCGGGCGGACTCATCATGGAGACGGCGGACTGCCACCGCCTGCCGGCGGGCGGCGCCCTCGCCGTCGACCGCGATCCGTTCTCCGAAGCGGTAACCGCGCGCCTTCGTGACCATCCTCTGATTTCCGTGACGGACGAGGAGGTTACCGAGCTTCCCTCGTCCGGCCACTGGATCGTCGCCACCGGTCCGCTCACCTCCTCCGCCCTCGGCGCCGCCATCGCCGCCGAGACCGGGGCCGAGGCACTCGCCTTCTTCGACGCCATCGCGCCCATCGTCCATGCCGAGACGATCGACATGTCCGTCGCCTGGCGCCAGTCGCGCTACGACAAGGGCGAGACCGAGGAGGAGCGCACCGCCTACATCAACTGCCCGATGACGAAGGCGGACTACGAGGCGTTCATCGACGCCCTTCTCGCCGCCGACAAGACGGAGTTCCGCGAGGGGGAGACGGCCGGCTATTTCGACGGCTGCCTGCCCATCGAGGTGATGGCCGAGCGCGGCCGCGAGACGCTCCGCCACGGTCCGATGAAGCCGATCGGCCTGACCAACGTCCACCGGCCGGAGGAGAAGGCCTACGCGGTGGTCCAGCTGCGCCGAGACAACGCGCTGGGGTCGCTCTACAACATCGTCGGCTTCCAGACGAAGATGAAGTACGGCGCGCAAGCGCAGGTTTTCCGGATGATTCCCGGCCTGAAGGACGCCGCCTTCGCGCGCCTCGGCGGCATCCACCGCAACACGTTCCTGAACTCGCCCACGCTGCTCGACGGCCAGCTGCGCCTCCGCTCGCGCCCGAACGTCCGCTTCGCCGGACAGATCACCGGCGTCGAGGGCTACGTCGAGAGCGCGGCCTCCGGCCTTCTGGCGGGGCGGCTCGCGGCGTTCGAGATCCTCGGCCGCGCCCTGTCCGCGCCGCCGCCCACCACGGCGACCGGCGCGCTCGTCACCCACGTGACCGGCGGCGCCGAGGCGAAGACGTTCCAGCCGATGAACGTCAATTTTGGCCTGTTCCCGCCGCTGGAGGACGCCCGCGGCGGCCGGCGCGGGCGCCGCGAGCGGTACAAGGGCTATACCGACAGGGCGAAGGAGGACTGGCAGGGCTGGCTCACCGCGCAGGACGCACCGGCGCTTGTCTGACGCGGCGGCGATCCCCACTTCAGGGAACGAACCGCGACCCATCGGAGTTCGCCGCCCATGCTGTACCTACTCGCCCTCCTCCTCCCCCCGCTCGCCATCGCCCTGGCCGGTCGACCGATCCTCGGCGTCGTCATCTTCTTCGTCTGGCTGCCGGCGATCGTCATTTCGGGCGGGCTCGGCCACCCGATCTTCATCCTGCTCGCGTGGTTGGTGATCCATGAGCGCAGCACCGGCTGGGCCTCGCGGCGCTCCTGACGTCCGCACCCGCTTCGCGCCCTCGCCTACCGGCCCGCTCCACCTCGGCCACGCCTTCTCGGCCCTGACCGCCGCACAGCTGGCGGAGAAGGCCGGGGGGACGTTCCTGCTGCGGATCGAGGACATCGACCGACAGAGGTCGAAGCCGGAATGGGAGCAACGGATCTACGACGACCTTCGCTGGCTCGGCCTTGAATGGCCCGAGCCCGTCCTGCGCCAGTCCGAGAGGATGGCCGCCTACGACGACGCGCTCGAACTGCTCTGGCGGGCGGGGTTGCTGTACCCCTGCAGCTGCAGCCGCGCCGACATCTACCAGGCGGCCAGCGCCCCGCAGGAGGGCGCGCCGCTGACCGGTCCCGACGGCATCGTCTATCCCGGCACCTGCCGCCCCGCCGACGCCCCCGCCCGCCGCACCGACCGCCGCCCCGGCGGGGCGCTCCGCCTCGACATGGCGCGGGCGGCCGGTCGCCTAGGCGACATGCCCTACATGGAAACCGGCGAGGGCGGGCCGCGGTCGGTCGCGGGGCCGGCGGCGATGATGGTGGAGCGGATCGGCGACGTGGTGCTGCAGCGGCGCGACTTCGGCACGTCCTATCACCTTGCGGTGGTGGTGGACGACGCCGCGCAGGGCGTCACGCTGGTGACGCGGGGCGCCGACCTGGCCGAGGCGACGCCGATCCACGTCCTGCTGCAACGCCTGCTCGGCCTGCCGCTGCCGTGGTATCACCACCACCGGCTGATCCGCGACGAGACCGGCCGGCGTCTGGCGAAACGCGACGACGCCCGTGCGATCTCGCGCTACCGCGCCGAAGGGGCCACGCCAGAGAACATCCGCCGCATGGTCGGCCTCGCCTGACCTGCTCCCCTATCTTGCCTGCAAATACTCCGGCGACCGGCCCGCCGCCCGCGCGCCGCTCAGGCCTCGGGCGCCAGCAGTTCCACCTCGTCCCCGTCCCGGACGGCCGTATAGAAACACGCCCTCCGGCCGGTGTGGCACGCCGGCCCGGTCTGCCGCACCAGCGCCAGCAGGCAGTCGCGGTCGCAGTCGAGCCGAAGCTCCACCAGCTCCTGCACATGCCCCGACGTCTCGCCCTTCACCCAGAAGGCCGCGCGCGAGCGGGACCAGTAGGTCACGCGCCCCGTCTCCAGCGTGCGCGCCACGCTCTCGGCGTTCATCCAGGCCAGCATCAGCACCTCGCCCGTCGCCGCCTCCTGCGCGATGCACGGGATCAGGCCGGCGGCGTCGTAGCGGAGCGTCGCGGGGTCGAACATTTCGGGAAATCCTTTGGCATTGCCGGACCGCGCGCCTATCTAGTGGGCAGCGCCAGAGAGGGCAACGCGATGTCCGAGACCGACCTCATCAAGCTGTATTCCGGCCGCATCCTCGAGCTTGCGGCGTCGATCCCGCATCGCGGCCGGCTGGACGCGCCCGAGGGGACGGCCCGCAAGCGCTCGCCGCTGTGCGGGTCGACCGTGACGGTGGACCTGAACGTCGAGGACGGACGCGTGGCGCAGTTCGCGCAGGACGTGAAGGCCTGCGCCCTGGGGCAGGCGTCGGCGTCGATCCTCGGCGCCTCCGTGGTCGGGCAGGACGAGGCGACGATCCGCCGCGGCCGGGACGAGCTGGTGGCGATGCTGAAGGAAAACGGGCCGGTGCCATCGGCCCCGTTCGATGAACTGAAGGTGCTGGAGCCGGCGAAGGACTACCGCAACCGGCACCCCTCGATCCTCCTCGCCTTCGAGGCGACCCTCGACGCGTTCGAGGCAGCCCGGGCGCGACAAAGCGCCTGAGCGGCCCCACGGGGGACTTTTCCGGCCCCCACCCGACAGCCTGAAAAAGAAAACCGCCGCACCTTCGGGACCGAAGGGCGGCGGCAGGCAGAAGGCATCCCGTTGGGACAGTCGCTGACCGCTGGGGGAGGCAAACCCCGGGGGAACGGCCCGCCGGCAGGCGACCGGCGGGCAATCTGGCCTGCGCGGGGTTGGGACAGCGCGCAGGCGGGCGGTCGGCGAGACGGGACGCCGGGCAGAAACTCAGAACAGGTGAGGCAGCGACAGGCTCCCCATCAGAAGGACGACGAGGGCCGCGGCCCCGACGCAGTCCGCGATCAGGGTCGAACGGCTGCGGATGATCGCGTCGCGGATGTCGTGGGCCATGTCGTCCTCCGGGTCAGTCACGCTTTCGTTGACCCTTTGTTCTCATATCGTTCCGCACCTGTCCAGAACTTTCTGAGAACATCCGTCAGCCGATGCCGATCAGCCGGATCGCCCGGTCCTGCTCCATCAGCCACAGCAGCAGCCGCGCCGCCTGTCCGCGCTCGCCCTCCAGCCCCGGATCGGTCGCCAGCAGCGTCCGCGCGTCAGACTGCGCAAACTCCATGAGCGCCGCCTGCCGCTCGATGTCGGCGATGCGGAAGCGCGGCAGCCCCGACTGCGCCGTGCCGATGACGTCGCCCGCGCCGCGCATGGCGAGGTCCTCCTCGGCGATGCGGAACCCGTCCTCGGTCTCGCGCAGGATCTCCAGCCGGCGCCGGCCGCCGTCGGTGAGCGGCTGGCCGTAGAGCAGCAGGCACGTCGATTCGGTCGCCCCGCGACCGACGCGGCCGCGCAGCTGGTGCAGCTGCGCCAGCCCGAACGTCTCGGCCCGCTCGATCACCATGATCGAGGCGTTGGGCACGTTCACCCCCACCTCGATCACCGTCGTCGCCACCAGCACCTTGGTCTCGCCCGCGACGAACCGCGCCATCGCGGCGTCCTTCTCGGCCGGCGGCAGCTGGCCGTGGACGAGGCCGCAGACCCCCTCGCCGAAGATCGCCCGCAGCCGTTTGAACCGGTCCTCGGCGGAGCTGAGGTCGGACGTCTCGCTCTCCTCCACCAGCGGGCAGACCCAGTAGACCTGGCGCCCCTCGGCGACCGCGCCGCGCAGCCGCTCCACCACCTCGTCGATGCGGCCGATCGAGACGAGCGAGGTCTTCACCGGCGTCCGCCCCGGCGGCTTCTCGTCCAGCACCGACAGGTCCATGTCGCCGTACTGCGCGAGCGCGAGGCTGCGGGGGATCGGCGTCGCGGTCATCACCAGCATGTCCACGCCCTCGCCCTTGGAGCCCAGCTCCATCCGCTGGGCGACGCCGAATCGGTGCTGCTCGTCCACCACGGCGAGGCGCAGGTCGGCGAAGGCGACGTCCTTCTGGAAGACGGCGTGGGTGCCGACGAGGATGTGGATGTCGCCCGCCGCCAGCGCCTTCAGCTTGGCTGCGCGTTCCGCGCCCTTGTCCCGGCCGGTGAGCAGCTCCACCACCACGCCCGCCATCTCGGCCAGGGGCCGCAGGCCGTCGAGATGCTGCCGCGCGAGGATTTCGGTCGGCGCCATCATCACGCCCTGCCCGCCCGCCTCCACCGCGATCAGGAGGGCGAGGAACGCGACCAGCGTCTTGCCGGCGCCCACGTCGCCCTGCAGCAGGCGCGACATCCGCGCCTCGCCGGCCATGTCGGCGGCAATCTCGTCCACCGAGCGCAGCTGCGCCCCGGTGGGCGCGTAGGGCAGCGCGGCGAGGACCTTGTTCCGCAGGCGACCGTCCCCTGTCGTCGGCCGCCCCCGCGCCTTGCGGGTGCGGGATCGCGCCAGCGCCAGCGTCAGCTGGTGCGCCAGCAGCTCGTCGTAGGCCAGCCGCCGCCGCGCCGGCGCCTCCGGCGAGAGGTCGGCGCCGTGCTCCGGCCCGTGGGCGGCGTGCAGCGCCGTGCGCCAGTCCGGCCAGCCCTCGCGGGCCATCAGGCTCGGCTCGATCCATTCCGGCAGCTCGGGCGCCAGCGCCAGCGCCGCGCGGGCCGCCTTCGTCATCGTCTTGAGCGTCACGCTGCCGGTCAATGGGTAGACCGGTTCGAAGTCGGGGATGTCGTTCGCCTCGCCGGGCGGCAGCACGTGGTCGGGGTGGACCATCTGGGCGATGCCGTCGAACAGCTCCACCCGGCCCGAGACGAGGCGCCGCTCGCCGGTCGGCAGCAGGCGCTTCAGGGAGTCTCCGCGGGCGTGGAAGAAGACGAGCTGGAAGGCGGTGCCCGCGTCCTCCACCGTCACCCGGTAGGGCCGGCCCTTCACCTTCGCCGGCTGGTGCGCGCCGACCGTCACCTCGACGGTCGCGACCGCGGGCGGCGTCACCTCGCGCACGCTGGCGCGGCGGCGACGGTCGATGCCGGAATGGGGCAGCGTGAAGAGAAGGTCGCGCGGCTTCTCGATGCCGCCGGCGGCGAGGGTCTGCGCGGTCTTGGGGCCGATGCCGTCCAGCCCGGTCAGGTCGCCGAAGAGCGGCCACAGGCGTTCCGGCCGCCCCGCCATCAGAGGCCGCCGATCAGCGCGATCCAGCCGTCCTCGTCCAGCGTCTCGACGCCCAGCTCCTCGGCCTTCTTCGCCTTCGAGCCCGCGCCGGGGCCGGCGACCACGAGGTCGGTCCTGGCGCTGACGCTGCCGGCCACCTTGGCGCCGAGCGCCTCGGCGCGGGCCTTGGCCTCGGCGCGGGTCATCTTCTCCAGCGTACCGGTGAAGACGATGGTCTTGCCGGCGACCGGGCTGCCCAAGTCGCGCGCCTCCGGCGGCTCGACGGTCAGGTGGCTGACGAGGCGGTCGATGGAGGCGCGCTCCGCCTCGCTGCCGAAGGCCGTGACGAGGGACGCGGCGAGCACGCCGCCGACTCCCTCGATGCCGACGATCTCGTCCCAGGCGTCCTTCGCCTCTGGCGCCACGTCCGCCCAGGCGGCGTCGCGGACCCGTTTCGGCTCCGCCCGGCGTCCCTCGTCCGCCGCAGCGGCGCGCTCCTCGGCCTCGGCCGCCTCGGCGGCGAGGTGGGCGGCGGCGGCCGGGCGGGCGCGGTCGACGGTGGCGGTGAGCGCGTCCCATTCGCGAAAATGCCGGGCGAGGTCGGCGGCGGCGACCTCGCCCAGATGCCGGATGCCCAGGCCGAAGAGCAGGCGGGCGAAGGGGATCGTCCGCTTGTCGTCGATGGCGCGGAAGAGGTTGGTCGCCGACGTCTCGCCGTAGCCGAGGCGGTTCTTCAGCCTTGTGACGTTCTTCGCGTCCCGCTCTTCCAGCGTGAAGATGTCCGCCGGCTCGCGGATCGGCAGCTGGTCGTCGGCGAAGAACATCTCGATCTGCTTCGCCCCCAGCCCGTCGATGTCGAAGGCGGGGCGGCTGACGAAATGCTTCAGCTTCTCCACCGCCTGGGCCGGACAGATCAGTCCGCCGGTGCAGCGGCGCACGCTGTCGCCGGGCTCGCGGATGGCCGGGCTGCCGCAGTCGGGGCAGGTCTCGGGGAAGGCGTAGGGCGCGGCATCCTTCGGCCGCTGCGATAGGTCCACGTCCGCGACCTTGGGGATCACGTCGCCGGCGCGGTAGACCTGCACCCAGTCGCCGACGCGGATGTCCTTGCCGCCCCGGATCGGCGCGCCCCTGTTGTCGCGGCCGGCGATGTAATCCTCGTTGTGCAGCGTCGCGTTCGAGACGACGACGCCGCCGACGGTCACCGGCGTCAGCCGCGCGACGGGGCTGAGCGCGCCGGTGCGGCCGACCTGGATGTCGATCGCCTCGAGCCGGGTCCAGGCGAGTTCGGCCGGAAACTTGTGCGCGGTCGCCCAGCGGGGCGTGGTGGAGCGCAGGCCGAGGCGGCGCTGCAGGGCGAGGTCGTTCACCTTGTAGACGACGCCGTCGATGTCGTAGCCGAGCGTGGCGCGCTGCGCCTCGATCTCGCGGTAGGTGGCGAGCATGTCCTCGGGCCCGTCGCAGAGGCGGGTGAGCGGGTTGGTGCGGAAGCCGAGCGCGGCGAGGCGCTCGATCGCGCCCAGCTGGGTGTCCGCCAGCGGCTCGGACAGCTCGCCCCAGGCATAGGCGAAGAAGCGCAGCGGCCGCTCCTTCGTGACCGCGGGGTCGAGCTGGCGGAGCGAGCCGGCGGCGGCGTTGCGGGGGTTGGCGAAGGTGCGCCCGGTCTCGGCGCCGCGGGCGTTCAGTGCCGCGAAATCATCGTGGCTCATGTAGACCTCGCCGCGGACCTCGAGGACGTCCGGCGCGCCCTGCAGCGTCCGCGGGATGTCGGGAATCGTCTCGGCGTTGCGGGTCACGTTCTCGCCCGTCGTGCCGTCGCCGCGGGTGGCGGCGAGGACCAGCGCGCCGTTCTCGTAGCGCAGCGACAGGGACAGTCCATCGATCTTGGGCTCGGCGGTGAAGGCCAGGTCGGCATCGTCGCCGAGCCCCAGATAGCGCCGGACCCGCGCCGCGAACTCGGTCACCTCGGCGTCGTCGAAGACGTTGTCGAGCGACAGCATCCGCACCGCGTGCGGCACCTTGGCGAAGGCGCCGGAGGGCGCGGCGCCGACCTGCTCGGACGGGCTGTCCGCGCGCTTGAGCCCGGGGAAGCGCCCCTCGATCGCGGCGTTGCGGCGCTTCAGCGCGTCGTACTCGGCGTCGCTGATGTCGGGCGAGTCGGCGCCGTGATAGGCGTCGTTCGCGGCAGCGAGCCGCTGCGCGAGGTCCGCGAGCTCGGCCTCGGCCGCCTCGGGCGTCAGGCTGTCCACGTCGGAGGCCCCGGTCGCCCCGCCCTGCCCTCGCCTGCCTGTCGCCACGCCTCGTCCCCGCCGGCCCATGCCCGACGCCCGTCTTAGAAGCCGTCCTCCCGTCCGTAAAGCAGTCCCGTGAGTGGGGCCGGCGCGGAGGGCGGGCTGCGCCCGGGCGTCAGGCGCCGAGGGCGATCTTCTCTGAATCCTCCGCCTTCGGCTGGGGGTCGCGCATGACGTAGCCGCGGCCCCAGACGGTCTCGATGTGGTTGTCGCCGCCGGTGGCCTGGCTCAGCTTCTTGCGCAGCTTGCAGATGAAGACGTCGATGATCTTCAGCTCGGGCTCGTCCATGCCGCCGTAGAGGTGGTTGAGGAACATCTCCTTGGTCAGCGTCGTGCCCTTGCGGAGCGAGAGAAGCTCCAGCATCTGGTATTCCTTGCCGGTCAGGTGCACCGGCTCGCCGCCCACCTCGACCGTCTTGGCGTCGAGGTTCACGGTGATCTGCCCGGTCTTGATGACCGACTGGGCGTGCCCCTTGGACCGGCGGATGATCGCGTGGATGCGGGCGACCAGCTCTTCCCGGTGGAAGGGCTTGGTCAGGTAGTCGTCGGCGCCGAAGCCGAAGCCGCGCAGCTTGCTCTCGGTGTCGTCGTCGCCGGACAGGATCAGGATCGGGGTGTCGATCCGGCTGAGCCGAAGCTGACGCAGCACCTCGTGCCCCGTCATGTCGGGAAGGTTGAGGTCGAGGAGGATCAGGTCGTAGTCGTAGAGTTTCGCCAGGTCGATCCCTTCCTCCCCCATGTCTGTGGCGTACACGTTGAGGTTGGCATGGGTGAGCATCAGCTCGATGCTGCGCGACGTCGCGGGATCGTCTTCCACCAACAGGATGCGCATGCTCGGCCTCCGAACTGTTGCGTTGTCCCGACCCTAGACCGCAAATGGTTAACCTGACGTTACTAAAAGGACGAACGGTGAACGGACGCCCGGAAACCTTACCGCCCGTGTCCCGACCTGTCACCCCGGGGGTTGCCGATACTTCTGCAGCGCAGTCGCGCGCAGCGCCGCCTCCCCGTGGATCGCGACCGCCGTCACCCATTCCTCGAACTCCTCTCCGGAGATCCGGTAGGTCGTCAGCGCCGTCTCCCGGCTGATGAGCCCCGCCGCGACCGCGCGCACCACCGCCGCCTTGCGCGAGGCGACCCACCTCTCGGTGTCCGGCGGCGGCAGGTCCGCCCGCGTCATGATGCGTCCGTCCGGCAGCGTCACCGACCGCGGACCATCCACCTTCTTGAGATACATCTCACACCCCATGATCAGCATCGTGAGCGGGGCGGACCTTCGGTCGGCGGCTTTTAAGGCTGCGTGAAGCGGTCCCTTGAGAACACGGCCAATTTTCCTATATTCGCCGCCTTGCGCCCGCCCTTTCCCCGAACGAGGCCTCCCATGCCGCTCGATCCCGCGCTCAACTCGCTCGGCCTGGCCAAGTCGCCGGCGGATACCCGCGTCGTCGTGGCGATGTCGGGGGGCGTCGATTCCTCGGTCGTGGCCGCGATGCTGGCCGAAGAGGGCTACGACGTCGTCGGCGTGACGCTGCAGCTGTACGACCATGGCGCTGCGCTGGCCAAGAAGGGCGCCTGCTGCGCCGGGCGCGACATCCACGACGCCCGCCGCGTGGCCGAGACGATGGGTTTCCCGCACTACGTCCTCGACTACGAGAACACGTTCCGCGAGGCGGTGATCGACGAGTTCGCCGACAGCTACATCGCCGGCGCCACCCCGGTCCCCTGCATCCGCTGCAACGAGCGGGTGAAGTTCCGCGACCTGCTCGGCACCGCGAAGGACCTCGACGCCGACTGCATGGCGACGGGCCACTACATCCGCCGCGAAATGGGCGTGGACGGGCCCGAGCTGCACATGGCGGCCGACCCGGCGCGCGACCAGTCGTACTTCCTGTTCTCGACCACGGCCGAGCAGCTGTCCTACCTGCGCTTCCCGCTCGGCGGCCTCGTCTCCAAGGCCGAGACGCGGGCGCTGGCGCAGCGCTACGGCCTGCCGGTGGCGGACAAGCCCGACAGCCAGGACATCTGCTTCGTGCCGAACGGCAACTACGCCGCGGTGATCGAGAAGCTGCGCCCCGGCGCGGCCGAGCCGGGCGAGATCGTCCATGTCGACGGCCGCGTCCTCGGCGAGCACCGCGGCGTCATCCACTACACCGTCGGCCAGCGCCGCGGCCTCGGCATCGGCGGCCTGACCGAACCGCTGTACGTGGTGAAGCTCGACGTCGATGCGCGGCAGGTGGTGGTCGGCCCGGCCGAGCTGCTGGCGACGCGTACCGTGCCGGTGAAGGAGATCAACTGGCTGGGCGACGGCGCCTTCGAGGCGGGGGCGCGGGACATCTCGGTCCGCGTGCGGTCCACCCGCCGGCCGGCGGAGGCGGTGCTGCGGCCGACCGGGCCGACGACGGCCGAGGTGACGCTCGCCGTCGCCGAGGAAGGCGTGGCGCCGGGACAGGCCTGCGTCTTCTACGAGACCGGGGGCACCCGCGTCCTCGGCGGTGGCTGGATCACCCGCTAGCGCGCGCGGAACAGCCCGCCGAGGATGCCGCGGACGATGCGGCGTCCGGTGGTGCCGCGCAGCTCCTTCAGCGCCGCGTCGCGCAGGGCGTCGCCGAAGCCCTTGTCGTCTCGGCGCGCCCTCTCCTGCCGGACGCCGCCGCCGCGGCGGCCGCCGTCCCAGCGGCGGGCGTGGTTCAGGCCGTCATCCTCGGTCTCCGACGCCGCCGGCTCGGACGCCTCCTCCGCCCGCCGGGCCAGCATCTCGCGGGCCGACTCGCGGTCGACGGGCGTGTCGTAGCGCCCGCCGAGGCCGGAGCCGGCGATCAGCCGCGCCCGCTCCTCCGGGGTGACGGGGCCGAGCTGCGACGAGGGCGGGCGGATCAGCGTGCGCTCGACGAGGCCGGGCACGCCCTTCTCGTCCAGGAACGAGGTCACCGCCTCGCCGGTCCCGACGTCGCGGATCGCGTCGGCGGTGTCGAAGCGGGGATTGTCGCGGTAGGTCTCGGCCGCCTTCTCCAGCTCCTTGCGGTCCTTGGCCGTGAAGGCGCGCAGCGCGTGCTGGATCCGGTTGCCGAGCTGGCCGAGGACGGTGTCGGGCACGTCCGCCGGGTTCTGGGTGACGAAGAAGACGCCGACGCCCTTGGACCGGATCAGCCGCGCCACCTGCTCGACCTTGTCGATCAAGGCATCCGGCGCGTCCTCGAACAGCAGATGCGCCTCGTCGAAGAAGAAGACGAGCTTCGGCTTGTCCGGGTTGCCGACCTCGGGCAGCACCTCGAACAGCTCGGACAGCAGCCACAGCAGGAACGTGGCATAGAGCCGGGGCGCGTTCATCAGCCGGTCGGCGGCGAGGATGTTCACCACACCCCGCCCGTCGGCCGAGTGGCGCATCATGTCGGCCAGATCCAGCGCCGGCTCGCCGAAGAACTGCGCGGCGCCCTGGTTCTCGAGCACCAGCAGCGCCCGCTGGATCGCGCCGACCGAGGCGGTGGTGACGTTGCCGTAGCGCAGCGACAGGTCGCGCGCGTTCTGGCCGCACCAGACCAGCAGCGCCTGCAGGTCCGACAGATCGAGAAGCGGCAGCCCCTCCTCGTCGGCGACGCGGAAGGCGACGTTCAGCACTCCTTCCTGCGCGTCGCTGAGGTCGAGGAGGCGGGACAGCAGCAGCGGACCCATCTCGGCGACGGTGGTGCGGACGGAATGGCCCTGCTCGCCGAACAGATCCCAGAAGGTGACGGGCACGGCGCGGTAGTCGAGGTCGAGGCCGATGGTGGCGGCGCGCTCGCGGAACGCCGCGTCCAGCTTGTGGTCCGCGCGGCCGGGGAGGCCGAGGCCGGACAGGTCACCCTTCACGTCGGCGAGGATGACGGGGACGCCGGCTGCCGACAGCCCCTCGGCCAGGATCTGCAGGGTGACGGTCTTGCCGGTCCCGGTGGCGCCCGCGATCAGGCCATGCCGGTTCGCCATGTCGAGGCGCAACCACTGCTTCTCGTCATGGCCGTCGCCACCACCGCCGACAAAGATCGCGTCGCCGTCCATCGGACCCTCCCGGGGCCGAACGGTCGGCCGCGTCTGCTGCGTTCAAAGCGAACAATAACTTCTTAACCTCTTGATGCCAGTCTGTTGCTGCGGGACCGGACCGATCTGTCGCCGGCCCCGCATCCTCCCTGTCAGACTTGGTCGCGCCTCGGCGCGGCCATTTTTTCGTGTCAAGAGGAAAGGCGCGCGATCCTCCGCGGCTGTCGGAAAAAATACACAGATGCGCTGTTGACGGACCGCCCTGCCGTGGCGTAGCGTCCGGCGCAATAGGTCGGCCAAGTCCGACAGGGAGAACGGGAAAGGGGGTCCGCACGGGCCCCTTTTTCTATGGCGTGACCTCGACCACGGTCGGCTGACACCGGCGTGAGGCGCGGGTAATTCGTCCCTGACAGGCCACGCGGGGCGTGATAGAGCCGCGGGCGAACGCGACCAGACCCGGGAAGACACGATGTTCAGGCACCTGACCCTTTCGACCGCGCTGGCCCTCGTGCTGGCCGGTCCGCTCGCCGCACAGGACGCGACGGCCACCGACGAGACCGCGACCGACGAGACGCCGACCGACGACGCCGCGACCGGAGAGACGGCGACCGGCGAGACCGCGACCGAAGAGACCGCGACGGGCGAGACCGACGCGGGCGCGGCCACCGAGACCACGGACGGCGCCGCGACGGACGGCGGGGGCGCGCCCTCTATCAACGACCTCTCCATGGGCACGCCCGAGGGCGCCCAGGCCGACGGTCCCGGCGCGCCGTACGTGCGCGAGGAGTTCGGCGACTGGTCGCTGCGCTGCCTGCGCGTGGAAGAGGGCGCCGAGCCCTGCACGCTGTACCAGCTGCTGCTCGACGAGGACGACAATCCGGTCGCCGAGATCGCCCTGTTCCCGCTGCCCGAAGGGTCCGAGGCGGTCGCCGGCGCGAACTTCGTCGCGCCGATGGAGACGTACCTGCCCGCGGGCCTCCGCCTCACCGTCGACAGCGGCGAGACGCTGACCTACCCGTTCACCTTCTGCTCGCAGCGCGGCTTCTCGCCGCTGCTGTCGTCGGGCTGCCTGGCGCGGATCGGCTTCGACCAGGCGATGGTCGACCGCTTCAAGCGCGGCGCCGCGGCGCAGATCGTGATCGTGCCGGCGCTGGCGCCGGACCAGCAGGTGGTCCTCGACGTGTCGCTGTCGGGCTTCACCGCCGGCTTCGACGCCCAGTCCGCGAACGCGCCGGCGCAGTAAGCGGGCGGACCGCAAGATCGGGGGCGTCGCCGCGGGCGGCGCCCTCTTTCGTGGCGCAGGAGGATCCCCTAAACCCCGCCCCGGCCCTGCGCCGGGGCCTCGATCCGAAAGGGTGCGACGGCCGCGCGAGGTCCCGGATCGAGCCCGGGACGGGTGGCCACTGGGCCAATCCATCGCGTCTGTAGGGTGGGTGAAACCCATTGCGTTCCGCAGCGGTGGGTTTCACCCACCCTACGCGGCGCGCAGCGCCAGCACCGCGTTGAGGCCGCCGAAGGCGAAGGCGTTCGACAGCACGGCCGTCACCTTGGCCTCCCGCGCCACGTTCGGCACCACGTCGAGGGCGCAATCCGGATCCGGCGCCTCGTAGCCGATGGTCGGCGCGATCACCCCCTCACGCAGCGCCATGAGACAGGCCAGCAGCTCCACCGCGCCGGTGCCGCCGATCAGGTGGCCGTGCATCGCCTTGGTCGACGAGATCATCAGCCGGTCCGCCGCCGCTCCGAAGGTCGCCGAGATCGCCGCACATTCCGTGCGATCATTCGCCGCGGTCCCGGTGCCGTGGGCGTTGATGTAGCCGACCTCCTCCACCGCCATCCGCGCGTCGGCCATAGCCCCCGTCATCGCCCGGGCCGCCCCGTCGGCCGACGGCACGACGATGTCGTCCGCGTCCGAGGTCATCGCGAAGCCCGCCACCTCGGCCAGGATCTCCGCCCCCCGCGCCCGCGCCTGCTCGTACTCCTCGAACACGAAGACCGCCGCGCCCTCGCCCTGCACCATGCCGTCGCGAGTCGCGCTGAACGGGCGGCAGGCCTCGCGGCTCATCACGCGCAGCCCTTCCCACGCCTTGATCCCGCCGAAGCACAGCATCGCCTCGGACCCGCCGGTCAGCATCGCCGGCGCCATGCCGGAGCGGACCATGTGGAACGCCTGCCCCATCGCGTGATTGGACGAGGCGCAGGCGGTCGAGACCGTGAAGGACGGCCCCTGCAGCCCGAACTCCATCGACACGTGCGCCGTCGCGGCGTTGTTCATCAGGCGCGGCACGACGAAGGGGTGCACCCGCGTCTTCCCCTCCTCGTACACCGCGCGGTAATTGTCGTCGGTGGTGGTCAGCCCCCCGCCGGAGGTGCCGAGGACGACGCCCATGCGCGTTTCAAGCTCGCCCTCGACCACGAGGCCCGACTGCGCCATCGCCTGCCGCGCGGCGATCAGCGCGAACTGGGTGAACCGGTCGCAAAGGGCCAGCTGCTGACGGGAGAAGTGCGCCGCCTCGTCGTAGCCCTTCACCTGCGCGCCGATCTGCACCGCCAGCCGGTCGAGGTCGCGGATCTCCAGCCGGCCGATCCCGCACCGCCCCTCGCGCATCGCCTCCAGCGTGGAGGGCACGTCGGGGCCGAGCGCGTTGATCGTACCGGCGCCGGTGATGACGACCCGTTTCACGGGAGGTTCAGCCCTTCTGCTCGGCGATCAGCCGCTCCACCGCCGCGACGATGGCGTCGACGGAACTGACGTCGAAGCCGCTCTCCTGCGGGGCGTTGGCGTTGAACGGGACCGAGATGTCGAACGCCTCCTCGATCGCGAAGATCGATTCCACGAGCCCTAGGCTGTCGATGCCGAGGTCGGCGAGGCTGTGCTGCGGCTCCACGTCCGACGGTTCGAGCACCGCCTGCTCGGCGAGGATCGCGATCACCCTGTCGCGGACCGTCTCGGACACGTCCCCGGCTCCCCTTCTCGTTCGCCGCCCGTCTACTCGGACGGCGGGTCCTTTGGAACCGGTTTCTGGCCGGTGCGGACCAGCCGCCGCAGGGCGCGGACGCCGGCGAAGGCGCGGTCCATCCGCTCGGCCGGATAGCCGAAGACGACGCTGCCCGAGGCGACTTTCGAAATGATGCCCGCGCCGCCCCCCGCCACCACGTCGTCGCCGATGGTCACGTGGTCCGCGACCCCGGCCTGGCCGCCGAGGACGACGCGGTCGCCGATGCTGGCGGAGCCGGCGATGCCGACCTGCCCGCACAGCAGGCAGTGCCGGCCGACGGTGACGTTGTGGCCGACATGGACGAGGTTATCGAGCTTGGTGCCGTCTCCGATGCTCGTCGGGCGGATCGTGCCGGCGTCGATGGTGGCGTTGGCGCCGATCTCGACGTCGTCGCCGAGGAGGACGCCGCCGAGGCTCTCGATCTTGTGCCACTCGGGCGGGTCGGTCGGCGCCAGAGGTTCGGCGCCGCGGGTCCGCTTGGCCCGCTCCGGGCCGGAGGGCGCTTCGGTCACGTAGGAGAAACCGTCGCTGCCGATCACCGCGCCCGGCTGCACGACGAGACGGGCGCCGGCGACCACGCGCGGCCCGATCCGCGCGCCGTCCCGGATCGCGGCGAAGGGACCGATCCGCGCGCCCTGCCCGACCGTGACATGCGCGCCGAGGCGGCTGCCGGCGCCGATCTCGGCGTTCGCGGCGATGTAGGTGAAGGGACCGACGACGACGTCCGCGCCGATCCTGGCCGAGGGCTCGATCACCGCCGACGGATGGACGCCGGCCCCGAAGGCGTCGCCCGGCGCGAAGGTCTGCGTCAGCCGCGCCATCGCGAGGCGCGCGCGCGGCGCGAAGATCGCCGCCGCAAGACCCATCGCCTGCCAGTCGGCGCCGGGCCATACGATGGCGGCCCGGGCCTGCCCGACGGACAGCCCGGCCGCGAAGTCGGGAGACAGGGCCAGCGCCAACTGGTCGGGGCGCGCCGAGGCGGGCTCGGCCGCGCCCGTCACCTTGATTTCGCCGTCGCCCTGAACCTCTGCGCCGAGGGCGGCGGCGATCTCTGCGATCGTGTGCGGCATGGAACCTCCGGGCCTGCCCCGGAGGCGAGCGTTAGCCCGAGACGCCGGGGATCGCCACCCCTTCGGCCGCCAGGGCCGACCAGATCCGCGCATCCCGGCCGTAGACGTCGTTGCGGTAATGCACCCGCCCTTCGACGTCCGTGAATGCGGTCCGATAGACGAGGTGAACCGGCAGCGGCTCCTCCAGATCCACCCGCGTCTCCGCACCGCTGTTCAGCCGCGTGTTGAAGAAGCCGACCGGATCGTCCTCCTGCGCCTCCAGCAGGTGGTAGGCGAAGTCGAGCGGGTCGTTCAGGCGGATGCAGCCGTGGCTGTAGGTGCGCACCGTGTTGGCGAAGAGGTGCCGCGACGGCGTGTCGTGCAGGTAGATGTTGTACTGGTTCGGGAACATGAACTTCACCCGCCCCAGCGCGTTGCCCGGCCCCGGCGGCTGCCGGATCGAGTAGTTGCCGGCGCTGCCCACGTTCGACACGTTCACCACGCGCCCGCGATAGTCGATCGCCTGGAAGCCGCGCGGCACGCGGCCGCCGTACTCGTTCACGATGATCGAGCGGGGCACGTACCAGGACGGGTTGATCACCATGTGATCCATCACGTCCGAGAATTCGGGCGTCTGCCGGTCGGCGGAGTTGGCGCCGATCACGCTGCGGGTCTGGAAGGTGACCTGATCGTGGTCCACCACCTGCGCGGTGAAGTCGGTGAGGTTGACCCAGATGTGCCGGTCGCCGCGCTCGAAGTTCATCCAGCGCTCGCGCTCCATCGCGACGAGCACGCTTTCCAGCCGCTCCTCGACCGAGGTGTTGATCTCGGCCAGCGTGCCCTGCCCGACCACGCCGTCGGGCTCGATGCCCACGGACGCTTGGTAGCGGCGGACCGCCTCCTCGATCTCGGAATCGTAGGTGGCGGTCACCGTGTGGCCGAGCCAGCCCATCGCCATCAGACGGTTGCGCAGCGCGACGACCGCCGGGCCGGTGGCGCCGGGCGACAGGTTGCCGGCCGGCACGGTCGGCCCCCAGCCTCCGGTCGCGATCAGGCGCTCGTACTCCATCTTGGCGCGCATCAGACGGACGTACTCGGGATTCCGCGGCGCAAGCCCGCGGATGTAGTCGAGGGGATCGTCGGCCTGCATGAAGCCGGTCAGCAGCTCCTGCCGGTCGGTATAGGGCACTTCGCGGCGGATCAGGCCGACCACCTCGCGCGGGGTGAGGATGCCGGACTGCACCGCGCGGGCATACTCGAGCAGTTCGCGGCTGAGCTCGACCTCCATCTGCCCCTGCTCGAATGGCGTGTCGGCTGCGCGGAGACGCGCCATCAGTGTCTCGGCGTCGAATCGCGCGGCCGGAAGGCCGTGCGCCGGCGCCTGCGTCAGCGCGGTCATCAGCGCGTTGCGCCGGGCCACCGCCTCAGCCGAGTCGCCGGACCACACGCCCTCGAATCCGCGGGCGCGGTAGAAGGCGGCGATGTCGTCGTCCCGCGAGGCGGTTTCGGCGACGGCCTGGCGGAAGGCGTCGACTTGGGCGGCGGAGGTCTGCGCAGTGACAGCGAGACCGATTGCAATCGCCACGGCGGCGATCGAGTGGCGAAGGGGGAGGCTCATGCAAGGTCTCTCCGACAAGACTGGCAGCGGCAAATCAAACAGATAGCCCAGTCAAGCTCATGCGGTTCCCCAGCGTCCAGTGACATCCGATATCAAGTCACGAATCCCGTGCCTTTTCAGCCGCGCCTGCATGCAAAAGCGCCACGGTTCCGCATTTCGCCGGACTGTGGCAGAAACTCGCCGATTTTCGGTTTCTTAAAGGTTCACGGGGATACTTCGTCTTGGTCGGTGGGACCGGCTATGGCATAAGGTCCGGGCATCTGGGGACAAGGATGGCAGGACCGGCGCAACGACGTCGGTGGAATGAAACGACAAAAGCGACGGGACAGGCGCTTCGGACATGACACACTCAGGTACGAACCTCTCTCGGAGGGGCATTCTTCGCGCGTTCGCGGCCACGGCACTGGTGGCGGCACCGACCTACTCCAACGCCTTCGGCCTTCTGCGCGGCGCCGGCGACGTCCGGCGGATCCGGATGTATTCCGGGCGCACGGGCGAGCGGCTCGACACGATCTACTGGATCGAGGGCGAGTACATCGGCGAGGCGCTGAGGGAGATCAATCTCTTCATGCGCGATTGGCGCAACGGCCAGGCGATCCAGATCGACACCCGCACCGTCGACATCATCGCCGCGACGCACAACCTGCTGGACGGTGGCCGCGAGCCCTACATGCTCCTGTCCGGCTACCGCTCGCCCGAGACGAACGCGATGCTGCGGCGGACCTCCTCCGGAGTCGCGCGCAACTCGCTGCACATGGTGGGTCAGGCGGCGGACCTGCGGCTGAACGGCCGCTCGGTCAACCAGATCGCCCGCGCCGCGGCCTCGTGCCACGGCGGCGGCGTCGGCCGCTACTCGGGCTCCAACTTCGTGCACATGGATTGCGGCGCGGTCCGCACCTGGGGAAGCTGAGGCCCCTGCACGACCGGACGGATCGGGGCGCCTGCGGGCGCCCTTTTCGTTTGCGCCGGCCCCCTGTCGCCGACGAACCGACGCCGGCCTTTTAGCCGTTGCGGGGGCCCCGGCAGGCGGCTATACCCCGCGGCGCGGCACCCGTAGCTCAGCTGGATAGAGCGCTGCCCTCCGAAGGCAGAGGCCAGAGGTTCGAATCCTCTCGGGTGCGCCACCTTCCCTCGTCGCCGCCCCGTCAGGCCGCGCGCAGGACCTTCTCCATCGCCTTGCCCCTCGCGAGCTCGTCCACCAGCTTGTCGAGGTAGCGGATCTCCTGCATTAGCCCCGGCTCCATCTCCTCCACCCGGATGCCGCAGATCACGCCCTTCACCGCGTGCCTGGCGGGGTTGAGGGCGGGGGCACCCGCGAAGAACGTCTCGAAATCCGTGCCGTCCGCGATTCGCGCCTCCAACTGCGCCTGCTCGTAACCCGTCAGCCAGCGGATCACCTCGTCCACCTCGGCCTTCGTGCGCCCCTTCTTCCCGGCCTTGGCGACGTAGTGCGGATAGACGCTGCCGACGCTTGTGGTGAAGATCCGGTGCCCGGCCATGACGTGTCCTCCCTGACGCCGCGGCAGGATACGCGCCCGCCGCAGCCGGTCAACGCGTCAGGCGAAGAGATCGCGGCACAGCTCCAGCCCGCTCACCAGCGCGTCCACTTCTTCGCGCGTGTTGTAGAGGCCGAAGGACGCGCGGCAGGTAGCGCCGACGCCCAGATGTTCCAGCAGCGGCATCGCGCAGTGGGTGCCGGCGCGGACCGCGATGCCGCGCTGGTCGAGCACGGTGGAGATGTCGTGCGCGTGCGCCGCCCCCTCCAGCGTGAAGGAGAAGATCGCGGCCTTGCCGGGCGCTGTGCCCTGGACGTTCAGCCAGTTGAGGCCGCCGAGCCGCTCCACCGCGTAGTCCCGCAGGGACGCCTCGTGGGCGGCGACGTTCTCCATCCCCAGCGCCATCAGGTACTCCAGCGCGACGCCGAGTCCGATGGTCGAGACGATGCCGGGCGTCCCGGCCTCGAACTTCATCGGCGGGTCGTTCCAGGTGACCGCGTCCTTGCGGACCTCGTGGATCATGTCGCCGCCGCCGAGGAAGGGGCGCATCTCGGCCATCCGCTCGGGCCGGACGTGGATCGCGCCGGAACCGGAGGGGCCGTACAGCTTGTGGCCGGTAATGGCGTAGAAATCTGCGCCGATGTCCTGGACGTCGACCGGCCGGTGCACCGCCGCCTGCGATCCGTCCACCAGCACCGGAACGCCTTTGGAATGAGCGCCCTGCACGATGCTCTTCACGTCGACGACGGTGCCGGTGACGTTCGACAGGTGGGTGATCGCAACCAGCTTCGTCTTGGGGCCGATCGCGTCGATCACCGCCTGCGGGTCGAGCGCGCCGGTCATGTCGCAGTCGACCCATTTCAGCACCACGCCCTGCCGCTCGCGCAGGAAGTGCCAGGGCACGATGTTGGCGTGATGCTCCATCACGCTGAGGACGATCTCGTCCCCCGCCTCCATCCGCGGCGCGGCCCAGGCGTAGGAGACCATGTTGATCCCCTCGGTCGTGCCGGTGTTGAGGATGATCTCGTCGGGGCTCGCGGCGTTCAGGAAGCGGGCGATGGTTTCGCGCACGCCTTCGTACCGCTCGGTCGAGAGGTTCGACAGGAAGTGCAGGCCGCGGTGGACGTTGGCGTATTCCTCGGCATAGGCCCGGGTGACCGCGTCGATCACCACCTGCGGCTTCTGCGCCGAGGCGCCGTTGTCGAGGTAGACCAGCGGCTTGCCGTTCACCTGCCGGGACAGGATGGGAAAGTCCGCGCGGACCTCTGCGACGTCGTACATGGATCAGGCTCCCGAAGTCGTGGCGCCGACGCCGATCAGCGCCAGGATGAGGCTGAGGCCGATGCCGAGGCCGAGGACGGCGAGGATCAGCGTCACCGCCGCGCGGCCGAGGCCGTCGAAGCCGTGCAGCTCGCGCGTGAAGTTCAGAAGGCACCAGAGAAGGACGAAGAGGCCGGCCAGCCCGACGAAGAGGGCGAGCGGCGGCAGGACGAGGACGGTCAGGATCTGCGCGAGGCGGACGGCGATCGCCACCGCCTCGAGCCAGACGACGAGGGCGAGCGCTCCTTCGAGATCGCCCTGCCCGCCCAGCATCCGCCCGGTCCAGGTCACCGCGAAGACGGTGACGACGAGGGACGAGGCGAGAAGGACAGCGTAGGCGAAGGGGCTGAGGACGAGGACCGTGCCCGAGCCGAGCGCCAGCTCGATCACCGCACCCTCGGCCAGCGCGGCCACGAGGACGCCGAGACAGGTGACGGCGCCGAGGCCGGACCACAGCGCGCCGGTCGGCAGCCGGAGGGCAAGCACCGCCCGCGCCGCCGCGGCCGGATCGAGAAGGGACAGGCGCAGGAGGCGCCCCAGGTCGCCGAGGGTCAGCGTCATGGCCGCGCCGCTTCGCGCAGGCCGAGCGCCCAGAACAAAGCGAGCGCGGCGAGCCACAGGATGCCCACGACCTGCGCCCCCGGACCGGACCCGGCGAGGCCGTGCATCAGGCCGTAGAGCAGCCCCGCGGGGGCCGAGGCGAGGACCGCCCAGAACAGCGCCAGCCGTGCCCCGTAGGGCGTCAGCGCCGGCGCCAGAAACCGCAGGCCCAGCCAGCTGAGGCCTGCGACGAGGTACAGGGCGAGCGGCCAGACGATCAGCCACGCCACCGCCTCGTAGGCGACCAGCTGCTCCAGCGGCCGGCCGGTCTCGATCGCGAGGCGGGACAGGCGCGGCCACTGCGCCACGAAGATCAACGCGCAGCCCAGCATCAGGAAGAACAGCGCCTGCGGTTCGTGCCGGCCGCGGTCGAGCAGCGACCGGATGGTGCCCGCCGGCCGCCGCCACGCGTTCAGGATGTCGACCGTGACCGCCACGCGCCCCTGCCCGTCAGCGCCGCCGCGCCAGCCACTCGCCGAGGCGGATCTGCAGCTCCTCGGCCAGGGCCGCATCCTCGATCTCCGCCAGCGCCTCGGCGAGGAAGGACAGCGTCAGCAGGTCCGTCGCCTCGGCTTCGGGCACCCCGCGGGAGCGCAGGTAGAACAGCGAGTCCCGGTCGATCGCGCCGGAGGTGGAGCCGTGGGAGCAGGCGACGTCGTCGGCGTAGATCTCCAGCTCGGGCTTGGCGAGGAACTGGCTGTCCTCGTCCAGCAGCAGCGACTGGCTGATCTGGTAGCCGTCGGTCTTCTGCGCGCCCTGCTTCACCAGGATCTTGCCCTGGAAGACGCCGGTGGCGCCGTTGCGCAGCACCTTCTTGAAAACCTGCCGGCTCTCGCAGGCGAGCGCGTCGTGGGTGACGAAGACGGTGTCGTCGTGGTGGAGGTCCCGCCCGTCGCCGACGCAGGCGCCCGCGACATGGGCGACGGCGTCGTCGCCGGTGAACTCGACGACCTGCTCGTTCCGGGTCAGCCGGCCGTTCACGGTGAGGGTGAAGCTCTTGTAGACGCTCTCGGTCCCGAGACGGGCGAAGGCGTGGGTCGCCGCGCGGCGTTCATGGTCGCGGCCCTGGGTGCGGACGTGGTGGAATGTGCCGCCGTCGGCGACGTCGACCTCCATCGCCTCGTTGAACCGGGCAGCGGCCGGCCCGGTCTCCAGCAGAGTCAACTCCGCCCCCTCTTCCACCTTCACGAGGTGGTGGAGGATGGCGTCCGATGTCTCCGAACCATGAAGATAGACGATCGCCACCGGCCGCTCGGCCCGGCCGGTGGCGCGGATCACGAGACCATCGGTGGCGAAAGCGGTGTTCAGCGCCGCGAACGGCCGCTCGACCGGGGTCTGCCCCCGCGTCTCGAGCTTGCCGTAGAGGTCCTTCGCCCAGTGGATGTCGCGGGTCATCGCGTCGGACAGCCGCTCGATCTCCAGCCCCGTCATCTCCAGCGGATCGGACGCGGCGGCGTCGAAGACGCCGTCGACGAAGATGACCTTCAGCCGGTCGACGCCGTCCCAGATCGGCGCCTCGTGCGCCTCGAAGACGGCCGCCGGCGCCGGCTCGGGCGCGTTCAGGCTGGAGGGGTCGGTGAAGCGCCAGTACTCGTCCCGCCGCCCGGGCAGGCCCATCGCGGTCAGGCGCGACAGCGCATCCTCGCGCGCCGCCCGCCCCCATCCGGCGCCCTCCGGCAGGGTCAGCCCCGCCAGCCGCGCCTCGGTCGTGTCGGCTTTCGCTTGCGGCAGGGCCATCAGGCCACCTCCGCCAGGATGTCGGCGTAGCCGTTCTCCTCGACCTCGAGCGCGAGCTCGGGGCCGCCGGATTTCACGATTCGGCCGTCGGACATGATGTGCACCACGTCGGGCGTGATGTGGTTCAGAAGGCGCTGGTAGTGGGTGATGACGACGAACGACCGCCCCTCGGAGCGCAGCGCGTTCACGCCGTCCGAGACGAGCTTCATCGCGTCCACGTCGAGGCCGGAATCGGTCTCGTCGAGGATGCAGAGCTTGGGTTCGAGGATCGCCATCTGCAGGATCTCGTTGCGCTTCTTCTCGCCGCCGGAGAAGCCGACGTTGACGGGGCGCTTCAGCATCTCGGCGTCGATCTTCAGATCCTTCGCCTTGGCGCGGATCAGCTTGAGGAAATCGGCCGAACTCACCTCGTCCTCGCCGCGGGCCTTGCGCTGGCTGTTCAGCGCGGTGCGCAGGAACGTCATGTTGCCGACGCCGGGGATCTCCACCGGGTACTGGAACGCCAGGAACAGGCCGGCGGCGGCCCGCTCCTCGGGGTCCATGTCCAGGATGTCTGCGCCTTCCAGCAGCGCCGATCCCTCGGTCACCTCGTAGCCGTCGCGGCCCGACAGGACGTAGGACAGGGTCGACTTTCCCGACCCGTTCGGACCCATGATCGCGTGCACCTCGCCGGCGCCGACTGCCAGGTCCACCCCTTTCAGGATCTGCTTGTCCTCTTCCTCGAGCTTGACCTTCAGGCCCTTGATATCCAGCATTTTTCGTCTCCTGTCGTCTCGGTCCCGCGGGTCAGTGCCGGCGGGTGAATTCGGTCATGATGAAGTCGAGGTCCGCGCCCTCGATCGGCCGCGGAGTGACTTCGAAGCGGGCCATCCGGCCCACGATCTCGGCCGGGGCGCCGAACCGCTCCACCACGTGGTAGGGCGCGCGCCCGGCATAATCGTCGAACAGCACCGTCACCGGCGCCGCGGTGCGGAACAAGGTCGCGAGGAAGCAGCCTGTCCGGAACCGTCCGTCGATCAGCACGACGTCCGGCTGCACGAAGTCGTCACGGTCCCAGACGCCGAGCGGGTAGCGGTGGAACCGCCGCCACGCCCGGTTGTCCGCCGGCTTGCCCCACTTGGCCGTGGGGCCGATGTCGGCGTGGTGGAACCGCAGCCGCGCCTTCGGCGGGTGCGCCGTGAACCACGCCTCCAGCCGCGCGATCCAGTCCGCGTCGCTCTCCACGGTGAAGACGTCCGCCTCCGGCTGCTCCGCCGCCACCGCCGTCGATCCGCCCGAGCCGTACTCGAGGATAGCCCGCGCGCGGCCGTACAGGTCGCGCAGCAGCGCGGCCTCCGCCTCCGGCAGCCGAAGCTCGGGCGGCTGGAGGGCGGCAGTCTCAGCCAAGGCGGACCGCGGTCCCAGAGGCGGACACCATCAGCATGGAGCCGTTCTGCCCGATCACCTCGTAGTCGAGGTCGACGCCCACGACCGCCGTCGCGCCGCGCGCCGCGGCCCGCTCCTCCAGCTCGCGCAGCGCGGTCTCGCGCGCCTCGCCCAGCGCCTGCTCGTAGGCGCCCGAGCGGCCGCCGACGATGTCGCGGATGCCGGCGAAGAGATCGCGGAACACGTTCGCGCCGAGGATCGCCTCGCCGACGACGATGCCCTTGTACTCTGCAATCTGGTGCCCCTCGACCGTGGGGGTGGTGGTGATGATCATGGCTGTCGTCCTTCGCTCTCGCCCGAACCCCTCTCAGGCGTCGTCGTCCTCGTCGTCCTCGTCCGCCGCCGCGACGTCCGCCGTCACGGCCTCCCGCATCAGCCCGACCACGTCCGCGATCACCTGCGCCGCGGTCACGCCCCAGCCGTGGAACGCGCCGTCGCCGTCGCGCAGGTCGAAGTCGAGGTCGGCGCCCTGCCGCTCCAGCACCACGTAGGCCTCGGCCCGGTGCCACAGGCGGCGGTTCTGGAAGTAGGGCGTCACCTCGATCTCGAAATCGTCGACGTGGGTGATCCGTCCCCACGGCATCCGGCCCGGGGGCGCGAGCGCGGCGGAGAGGTCCGCCACGAACGCGTCCCGCGCCTCGCCGAACGCCGCGTCGGTCTCGGGGTCGGCGACGCGGGCGTCCTCGTCGTCGTCCTCGAACTCGTCTCCGGGATCGAAGCCGATGCGTCCGCTCACCCGACCGACCCCTCCAGCGAGATCGCGACCAGGGCCTGCGCCTCCATCGCGAACTCCATCGGCAGCGCCTGCAGCACTTCCTTGCAGAAGCCGTTCACGACGAGGGCGACCGCCTCCTCCTCGTCCATGCCGCGCTGGCGGCAGTAGAAGAGCTGGTCGTCGTCCACCTTGGACGTCGTCGCCTCGTGCTCCACCCGCGAGGAATTGTTCTTCACCTCGATGTACGGAACCGTGTGCGCCCCGCACTCGGACCCGATCAGCAGGCTGTCGCACTGCGTGTAGTTGCGGCTGTCCTTCGCCTTCGGGTGCATCGAGACGAGCCCGCGATAGGTGTTCTGCGCCTTGCCGGCGCTGATCCCCTTGGAGACGATCCGGCTGCGCGTGCGCTTGCCGAGGTGGGTCATCTTGGTGCCGGTATCGGCCTGCTGCATGTTGTTGGCGATGGCGATGGAGTAGAACTCGCCCTGGCTGTCGTCGCCGCGCAGGATGCAGCTGGGATACTTCCAGGTGATCGCGCTTCCGGTCTCGACCTGCGTCCACATCACCTTGGCCCGGTCGCCGCGGCAGTCCGCCCGCTTGGTGACGAAATTGTAGATGCCGCCCTTCCCGTTCTCGTCGCCGGGATACCAGTTCTGGACGGTGGAGTACTTCACCTCCGCGTCCTCCTCGACGACGATCTCGACCACCGCGGCGTGCAGCTGCGCGGTGTCGCGCTTGGGCGCGGTGCAGCCCTCGAGGTACGAGACGTACGATCCCTTGTCGGCGATGATGAGCGTCCGCTCGAACTGGCCGGTGTTCTCGGCGTTGATCCGGAAGTAGGTCGACAGCTCCATCGGGCAGCGCACGCCCGGCGGCACGTAGACGAACGAGCCGTCCGAGAAGACCGCGCTGTTCAGCGTGGCGTAGAAGTTGTCCGAGGTCGGCACGACGCTGCCGAGGTACTTGCGCACCAGTTCGGGATGCTCGCGGATCGCCTCGGAGATCGAGCAGAAGATGACGCCGGCCTTCTTCAGCTCCTTCTGGAAGGTCGTGCCGACGCTGACGCTGTCGAACACGGCGTCCACCGCCACCCGGCGCTCGGGCTTCGGCTCGCCGTCCTCGGTCGCGTCCGGCGCCTGCCCGGCGCTGCGGGTCGAGTTGTCCTCGGGCGTCGGCACCTCGCCAGCGCCCTCGACGCCGGCGAGGATCATCTGCTCCTTCAGCGGGATGCCGAGTTTCTGGTAGGTCTCCAGGAGCTTGGGATCGACCTCGTCCAGGCTCTTGGGCTTCTTGTCGAAGCTCTTCGGCCGGGCGTAGTAGTACTGGTCCTGGAAGTCGATGACCGGATAGTCGAGCATCGCCCACTTCGGCTCCTTCAGCCCTGTCCAGCGGGCGAAGGCGCCGAGGCGCCACTCCGTCATCCACTCCGGCTCGTCGTTCTTGGCCGAGATCAGACGGACGATGTCCTCGTTCAGCCCCTTCGGCGCGAAGTCCATCTCGACGTCGGTCGACCAGCCGTGCTTGTACTTGCCGGCGAGCGAGGCGACGCGGTCCACGGTCTCCTGATCGACGCCCTCGCGCGCCTCGGTGGTGTCCAGAGCGGTCATGGCTTCCCCATCCGGTCAGGCCGCGCGGCTGGCGCGCAGCTTTTTCAATCTCGTGGTCCAGGCCTCGGCGAACCGCAGCACCTGGTCTTCCGTCGTCTGCGGCCCGAGCGAGACCCTCAGCCCCGCATCCGCGCCCGCAATCCCCATGGCGGTCAGCACCCGGCTCGTCTTCACCTTGCCGGACGAGCAGGCGGACCCGGCCGAGACGGCAAAGCCCGCAAGGTCCATCGCCATCACCTGCGTCTCGCCCTTCCAGCCGGGCGTGACCATCATCGTGGTGTTGGGCAGGCGCGGGGCCTCCTTGCCGGCAAAGATAGTATCGGGGCTGTCGGCCGCAATGGCCTTTTCTAGAATGTTTCTAAGCTGGGCAACCCTGTCCCACGTCCCGCCCGCAAGCTCGCGCAGCGCCGCCTCGGCGGCCGCGGCCATCCCGGCGATGCCGATCAGGTTCTCGGTGCCCGAGCGGCGGCCCATCTCCTGCCCGCCGCCCTTCAGCTGCGCGGCCAGGTCGTGGCCCCGCGGCAGGATCAGCGCGCCGGTCCCCTTCGGCCCGCCGAACTTGTGCGCCGACAGGATCGCGACCTGCACGCCGGACCATTGATAGCTGAACGGCAGCCGCCCGATCCCTTGCGTCACATCCGCGACGGCGAGGCCGGCGGGCAGGTCCTGCACCACGCCGGTCTCGGAATTGGCCAACTGCAGCGCGGAGGTCGCGGGGTCGTCCACGGTGACGCGCCCTGCCCCGTCCACCGACAGGCCGGCATCGATCCAGGCGTGCACCGCGTCGTGCTCGACGTCCGCGCCGCACAGCCCCCGCCCGGCCAGCGCCAGCGCCGCCGCCTCGGTCGCGCCGGAGGTGAAGACGATGTCCGCCTCCCCCGCGCCCAGCGCCTCGGCCAGCCGCCCGCGCGCCCGCTCCAGCAGCCCCTTCGCCGCCCGCCCCTCGGCGTGCACCGACGAGGGGTTCCCGGCGATGTCCATCGCCTCGGCCATCGCCGCCCGCGCCTCGGGCCGCAGCGGCGCGGTCGCGTTCCAGTCGAGGTACACGCGCTCCATCAGGACGTCCCTCGACAGATCGAATGACCGTCACCCGGAAGCGCCGGCCCTGCTCCCCTATCTTGCCCCAAATACCTCCGGGGTCCGGGGCAGCGCCCCGGGTCTCTCCACAGGCGCGCCGGCCCGCTCATTCGTCCACAACCTCGAACAGCGACGGCACCGCCGGGCACGGCACGAGGCCGTTGGCGGCGACGTCGGACAGCCGCGTCTGGTGGAGAAATACGTAGACGTGTGCCGACAGGCCCTCCCACAGCCGGTTGGTCAGCGACTGCGCCTTGGACCCGGACGTGCCGCCCGAGGCGCCGGCGCCCTTGTGCATCGCGCTCACCGTCTCGTCGACGGCGGCGAGGATGTCGGCCACCCGGATCTCCGCCGGCGGGCGCGACAGGCGGTAGCCGCCGCCGGGGCCACGCACGCTCTCCACCAGCCCCTCGCGGCGCAGCTTGACAAAGAGCTGCTCGAGGTACGGCAGCGACAGGTTCTGCCGCCGGGCGATCTCGGACAGGTTCACGAGGCTGCCCGCCGGCTGCAGGGCGATGTCGGTCAGCGCGACCATCGCGTAACGTCCCTTGGTGGACAGCTTCATCGGCCCCGATCCCGCCGGCCCGCTGCGCGCGTCAATCCGATTGACGCCCCGCGGACCGGCCATTAACTCCAGCAAAGCCCCGGACGGCCCTGCCGCCCGGATTAGAACGTTTCTAAGGTAGCCGAGGGTTTCCGTCAAGAATGCCTTCCCGGTGCCGTAGCCTGGGGTTCCCCTGATGCCCGAAGTCATCTTCCCCGGCCCCGAGGGCCGGCTCGAAGGCCGCTACCACCCGCAACGGTCGAACGACGCGCCGATCGCGATCGTGCTGCATCCGCACCCGCAGTTCGGCGGGACGATGAACAACAAGGTCGTCTACAACCTGCACTACGCGTTCCACCAGCTGGGCTTCACGGTCCTGCGGTTCAACTTCCGCGGGGTCGGCCGCAGCCAGGGCGAATACGACCAGGGCATCGGCGAGCTCAGCGACGCCGCCTCGGCGCTCGACTACCTGCAGTCGCTGAACACCAACGCCAAGCATTGCTGGGTCGCCGGCTTCAGCTTCGGCGCGTGGATCGGAATGCAGCTGCTGATGCGCCGGCCCGAGATCACCGGCTTCATCTCGGTCTCGCCGCCCGCCAACATGTACGACTTCTCGTTCCTCGCGCCCTGTCCCTCGTCCGGCCTCGTCATCAACGGCTCGGCCGACCGGGTGGCACCGCCCGCGGACACCCGATCGCTCGTCGGCAAGCTGCACGAGCAGAAGGGCATCACGATCACCCATGTCGAGATGGAGGGCGCGGGCCACTTCTTCGAGGATCCGCACATGGAGCCGATGATCGGCACCGTGAAGGACTACGTCGCCCGCCGCCTGACAGAGACGACGCGCTAGGGTCCGGGGGCCGCCTCTTTCCGCCGCCAAGGCGGGCGGCTAGGCTTGCCCTCGCACAAGGACGAAGGATCGGCGCACATGGGTGTGGTGGAGGATCTGGCCGACGCGCTGGCGAAGGACACGCTGGAGGCGGCGGACGCGATCGACGATCCGAATCTCGTGGACGAGGTGTCCGGCGTCATCCTCGCGCAGAGCCAGACCCTGCAGGAAGCCTTCATGACCGCGATCCGCGTCCGCCGCTCCGAGCGGGCGGGACGTCGGTTCCTCGACACCCGGATCGCGGCGGCGCGGGCGGGCAAGGCTGCTCCCCCTCCGCCCACTTCGGACAATCCGGACGTCTGAGGACGCACGGGTGGACTGGGACGAGGCAGACCTCTTCACCGTGCCGCTGCTCGACGGCTCCTTCGGGCTCGGGCAGGTCTGCGAGGTGCTCGAGGATGGGGCCCTGGTGCTCCTGACCGACAGGCGCGGCACGGTCGGCGGGCCGGTCGGCGTGTCCGAGATCACGAGCCTCGTCCGGGTGCCGCGCGACCCGTTGGACACGGGCCAGTGGAAGGTCGAGACGTTCGTGGCGCTGCCGCGGCCGCGTTCGGCGATCGAGTCGCGGTACGCGGCCGACGGGGTGCAGGACCCGGCGGTCGTCGAGGCGTTCCTCTCGGCCTGGCATGGCCTCCTGCCGTGGGACTACTTCCCGGCCGGCGTCTTCGACGGCCTGCTCTACCGCGGGCGCGCGCGTCCGGGCTGATCGCCCGGCTGTTCGATCGTGCCCTCGTCGCGCAGGTGCGCCCGCAAAAGCTCCACGTTCCGCAGGTTCGCCTTGAAGGCGGCGTCGAAGATGTCGCCGAGGATGGGGATCGCGCCGATGGCGGTGTCGATGCCGGTGTTGAAAGCCATCCTGGTCAGCGTCGAGGTCGGCGCGCCCAGTTCCTTCGCGCGCCAGATCAGCCAGGCCGAGGGTGCGAACGCGACCGCGTCGCCGATGCCCGGCACGAGGCCGATGATCGAATCCCAGCCGAACGAGAACCGCGTGCCCGGCACGCCGAACCGCGCGTCGAGAAGGTTCGCGAGCCGGTCCAGCCGGTCCAGCTCTCGCTGGCGGTCGATCCGGCGCGGGGTCGACGCGGCGCGGACGGGGGCGTCGTCGGTGCGGTCGGCATAGGACATCTCAGGGGCCTCCTGCTGAAGGGGTCGGTTCGGCAACGCGTCGCGGCCGCGAGCGTTCCCGCCGGAGCAAGCCGCCGCATGACAGTATACCACGGCATACCTCTTCTCAGCCCGGCCCCGATCGGCTAGAGACGCGGTCGACGTCGCATTCACCAGCAAGGGAACGCCGCCATGGCCGACAGCCGCACGCCCGACATCGTCTACACCATCGTCGACGAGGCGCCCGAGCTGGCGTCCGCCTCGCTCCTGCCGATCATCCGCAGCTTCGCCTCCGCCGCCGGCGTCACCATCGGGACGAAGGACATCTCCCTCGCCGGCCGCATCCTCGCCGCCTTCCCCGAGCGGCTGAGGGACGACCAGCGCGTCCCCGACGACCTCGCGGAGCTGGGCGAACTGGTGAAGACGCCGCGCGCGAACGTCATCAAGCTGCCGAACATCTCCGCCTCGGTCCCGCAGCTGAACGCCGCGATCCGCGAGCTGCAGGCGCAGGGCTACGACGTGCCCGACTATCCCGACAGCCCCTCGACCGACGCAGAGAAGGACGCCCGCGCCAGGTACGACGCGATCAAGGGATCGGCCGTGAACCCGGTCCTGCGCGAGGGCAACTCCGACCGCCGCGCCGCCACCGCGGTCAAGAAGTTCGCCCAGGCGAACCCGCACCGCATGGGCGACTGGTCGGCCGACAGCAAGACGCGCGTCGCCTCGATGTCGGGCGGCGACTTCTTCTCGAACGAGACCTCCGTGACGCTGAAGGACGCAGCGACGGCGAAGATCGTCCTGACGACGGCCGACGGTACCGAACACGTCCTGAAGGACAAGGTCGCCTACCCCGCCGGCACCGTGGTCGACGCCACGTACATGAGCGCGGACGCGCTCGACGCCTTCCTCGCCGACGAGATCCAGCGGACGAAGGACGAAGGTGTCCTGTTCTCGCTCCACCTCAAGGCCACGATGATGAAGGTCTCGGACCCGATCCTGTTCGGCCACGCCGTGCGCGCCTATCTCGCCCCGGTCTTCGAGGCGCACGGCGACCGTCTGACGGCCCTCGGCGTGAACCCCAACTCCGGCCTCGGCGACCTGATGTCCCGGGTGAAGGACGAGCCGGAGATCCGGGCGGCGATCGACGCCTGCCTGAAGGAGCGCCCGCCCCTCTACATGGTCGACTCGGACCGTGGCATCACCAACCTGCATGTCCCGTCCGACGTCATCATCGACGCCTCGATGCCCGCGCTGATCCGCGGCGGCGGCAAGGGCTGGGGGCCGGACGGCAAGGAGCACGACGCCGTTTGCGTGATCCCCGACAATTCCTACGCGCCGGTCTACGACGCCGCGATCGAGTTCTTCAAGGCGAACGGCAAGCTGGACCCGGCGACCGCCGGCACCGTCCAGAACCTCGGCCTGATGGCGCAGAAGGCCGAGGAGTACGGCAGCCACCCGACGACGTTCGAGATCCCGCAGGACGGCACGGTGCGGATGGTGCTGGAGGACGGCACGGTCCTGCATTCGCACGACGTGAAGGCCGGCGACATCTGGCGCTCCGCCTCGGCCCGGAAGGCGCCGATCGAGGACTGGGTGAACCTCGCCATCGAGCGGCAGAAGGCCACCGGCTACCGCTCGATCTTCTGGCTGGACGAGAACCGCGCCCACGACGCCGAGCTGATCGCCTACGTCAAACCCCTGCTGCAAGCCGCCGGCGTGGAAGACAGGTTCGAGATCATGGCCCCGCGCGAGGCGACCATCGCCTCGCTCGAGACCATCACCCGCGGCGAGAACACCATCGCCATCACCGGCAACGTGCTGCGCGACTACCTGACCGACCTGTTCCCCATCCTCGAGCTCGCGACCAGCGCCAAGATGCTGTCCATCGTCAAGCTGATGCAGGGCGGCGGCCTGTTCGAGACCGGCGCCGGCGGCTCGGCCCCCAAGCACGTGCAGCAGCTGCAGTCCGAGAACCACCTGCGCTGGGATTCCCTCGGCGAGTTCTGCGCGCTGGGCGAGTCGCTGCGCTTCCTCGCCGACCAGTCGGGCAACGCCAAGGCGCGCGTCCTCGGCGACGGCGTGGACGCGGCGACGCAGGGGGTGCTGGACAACGACCGCTCTCCCGGCCGCAAGGCGGGCGAGCCGGACAACCGCGACAGCCACTACTGGTTCGCCCGCTACTGGGCCGAGGCGCTGGCCGCGCAGACCGATGACGCCGACCTTGCCGCCCATTTCGCGCCGGTCGCGACCGCGCTGGCGGACGGCGAGGCGACGATCCTGGAAGAACTGCACGCCGGCCGCGGCCAGGCGGTCGACCAGGGCGGCTACTACCACCCCGACGCCGCAAAGACGGCGTCCATAATGCGCCCGTCCGCCACTCTGAACGCAATCATCGGCTGACCGATCGGGCGTCGCCCCGCGCGGGCGGCGCCTTTTCCCGGCGAATCCGCCCCGTCGCCTTGCGGCGACACGGCGCGCCGCCCAAGTTGCGCGCGACGCGACCCCAACCACCCGAGGTGCCCCCCATGTCCAAGATCAAGGTCGAGAACCCGGTCGTCGAGCTCGACGGCGACGAGATGACCCGCATCATCTGGGACTTCATCAAGCAGAAGCTGATCCTGCCCTACCTCGACGTCGACCTGCTCTACTACGATCTCGGCATGGAGGAGCGGGACCGCACCGACGACCAGATCACCATCGACGCCGCCGAGAAGATCAAGGAGGTCGGCGTCGGCGTGAAGTGCGCCACGATCACTCCCGACGAGGCCCGGGTCGAGGAGTTCGGGCTCAAGAAGATGTGGCGCAGCCCCAACGGGACGATCCGCAACATCCTCGGCGGCGTGATCTTCCGCCAGCCGATCATCTGCCGCAACGTGCCCCGCCTCGTCCCCGGCTGGACCCAGCCCATCGTGGTCGGCCGCCATGCCTACGGCGACCAGTACCGCGCGACCGACTTCCGCTTTCCGGGCCCCGGCAAGCTGACGCTGAAGTTCGAGGGCGCGGACGGCGAGGTGATCGAGCGCGAGGTGTTCGACGCGCCGTCCTCGGGCGTGACGATGGGGATGTACAACCTCGACGACTCGATCTTCGACTTCGCCCGGGCGTCGATGAACTACGCGCTGAACCTGAAATGGCCGCTGTACCTGTCGACCAAGAACACGATCCTCAAGGCCTATGACGGCCGGTTCAAGGACATCTTCCAGGAGGTGTTCGAGACCGAGTTCGCGGACCAGTTCAAGGAGGCCGGCATCTGGTACGAGCACCGGCTGATCGACGACATGGTCGCGGCCTCGCTGAAATGGTCGGGCGGCTACGTCTGGGCCTGCAAGAACTACGACGGCGACGTGCAGTCCGACACCGTGGCGCAGGGCTTCGGCTCGCTGGGCCTGATGACCTCGCAGCTGATGACGCCCGACGGCAGGATCGTCGAGGCCGAGGCGGCGCACGGCACGGTCACGCGTCACTACCGCCAGCACCAGCAGGGCAAGCAGACCTCCACCAACTCCATCGCGTCGATCTACGCCTGGACCGGCGGCCTCAAGCACCGGGCCAAGCTGGACGGCAACGACCGGCTGATGACCTTCGCCGAGACGCTGGAGAAGGTGACGGTGCAGGCGGTCGAGGACGGGTTCATGACCAAGGACCTCGCCCTTCTCGTCGGGCCGGACCAGAAGTGGCTGACGACGATGGGCTTTCTCGAGAAGATCGACGAGTACCTGCAGAAGGCGCTCTGACCGCCGCCGCGGGCGGCCCGCCCAACCTTCGCCGGGGCCGAGGCGCGCGGGATCGCCGCGCGCCTCCGCCGGCCCGGCCTGCGGGCGCTCGCGGGGGTGCCGTCGCCGGGATCGTGGGCCCGGCGGCCCCGTGACAGCGCCCGCGTCCGGCGCTAGGGCGGGCGGGAAAGGACCGCTCCCATGCCCGCCACCTACCTTCTCCTGCTCGTCGCCGTCGTGTTCGAGGTCATCGCCACCTCCGCCCTGCAGTCGAGCCGTCAGTTCACGCGCCTGATCCCGTCGCTGATCGTCGTCTGCTCCTATGCTACCGCGTTCTACCTGCTGTCGCTGACGTTGAAGACGATCCCGGTCGGCGTGATGTACGCGATCTGGTCGGGGCTGGGGATCGTGCTGATCGCGGTCATCGGCATGGTCGTCTACGGCCAGCGGCTGGACCTGCCGGCCGTCCTCGGCCTCGCCATGATCCTCGGCGGCATCCTCGTCATCCACCTGTTCAGCCGGGTCACGCCGCACTGACCTTGCAGCGGGCCGCGCCCGCCCCTACGTCACGTCTTTCCGCCGCAGCGCAGCATGGCGCTGGCGTTATCGCCCGCCGCAGGCTATGCGGCGCGCAACCCCGAGATCCAAAGGCCCGAAATGGATATCCGCAACATCGCGATCATCGCGCACGTCGACCACGGCAAGACCACGCTGGTCGACGAGCTTCTGAAACAGTCCGGCACCTACCGCGAGAACCAGGCCACGACCGAGCGGGCGATGGATTCCAACGACATCGAGCGCGAGCGCGGGATCACCATCCTCGCCAAGTGCACGAGCGTCGAGTGGAAGGGTACCCGGATCAACATCGTCGACACGCCCGGCCACGCCGACTTCGGCGGCGAGGTGGAGCGCATCCTCTCCATGGTCGACGGCGTCGTGCTGCTGGTGGACGCGGCCGAAGGGCCGATGCCGCAGACGAAGTTCGTCACCTCCAAGGCGCTCGCCCTCGGGCTGAAGCCCATCGTCGTCCTCAACAAGGTCGACAAGCCGGACGCCGAGCCGGATCGCGCGCTGGACGAATGCTTCGACCTCTTTGCCTCGCTCGGCGCGAGCGACGACCAGCTCGACTTCCCGCACCTCTACGCCTCGGGCCGCGCCGGCTGGGCCGATGCCGAGCTGGACGGGCCGCGCAAGGACCTCGGCGCGCTGTTCGACCTCGTCGTGCGGCACGTGGAGCCGCCGAAGCAGCTCGCCCACGCGGGCGAGCCGTTCCG
Source organism: Wenxinia marina DSM 24838 (assembly GCF_000379485.1). Classification (GTDB taxonomy): domain Bacteria; phylum Pseudomonadota; class Alphaproteobacteria; order Rhodobacterales; family Rhodobacteraceae; genus Wenxinia; species Wenxinia marina. The sequence goes on from NZ_KB902277.1 coordinate 76,804, forward strand.
TATGCTCGCCACCACGCTGTCCGCCGACCCGTTCATCGGCCGTATCCTCACGGGGCGCGTCGAGGCGGGCACGCTGAAGGCCGGCGAGACGATCAAGGCGCTCAGCCGCAAGGGCGACGTGATCGAGCGCTTCCGCGTCAGCAAGATCCTCGCCTTCCGCGGTCTCGGCCAGCAGCCGATCGAAGAGGCGGTCGCCGGCGACATCGTCACGCTCGCCGGCATGTCCAAGGCGACGGTCGCCGATACCCTCTGCGATCTGTCGGTCGAGAACGCGATTCCGGCCCAGCCCATCGACCCGCCGACCATCTCGGTCACCTTCGGCATCAACGATTCGCCCCTCGCCGGCCGAGACGGCAAGAAGGTGCAGTCCCGCGTCATCCGAGAGCGGCTGATGAAGGAGGCCGAATCGAACGTCGCGATCAAGATCGCCGACACCCCCGGCGGCGAGGCCTTCGAGGTGTCGGGCCGGGGCGAGCTGCAGATGGGCGTCCTGATCGAGAACATGCGCCGCGAGGGGTTCGAGCTGTCGATCAGCCGGCCGCAGGTGATCTTCCGCGACGAGGGCGGCCAGCGGATGGAGCCGATCGAGGAAGTGACCATCGACGTCGACGACGAGTTCACCGGCGTCGTGGTCGAGAAACTGACCGGGCAGCGCAAGGGCGACCTCGTGGAGATGAAGCCCGCCGGCGCCGGCAAGACGCGCATCGTCGCGCACGTGCCCAGCCGCGGCCTCATCGGCTATCACGGCGAGTTCCTGACCGACACCCGCGGCTCGGGCGTGCTCAACCGCATCTTCCACGGCTGGTCGCCCCACCGCGGCCCGATCCCGGGCCGGCGCCAGGGCGTGCTGATCTCGATGGAGAACGGCACCGCCGTCGCCTACGCGCTGTGGAACCTGGAAGAGCGCGGCAAGATGTTCGTGAACCCGCAGGACCCGGTCTACGAGGGCATGATCATCGGCGAGCACAGCCGCGACAACGACCTCGAGGTGAACCCGCTGAAGGGCAAGAAGCTCACCAACATCCGCGCCTCCGGCACGGACGAAGCGGTGCGCCTGACCCCGCCGGTGCAGATGTCGCTGGAGCAGGCGATCGCCTACATCGACGACGACGAGCTGGTGGAGGTGACGCCGACGGCCGTGCGCCTGCGCAAGCGCTTCCTCGATCCCCACGAGCGCAAGCGGCAGGCTCGCGCGGCCAGCTGAGGCGAGGGGCGCCCCCCCGGGGCGCCACGACCCTTGCCCGACAGCCCGTCCCGGCCTTGCGCCGGGACCTCGCGTGGCCTGCGTGCCCTCTCCGGCGAGGCCCCGGGTCAAGCCCGGGGCGGGTATCCGATGATCCACGAAAGACGGTGCCTGCCGGGCGGGCGGCCTGCCGCTTCGCGGGCCGCTTGCGCGGCCGATTCCGGGCGAGATACGCTGGCTTCACCCGCCACGCCCGGAGGAGCCCCATGCCCCACCCGATGAAACTCTCCCGCGCCGACTGGCTGCGCGGTCCGGACAGGTGGCGCGGCCACGTGGACGGCGCGCGGTTCGGCGCCGGCGTCACCGTCCTCTTCTACGCGACCGAGACCGTCGGCGAGGGACCGAAGCTGCACGTCCACACCTACGACGAGATCTTCGTGATCCGGCAGGGCCGCGCCCGCTTCACGATCGGCGACGAGACGATCGACGCCGAGGAGGGCGACGTGCTGTTCGGACCGGCGAACGTGCCGCACAAGTTCGTCAACCTCGGCCCCGGGCGGCTCGACACCGTGGACATCCATCACAGCCCGGAGTGGGTGCAGACCAACCTCGAGTGACCGGCGCCTTGCGACCCGCGAAACATTCTTGCCCGTCGGCGATTTCCCGCGACATTTTCTCCGTCACTCCGGGTTGACCCCCCCTGCCCCGCGTGCATAAGTCGCCCCGCACGACGGAGCCCTCGACATGATGTCCCTTATCGTACTCGTAGAGGAAAGGCGCATGGGCCGGTAACGGTAGACCCAGTGGTCACGACCCATGCGCCCCCGGACCCCCCGGGGGCTTTTTTGTCGGCAACAGGCGCGTCGCAAGAGGAGATACGGCGATGACCCGCGAGATGACCGGAGCAAGGATGGTGGTTCAGGCCCTGAAGGATCAGGGCGTGGACGTGGTCTTCGGGTATCCCGGCGGCGCGGTACTTCCCATCTACGACGAGATCTTCCAGCAGAACGACATCCGCCACATCCTCGTCCGGCACGAGCAGGGCGCGGTCCACGCGGCCGAGGGCTATGCCCGCTCCACCGGCAAGCCCGGCGTCGCGCTGGTGACCTCGGGCCCCGGCGCGACGAACGCCGTCACCGGCCTGACCGACGCGCTGATGGATTCGATCCCGATCGTCGTGATGACCGGGCAGGTCCCGACCTTCATGATCGGCTCGGACGGCTTCCAGGAGGCGGACACCGTCGGCATCACCCGGCCCTGCACCAAGAACAACTGGCTGGTGAAGGAGACGGACGCGCTGGCGCCGACCATCCACGAGGCGTTCCACGTCGCGACGACCGGCCGCCCCGGCCCGGTGCTGATCGACATCCCCAAGGACGTGCAGTTCGCGACGGGGCGCTACTCCGAGCCGCGCGAGATGAGGACGCACTACAAGCCGCAGGTGAAGGGCGACCGCGCCGCCATCGAGGCGCTGGTCTCGGCGATCGAGACGGCGCAGCGCCCGGTCTTCTACACCGGCGGCGGCGTCATCAATTCCGGCCCCGCCGCCAGCCAGCTGCTGCGCGAGCTGGTGGAGGCGACGGGCTTTCCCATCACCTCGACCCTGATGGGCCTCGGCGCCTATCCGGCGAGCGGCGACAAGTGGCTGGGGATGCTGGGGATGCACGGCCTGTACGAGGCGAACATGGCGATGCACGGGTGCGATCTGATGATCTGCATCGGCGCCCGCTTCGACGACCGGATCACCGGGCGCGTCGACGCCTTCTCGCCCGGGTCGATCAAGGCGCACATCGACATCGACGCCTCGTCGATCAACAAGGTCGTGCACGTCGACATCCCGATCCTCGGCGACGTGGCCCACGTGCTGGAGGACCTGCTGAACGTCTGGAAGTCGCGCGGCCGCAAGACCGACCGCGAGGGGCTGGACGAATGGTGGGCCGCCATCACCGACTGGCGGTCGAAGAAGTGCCTGAGCTACAGGAACTCCGACACCGTCATCAAGCCGCAATACGCGCTGGAGCGGCTGGAGGCGCTGACGAAGGACCGCGACCGCTACATCTGCACCGAGGTCGGCCAGCACCAGATGTGGGCCGCGCAGTTCATGGGCTTCGAGGAGCCGAACCGCTGGATGACCTCCGGCGGCCTCGGGACGATGGGCTACGGCCACCCGGCCTCCATCGGGGTGCAGATCGCGCATCCGGACGCGCTGGTCATCAACGTGGCGGGCGAGGCGTCGTGGCTGATGAACATGCAGGAGATGGGCACCGCGGTGCAGTACCGTCTGCCGGTCAAGCAGTTCATCCTCAACAACGAGCGCCTCGGCATGGTCCGCCAGTGGCAGGAGCTGCTGCACGGCGAGCGCTACAGCCAATCGTGGAGCGAGGCGCTGCCCGACTTCGTGAAGCTGGCCGAGGCGTTCGGGGCGAAGGGCATCCTGTGCACCGATCCCAAGGACCTCGACGACGCGATCATGGAGATGCTGGAGTACGACGGTCCGGTGATCTTCGACTGCCTGGTCGAGAAGCACGAGAACTGCTTCCCGATGATCCCGTCGGGCAAGGCCCACAACGAGATGCTGATGGGCGACGCGGTGACGGCCGGCGCGATCGACGCCAAGGGGTCGGTGCTGGTGTAGGAGGGGCGGCGCGGCCGGACGCAGGTTCGGCCGCCCCGCTCCACACGGCGTTCCTAGGGCGACCCCGTCCCGGGCTAGACCCGGGACCTCGCGCAGACATGTCGGCAGTTCCGGGGTCACGCGTGACCGTCTGGCGACCGGACCAGCTCGCACCAACACGGACCAACGGAGGGCAGCGTCTGGCCGCGGTCAGACGCTCCCCGGGCGCGGTAGGGGCGCTTTATCGCGCAGCCCCGGACGACCTCGTTCGTCGCGCAGGTGGACAGGAAGCGTCTGGCCGGGGGGCGGCCAGACGCTGCCCGGGCCGCTTGCGCGGCTGATTCCGGGCGGAGCGTGATCTTCAGATGTCCGCGGGGGTCGGGCTCCTCCAAAGCTTCATCAGCTAGACCAGAAAAGGCAGGCCACCCACACCAGCCCCCCGCCCGGCAGCGCCACTGCGAATGCCAGCACGGCCGCGCCAAGCGGCGTCAGGCGCGGGCCGGTCGCGCGGTGGCCGTATACGGCCTCTCCCTCCTGGCGTTTCATGGCGCGCGTTTACCGCGTTTTCAGTTGCGACAGGCTTAACGTCAGTGATGGACCCGCCCTCGCCCGACGCGCCGCCGCTGCAGCAGCATTCCGGCTATGCCGCCGCGCTCGCCCGCCTCGGCCGACGGGCCGAGACTGTGCGCACCGGCGGCGCCGCCATGCTGGTCCTGCGCCGCGGTCCGCTCACGCTCACCGCCCGCGGTCCGCTCTGGGACAGCGCACTCGACCTCGCCGCCCGCACCCTCTGGCTGCGCCGCCACGGGCCGCGGCTCGTGGAGGCGGAGGCGGACGACGCCCCCGCCCTCGCCGCGGCGGGGTATGGGCGAGTCCTCACCTCCGCCGCCGTGGCGGATCTGGACCTGACCGGCGGGCCGCAGGCGATCTGGGCCCGCGCCCGCGGCAAGTGGCGCAACCGTGCCCTCGTCGGCCGCCGCGCCGCCCTTCGCCTGCGCAACGCTCCCTTCGACGGCGACCCGGACCACTGGCTGCTGTCGGCCGAGGCGCGGATGCGGTCGGAGCGCGCCTACCGCGCCCTGCCCCTCGCGCTGACCGTCGCGTTCGCCGCCGCCAACCCCGGCGCCGCCCGCCTCTTCGTGATGGAGCGCGGGACGCAGCCGCTCGCGGGCATGCTGTTCTTCCGCCACGGGCGCGCGGTCACCTACATGACCGGCTGGACCGGGCCGGAGGGCCGTGCGGTGTCGGCCCATCACCTGATCCTGATGCGGGCGGCGGCGTGGTACGGGGCGCGCGGCGCGGTGCGGATGGATCTGGGCTCCGTCGACACCGAGGCCGCGCCGGGCCTCGCGCGGTTCAAGCTGGGCTCGGGCGCGCGCCTGCGCCGCCTCGGCGGCTCGTGGCTGCGCCTGCGCTGGTAGGCCTTGCGCCCGTCCCGCCGCCCGGCGAAGAGGGGTGCATGACCGCCCTGCCCCCCTTCCGATGACCAACCAGACCGGCGCCCTCCTCATGGTCCTCGCCATGGCGGGCTTCGCGCTCGAGGACATGGTGATCAAGCTGATGGCCGGCAGCCTTCCTGTCGGGCAGATCCTGCTGATCGTCGGCGCCGGCGGCGCGCTCGTCTTCTCGGCGATCCTGCGGGCGCGCGGGCAGCGGGTGCTGACGGCCGACATCCTGTCTCCGGCCGTCGTCGCCCGCAACGTCTCGGAGATCGTCGGCACCTGCGGCTACGTGCTGGCGCTGGCGCTGATCCCGATCTCGCTGGCCTCGACCATCCTGCAGGCCGTGCCGCTGATCGTCACCCTCGCCTCGGCGCTGCTGCTGGGCGAGCGGGTCGGATGGCGCCGCTGGGCCGCGATCGGCGTCGGCTTCCTCGGCGTTCTCCTCGTCCTGCGGCCGGGAATGGAGGGGTTCCGCCCCGAGAGTCTGCTGGCCCTCCTCGGCGCCGTCGGCCTTGCCGCGCGCGACGTGGCGGCCCGCCGGGTGCCGGCGCGGGTCAGCTCGATGCACCTGTCGACCTGGGCCTTCGCCGCGCTGGTCCCCCTCGGCGCCGTCCTGCTGTGGGTCGAGGGCGGGCCGGTCACGATGGCCCCGCTCGATATCATGCGGGCGGCCTTCGTGATCGCGACCGGCGTCGTCGCCTACTGGCTGATCGTCGCGGCCAGCCGCGCCGGCGACGTGTCGTTCGTCGCGCCGTTCCGATACACGCGCATCCTCTTCGCCCTTGCCGTCGGCTACGTCGTCTTCGCCGAGAGGCCGGACGCCTTGACCCTCGTCGGCGCCGCCATCATCGTCGGCTCCGGCGTCTACACGCTGTGGCGCGAGGCGCGGGTGCGCAGGGCTTCCCCGAAGGACGCCGCCGCGCTATGACCCCGGCGAGCCGTCGTTATCGCTAACACCGCCCCGGAGGATACCATGAGCACCATCGTCGACATCCACGCCCGCGAGATCCTCGACAGCCGCGGCAACCCCACGGTCGAGGTCGACGTGATCCTCGAGGACGGCACGATGGGCCGCGCCGCGGTCCCGTCGGGCGCCTCCACCGGCGCCTACGAGGCGGTGGAGAAGCGGGACGGCGACAAGGGCCGCTACAAGGGCAAGGGCGTGCTGGAGGCGGTCGCCTCGGTCAACGGCGAGATCGCCGAGGCGGTGGTCGGCATGGACGCGACCGAGCAGGTCGAGATCGACATGACCATGATCGAGGTCGACGGCACCGACAACAAGGGCCGCCTCGGCGCCAACGCGATCCTCGGCGTGTCGCTGGCGGTGGCGAAGGCCGCGGCGGAATACACGACGCAGCCCCTGTTCCGCTACGTCGGCGGCACCTCGGCCCGCATCCTGCCGGTGCCGATGATGAACATCATCAACGGCGGCGAACACGCGGACAACCCGATCGACATCCAGGAATTCATGATCATGCCCGTCGCGGCCGAGACGGTGCGCGATGCGGTCCGGATGGGGTCCGAGATCTTTCACACGCTGAAGAAGGAACTGTCGGACGCCGGCATGGCCACCGGCCTCGGCGACGAGGGCGGCTTCGCGCCGAACCTCGGCTCCACCCGCGAGGCGCTCGATTTCATCCTGAAGTCGGTCGAGAAGGCCGGGTATCGGCCCGGCGAGGACATCTTCCTCGCCCTCGACTGCGCGGCCACGGAATACTTCAAGGACGGCAAGTACGAGATGGCGGGCGAAGGAAAATCCCTGTCGTCGGCGGAGAATGCCGATTACCTCGCCGCCCTCGCCGCGGACTACCCGATCATCTCGATCGAGGACGGCATGTCGGAGGACGACTGGGAGGGTTGGGCCGCGCTGACGGCGAAGCTCGGCGGCAAGGTGCAGCTGGTGGGCGACGACCTATTCGTCACCAACCCCGCCCGCCTGGCCGACGGGATCGCCAGGGGCACCGCGAACTCGCTGCTGGTGAAGGTGAACCAGATCGGCACCCTCACCGAGACGCTGAAGGCGGTCGAGATGGCGCACCGCGCCCGCTACACCTGCGTCATGTCGCACCGCTCGGGCGAGACCGAGGATTCTACCATCGCCGACCTGGCCGTCGCCACCAACTGCGGTCAGATCAAGACCGGCTCGCTGGCGCGGTCGGACCGGCTGGCGAAATACAACCAGCTCATCCGCATCGAGGAGATGCTGGGCGCGACGGCGGAGTATGCGGGGCGCTCGATCCTGCGGAGCTGAACGAAAAAGGGCCCCCGAACGGGGGCCCTTTCCGTGGAATCCGCTGGTTTACCACCAGTTCTCGCCGACCTCGGGCAGGTTCGCGAGCTGCTCTTCGCTCAGCCGGGTGACGAACGAGTACTGATCCACTCCGGCCGACCGAACCATGCGGACGTCGTCCGACGTCACGATCACGTGGCTGTCGCCGATGTCGAGGAAGCCGCCGGTTTCGACGACGAGGCCTGCCATCGTGCCGTCAGGCGACAGGACGACGTCGGTCACGTTGCCGATCTGGTCCCAGTCGGTGTCGACTTCGTTGTAGTAGCCGACGCTATCCCAATCGGCCTCGCCGATGTCGGCGTCGAGCGTGTAGACGTCGCCGTCGGTCAGCTCGCTGGTCCGGATCAGGTTGCCCATGTTCTCGGTGGAGACCATGCCGGACGCATAGCCGTCCTCGGAGACGCCGGTCATGTGCTGCTCGGCCAGGGCCGCGCCCGAAAGGCCGGTGGCGAGGGCGAGGGTCGCGGTCGTGAGGGTCATCTTGCGGATATGCATGGTGGTCCTCCTTCTTGGCTGTTTCGTTCTGGGTTCTGCGGACTCAACGGGCGGGCGCCGGTCCCGTTCCGAGATTTCGGGACCTTTCGGCTCCTCGTGCCGGCGCCTCAGTCGTCCTCGGGGTCGAGCACGTCGTCGAGGTCGTCCAGCTCTTCCAGCTGCTCGTTGCTGAGGCGTGTCACGATGTAGAACTCGTCCTCGCCCGGCTGCTGCACCAGACGCAGGTCGGAGAGGGGGATCAGGACGTTCTTTTCGCCGATCCCGAGGAAACCTCCGACCTCCACCGTCACGCCCACCACACTCCCGGCCGGGTCGATGATGAGATCCTCGACCTCGCCCACCTCGCCCCAGTCGGCCGACACCGCGCCGAAGGGCTCGCCGCTGGTCCAGAAATTGGCGTCGTAGGCGTCAGCGAGGGCATAGACCCGCGCGTCCTCGATGTCCTCGGCGCGGACCATCGGCCCGGTCGGCTGCTCAGGCGCGTAGGTGGCCTCGGCGCCCGCGGTCTCCATCGGCGCATCGTCCGTCACCGCCTCGTCCTCCATCACGGCGCCCTCGAGCGCCGCCTCGGCCTCGTCGTTGGTGTCCTGCGCGACGAGCGGCGTGGCCGCGATCAGGGCGAGGGGGAGGGCATAGCGGAACATGGGATGGCCTTTCACGTCTTCGGGATGCGCTGGCAACGCGGCGCGCGGCGCACAGGTTCCGGTCGCGCCCTTGCCGCCGCCCCGGTGCCGGCCTAGCAACGGGGGCATGGAAGGCCAGGACATCATCCGCACGCTCGATCTGGCGCCGCACCCCGAGGGCGGCTGGTTCCGCCAGACCTGGATCGCCGAGGCCGCGCCCGGCGAACGCGCGTCCGGGACGTGCATCTACTTCCTCCTGCTGGCGGGCGAGCGCAGCCACTGGCACCGGGTGGATGCCACCGAGATCTGGCACTTCCACGCGGGCGCGCCGCTGGTCCTGTCCGTCGCAGAGGCGGACGCGGGGCCGGCGGAGGACCTCGTTCTCGGCTCCGACCTCGCCGCCGGCGACCGGCCGCAGCGCATCGTACCCGAGGGATGGTGGCAGGCGGCGGCGACCACGGGCGACTGGACGCTGGTCAGCTGCACCGTCTCGCCCGGCTTCCGGTTCGAGGGATTCCAGCTTGCGGCGCCCGGCTTCGACATTCCCCGCGCCGATGGCTGAGCGCCTCTCGGACGTCCGCGGGCTTAAATGCCCCCTGCCCGTCCTGCGCGCGCGCAAGCTGCTGATCGGGATGGCCCCGGGCGAGGTGCTGCGCCTTCTGTCCGACGATCCCGTGGCGGTGATCGACCTGCCGCATTTCTGCGCCGAGGCCGGGCACGACCTCGTCGGGACCGAGGCGGCGGAGGGCTGCGGCACCGCCTACCTCATCCGCAAGGGCAGCCCGTAGTAACGCGAAGGGCCGGGCTTGCGAGGCCCGGCCCGTTCAGTCTTCGTGCGGAAGGCTCAGCCGCGGCCGAGCGACCACCAGCCCCGCCGCTTCGGCTTGTCCGAGGTGTCCGCCTCGGCCAGTGCCGGCTCGCGGGTCTCGTCGTCCCTGGCTTTCTCCGGCTCGGGCTCGGCCTGCGCCTCCGGCTCCGCCGCTGCGGCGGACGCCGGCTCGGCCTCCGCCTCCGGCTCCGGCTCGGCGGCGGGCTCCGGCTCGGCCTGCGCCGCGACCTCGGGCTCCGTCGCGGGTTCGGGCGTGACCGCCTCGTCGGGCACCGCGGCGGCGGCCGATCCGGCGCTGTCGCCGTCACCGGGAACAGCCTCGACCGACTGTTCCGCGACCGGGGCCGGCTCGGGCGCCGGCTCGGTCTCCGCCTTCTTGCGGCGGGTGCGGCGCTTGGGCTTCTCCTCGACCACCGGCTCGGGCTGGGCCTCGGCGGCGGCCGCCACCGTCTCGGCGACCCCTTCCGTCTCGGTCGACCCGGCGGGCTCCTCGGTCTTGCGGCGGGTGCGGCTGCGGCGGCGCTTGGGCTTCTCCTCGGCCTCGGCGGCCTCGGCGGGCGCCTCCGCCTCGGCCTGCTCCGCGGCGGGCTCGGGCACGCCTTCGGTGGCGGGCTCGTCGGAGTCGTCGTCCGACGACTCGTCGCCGTTCTCGCCGTTGTTCGCCTCGTCGCCGGGCTTGCGGCCCTTGCGGCGGCGGCGGCGCCGCTTCTTCTTCGGCCGGTCGTCGCCGGCCTGCTCGTCGCGCGCCTCCTCGGCCTTGTCGCCGGCCTCCGCCTCGGCGGTGTCCTCGTCGGCCTCTTCCTCGGCCACATCCGCGTCGTCGTCGTACTCGTCCGCGACCAGCGCCGCCGTCGTGTGCGACACGACCGGCCCCGTCACCTCGGGCACAGCCCGCATGGCGGTCTTGAACTTCTCCACCATGTAGTCCGGCGACACGAGCGTGAGGTCGGCCTCCAGCCGGACGCTCATGCCGTAGCGCGCCTCGATCTGGGCGATGTGCTCGCGCTTGTGGTTGATCAGGTAGTTGACGATCCCGACCGGCGCCTTGACCAGCACCTCCTTGGTGCGGCCGCGGACGCCCTCTTCCTCGATCTGGCGCAGGATCGACAGCGCGACGTTGTCGTCCGAGCGCAGCAGGCCCGTGCCGTGGCAGTGCGGGCAGGGCTGCGTCGTCGCCTCGAGCATGCCGGGGCGCAGACGCTGGCGCGACATCTCCAGCAGGCCGAAGCCCGAGATGCGGCCGAGCTGGATGCGCGCGCGGTCGGTCTTGAGCTTGTCCTTGAGGCGCTTCTCGACGGCGGCGTTGTTCTTGCGCTCGTCCATGTCGATGAAGTCGATGACGATCAGGCCGGCGAGGTCGCGCAGGCGCAGCTGGCGGGCCACCTCCTCGGCCGCCTCGAGGTTCGTCTTGAGCGCCGTCTGCTCGATCGAGCCCTCCTTGGTGGCCCGGCCGGAGTTCACGTCGATCGCGACAAGCGCCTCGGTCACGCCGATCACGATGTAGCCGCCGGAGGGCAGCTGCACGGTCGGGTTGAACATGGCGTTGAGGTAGCTCTCGACCTGGTAGCGGGCGAACAGCGGCAGGTTGTCGCCGTAGGGTTTCACGTTCTTGGCGTGGGACGGCATGATCATCTTCATGAAGTCCTTGGCCGTCCGGTAGCCGTCCGCGCCCTCGACGATCACCTCGTCGATCTCCTTGGAATAGAGATCGCGGATCGACCGCTTGATGAGATCCCCTTCCTCGTAGATCCGGGCCGGCGCGATGCTCTTGAGCGTCAGCTCGCGGATCTGCTCCCACAGGCGCTGCAGGTATTCGTAGTCGCGCTTGATCTCGGACTTGGTCCGCTGGCTGCCTGCGGTGCGGATGATCAGGCCCGCGCCCTCGGGCACGGCCATCTCGCCCGCGATCTCCTTGAGCTTCTTGCGGTCGACGGCATTGGTGATCTTGCGGCTGATGCCGCCGCCCCGGGCGGTGTTCGGCATCAGCACGCAGTAGCGGCCGGCGAGGCTGAGGTAGGTGGTCAGCGCGGCGCCCTTGTTGCCCCGCTCTTCCTTGACGACCTGGACCAGCATGATCTGCCGGACCTTCACGACCTCCTGGATCTTGTACTTGCGGGCCCGCGGCTTGCGGACCGGGCGCACGTCCTCGATGTCGTCCTCGTCGGCGACGGATTCGATCGTGTCGTCCTTCTCGGGCGGGGCCTCGGGGCCGCCGTCCTCGTCGTCGTCCTCGCCGGCGGCGGGCGTCTCGACCGGAGTCTCGGCGACCGTTTCCATCGGCGAAGCGCCTTCGGGGGTGTCGCCTTCGCCGTCCTCGTCCTCGCCGAGGTCGATCGTCTCCATCCCCTCGGGATGTTTCGACGCGACGGCGTCGCCCTTCGACGACGCGGCCCGGCTGCGCGAGCGCGACCGCGAGCGGCGGCGGCCGCGCGGCTTGTCGCCGTCCTCGTCGTCTTCGTCGTCGGACGAGTCGCCGTTGTCCTCGTGCGCCTCGGCCTGGGCCTTCAGGCTCTCGGCGTAGGCGCGCTCCTCGGCGAGCAGGGCCTGCCGGTCGGCGATGGGGATCTGGTAGTAGTCAGGGTGGATTTCCGAGAAGGCGAGAAAGCCGTGCCGGTTCCCGCCGTAATCCACGAATGCCGCCTGCAGCGACGGCTCCACGCGGGTGACCTTGGCGAGGTATATGTTGCCGGCGAGCTGCCGCTTGGCGGCACTCTCGAAATCAAACTCCTCGACCTTGTTTCCGTCCACCACCACGACCCGGGTCTCTTCCGGGTGGGTGGCATCGATCAGCATTTTCCTGGGCATTTTGTCCGATTGCACGCAAGCGCCGCCCCGGTCCTGACGGGCCGGGAGGGGGGTTGGCGTGACTGTCAGGGGCGTGCCGCGCCGCAGCCGCGACCACGCCCCTCGGGGCGGTCGGTTCGGCGGCAGGGGTGCGTGCGCTTGGCATCGCGTTTCGACTCCGACGCCTACCCCGTCACCGGAGCGCGGCGCCCGTTTCTTTCCCCGGGCGGGACCGGACCTTTCGGGAAGCGGCACGCCGTCGGGGAATCTCGCGGCCCGTCACCGGGCCGATCCAGTCTGCGCAGGCCCCGGCTTGAAGGGCCGCGGCGTCCTGCGGCAGAAATTCCGACCGGACCGGCAAGGGCTGCGCGCCCCTCGGTCCGTTCCCCCTACATAGGGGAAAGGTGCGGCCCAATACAATCGGAAATGTAACTGCAGCGCGACGTGTCGCCGGCTGGCCCGGCCCACGCCGTCGGCCCGGCCCGAGACCTCGCAACCGAGCGACCTTGCGAGGCCGGATGATGACCGCCGCGCGACGTGCGGGATCGCTGACCCCGTGACCGTGCGGGTGGCGGCAGAGCCGACGAAGAGGTCAAGGCCGCCCCTGGCAGGACCAGCGTGGAGATAAGCCACCGGTCCGCTGCCAGCCGCCCGCAGGCGGCGAAAGCGGGCGCGCCCGGGAGGACCTCCCGCCGCCCTGCCCTCACAGATAGTCGGACCGCTGCAGCCCGTACTTCGCCATCTTCTCGTTCAGCGTCCGGCGCGGCAGCTGCAGCTCTTCCATGACCCCGACGATGGAACCCTTGTGGCGGCGCATCGTGTTGTCGATCAGCATCCGCTCGAACGCCTCGACGAACTCCTTGAGCGGCTTGCCTTCGGTCGTCATCGCCGGCTTGCTGTCGTCGGTGTCGGCCATCAGCAGCGAGGCGATCGTGCCGGTGCCGCGGCGGTTCTGCAGCACCGCCCGCTCGGCCACGTTGATGAGCTGGCGGACGTTGCCGGGCCACGGCGCCTGCAGCAGCTGCGCCGCCTCCTGCGCGGTGACCTGCGGCGCGTCGCAGCCGTACTCCTCGGCATACTGCTCGCTGAGGCGGGTGAAGAGCGTGAGGATGTCCTCGCCCCGCTGGCGCAGCGGCGGCACGACGATCCGGAGCGCGGCGAGGCGGTAGAACAGATCCGGCCGCAGCACGCTCTCGGACGTCTTGCCCTCGTCCTGCAGGTTCGAGATCGCGACGATCCGCGTCTCGCCCGGGCTGCCCTGCTCGTTAATCGCGGTCAGCAGGCGCGCCTGCATGGACGAGGACAGCGCCTCGACGTCCTCCAGGACCAGCGTCCCGCCCCGCGCCTCCTCCATCGCCGGCAGCGGCTCGCCGTCCTCGACCGGGCCGAACAGGCGGCGGGGCAGCGTCTCCTCGTCGAGGGCGCCGCAGGAGATCAGGACGAACTTCTTGGACGCGCGGCTGCCCACGGCGTGCAGCGCGTGCGCCACCAGCGTCTTGCCGGTGCCGGTCTCGCCCTCGATGAGGACGTGCCCGTCGGCCTGGCCGAGGTCGAGGATGTCCTCCTTCAGCCGCTCCATCGCCGGAGAGGCGCCGATCAGCTTCTTCATCAGCGCCGAGCCGTCCGACAGCTCCTTGCGCAGCGCCCGGTTGTCGAGCGTGAGGCGCCTTGCCTGGCTGGCCTTCTTGGCCAGCTCGGTCATCCGGTCGGGGTTAAACGGCTTCTCCAGGAAGTCGAACGCGCCGATCCGCATCGCCTCCACCGCCATCGGCACGTCGCCGTGGCCGGTGATCATGATGACCGGCAGCATCGAATCGACGCTCTTCAGCTTCTTGAGGAACTGCATCCCGTCCATGCCGGGCATCTTGATGTCGCTGACAACGATGCCCGGATAGTCGGCGCCGAGGCCGCGCAACGCGTCCTCCGCGCTGGCGAACGTCTCGGTGTCAAACCCCGACAGGGCCAGCCACTGGCTGATCGACTGCCGCATGTCCTTCTCGTCGTCGACGATCGCGACCTTCATCGCCTTGCTCATCGCCTCACTCCTATTCCGCCGCCTCGCGGCCGGCCTCCCAGGTCGGGAGCTGCACCTCGAAGACCGCGCCGCCGCCCGCCGAGTTGCGGGCGGTCAGTCGACCGCCGAGGTCGTTTATGATGCCGGACGAAATGGCAAGGCCCAGCCCGACGCCCTCGCCCTTCTCCTTGGTGGTATAGAAAGGCTCGAAGAGCTGTTCGAGGTCCTCGATGCCGGGACCGTTGTCACGCACGGTCAGCCGCATCGTCCGGCCGGTGGCCAGCACGATCTCGATCCGCGGCGTGGGCGTGGTCTTGGTGGCGTCGATGGCATTGCGCAACAGGTTGATGATGACCTGCTCCAGCCGCAGACGGTCGCCGAAGATCATCACCGGCTCGGCGGGCAGCGTGCGCTTGATCTCGACCTGCCGCGTCTTGAGCTGCGGCTCCATCATCGCCAGCGCCGAGGACAGCGCGGCCCGTGCGTCCACGGGTTCGAACGCATCCTGCCCCTTGCGGGCGTAGGACTTCAGCTGGCGGGTGATGGCGCCCATCCGGTCGATCAGGTCGTCGATCCGCTGGAAGCTCGACAGCGCCTCGTCGGGGCGCTTGCGCTGCAGCAGCAGGCGTGCGCCGGCGAGGTAGGTCTTCATCGCGGCCAGCGGCTGGTTCAGCTCGTGGCTGACGGCCGCCGACATCTCGCCCAGCACCGCCAGTTTGGACGATTGCTGCAGCGACTGCTCTGCCACCTCGAGGCTCTTCTCGGCCTTCTCGCGCTCGGCGATCTCCCGCTGCAGCGCGGCGTTCAGCGCGCGGAGTTCTGCCGACTCGCGCTGGAAGAGGACGAGCCGGGAGGCCGTCTTGCGGCCTGACAGCCAGAAGGCGAAGGCCAGAAGTATTGCGAATCCCATGATCTCGAGCGCGAGGACGCCGTTCACCCGCTCGCGGACCGAGTTGTAGGTGGTGAAGCCCACCATCGTCCAACCCTGGAACGGCACCCGCATCTCGCGGCGCATCACCGCCTCGCCGCGGAAGTAGGCCTCGATCGGAAGGGCGGTCCAGTCTCGGGTGGCGCGGATCGCCCGCTCGATGGCGGAGGGCGCGTCGGCAACCTCCAGCGCCTCGGTCTCCTGCAGGCCGCGCCAGCGCGGCTCGGTGGCGAGAATGACGGTGCCGGAGCTGTCGGTGACGATCACCGCGTCCGACGTGCCGGCCCAGCTGCGCTCCAGCTTGGCGAGGTCGACCTCCACCGCGATGACGCCGAGGAGGTTCCGGTCGCTCTCGATCTTGCGGGAATAATGAAAGGCGTAGGCGCCCGAATCCCGTCGCCAGCTGGTGAATACGGTGCCCGAGGAGCGCAGCGCCTCGACGAAGAACGGCGAGTTGCGCTGGTTCTCGCCGAGGCGGGCTCGGTCCGTCGCGGCGACGACACGCCCGTCGCGGTCGTACAGGACGAGAGAGGCGGCGCCGATCTCGTCCACGAAGGTCAGCAGGCGCTGGGTGGAACGGGAATAGTCGCCCGAGTTCAGCGCGCCGATCAGCTCGGGGTCGCGGGCGAGGAGCTGGGGGACGATGGAGTTCCGCTGCAGTTCGGCCACGAGGTTTCCGACGTTCAGCGTCAGGCGCACCTCGGCGCGGTTGCGCGTCGTTTCGGTGAAGCGCTCGGTCAGGTACTGGTTGGTGAACCATATGACGGCGAGCGCGACGATGCAGAACAGGCCGATCGCGATCCGCGCCCAGACGGCACGGCTCGCCTCGGTGCCGTCGGAGGCGGCGGGTTCGGCCTGGTCGTTCATGGGCGGAGTCTAGGGTCGCAACCCCGGCGGCTCAAGTCACACGCGCTCCAGCGCGTCGGCGAGACCGGCGAACAGCGCCCGCCCGTCGGTGCCGCCGTGCGCCGGGTCGGCCGCCCGCTCCGGGTGCGGCATCATGCCGAGGACCCGGCCGTTGGCCGAGACGATGCCGGCGATGTCGTGCCGCGAGCCATTGGGATTGTCGCCGTAGGTGAAGGCCACCTGGCCCTCGCCCTTCAGCCGCGCCAGCGTCTCGTCGTCGGCGAAGTAGTTGCCGTCGTGGTGCGCGATCGGCAGGGCGATGGTCTGGCCGGCGGCATAGCCCGAGGTGAAGGCCGTCCCGGCGTTGGTCACCGTCAGCGGCACCGTCCGGCAGATGTAGCGCAGGCCGGCGTTGCGCAGCAGCGCGCCGGGCAGCAGCTTCAGCTCGGTCAGCACCTGGAAGCCGTTGCAGATTCCGAGGACGTAGCCGCCCCGCTCGGCATGGAAGCGCAGGGCGCGGGCGATGGGCGACTGCGCCGCGATGGCGCCGCAGCGCAGGTAGTCGCCGAACGAGAAGCCGCCCGGCACCGCGACGAGGTCCACGCCGTCCGGCAGCGCGTCGTCCTTGTGCCAGACCATCGTGACCTGCGCGCCGGCCTGCTTCAGCGCCACCGCGATGTCGCGGTCGCAGTTGGAGCCGGGAAAGACGATGACGGCGGCCTTCATGCGCGTGCCTTTCGGAAGAACAGCCGGTCCACGATCAGCCACAGCGGCAGCGCGATCGCCACCGAGGCCGCGAGGAACAGCGACAGCATGGCCGGGATGAACCACAGACCCTGCCAGGTGTCCATCCTGACGTTCCCGCGGTGGCCCGGGATGGCGCGGATCATCGCCGTCTCGCCGACCGCGACGTCGAAGCTGGAATGCGAGGAGCCGACGCTGGCGCGGTAGTCCTCGCCGTCCATTCTGTAGGTGAAGATCGGCTCGTAGTTGATCGTGCCCCGGTCGAATACCGTCTCCCCCGGCCACTCGTAGCGCTGGACGACCGTGCCCTCGACCCGCTCGGAGCGCAGCACGTAGAGGGCGTTCTCGGCGAGGAAGCCGAGGGTGGCAATGGCGAACAGGACCGGCAGCACCCAGACGATGATCTTCGCCCGGGTCCGCCATGTCATGTCGGTCAGGAAGCGGCTGCGCAGGATCGCATGGCCGATGGGGTGCGGGTCCATGGGGAATGTCCTTCGTCGGAAATCGTCGTGGCGCTGAAATGCAGGCCGCAGGCTAGCGGGTGGACGGCCCGCGATAAAGATCCGGTGAAGGGCGAATGCTGCCGTCCCGGGCCTGACCCGGGACCCCCAGGGACCCGGCGCGCCATTTCCCGCGAGGCCCCGGGTCGGGCCCGGGGCGGGGGGCCGCCAGACGCTGGGGATGTGCTCCGGAGTCGGGCGGGTCTGTCGTGCCTACGAGAGGGCCGCGGCTGGCCGCGGGCAGACGCTCCGACGCGGCGGTAGGAGGAGCTTTATCCCGCCACCCCCGCAGGACCCCTATCGTCTCGCTGGTGGCGCGGAAGCGTCTGGCCGGGGGGCGACCAGACGCTGCCCGGGCCGCTTGCGCGGCTGATTCCGGGCGGGAAGAGCGGCGTGCGGAAGTCTGGGAGGGGTGCGGCGGGTGGGTCGAAGCCCCATCCTACCGAAGGGCAGCGGCTGGCCGCGGTCAGACGTTCCGACGCGGCGGTAGGGGGAGCTTCATCCCGCCACCCCCGCAGGACCCCTGTCGTCTCGCTGGTGGCGCGGAAGCGTCTGGCCGGGGGGGCGGCCAGACGCTGCCCGGGCCGTTTGCGCGCCTGATTCCGGGCAGGGCGTAGGGTGGGTGAAACCCACCGCCCGCCGCCCGCCGCAAGGCGGGTTTCACCCACCCTACGGATCTGCGCCCGCCGGCGATCCGGCGGGCGAAGGTCGCGCTATCGCCTCACACGAACCGGTTCACCCAGTTCTCCAGCCGCTCCTGCCGGCCCGACCGCGGCTCGGGGTTGATCCCCTCGCGCTCCACCTTCTCGGCGATGGCGGCCAGGTCCATGCCCAGCAGGTCGGACGTGTCCCACCCGGCGTAGCGCTCGTCGCGCATCCGCTCGAGCCCGCCATCCTCCAGCATCGCCGCCGCGGCCTTCAGGCCCGCGGCGCAGACGTCCATGCCGCCGACATGCGCCAGGATCAGGTCCTCGGGGTCGAGGCTCTGGCGCCGGATCTTGGCGTCGAAGTTGGTACCCCCGGTGGTGAAGCCGCCGGCCTTCAGCACCTCGTAGTAGGCCACCGCGACCTCGGGCACCGAGACCGGGAACTGGTCGGTGTCCCAGCCGGACTGGTAGTCGTTCCGGTTCATGTCGATCGAGCCGAGGATGCCGAGCGAGGCGGCCAGCGCCAGCTCGTGCTCGAACGAGTGCCCCGCCAGGATCGCGTGCCCCTGCTCGATGTTCATCTTCACCTCGTTCTCGAGGCCGAAATCCTTGAGGAACGAGTACACCGTGCCGACGTCGTAATCGTACTGGTGCTTGGACGGCTCCTGCGGCTTGGGCTCCACAAGGATCGCGCCCTCGAAGCCGATCTTCTTGGCGTAGTCGACGACCATCGTCAGGAAGCGGCCGGCATGCTCGCGCTCCTTCTTGAGGTCGGTGTTCAGCAGAGTTTCATAGCCCTCGCGCCCGCCCCACAGGACATAGTTCTGCCCGCCCAGCTGGTGCGTGGCGTCGAGGCAGGTCTTCACCGTCGCCGCGGCGAAGGCGAAGACGTCGGGGTCGGGGTTCGTCGCCGCGCCCGCCATGTAGCGGCGGTGCGTGAACATGTTCGCGGTGCCCCAGAGGAGCTTCGTCTTCGACGTCTCCATCTTCTGCGCGAAGTAGTCCGTCATCTCCTGCAGCCGCGCCGTGTTCTCGGCGAAACTGTCGCCCTCGGGCCGGACGTCGGCGTCGTGGAAGCAGAAGAACGGCACGCCGAGGATGCGGAACATCTCGAACGCGACGTCGGCCTTCATCTTCGCATGATCCATCGTGTCGCCGAACCACGGCCGGTCGAAGGTCTGGCCGCCGAACGGGTCGCCGCCCGGCCAGGCGAAGGAGTGCCAGTAGGCGACCGAGAAGCGCAGCTGGTCCTCCAGCCGCTTGCCCATCACCTGCGCGTCGGGGTCGTAGTGGCGGAACGCGAATTCGTTGGAGGAGTCGGTCCCCTCGTAAACGATTTCGGGAATGTCCTTGAAGAAGTCGGTCATGGCGGATGGCCCTTCCTTGTCGTCAGCGGTTCTTGATGGCGGAGTAGGCGTCCCGGTAGCGGGCGTGCCCTTCGGTGAAGGCTGCGGTCAGCGCCGGGTCGGGATCGACCGTCCGGGCGATTGCCGGGCGGGTCGCGATCTCGGCCCCGGCGCCGGTGGCGGCCATGATGGCCAGCCGCGCGGCGCCGAACGCGCCGCCGTAATCGCCCGCCGCCGGCAGCTCGACCGGCAGGCCGAGCGAGGTGGCGATGGCGCGCACCCAGTAGTCCGACTTGGACCCGCCCCCGGCGGCGATCAGCCGCTCGATCGGGGTGCCGGTGCCGGTCAGCGCGTCGAAGCTGTCTCGGATCGCGAAGGTGATCCCCTCCAGCACCGCGCGGGTCATCGAGTCGCGGTCGGTGGCGTGGTCGAGATGCAGGAAGGCGCCGCGCACGTGGGCGTCGTTGTGGGGCGTGCGCTCGCCGCCGAGATACGGCAGGAACAACGTGCCGCCCGGCGCCCGGAGGTCGCCGAGGCGGGCGGTCATCTCCGGCGCCGGCTCCCCCGCGATCTTCGCCCACCAGTTCAGCGCGTCGGCCGCGGCGAGGATCACGCCCATCTGGTTCCACATGCCCGGAAGCGCGTGGCAGAAGGTGTGCACCGCCGTCGCCGCGTCGGGGCGGAAGCTGCCGGCCGCGGCGAAGAGCACGCCCGACGTGCCGAGCGAGACGAACGCGTCCCCCGGCCGCACCACGCCCGAGCCGACACCGGCGGCTGCATTGTCGCCGCCGCCGCCGGCCACGACCACGTCCGAGGGCAGGCCCCACTCGGCCGCGAGGTCGCCGCGGACGGTGCCCGACGGCTCGGACCCCTCGACGAGGCGAGGCATGTGATCGCGGCTGAGCCCCGTGGCAGCGAGGAGGTCGTCCGACCAGTCCCGCTTGCCGCAGTCCAGCCACGCCGTGCCGGCCGCGTCCGACATCTCGGCCACGTACTCGCCGGTCAGCCAGAGGCGCAGGTAATCCTTCGGCAGCAGGACCTTGGCGACCTTGGCGAAGGTCTCGGGCTCGTGCTTCGCCACCCAGACCAGCTTGGGCGCGGTGAAGCCGGGAAAGACGATGGTGCCGGTGATCTCGCGGAAGCGCGGGTCGGCGTCGAGCGCCGCGGCTTCCTCGTGGGCGCGGGTGTCGTTCCACAGGATGCAGGGCCGCAGCACCTGGCCCTGGGCATCCACCAGCGTCGCGCCGTGCATATGGCCCGACAGGCCGATGCCGCGCACGGCCGACAGATCCGCCTTGCCGGCGAGGGCCCGCATCGCGGCGCCGCAGGCGGTGATCCAGTCGGCGGGGTCCTGCTCGGACCAGCCGTCGTGGGGGCGGCTGACGGTGAGCGGCGCATGCGCCTCGGCCACCGCCTCCTGCGCGTCGTCGATCAGAAGGGCCTTCAGGCCCGAAGTGCCGAGGTCGAGGCCGATATACATCAGACGCGTCCCGTCCGGTCGCCGTCGGTCTGCATGGAAAAGCGCCTCCCTCTCGTGCTCCGGCACCCTCCCGGCGCCGGCCGTCGCGGCCCCCCGGGCCGTCCGCACCTTTGAGACCCCATTGCACGCGCGGTGTCAAAACGAAAGCCGTCACGGAAGGCGCCGAAACGGTGTCGGCGGGTTTGACGAATCCCCGGGGCGGGACTAGAACATTTGGAGAACATCCAGCCCGGAGGTCCCGGTGTGCCCATCCTCGCCAGAACCCGTCCCGTCCCCTGCCCCGCCCCTGTCGCCGCCGGTGCCGAAGCTGCCGGACCGGCTGTCGCCCGCGCGTGTCTCGCGCGGTCCCGACGTCGGCCCGGAGCGCCCGCCCGGCATGCTGTCGGAGGTCTTCGCCACCGCGGCGATGGACGGTGCGCCGACGGGATTCGTGCTGGCGAGCCTGTCGGGCGTGACCGCGCCCGTCCTCTGGGTGCAGGACCGTCTGTCCCGGCGCGAGGCGGGCGTGCCCTGCCTCGCCGGCCTGCCCGAGGGGCTGGAGGTGATGCACCTGAAGGTGTCCAAACCGCTCGACGTGCTCTGGGCGCTGGAACAGGCGCTGGGGGCCGCGGGCCTCGGCGGGGTGATCGGCGAGGTCTGGGGGGATCCGCCGGCGCTCGACTTCACGGCGACCAAGCGGCTGGCGCTGCGCGCCGAGGCGCGGGCGCTGCCCTGCTGGCTGATCCGGCGCGCGGCGAGCGCGAACCTCTCCGCCGCGCGGGAGCGCTGGCGCGTCGGCTCGCTGCCGTCGCTGCCGGATCCCGAGGACCAGCGCGCGCCGGGGCAGCCGCTCTGGTCGGCGGAGCTGTTCCGCTCGCGCTGGCGGGCGCCGGCCGCCTGGGTGGCGCGCCATGAACCGGGCCGCGGACTGGTGCTGGAGCACGGGACCGAGGCGGAGGGCGGCGCTGTCGCGGACCTGCAGACGGCGGCGGGCTGAGGCCCCGGTGGGTTTCACCTACCCTACAGGGCGCATCGCGACCCGCGGCGGTCGGTGTAGGGTGGGTGAAACCCACCGTGCGTCCCCACCCTCCCGCGCCGCCGCGCCCCCCGGGAGGCACCCGGCATGAGCGGCGAGGACAAGCTGCCGGTCCTCGCCCTCCTCCCGCGCCGAACGACCGATCCCCAGCCCCCGCGCCCGCGGGCGGGCAACCTGCACCCGGACAGGCCTCGCCCGGCCCGCCCCCGCCCCGCCGTGCCGGCGGAGCCGCGGCCGGCGCCGCCCGCCCCCGTCCCGGCGGACGCCGAGACCTTCGAGCGCGCGCTCGCCGCCCTGCGCGCCGCGCTCGAGGTCGAGGTCGCGCGCCCCCGCAAGGCCCCGGACCTGCCGCAGCCGGAGGAGGAGGAGACGTTCTCTCCCGTCGGCACGCCCCGCGCGATGCGCCGCCCCGGTCCCGCCGGCGCCCCGGCCCGCTCCGGCGCCGCAGAGAGTCGCCCCGGCGACGACGACGGCCCCTCCCGCCGGGATCCGGCACCGCGCCGCATCCTGTCGCTGTCGCTGCCCCGCTTCGCGATGGAGCGCTGGCTGCGCCACCTCGCCCGCGGCGCCGAGGCCCCGCCCGAGGATCTGCCGATGGCGCTCGCCGTCGAGGGGCCGCACGGGCCGGTGATCCACGCCACCAACCGCGCGGCCGAGGCGGAGGGCGTCCATGCCGGCGCCCGCGTCGTCGACATGCGCGCGCTGCTGCCGACCCTGCGGGTCGACTTCGCCGACACCGGCGGCGACGCGGCGGCGCTGGCGCGCCTCGTCCTCTGGGCGCGGCGCTGGTGCCCCTGGACCGCGGGCGACGGGCTGACCTCCGCCGGCGGCGCGGGACTCGTCCTCGACACGACCGGCTCGGACCACCTGTGGGGCGGCGAGGCGGCCATGCTGGCCGAGATCGAGGGCGCGCTCGCCGTCGCCGGCTTCACCGCCCGCGCCGCGCTCGCGCCCACCCGCGGCGCCGCCTGGGCGCTCGCCCGGTTCGGCGGCGTGCGCGAGGTCTGCCCCGCCGGGGCGGTCGAGACGCGCCTCGCCCCCCTTCCCGTCCGCGCGCTGCGGCTGGAGCCGGCGACGGTGCAGACCCTGAACCGCCTCGGCCTCAAGACGATCGGCGACCTCCTCGCGGTGCCGCGCCTCTCCCTCGCCCGCCGCTTCTCGCGCGAGGCGCCGGCGTCCAACCCGCTCCTGCGGCTCGACCAGGCGACGGGCCGCACGGCCGAGCCGGTGGACCCGCCCGAGGAGCCGCCCCGCTTCTCGGTCCAGACCCGCCTGCCCGAGCCGGTGGAGGACCCGGTGCCGCACCTGCCCGCCCTCGCCCGCGAGCTCTGCGCCGGCCTCGCCGAGGCGGGCCACGGCCTGCGCCGCGCCGTCCTCACGGTCTACCGCACCGACGGCGAAGTCGCGTCGGTCACTGTGGCCACCTCCGCCGCGATGCGCGACCCGGCGCACCTGGTGCGTCTGTTCGACGGCCGTCTCGACCGGCTCGACCCCGGCTTCGGCTTCGATCTCGTCACCCTCGACGCCGCCCTGACCGAGGCGATGGACCAGGCGCAGCCCGGCCTCGCCGGAGAGCCGCACGCGGCCGAGGCGGTGGCCCGCCTGGTCGACCGCCTCTCCGGCCGGTTCGGCGGGGGCTCCCTGCTGCGCCCCGCCCCCCGCGCCCGCCACGTCCCCGAACGGGCTGAGGGCTGGAGCCCGGCGATGGCCGGCGCCCTGCCCCCGCGCCTGCTGCGCCTCCGCGTCCTGCGACCCCTCCGCCTCCTCGAGCCGCCCGAGGAGGTGCGCGTCCTCTACGCCGTCCCCGAAGGCCCGCCGGCGCAGTTCGTCTGGCGCCGCCAGACCCTGCGCGTCTCGCGCTACGACGGGCCGGAGCGGATCGCCCCCGAATGGTGGGCCGACCGCCCCGGCACCCGCCTGCGCGACTATTACCGGATCGAGGATCATCTCGGCCGCCGCTGGTGGCTGTACCGCGCAGGGGTCGAGGGCGACGGCCGCGGCACCTCTCCCGAATGGTTCCTGCACGGGGTGTTCCCGTGATCCGAAGGCGCGCCTTCGGCGCATTCTCCTTTGTACGGGGGGGCTGTCCGCCCCCCTCTTGGCCCCGGACCGGGGTCCGGGGCCAATTCACCCCCCGAGAGGTATTTGGGGGCAAGATAGGAGCAGGAAAAAGGAAAGGCGGGACGTCCGGTGCCCAGGGCCCATTCGTCCCGCCCGGGGAGAGCGCGTCAGCGCCGCCCCTACCTTGCACGGTTATCGGCTCTCCAGCCTGTACCGTGAAGCAAGAGAAGCACACTAACCTTAACGCGCTCTTAAATCCTGCTCCTATCTTGCTCCAAATACCTCTCGGGGGGGCGTGCGCCAGCACGCGGGGGGCAGACAGCCCCCCTCCGACGGTGCCACCCCGTACCCGTGCCTGAGCCATGCCGGAAAACGACCAGGTCCCGAAGCGCACGCTGCCGGAGGACGGGGAGTTCGCGCCGAACCCGCGCGCGCCCTTCGTCGAGCTGGGGCTGGCCTCGTGCTTCTCGTTCCTTGCCGGCGCGTCCGACGCGGTGGACTTCGCGCTCGAGGCGTGGACGCAAGGGTACGACGCGATCGGGATCGCCGATCTGAACACCTTTGCCGGGGTGGTGCGGCTGCATACCGAGGCGAAGAAGGTCGGCATCCGGCCGCTGATCGGCACGCGCCTGCGCACCGTCACGGGCGAGGAGATCCTCGCCTATCCGCGCGACCGCGAGGCCTACGGCCGGCTGTCGCGGCTGATCTCCAAGGGGCGAACGGCGGCGCCGGACGGGTCGTGGCAGGCCAAGGGCGTGTGCGAGATCACGCTGGCCGACGTTGCCGCGGCGGCGGAGGGGTCGGAGCTGATCCTGATCCCGCCGCGGGATCTGAGCGGTTTCGCCCGGGTGCTGCCGAAGCTTCTGCGGCAGGTGCCGCAGATCGCGCACCTCGCCGCGGCGCGGCTCTACCGCGCGGGCGACCGGGCACGGATCGGGGCGCTCGACCGGCTGGCGACGAAGCACGGGCTGGAGCTCGTCGCCACCAACGACGTCCTCTACCACGCGCCCGAGAGGCGGCCGCTGCAGGACGTGATGACCTGCATCCGCGAGAAGACGACGCTCGCCGCCGCCGGCTACCTGCTGGAGCCGAACGCCGAGCGGCATCTGAAACCCCCGGCCGAGATGCAGCGCCTGTTCTCGGAATGGCCGCACGCGATCCGCGCGGCCCGCGACCTCGCCGACCGGGTGCGCTTCGACCTCTCCGAGCTCGCCTACGAATACCCGCGCGAGGTCATTCCGGCGGAGATGAGCCCGCAGGCCTACCTCGAGCAGCTGACCTGGGAGGGGGCGGACCGGCGCTATCCGGACGGGGTGCCGAAGACGACGCAGGCGACGCTGAAGAAGGAGCTGGCGATGATCGAGAAGCTCGACATCGCGCGCTACTTCCTGACGATCCACGACATCATCCGCTTCGCCCGCGACGAGGCCAGCCCGCCGATCCTGTGCCAGGGGCGTGGCTCGGCCGCGAACTCGGCCGTCTGCTACGTCCTCGGCATCACCGCCGTCGATCCCTCGCAGCACCAGCTGCTGTTCGAGCGCTTCATCAGCGAGGAGCGCAAGGAGCCGCCCGACATCGACGTCGATTTCGAGCACGAGCGGCGCGAGGAGGTGATCCAGCACATCTACGGCAAGTACGGCCGCGACCGGGCGGGCCTGTGCGCCACCGTCATCCACTACCGGCCGCGCAGCGCGATCCGCGAGGTGGGCAAGGTGATGGGCCTCTCCGAGGACGTCACCGGTGCGCTGGCCAAGACGATCTGGGGCCATTGGGGCACCGATATGGGCGAGAGCCAGGCCGCGGAGGCCGGCCTCGATCTCACCGACCCGGTGCTGCGGCGCACGCTGATCATCGCGCAGCAGCTGATCGGGATGCCGCGGCATCTGTCCCAGCACGTGGGCGGGTTCATCCTGACCGAGCGGCCGCTGACCGAGACGGTGCCGATCGGCAACGGGGCGATGCCGGACCGCAGCTTCATCGAGTGGGACAAGGACGACATCGACGCGCTGGGAATCCTCAAGGTGGACATCCTCGCGCTCGGGATGCTGACCTGCATCCGCAAGTGTTTCGACATGATTTCCGCGCATTACGGGCGGGAGCTCACGCTTGCCACGGTGCCGCAGGAGGACCCCCGTGTCTACGAGATGCTGTGCCGGGGCGACAGCGTCGGCGTCTTCCAGGTGGAGAGCCGGGCGCAGATGAACATGCTGCCGCGCCTGCGCCCGCGGGAGTTCTACGACCTCGTCATCGAGGTGGCGATCGTCCGGCCGGGGCCGATCCAGGGGGACATGGTGCATCCCTACCTCCGGCGAAGGTCAGGCGAGGAGGAGGTGGTCTATCCCGCCCCCGGCCATCCCCACGACCCCGCCGAGCTGAAGAACATCCTCGGGCGGACGCTCGGCGTGCCGATCTTCCAGGAGCAGGCGATGAAGATCGCCATAGAAGCTGCTGAATTCACGCCGAAAGAGGCGAACGAGCTGCGCAAGGCGATGGCGACCTTCCGGTCGAAGGGGACGATCGGCCTGCTTGAGGACAAGATGGTCGGGCGGATGGTGAAGCGCGGCTACGACGAGGAGTTCGCGCGGCGCTGCTTCGACCAGATCAAGGGCTTCGGCGAGTACGGCTTTCCAGAGAGCCACGCGGCGTCGTTCGCGCTCTTGGTCTACGTCTCCTCCTGGCTGAAATGCCATTATCCGGCAGCGTTCTGCGCAGCGCTCCTCAACTCGCAGCCGATGGGGTTCTACGCGCCGGCGCAGATCGTGCGGGACGCCCGCGAGCACAAGGTGGAGGTGCGCGGGCCGGACGTGAACTATTCGGACTGGGACAACGGGCTGGAGCCGGCGGCGCTGTCCGAAGGCGGCGTGCCACGGTTCGCCGTCCGCCTCGGCCTGCGGCAGATCGGCGGCTTCCGCGAGGATGCGGGGACGCGGCTCGCGGCGCGGCGGGACGGCGTCCCCTACCGGGATCTGAAGGAGCTGCAGGAGCGGGCGGGGATGAGCGCGGCGCAGATCGCGCGCCTCGCCGAGGCGGACGCGATGCGCTCGATGTTCCTCGACCGGCGGCAGGCGCTGTGGGACGCGAAGGGACTGCACGACGCGCCGGACCTGCCGCTGTTCCGCGAGAGCAGGGACGAGGGCGAGGAGCGGCCCGTAGGCCTGCCGCCGATGCCGGTGGCCGAGCAGGTGGTGGCGGACTACCAGACGATCCGCCTGTCCCTGAAGAAGCACCCGATGGCGTTCCTGCGCAAATCCCTGACCCGGCAGGGCTATCTGCCCGCCGAGGGGCTGGCGCGGGTGCGCAACAGGCAGAAGGTCAGGATGGCCGGCCTCGTCCTGATCCGGCAGCGGCCGGGCAGCGCGAAGGGCGTCTGCTTCATCACCATCGAGGACGAGACCGGGGTCGCGAACCTCGTCGTCTGGCCGAAGGTGATGGAGGCGTTCCGCAAGGTCGTCATGCAGTCGCGGCTGATCGTGATCCACGGCTACATCCAGCGCGAGGTCGAGATCGTGCACGTCGTCGCCGAGCGGCTGGAGGACCGGACCGACGCCCTGTACCGGCTGGCGCCCGAGGGGCTGGCGGGGACGCTGGCGCGGGCGGACGAGGTGGTGAAGCCGGTCCAGGGCTCGCGGGGGGCGGGGCACTCCCATCCGCGGGACGTGCGCATCATCCCCAAGAGCCGGGACTTCCACTGACCGCGTGATCCGAAGGAGCGCCTGACGGCGCATTCCTTATGGTTCGGGGGGCGTTCCGCCCCCGTCCGGCCCCCGAAGGGCCGGACTCCCCCTGAGGATATTTATGGCTCGGTGAGAGGGAGGACGGAGGGCGCGCGGTCCTCGGGCGGGGGTCGGTGCCTGCGAAACGGGCGCCTCGCCTGCCGCGCGGGCGGCGCGGGCACGCGGGCGGCGGGGTGGCGGTGCGAGCGTGTTGCTCTTGGCCGTCCGGGCCATATGATCGACCCCATGAGCCAAAGTCAGAGCCAGGGCCCGGATGGGCAGAGCCAGAGCCAGTCCGGGCAGCGCCAGCGCCAGAGTTACGACGAGATGTGGGGCGCCGGCGACATGGGCGACGCCCCGCCGCGCGACCCCTACCGCGCCTTCGAGAGCTGGTTCCGGGACGAGAACCCGGCGCGCCTGCGCCGCAAGCAGCGCGAGGCCGAGGAGATCTTCCGCCTGACGGGCATCACCTTCAACGTCTACGGCCAGGCCGAGGCGAACGAGCGTCTGATCCCGTTCGACATCGTGCCGCGGATCATCTCGGGGCGGGAATGGTCGCGCCTCTCCCGCGGGATCGAGCAGCGGGTGCGCGCGATCAACGCCTTCCTGCACGACATCTATCACCGACAGGAGATCATCCGCGCCGGCCGCCTGCCCAAGGAGATGATCGCCCGCAACGAGGCGTTCCTGCCCAAGATGATCGGGGTGCAGCCGCCGGGCGGAATCTACACCCACATCGTCGGCGTCGACCTCGTGCGCACCGGCGACGACGAGTTCTATGTCCTCGAGGACAATGCCCGGACCCCGTCGGGCGTCAGCTACATGCTCGAGAACCGCGAGACGATGCTGCGGATGTTTCCCGAGCTCTTCAGCCGCAACCGGGTGCAGCGGGTGTCGAACTACCCGCAGCTGCTGCACAAGTCGCTCGCCGCCTGCGCGCCGCCGGGGGCGACGGGCACGCCCGTCGTGGGCGTGCTGACGCCGGGCATCTACAACTCGGCCTACTACGAGCATGCCTTCCTCGCCGACCAGATGGGCGTGGAGCTGGTGGAGGGGAACGACCTGCGCGTGGTGGACGGGCGGATCGCGATGCGGACCACCCGGGGCTATACGCCGATCGACGTCCTCTACCGGCGGATCGACGACGACTTCATCGACCCGCTGAACTTCAAGCCCGAGAGCCTGCTTGGCGTGCCCGGCATCTTCGACGTCTACCGCGCCGGCGGGATCACCATCGCCAACGCGCCCGGCACCGGGATCGCGGACGACAAGGCGATCTACTCCTACATGCCCGATATCGTGGAGTTCTATACCGGCGAGAAGGCGATCCTGCAGAACGTGCCGACCTGGCGCTGCTCGGACCCCTCGGCGCTGAAATACGTCCTCGACAACCTGCCCGAGCTCGTCGTGAAGGAAGTCCACGGCTCCGGCGGCTATGGGATGCTGATCGGCCCGACCGCGTCCCGCCGCGAGATCGCCGAGTTCCGCGAGAAGCTGAAGGCCCGGCCCGGCAACTACATCGCGCAGCCCACGCTGTCGCTGTCGACCTGCCCGATCCTCACCAAGGCGGGCCTCGCGCCGCGCCATGTCGACCTGCGGCCGTTCGTCCTGTGCAGCCCCGAGGGGGTGACGATCACGCCCGGCGGCCTCACGCGGGTCGCGCTGAAGAAGGGCAGTCTCGTCGTCAACTCGTCCCAGGGCGGCGGCACCAAGGACACCTGGGTGCTGGAGGAATAGGGCGATGCTGGGCAAGACCGCGGGCGGCCTCTACTGGATGTCGCGCTACCTGGAGCGTGCCGAGAACACGGCGCGCCTGATCGACGCCGGCCAGCGGATCGCGCTGACGCGCGCGGGGTCGGACGAGGACTGGCTGTCGGTGCTGCAGACCGCCGCCTCGAGCGAGGGCTACCTCGACAAGTGGGGGGAGGTGACGCGCGAGCAGGCCATAGACTGGCTGCTGCGCGACCGCGACAACCCCTCCTCGGTCCTGTCGGTGATGGAATACGCCCGCTCCAACGCCAAGCTGGTGCGCACCGCAATCACCCGCGAGGTGTGGGAGAGCGTGAACGAGACGTGGCTGCGCCTGTGCGACATCCTCGCCCGCCGGGTGAGCGAGCGGGACCTGCCCGAGGCGCTCATGCGCATCCGCCAGCGCACCGGACTGGTGCGGGGCGCGATGCACGGCACGATGCTGCGCAACGACATCTACGACTTCGCGCGGATCGGAACCTTCGCCGAGCGGGCGGATTCCACCGCCCGCATCCTCGACGTCAAATACTACGTGCTGCTGCCCTCGGCCTCGTCCGTGGGATCGTCGCTGGACAACGTGCAGTGGGAATCGATCCTTCGCTCGGTCTCGGCCGAGGGGGGCTTCCGCATGGTTCACGGGCACGAGCCGCGGCCGAAGGCGATCGTCGACTTCCTCGTGCGCGACCGCCGGATGCCCCGCTCTCTCGCCTTCTGCGCCGGAAAGATCCGCGACAACCTCGGCTACCTCGCGCAGGACTACGACACCCGCCTGCCCTGCCACGACAAGGCCGAGGCGCTGGCGATGACCTATCTCGGCCGGTCGGTCGACGAGATCTTCGACCACGGCCTGCACGAGTTCCTGCAGGAGTTCCTCGGCGATCTCGCCGCCCTCGGCCACCAGGTCGAGACGGACTACCGCTTCACCGAATAGGGCCCGCCCATGCGCCTCGCGATCCGCCACACGACGAGCTACGCCTACGACGGCCCCGTGCCCTACGGGCTGCAGCAGATCCGCCTGACGCCCAAGAGCGGCCAGGGCCAGACCGTCCACCACTGGGAGACGGTGATCGAGGGCGGCCGGGTCGAGGTGTCGTTCATCGACCAGAACCGCAACCTCGTCCAGCTCGCCACCTTCGACGAGGGCACGCGGGAGATGCGCGTCCACTCCCGGGGGGAGGTCGAGGTCGCGGAGACGAACGGGATCGTCGGCGCCCATGGCGGCTTCATGCCCCTGTGGCTGTTCGAGCGGTCCACGCCGCTGACCCGCGCCGGCCAGCAGTGCCGGCAGATCGTCGCCTCCGTCCGGGACGAGGCGGACGAGCTGACGCGCCTCCACCGGCTCAGCCACGAGATCGGCGCCCGGATCGAGTGGCTGCCGGGGATCAGCAACGTCGCCTGGACCGCCGAGGAGGCGCTGGCCGAGGGGCGCGGCGTCTGCCAGGACCACGCCCACGCCTTCATCGCCTGCGCCCGTGCGCTGGGGCACCCGGCGCGGTACGTCTCCGGCTATCTGTTGATGGAGGACCAGCCCAAGCAGGACGCCACCCACGCCTGGGCCGAGGCGCACATCGGCGGGCTCGGCTGGGTCGGCTTCGACGTGTCCAACGGCATCTGCCCCGACGAGCGCTACGTGCGCGCCGCGACGGGTCTGGACTATGCCGAGGCGGCGCCCATACATGGCACCAGATATGGTGCGGCCGAGGAGCGACTCGCGGTAAGCGTGGAGGTCGAACAGGTCCAGCAGTAGGAACGGACCGGCATGACCTACGGGGTGGCGCTCAAGCTCGACCACGGGCTGGTCTTCATGACCGACACGCGCACCAACGCCGGTCTCGACAACATCTCGACCTACAAGAAGATGTTCACCTGGGTGGATGAGGGCGAGAGCGTCGTCACGATCCTCTGCGCCGGCAATCTCGCCACCACGCAATCGGTCGTCAGTCTGATCGACGAGCGGATGAAGGCGCCGTCCGAACGCTCGCCCTCGATCCTGGGACTGCCGTCGATGTTCCAGGTCGCCCGCCTCGTCGGCAACACGCTGAAGGAGGTGATCGCCGCGAACGCGCAGGCCGGCCAGAAGGCGGACAGCGCGTTCAACGCCACGATCATCGTCGGCGGGCAGGTCGCCGGATCAGAACCGCGGCTGTTCCTCGTCTACCCCGAGGGCAACTTCATCGAGGCCGGCGACGACACGCCCTTCTTCCAGATCGGCGAGACGAAGTACGGCCGGCCGATCCTGGTGCGCGCCTTCGACCGCGGGATGAGCTTCGAAGCGGCGGCGAAGCTGCTGCTCGTCAGCTTCGATTCCACGATCAAGGCGAACCTCTCGGTCGGCCTGCCGCTGGACATGGCGCTGTACGAGGCGGGGAGCCTGAAAGGCGGGCTGACCCGCCGCTTCGAGGCGACGGACCCCTACTACCACGCAACTTCGGATGGCTGGGGGGTGGCGCTGAAGGCGGCCTTCGACCACCTGCCCGACGTCGCGCTCTGACGTTCAGGCCTGCGCCCGCTCCTGGGCGGCACCGAGGGTCGCGTCGATCGCCTCGGTCAGCCGGGGCGGCGCGAGCGGCTTC
The DNA here is from genome assembly GCF_000379485.1 of Wenxinia marina DSM 24838. GTDB lineage: Bacteria > Pseudomonadota > Alphaproteobacteria > Rhodobacterales > Rhodobacteraceae > Wenxinia > Wenxinia marina. The sequence goes on from NZ_KB902277.1 coordinate 108,680, forward strand.
TCCACGATACGCGCCCAGTCGAACTCGTCGAGAAGCTCGACGGAGTTGTAGCCGGTCAGGAACACCACCGGGATCCCCCGCGACCGCAGGGTCTGTGCAACCTCGAGGCTGGTCTCGCCGTGGCCCAGATTCACGTCCAGCAGCGCGAGGCCGAACTCGCCCTCCTCGGCCTGCTGCAGCGCCTTGTCCCGGCGGGCCACGTAGGTCACGTCCTCGAATCCCATGTCGGCCAGCATGTCCTGGGTATCGAGCGCAATCAGGACTTCGTCCTCCACGTAGAGGAGTCGCAAATCAGAATAAGTCGGTCTCAAGGCTGTCGTCCCGCGAAGTTGCCCTCTCCCAGTCAATCTCCACAACGACGCGCAGGCCCCGGGGGTTCCACTGGAAATCGGCGGAGCCGTCCAGCGTGTTCTCCGCCGTGGTCCGGATCAGGGTGGAGCCGAAGCCGGTCCGCTCGGGCGGTTTGATCTCTGTCCCGCAATCCTCCTGCCAGGACAGGCGCAGACGTTCGCCGTCGCCCTCGTCCGTCCGCGCCCAGCTGAGGAGGAGTTGCCCCCCCTCCCGCGACAGCGCGCCGTACTTGGCGGCATTGGTCGCCAACTCGTGCAGGATCAGGCCGAGGCCCAGCGTCGCCCGCGCGTTCAGGTGCACGTCCGGTCCGCGGGTCCGGATGACGTCGGCGCCGTAGACCGAGATCAGTTCGGGCCCGATGAGGTCGCGGATCGAGGTCGAGCGCCAGTTCGCAGCGGTCAGCAGCGAATGGGTCTCCGACAGCGCGCGGATCCGCTTGGCCAGCGTGTCGAGGACGACGTCGGGCGCGCGGTCGTCGCGCCGCGCCCGGTTGATCAGCGCGGTCACGTTCGACAGCATGTTCTTCACGCGGTGCTGCAGCTCGCGCATGACCCGGCGCAGCTCCTCGCGCGTCTCCTTCTGCTGGGTCACGTCCACGACGTTGATGCCCACCGCACGGATGCCGTCGGAGTTGCGCAGGGGGTAGTAGTCGACGAGCCACGACCGATCGTCGTCCTCGTCGCCGTCCGCAGCGGTCCGGCCGACAACCTCCTGCGTGAGGATCGGCTCGCCGGTTTCGAAGACGCTGCGGATGCCTGCGCCGACCGTGTCGGCGATCACGGGCACCATGTCCCGCAGGCGCTTGCCATAATGCGCCTCGATCGGAAGACCGTTGATCTCGGCCAGCTTCTGGTTGACCCGCAGGTAGCGCAGATCCTCGTCGAACAGGGCCATCGCGACGGGGCTGACACGGTACAGCTCCTCCACCTCGGCGAGGTTGGCCCGGGCCTGCCGGCGGGCGACCTCCAGCTCGCTCGCGACGCGGTGGAAGTCGCTGACGTCCACCAGCGAGAAGACGACGCCCTTGCCGTCGGCGCCCTTCAGCGGCGCGGTGACGATGCGGGCGTGCAGGTGCGCGCCCTTGCGGGTGCGGAAATCCTCTTCCACCGGGCGACCGGTCTCCTGCGCCCTCCGGATCGCGGCCGTCAGCGGCTCGAGTTCCAGATCCGAGGCGATGTCGCCGAGCGGCCGGCCGATGTCTCCGTCGACGAAGCGGAAGAAGGTCTGCGCCTCCGGCGTGAAGCGCCGCAGCCGCAGGTCGGGTCCGAGGAACACGCTCGCGAGGGCCGAACTCTCCATGTACGAGCTGAGGTCGCGGTTGGCGGTGTTCAGCTCCTCGACCTTGGCCTGCAGCTCCTCGTTGATGGTCGAGAGCTCCTCGTTCGCGGACTGGAGCTCCTCGTTCATCGACATCATCTCCTCGTTCGAGGATTTCAGCTCCTCGTTCGAGGTTTCCAGCTCCTCCACCGTCGTGCGGATGGTCTGGCGCGCATCGTCCAGCTCTCCTTCCAGCTCGCGGATGTAGCGGGACTGTTCGCTGTCGTCGGACGGCAGGTGCGCATCGATGAGGGCGTCGCCCCCGAGGCGCGAGTGGAAGACGACGACGATCTCGTCGGTCGGCAGCAGCTCTCCCGTCAGCTCGAGGCTCGCCCTTTCGCCGTCGAGCTCGCCCTCGAACGCCACCGCCGCGACCGTCCCCTCGTCGCGGCTGGACACGCCGTTGACCAGCCGCCGCACCGGCACGTCGAGCGCCGGATGGATCAGCGCCCCGATCTCGAGCTTCAGGTCGCCCGGCTTCAGCCGCAGGTAGCGCTCGGCCCCCGGCGAGGCGTACGAAACTGTCTGCCGGCCCGTCAGCACGACGTAGGGCGGCGCGTGACGGCTGAGGATCGCATCGCGCACCCGGTCCTTGGCCGAGACCGTCCCGACCCCGCCGGGCCCGGACCGGACCTCCGCCCGCGGCTGCCCGTGCCGCCCGACGTGGTCGAATGGCAGGTTCAGGGGGGCGGCCGGCACGTCGTTGCGGCGATAGATGCGGTTTGAAACGTCGACGTCCTTGAAACGACCCTTGAGGCTCTGCGGATTCTCGCTGAGGCCGAGGAACAGGAAGCCGCCCGGCTTCAGCGCGTAGTGGAACACCTCCACCGCGGTTTCCTGCAGCGCCTTCTCGAAATAGATCGTGACGTTCCGGCAGCTGACGAGATCGAGGCGCGAGAAGGGCGGGTCGCGCACCAGGCTCTGGTTCGAGAAGCGCACGATGTCCCGCAGGCGCCGGCCCACCTCGTATCCATTCGAGGAGGTGCGGAAGTACCGCTCCAGCAGCTCGCTCGGCACCTCGTCGGCGATGGAGTTCGGATAGATCCCGGCGCGCGCGATCTGCAGCGCCTCTTCGTCGATGTCGGTGCCGAAGATCGCGACCGTGGGGCTGGCGTCGGTGCGCGACAGCTCTTCGGCGACGAGCATGCCGAGGGTGTAGGCCTCCTGCCCGGTGGAGCAGCCGGGCACCCAGATCCGCACCTCGCGGCCCGTGCCGGTCTCCTGCATCAGCTCGGGGATGACCTGCGTGCGCAGCGCCTCGAACGCGGCGGGGTCGCGGAAGAACGAGGTGACGTTGATCAGCACGTCGCGGAACAGGCGCGAGGCCTCGTCCCGGTCGCGGATCAGCCGCTTGACGTACTCGTTCGGACTGCTGATCCCGAGGACGGACATCCGCACCGACAGCCGCCGCAGCAGCGTGGCCTGCTTGTAGCGCGAGAAGTCGTGGCCGGTATGGTGGCGCAGGTGCTTGAAGACCGTCGCCACGAACTCGCCGTCGTTGCTGATCGTCGGCTCGATCCCCTGCCGCCGCTGGTAGAAGTCGTCGAGGACGTCCAGCATCTCCTCGGTGCGCAGGCTCATGTCGACGGCGCCGGTGGCGATGGCGCTGCGGGGCATGCCGTCGTAGCGCGCCTGCCGGGGATCCTGCGCGAAGACGAGGCCGCCGGCCTCCTTGATGGCGAGCGCGCCCTTGGCGCCGTCGCTGCCGGTGCCCGACAGGATGATCGCGGCGGCGTCCGGACCCGCCTCTTCGGCCAGGCTCTCGAGAAAGACGTCGATGGGCCGGCGCTGGCCGCGCGGCGCCTCGAACTTGCCCAGGGCGAAGCGGCCTCCCTCGACCGTCAGCGACTGGCCGGGCGGGATGAGGTAGATGTTCCCCCCCTCGACCGCCATGCCGTCCTCGATCGGCTGCACCGGCGTGCGGGTCCGCTTGCCGATCAGCTCGGGCAGCAGGCTCTCGTGGTCGGGGTCGAGGTGCTGGACGAGGACGAGCGCGAGGCCATGCTCGGCCGGCAGACGCGAGAACAGATCCTGAAACGCCTCCAGTCCGCCGGCGGACGCACCGATGCCGACGATGACGGGTCGCCCCGCGGACGCTTGGTCTGCCTTGTCTTTCATTCCGGTCGTCTTAGGGTTCGCCGTCGGGGCGGCAAGAGGGGAGTGACGCGACGGTGGCCGAGGTCAGGTTCAGCGAGAAGCTGCAGACGTTCCTGAGGGACAGTTCGATCCCGCTCAGCTTCGCCGACGCGTCCCGGCCCGACTGTCCGCTGATCGAGGTGAACCCCGCCTTCGAGGCGCTGACCGGCTATTCCAGGGATGACGTGATCGGCAGGAACTGCCGGTTCCTGCAGGCCGATCTCGACAACGAGATCGCCCGCGACGACATACGCTCGGCCATCGCGAACGGGACCGACGTGCAGGTGATCCTGCGCAATCGGCAGGCCGACGGCACGCCCTTCGAGAACCTTCTGTTCATGTATCACCTCAAGGTGAGCAGGTCGCGGTCGCTGTTCATGGGCTCGCAGTTCCGCCTCGACGCGAAGGACGCGGCGGGCCTGATCGACCGGGCGCAGAGCCGTGCGGTGCTGCTGGACGAGGGGATCGGCCGCGTCTTCGCCGAGACGGCGCGCCTGCGCACCGAGAACCGCCGCCGGCTGGCGCAGAGCGTGGGAGGCGTGGTGCGGGCGCACCTGAACGCAGGCGCCTGAGCGGGTGGTGCCGGCAGAGGGACTCGAACCCCCGACCCCCTGATTACAAATCAGACGCTCTACCAGCTGAGCTATGCCGGCCACCGCGCCCCGCCTATCGCCGAAAACGGCGCGCCGTGCAACGCCGCCTCAGCGGTTCGCCCGCGCCAGCAGGGCGACCGCAGCGAGGCCGACCAGCGTGATGGCGAGCGCGGCGGGCGCCGCCTCGGCGATGTTCTCGAGGCTGGCCTTGGCGTGCACCCGCGTCGCCAGCGTGTCGTAGTTGAACGGCCGCAGGAGCAGCGTCGCCGGCAGCTCCTTGACGCAGTCGACGAACACCAGCAGCAGCGCCGACAGCACGCTCGCCCGGATCAGCGGCAGGTGTACGGCGCGCAGCGCCCCTCCGGCCGTCCGCCCCAGCGACCGCGCCGCCATCGGCAGCGACGGCGGCACCCGGCCGAGCGCCGCGTCGGCCGTCCCCTGCCCGATCGCGAAGAAGCGCACCGCGTAGGCCAGCGTCAGCGCCCCGGCGCTGCCCGTGAGGATCAGGCCCGGATCGCTCCCGGTGAGCGCGAGGACCGCGTCCGCCACCCGGTTGTCGAGTGCGGCGAGCGGGATCAGCAGGCCGACGCCGAGCACCGCCCCCGGCACCGCGTAGCCGATCGCCGTCAGCGGCAGCAGCAGGACCGGCAGCCGCCGCCCCGACAGCCGCGCCCCGTAGGACATGAAGAGGCCGAGGGCGACCGTGATTGCCGCCGCCGCGCCGCCCACCGTCAGCGTATGGGTCAGCGCCCGGATCAGCCCCGGCGCCGCCCACTCCCCCGCGTCGAGCGCGTGGCTGACGAGCACTGCCACCGGCAGCACGAACCCGCCCGCCACCGGTAGCGCACACATGAGCGCTGCGCCCCAGCCGCGCACGCCGGTCAGCGGCTGCGCCGTCACCGGTCGCTGGCTGCGCGCCGCGAGGAAGTGGCGGGAGCGGCGGCGGGACAGCTTCTCCACAACCACGAGCGCCACGATCAGCGCCAGCGACAGCGTCGCCAATTGGGCCGCGCCGCCGATGTTCCCCGCCTGCAGCCAGACCGAGAAGATGCCCGTCGTCAGCGTCTGCACCGCGAAATAGTCGACCGTGCCGAAATCGTTGATCGTCTCCATCATCACGACCGCGGTGCCGGCGGCGATGGCCGGCCGCGCGCTCGGCAGGCCGACGCGCCAGAGGCGGCCCCAGGGACCGACGCCGAGGGCGCGGGCGACCTCGTACCCTGCCCCCGACTGCTCGCGGAAGGCCGCCCGCGCGAGGAGGTAGACGTACGGATACAGCGCCGCCGACAGGACGAGGATAGCTGCCCCCCGGGTGCGGATCGCCGGGAACCAGTAGTCCGCCGCGCTCTCCCAGCCGAAGGTGGCGCGCAGCATCCGCTGCACCGGGCCCGCGTACTCCAGGAAATCGACCAGCGCGTAGGCGCCGACATAGGCAGGCACGGCCAGCGGCGCGAGGAGCGCCCATTGCAGCCACCAGTGCCCCGGAAAGCGGTACATCACCACCAGCCAGGCCGCCCCCGTCCCCGCCGCCGCGGACAGAAGGCCGACCCCCGCCATCAGCAGCGCGGTATTGCCGAGGTAGCGGGGCAGCGTGGTCGAGACGAGGTGCGGCCAGATGTTCTCGGCCGGGTGCAGCGCGATCCACAGGACCGACGCCACCGGCAGCAGCATCAGCGCCGCGATCAGCACCGCGCCGACCGACCAGGGATCGCGGCGGCGGCGCACGCGCGCGGCGGGCGGCAGGAATGACTGACCGGTCTGGTCGGACATTCCGGCGGGCTAGCGGATAAGCGTTTGCCTGTCCAGCGGCCGTCCCTTAGGACGACGGGGACCGACGTCGCAGCCCATCCGCGAGCCCATCCGCGAGCCATGAATATCGTCCTTCACATCGGCGCCCACGTCACCGACGGCGAACGGCTGCTGCACTCGCTCCGCAAGAACGCCGACGCGCTGGCGCAGGACGGCGTGAGGGTGCCCGCCCACGGCGCCTACCGTCCCGCCCTGCGCGAGGCGATGCAGGCGGTCAACAACGGCGCCCCGATCGAGGGCCAGCGCGAGCTCCTGCTCGAGCGCGTGCTGGGCGCGGACGCCGGCGCCTGCCGCCGCCTCGTGCTGTCGAATCCGGCGTTCATCTGCACGCCCAGCCGGATCTTCGAGGGGCGGGAATTCTACGCGCTGGTCGGGATGAAGGCGCAGGCCGCGCAGGCGATCTTCGCCGGCGACGATCTGCAGATCTTCCTCGCCACCCGCAATCCCGCGACCTTCGTGCCGGCCGTCTTCACGCAGGCCAAGGCGAAGAACCTGCCGGACTACCTGTCGGGACTGGATCCGACCGAGATCCGCTGGTCCGACGTGGTGCGCCGCCTGCGCGCCGCCGTCCCGCAGGCGAAGGTCACGGTCTGGGCCAACGAGGACACGCCGCTGATCTGGGGCCGCATCCTGCGGCGAATGGCGGGCCTGACGTTCCCGGCTCCGATCCTCGGCGAGCACGATCTTCTCGCCTCGATCATGTCGGACGAGGGGCTGAAGCGCCTCCTCGCCTACCTGCGTTCCCACCCGCCGCAGACCGGCGCGCAGATGAGTCGCGTCGTGGCGGCCTTCCTCGACAAGTACGCCCTGCCCGAGGAGATCGAGGAGGAGATCGACGTCGAGGGCTGGGACGCGGCGACGGTGGCGGCGGTGACCGAGGGCTACGAGGCGGATCTCGCCGAGATCGCGCGCATCGAGGACGTCGAGATGCTGGCGCCCTGAGGCGCCCTCACATCCCGAGCGCGGCCTTGTACAGCTCCATGATCGCCTCTTCCTCGGCGATGTCGTTCTGGTCGCGCTTGCGCAGCGCGATGACCTTGCGCATCACCTTGGTGTCGTAGCCGCGGCCCTTGGCCTCGGCCATGACCTCCTTCTGGCTCTCGGTGATGTCCTTCTTCTCGGCCTCGAGCCGTTCGTAGCGCTCGATGAACTGGCGCAGCTCCTCGGCGGCGACGGTGGAGGAGGTGTCGATGACGCTCATGCCCGGGGCTCCCTTGATGCTGCGGCGCCTCCCCTAGCCCGCGGGGACATGCGTCGCAAGGCCGCCCTTGCGGCGCGGGCGCGGGGCCGGTAGGCGGCGCGGGACCCCTGGAGGAGAACGGATGGTTGCCCTCGTCTGGATCGGCGCCGCCCTGACCGTGATCGGCTTCGCCGGCCTGGTCTGGAGCATCGTGCAGGTCGCCCGCGCCCGCCGCGAGGCCCTGCCGGACGAGGAGCTGCGGGACCGTGTGCGCCGCGCCCTGCCCCTGAACCTGGGCTCGCTCTTCGTTTCGTTCCTGGGGCTGATGCTGGTCCTCGTCGGCGTCATTCTCGCCGGCTGACGGCCCGGCTGAGGCTACTGGACGGACGCCGTCGCCGGGCGTAGACCGATCCCATGGACATCCGACCGATCACCGACGGCTACGCCGTCAGCCCGCAGATCGACCCGGCCGACATGGCCGCGATCCGCGACGCCGGCTACGTGCTGGTTTTGTGCAATCGCCCCGACGCCGAGAACCCGCCCGACCTGCAGGCGGACGCGATGCGCCGCGCGGCCGAGGCAGCGGGCCTCGCCTTCGTGGAGAATCCGGTGACGCACCAGGGCCTGAACGAGGACATGGTGCGCCTCCAGCGCGAGACGATCGACGGCGCCGGCGGCCCGGTCCTTGCCTACTGCGCCTCGGGCACCCGCTCGACCATCGTGTGGGCGCTCGGCCAGGCGGGGGAGCGCCCTGCGGACGAGATCGTCGGCGCCGCGGCGAACGCCGGCTACGACATCGCCGGCCTGCGGCCCCGGCTGGGCGACTGAGCCCGGACGGGGCGGCTGGACGGCCCCTGACCTTCGATCCAGCGCCGAGCCGTTTCACTCCGCCTCCTCGTCGAGGCGAAGCCTGCTGACATCGAGTCCCCGGGCGATGGCTCCGTCGGGCGCCTGCTGCCCCTCGGCGTCGAAGTCCGTCGCATCGTCGCCCGCAAGCGCGAACCGTGCCGTGGCAGGGGCGGCGACGGCACCAGACGGGGACGTCCCGTCGACTGGGGCGGCCCCGGCCCGACCTGCCCCCGGAGGGGCAGGACCGGCTGGGGATGCCCCGTCGATGCTGCCGCCGGTGGAGTCTACGGCAGGGGCATGATCCGGGTCGGTCATCAGGTCCGTCGCGCACCGCGGAAGATCGTCTTCTGCGTCCCCTTGGGGCCCGGAGCCATGGTGCTCCCACTCTCCGCCCCGGGGATCAAGTCTAGCAGCGGCGTCCGGTCCGGCCGGGTCGGCCGGCCACGACAGGGCGTCGCCGATCGGCGTGTTCCCCGCCTCCGCGTCGATGTCCCTGCCCGCGCCGCCCCCGCCGTCTGCCGGAGCGGCGTCATGGGGGTCGGGCGGCCCCGGATCGTCGTGCGGGTCGGGGGACGGCGGGGACAGGTCCGGTGCGCCGGTCAGGTCCATCGGCGGAATCGCCGCCGGGGCGTCCAGCGTCAGGCCGTCGGTGCCGGCCCAGGGATCGGCCGCGCGCCCGTGGCCGACTTCGCCATCGAGCACCCCTGGCGCACCGCGGGCCGGCGCCCGCCGGTCCGAGAGCTCCGCCGGCGCCGGCATCTCCAGCCGGACGGCGCGCAGGCCCGCGACCTGCCCCAGCCGCGCGGTGGCGAGCACGCGGCCCGGCGGCGCCTCCAGCCGGACCGAGCCGACCGTGACCCCGGGCAGCGGCAGGACCAGGCCGGGGCGCAGCGCCTCGGCCTCGGACAGGGGAATCCGGTGGCGGGCGAGAACGGCGGTCAGCACCGCGGTCGCCTCCTCCACGCTGCCGCGGAACGCGTCGGCCCAGTCGCGCCCGTGCGCCGGCGGGGACGTGGCGGAGAGCGGCCGGGAGGGCGGCAGGATCAGGGTCAACTGCCCCGCGCGCCCGCCCTCGAGGTCGAGCGCCAGGGTCACGACCCGGTAGTCGCCCGCCGGAAGCGTCGCGCCGATGGCCCGGCGGCTGGCATGGCGCTCGCCCCCGGACGCACCGGCGACCCAGTCCGGCAGATCGGTGCCCGTCCCGGCCGCGGCGAGGCCGCGCAGCAGGCCGTCGAGGAACGGCAGCCCCAGCGCCGCGTCCGCGGCCGTCACCGCGCGCCGCGGCGCGTCCTCGGGCCGCGGTCGGTCCGACAGGCGGCCGAGCGTCTGCACCTCGACCAGCGCGTCGCGGAGGTCGAGGTCGATCACCGCCAGCCCCCGCTCCGCCCCGTCGCGGTCGAGGCCCAGCAGCAGGTCGGCCTCGTTCAAGCCGGCCAGCACCTCGTCCAGCGTCCGCCGCTCGTCCGCGATGGAGGCGACGGTCAGCGCCAGATCCAGCGCGGCGCCCGCGCGGGTTGCGGCGCGGCGCAGCGCCCGGGCGGGCGTCACCGGCGGCTCCGGCCCCGAAGGGGCGGCCGCGATCCCCGCCATCCGGCGCAGGACCGGATGTGAACCGTCCGCGGCCATGCCTCTCCCGTCCGTTGCGAGCCGGTTGCAGACTAGACGGGGGCCGGTTTCGAAAGGGCTAACGCGCGGTCAGGCCGCGCGGGCCGCCCGCGCCGGCAGCACGACCCGGAACGCCGCCCCACCCTGCCCCGGCAGGTACGCGATGGAGCCGCCGAGCCGGTCCATGATCTCGCGGCAGATGGCGAGGCCGAGTCCTGCGCCGCCGGCCCGCGACTGATCGCCCGCGCGCGAGAACTTCTCGAAGATCAGGTTCTGATCCTCCGGCGCGATCCCGCTACCGTTGTCGGCGAAGTCGATCTCGATCGCGCCCGAGCCGCGGCGGCGCACCCGCACCTGCAGCACCGGCTGCTCGGCGTCGCAGTATTTCCGCGCGTTCGCGATGAGGTTGATGAAGACCTGCGCCAGCCGGTCGAGGTCGGTGAAGACGGGCACGGCCTCCGCCGCCTCCCTGCGCTGGATGACGAGCGGATCGCCCGGCCGCCCCCCAGCCGCCGCCACCGCGCGGTCGATCACCCGCTGCAGGGATCCTTCGCGCATGTCCAGCTTGCCCTGCCCGTTCTCCAGCACCGACAGGTCGAGAAGGTCGTCGAGAAGGCGCGTCAGGCGCTGCGTCTCCTCCTCGATGATTCCGGCGTAGCGGCGCACCGCATCGGGTTCGGCCCCGCCCTCGCGCAGGATCTCCGAGAAGGCGCGGATCGAGGTCATCGGCGTTCGCAGCTCGTGGCTGATCTGGCTGAGGAAGGAATCCTTCTGCACGCCGAGACGGGTCAGCTTGTCGTTCGCCTCGCGCAGGGCCCGGGCCGTGCGCTCCTGCTCGGCCGACTTGGCCTCCAGGCGGGCGGAATATTCCATGATCTGCGCCGCCTCGTCGGCGACGGCGATCAGATCCTCGACCGACACGGTCGCCCCTTGCGTCAGCTGCGCCATCATCGCGTGCGCAGTCGCCGCGCCGACGCTGCCCGCCAGCTCGCGCTCCAGCGCGGCGATGAAGTCAGGGGTCACGTCCGGCAGGTAGCCGTGCTTGCCCTGCGCGACGGCCGCGGCCTGGAAGAAGTCCTGCGCCTCGGCCGCGCCGACGATACGCTGGGCCATGATGAGGAGGTCCTCGGCCTGCGCCGCGCCGGCGTGCAGCGCGCGGGCCGCGCTCGAATGCTGGAACACGTTGACGAACTGCGCGCCCTGCAGCCGCTCCATGGGAGTCGGAAAGGTGCAGAGCGAGACGGTGACGAACGTCCCGGCGTTGAGGAGCAGCGACCACAGGATCGCGTGCAACAGCGGGTCGAGGCCGGCGATCCCGAACAGCGCCTCGGGCCGCAGCCAGACGAGGCCGAACGGGCCGTCCGCCATCACGCCCGCCGGGATGACACCGCCGAGGCTGGGCAGGAACAGGCACCACGCCCAGAGGCTCGCCCCCACGATCAGCCCCGTCGCCGCCCCGGCCCGCGTGGCCCCCCGCCAGAACAGCCCGCCGAGGAGGGCAGGCAGCACCTGCGCGGCACCGACGAAGGAGATGAGACCGATGGCGGCGAGCGCCGCCCCTCCGCCGGAAAAGCGGAAATAGACGTAGCCGAGGGCGAGGACGCCGCCGATGGAGAGCCGCCGCGCGATCAGGACGACGGCTCGCACGTCGCCCGACATCTGCGCCCCCGGACTGCGCGAGCGCAGCCAGATCGGCACGACGATGTGGTTGGAGACCATGGTGGCGAGCGCGATGGTCGCGACGATCACCATTGAGGTCGCCGACGAGAATCCTCCGAGGAACGCCAGCAGCGCGATCCCCTCGCGGTTCTCGGCCAGCGGCAGGGTCAGCACGAAGAGGTCGGGATTGGTGCCCGGCAGACGCTCCAGCCCCATCACCGCGATCGGCACGACGAACAGGCTCATCAGCATGACGTAAAGGGGGAACGCCCAGGAGGCGGTGGCGAGGTGCCGCTCCTCGGCATTCTCGACGACGAGGACCTGGAACATCCGCGGCAGGCACAGGAACGCCGCCCCGGCGAGGAACGTGAGGCCGAGCCAGCGTCCGGCGGACTGGTCCCAGTGCGCGATGGGAGAGGCGTCGATGCGGGCGAGCGTGGCCTGGACGCCGCCGCCGATGCCCCAGACGACGAACAGGCCGACGGCCAACAGCGCGGCCAGCTTCACCACCGCCTCCACCGCGATGGCCATGACGACGCCGTGGTGGCGCTCGTTCACGTCGAGGTTGCGGGTGCCGAAGAGGACGGTGAACAGCGTGAGCCCCACCGCCGACCAGAAGGCGGTGGCCCAGAAGCCGCCCTCCTCCCCCTCGGCGCCGGTGAAGACGGCGAAGCTGAGGGCGATGGATTGCAGCTGCAGCGCGATGTAGGGCGTCGCCGCGGCGATCGCTATGAGGGTCACCAGGACGCCGAGGCCGGTCGACTTGCCGAAGCGCGACGAGATCAGGTCGGCGATCGAGGTGATGCGCTGGGCGCGGCCGACGCGGACCAGCTTGCGCAGGATGCCCCACCAGCCGAACATCACGAGGCTGGGGCCGAGATAGATCGTCAGGTACTCCAGCCCGGACCGTGCGGCGTAGCCGACCGCGCCGTAGAAGGTCCAGGCGGTGCAGTAGATCGACAGCGACAGCGTGTAGATCAGCGGCGAGCGCAGCCAGGCGGTACGCCCCCGCGCCGCCCGCCGCTCCGCCAGGAAGGCCACGGTGAACAGGAACGCCACGTAGAGCAGCGCGAAGAAGACGAGGAGGTTGAACGTGATCATCCCGCCTCGTCCCCCGGAGTGTCGAACGGCGTCGGCCAGTCCGCGCCGGCGTCGGGGCGGAACAGCGCCGCCAGTCCGGCGGCGAGGCAGGCGAGCCCGGCCCAGGCGACGAAGAGGTACACCAGCGCGGCCGAGGTGCGGGCACCCGTCCCCTCGCCCGTCGGCCAGAGCAGCGGAACCATGAACAGGATCGCCCCGAGGACCGGCATCAGCCGCAAGGCGTCGCGCAGCCGCCGCTGGCGATAGCTCGACCGGGCGAGGAACACCGGCCGGCCGGCCGGCGGCGCGCCTGCGGGGCGGCCGGCGTCAGCCCGCCACGAGGGTTCGGACATTCTCCAGCACCTCGGCGTTCGAGAACGGCTTGGTCATGAAGCGGTCCGCGCCGAGGCTCAGCGCGAGGTCGCGATCGCGGGACTGGCCGCGGGCGGTCAGCATCATCACGGGGACGGCGGCGGTCTCGGGGCTGGCGCGCAGGTCGCGCAGGATGTCGAGGCCCGAGCGGCCGGGCAGCATGATGTCGAGGATCACGAGGTCGGGCGGCGCCCGGCGCACCCGGTCGGCCGCGCTGGCGCCGTCGGCGTGGGTGTGCACGGTCCAGCCGTCACGGCTGAGAATGAAGCTGATCGCCTCGGTGATGTTCGGCTCGTCCTCGATCACCAGCACCCGCTTGGCCATGCCTCCCCCGCGCCTCCCCCGCGCGCGCAGCGGGACGCGGCCCCTCCCGGCCGCGCGCCCGCGCAACGATGTTATCGGGGCAAAGCGCGCGGCTTGTCAAAGCGCGTGACCCCGCGCCTCGCCGTCGTCCTCGGGCAGGACGCTCGGCTCGCGGCGCGCGGGGCAGCGGCGGCGGGGGCAGATGCGGCAGGCGATGCCGACCGGAGCCGGCGGGTCGAGGCCGGGCGGCGGATCGGTCAGCACCAGCATCACGGCCTCGGTCAGGACGGGCCCGCCGAAGGCGGCGGGCGCCACGGGCTCGGCCACCGCGTAGACGAGGAGGCGGGGCGCGTCGCCGGGCAGCGCCACCGCCGCGCGGATCGCCCGGCCCGGCTGGCCGAGCGCCTGGTAGAGCGGCCAGAGCGGACAGCCCGGCCCGGCCCGCGGCAGGACGAAACCCGGCGCGGTCTTGAGCTGCAGCAGCGCCCCGGCGCCGTCGCAGACCGCAAGGCCGGTGGGCGGATGGCCCTCTCCCGGCGGCAGCGCGGCAAGGCGGCGAAGGACGGCGGCAAGCGGCGCGCCGAAGCGCCGGGCGAGAGCCGCCGGATCGTACCCCGTCTCCCGCGCCGCCGCGCCGAACTCCGTCAGGGGCAGCGCCCGCGCGTCCGCCGCATACCGGGAGAGCCACGCCGTCGCCAGCCGCTGCGCCGCCGGCGGTCCGATCCCCGGCACCCCGGCCGCGACCTCCGCCGGTGTCGCCGCAGGCTCCGGCCCCTCGAGCGCGGCCACGTGGTGGTCCGTCCGGTCGAGGAACTGCGCCAGCGCCTCCGCCGGGCTGGCCGCAGCGCCCTCCACCGGCTCCAGCCGCCGCGCCAGCTCGCGCGAGGCGTCGGCGAGGCGCAGGGAATCGTCGTGGATGTTGCGGTGGAACCGCTCCTGCCAGTCCCGGTCGAGGTCGTCCGCGCCGACGAGGATGGACGCCGTCGACCGGATCGACGTCACGGCCGAGATCAGCTCGTGCAGCGAGGTGGCGAGGCGCGGGTCGTGGGCGAGCCGGTCTGTCAGCGCCGCAACGCGGCCCTCCAGCTCGCCCACCCGCGCCGCCTGACGCGCGACGAGCGCGGCCCAGCCCGGGAAGGCTTCGGCGAAGGCCTCGGCGCGATCCTCCTCGGCCTCGCTGCCCGGCGCGGCCGCCGCGGCGGCGAGCTGGTCGAGGAGCGGTCGGCCGGCGCCCTGGCTGAGCACCGCGGGCTCCACCTCCAGCTCGGCCGCGATGCGGTTCAGGAGGCGGCCGCCGATTCTGCGGCGGTTGTGCTCGATGAGGTTGAGGTAGCTGGCCGAGATGCCGGCGGCGCGGGCGAGGTCAGCCTGGGCGAGACCGCGGTCGAGCCGACGGGCCCGGATCCGGCTGCCGGCGAGCGCGCTGCGGGCCATCGGAGATTCCTCGTGCGTTTCCAAGGGCTTTCTGCGCCCGCGGGAAAAATCGTTTGCAGATTAACGCGCGAGCCTGTCGAAGTCTTTACAAAAAAGGCGAGCGTTCCGAGACCCTTGTTGAGCGCTTTACGATCCCGCCGATACTGGCCCCCGCACACGACAAGCGTGCGCGTGCCCTGCTCGGGACGAGGAGGTCCGGGGCGAGGCGCGACAAACCGACTGGGAGGATATCGATGTCCAGACACTTCACGCGGCGTGGCGTGCTCAAGTCCGGCGCCGTCGCCGGCGCAGGCCTCGCCCTGCCGACGTACCTGCGCGCGCAGGAGAGCGGATTCACCAATGCGCCGACGGGCGACACCGTCATTCTCGGCTTCAACGTGCCGCAGACCGGCGCCTACGCCGACGAGGGCGCGGACGAGCTGCGCGCGTTCCAGCTGGCGGTGGAGCACCTGAACGGCGAAGGCGACGGCGGCATGCTGCAGACCTTCTCCGAGCAGAACCTCGACGGCACCGGCATCCTCGGCAAGCGGGTCGACTACGTCACCGGCGACACCCAGACCAAGTCCGACGTCGCCCGCGCCTCGGCGCAGTCGATGATCCAGAAGGACGGCGCGATCATGATCTCGGGCGGCTCGTCGTCCGGTCCCGCGATCGCGGTGCAGGCGCTCTGCCAGGAGGCCGGCGTCATCTTCATGGCCGGCCTGACGCACTCCAACGACACGACCGGCAAGGACAAGAAGGCCAACGGCTTCCGCCACTTCTTCAACGCCTACATGTCGGGCGCGGCGCTGCCGCCGATTCTGGCCGAGCAGTACGGCACCGACCGCCGCGCCTATCACCTGACCGCCGACTACACCTGGGGCTGGACCCAGGAGGAGTCGATCAAGGCCGCGACCGAGGCGCTGGGCTGGGAGACCGCAAACACCGTGCTGACCCCGGTCGGCGCGGGCGACTTCTCGTCCTACATCACGCCGGTCCTGCAGTCGGGCGCCGACGTGCTGATCCTGAACCACTACGGCGGGGACATGGTGAACTCGCTGACCCAGGCGGTGCAGTTCGGCCTGCGCGACCGTCAGGTCAACGGCAAGAACTTCGAGATCGTCGTGCCGCTCTACTCCGAGCTGATGGCCGCGGGCGCCGGCGAGGCGATCAAGGGCATCTACGGCTCGATGAACTGGAACTGGCAGTTGCAGGACGCGGGCACGCAGGCCTTCACCCGCTCGTTCGGCGAGAAGTACGGCTTCCCGCCGTCGAACGCGGCGCACACCTGCTACGTGCAGACCCTGCTCTATGCCGACGCGGTCACGCGGGCCGGCAGCTTCAACCCCTGCGCGGTGGTCGAGGCGCTGGAGGGACGGACCGGCGGCAGCGGCAGCCTCGAGGGGATCGACTCGGCGTCGAACGAGGGCTTCCTGTTCGACGGCATGGGCAACGGCCCGACGCTCTACCGCGCGGCGGACCACCAGTGCTTCAAGGACGTGCTGGTCGTGCGCGGGGCCGAGAACCCGACCACGCCCTACGACAACCTCGAGATCGTCGAGGTCACTCCGGTCGAGCAGGTGTGGTACGAGCCCGACCACCCGCAGTTCGCCGGCGGCGATCTCGGCGAGTGCAACCCGGGCGCCTGACGCCCGGACCGCGGGACGGGGCATAGCCCCCGTCCCGCCCTTGCTCCCGGCCGCGCGCCGGGAACCTCCCGCTTCCCATCGCAAGGACGCCCGGGGCCATGGACGCCATCATCCTTCAAATCCTGAACGGGCTCGACAAGGGCTCGGCCTACGCGCTGATCGCGCTGGGCCTCACGCTGATCTTCGGCACCCTCGGGGTCGTGAACTTCGCCCACGGCGCGCTGTTCATGATCGGCGCCTTCTGCGCCGTCACGCTGAACGCCCTTCTGGGGATGAGCCACCAGGTCGAGGACCCGACGCGCACCGACTTTCTCGGCAACCCGCTGCAGGTCGACGTGCCCTACGTGCAGGACATCTTCGGCGAGGCGCTGGGCGCCAGCATCATCGACTGGGCGGTGCCGCTGTCGATCCTGCTGGCAATCCCGGTGATGCTGCTGATCGGCCTCGTGATGGAGCGCGGCCTGATCCGGCACTTCTACAAGCGCCCCCACGCGGACCAGATCCTCGTGACCTTCGGCCTCGCCATCGTGCTGCAGGAGATCATCAAGGCGATCTACGGCGCCAACCCGATCCCGACCCCGGCGCCCGACGCATTCCGCGGCTCGGTCGATTTCGGACAGTGGCTGGGGTTCCAGGCTGGCTCGATCATCTATCCGGTGTGGCGGCTGGTCTACTTCTTCTTCTCGGCACTCATCATCGCCGGCGTGTTCGCCTTCCTGCAGTTCACAACCTTCGGGATGGTGGTGCGCGCCGGCATGGCCGACCGCGAGACGGTGGGCCTCCTCGGGATCGACATCGACCGCCGCTTCACGCTGATGTTCGGGATCGCCGCGGCGGTCGCGGGGCTGGCGGGCGTGATGTACACGCCGATCCTCAGCCCCAACTACCACATGGGCATGGACTTCCTCGTCCTCAGCTTCGTCGTGGTCGTCGTCGGCGGCATGGGCTCGCTCCCGGGTGCGGTGCTGGCCGGGTTCCTTCTCGGGATCCTGCAGAGCTTCGCCTCGATGAACGCGGTGAAATCGCTGCTGCCCGGCATCGACCAGATCATCATCTACCTCGTCGCCATCGCCATCCTGCTCCTCCGGCCGCGTGGCCTGATGGGCCGCAAGGGCGTGATGGAGGAGTAATCCATGCTGGGTCTCGGCAAGAAAGACTTCACCCTGTTCCTGGCCGTGGCGGCGATCACGCTGCTGGCGCCGTTCATCCTGAACCCCTTCCCCACCGGATCGGGCCTGGCGCAGTTCAACGCCGGCTATCCCGACCTGATGCAGCGGTTCGTGATCTACGGAATCTTCGCGATCGGCTTCAACATCCTGTTCGGTCTGACCGGCTACCTGTCCTTCGGCCACGCCGCGTTCCTCGGCCTCGGCTCCTACTCCGCGGTCTGGATGTTCAAGCTGCTCAGCATGAACGTGATCCCGGCGCTGATCCTGTCGGTGATCGTCGCGGGGCTCTTCGCCCTCGTCATCGGCTACATCTCGCTGCGGCGGTCCGGCATCTACTTCTCGATCCTGACGCTGGCCTTCGCGCAGATGGCCTACGCGCTGGCCTACTCGGTCCTCACCCCGCTGACCAACGGCGAGACCGGGCTGCAGCTGACGCTGGACGACCCGCGCGTCCTGGACGGCGGCGGGCGGCCCACGTCGCTGCCGGTGACCGAGTTGTTCGGGATGGAGATGCGCGACACGGCGAGCCTCGGCCTCGGCGCCTGGGACTTCACCTTCGGCGTCGGCTTCTACTTCTGCGCCGTCGTGATGCTGATCTCGTTCTACCTCGCGATCCGCATCTTCCGCTCGCCCTTCGGGATGATGCTGCGGGCGGTGAAGTCGAACCAGCAGCGGATGAACTACACCGGCCTCAATACCCGGCCCTATACCCTCGCCGCGTTCGTGATCTCGGGCATGTATGCCGGCCTCGCCGGCGGCCTGCTGGCCTGCATGGACCCGCTCGCCGGGGCCGAGAGGATGCAGTGGACGGCGAGCGGAGAAGTCGTCCTGATGACCATCCTCGGCGGCGCCGGCACCCTGATCGGGCCGATCCTCGGCGCCGGCATGATCAAGTATTTCGAGAACATCTTCTCGAAGATCAACGACGCGGTCCTGCACCAGTGGTTCGCCGCCCTGCCCGACGGGCTGGAGGATTTCCTCGTCACCATCATCCATCCCTTCATCGGCAAGGGCTGGCACCTGACGCTGGGCCTGATGTTCATGGCCGTCGTCATCTTCCTGCCCGGTGGGCTGGTCGAGGGCGGGCAGCGGGTCGGGCGGCTGTTCCGCCGCCGCGACCGCAAGGCCGGCGGCGCCGAGGCGCAGGCGGCCGAACAGCGCCGCACCCCGGCCGAGTAAGGAGAGCGCGAGATGGGCATCCTCGAAGTCAAGGGCGTGAACAAGCGCTTCGGCGGCCTGCAGGCGCTGGGCGACGTCAACCTCAGCGTGGCCGAGCATACGGTCCACGCGATCATCGGGCCGAACGGCGCGGGCAAGTCGACGCTGCTGAACGTCCTCGTCGGCAAGCTGATCCCGGACTCGGGCTCGGTCATGTTCGACGGCAAGTCGGTGCTGGGTCGCAAGCCGCACGAGATCAACCAGATGGGCATCTCCCGCGTGTTCCAGACCCCCGAGATCTTCGCTGATCTGACGGTGCTGGAGAACGTGATGATCCCGTGCTTCGCCCGCCGCGACGGCGCCTTCCGCATGCACGCGTTCGAGAGCGTCGCCCGCGAGGGCGACATCCTCGGCCAGGCCGAGACGATGCTGGCGGACGTGAACATGCTGGACAAGGCGCACGCCCATGCCGGCAGCCTCAGCCGCGGCGACAAGCGGCGGCTGGAGATGGCGATGTGCCTGGTGCAGGAGCCCAAGCTGCTGCTGCTGGACGAGCCGACCGCCGGCATGGCGCGCGCCGACACCAACAACACGATCGACCTGCTGAAGGAGATCAAGGACAAGCGCCCCATCACGATGTGCATCATCGAGCACGACATGCACGTCGTCTTCTCGCTGGCCGAGCGGATCACGGTGCTGGCGCAGGGGACGCCGCTGATCGAGGACACGCCCGACAACATCAAGGGCCACCCGAAGGTGCGCGAGGCGTACCTCGGCGAGGCGCAGGTCTGAGGACGGAAGAGATGAGCCACATCGAAGCGATCCGCCCCGAGGGCAAGTTCGACAAGAACCGCAACATGGCCGGCACCTCGGCCAAGTTCCTGTCGGTCTGGGACATCCAGGCCTACTACGGCGAAAGCTACATCGTGCAGGGGGTGTCGTTTGACATCCACGAGGGCGAGATCCTCGCCCTGCTCGGCCGCAACGGCGCCGGCAAGACCTCGACCCTGCGGACCATCGCGCGGCTCGACAATCCTTCGCTGAAGCACGGCGAGATCTGGCTCGACCACAAACCGCTGCACACGATGCGCAGCCACCAGGCGGCGCAGAACGGCATTGCGCTGGTGCCCGAGGACCGCCGCATCATCGCCGGCCTAACGGTGGAGGAGAACCTGCGCCTGGCGCAAATCCAGCCGCCCATCGGCTGGTCGCTGGAGCGGATCTACGAGCTGTTCCCCCGCCTCGGCGAGCGGCGGGCCCAGGAGGGCACGACCCTGTCGGGCGGCGAGCAGCAGATGCTCGCCATCGCCCGCGCGCTGGCCCGGGACATCAAGGTGCTGCTGCTGGACGAACCCTACGAGGGGCTGGCGCCGGTCATCGTGCAGGAGATCGCCAAGACGCTGGCCATCATCCGCGACCAGGGCATCACCACGATCATCGTGGAGCAGAACGCCGTCGCCGCGCTGAAGCTCGCCGACCGCGCCGTGATCCTCGACACCGGCTCCGTCGTGTTCGATGGTTCGGCGCAGGAGGTGCTGGACGACGAGGCGCTCCGGGCGCGGTATCTCGCGATCTGACGCGGCCGTCCGGCACCCTGGATTTGGAAGAACGGCGCCGGCCGGGCCATCGCCCGCCGCGCCCGTCCGCCCGTGGCGGACAGATTGGGAGGATCCGATGAAGGACATGCACGACCCCGCCCCCGAACTGGCCAAGTCGGCCCACGCCGACCGGGCGAAGTACGACGAGATGTACGCCGCCTCGGTCGCCGACCCCGATGCATTCTGGGGCGAACACGGCAAGCGGATCGACTGGATCGAGCCCTACACGAAGGTGAAGAACACCTCGTTCGACTTCGGCAACGTCTCGATCAAGTGGTATGAAGACGGCGTCCTCAACGTCGCTGCGAACTGCATCGACCGCCATCTGGCGACCCGCGCCGACCAGACCGCCATCATCTTCGAGCCGGACGATCCGAAGAGCGAGGCGCAGCAAATCACCTACCGCCAGCTGCACGAGAAGGTCTGCCGCATGGCGAACGTCCTGCTGGCGCAAGGGGTGATGCGCGGCGACCGCGTGGTGATCTACCTGCCGATGATCCCGGAGGCGGCTTACGCGATGCTTGCCTGCGCGCGGATCGGCGCGATCCACTCCGTCGTCTTCGCCGGCTTCTCGCCCGACGCGCTGGGCAACCGGATCAACGATTCCGGCGCCAAGGTGGTCATCACCGCCGACACCGCGCCGCGGGGCGGCAAGAAGACGGCGCTGAAGTCCAACACCGACGCCGCGCTGCTGCACTGCTCGGACAAGGTCCGCTGCCTCGTCGTCAAGCATACCGGCGATCAGACGACCTGGATCGAGGGCCGCGACGTCGACGTGAAGGCCCAGATGAAGGAGGTCGCCCCCGACTGCCCGCCGCGCCCGATGAACGCGGAGGACCCGCTCTTCGTCCTCTACACCTCGGGCTCCACCGGCAAGCCGAAGGGCGTCGTCCACACGTCCGGCGGCTATCTCGTCTACGCCGCGATGACGCACCAGTACACGTTCGACTACCATGACGGCGACGTCTTCTGGTGCAGCGCGGACGTCGGCTGGGTCACCGGGCACAGCTACATCATCTACGGCCCGCTCGCGAACGGCGCGACGACGCTGATGTTCGAGGGCGTGCCGACCTGGCCCGACGCCGGCCGGTTCTGGGAGATCTGCGCCAAGCACAAGGTGAACCAGTTCTACACCGCCCCCACCGCGATCCGCGCGCTGATGGGACAGGGCCGCGAGTGGGTGACGAAGCACGACCTGTCGTCGCTGAAGCTGCTCGGCACGGTGGGCGAACCGATCAACCCCGAGGCCTGGAACTGGTACAACGAGGTCGTCGGCCGCGGGACGCTGCCCATCGTCGACACCTGGTGGCAGACCGAGACGGGCGGCCACATGATCACCCCCCTCCCCGGCGCGATCCCGACCAAGCCGGGCAGCGCCACCCTGCCCTTCTTCGGCGTGCAGCCGGTGGTGCTCGAGGCGGAGAAGGGGACCGAGATCGAGGGCAACCCGGCCGAGGGCGTGCTCGCCATCAAGGACAGCTGGCCGGGCCAGATGCGCACCGTCTGGGGCGATCACGAGCGGTTCGAGGCGACCTACTTCCAGCAGTACAAGGGCTACTACTTCTCGGGCGACGGCTGCCGCCGGGACGCCGACGGCTATTACTGGATCACCGGCCGAGTCGACGACGTCATCAACGTCTCTGGCCACCGGATGGGCACGGCCGAGGTCGAGTCGGCCCTCGTCGCCCATGCCAAGGTCGCCGAGGCCGCGGTCGTCGGCTACCCGCACGAGATCAAGGGCCAGGGCATCTACGCCTACGTCACGCTGATGAACGACGTGGAGCCGTCGGACGCGCTGCGCAAGGAGCTGTCGGACTTCGTCCGGCAGGAGATCGGACCGATCGCCAAGCCCGACCTGATCCAGTGGGCGCCGGGGCTGCCCAAGACCCGCTCGGGCAAGATCATGCGCCGCATCCTGCGAAAGATCGCCGAGAACGACTACGGCGCGCTCGGCGACACCTCGACACTGGCCGATCCGTCGGTGGTGGACGACCTGATCGAGAACCGGATGAACCGGGGCTGAACGCGCGGCCGGCCCCGTACGCCGGGGCCGGCCGCGGCGATTCCGGTTGACCGGCCGTTTACCGCCTTGGCCGAATTGTGTCGCTAGTTCAGCTTGTTGGGCGTATCCTCGGGGATGCGGCGACCTCTCGCCGACCAAGACCTCGGAGACGACCATGGACCAGATCGCACCTGCGGGTCCCGTGTCGACGGTGCCCCGCCACACGATGGACCTGCGCCCTGCCGCAGACGCCGCGGCGATCGCCCGCGACCCCCTCCCCGATGCCCCCCTCGGCGTGCCGGCCGCCCTGCCCCCGCAGACGGCGCAGGTCGCCGCCGTCAGCCGCGCCCTCCTCGACGGGTCGGCCGATGCCGGCCCCGCCCCGGTAAGGCCGCCCGAGCGGGTCCTCAAACCCTGGGGTATCCAGATGCTGCCGCGCGCCCCCGACGAGGGCACAGGCCCGACGCCGGATGCCGCCCGACGGCCGCCGGAGGATGGCGAAGAGGCCGGAGCCTCCCGTCGCGCCGACGCCTGACGCCGCTCCTTTCCCCTGCTGCAGCCTTGGCGTATAACCGCCGGATAACCGCTCCGACCGCGGCCCGGCGCCCTGCCCGGCCGACCCCGTCGAGACGCGGAGGGACAGGACCGGGCCAGGGGACCAGAGGATGAGCAAGACCGACACCCACGAAAGCGACGTGGCCTTCATTCGCGCGCTGGCCGAGCTGCTGCGCGAGAACGACCTCAGCGAGGTCGAGGTGATGCGCGAATACGGCGAGGACGACAGCCTGAACGTCCGCGTCAGCCGCAACCACCAGGCCCCCGCGCCCGCCGCCCCGGCGCCCGCCGCGCTGCCGGCCGCCCCGGCGACGCCCGCCTCGCCCCACGCGACGGCCGCCCCGGCCCCCGCCACCGACCCGGCCAGCCACCCCGGCGCCGTCACCTCGCCCATGGTCGGCACCGCCTACCTGCAGGCCGAGCCCGGCACCCCGCCCTTCGTCAAGACCGGCGATACGGTGAAGGAGGGCGACACCCTTCTCATCATCGAGGCGATGAAGACGATGAACCAGATCCCCGCGCCCCGCTCGGGCACGGTCAAGCGCATCCTGGTCGAAGATGGCGGCCCGGTGGAGTACGGCGCCCCCCTGATGATCATCGAATGAGGGGCACCCCATGTTCGACAAGATCCTGATCGCCAACCGCGGCGAGATCGCGCTCCGCGTCGTGCGCGCCGCCCGCGAGATGGGGATTTCGACGGTCGCGGTGCACTCCACCGCCGACGCCGATGCGATGCATGTCCGCATGGCGGACGAGGCGATCTGCATCGGCCCGCCCCCCTCGGGCCAGTCCTACCTGTCCTTCCCGGCGATCCTGTCCGCCTGCGAGATCAGCGGCGCCCAGGCGATCCACCCCGGCTACGGCTTCCTGTCCGAGAACGCCGCCTTCGTGCAGGCGGTCGAGGATCACGGCATCACCTTCATCGGCCCCTCGGCGGAGCATATCCGCATCATGGGCGACAAGATCACCGCCAAGGAGACGGCGAAGCGGCTGGGCATCCCGGTCGTCCCCGGCTCGGACGGCGGCGTGGCGGACGTCGCGGCGGCCAAGGCGATCGGGGCCGAGTTCGGCTATCCCGTCATCATCAAGGCCACCGCCGGCGGCGGCGGCCGCGGCATGAAGGTCGCCAAGGACGAGGCCGGGATGGAGCGGGCGTTCCAGACCGCCCGCTCCGAGGCCAAGGCCGCCTTCGGCAACGACGAGGTCTACATCGAGAAGTACCTCGAGAAGCCGCGTCACATCGAGATCCAGGTCTTCGGCGACGGCAAGGGTGGCGCGGTCCACCTGGGCGAGCGGGACTGCTCTCTCCAGCGCCGCCATCAGAAGGTGCTGGAAGAGGCCCCCGGCCCCGCGATCACCCCGGAAGAGCGCGCCCGGATCGGCACGATCTGCGCGAACGCGGTCGCCGAGATCGGCTATTCCGGCGCCGGCACGATCGAGTTCCTCTACGAGGACGGCGAGTTCTACTTCATCGAGATGAACACCCGCCTGCAGGTCGAGCATCCGGTGACCGAGGCGATCTTCGGCGTCGATCTCGTGCGCGAGCAGATCCGCGTGGCGTCCGGCCTGCCGCTGTCGTTCTCGCAGGAGGACCTCACCATCGGCGGCCATGCGATCGAGGTCCGCATCAACGCCGAGAAGGTGCCGGAATTCGCCCCGCGCCCGGGGCGGATCACCCAGTACCACCAGCCCGGCGGCCTCGGCGTGCGGATGGATTCGGCGCTCTACGACGGCTACTTCATCCCGCCCTACTACGATTCGCTGATCGCCAAACTGATCGTCCACGGCCGCGACCGCCCCGAGGCGCTGGCCCGGCTGTCGCGCGCGCTGGGCGAGCTGATCGTGGACGGGGTCGACACGACCGTGCCGCTGTTCAACGACCTGCTGGCCGAGCCGGCAATCCACTCCGGCGACTACAACATCCACTGGCTGGAGACGTGGCTCGAGACCCGCTACCGCGGGTGAGGCCCATGGTGGCGCTGACCGCCGACCACCTGCTCGCCGCCTATGCGGCGGGCGTGTTCCCGATGGCCGAGACGCGGGCCGACCCGGACGTCTTCTGGGTCGATCCGCGCCGGCGCGGGATCATCCCCTTGGGCGGCTTTCACATCTCGCGCAGTCTTGCCCGCACCCTGCGGCGCGAGCGGTTCCGCGCGACCGCCGACGCGGCCTTCGACGCCGTGGTCGCCGGCTGCGCGGCGCGCGAGGAGACGTGGATCAACCCGGTGATCCAGCGCCTGTACGGCGAGCTCCACGGCCTCGGCCACGCCCATTCGCTGGAAGTGTGGGAGGGGACACGTCTCGCCGGCGGCGTCTACGGCGTGGCCCTCGGCGGCGCCTTCTTCGGCGAGAGCATGTTCAGCCGCGCCGCCGATGCCTCGAAGGTCGCCCTCGCCCACCTCGTCGACCGGCTGCGGCGCGGCGGGTTCACCCTGTTCGATACGCAGTTCCTGACCCCCCACCTCGCCAGCCTCGGCGCGATCGAGATCTCGCGCGGCGAATACCGTCGTCGTCTGGCGAAGGCTCTGGAGGTGCAGGCGGACTGGACCCGCGCGGGGCCGCCCGGCCCCGGTCAGGCGCTGGTGCAGCGCAGCGCCCAGACGTCGTAGCGCGGATGGTCCATCGCGTTCAGCGCGGGGGCCGAGGCGATCATCCAGCCCTGGAAGACCGGGTCCGGCTCGTCCTGGTAGAGGATCGTCAGCCATTCGAACGCATCGCCCGACGCGTTCGCCGCAGGAAACCGGCACTCGCCGAGGTAGATCGTCAGGTGCCCCACCCGGCGGCTGTCGCCGTTGGCGAGCTCCACATCGACGATGGCCCCGGTCGTCTTGTCGAGGACGCGGAACACGCCGCCGGAAGCGGTCGCGGTCTCCTGCGCCGCGGCGGGCGCGGCCAGAAGAGCCAGGGTGAGGATGAAGGATCGCATCGGCCTATTCCGGGCTCCACGCCTCGTAGTCGGCGCGCGGCAGCGGATCGGCGCGGCGGATCGACCCGGCGGGCGCGTAGGCCATCGCGGTGCCGGTCATGTTCTCGCGGTGCGGCTTCTCCCACCGCTGGTGGACCAGCGGCTTCTCGGTCGGCGGTTCGTCCCAGGTGCGGTGCAGCCAACCGTGCCACTCGGGGCTGACGCGGCTACCCTCGACCTCGCCGTTGTAGATGACCCAGCGCTTGCTGTCGTCGGCGTTGCGGTAGAACACGTTGCCGGCGGAGTCCTCGCCGACCCTCATGCCCTTGCGCCAGGTGAAGAGCTGGGTGTTGAGCGTCTGCCCGTTCCACCAGGTGAAGGCCCGCAAGACGCTTTTCAGGATACCCATCGGCCCCTCCGCAAGATCCGCTCCCGTCTTGCCGCAGCAGGGCCGAAAGGTCCAGTCCCCCCTGTCGTCCCGGGCCGTGATCATCCGCGCGGCAAACGGGCCGTCGCCTCGATCTCGATCTTCATCTCGGGCTCCTGCAGGCCGGCGACCAGCATGGTCGCAGCCGGACGGGCGGTGGCGAATGCGTCCGACGTGACCGGCCAGCAGGCCGGCCACTCCGCCGCGTCGGGCAGGATGTAGCGCACGCGCACGACGTCGTTCAGAGAGGCGCCCGCCTCCTCCAGCGCCCGGCGGATGGTCGCCAATGCGTTGCGGCACTGGTCCTCCACCCGCTCCGGCATGGTCATCGTCGCATAGTCGTAACCCGTGGTCCCGGCGACGAAGACCCAGCCGTCCGCGACGACGGCGCGGGAATAGCCGATCCTCGCCTCGAACGGCGAGCCGGTGGAGATGTGGCGGATGATCATGTCGGGTCCCTTCGACGAATCGCGTCGGGCGGAACTATCGCCGCGCGGTGCGCCGACGCTAGGTGGCACGGCATCGGAGACGAAGGAGACGGGCATGGAGCATCACCCAAGGGGCGCGCGGCCGACGACGGACGGCTCGGCCGACTACTTCACCGGCGCCGTGCGGATCACGCCCGTGATCGAGGCGCCGGACCCGGCGCGCGTGCGCGCGGCCGTGGTCGAGTTCCAGCCGGGCGCCCGGACGCACTGGCACACCCACCCGCTCGGCCAGACGCTGCATGTGCTGTCCGGCCGCGGCCGGGTCCAGCGCGAGGGCGGCGAGGTGGTCGAGATCGCGACCGGTGACACGGTGTGGTTCGCCCCGGACGAGCGGCACTGGCACGGCGCCGCGCCCGACAGCGCGATGGTGCACCTCGCGATCCAGGAGGCCGAAAACGGCAAGGCCGTGGACTGGGCGGAGGCGGTGGAAGAGGCGCACTACGCCGGGACCGGACAGGCGTTCCCGGGCTGACGGAAGGCCGACGTCAGAAAGAGACCCCGCCCCGGGCCTGACCCAGGGCCTCGCCGTGGTGACGCACATCGGAGGGGAGGCCCCGGCTCGAGGCCGGGGCGGGTCTTCTTCGATCCGACGCGACAGGCCCGCCCCCCGATCAGCTCGCGGAGGCGGCGGAGCCCTTCTTGCCCTGGCTCTCGGCGTAGATCATGAGCGGGGCGGCGTCCGGGCTCACGGCCTCTTCGTTGACCACGACTTCGCTGACGTTCGACAGGCTGGGCAGGTCGAACATCGTGTCGAGGAGGATGTCCTCCATGATCGACCGCAGGCCGCGGGCGCCGGTCTTGCGCTCGATCGCGCGGCGCGAGATCGCCTTCAGCGCGTCGTCGGTGAAGGTCAGCTTGGCACCCTCGATCTCGAAGAGCCGCTGGTACTGCTTGACCAGCGCGTTCTTCGGTTCGGTCAGGATGGTGACGAGCGCTTCCTCGTCGAGATCCTCGAGCGTCGCGATGACCGGCAGGCGGCCGACGAACTCGGGGATGAGGCCGAACTTCAGCAGATCCTCCGGCTCCAGCTCCTTGAAGATCTCGCCGACGTTCCGGGCCTCGGGGTCGCGCACGTCGGCGCCGAAGCCCATCGCGCTGCCCTTGCCCCGCTGGGCGATGATCTTGTCGAGGCCGGCGAAGGCGCCGCCGCAGATGAACAGGATGTTCGTCGTGTCCACCTGCAGGAATTCCTGCTGCGGATGCTTGCGCCCGCCCTGCGGGGGGACGGAAGCCACGGTGCCTTCCATGATCTTGAGCAGCGCCTGCTGCACGCCCTCGCCCGAGACGTCGCGGGTGATCGAGGGGTTGTCGGACTTGCGGGTGATCTTGTCGACCTCGTCGATGTAGACGATGCCGCGCTGCGCCCGCTCGACGTTGTATTCCGACGCCTGGAGCAGCTTGAGGATGATGTTCTCGACGTCCTCACCGACATAGCCGGCCTCGGTCAGCGTCGTGGCGTCGGCCATCGTGAACGGCACGTCGAGGATGCGCGCCAGCGTCTGAGCCAGCAGCGTCTTGCCGCAGCCGGTGGGGCCGATCAGCAGGATGTTGGACTTGGCCAGCTCGATGTCCGCGCTCTTCTGCGCGTGGTTCAGGCGCTTGTAGTGATTGTGGACCGCCACCGACAGGACGCGCTTGGCGTGCATCTGGCCGATCACGTAGTCGTCCAGCACGTCGCAGATCTCGCGCGGGGCCGGCACGCCGTCCGAGGATTTCAGGCCGGCGGACTTCGTCTCCTCGCGGATGATGTCCATGCACAGCTCGACGCACTCGTCGCAGATGAACACGGTCGGACCCGCGATCAGCTTGCGCACTTCGTGCTGCGACTTGCCGCAGAAGCTGCAGTAGAGGGTGTTCTTGCTGTCGCCGCCCGACGTGTTCGCCATGTTCAACCTCTGGCTCCGTGGCCTTTTTCCGCCCCCTCCGGGACTGCCCGTTGGCTCAACGATAGGGCAGCCCGGCGGGGGCCACAACGTGAAATTCGGCGGCGTCCCGAGGCGTCACTTGGCCTCGTCGGATCCGCCCTCGCGGCTCTCCTGGATGTGGTCGATCAGGCCCCAGGCCTTGGCCTCCTCGGGCGACATGAAGTTGTCGCGCTCCAGCGCCTTCTCGACGTTCTCGAGACTCTGGCCCGTGTGCTTGACGTAGATCTCGTTCAGCCGCCGCTTCAGCTTCAGCGTCTCCTCGGCGTGGATCATGATGTCCGTCGCCTGGCCCTGGTAGCCGCCCGAGGGCTGGTGGACCATGATCCGGCTGTTCGGCAGCGAGAACCGCATCCCCGGCGCGCCGGCGGTCAGGAGGAGCGAGCCCATCGACGCCGCCTGCCCGATGACCAGGGTCGAGACCTTGGGCTTGATGTATTGCATCGTGTCGTAGATCGACAGCCCCGACGTCACCACCCCGCCCGGGGAGTTGATGTACATCGAGATTTCCTTCTTCGGGTTCTCGGCCTCGAGGTGCAGCAGCTGCGCCACGACGAGCTGGCTCATCCCGTCGTGGACCGGGCCGTTCACGAACACGATCCGCTCCTTCAGCAGGCGCGAGAAGATGTCGTAGGCGCGCTCGCCCCGGCTGGTCTGCTCGACCACCATCGGGACGAGGTTCATGTAGGTATCAATCGGGTCGCGCATGGCGGCGGGCCTTTCAACGGGACGTGTCGTCGCTAGGGGAGAAATCCTTCGGGAGTCTTAGTGACCCGGCGACGGGGCTGCAAGGAGGGGCCGGCCGGCGGACCGGCGGCTCCCGGGTTGGTAACCGGATCGTTGACATGATCGTAAGTCATCGCTTACCGTAGGACGTGACTTACGAAACCGCAATAGCCGCCCTCGCCGATCCCACCCGCCGCTGCATCGTGGAGCGGCTGCGCGGAGGCCCCCTACCCGTCTCGGCCCTCGCCGACGGCCTGCCGGTCAGCCGCCCGGCGGTGTCTCAGCACCTGCGCGTCCTGTCCGGGGCGGGCCTCCTGCAGGTGACGCCGCACGGCACCCGGCGCTACTATGGCCTCGCCCCCGGCGGCGTGGACGAGCTGCGCGCCTGGCTGGACGCCATGTGGGACGATGCGCTGGCGGCCTTCGCCGCCGAGGCGCGGCTCGAGGCCCGGCGCCGCGAGAAGGAGAGACCGAGATGAGCGCCCTGCCCGACCTCCGCCCCGACCCGCGGCCCCCCGTGCGCAAGCGCGTCACCGTGCCGCTGCCGCCCCGGGACGCGTTCGACCTCTTCACCCGCGGCATCGCCCGCTGGTGGCCGGACAGCCACACCGCCAGCGGCGGGCGCGGCGGCCGTCCCGCCGACCTGACGGTCGAGCCGCGCGAGGGCGGCCGCATCGTCGAGACCACGCCGGAGGGCCGGCGCGTCACCTGGGCCACGATCACGCGGTGGGAGGAGGGCCGGCGGCTGGAGGCGGACTGGCACCTGGGCGAGGACGGACCGACCGAGCTGACGGTGACCTTCTCCGACGACGGCGCGGGCGGCACACGGGTCGATCTCGTCCACGGCGGCTGGCCGCCGGGCGAGAGCGCCTCTGCGCGGCGCGAGACCTACGACGCCGACTGGACGCTGGTCCTCGGCCGCCTTGCACTCGCCCTGCCGGTCACCGCCTAGGAGCCGAGGGGCGATTCCTGGCTGCCCGGCTCGGGATGCTCCAGCTCCGTCGGCCGGGGTCCCTCGCGCGCCAGCCCCCGCTTCTCGATCGCCACGTTCAGCGCCGCTCCGAAGAGGATCAGATAGGCGCTGATGTAGAGCCACATCAGCATCGCCGCCGCCGCCCCGATGGAGCCGTAGACCTCGTTGTAGCGGCCGAAGTTCGACAGGTAGAGCGAGAAGCCAGTCGAGGCGGCCAGCCACAGCACGATCACCACCAGTGCGCCGGGCGTCACCCAGCTCGGCCGCGCCTCGCGCCGGTTGGGGCCGAAGCGGTAGAGGATCCCGAGGCCCGCCAGCAGCACCATGAAGGCGATCAGCCAGCGTAGAAGCTCCAGCACCGCCGCCGCCCTCCAGGGGAGCGGGACGTGCGCGATGACGACCGGCGCGACGACCACCATGAGCAAGGCAGTCAGTGCCACGCCGATCAGCGAAAAGGTCATCGTGATCGCGGCGAGGATGTGCCGCAGCCCTCCGCGCACGGGCCTGTCGTAGACCGAGTTCAGCCCCAGCATCAGCGCGGCCACCCCCGCCCGCGCCGAGAACAGCGCCACCGACAGCGACAGGACCGTCGCGAAGGTCAGCGTCTCGGGCCGCGCGGACAGCAGGTTCTCCAGCTGGCTGAACAGCGCGTCGTAGGCGTCGGGCGGGATCAGCTCGCGCACCAGTTCCAGCTGGGTCTGGATCACGATGGGGTCGGCGACGAGGCCGAAGATCGCGATGACGGCGGCGAGCGCGGGAAACAGCGCGAACATGGCGAAGAACGCGACCCCGGCCGCGATCAGGCCGAGATGGACCCGGTCCGCGACGAACCAGACCTTCAGGAAGGTCGATCCGTAATCCTTCATCCGTGCCAGCACGCCGCGCCTCCTCTCAGGTCAGGCGTAGCGCGCGCCGGGCGCGTGTCCAACACCGCGCCGCTGCCCCGGCACGAGCGGAAGCGAGGCGTTGCAAGCGGGCCGAAGCGGAGACGGTGGCGCCCGCTGGAATGGCCCTGCCGCTTTGCAGGACGGCGGCGCCGCAGAGTCTGCGTCCCGGGCCTGACCCGGGACCTCGCCAAACGGGTGGCCCGCGTTGCGCGAGCCCCCGGGTCAGGCCCGGGGCGGGTATTCCCGGGATCCGGAAGGTGGGCCAGCAGTCCGCCGCGCCCCGCCGCGCCCCTCACGCCGCTGCCGACGCCGCCCTCCCGGTCAGGGCGTCGAGGTAGGTCGCCGTCCACCAGGCGATGTCCGTCTCGCGGATCGTGCGGATCAGCGACAGGTGCCGGGCGCGACGCTCGTGCTCTGGCATGCTCAGCGCCTGGCGGATCGCCTTGGCGGTCTCGGCGGTGTCGTAGGGGTTCACCATCAGGGCGGCGTCCAGCTGCTCGGCCGCGCCGGCGAAGTGCGACAGGATCAGCACGCCGGGATCCGCGCCGTCCTGCGCCGCCACGTATTCCTTCGCCACCAGGTTCATCCCGTCCGCCAGCGGCGTCACCAGCATCGCGTCCGCGCGCCGGTATAGCCCCGCCAGCACGTCCCGCGGCAGGCCGCGTCGGATGTAGCGGATCGGCGTCCAGTCGAGTTCGGCATGGTTGCCGTTGACCCGGCCGGACAGCGTCTCCAGCTCCTCGCGGATCTCGCGGTAGGCTTCGACGTCCTCGCGGCTGGGCGGCGCGATCTGCAGGAGCGTCGCCCGCGGCTCGCCGTCCTCGCCCGTCGCGAGGAACTCGCCGAATGCGGAAAAGCGGTTGGGGATGCCCTTGGAATAGTCCAGCCGGTCGACGCCGAGGATCAGCTTCTCCTCGTCGGGGATCCGCAGGGTCGCGCCGGCGGGCGGGGCGGCCTCGGCCGCGCGGACGAAGTCGTCCACGTCGATCCCGATCGGGAACGAGCCGAGCGTGAAGTGCCGGTCGCCCAGCCGCATCTGCCCGCGCAGCAGCATCTCGGCCCCCGACCGGCGGAGCACGTCGATCGCCGCCGCCACGTCGCGCCGCGTCTGCAGGCCGACGAGGTCGTAGGCCGCGAGCCAGGACGCGAGATAACGCTGCTCGGGCAGCGCCGGCACGTCGCTGGCGTTGGGGAACGGGATGTGCAGGAAGAAGCCGATCCGGTTCTTCACCCCCTCCATCCGCATCGCCTGGGCGAGCGGGATGAAATGGTAGTCCTGCACCCAGACCACGTCATCGGGCTGCAGCTCGGCCGCGACCAGCTGCGCCACCTTGCGGTTCACCTCCCAGTAGATGCGCGAGCTCTCGGGATCGAGCGTCATCAGGTCGGCGCGGTGATGGAAGAGAGGCCACAGCGTCGCGTTGGCGTAGTCGAGGTAGAAGCCCTTGTGCTCGGCCGGGGTGAGGTCGAAGGCGCGGCGCTGATAGGGCTCGTCGGCGATGGTGGTCAGACCCTCGGCGGGGCTGTCGGTCACCTTGCCCGAATGGCCGACCCACAGCCCGCCGCGCGCCTTCAGCGCATCGTGCAGGGCCACGACGAGGCCGCCCGAGGGCGCCGCATCGGTCGGTATCCTGTTCGAGATGACGATCAGCCGGCCGGCCATTCCCTGTTCCCCCCTGTCCAGTGATCCAGCAGCGCCCGGACGGCGGCCGGATCGGCCAGCCGCAGGGGCGCCGCACTTTCGCCCTCGCCCACCTTGACCGCAACCCCTCCCGCCTCGGCGACCCAGACCAGCGCCGGCTCGTCCGTCGCGTCGTCGCCGAAGAAGATCGGAATGGTCCCGGCGAAGCGCGGCTCGGACATCAGGTCGGCGATGGCGGCGTCTTTGCCGATGCCCTCGGGCCGCAGCTCGGCGGCCATCTTGGCCTCGTGAAGCTCGAACCCGTCGTGCAGTTCGGCGAGGCCTGCGACGAAGGCCAGCACCCCTTCGGCCGCGTCGGGCCGCCTGCGATAGTGGACGACGATCCCGGTCGGCTTGCGCTCCACGATCAGGCCGTCGCGGCCGGCGGCGAAACCCTCGGCGGCTTCGACGATCTCGGGCAGCGCCGGACTGTCGGCCGCCGGATGACGACGAACGTGACCGTCCTCGCGTCGCTCGGCTCCGTGGCCGCCGATGATCAGGCCGTCAAAGTCGGGCAGGAACCCGCCCACGTCGGCGACGGCACGACCGCTGACCAGCGCAATCCGCCCACCGGTTGCGTCGGACAGTCGCGCAAGCAGATCCGGCAGGCCGGCATCGACGAGGACCCCGTCCGGGGTCTCGGCGATGTCGACGAGCGTGCCGTCGAAGTCGAGGAGCAGGGTCGACGCGCCGAGATCGACATCGGGCATCGCAGCATCGGGGTCCGCGACGGCGGACGGTGTCGGTCGGGCAGCCATGTGTGGTTCGGATCGTTCCGCCATTTGGGCAGCGGAACAACGCGCAGGCCATGCTGGCGTTCCGCCGCAGCGCCCATTTGTACGCCGGCCGACCGATCCGGAGGCACCCCTGCTCATCGGGCGGGCATTCGATCTCTCGCGGCTCATGCCTTCCGGGCGGTCGCGTGTGGCTTGGAAAATCCGCTCGCCGAAGTCACGGGTTCGGTGCACCGGCCTGTGCTCCCCCGCCACGGCGGTCGGCAGGGGGCAGCCTCGGGGAGGTCGGGGTGTGCACCCCTCGGTCCGCCACCTCACGGGACCACCGTTAGCGGTCACAAGGTTGTGCGCCGTCGCAGGCTCGGGCTAGGCAGGCCGCGACGCTCATCCCCCGAAGGACCGACGAATGGCCGACGCCCCTGAATTCATGGACCGCATGCTCTCTCTCGGGCTCGCCCGGGTGTCGGAGGCGGCGGCCATCGCCTGCGCCGACCTGATCGGCCGCGGCGACGAGAAGCGTGCCGACCAGGCCGCCGTCAACGCGATGCGCAACCAGCTGAACATGCTGGACATCAGGGGCACCGTTGTCATCGGCGAGGGCGAGCGGGACGAGGCGCCGATGCTGTATATCGGCGAGGAGGTCGGCACCGGGTCGGGGCCGGAGGTGGACATCGCGCTCGACCCGCTGGAGGGGACGACGCTGACCGCCAAGGACATGCCGAACGCGCTGACCGTGATCGCGATGGCGCCGCGGCACACGCTGCTCCACGCGCCCGACGTCTACATGGACAAGCTCGCCATCGGCCCCGGCTTCCGCCGCGGGGTCGTCACCCTGGACATGGCCCCGGCCGAGCGGGTGTCGGCGCTTGCCGCCGCCAAGGGCTGCTCGATCACCGACATCACCGTCTGCGTGCTGGAGCGGCCGCGCCACGAGGAGATGATCGCCGAGATCCGCTCCACCGGCGCGGCGATCCGGCTGATCACCGACGGCGACGTGGCCGGCGTCATGCACTGCGCCGAGCCGCAGAAGACGGGAATCGACATGTACATGGGCTCCGGCGGGGCGCCCGAGGGGGTGCTGGCCGCGGCGGCGCTGAAATGCATGGGCGGACAGATGTTCGGCAAGCTGCTGTTCCGCAACGACGACGAGCGGGGCCGCGCGAAGAAGGCCGGCATCACCAACCTCGACCGGGTCTACACCCGCGACGATCTGGTGACCGGCGACGTGATCTTCGCGGCGACCGGGGTGACGGACGGGAGCCTCGTCCCCGGCATCCGGCGCGAGCCGGGCTACGTGACTGCCGAGACGATCCTGATGCGCTCCAAGAGCGGCAGCATCCGGCGGATGACCTACCGCAATCCCGTCAAGTGACCGCGCGTGGCCGGCGTCCGGCCGCGTATGTGTGTGACATGCGAAGGCATGGGTGTGGCGAATCCGGGCGGCGACATCTAGTGTAGCGTCATGGATGGCACACTCGATATCGCGGTGCCGGCGTTCCTGAACGTCAGCGCCTCCGCCTCCGGCCGGCGCTGGGTCGGGCCGAGCGCCGACGAGGACCGGCTGGCCGAGGCGATGGTGCAGGCGACCCGCCTGCCCCGCGTCCTGTGCGGCCTGCTGGTCCGGCGCGGCGTGGAGGCGGGCGCGGCGGCGGCGTTCCTCAAGCCGCTGGTGAAGGACCTGTTGCCCGACCCGCTGACGCTGCGCGACATGGACAGGGCCGCGGCGCGGTTCCTGCAGGCGGTGCGCCGGGGCGAGCGGATCGCCGTTTTCGCCGACTACGACGTGGACGGCGGCGCTTCGGCGGCGCTGGTCCTGTCGTGGCTGCGGGCGATGGGCCGCGAGGCGACGCTCTACGTGCCCGACCGCATCGACGAGGGGTACGGGCCGAACGACGTCGCGATGGCCGGTCTCGCGGCGCAGCACGACCTGATCGTCTGCGTCGATTGCGGGACGCTCAGCCACGGGCCGATCGCGGCGGCGAGGGGTGCCGACGTGATCGTCCTCGACCACCATCTCGGGGCCGAGACGCTGCCCGATGCGGTGGCGGTCGTGAACCCGAACCGGCAGGACGAGGACGGCGCGCTCGGCCATCTCTGCGCGGCGACGGTCGTGTTCCTGATGCTGGTGGAGGTGAACCGGCGCCTGCGGGCGGACGGAGAACGCGGGTCGGACCTGATGGCGATGCTCGACCTCGTCGCGCTGGCGACCGTGGCGGACGTCGCGCCCCTGATCGGCGTGAACCGCGCGCTGGTGCGCAGCGGCCTTTCCGTGATGGCGCAGCGGCAGCGGCCGGGCCTGCGCGCCCTCGCCGACATCGCGGGCGTCGACACGATGCCCACCGCCTATCACCTCGGCTACCTCCTCGGCCCGCGGGTCAATGCCGGCGGGCGGATCGGCATGGCCAACCTCGGCGCGCGGCTCCTGTCCACCGACGATCCCCACGAGGCGGCGGCGCTGGCCGAGCGGCTGGACAAGCTGAACGCCGAGCGGCGCGAGATCGAGGCGCAGGTCAAGGAGGCCGCGCTGGTGCAGGCCGAGGCGCGGGGGACCTCCGGTCCGCTCGTCTGGGCGGCGGGCGAGGGCTGGCATCCCGGCGTCGTCGGCATCGTCGCGGCGCGGCTGAAGGAGGCGACGAACCGACCGGCCGTCGTGATCGGGCTGGAGGACGGGATCGGCAAGGGCTCCGCCCGGTCGGTCGCGGGCGTCGACCTCGGCGCCGCGATCCAGCGGCTGGCCGCGGAAGGGCTGCTGCTGAAGGGCGGCGGACACCGGATGGCGGCGGGGCTGACCGTCGAGGAAGGGAAGATCGAGGCGGCGATGGCGCGGCTGGGCGAGCTGCTGGCGCGGCAGGGCGCGGGGCGAGGCGGTCCGGCGGACCTGACGCTGGACGGGCTGCTGATGCCTGGCGCCGCGACGGTGGAACTGGTCGAGCAGGTCGAGGCGGCGGGCCCCTTCGGTGCCTCCGCCCCGTCTCCACGATTCGCTCTGGCCGACTGCCGCGTTCTGCAGACCCGCGAGGTCGGGACCGGGCACCTGAAGGTGACGGTCGGCGACGGCCTCGGCGCGCGGCTGGACGGCATCGCCTTCGGCGCAGTCGGCACGGCGTTGGGGACGGCTCTGGCGGGCCACGGCGGGCGCCGGTTCCACGTCGCCGGGCGGCTGGAAGTCAACGTCTGGCAGGGCCGCAAGTCGGCGCAGCTGAAGCTGGAGGACGCCGCCCCGGCGGGCGGATGAGGCGGCCGCTGCTGATCGTCCTGTCGGGGCTTCCGGGCAGCGGCAAGACGACGCTGGCCCACGGCCTCGCGACGCGGTTTGGGGCCGTGCACCTGCGGATCGACACGATCGAACAGGCGTTGCGGACGTCGCCCTATGCCCCGGTCGAGGTCATCGACCACGGCTACCGCGCCGCGATGGGCCTCGCCCGGGACAATCTCGCCTTCGGACACGTGGTCATCGGCGACGCGGTGAACGGAATGGCCGAACTGGACCGCGGCTGGGCCGCGGCGGCCGAGGGCCTGGCGGCGATGGTCGCGATGCGGATCGTCTGTTCGGACGAGATCGTGCACCGCAAGCGGGTCGAGACCGCCGCGCCGACCTGCCCGGCCACGTCCTGCCCACCTGGTCCGAAGTCCGCGCCCGCGCCTTTCGCCCCGACCCTGCAGCGCTGGTTCTCGACACCGCCGGGCGCACCCCCGACGGATCGCTGGCGGACGCCCTGACCCTCCTCGAAACCGCCGCGCGATAATTCCGCAAGGTCCCCTCTTGCGCCCGCCGAAACCTTCTTTTATCAGCCCCCTCACCGGCTGCGGCCCGTTCGTCTATCGGTTAGGACGCCAGGTTTTCAACCTGGAAAGAGGGGTTCGATTCCCCTACGGGCTGCCACCGGGATCTCCCCTTCATACTTCGAAGGCGACCGATCCGCCCTCCAGCGGGTAGCGGGCGAGGTCGTCGTGGACCGCGCCGCTCTTGAGGAGCGTGGAGCGGTAGAGGACCATCTCGTCCGCCGTGAAGGGCGGGCACGGGAAGGCGGACCAGCGCGCGAGCGCGCGGGCGATGGCGGGTTCGTCCGTTGCCTCGGCCGGCGACAGACGGGTCAGGGTCACGTGCGGGCGGAACCGGCGGCGCTCCAGCGGGAGGCCGACGCCGTGGAGGGCGGAGCGGACCTTGGCGGCGAGGGCGGCGACCGGGGCCGGATCGGCGAGAGCGGCCCAGATCGTGAGGCCGCCGTCGGGAGTCCGGAACGTGTCGAGGCCCCGGATCCGCACCTCGAAGGCCGGACGGCGGATGTCCGACAGCGCCTCATGGGCCGCCTCGATGTCGGCGTCGGGCCGTTCGCCGAGGAAGGCGAGGGTCAGGTGCATCTGTTCGGGATCGGTCGGGCGGCCGAGCTTGAGACCGTCCTGCACGGCCTCCAGCGCGCGGACCGGACCGGCGGGCAGCGGGAGGGCGACGAAGCATCTCATGGCCGCACCCTGCCACCGGGTGGGGGCGGACGGAAGCGGGGGACCTTCGCCGAGCCGGAGGCAGCCGGGGCTTTCCCGCCGGGCGCGGCGGGCGTAGCGTCGCGGTCATGCGCGCCCTGCCCCTCCTCCCGCTCGCCCTCGCGGCCTGCACGCCGGGTCCGACCGGCGAGTTGCCGGTCGGGACTGGGTTTCCCGTCTCCTACCGGGGGATGTGGTCCCCGGCCCCGGACTGCGTCGCCGCCGCCTCCGCGGCGGGGACGGTGCGGATCGGGGAGACCACGCTGGAGGGGCTGGACAATCTCTGCAGGCTCGTCCGCGCCACGCCGGCGGCGGGCGGGGGCCTGCTGGCGGAGATGACCTGCACTGCCCGTGGCCGGACCAGGACCGAGCTCGCCCGGCTGGCGCTGAGCGGGGGCGTCCTCAGCTACCGCTCGGCCGAAGGCCGGGCCGACTGGAGCCGATGCTCATGAGAAACTTCGCCTTCATCGCCCATGTCGCCCTGGCCGGCTGCATCGAGGAGGAGACGGACGACCGCCCCTCGCTGGGCCCGGCGGAGGAGGCGGCGTGCGAGGCGCGGGGCGGGCGGGTGTCCATCGCCGGCCTCCTCGGAGGGGAGTTCTGCGCCGAGCGGACGCCGGATGCCGGGCAGGCCTGTTCGCGCGCATCGGACTGCAGCGCCTGGTGCGAGAGCGAGACGCGGACATGCGCGACGCACGCGGACCCGTTCGGTTGCCGGTCCTACCTGACCGACGAGGGCGAGGTCGAGGCGATCTGCGTGGACTGAACGGGCCGCTCCGGACCGACGCTCCGGTCTGGAAGGCGGCCTGGGGGACCGTGCGCCCGGCTCGCCGGCGACCGTTGTACTGGCGGAACGAAGGGCGGCGTCTGGCGAGGGGCGCTTCCCGGACGCCGGCGCGGCTGATGTCGAGCGCGGCGTATCCTGGCGGCGGTTTCGTCGTCGGATGACCGCAAACCGCGCTCCAGCGATCGCAGTGACGTAGCGCAGCGAGCGGCCCCGGCCGTCCGCCCGCAATTCCAGGTTGATCGCGCCGACAGCCCGACCTTGCTTTTCGCGACACAACGTTATATGAAAACGACCTAGGCGCCGCCTCTGCTGCCGGCGCCCTCCGCCAAGAAAAGGGAGAGTTCCATGACCGGATTTGCCGGAGCCGGCACTGCTGGCGTGACGACATTCGGAACCAGGCGCCGGCCCCAGCCGGCCCCCGCGCCGAAGGCGCCCAAGGACGCGGCCTGACCCGCACCGGCCCCCGCGCCCGATGCGCGGGGACACCGACCGCAAGCCCCCGGTGACCCGGGGGCTTTTTCATGTCCGCCCCCTGCCCCGCTGGCCTCCTGCCGGCGTCGTTCCTAAAGTCGGCAGCGAGAGAGGGAGGAGGCACCGATGTCGCACATTCTGGCGGTCGACCAGGGCACCACATCCAGCCGGGCGATCCTGTTCGGCCCGGCGATGGAGATCGTCGCGGTCGCACAGGAGGAGTTCCCCCAGCACTTTCCCCGCTCCGGCTGGGTGGAGCACGACCCGGCCGACCTGATGGGCACGGTCCTCTCGACGGCCCGGGCGGCGCTGGAGAAGGCCGGAAAGGGGGCGGGCGACCTCGCCGGGATCGGCATCACCAACCAGCGCGAGACGACGCTGGTCTGGGATCGCGCGACCGGCCGGCCGGTGCACAACGCGATCGTCTGGCAGGACCGCCGGACCGCGCCGCTCTGCGCCGATCTGAAGGACGAGGGGTTCGAGGAGACGGTGACCGCGCGGACCGGCCTCATCGTCGACCCCTACTTCTCGGCCACCAAGCTGCGCTGGATCCTGGACGAGGTGGAGGGGGCGCGGGCCAGGGCCGAAGCGGGCGAGCTGCTGTTCGGGACGGTGGACACCTGGCTGATCTGGACCCTGACCGAGGGCCGGGTCCACGCCACCGACGCGACGAACGCCTGCCGGACGATGCTGTACGATATCCACGACGGCGCCTGGTCGGAGGAGATTTGCGGCCGGCTCGGCATCCCGATGGCGATGCTGCCCGAGGTCAGGGACTGCGACGCGGGCTTCGGCACGACGACCCTGCTGGGCGGCGAGGTGCCGATCCTCGGCGTCGCGGGCGACCAGCAGGCGGCGACGCTGGGACAGGCCTGCTTCCGGCCGGGGATGCTGAAGTCGACCTACGGGACCGGGTGCTTCGCCCTGCTGAACACCGGGGAGACGGCGGTGCGCTCGTCCTCGCGCCTGTTGACCACCATCGCCTACCAGTTCGGCGGGCGGCCGACCTACGCGCTCGAGGGGTCGATCTTCGTCGCGGGCGCGGTGGTGCAGTGGCTGCGCGACGGGCTGAAGGCGATCGGCACGGCGGCGGAGACGCAAGGGCTGGCCCAGGCGGCGGACCCGAGCCAGGAGGTGATCCTCGTCCCCGCCTTCACCGGCCTCGGTGCGCCCTACTGGCACCCGGGCAGCCGCGGCGCCGCCTTCGGCCTGACCCGCAGCACCGGCCCGGCCGAGTTGGCGCGCGCGGCGCTGGAGAGCGTCGGCTTCCAGACCCGGGACCTGCTGGAGGCGATGCACGCCGACTGGACCGACGCCGACGGCGCGCCGACGCTGCGCGTCGACGGCGGCATGGTGGCGAACGACTGGACGATGCAGTTCCTCGCCGACATCCTCGGCGCCCCGGTGGACCGGCCGAAGGTGACGGAGACCACCGCCCTCGGCGCCGCCTGGCTGGCGGGGCAGAAGGCCGGGGTCTGGCCGGGGATGGAGGAGTTCGCGGCAGGCTGGGCGCTGGAGCGGACCTTCACCCCCGCGATGGACGAGGCCGAGCGGGACCGCCGCTACGCCGCCTGGAAGCGGGCGGTGGCGGCGACGATGAGCGTGTAGGGTGGGTGAAACCCACCGCGCGCCCGAAAGCGGGTTTCACCCGCCCTACGCAGCCGCGTCAGCGCCGTGCGATGTAGGGTGGGTGAAACCCACCATCGGCGATCGTCGGACGAAGGTGGGTTTCACCCGCCCTACCCCGCCCCCGGCTCCACCTACGTGACCTTCTCCCGCGCCTCGTCGGCGACGGCGAGCACGTCCTGCACCTCGTTGTAGGGGCAGGCGACGAAGTGGCCGGGCTCCGGCTCCAGCATCGGCGGGATGCCCTCGGCGCAGTCGGGGCGGGCCTTGGGGCAGCGGGTGCGGAAGACGCAGCCGGACGGCGGGTTCAGCGGCGAGGGCAGCTCGCCCGAGATGATCGGGCGGACGCGGGCCTTCTCCAGCACCGGGTCGGGGATCGGCACCGAGGCGATGAGCGCCTGGGTATAGGGATGCCGCGGCCGGGTCGTCAGCGGACGCGACGCCGCCTCTTCCATCAGCCGGCCGAGATACATCACGACGATCCGGTCCGAGATGTGCTTCACCACGGACAGGTCGTGCGCGATGAAGATCATCGACAGCCCCATGTCGCGCTGAAGCTCCTTCAGGAGGTTCACCACCTGGGCCTGCACGGACACGTCGAGGGCCGAGACCGGCTCGTCGCAGATCAGCAGGCGGGGCTTCAGCACCAGCGCGCGGGCGATGCCGATGCGCTGGCACTGGCCGCCGGAGAATTCGTGCGGGTAGCGGTTGATGAGGTTGGGCAGCAGGCCCACCCGCTCCATCATCTCCTGCACGCGGGCCTTCACCTCCTTCTTGGGGGTGTCGGGATGGTGCGTCAGCAGCGGCTCGGCGATGATGTCGCCGACCGGCATCCGGGGGTTCAGGGCCGCGAGCGGGTCCTGGAACACCATCTGCACGCCCTTGCGGTGGCGCCGCCGCTCGCGCGGGGACATCGAACTGAGTTCGGTCCCGTCGAAGACGATGCGCCCGCCGGAGGTCGGGACGGTGCCGACGATGGCGCGGGCGAGCGTGGACTTGCCGGAGCCCGACTCGCCGACGACGCCGAGACACTCTCCCGGCGCGAGGTCGAAGGACACGTCCGACACGGCGCGCAGCTTCATCGGCGGCGTCCAGGGCCAGGCGCCGCGGCGGTTGACGTCGAACGTCACCGACAGGTCGCGGCAGGACAGGAGCGGGGCGCTCATGGCTGGGCCTCCACCAGCGGTTTCGCGGGCGGTCGTCCCTGCGGCGCGCCGCTGCGCACCTCTTCCAGCGGGGCGTGGCAGGCGCGGCGGCGGCCCGGCTCGAACGGGTCGAGCGGCGGGCGGACGGTCGGACACTGCTCCAGCCGGAAGGCGCAGCGCGGCGTGAAGGGGCAGCCCTTCGGCAGCCGGCTCATGTCCGGCGGCTCGCCCGCGATGGTCGCGAGATCGACGTCGTCCCGGTCGAGGCGCGGCACGGCGGACAGCAGGCCCAGCGTGTAGGGATGCGCCGGCGCGGCGAAGAGGCCGTCGGTCGGGCCGTCCTCCATGATCTGGCCGCCGTACATCACGAGGGTGCGGTCGCAGAACTCGGCCACGATGCCGAGGTCGTGGGTGATGAGGATGATGGCGGTCCCGAACTCCTGCCGGATCTCGCCCAGCAGCTTCATGATCTGCGCCTGCACGGTCACGTCGAGCGCGGTCGTCGGTTCGTCCGCGATCAGCAGATTGGGCCGGCAGAGGAGCGCCATCGCGATCATCACGCGCTGGCGCATGCCGCCGGAGAATTCGTGCGGGTACATGTTCACGCGGTTGCGGGCATCGGGGATGCGCACCGCGTCGAGCATCTTCACGCTTTCGTCGACGGCGGCCTTCTTCGACAGTCCCTTGTGCAGGGTCAGCACCTCGGCCATCTGATCCGAGACGCGCAGATAAGGGTTCAGCGAGGTCATCGGGTCCTGGAAGATCATCGCGATCTCCTCGGCCCGTATCTTGTTCAGCTGCCGGGGCGTCAGACCCAGCAGCTCCTTGCCCTGGTACTTCACCGACCCGGTGGCGCGGCCATTCTTGGCCAGCAGGCCCATCGCGGCGAAGGCGGTCTGCGACTTGCCCGATCCGGACTCGCCCACGATCGCCAGCGTCTCCTGCCGGTCGATGCCGAACGAGACGCCGTTGACCGCGTTCACCTCGCCGTCGCCGGTGGTGAAGGTCACGCCGAGATTGTCGATTTCGAGCAGCATCGAAGGTCCTTGCAGTGCGCCGGCGGCGTCGGCCGTCAGCGGTCTTTCGGGTCCAGCGCGTCGCGCAGGCCGTCGCCCACGAAGAACAGCGCAAACAGCGTGATCAGGAAGAAGAACAGCGGGTAGAGCAGCATCCAGAGCGTTCCGTTGTTCATCTGGCTGGTGCCGCCGTTGATGAGCGCGCCGAGCGAGGTCATCGGCTCCTGAATCCCGAGACCGAGATAGGAGATGAAGCTCTCGAAGATAATCATGCCGGGCACGAGAAGCGTCGCGTACACGATCACGATGCCGAGAAGGTTCGGCACGACGTGGCGCAGGATGATCCGCAGGGGGCTGACGCCCGTGGCGACCGCGGCCTCGACGAACTCCTTGCCCTTGATCGACAGGGTCTGGCCCCGGGCGATCCGCGCCATGTCCAGCCACGAGATCAGGCCGATGCCGATGAACAGCATCAGGATCGACCGGCCGAAGATCACCAGCATCAGGATCAGCACGAACATGAACGGGATCGACATCAGGATGTCGACGAAGCGCATCATGATCTGGTCGGTCTTGCCTCCGAGGTATCCCGCCGTCGCGCCGTACAGCGTGCCGACGATCACCGCGACGAGCGCGCCGACGAGCCCGACGAGAAGCGAGATGCGGGTGCCGACGACGGTCCGCGCGAACAGGTCGCGCCCGTCCACGTCGGTGCCGAAATAGTGGCCGGTCTCGATCGAGGGGACGCCCTTGTACGCGTTCGCGCCCATCAGCGTGAAATCGACGTACTGCGGCTCGTACTGCGCGATCAGCCCTCCGAAGGTGGCGAACAGCGCGACGAGGATCAGCACCACGAGGCCGAGCACGGCGGCCCTGTTGCGGAAGAAGCGGGTGCGCGCGTCGGCCCAGAGGGACCGGCCCTTGATCTCGTGATCGGTGCCCGACAGGTCCATGATGTCGGCCTGAGGCGTGGCGTGCTTCTGCGTGTCGAGGTTGTCGCGGACCTGTGCCATGCGCGTCCCCTCCTAGTAGCGGATCTTCGGGTCGATCCACGCGTACAGGATGTCGACCAGAAGGTTGAAGCCGATGGTCAACGCGCCCACGAGGATCGTGATCCCCATGATGACGGCGTAGTCCCGGTTGAAGGCGGAATTGACGAAGAACTGCCCGATGCCGCCGGTGGAGAAGATGACGTCCACCACGACCGAGCCGGTGATCATGCCGACGATGGCGGGGCCGAGGTAGCTGAGCACCGGCAGGAGGGCCGGCTTCAGCGCGTGGCGCAGGATCACCCGGCGCATCGGCAGGCCCTTGGCCATCGCGGTGCGGATGAAGTTCGAGTTCAGCACCTCGAGCATCGAGGACCGGGTGATCCGCGCGATCGAGGCCATGTAGGACGTCGACAGCGCGATCACCGGCAGGATCACGTATTCCCACTGCCCGCCCCGCCAGCCGCCGCCGGGCAGCCAGCCCAGCCACAGCGTGAAGACGAGGACGAGGATCGGACCCATGACGAAGTTCGGCAGCGCCTGCGCCCCGATCGAGATGCCGACGGCGGAATAGTCGACCCAACTGTTCTGGCGGATCGCCGCGACGACGCCGAGCGCGACGCCCACGATCACCGCCACCAGCGCCGACCACAGGCCGTAGGTCAGCGTCACCGGAAAGCCCTGGCGGATGATGTCGTTCACGCTGCGGTCGCGGTACTGGAACGA
Organism: Wenxinia marina DSM 24838; assembly: GCF_000379485.1. GTDB lineage: Bacteria > Pseudomonadota > Alphaproteobacteria > Rhodobacterales > Rhodobacteraceae > Wenxinia > Wenxinia marina. The sequence continues at coordinate 153,463 of NZ_KB902277.1, forward strand.
GGGGCCGAAGTCGAAGCGGGTCACCACGTTCACCACGTAGTCGACCATCTGCTTCCAGTACGGCTGGTCGAGGCCGTAGCGCGCCTCGATGTTCTGCATGATCTGCGGCGGCAGCGGGCGCTCGGAATTGAACGGGCCGCCGGGGGCCGCGAACATCAGCACGAACGAGAAGACGACGAGGATCAGCAGCGTCGGCACCGCCACGGCGAGGCGCCTCAGGATGTAGCTGAACATGTGTGGGACGGCCCCCCGCGCAGGCACAAAAGGCGAAGGCTCGCGCCCCCCTTTCGGGGGACGCGAGCGGATCGGTTACGATGTCGGCTTATTCGCCGGCGACCCGGTACAGGTCCTTGGCGTACCAGTTGTCCTGCGCGTTCTCGAGCGGCCAGCCCTTGATGGTGTCGTCGAGCATGAACACGGTCGAGTAGAAGTAGATCGGCAGGATCGGGTGCTCGGCCATGATGATCTCTTCCGCCTGCTGGTACAGCGGGAGCGGATCCTCGGCGGTGCGCGCCTCGGCCATCAGGCTGTCGTACTCCTCGGACGCGAAGCCCGAGTCGTTGTAGCCCGAGTCGGACTGCATGATGTCGAGGAACGACGAGGCCTCGTTGTAGTCCGCGCACCAGCCGGCCCGCGCGACGCCCGGGTACTGCTTCTCGCCGCGGGTGGTCAGGAAGGTCTGCCACTCCTGGTTGGCGAGCGTGGTCGTGACGCCGAGCGTCTGCTGCCACATCTGGCCGATCGCGACCGCGACCGAGCGGTGCGCGTCCGACGTGTTGTAGAGAATCTCGATCTCGAGCGGCTCGCCGTCGGTGCCGTAGCCGGCTTCGGCCATCAGCTCCTGCGCGCGGGCGTTGCGCTCTTCCTGGGTCATCGACATCACGTCGCTTTCCGGCACCTCGAAGCCCGCCGTGGCCCAGTGGGTCAGCGAGAAGGCCGGGACCTGGCCGCCGGCCAGCACCGAGTCCACGATCACGTCGCGGTCGATGGCGAGCGAGAGGGCCTCGCGCACGCTGGCCTCCTGCAGGGCCGGAAGGCCGGCGTCGGTCAGGTTCACGTTGTAGTAGTACGTGCACAGGTTCGGCACCGAGATCGCCTCGGTCGGGTACTCTTCCGACAGGCGCGGGAACTGGCCGGCCGGCATGTCGGTCTGGTCCAGCTCGCCGGCGAGGTAGCGGGTCAGCGCCTGGTTCTCGTCGTTGATGATGAGCGCGGTGACGGTGTCGAGGTAGACGTTCTCGGCATCCCAGTAGTTCTCGTTCTTGGTGAGGACGATCCGCTCTTGCGGGACGCGCTCTTCCAGGACGTAGGCGCCGTTGCCGACCATGTTGCCGGGCTGGGTCCACGCGTCGCCATGCTCCTCGATCACCGACTGCGGGACCGGGAAGGTGGTGGTGTGGGTGACCATCTGCGGGAAGTAGGGCAGCGCCTGGGTCAGGCGGACCTCGAGCGTGTGGTCATCGACGGCGGTCACGCCCAGCTCGGACGGGTCCATCTCGCCGGCCATCACGGCGTCGACGTTCTCGATCGCCATCAGGCCCATGTACCACTGGTACTCGGACGCGGTCGCCGGATCGGCGGCGCGCTGCCAGGAATAGACGAAGTCCTGCGCGGTGACCGGCTCGCCGTTCGACCACATCGCCTCGGGGCGCAGGTTGAAGGTGTAGGTCAGGCCGTCGTCGGAGACCTCGTAGCCGGTGGCGACGCCGGGCACGACGTTGCCTTCGCTGTCCTGATTCATCAGGCCTTCGAACAGGTTCCGGCCGATGGCCGAGCCTTCGACGTCCTCGATCAGGTTCGGGTCGATCGACGGAAACTCGTCCAGCACGCGGTAGGTGAAGGTCTGGTTCTCGGCCAGCTGCTCGCCGTTGGGGCCGGCCATGTCCTGGGCGAAGGCGGCGGAGCCGGCCATCGCGACCAGCGCGGCGGCGGTGCCGGACAGAAGCGTTCTGCGAAGTGTCATGTGGGGTCTCCCTTGTCGTCTCGGCCGGTCTGGTGCCGGCTGTCGGTGGATGGGGCAGCCTTCCCGCGCGGACGCGGGACATGGCGCGATCCTTTGACCAGTTGACGCAAATGGCAAGAGCGGACATCGCGTGACGCCGCGACGCACGGGCAGGTGAAGTCGCGTCAGGCGATGTGACGGCCGGCTTCGCGTGCGGCCGTCGTTCCGCCGCGCCTTCGGGCGGATCTACGAAATCGTCGTCAGGACGACGCCGCGAGATCCGGCCCACCGGGCCTCTGGACGCCCTCCCGCCGGGGCGGCACGCTGTCCGGACCGGCCGCCCGAACGGGAGAAACGCCATGATCGACAAGCTGGAGATGTTCGTCGCCCTCGCCCAGGCCCGCCACTTCGGCCGCGCGGCCGAGGCGGTGGGCGTGACGCAGCCGACGCTGTCGGCGGCGATCAAGTCGCTGGAGGCCGAGCTGGGCGTGATGCTGGTGCAGCGCGGCAGCCGCTTCGGCGGGCTGACGCCCGAGGGCAAGCGCGTGCTGGACTGGGCGCGGCGGATCGTCGGCGACGCCCGCACGATGAAGGAGGAGCTGCGCGCCGCCCGCTCGGGCCTGTCGGGCGATCTGCGCCTCGCCGTGATCCCGACCGCGCTGTCGGCGGTGTCCGAGCTGACGACCGCGCTGGCGGCGGCGCACCCCAATGTCCGTTTCACGATCCTGTCCGCAACCTCCACCGACATCCTGTCGATGATCGAGGACCTGCGCGTCGATGCCGGGATCACCTATCTCGACAACGAGCCCCTGGGCCGGGTCGTGACGGTGCCGCTCTACGACGAGCGCTACGCTCTGATCGTGCGGAACGACTCGATCTTCGCCGGCCGCGCCTCGGTGCCCTGGGCGGAGCTGGGCACCCTGCCCCTCGCCCTGCTGACGCCGGACATGCAGAACCGGCGGATCACCGGCGGCCATCTCGCCGCCGCGGGCGTCCGCACGCAGCCGTCGGTGGAGACGAACTCCACCATCGTCCTCATCAGCCACGTCCTGCAGGGCTGGGCCACCGTCCTGCCGATGCGCGCCGCCGAGATCTTCCTCGCCAGCGCGCCGGTGGCGGCGATCCCCCTGGTCGAGCCGGACGCGCGCAACGCCGTGGGCCTCGTCGCGCCATGGCGCGAGCCGCATACGCCGGTGATCGACGCGCTGCTGCGGGAGGCGGGGCGGCTGTCGGGGATTTGATAGAGAAATCCTATCAGATCACGGAAGATCGATATTGAACGACGCGCCAATCCGGGGATGATGCGCGCGCGTGCCCTGCCCTTCCGAAAGCGCCCGATGACCGACCTTGCCGACCGCGTCCGCGACATCGTCGCCGACCATGCCGCCCTCGAGGGGCCGCTCCTGCCGATCCTGCACGCGGTGCAGGCCGAGTGGGGCCATGTGCCGGAGGCGGCCGTGCCGGTGATCGCCGAGGCGCTGAACCTCTCCCGGGCGGAGGTCTACGGCGTCGTCACCTTCTACCATGACTTCCGCGAAAGGCCCGCCGGCCAGCACGTGCTGAAACTGTGCCGGGCCGAGGCCTGCCAGGCGCAGGGCGGCGCCGGCATCGCCAAGCTCGCACAGGCGCGCCTCGGCATCGGCTGGCACGAGACGACGCCCGACGGGCGCGTGACGCTGGAGCCGGTCTACTGCCTCGGTCTCTGCGCCTGCGGCCCGTCCGCGATGGTGGGCGACCAGGTGATCGGCCGGATGGATCGCGAGAAGCTCGAGACGCTGATCGAAGGACTGCGCGCATGAAGGTCTGGGTGCCCCGCGACGCCGCCGCCCGCGCCCTCGGCGCCGACGAGGTGGTGACCGCGCTGACGGACGAGGCGGCGAAGCGCGGTTTCGACCTGACGATCGTGCGCAACGGCAGCCGCGGCATGGTCTGGCTGGAGCCGCTGGTGGAGGTCGAGGTGGACGGCGTGCGCCACGCCTTCGGCCCCGCCCTGCCCTCCGACGCGGCCGCGATCCTCGACCTCAGCGGGCCGAAGGCTCTGGGGCCGACCGACGACCTCGACTGGATGAAGCGGCAGGACCGCCTGACCTTCCAGCGGGTGGGCGTGATCGACCCGCTCGACCTCGGCGAGTACGAGGCGCATGGCGGCCTCGCCGGCCTGCGGCGGGCGCTGGGGATGTCGGGCCAGGACATCGTCGACGAGATCAAGGAAAGCGGCCTGCGCGGCCGCGGCGGCGCCGGCTTCCCCACCGGGATCAAGTGGGACACCGTCCGGCTTGCCGAGGCGCCGCAGAAGTACGTCGTCTGCAACGCCGACGAGGGCGATTCGGGCACCTTCGCCGACCGGATGCTGATGGAGGGCGACCCGTTCAGCCTGGTCGAGGGCATGGCGATCGCCGGCCTCTGCGTCGGCGCCACAAAGGGCTACGTCTACCTGCGGTCCGAGTATCCGGACGCCATCGCCACCATGCAGGAGGCGGTGCGCCGCGCCCGGGCCGCTAGGGTGCTGGGCGCCGACGTCCTCGGGTCCGGCCGCGCCTTCGACATGGAGATCCGCGTCGGCGCCGGCGCCTATGTCTGCGGCGAGGAGACGTCTCTGCTGAACTCGCTGGAAGGCAAGCGCGGAATCGTCCGCGCCAAGCCGCCGCTGCCGGCGCTGGAGGGGCTGTTCGGCAAGCCGACCGTGGTGAACAACGTCATCTCGCTCGCTACCGTGCCGGTGATCCTGGAGAAGGGTGCCGCGCATTACGCCGGCTTCGGCCGCGGCCGGTCGAAGGGGACCGTGACGCTGCAGATCGCCGGCAACGTGGCGCGGGGCGGGCTGTTCGAGACGGCCTTCGGCCTCAGCCTCGGCGAGATCGTGGACGATCTCGCGGGCGGCACCCGCTCGGGCCGGCCGGTGAAGGCGGTGCAGGTGGGCGGGCCCCTCGGCGCCTACTTCCCGCCCGCGAAGTTCGCGACGCCCTTCGGCTACGAGGAGTTCGACGCCGAGGGCGGGCTGATCGGCCACGCGGGCCTCGTGGTGTTCGACGACGGCGTCGACATGGTCCGGCAGGCCCGCTTCGCGATGGAGTTCTGTGCCGTCGAGAGCTGCGGCAAGTGCACGCCCTGCCGGATCGGCGCGGTCCGCGGGGTCGAGACGATCGACCGGATCGCGGCCGGCGAGCCGGGGCTGCTGCCCCTCCTCGCGGACCTCTGCGAGACGATGCGCGACGGCTCGCTCTGCGCGCTGGGGGGGTTCACGCCGTTCCCGGTGATGAGCGCGGTGACGCATTTCCCTGACGACTTCGCGAAGGCGCGGGAGGCCGCGGAATGAGCGGGCCCTGCCCCCACGAGTACCCGCCCCGGCCCCCCGCCGGGTCGAGGTCCCGGGTCAGGCCCGGGACGGGGTTGTCTGGCTGGAAAGGCGCGCGATGACCGACAAGGTGAAGGGCCCCGCCTCGTACTTCCCCTCGATCGAGAAGAAGTACGGCCAGCCCGTCCGGCACTGGCTGGACCTGATCGCCGGCCGGCCGGACGAGAAGCACATGGAGACCGTCGCCTGGCTGAAGGCCGAGCACGGGCTCGGACACGGACATGCCAACGCCCTCGTCGCGCATGCGCGGGCCGGGAAAGGGATCTGACCCATGAAGGACTTCATCATCCCCTGGGACGACCGCGACTTCGGCACCCCCGCGGTGAAAAGCGACCGGCAGGTGACCCTCAGCATCGACGGGTTCGAGATCACGGTGCCCGAGGGCACGTCCGTCATGCGCGCCTCCGAAATGGCCGGCATCCAGGTGCCGAAGCTCTGCGCCAGCGACAACGTCAAGGCATTCGGCTCGTGCCGCCTGTGCGTGGTCGAGATCGAGGGCCGCCGCGGCACCCCCGCCTCCTGCACCACGCCCGCGACCGAAGGCATGGTCGTGCACACCCACTCCGACAAGGTGCGCCGCATCCGCAAGGGCGTGATGGAGCTCTACATCTCGGACCACCCGCTCGACTGCCTGACCTGCGCCGCCAACGGCGACTGCCAGCTGCAGGACATGGCCGGCGCGGTCGGCCTGCGCGACGTGCGCTACGAGACGCACAAGGACAACCATTTCGAGGTGCGGACCGCCGACGGGCCGAATCCGCAATGGCTGCCCAAGGACGACAGCAACCCCTACTTCTCCTACGACCCGTCCAAGTGCATCGTCTGCTCGCTCTGCGTCCGGGCCTGCGAGGAGGTGCAGGGCACCTTCGCGCTCACCATCGCCGGCCGCGGCTGGGACAGCCGGGTGTCGGCCGGCACCGGCGCCGACGATTTCCTGTCGTCCGAATGCGTCAGCTGCGGCGCCTGCGTGCAGGCCTGCCCGACCGCGACGCTCCAGGAGAAGTCCGTCATCGAACTCGGCACCCCCGACCGCAAGGTGGTGACGACCTGCGCCTATTGCGGCGTCGGCTGCTCGTTCGAGGCGCACATGCGCGGCGACCAGGTCGTCCGCATGGTGCCGTGGAAGCACGGCGCGGCGAACCGCGGGCATAGCTGCGTGAAGGGCCGCTTCGCCTACGGCTATGCCGGGCACAAGGACCGCATCCTGAACCCGATGATCCGCGAGACCATCGACCAGCCGTGGCGCGAAGTCTCGTGGGACGAGGCGATCGGCTTCGCCGCCGGGCGCCTGCGCGACATCCAGGGCCGGCACGGCATCCAGTCGATCGGCGGCATCACCTCCAGCCGCTGCACGAACGAGGAGACGTTCCTCGTCCAGAAGATGATCCGCGCCGTGTTCGGCAACAACAACACCGACACCTGCGCCCGGGTCTGCCATTCGCCCACCGGCTACGGCCTCAAGACGACGTTCGGCACCAGCGCGGGCACGCAGAACTTCGACAGCGTCGAGGAGACGGACTGCGTCATCGTCATCGGCGCCAACCCCACCGACGGCCACCCCGTCTTCGCCTCGCGCCTGAAGAAGCGCCTGCGCCAGGGCGCAGACCTCATCGTCATCGACCCCCGCCGGATCGACCTCGTCCGCACGCCCCACGTGAAGGCGGCGCATCACCTGGCCCTGCGGCCCGGCACCAACGTCGCCGTGGTCACCGCGCTGGCGCACGTTATCGTCACCGAGGGGCTGTTCGACGAGGCCTTCATCCGCGAGCGCTGCGACTGGGACGAGTTCCAGGACTACGCCGCCTTCGCCGCCGACGAGCGGCACTCGCCCGAGGCGACGGAAGGCCATACCGGCGTCCCCGCCGCCGAGCTCCGCGCCGCCGCCCGCCTGTTCGCGCAGGCGCCGAACGGGTCGATCTACTACGGCCTCGGCGTGACCGAGCATTCCCAGGGCTCGACCACCGTCATGGGGATCGCCAACCTTGCCATGCTCACCGGCAACCTCGGCCGGCCCGGCGTGGGCGTGAACCCGCTGCGCGGTCAGAACAACGTCCAGGGCGCGTGCGACATGGGCTCCTTCCCGCACGAGCTGCCGGGCTACCGCCACGTCTCCGACGACGCCACCCGCGCCGTGTTCGAGGAGATGTGGGGCAAGGTCCTCGACAAGGAGCCGGGGCTGCGCATTCCCAACATGCTGGACGCCGCCGTCGAGGGTACCTTCAAGGGCATCTACATCCAGGGCGAGGACATCCTGCAGTCCGACCCCGACACCCGCCACGTCTCGGCCGGCCTTGCGGCGATGGAGTGCGTGATCGTCCAGGACCTGTTCCTGAACGAAACCGCTAACTACGCCCACGTCTTCCTGCCCGGCTCCACCTTCCTCGAGAAGGACGGCACCTTCACCAACGCCGAGCGGCGCATCAACCGCGTGCGCGAGGTGATGAAGCCGAAGAACGGCTATGCCGACTGGGAGGTGACGCAGCTGCTGGCGAACGCGATGGGCGCCGGCTGGACCTACACCCACCCGTCCCAGGTGATGGACGAGATCGCGGCGACGACGCCGGGCTTCGCCCACGTCTCGTACGAGATGCTGGAAGAGCGCGGCTCGGTCCAGTGGCCCTGCAACGACGCGGCGCCCGATGGCTCGCCGATCATGCACGTGGACGGCTTCGTCCGCGGCAAGGGCCGGTTCATCAATACCGAGTACGTGGCGACGGACGAGAAGACGGGGCCGCGCTTCCCGCTGCTGCTCACGACGGGGCGGATCCTCAGCCAGTACAACGTCGGCGCGCAGACCCGCCGCACCGACAACACCGTCTGGCACGGCGAGGACCGGCTGGAAATCCATCCCCACGACGCCGAGGTGCGCGGCGTGAAGGAGGGCGACTGGGTGCGCCTCGCCTCGCGCTCGGGCGAGACGTCGCTGCGGGCCGAGCTGACGGACCGGGTGTCGCCGGGCGTCGTCTACACCACGTTCCACCACCCGACGACGCAGGCCAACGTCATCACCACCGACTTCTCGGACTGGGCCACCAACTGCCCGGAATACAAGGTGACCGCGGTGCAGGTGTCGCTGTCGAACGGGCCGACCGACTGGCAGGAGGACTATCAGGCGCTCAGCACCCGGTCGCGGCGGATCGCGGCGGAATGAGGCTGGAGGGCGTCCGCCTGACGCCCGCCCTCGGGCCCGCCGGGCCCGAGGAGCGGGCGCTGCCGGAGGAGACGCCGGTGGCGCTGGTCTACAACGGCTCCACCTACGCCGTGATGATGGCCTCGCCGGCGGATCTCACGGACTTCGCGATCGGGTTCACCCTGTCCGAGGCGATCGCGACGGCGAACGAGGTCGGCGAGGTCGAGGTCGTGGCCCACGAGCACGGGATCGAGGCGCGGATGTGGTTGCCCGAGGGGCGCGAGGCCGCGCTGGCGTCGCGCCGCCGGGCGGTCGCGGGGCCGGTCGGCTGCGGCCTCTGCGGCATCGACAGCCTCGCCGCGGCGGTCCGGCCCCTGCCCCGCGTGGCCGAGCCGGACTGGCGCTTTCCGCTGGCCGAGGTCGGCGCGGCGCTGGAGTCGCTGCGCGGGCACCAGCCTCTGCACGACGCGACCCGGGCGGTGCACGCCGCCGGCTTCTGGCAGCCGGGGCGCGGAATCGTCATGGCGCGCGAGGATGTGGGGCGGCACAACGCGCTCGACAAGCTGATCGGGGCGCTGGCACGGGCGGGGATCGACGGCGCGTCGGGCGCGGTCGTCCTGACCAGCCGCGTGTCGGTCGAGATGGTGCAGAAGGCGGCGACGCTGGGCGCGCCGGTCGTGGTCGCGGTGTCCTCGCCGACGGCCCACGCGGTGCGGCTGGCGGACGGCGCGGGCGTCACGCTGGTCTCGGCCGCGGGGCGGCAGACCCGCATCTTCACCCACCCGCAAAGAGTGAACGGATAGACATGTCAGGCGGTTACGACGCAAAGCTCGTGCGGATGGCGAACCAGATCGCCACCTTCTTCGAGAGCCAGCCCTCCGACGACCGGCCCGGCGAGGTGGCGGCGCACCTGCGCGACTTCTGGGACCCGCGGATGCGGCGGCGGCTGGACGAGCTGCTCGCCGCCGGGGGCGACGGGCTGTCGCCGTTGGCCCGCGAGGCCGCGGAACGGCTGCGCGCGGTCCGCGCTTAACCCGCCCTTAAACCACCCCGTGAGAGACACCCTGCCGAGGGCGGCTCCGATGCCGCCGATTGGCCGAGGCGGTGATGCAGTCTATCGATGTGCGGGCGCGGCTCCTGGCGCTCTATGCTCTGTTCCTGACCCTGATCGGGGGCCTTCTGGCCGGCTGGTGGCTGACCGTGTCGGACCTCGGCGCCCTCGCCGGCGAGCCGGCCGCCGGGGCCCTGCGCTCCCGCGGGGGGGTGATGATGCTGGCGTTCGGCGCCTCGGCCGCGACTGTCGGCCTCGCCGCGACGCTCATCGCCGCCCGCCGGATCGGCCGCGGCCTCGAGGCTCTCGCGACGGCGGCGGAGGAGATCGCGCGGGGCGAGGCGCCGCACCTCGCGACGTCCGCGCCGGGGGCGGTCGGGATTCTGGCCCGCGCCCTCGCCGCGCTGCGCGACCGGCAGGCCGAGGACCGGGCGGCACGCGAGGCGCGGGCGACCTCTGACGCAACGATGAGGCGCACCCTCGAATCGGCGACAGACGCCGTCCGCAGACTCGCCGACGGGGAGGACGGGGTGCGCCTCCCGCCTGCGTCGGACGCCGCCGCGCCGCTCGGCCCGCTCCTTTCCGCGCTCGCCGACGTCGCGGCGCGGACGCGCGACCTCTCCGCCTCCGTCCGGTCCTCTGGGACCGAGCTGGCACAGGGGGCTTCCGAGCTCCTCGAAATCTCGGACAAGCTCACCCGCCGCACCGAATCCCAGGCGGCCACGGTGGAGCAGTCGGCCACCGCGCTCGACCAGCTCGCCGCGGGCGTGCGCTCCGCCGCCGAGAGCGCGGCCGAGGCCGACCGCTTCGTCACGGAGAACCGCGCCCAGGCCGAGGCCGGCGGCCAGGTCGTGCGCGAGGCGATTGCTGCCATGGAAGCGCTGGAGGAGACGTCGCGCGAGGTGGCCAAGATCATCGGCGCGATCGACGACATCGCTTTCCAGACCAATCTCCTGGCGCTCAACGCCGGGGTAGAGGCGGCGCGCGCGGGAGAGAGCGGGCGCGGCTTCGCCGTCGTCGCCGCCGAGGTCGGCTCGCTCGCCCAGCGCGCCTCGACGTCGGCGGGCGAAATCAAGAAGCTGATCACGACTTCGGGCACGCAGATCCGCGAGAGCAGCGCGCTGGTCGCCCGCTCCGGGGCCGCGCTGGAGGACATCGTCTCCGGCATCGGCGAGGTCGCGGGCCGGGTCTCCCAGATTGCCGGTGCCGCACGGGAACAGTCCCAGGGCCTCCAGGAGATCAACCTCGGCGTCGCGGAGCTCGACAAGACGACCCAGCAGACCGCCTCGATGGTCGAGACCGGCGCCGGGCTCGCCCGTCAGCTCCAGGCCAGCGCCGACCGCCTGGGCGAGGCCCTCGCCCGCTCCGGCGCCGCCGGCGGCACGGCCTCCGCCCTTCCGGCCCTGCCCGCCCGGGCGGCCGGGGGCCCCACCGCGCGTGACAAGGGCCGTCCCGCACCCGCGGATCCGACCGGCCCCGGCCGCAACGCCGTCGACGAGCGGGCCGGGCGGGCCGGACGCCACCAGGCGGCCAATGCGGCTCCGCGCGCGCCCGCCGGCGACCGGATCGGCACGAGCCGACCGATTGTCGGCCGCAGCGGACCGGCAGGCGCGCCGCTCGCCGCGGGCGCGACCAGCGGCGGCGCTCATGCGACAGCGCCTGCGAACGGGAAGGGTGACAGCCTCTCCCGCGGCTCGCGCGTCGCTTCCAGCTCCCCCGCCGAGACGGCAATCGCGCAGACTTCGCCCGCCCGGGTGCGAGCGGCCGGCGCTGTCCCCCTGCGGGCCACGGGTCGAGGAGACGAGAGCGTGGCCCGCTGGGTCGACTTCTGACCAGCGGGTCGAGTGGGGCGCCGCACGCGTCCCACACACCCATCCGGGCGACACTTGAGACTCCGGGACCTCTGGCCGATCGACCGGATCCGCCCACGGCGGGCGTGACACTGACACCGGCAGCAAGCCGATCACCTGTCCCGATCCATCCCCTACAGCACCGCCCGAGCGGCGGCATGGGTCGGCGGACCCTCCGCTCCCGCTCACGGCGCACGAGGGTCCCCGGCCGTGACGGCCGGCTTGGGCATCTCGGGCAGAGCACACCCCTCCTGCCCGCCCCGGTGCTATCGCACCGCACCGGCGCATCGCAGTCGCGCGGCCGGTCATCGCGCCCGCCTCGCGCGGGCAGACGCACGGAACCGGGCGCCACAGCGCGCATTGCCCCCTCTGGGACAAGGCGCCCGCCGACTGGCAATGTGCGTTCGGCGGCGCCGCGAGTGGAACACGAAGTCAGGGGCGGCTCCGCATGACGGCGGCATGAAGATCAGGACGGTCGCCCTCGCCGGCGCACTTCTCGCCCTTGCCGCCTGCGAGGGCGGACCGCAATCCGCGCTCGCCCCCGCCGGGACCGACGCCGCGCAGATCGCGCGCATCTTCTGGGTCATGCTGATCGCCGCGGCGATCCTCTGGATCGCGTTGAACGGCCTGTTCGCCTTCGTCACCCGCATCCACCCCCGCCCGATCTCGCGCCGCATCGCCGAGACGCTGATCATCGGCGGTGGCATCGTGCTGCCGCTGATCCTGCTGGGCACGCTTCTGACGTGGGGCCTGCGCGCCATGCCCGACCAGCGCGCGCCCGGCGACGGGCTGACGGTCAGGGTCGGCGGCGAGCAATGGTGGTGGCGGGTGGAGTACCTGCCCGCTGACGGCGGCCCCCCCGTCCGCTCGGCCAACGAGGTGCGCCTGCCCGCCGGGCTGCGCACCGACATCGAACTGTCGGCCGCTCTCGTCATCCACTCGTTCTGGATCCCGGCGCTCGGCGGCAAGATGGACATGATCCCCGGCCGCGTGAACCGGATGTCCCTCGCCCCGACCGAACCCGGCACCTACCGCGGGCAGTGCGCCGAGTTCTGCGGCCTCAGCCACGCGCTGATGGCGCTGAACGCCGTCGTCCTGCCGGCGGACGAGTTCGACGCCTGGCTGTCCGCCGAGGCCGCCGAAGCCGACCCGCCCGACGGGCCGGGCGCCGATCTCTTCGCCCGCGAGGGCTGCGGCGGCTGCCATGCGATCCGCGGCACCGAGTGGCAGGCGCAGGTCGGCCCGGACCTCACGCATGTGGGCGGCCGCACCAGCCTCGCCGCCGGGATCCTGCCGATGACCGAGGAGGCGCTGGCCGGCTGGATTCGCAACCCGGACGCGATCAAGCCCGGCGCCGAGATGCCCGGCTACGACCACCTCTCGCCCGAGGAGCTGACGACCCTCGCCCGCTGGCTGATGGAGCTGACATGACCGACGCGGCCGCCGGCCCCCGCCCCGCCGTCCCGCGCGGCTACGACGCCGACGAGGGCGTGACCGGCCCCTATCCGCCGACCGAGGAGATGCTGGCCGAGCCGATCCCCGAGGAGGTGCGACAAGCCCAGGAGGACCGCCTGCGCGAGGTCTGGAAGGAGCCGCCGGGCTGGCGCTACCTCTCGGCGGTCAACAACTCGGAAATCGGCAAGTGGTACTCGCTGACCGCCTTCGGCTTCATGCTGCTGGCCGGCATCCTTGCCCTGGTGATGCGGGCGCAACTGGCGGTTCCGGATAACGACCTGATCTCGGCAAACCGCTACAACCAGTTCTTCACCATGCACGGCTCGGCGATGATGTTCCTCTTCGCCGTGCCGATGTTCGAGGCGATCTCGATCCTGATCCTGCCCGCTTTCCTCGGTGCGCGGGACATGCCGTTCCCGCGGCTCAGCGCCTACGGCTTCTGGTGCTTCGTCATCGGCGGCGTGTTCGTGATGGGCTCGCTGCTGTTCGACGCCGCCCCGGACGCGGGCTGGTTCATGTATCCGCCGCTGTCGACCAAGCAGGGCGGCATCGGGGCGGACATCTGGCTGCTGGGCCTGTCGTTCATCGAGGTCGCCTCCATCGCCGCGGCGGTGGAGCTGATCGTCGGCGTGCTCAAGTGCCGCCCGCCGGGGATGCGGGTGAACCTGATGCCGCTCTACGCGTGGTACGTCCTCGTCGTCGGCGGCATGATCCTGTTCGCGTTCCCGCCGCTGATCGCCGGCGACTTCCTGTTCGAGCTGGAGCGCGGGTTCGACTGGCCGTTCTTCGACCCCGAGCGCGGGGGCGACCCGCTCCTGTGGCAGCACCTGTTCTGGATCTTCGGCCACCCGGAGGTCTACATCATCTTCCTGCCGTCCATCGCGATCGCCGCGATGGTGGTGCCGACCGCCGCGGGCCGGCCGATCGTCGGCTATTCCTGGATCGTGCTGTCGGCGGTCGGGACCGGCTTCATCAGCTTCGGCCTGTGGGTCCACCACATGTTCACGACGGGGCTGCCGACGATCAGTCTCGGCTTCTTCTCGGCCGCGTCCGAGGCGGTGGTTATCCCGACGGGCATCCAGCTCTTCGCCTTCGTGGCGACGCTGATGGTCGGGCGGGTGACGCTGTCGCTGCCGCTTCTGTGGATCGCGGGGGGCCTCGCCATCTTCACCGCCGGCGGTCTGACGGGCGTCATGGTCGCCATCGCGCCCTTCGACTGGCAGGTCCACGACACCTACTTCGTCGTCGCGCACCTGCATTACACGCTGTTCGGCGGCATGGTCCTGCCGGTGATCGGAGGCGTCACCTACTTCTACCCCTTCTTCACCAAGAAGCAGATGTCCCGGCGCCTCGGCCTGTGGTCCTTCTGGCTGACCGTCGTGGGGTTCAACATCACGTTCCTGCCGATGCACCTCACCGGCCTGTGGGGGATGCCGCGGCGGGTCTTCACCTACCCGGGCGGCCTCGGCTGGGACTGGCTGAACCTGCTCTCGACGGCGGGGTCGGTGATCGTGGCGGCCGGCATCCTGATCTTCGCGTGGGACCTGATCCGGCCCAAGGGCCGCGAGCCTCTGACCGAACGCAACCCGTGGGGCGGCGGCACGCTGGAATGGAGCCACGACGTCCCGGAGGAGAAGTGGGGGGTGAGGTCGGTCCCCTACATCACCTCGCGCTATCCGCTGTGGGACCAGGACAAGATCGTCGAGCGGATGGACGCGGGCCGCTACTACCTGCCCGACGCCGAGGAGGGCCACCGCGAGACGCTGGTGACGAGCGTCATCGACGCCCGGCCGCTGCAGGTGCTGCGGGTGACCGGACCGGCGTGGATCACGATGGCGGCGGCGGCCTTCACCGGCGGGGCGTTCATCTTCCCGACCTTCCACATGTATCCGCCGGCCATCGTCAGCGGCGCCCTGGCGATCCTCTGCGTGATCTACTGGCTGTGGACCTCGACGGCGCAGATCCCGGAGAAGAGCACCAAGGACATCGGCCTCGGCCTCAGCGTTCCAACCTACGTGTCGGGGCCGCGCGCCGTCGGCTGGTGGGGCATGTGGATCACCATGCTGGGCGATTCCACGGCCTTCGCGAGCCTCGTCTTCGGCGTGTTCTTCTACTGGACGGCGGGCACCGATTTCCCGCCCGCGGACGCGGCCCACGTCGACTGGCGCTGGTCGCTGATGGCCGGCGCGCTGGGGCTGGCCGCGTGGGCGGCGATCCTGCTGGCGCGCACGACGAACCGGGGCGGCCGGCCGCTCCCCGCGGCGGCGATCGCGGGGGCCGGCGCGGTGGCGGGGGCGCTGGCGATCTGGGCCTTCATCACGGCGCTGCGGTTGCCGGGACTGAATCCGACGAGCCACGTCTACCCGGCGATGATGTGGGCGCTGGGCGTCTGGACCATCGCGCACCTCGGCGCGGGCATCATCATGCTGCTCTACTGCGCGGCGGCGCTGATCTTCGGCAAGGCGACCCCGACCCACGATGCGCCGATGTGGAACGTCTCTCTCTACTGGCACTTCATGGCGCTGACGGTCACGGTCACCGTCCTCGTCACCGCCTTCCTGCCGAGGGGTCTGTGACGATGGCCGAGCGCAAGCAGCTGCATCGCGAGTTCAGCGAGGAATTGTCCAGTCTGTGGCGCATCGCCATAGCGCCCTCGGTCTGGGCGATCCACTTCGTCGCCAGCTACGGACTCGCCGCGGTCTGGTGCGCCAAGTGGTCCGACGCGACGCTGCTGGGCGACGTGTCGGCGTGGCGGGTGCTGATCTGCGGCGCGAGCGTCGTGGCGCTCGGCATCATCGGCTGGATCGGCTGGAAGGCCTGGCGGCAGTGGGACTTCCTCGAGGACTGGGACTACACCCACCCGCTCGCGACCGAGGAGGACCGGCACGAGTTCCTCGGGCACGCCGCGTTCCTGCTGGCGGTGCTGTCGGCGGTGGGCGTGATCGCGACGACGCTGCCGGCGCTGCTGATCTCGACCTGCACATGAGGGCCGCCGCGCTGATCCCGGGCCTCGGCCTCCTCGCGCTCGTCTGGGGCGGGCCGCTGACGGCGTGGCTTGGCTGGGGCTTTCCCGCCCACATGGTGCGGCACATGACGCTGGTCGCGCTCGCCGCGCCGCTGATCGTCCTCGGCCTGCCGGCGCTGGCCCGCCGGGGGCCGCCGGCCCTGCTGGGCGCGGTGGCGGAGTTCGTGCTGGTCTGGGGCTGGCACCTGCCGCGGCTGCACGATGCGACGCTGCTGTCGCCGGCCTGGTTCGCGGTGGAACAGGCCAGCTTCCTCGTCGCCGGCCTCGCCGTCTGGGCCGGCGCGCTGGGGGCGCGGTCGCCGCTCGCGGGGGCCGGAGCGCTGCTGCTCACCTCGATGCACATGACGGCGCTGGGGGCGATCCTGACGCTGGCGCCGCGGATCCTCTACGCCGACTGCGCGGCCCTGTCGGACCAGCAGCTGGGCGGGATGCTGATGCTGGCGATCGGTACGCCGGTCTACCTGCTGGGCGGGCTGATCCTTGCCGGGCGGGCCCTGAGACCGGAGGCGGCCTGATGAAGACGGTGCTCTATACCCTCGCGACCCTCGCGCTGCTGGGCATTCTCGGGGCGGCCGCCGTCGTCGGCTTCGGCCTCTACAACGTCTCGGCCGCCGCGGGGCACCTGCCGGGCGTGTCGTGGGTGCTGCACACCACCTTCCGGCAGGCCGTCACCCTGCGCGCGCCGCCGGAGGAGGAGGTGCCCGAACTGACGGACGCCCTCGCCGAACTGGGGGCGCGGCATTTCGACCGCGCCTGCCGGATGTGCCACGCCGCGCCGGGCGAGCGGCCGACGGCCACGGTCGAGAGCATGGTGCCCGAGCCGCCGCCGATCCAGGTGGCGGTGGGAGACTGGTCTCCGGCGGAGTTGCACTGGATCGTCGACGAGGGCGTGAAGATGAGCGGCATGCCGCACTGGCCGTCGATCCGCGATGACGAGGTCTGGGCCGTGGTCGCCTTCCTCTCGCGGGTGCGGGAGATGGATGCGGCCTCCTATGCGGACGTGACGGGGGGCGAGGCTTATTGCGCCGGCTGCCACGGCGAGGGCGGCGCGTCGGAGAACCCCCAGATCCCGCGCCTCGACATCCTGTCGGAAGAGTATGTGCGCATGTCCCTCGGCGCCTACTGGGAGGGCGAGCGGGAGAGCGGGTTCATGGCGCACGCGGTGACGGAGGTAGGCGCCGGAGCGTTCGCAGAGCTGGCCGCCGAGTATTCGGGTGACGCCGTAGGCGCGGGCGCGTCGGACGCGGATCCCGCCCTCGTCGAGACGGGCCGCGAGCTGGCGCTGGCGACGACCGGCGATCCCGACGTGCCCGCCTGCCACGCCTGCCACGGGCCGGGGCGGGCCGAGGCGACGGCGCCGGGTCCCCGTCTCGACGGGCAGCACGCACCCTACCTCGTCCGGCAACTCCACGCCTGGCGGGCCGGTGTGCGCGGCGGCGGGCCGCGGGCCGAGCTGATGCGCCATGCGGCGGCCGACCTGACCGACGCCGACATCGAGGCGCTTGCCGCCTGGTACGCCGCTGGCGCGCCGGACTAGTCCGGCCCGAGCGCGCCCACGATTTCGGCGAGGAGGGTGTCGGCGCCGATCGGTTTCTTCAACGCCTGCAGGGGCGTCCCGTCCAGCACCGGCCGCGCCCCGGCGACCCCGGACAGGAGCAGCGTCGGCAGGCCGGGATACCGCTGGCGCGCGCGGCGGACGACGTCGAGGCCGTCGGCCCGGCCCGGCAGTTGCAGGTCGGTGAGGACGAGGTCCGGACGCGCAGCCTCCAGCGCCGCAAGCGCCGCCTCGCCATCTGCCACCGACCGCACATCGGCGCCGTGCGACGTGAGCAGATCGACGAGGCTGCGGCGGTAGGCCGGATCGTCCTCGACCACGAGGACCCGCCGCCCGGCGAGGGCGTCGCGCCCGGAGGGGGCGGCCGCCTTCTGCGGCAGTGGCGCGTCGGCCGCGCGCAGCGTCAGCCGCGCGACCGTGCCCGCCCCCTCGGTCGAGGACAACTGGAACCGTCCACCCGCCACCTCGGCGCAGCGGGCGACGGTGGCGAGGCCGAGGCCGGTGCCGCCCGTCGCCTCCCGCGTGGTGAAGAACGGCTCGTTCGCGCGGCGCAGGACGTAGGGCGCCATGCCCGGCCCATCGTCCGCGACCTCTATCACCACCTCGTCGCCGTCCGCCACGACTGACACCGAGACCCGGCCGCCCTGCCCCGATTCGACGATGGCGTCCCGGGCATTCACCAGGAGATTGAGGACTGCGCTTTCCAGCAGGCCCCCGTCCGCCTCGACGGTGAGGGGTCCGCTCAGGTCGGGCAGGTCGATCGTGAGGCCGGACGGCAGGGTCCGGCGGGCGAGCGCGACGACGTTCGGCAGGATCTCGGCCAGGTCCGCCGCCTCGAGCGCCGGCTCGCGGCTGCGCGCGAAGGTGAGGACGCGGCTCGTCAGTTCGGCGCCGCGGTCGCAGGCGGCGCGGATCGCGTCGAACTCGGCCCGTGCCTCGGGATCGGAGGCCTGCAGGGCCCCCACGTCGGCCGACAGGCGGATCACGCCGAGGAGGTTGGCGACGTCGTGGGCGATGCCGCCGGCGATCTCGCCCAGCACGTTCAGCCGCTCGGCCGCCTGCCGGCCGCGGACGGCGTAGAACTCGTCCGTCACGTCGCGCAGCATCAGCAGCACGTTGCGGTGCCCCTTGCTCTCGCGCCATTCTCCGCCGCTCAGATGCAGGATGCGCTGGCCGCCGTCCGGCACCGCCAGTCCGATGAGCCGCGTCCCCACGACCGGCACGTCCCAGGGCCTTCGGAAATCGACGCTGTCGGGCGGCAGAGGCCGGAACGTCTCGGGGTCGAGGAACACGGACTCCGCCAGCCACCTCTCGGCCCGGCCGCCGCCGGTCTCGGCCACCAGCCGGTCGGCGGACGCGTTCGAGAAGCGCAGCGCGCCCGAGCGGTCGAAGGCCATGATCGAGGTGTAGAGCCCGTCGACGAGCGCCCGCAGGCGGACCTCGCTGTCGATCCCGCGCTGCTCGGCCGCGTTCTCGACCGCGGCGTTGCGCAGCACGGCGCCGATGGCGAGCGCGGTCAGCACGGTCGCCAGGAGGCCCAGACGCAGATCGGCGTCGAGCAGACCGTGGTCCGTGGCGACGAGCGTGGCGAACGTCATCAGGAACGGCAGGACGATGACGACGGGGAACAGCCGCCGCGCCGCGCGGCTGCCCCGGCCGCTTCCCAGGACGTAGCGCACCCACGTCCGCTCGGGCTGGTCGAGGAGGATGGCGGCCGAGACCAGCAGGAACAGGGCCGCCGTATGGACCGCCATGCCCCTGAACGGCAGCAGTTCGACCAGCGCCTCGGCGCTGAAGACGTAGCCGGTCAGGGCGATCAGGGCGATCGTGCCGCAGCAGGTGGACGCGACGAGGAGCCGGCGGCCGGCAGACCCGGGCACGGTCGTACCGAAGAGCGCCACCGCCGACAGGAGGAACGACAGGATCGTCGACAGCGACATCCGGTCAGCCGCCATCCGCCCCGCCAGCTCCGACAGGCCGACCCCCGCGACGAGGACGACCGTCGTCCCGGCGGCCACGCGCGCGGCCGTGGCCCGCCCCCGCGTCGCGAGGAAAAGCCCCCCGCCGATCAGGACGAAGCACAGCGCGGTCGTGGGCACCATCGCGGGCAGGCCCGGAGCAACGCGCGTGACGGCGTCGATCCCCAGTCCCCAGCCGACCAGCAGGACGGCCAGCCCGACCGCCACGACGACAAGGGTCAGCGCGTCCCGCAGCCGCGCCGGACGGGCGGCGGCCGGGCCGTCATTCACCCGCGCGCGTCCCCGGAGCTGCCGAGCGCGGCGACGGCGGCCAGCAGTTCGGCTTCCCGATAGGGCTTGCTGACCAGCGTGCGGTCGCGGTGGCGTTCGCCCAGCACGTCGCGGGCGTGGCCGGACAGGAAGAGGTAGGGGACCCCCATTTCGGCGAGCAGGTCGGCGATCGGATCGCTCCGCCCTGTGCCGAGGTTCACGTCAAGGACGGCGCCATCCGGCGGCTCGCCTTCGATGAGCTTCAGGGCGCGGTCGATCGAATGCGCCGGGCCGAGGACACGGTAGCCCGCCTCCTTGAGGATCATCTCGAGTTCGAGGGCGAGGAGCGCCTCGTCGTCAACTACGAGGATCGTCTGTTTCGCCGTGTCCGACATTTGGCTGTGCCTCTTGGAGGGCGGATTCGGGAACGCTGATCCGGCAGAATAGTCCGCTGGGGCGGAACGTCATCTCCAGGGTGCCCGTCAGCTGGCTCTCGATCGCACTCCGGATGACGCTGGAGCCGAACGACGTCTGCTCGGGCGGCGTCAGTCCGGACAGCCCGTCCTCCTGCCATGTCAGGTCCAGCCGGCCATCCGCGACGTCCCAGCTGACCGCCAGACGCCCGTTTCCGTACGACATGGCACCGTGCCGGACGGCGTTCGTCGTCAGCTCGTGGAAGGCAAGCGCGAAGCTCTGCGCGGCGCGCGAGCCGAGGTGGACGTCGGGGCCGTCGAGGCTGACGTTCGTCAGGCCGTCGGTGCGGTAGGCCTCGAGCTCGTCGTCCAGAAGCTGGCGCAGCGCGATTCCCTGCCAGCGCGTCTCGGCCAGTGCGGCATGGGTCCGGGCGAGCGACTGGATCCGGTCGCCGAACGTCTCGCGGAAGGTCTCGATGCTGTCGGCGTTGCGGCCGGTCATCCGCGCGATCGTGTTGACGAGCGCGAGGATGTTCTTCACCCGGTGGTCCAGCTCGGCGGACACGACGCGCGTCCGCTCTTCCCACTGCTTGCGGTCGTGGATGTCGACGGCGGCGACGAAGAACCCGTCCGCGCCGCGTCCGGCCGGTCGGCGGGCGCCGTGGATCAGGAATGTCCGGGGCCCGGTGCCGGGAATTGCGATCTCGGCCTCCAGCTCGACCTTCTCGCGGTCGGGCGCGGCGAGGGCCTCACCCAGGATCTCGGCCGTCCGGGCGCCGAACACGTCGCCGATCGGTGCGCCGCGCAGCTCGTCGATCGTGAAACCGGCCGCCTCGATGGCGCGGTTGGTCATGTCGAAGCGCAGGTCGGCGTTGACGACCGCGATCATCACCGGCAGCCCGTTGATCAGGTCCTGCAGGGCGCGGCGTTGTCCGTCGCGGAGGCGCTGGGACTCGTGCTGGCTGACGGCCAGCCACAGCAGATTGGCCACCGCCGCGACGTAGGTCGTCCGCTCCTCGTCGAAGCCGCCGGTGTCCCGGCGCCAGACCCCCAGAACGCCCCAGCTCTGCAGCGCCGGTCCGATGGGCAGCGCGATCCCGCTCGCCACGCCGGTGTCGGCCAGCAGCTGGGAAGGCCGGATGGCAGCGTCGGGTGCCGAGAAGTCCGACGTCGCGACCGGCTGCGCGAGGCGCTGCACGAGTCCCGGGTAGCTGGCCGGATCGTCGGGCGACTCGGTATGGCCCGCCATGCCGCGGGGCCAGCCCGCGCCGGCGGTCATCCGGAAGACGCTCCGCTCGGCGTCCGGCACGTCGATACCGACGAAGTCCGCCCCGGCATGGGTCCGGACGTCCTCGGCCGCGCGGGCGAGCAGGGTGTCGAGGGAGCCGGTCCCCAGCGCGATCCGGCTCAGCTCCGCGATCGAGGCCTGGCGCCCGGCCTGTGCGGCCATTCGGTAGGACGCCTCGCGCAGACGGCGCACGTCGGACCAGATCACGATCACCCCGGCGATCCGGTTCGACAGCGTGCGGAACGGCGTGATCCGTCGCAGGTAGGCGTACCCTTCCCCCGTCACCTCGGTCTCGTGCGTATCGAGCGTCTCGAGGACATGGCGGGCGTCGTCGATGACGTCCGGATCGTCGACCAGCATCCGCAGGTCGCCCAGCGGCCGGCCGACATCGGCGCTGCGGATCGCGATGAGGTCGCCGACGCGGGCCGAATAGCGGCGGATCGCGAAATCGGTGTCGAGGAAGAGCGTGGCGACGTCGGTGGATCGGATGAGGTTGGCGAGGTCGTCGTTCGTCGTTTCCAGCTCGCTGACCTTTTCCTCCAGCTCGACGTTGATCGTCGTCAGCTCCTCGTTCAGCGACTGCAGCTCCTCGCGCGAGGTCTCGAGCTCCTCGTTGGAGCTCTGCAGCTCCTCGTTGGCGCTCATCACCTCCTCGTTCGCGGCCTGCAGTTCCTCGTTCGAGGTCTCGCTCCTCTCCATCACGCCCTGCAGCTCGCGGCGGAGGGCCGCGATCTCGGCCTCGTAGGCCTCGACCAGCTGGCGTTCCGCCTCCACCGGCCCGACCTGGGAGTCCGGCTGGGGATCGTCCCGCCGGCCGAAATAGACGAGGAAGGCGCGGCTGCCGTCCGGTTGCGGGACGGGTTCGACCAGCAGCCCGACATGCTGCCGTGTCTCGCCGGGGAGCATGACGGCAGCACTCGTCGGCTCGCCGGTGCGGCGGGCCGCGACGAGGGCGTTCCAGACCCGCGCCTGGAACCCGTCGCGAAGCATCGGGACGAGGGAGGACGACAGGCTGCCGCGGCGGAACTGGAGGAACTCACCCACCTCTCCGTGGAAGCTCTGGACCTCGAATGCATCGTCGACGAGCACCGCCGGCGGCGCGTAGCGCGCCAGCATCGCCTGCACCGCCGCGTCCTGGCGCTGGGTCAGCGCGGGACGGGTGCCGGCCTCCTCGCGCAGAAGGATGCCCCGCCCGCCTCCCCGTCCCGCGGCCTTGCCGCGCCGGGCCGGATCGGTGGGGAGCCGGCTGTAGATGCGCTGGCGCTGGTCGACGGGCCGGAACAGGTGGCGCGTGCGCTCGATCGTCTCGCTGAGACCGAGAAAGAGCAGGCCGTCTTCGCGCAGCGCGAAATGAAAGGTCTCCATCACCCGGCGCTGCGCCTCGACCCCCAGATAGATCATCAGGTTCCGGCACGAGATGATGTCGAGCGAGGAGAAGGGCGGGTCCGAAATGGCGTTCTGCTCGGCAAAGATCAGACGGTCGCGCAGCATGTCGCGCACCTTCACGTGGTCGCCCTCCCGGCGGAACCAGCGATCGATCCGCTCGGGCGACATCTCGGCGACGCTTGCGGCGGGATAGCGGCCGATGCGGGCAGCCTCGATCGCGTCGCCGTTGAGGTCGGTCGCGAAGATCAGCGGGTCGATCGCCTTGCCGCTCGCCTCGATCCGCTCGAGGATGACGATGGCCATCGTGTAGGCCTCTTCGCCCGTGGCGCATCCGGCGACCCATGCGCGCAGGGCGTCGCCGTCCCGGGCCCGCTCGATCACCGCGTCGACGGCACGGGTCTCGAACGTCTCCCACGCCTCGGGGTCGCGGAAGAAGCGGGTCACGCCGATCAGCAGGTCCCGCACCAGGGCCTGGCGTTCGTCCGGATCCTCGGCCAACCGGTCGCGGTACACACCCAGGTCGGCACAGCCGGTGATCCGCATCCGGCGCCGGATCCGGCGGCCGAGGGTTCCGGGCTTGTACTCTTCGAAGTTGTAGTTCTCGCGGTCGGCGAGAAGGTCCACGATCTCGGCGAGGGTGGACGTGTCGGGCTCTTCCGGCGGCACCGTTTCCGTCGCGTGCTGCCGGAGCAGAGCCAGGACATGTCCGGCGAGGCGGTCGGCCTTGTCCATCGCATCGACCGGCCCGCTGGCGACCGCCGCCTGCGGCATGCCGTCGAACTCGGCGTCCTCAGGCTGCTGGTTGAGGACGGCGCCGCCCGCGCTCTTGATGTCGCGGCACCCCTGCGCCCCGTCCGTGCCGGTGCCGGACAGGATCACGCCGATCGCATCGGCGCCGCGCGCCTCGGCCAGTCCGGTCAGGAGGTGATCGATGGGCGAGCGGTGGAAGCGCGGCTCGGTCGGTTCGGTCACGGTCAGCCGGTCGCCGTCGATCCCGATGTCCATGCCGGGCGGCGCGACGTAGACGTGGTCCGCCTTCAGCCTGGTTCCATCGGCGCCCTCGGCGACCGGCATTCCGGTGGCGCGGCCCAGCAGCTCGGGCAGACGGGTTTCGTGGGTGGGGTCGAGGTGCTGGACGACGATCCAGGCCGCACCTGTCTTCTCCTCGACGGCTCCAAGCAGCCGCCTCAGCGCCGGGAGGCCGCCGGCCGACGCCCCGACGGCGACGATCGGAAGGGTCTGCTCGGCCCCGGTCATCGAACCTGCTGCGGCATCGCATCGCCGCTGAACAGCAGCACGGCGCCGCCGTTGCCGTCTCGCGCTGGAATCGCCTCGACCACCAGCTCCCGCCCGGCCCACTTGCCGCGCGCCGAGCGACGTTCGTTGCCGGAGATCGCGTCGCGCGCCAGATCGGCCGGCTCGCAGAACGACGGCCGCGCGCCGGCATTGGCGACGAGGCGACCGGTGTCGTGCGGCTCCAGTCCCAGCAGCAGCGAGGCGAGCCGGGTGTAACGCCGGATCCGCAGATCGGCATCGAGGACGACCGCGCCGTAGCCGAGGACGTCGAACACCAGCTCGATGTCGCCGTTCAGCTCGCTCAGCAGCTCGATCTTGCGCTCGTGCTCGGCGCTGACCGAGACGAGCTCTTCGTTGACGGCCTGCAGTTCCTCGTTCGAGGCCTGAAGCTCCTCGTTGGCGGCCTGCAGCTCTTCGTTCGAGGCCTGAAGCTCCTCGTTCGAGGCCTGCAGCTCCTCGCTCGAGGTTTCGAGACGCTCGGTCACGTACTGGAGGCTCTCGTCCGTCAGGCGCAGGTCGCGCTCCAGTTCCACCACGCGGCGCATGAGGACGTCTTCGTCCCCTTGCGTCTCCGCCCGTCCCGGCGCCTCGTTGGCGCCGCCGGACTCCGCGGCGCCCTCAGTGTCGAGCCGGACCAGCGTCACCAGAAGGAACTGGGCCGCGCCCGCCGATCCCGGCAGCCGCTCGATCCGGACCCGCAGGCGATGGGCCTCGTCGCCCTCGCCCACCGTGACCTCGCGCTCGAACGTCTCGCCGGCATTCTGGCGCAACCGCTCGGAGCCGAGGTTGATAGCGTAGTGCAGCGCCGGGTTCACGATCTCCTCGACCGTGCGCTCGGCCAGGCCGCTGACCGTGTCGACGTAGGCGCCAGCGGCGCCGAACCAGGTCAGAACCTCCCCCGCCTCGGTGATCAGGATCGCCGACGGGGCATAGCGCTTGAGCAGGGCGTCGTAGCCCCGCAACAGGCTGTCGCGGTCGCTGCGGCTGCGGCCCGCTCCGTCGAGACTGGCGAGAGGGGGCCGCGCAGCGACGTTCCGAGGCGGGGCCGCGGGGCGCGGCTCGGCCGGGCCGCCCATCCGGCTCGTCAGCAGGCCCGGATCGAAGACCCGGCGGTCGCTCGACTTCGAGAAGAGGCGCCAGCTGCTGTCGATGACCGAGAAGTCGTCCCGCAGCGCGCCGAGGCTTTCGGACGAGCCCAGAAAGAGGAAGCCGTCGCGCTTCAGCCCGAACAGGAACATCGACAGCAGCCGCGCCTGCGCGTCGTCGTCGAGATAGATCAGCAGGTTCCGGCAGGACACGAGGTCGAGCCGCATGAAGGGAGGATCGGCCAGCGCGTTGTGGACCGAGAAGATGAGCCGCTGGCGCAGCGCCGGGTCCACCTGCACCCCGCCGCGATACTCGACGAAGTAGCGCTCGCGGATCGCCTCGGGCACGTCCTTGACCGCCTCGAAGGGGTAGACGCCGGCCGCCGCCCTCTCGATCGACGGGCGGTGGACGTCGGTGGCGATGATCCGGAACCGTCGGTCGATGCCGGCGCGCCGCAGCACCTCGGACAGTTCGATGGCGATCGTGTAGGCCTCTTCCCCGCTGGCGCAGGCCGGCACCCAGATCCGGATATCGTCCTCTTCGGGGGTCCGGGCGACAAGCGGCGCCAGGGCCTGCCGGGACAGGGACGCGATGGCGTCGGGGTCGCGGTAGAACGCGGTCACCCCGATCAGCATGTCATGGTACAGTTCGTCGAGAGCGAGCGCGTCACGCTCGAGGAGGTCGAGGTAGTCCGCGATGTTCTCGATCCCCCTGAGGTGCATGCGCCGCTCGATCCGGCGCTTGACGGTGGGGGCCTTGTAGGCGCCGAAGTCGATGCGGTGCGCCCGCTCGATCAGGCGAAGGATGGCCCGCCAGGGATCGACCGGCCCCGCGACCGGCGCCGGCGTGCGGTCGCCCGATTCCAGCAGGTCGGCGATCGCCCCGGGCAGGTCGGCCGCCTCCTCGATCCGATCGACGGCGCCCGTCGAGAGGACCGCCCTGGGCATCGACGCGAAGCGCGCCTCGCGCGGAGACTGCACGAGGACGAATCCCCCCGACCGTTGCAGCGCCTCCGCGCCCTTCGAGCCGTCGGCGCCGGAGCCGGACAGGACGACCGCCACCCGTTCTCCCGGAGCGCTCGCGAGGCTTCGGAAGAAGGCGTCTATGGGCAGGTGGGGCACCGCCTCTCCCGCGTCGTAGGTGCGCACCCGGAACGTCCGGCCCTGGAGGGTCACCTCGGCATTGGGCGGGTTGAGGAAGATGGTGTCGGGCGCTGCGTCGGTGCCGTCCTCGATCCGCCGGATCCTCAGGTCCGAACGGCGCGCGAGCAGCTCGTCCATGCGCGAGCGGTAGTCGGGCGAGAGGTGCTGCAGCACGACATAGCACCAGCCCCGCCCCGCCACGGCGGACGAGAAGAAGAGCTCGAGCGGGTCGAGCCCGCCCGCGGACGCTCCGATGGCGACGACCGGAATGTCCGTGCCGCTGTCGCTTCCCTCCGTCACGCGGGCCTGCCCCCTGCCGAAAACGTTTACCCCGAGCGGAGTTAGCCCTATCACGACACTGAACGCAATTGATCCCGGACCTGTGCCTCGTGGCAAAGATCCTGCTGGCCGACGACGATCCCGACTACACCGCGACCTTCGGGCGGGCGATGGACGCGCTCGGCCACCGCTTCGCATCCGTGGCGACCGGCGAGGACATCGCGGCCGCGGTGGTCGAGACCCGGCCCGACATCGTCTTTCTGGACGTGCTGATGCCGGGGGGCGGCGCGATCAGCCGGCTGCACGAACTGCGCGCGGCGCACCCCCACCTGCCGATCGTGGTCATCACCGGAAACGCCGCGGTCTACGACTCGCCCATCGTGACCGAAGGCATGCGGACGGCGAACGCCCGCGTGCCCAAGACCATCTCCCTGCTGCAGCTCGCCGAGATCATCGACCGCCTCACGGGCTGACGGCGTGTCCGACGGCGACGCCCTCCAGCGCTGCGCGGATCTGTCCTTCGCCGAACGGCTTGGCCACGATCGGCGCGGTCAGTCCGCGGCCCCGCACCGTTTCGGGGTCGAGGCCGGTGATGAGGATGAAGGGGATGTGCATCCGGTCCAGCCGACGCGCGACCGGCCCGGCGCAGTCCCCGGCCAGGTCGACGTCGAGGAGCGCGACGTCGACGCCGCCGGCGTCGAGGATCGCCATCGCCCGCTCCGGGTGCAGTGCGACGCCCGCGATCTCGTAGCCCAGGGCCCCGAGTTCGTCCTCGAGATCCATGCAGACCAGAGTCTCGTCCTCGACGATCAGGATGCGCCTCGCGGAACGGGGCGGCGGAGTGGCATCGACCGGCAGCATCGGGGGACTCCCTTCGATGAGCGATGTAGCGTTCCGGGAGGGCCCGTCGATCGAACGCCGCGCTGCAGGTCGCGCGGTGCGGTCCGAACGTCACTCTCCCTGTAGTTGTTGTACCGCCCCGCCTCGCCCTTTGAAAAGGGGATTTGCTTCGGGAATCGGGGCGAACGGATGCGAGGGGCCGGCGCCGCTCCCGGCACGGCCCGTTCGGCGGCGGAGCGCCTTCTTCCATTTGTTAGAAGAAACATATGCCCGCCACTCGCGTTGAGCGCCTGTCAGCCACTCAACAGCAGAGAAAGGGACAGGGGCATGTTCCACCATTCTTCCAAGCTGCAGTACGAGGTGCGCGTCGACCGGCCGGACCCGGTTTTCGCCAAGTACCTGCAGCAGGCCATCGGCGGCATCGAGGGCGAGATCCGCGTCGCGATGCAGTACTTCTTCCAGGCGATGGGCGCGCGCGGCGACGCCAAGTACCGCGACATGCTGATGATGACCGCGACCGAGGAGCTGAGCCACATCGAGTTCCTCGGACACGCCGTGGCCCTGAACCTCGACGGCGCGCCGGTCAGCGCGCAGGAAGAGGCGGCGATGGACCCGGTCGTGCACGCGATCATGGGCGGCGCCAACCCGCGGCACATCCTGTCCTCGGGCCTGTCGGCGATGCCCGTGAACGCCAATGGCGTGCCGTTCGACATGAGCCACGTCTATGCGACGGGCAACCTGGCGGCCGACATGATGGCCAATGCGGTCGCCGAGTCGGGCGGCCGGGTGCTTGCCTCGCGGCTCTACAACATGACCGACGATGCCGGGATGAAGGACATGTTGTCCTTCCTGATCGCCCGCGACACGATGCACCAGCAGCAGTGGCTCGCCGTGATCGAGGAGCTGGGCGGCTGGGAGGCGGCGCTGCCGATCCCGAACGCCACGCCGCAGGAGCACGAGGCGACCGAGCACAGCTACTACTTCCTCAACACCTCTCTCGACGAACCCACGCCCGAAGGGCGCTGGACGCGCGGTCCCTCGCTGGACGGACGCGGCACCTTCCGGGTGCAGGAGAAGCCCGACCCGCTCGGCCAGAAGCCGGACCTCGGCAAGGCCAAGCCCGGATCGGGCGCGCAGAGCGAACAGATCGGAAAGGAGTGACCTCATGGCCACCACAGTCGGAACCGGCGACGACCTCGCCACACTCGTGAAGAACTTCATCCTGCTGGAGCGGGACGCGATCGCGGCCTACGACGCCTGCATCGAGCGGCTGGACGCGCCGCACCGCAAGGACAAGGTGTCCGAGTTCCGGGCCGACCATGCCCGGCACCTCGACGAGCTGATCTCGCTGGCGGGCCGCGTCGGAGCCGAGGCGCCGGCCGAGGGCGACATGAAGCAGATGCTCACCACCGGCAAGGTCGCGATGGCCGACCTCGTGGGCGGCGACGGCGCGATCCTCAAGGCGATGTCGACGAACGAGAGCGACACCGTCACCGCCTACGAGCGGGGGGCCGGCAACGCCGCCATCCCGGCCGAGCATCGCGGGCTGTTCGAGCGCGCCCACGCGGACGAGGTGCGGCACAAGTCGTGGATGGAGAGCGAGGCGCAGGCCGCCTGAGCGTCAACCTAGCGTTAACCAAGTACGGGCGAAGGTGGCGGCATGAGCGCCTCCTTCGCCCTTCCCACCGGACGCGACTGGCTGGATCAGGTCTTCGCCTGCCGGGCCGCGACGACCGGCGGAGTGATCCGGCGGCAGGTCGTGGACGTGGTGCGGGAGGTCGGCGAGGCGACCTTCGTGGCCGAGGTGCGGCGGCGGGGCTTCCGGCTGATCCGCACGCAGGGGCATTTCATCGTCGTCTGCGGCGACGGGGCGATCGAGATCGTGATCTGAGGGACAAACGAATTTCATCGAAATTCGTTCTGCGGTCCCTTTGAAATTCGTCGAATTTCAGGCGCGATGTATCGGCGGGAGCCCCGGAATTTCGACGAAATTCCGATGAGTGCAGAACGGATTTCGGTGAAATCCGTTCGCGCTGTCACCCCTTGCCCATCTTCGACAACCGCTCCTGCATCTCCGCAAGCTGGCGGCGCATTGCGTCGATATCCTCGCCTCCCTGCTTCGGCGCCTCTGCCGCCCCGCCCTTCCCCGGCATCATGCCCCCGGTCATCGCCTTGAAGAACGCCTCCTGCTGGGCGCGCATCGCCTCGAATCCCGGCATGGTGGACATCGGGTTCGCCTTGGCCATGTTCTCCATCATCTTCGACTGCCCCTCGCGCAGCATGTCGAACGACATGGCCAGGAACTGCGGCACGATGGTCGAGGCCTGGGAGGTGTAGCTGCGCACGAGGTCGGTCAGCACGTCCACCGGCAGCACGCTCTCGCCGCGGGATTCGTGTTCGGCGATGATCTGCAGCAGGTACTGGCGGGTCAGATCGTCGCCGGACTTGAGATCCACGATCTGCACCTCGCGCCCCTCGCGGATGAAGGCCGCGATGTCCTCCAGCGTGACGTAGTCGCTGGTCTCGGTGTTGTAGAGGCGGCGGCTGGCGTAGCGCTTGATCAGAAGCGGCTTGCCGGGATCGGCTGCGGCCAAGGGGAAACCTCCGAGGATGCGTGCGGTTGCAGAAAAACCGTAGGACGCATCCGCAGAAAAAGAAAGGGCGAGCGTCGCCGCTCGCCCTTGCAGGCCCGGATCGCGGAGAGGGAGGGTCCCCGCGGCCCGGCCGGATGCAGGCGAATTACTTCGCCGAGGCCTTCTTGGCGGCCGAGGTCATCTCGTCGGTGGCCTTCTTGGCGACGGCGGTCATGTCCTCGGACATGTCCTTGCCGGCGGCGAGCATCAGCTCGAGCGTCTCGGCCTGCACCTTCTTGGCGATCTCGGCAAACGCGGCCATGTGCTCGGCGGCGGACTCGGCCGAGGCGGAGGCGAAGTCGGTCATCGACTTGGCGTAGTCCGACGGCTCGGTCTTGGCACGGGTCATCGCCGAGAACTTGGACAGGGTGTCCTGGGTCCAGCGGGCGGAGAGGTCGGTCGACTTCTGCGCGGCGTCGATCGCGACGGCCGACATCTTCTCGGCGAAGGCGGCCTGCGACTGCCACATGGTCTCCATGGACTTCGTATCCATCGGGAACGCGCCCATCATGTCCTTCATCATCGCGGTATAGTCCTGGGTCTTGGCGGCCATGGCGGCAGCTCCTTTCTGGCTCTGATCTCGTCGGGGCGGGCCCCGCATCGGGTGACCCACCGTCATCTTGTGAGCAGGAGATACATGCTGCGCCGCAGCATTTCAAGACCGGATGCTGCGGCGCAGCATAAAATTTCCGCAGAAGCGAAATCGCGTTGCGGTTGAGGGATTCCAAATCTCCGCCGGGCGTCAGGCCCGGGACACCGACCGCACGTAGGTGCCCGGCGCGGGCGCCAGCGGCGGGTGCGACTCGTCGCCCGGTGTCCGCGCCGGGACCATCTTGCCGGACCGCTTGGCCAGCCATGCCTCCCACTTCGCCCACCACGACCCTTCGTGACGTTCGGCGGCCGCCTTCCACGCCTCGGGATCCAGCGAAAGGTCGTCGTTCGTCCAGTGGGCGTACTTCTTCTTCGCCGGCGGATTGACGATGCCCGCGATGTGCCCGGACCCGGCGAGAAGGAAGGTCTTGTCCTTGGAGCCCATCCCCTGCAGGCCCCGGTAGCTGCTCTTCCACGCGGCGATGTGGTCGGTCTCGCAGGCGATGGCGCAGACCGGGACGGACACGTCCGAGATGTGGACCGTCTCGTCCCCGAGGCGGAAGCCGCGAGTCGCGAAGTCGTCGCGCTGGCACAGGCCGCGCAGGTACTCCACCGCCATCTTCGCCGGCAGGTTGGTGCCGTCCCCGTTCCAGAACAGCAGATCGAACGCGGGCGGCGTCTGGCCCATCATGTAGCTGCGGATCGCGGGCTGGTAGATCAGGTCGTTCGAGCGCAGGTAGCTGAAGGTCCGCGCCATGAAGAACTTGTCGAGATAGCCCTTCTCGGTCACCTCCGCCTCGATCCCGTCGACGAAGTCGTCGTCCAGGAAGACGCCCACCTCCCCCTGATCCGAGAAATCGGTGAGCGTGGTGAAGAAGGTCGCGCTCTTCACCGACGTGTCGCCCCGCTTCTTCATCAGCGCGAGCGTCAGCGACAGCGTGGTCCCGGCGATGCAGTAGCCGATGGCGTTGACGGACTTCGTGCCGCAGATCGCCTTCGCCTCGCGGATCGCGGTCAGGAACCCGTCCTCGACGTAGTCGACCATGCCGGTGTCGCGGTAGCTGGCATCGGGGTTCACCCAGCTGACGACGAATAGAGTGTAGCCCTGGTCTACGATCCAGCGGATCAGGCTGTTCGCGGGCTTCAGGTCGAGGATGTAGAACTTGTTGATCCAGGGCGGGAACAGGACGACCGGCGTCTGGTGGACCTTTTCGGTCGTGGGCGAATACTGGATCAACTCGAACAGGTGGTTGCGCCAGACGACCTCGCCCGGGGCGGTCGCGATGTTCTCGCCGATCTCGAACGCCTTGCGGTCGGCCAGCGTCACCACGAGCTCGCCCTCGTTCGCCTCGAGGTCGGCGATCAGGTTCTCCAGCCCGTCGACGAGGGACTGGCCTTCCGTCTCCACCGCGCGCTCCAGCGCGTCGGGATTGGTGGCGAGGAAGTTCGTCGGCGCCATCATGTCGACGATCTGCTTCGAGAAGTAGGTCAGGCGCTGCTTCTCGCGCGCGTCCAGCCCCTCGACCCCTTCGACCGCGGTCTCGATCGCCTTCGCGTTCGCGAGGTACTGCTGCTTGACGTAGTTGAACCAGGGATGGCTGTCCCACAGCGGGTTCGAGAAGCGGCGGTCGCTCGGCCCCGGGTCGGCGGGGGCGTGGAAGTGGCCGTGCATCAGCTCCTGCGTGGCCTCGGCGTAGGTCTTGAGCGTCTCGCCCCAGTAGCCGACCTGCTGCTCGATCAGCTTGGCCGGGTTCTGCATCATGTCCGTCCAGTAGGCGTGGGCCGCCCGCAGGTACAGATCCTGCCCCGGCGCCTGCAGGTCCGGCCGGACCTGGCGCTTGCCGCCCATGACCTTCAGCAGACGCTCGGTCAGCGCCTCGACCCGGCCCAGGTTCTCCTCGAACTTCGCCAGCGTCTCGGCCGCGTCAGGCGGCGTCCCCGGGGGCGTCGGCGTTTCCTTTGTTGCCATGTTGACTATCCCCCACTATCTCTTTCGCAGTTGCAGCATCGGCAGTGGCTCCTCCGCCTGCCGCGCCGGTCCGTCGCGTTCCGAAACCCCGCCGGGGAGGTCTGCCTTGAATTATATGTGGTCCTACGACCTCATGGAAAGCATGCGGAACACCAGCCAGTGGCTGGGGGCGACCGCGCGCGCCATGGGCTCCTATCCGATGACTGCCGCGATGGCCAATCCGGCCGTGGAGTGGATGAAGGCCTGGGGCGAGGTGACCGAGCGCAGCTTCGAGCGGATGGTGGCCAAGCCCGACTGGGGCATCCCCACCGTGACGGTCGAGGACGGCACCGACCACACCGTCCGCGTGATGACCGTGGTCGAGAAGCCGTTCGGCGACCTCATCCACTTCAAGGTGCCGGGCCGCAGCCCGCGGGCACGCCGGGTCCTGCTCGTCGCGCCGATGTCGGGGCATTACGCCACACTGCTGCGCAAGACGGTGATCTCGCTGCTGCCCGACTGCGAGGTGTTCGTCACCGACTGGCACAATGCCCGCGACATCCCGGTGAGCGAAGGAAAGTTCGACGTCGAGGACTACACCCTCTACCTGGTGGAGTTCATGCGCCACCTCGGCCCCGACACCCACGTGATCGCGGTCTGCCAGCCGGCGCCGCTGACGCTCGCCGCGACGGCCTACCTCGCCGAGGAGGATCCGGACGCGCAGCCGCGCACGCTGACCCTGATCGGCGGGCCGATCGACCCCGAGGCGAACCACACCGAGGTGACGGATTTCGGCCGGACGGTCACGATGGGCCAGCTCGAAGCCTCGATGATCCAGCGGGTCGGGTTCAAGTATGCCGGCGTCGGGCGGCCGGTCTATCCGGGGCTGCTGCAGCTGGCGTCGTTCATCAACATGAACCTCGGCACCCACGCGCAGGCCTTCCAGGACCAGATCTTCCGCGTCGCCAGGGGCGAGGGGTCGGACCACGACAAGCACAACGCCTTCTACGACGAATACCTCGCGGTCATGGACATGACGGCGGAATTCTATCTCTCGACGGTGGAGCGGGTGTTCAAGGGACGCGAGATCGCGCGCAACGCCTTCACCGTCGCAGGCAAGCCGGTGGACATCGGCAAGATCACCAGCGTCGCGGTGCAGATCGTCGAGGGCGAGAAGGACGACATCTCGGCCCCGGGCCAGTGCCTCGCCGCGCTGGACCTGCTGACGGGCCTGCCGAAGTCCAAGAAGGCCAGCCACCTGGAGCGGGGGGCCGGGCACTACGGCATCTTCGCCGGGCGGTCGTGGCGAAACAACATCCGCCCGCTGGTCCTGCGGTTCATCGACCAGAACTCGCCCGGCGCGCCGAAGCGGCCGATCACCCGTCCGCGGGTGGTGGCGAGCGGCGTGGCGCCCGGCGACGAGCCGGGGAAGAACGTCGCGGTGTAAGGGGACGTAATCCCCGGCCGCTGCGGGACGACCGCGGCGGACCGTCGATGGCGGTTCGCCTCGTTCCGTCTGACGGCTACCGCAGCCCGTCCCGCGCGATTCGATCCGCGAGCGCAGCCATTGCCTGTCCCCGCGCGGCCGCGATCTGCCCCGGCCCGGCGTCCACCGCCAGCGGCACCGAGAGGCGGAACAGCCGCGCCCGGTCCCGGCCGGACCCGTCGAGCGCGGCGACGAAATACTGCCCCGCCAGCCGGAACGCGCCCGACCGCGAGGCGACGAACTCCTCCACCCGGACCTCGACCCGCGCCGCCGGGTAGGGCTCGAACGGCCACGGCTCGGGCGCGACCGGCACGTCCGTGATCTCGGCCAGTGCCCGCGACAGCTCCAGCGTCGCGGCGCGCTGGGGATCGTCGGCCCACAGCAGGTCGTCCGACCCGACGAGCGTGCCGTCCGCCTCTTCCACGAAGATCGATTCCGACTGGGCGTAGGTCGGCAGCGTGATGTCCCGCACCTCGATGGAGGAAAATCCGATCCCCACCCGCTCCGGCGCCTCGGCCGGGGGGACGGCGATGCGCACCTCGGGCCCGCCGCAGGCGGCGAGAAGGGCAACGAGGGCGAGCGGCAGCGTGCGTTTCATCAGATCAGCGTCCCAGGATCAGCGAGTTGGGCTGGCGTTCCAGCGTTCGGGCGAGGCGGGCGATGTTCTCGGCGGCCTGGCTGACCTCGCGCAGCGCGGCCCGCAGGTCCCGCGCCAGCGCGCCATTCTCGCCGTAGGCCTCCACCGTGGCGCCGGTCGTGCCGAGCACCGTGTTGGCCTGCGTGATCAGCCCCGGCAGCGTGTCGAGCGAGGTGGCCAGCTGGTCCGCCGCGACGCGGATCGAGGCGAGCGTGGCGTTCGCGTTCTCGACCGCGCCGCCCTCGCGCAGCTGCGCCAGGATCAGTCGCAGCTCGGTCAGCGCGTCGCCGAGGTTGCCCGGCAGCTCCTGCGTGTCCTGCCCCGACAGCAGCGCGTCGGCGCTGGCCAGCAGCTGCTCCAGCGAGTCGCCGATGCCCTGCAGATCCACCGTCTCGGCCCCGGCCACGACGCCGTCGATCCGGCTGACCACCTGCGGCACGCCGGCAACGGCTTCCTCCACCGCGCCCGCTGCCTCGCCGGCCGAGTCGATGGCCGCCAGCAGCCGGCCGGTGCCGCCCTGCCCCGAGAAGTCGGCGATCAGGGCCCGCGTCTCCGAGATCCCCGCCGACAGCTCGTCCGCGAGCGCGGACAGGTCCGCCGGCAGCGCCGCCGTCGTCTCGGACGAGACCAGCGCGTCGGCGCTCGCCAACAGCGTGTCGAGCCGCGCCACCGCCCCCGCCAGGTCCGCCGCCTGCAGGTTCGCTGCAACGGCGTCGATCCGCTCCACCACCTGCGGCACGCCCGCCAGCGCCGCATCCAGCGAGGCGGCCGCCGCGGCGGCGGAATCCACCGCCGCCAGCAGGCGTGCGCCGCCGTCGTCGGCGGTGATCCCCGAGATCAGGGCCCGCGCCTCGGCCACCGTCGCCTGCAGTTCCGCCGCCAGCGCGTTCACCTGCCCCGGCAGCGCCTGCGCGGATTCGGTCGCGAGGATGCCGTTGGCGCTCGCCAGCACGCTCTCCAGCCGCGCCACCACGCCGTCGATGTCCGACGCGCCGACCTGCGCAGCGACCGCGTCCAGCCGCTCGATCAGTCCGGGCACGCCCTGGAGCGCGGTGTCGAGGGACGCCGCCGCCGCGCCGGCCTGATCGACCGCCGCCAGAACCCGCTCCGCCCCGCCGCCCTCGTTCAGGCCGGACACCAGCGCGTTCGCCTCGGCGACCGCGCCTTCCAGTTCGGTCGCGATGGCGGTGACGCGCGCCGGAATCGCCTGCACGTCCTCGGAAGAGATCACCGCGTCCGCGCTCGCCAGCACGCCGGCCAGCCGCTCGGACACGGCCTGCAGCTCCATCGCCTGCACCTGCGCGGCCACCGCGTCCAGGCGCTCCACCACCTGCGGCACGCCGGCCAGCGCCTCGTCCAGCGAGGTCGCCGCCGCGCCGGCCGCGTCCACGGCCGCCAGGAGCCGGTCCGGCCCGCCCTGCTCGTTGAGGCCCGCCACCAGCGCCCGCGCCTCGGCCACCGTCGCCTCCAGCTCGGCCGTCAGGCTGCCGATCCGCCCCGGCAGTGCCGCCGCCGCCTCGGACCCCAGCAGCGCGTCGGCTGACGCCGCGACACCGGTCACCTGCGTGACGAGCTCGTCCAGCGGCAGATCGCCCGCCGTCGCGGCCAGCTGCGTCACCTCGTCGATCAGCGCCGGCGCGCCGGCCAGCGCGGTATCGACCGAGGCCAGCGTCGCCTCGACCGCGTCGATCGCGCCGAGGAGGCGGCCCGGCACGTCCTGCTCTTCCAGCGCGGTGACGAGCGCGTTGATCTCGCCCGCGGCGCCGGCCAGTTCCGTCAGCACGTCGCCCACCTGCCCCGGCACCGCCTGCAACTCGTCCGACGACGTGATCTGCCGCACGTCCGACAGGATGCCGCGGATCTCCTCGGGCAGCGCCTGGGTGTCCTGCGAGGCGAGCAGCACCGCGGTGCTGTCCAGCACCGATTGCACGCTGCCGAGGATCTCCTCGATCGGCAGCGCGCTGATCCGGTCGAGCGTGTCCTGCGCCGAGGCGGCCACGTCGGCGATGTCGCTGGCGACCGTGGGAATGCGCGGATAGGGATCCGCCTCGAGGTCGACGGCCCCCGGTCCGGGATCGGGCAGCGAGACCAGCTGCACCTTCAGCCCGCCGGTGAGGATGTTGCCGGTCGCGAGGCGCGCTCTCAGGCCGCTCTCGACCTCGTCGATCAGGTAGTTCAGCGCGGCCTCGGGCGCGCCCTGCCCCTCGAACCCGATCCGGCCCGGCCGGATGTCGAGGACAGCCTGCAGGCGCACCTGCTCGGCCCCCTGATCGTCGCGTTCCACGATGCCGTTGATCGCCGAGACCTCGCCGATCCGCAGGCCGTCCAGTTCCACAGCCGCGCCGACGTTGAGGCCGGACACATTGCCGTCGAACACGGCCATCAGCGTCAGCTCGGGGCCGGTCGCGCGGTTGAAGACGCTCGACCGGGCGAGGCTCTCGTCGTCGTAGACGTCGAACACGGCACCGTCCTCGGCCAGCGGCGCGCCGGACACGAACGTATCGAACGTCAGGCCGCCGACGATCAGCGAGGCGAGGCTCTCGAAATCGACCGCCGCGCCGCCCGACCCGACCGAGAAGGAGAAACCGGACGTGTCCCAGAACCGCGTCTCCTCGGTCACGAGGGCGTCGTAGGGCGCGTAGATCACCGCAGGCGCCTCGACCGTGAAGCCGTCGAGCGAGACCACCGCCTCGCCGACCTGCCCGACCTCGACGCCGCGATAGACGAGCGGGACCCGTCCCGTCAGGCTGTCGCCGGAGGTGCGCAGGATGATCTGCAGCCCCTCCTGCCCGCCGGCGAGGAGCGGCGCACTGGCGAGCCCGTCGAACTCGTAGGTCGGCTGGCCGGGCCGGGTGTCCCACAGCCCTTCGATGTAGACGCCGGACAGGACTGTATCGAGGCCGGTGACGCCTTGCGTCGTCACCTCAGGCTCGACGATCCAGAACTGGGCGGCCTCGTCCACGTAGGGGGCGACCTGCTTCTCCAGGCGGATATGGACGGCGACGCGGTCGAGATCGTCGGTGAAGCCGACGTCCTCGACCACGCCCACGCCGACGTCGCGGTAGCGCAGCTCGGTCTCACGGGTCTCGACTCCGGCGGCGTCGTCGAAATAGACCGTGATGAGCGGCCCGCGGTCGGCCCAGTTGTTCCAGGCGACACCCACGGCGATGGCGAGCGCGGCGAGCGGGACCAGCCAGACGATCGAGACGCGGTCCCAGAGGGAGCGGCGCGCCGGCTCCACCTTCACCTCGCCGGGATCGCTCATGCCGGTCGGGCCTCGCCGCCTTCCGACCGGGCGGATTCCTCGATCCGATCCCAGATCATGCGCGGGTCGAAGGCCTGGGCGGACAACATCGTGAAGATCACCGACAGAGCGAACGCGAGCGAGGCCGGGCCCGGATTGACCGACGCGACCACGTTCAGTTGCACCAGCGCCGACAGGATCGCAACCACGAACACGTCGATCATCGACCAGCGGCCGATATACTCCACGATCTCGTAGAGTTGCTGCCGCCGGTGCGCCGACAGCAGCGTCACCCGCCGCACCGACAGGGCGAGGTAGGCGATGGCGATGAACTTCGCGACCGGGATGCCGACCGAGGCGACGAGGATCACGATCGCGATGCCGACCGCGTCGTGGTGCATCAGCTCGATCACGCCGCCGACGATGGTATCCTCGCTCTCGGACATCAGCGTCCGGGTGACCAGCATCGGCCAGAGGTTCGCGGGGATGTAGGCCATGACGCCGACACACCACCACGCCCAGACCCGGCTGAGCGAGCCGGTATCGCGCGAGGCGAGCCGCGCGCCGCAGCGGTCGCAGCGGTCCTCGGCCATCGGCCAGACCCTCTGGCACCGGGTGCAGGCGACGAGGCCCGCGTCCCGCGCGGTCAGAGCGATGTCCTTGCCGAGATCCCTCACGTCGCGGCCTCGCGGTCCAGCGAGGCCCAGACCGACCAGCGGTCCATCCACTGGTCCTGGACGACGACGACGACCGTCAGCACGCAGAACATCCAGAAGGCCGGCCCGAAGGTCAGGTTGGCGAGGTCGGCGACCTTCACCAGCGCGACCGCGCAGCCGATCGAGAAGATCTCGGCCATCGACCACGGCCGCAGCGCCTCGGACAGGCGGAACGCCTGCGCGGCGCCCCGCCAGGGCGAACGGTCCATGACGACGGGCGTCAGGACGTAGAGCGTCAGCAGCGCCCGGGTCGCCGGGATCAGCACGATCAGCGCCAGCACGGCCAGCGACAGCAGCTGCAACGGCCCCTCGGTGAAGGCGAGCGCGGTGTCGAGGATGGACGCGTCATTGCCGAAGCCGGCGCGGCTGATCCGGAGGAACGGGAAGTTTATGGCGCCCGCGACGAGGATCAGCGTCGCCAGCGACAGCATGATGATCGACATGCCGGCGCGCGCCCGCGGCGCGATCAGGACCGTGTGGCAGCGCTCGCACACCGCCCGCTCGCCGGCCGCCGGCTGGCGCGCGCGGTACAGCGCGTCGCAGGTCGGGCAGGCGATCAGCTCGGCCGGGTCGGGCAACATGCTGTGGAGCTCCAGTCGGGACCCCTCAATCTAGGACGAGGCGCGGGGGAACGCCAGCGGGCGCACGGGCCGGGGGGGCTCGGCCGATCGGCCAAGGCGCATTGTCCCACGAGGTCCCGGGTCACGCCCGGGACGGGCCTTCCTTGCATGGCGGGAACGCGTCACCCGCCCCGGCCCCCGAGCCGGGGCCGGGGCGGATGGAGCGGGACGTATCGGGGGCCGGGGGCGCTCCACCGATCAGGCCGGGCGCATCGCCCCGCGGGGTCCCGGGTCAAGCCCGGGACGGGTTTTCCTTGCGCCGCGGGAAGGAGTCACCCGCCCCGGCCCCTGAGCCGGGGCCTCGACGGACAGGGCGCAACACATCGGACCCTGGGCGCTCGACTGATCAGGCCGGGCGCGTCGCCCCGCGGGGTCCCGGGTCAAGCCCGGGACAGGTTTTCCGTGCGCCGCGGGAAGGAGCCACCCGCCCCGGCCCCTGAGCCGGGGCCTCGACGGACAGGGCGCAACGGAGCCCGGGGCGCTCAACCGATCAGGCCGGGCGCATCGCCCTGCGGGGTCCCGGGTCAAGCCCGGGACGAGCTTTCCTCGCGCCGCGGGCAAGCGCACCCGCCCCTACCCGCCGAAGCCGCCCGGCGTCGGCGTGGTCACGATCACCGCCTCCCCCGCCTTCAGCCGCGTCTGCGCGCAGGCGTCCAGCCGCTCGACCGTTCC
The DNA here is from genome assembly GCF_000379485.1 of Wenxinia marina DSM 24838. Taxonomy (GTDB): domain Bacteria; phylum Pseudomonadota; class Alphaproteobacteria; order Rhodobacterales; family Rhodobacteraceae; genus Wenxinia; species Wenxinia marina. Next base: position 193,331 of record NZ_KB902277.1, read on the forward strand.
GTCCAGGCGCCGCACCTCGGTCCGGCCCACCTGCCCGTCGCCGCCGCCCGCGATCCCGCGTGGCGGCCGGCCGCGGTGGGAGGACAGGATCGCGCAGTCCATCTCCTCCAGGAAGCGCAGCACCCGGCGCGTGCCGTCGCCGCCCGGATGCCGCCCCTCCCCGCCGGAGCCCGTCCGCAGGGCGAAACTCTCCAGCAGCACCGGAAACCGCAGCTCCAGGATCTCCGGATCCGTCAGCCGCGAGTTCGTCATGTGAGTGTGCACCCCAGACGTCCCCGCGAACCCGCTCCCGTCGTTCCGCCGCCCGGCCGGCGAGCCGGAGCAGATCGTCTCGTAGTACTGGTGCCGGTCGTTGCCGAAGGTCAGGTTGTTCATCGTCCCTTGCGCGTTCGCCAGGGCGCCCAGCGCTTCGAACAGCGCGTTGGTCACGTGCTGCGAGGTCTCGACGTTGCCGGCCACGACCGCGCGCGGATAGTCGGGCCGCAGCATGCAGCCCTCCGGGATCACGATGTCGATGGGCCGCAGGCACCCGGCGTTCATCGGGATCGGGCTCTCGACCATCACGCGGAAGACGTAGAGGACCGCCGCCCGCGCCACCGGCTCCGGCGCGTTGAAGTTGTTCTCCATCGCGTCAGACGTGCCCGTGAAGTCCACCGTCGCCCGCCGCGCCGCGCGGTCGACCGTGATCTTCACCTTGATCGTCTGGCCGGTGTCGGTCGGATATTCCGCTTCGCAATCCTCCAGCCGCCCCAGCACCCGCGCCACCTCCTCGGCGGCGTTGTCCTGGACGTGGCCCATGTAGGCCTCCACGACGTCCAGCCCGAACTCGTCCACCATGCGCCGCAGCTCGGCCGCGCCGCGCTCGTTCGCGGCGACCTGGGCCTTCAGATCGGCGATGTTCACGCCTGGATTGCGGCAGGGCCACTTGTGATCGGTCAGGAGGGCGTGCGTCTCCTCCTCCAGGAACCGCCCCTCGGAGACCATGAGGAAGTTGTCGATCAGCACCCCTTCCTCGTCGACCGTGGTGGCGAGCGGCGTCATGGAGCCGGGCGCGGTGCCGCCCACGTCGGCGTGGTGGCCGCGCGAGGCGGTCCAGAACAGCAGCCGCTCGCCGCTGTCGTCGAAGACGGGCGAGACGACGGTGATGTCCGGCAGGTGGGTGCCGCCGTTGTAGGGCGCGTTCAGCGCCCAGACGTCGCCGGGCCGGATGCGGCCCTCGTTCTGGCGGATGATCGCCTCGACGCTGCGGTCCATGGAGCCAAGGTGCACCGGCATGTGCGGCGCGTTCGCCACCAGCGCTCCGGTCCGGTCGAAGACGGCGCAGGAGAAGTCCAGCCGCTCCTTGATGTTCACCGACTGCGCGGTGTTCTGCAGCGCCACGCCCATCTGCTCGGCGATGTTCATGAAGAGGTTGTTGAAGACCTCCAGCAGGATCGGGTCCGCCTCTGTCCCGATCGCACCCTCCCGCGCCGCCGCCTCGTGGCGGGTCATCAGGATGTCGTCGCGAGCGGTCAACTCGGCGGTCCAGCCGGGTTCGACCATCACGGTCTGGTTCGGTTCTATGATGAGGGCGGGGCCACGGATGCGGGCACCGGGGGCGATATTCTCGCGCCGGACCACGGCCGCGTCGTGCCAGCCGCCGCCGGAGAAGACGCGGCGCGTCTCGCCTGCCTCCACGTCCCGCTGTTCCGCGGCAGGGTCGTCTCGCTCCGCGATATCGTCCCGCTCCTCCGTCCCCTCGACCTCGACCGCCTCGACGATCACCGGTCGGTCGGAGGTGAAGCCGAACTGCGCCTTGTGGGCCGCCTCGAAATCGGCCCGCGCCTGCGCGTCGTCCTCGTAGGCGGCCGGCAGCGCCGTGTCCGTCCCCTCGTAGCGCAGGTGCAGGCGCACCGCGCGGGCGTGCGCGCCGATCCCCTGCCCCGCGAGATCCTCCGCCACCTGCGCCGACAGCTCCTCCACCGTCGCGGCGAGGTCCGGCGCGTCGCCCAGCGGCTGCACCAGCCCCTTCTGCCGGGAAGCGGAGACCGTCGCGAGGCCGATGCCGTAGGCCGACAGCAGCCCCGACAGCGGATGGATCAGCACCGCCTCCATCCCCAGCGCGTCGGCGACGAGGCAAGCATGCTGCCCCCCGGCGCCCCCGAACGAGTTCAGCAGGTACTTCGTGACGTCGTACCCTCGCTGCACGCTGATCTTCTTGATCGCGTTCGCCATGTTCTGCACGGCGATGGTGACGAACCCCTCGGCCACCTCCTCCGCCGACTTGCCCTCGCGCGCCGCGATTTCGCGGAACGCGGCCTCCACCGCCGCGCGGTCGAGCGGCTGGTCCTGCCCCTCGCCGAAGATCGCGGGGAAGAGGTCGGGCTGCAGCTTGCCCAGCATCAGGTTCGCGTCCGTCACCGTCAGCGGCCCGCCCCGGCGGTAGCACGCGGGGCCGGGATCGGCGCCCGCGCTCTCGGGGCCGACGCGGAAGCGTCCCGGCTCGGCCGACAGGATCGAGCCGCCGCCGGCGGCGACGGTGTGGATGCGCATCATCGGCGCCCGGATGCGGACGCCCGCGACCTCGGTGTCGAACGCCCGCTCGTACTCGCCGGCCGAGTGCGCGACGTCGGTCGACGTGCCGCCCATGTCGAAGCCGATGACCTTGGCGTAGCCCGCCGCCCGTCCCGTCTGCACCATGCCGACAACACCGCCCGCGGGGCCGGAGAGGATCGCGTCCTTGCCCTGGAACGCCTCGGCCGCGGTCATCCCCCCCGAGGACATCATGAACTGCAGCGTCGGCCCGTCCTCGCCCGCCGGCGTCGCGCCGAGCGCGCCGGCCACCCGCGCGACGTAGCGCGACAGGATCGGCGAGAGGTACGCGTCCACGACCGTCGTGTCGCCGCGCCCGACCAGCTTCACCAGCGGCGAGACCTCGTGGCTGACCGAGACCTGCCCGAAGCCGGCGTCCCGCACCGCCCGCGCCAGCGCCTGCTCGTGAGCGGGGTGCGTCCAGGCGTGCATCAACACGATGGCGACGGCGTCGATGCCGTCGGCCTTCGCCCGCTCCAGCTCGGGCGTCACCGCCGCAAGGTCCAGCTCGCGCTCGACCGTGCCGTCGGCGCGCACCCGCTCCGGCACCTCGACCACGCGCTCGTACAGCTGCTCGGGCAGGACGATCTCCTTGGCGAAGATGTCCGGCCGCGCCTGGTAGGCGAGGCGCAGGGCGTCGCGGAAGCCGTCCGTGATGAGCAGCAGCGTCCGGTCGCCCTTGCGCTCCAGCAGCGCGTTGGTGGCGACGGTGGTGCCCATCTTGACGGTGCCGATGCGGCCGGGGTCGATCGCGCCGCCCAGCAGCCGGCGGATGCCCTCGATCGCGGCGTCCTCGTAGACGCCCGAATTCTCGGACAGCAGCTTCAGCGGCGTCAGCGCCCCGTCCGGCGCACGCCCCACCACGTCGGTGAAGGTGCCGCCCCGGTCGATCCAGAAATCCCAAAGCGCCATCGCCGTCCCCTCGTTGCCGGCCTTGGCGTGGCAAGGGGGCGCGGCGAGGTCAAGTCACTCGACCCACATCCCGTGCCGGCGGTGCCAGTCCTCGAGGCTCTCCTCGGGGTAGCGGGCGAAGGTCAGGTCGCCGTCGCGGATGTCCGGCTGCACCCAGGGCGCGGCGAAATCCAGCATCAGGTGGGTGCGCTGCGGCGGCTCCGGCAGGTCGGTGTCGATGGCGGAGGCGTGGGGGTGGATCAGGTCGGGCCAGGACGGCGAGAACAGCCACAGCGCCGTGCCGCAGGAGGTGCAGAAGCTGCGCTCGCCTTCCGAGATGCGGCAGTACCCCTCGTCGTCCGCGATCTCGGCGCGGAACATGCCGATGCTCTGCCGCCCCTCGACCTCCAGAGTGTCCGCAAGGCCCGAGAGGTTGATCGCATACCCCCCGCCCCCGGCGGTCTTGCGGCAGATCGAGCAGTAGCAGCGCTGGTAGGGCACCGGAGCCCGGCTCTGCAGGGTGAAGCGGACGGCGCCGCAGCGGCAGCTTCCGGTCAGGGTCATCGGCATGGCGGTCTCCTGCGGGTTCGGGTCGGGGGCCAACGCGCCGGGCCGCCGGTCCGGTCCTCAGAACCGCGCCAGCAGCTCCCGCACCTCGGCCGTCTTCGCGTCAAGCAGCGCCCGGTCGCCCCGGGTCTCGAGGTTCAGGCGCACCACCGGCTCGGTGTTGGAGCGGCGCAGGTTCACCCGCCACGCGCCCATGTCGAGGCTGATCCCGTCGAGGCGGTCCACCTCCCGCGCCTGCGGCAGATAGGTCTCCTCGAAGGCCGCGATGGCGGCGTCCGGGTCGCCGGGGCGGAAGTTCATCTCGCCGGACGAGGGATAGGCGGCGCGCATCCCCTCGACCAGTTCCGACAGCGGTCGGCCCGAGCGCGAGACCAGTTCGGCCACCAGCACCCAGGGGATCATCCCCGAATCGCAGTACATGAAGGCGCGGAAATAGTGGTGCGCGCTCATCTCGCCGCCATAGATCGCGTCCACCTCGCGCATCTTCGCCTTGAGGTGGGCGTGACCGGTCAGGCTGACCACCGGCTCGCCGCCGCCGGCGCGCACGAGGTCCACCGTGTTCCACATCACGCGGGGGTCGTGGACGATGCGCGCCCCCGCCTCCTTGCGCAGGAAGGCCTGCGCCAGGAGGCCGACCACGTACTCTCCGTCGACGAACGCCCCGGTCTCGTCGAAGAAGAAGCAGCGGTCGAAGTCGCCGTCCCACGCGACGCCCATGTCGGCGCCGTGACGGCGCACCGCGTCGGCCGTACGGGGCCGGTTCTCGGGCAGCAGCGGGTTCGGGATGCCGTTCGGAAAGGCCGCGTCCGGCTCGTGGTCGATCCGGTGGAAGCGGAACGGCGCACCCACCGCCTCCAGCCGCTCGGCCAGGGCGTCGAAGGCGGGACCGGCGGTGCCGTTGCCGGCATTCACCACGATGTCGATGGGGCGCAGGCCGTCGGTGTCGAGGTAGCTGACGACGCGGTCGGCATAGGCCTCGCGCGGGATGTCCTGCCGCAGCGCGCCGGGCGCGGCCATGCCGGACGGCCCGCCCTCCACCGCGACCAGCCCCGCCATCGCGTCGAGGCCGTCGGGCGCGAGCGGGCGCGCGCCCTCGCGCACCATCTTGATCCCGTTCCACTCGATCGGGTTGTGCGACGCCGTCACCATCAGTCCGCCGCCGGCGCCGTAGAAGTCCGTCGCGAAATAGACCTCTTCGGTGCCGCAGAGGCCGAGGTCGACCACGTCCACGCCCTCGGCCCTGAGGCCCGCGATCAGAGCCGCCTGCAGCATGGGAGAGCTGTCGCGCACGTCGCGCCCCACCACGACGCGGCCCGGGTCGATCACCTGCGCGAAGGCGCGGCCGGTGGCGCGGGCGACGGCCTCGTCGAGGTCGACGCCGACGCGGCCGCGGATGTCGTAGCTCTTGAAGGCGGAGGTGGGCAGCATGCGGGAGGGTCCGGGGTCGTTGAGCCGCTGCAGTAAGGGAGGTTTCGCCGTGAAGGAAAAGCCGAAAATCGCCGGCCCCCTACCCGCCCGCCGCCTCGAGCGCCGGACGGAGGCGTCCCTGCAGCGAGCGTTCGGTCACGGGGCCGGCCATCCGCATCAGGATCCGTCCCTCGCCGTCGACGAGGAACGTCTCGGGCACGCCGTAGACGCCCCACTCGACGGCGACCCGGCCCGACTGGTCGGTGCCGGTGGCCGTGTAGGGATTGCCCATCTCGGCGAGGAAGCCGAGGGCATTCGCGGTCTCGTCCTTGTAGTTCACGCCGTAGATCGGCAGCCCTTCCTCGGCCAGCGCCTCGAGGTGGGGATGCTCCACCCGGCAGGGGGCGCACCAGCTGGCCCAGAAGTTCACCAGCTTCAGCTCGCCGTCGGCGAGCGCGGCGGGGTCGAACGTGGGCAGGTCGCCGAGTTGGCCGACCGCGGCCGCGGGGGCGGTCTGGCCGATCAGCGCCGACGGCAGCTCCTGCGCGTCCTCGCGCAGCATGCCGGCGGCGAACAGGCCGGCGAGGCCGGCGAAGATCACCGGCGGGATCAGGACGAGCGGTCTAACGGGCATGGCGCCGCTCCGCCTCGGCCAGCCGCGCCGCCACCTTGCGGGCGCGGCGGACCGACAGCCCGACCAGCACGGCCAGGAGGCCGAGGCCGCCGGCGTAGGACCACAGCACCTCGGCCGCGTAGCGTCCCAGGTCCGGCATCATGCCCGCGCCTCCACCGCCCGCGCCCGCGCCTCGAGCGCGCGGATGCGCCGGGCGGCGATCTCGGTCCGCGTCCGCATCAGGACGAGCGCGAGGAACAGCAGCACGAACCCCGCGATGCAGACCAGCAGCGGCACCCAGAACACGTCGGCCACGTTCTCTTCCGCGTCCAGCGACAGCGACGCGCCCTGGTGCAGGCCCTGGTTCCAGAAGTTCACGGCGTAGCGCGACAGGATGGCGAAGACCGAGCCGACCATGCACAGGACGGAGGTCAGGTCGGCCGCGGTGTCGGGATCGTCGATCGCCTCCCACAGGGCCATGTAGCCGAGGTAGAACAGGAACAGGATGAGGAACGAGGTGAGCCGGGGGTCCCACGCCCACCACGTCCCCCACATCGGCTGGCCCCAGATCGCCCCGGTCAGCAGCGCGATCAGCGTCATCGTCAGGCCCACCGGCGCCGCCGCCCGGGCCGCCAGCGCGCTGACATGGTGCCGCCGGATCAGCCAGATCAGCGAGGCGACCAGCATCATCGCCCAGGCGTTGATCGCCATCATCGCCGAGGGGACGTGCAGGTAGATGATCTTGACCGTCGACTCGAACCGCTCGGCATCCGGCGTGCCGAAGAAGCCCCAGACGAGACCGACGACGAGGCAGAGGCAAGCGGCGCCGAACAGCCACGGCACGAGGGGGGCCGTGGTCTCGTTGAACTTCTTGGGGTTGGCGTATTCCCAGATCGACATGCGGGCTTCCTATCCTCCGAGGGCCGGCCGCTCAACGGGCAGCGCGTCGCATCACCGCAGATTGACCCTCAGCGCCACCGCCGCCGCGAACGGCATCAGCGCCAGCGAGCCGAGGGCGAGGCCGGCGAGCATCAGGACGGGCGTCGCGTACGGCAGCCCCTCGGCCGCCCGCCGCGCCGCCTCGGCCCCGAAGATCAGGACCGGCACGTAGAGCGGCAGGACCAGCAGCGACAGCAGCAGCCCGCCCCGCCGCAGGCCCACCGTCAGCGCCGCGCCGAAGGCGCCGATGGCGGACAGGGCCGGCGTGCCGAGCGCCAGCGACAGGGTCAGCGGACCGAAGGCCGGCCCCGGCAGGTTCAGGAGAACACCGAGCGCCGGCGCCGCCAGCGTCAGCGGCAGCCCGGTCGTCACCCAGTGCGCCCCCGCCTTGGCCAGCGCCACGCCCTCCAGCGGCAGCGGCGCGGTGGCGAGCAGCGGCAGCGAGCCGTCCTCCCAGTCGAGCGCGAACAGGCGGTCGAGCGAGAGGAGCGCGGCGAGCAAGGCGGCCACCCACAGGATGCCGGGCGCGATCCGCGCCAGCACTTCCCGCTCCGGCCCGACGCCGAAGGGCACCAGCACCACGACGATGAGGAAGAAGGCAAGCCCGAGGCCGAAGCCGCCCCCGGCGCGGATCGCCAGCCGCAGGTCGCGCACGAAGACCGCCCTCACCGCCCGGCCCCAGGAAATCGCGCGATTTCCGTGCACGATGTCCGCGCGGACATCGTGGGCCTCACAGGAACGCCTCGTCGCTGCCGCCCGTGGCGGTGTGCGGGTCGGCGCGGTACGGCGTCAGGTCCAATTCGGGCGCATCCAGCCCGAGGTCGATGTGCGTCGCGATCACCGCCACGCCCCCTGCCCCCAGATGCCGCTCCGCCAGCCACCCGGCGAACCGGCGCACCGACGCGGCGTCCAGCGACACCGTCGGCTCGTCCAGCAGCAGCACGCGGCGCCCGATCACGCCCAGCCGCGCGAGGCCCAGCCGCCGCGTCTGGCCGGCCGACAGCGTGCCGCCCATCCGGTCCCGCAGATCGTGGAGGTCGAACGCCTCCCACACGTCGTCCGGCACCGTCCGGCCATAGACCTCCGCCCAGAAGGCGAGGTTCTCCGCCACCGTCAGCGTCGCCTTGATGCCGTCGCGGTGGCTGGCGTAGGCGAGCGTTTCGGCCTCAGCCTCCACCTCGCCCGCCAGCGCCGGCTGCAGGCCGGCGATGGTCCGCAGGAGCGTCGTCTTGCCAATCCCGTTCGGGCCGCGCAGGACCAGCGCCGCGCCGGCGGACAGTCGGAACGAGACGCCTTCCAGCACCGGGACGCCGCCGCGGGCGACGGCCAGGCCCCGGACGTCCAGCATCAGACGGGAAGGAGCGCGAGGCCGACGCGGCGGCCCTCGCTGAGGAGGACGTTGTAGGTCCGGCAGGCGGCGGGCGAGGCCATCGCCTCGACCCCCAGACCGGCTTCCTCCAGCGCAGCGCGGAACGCGGGCGGCACGTGCGCCACCTCGGCCCCGGTCCCGACGAAGAGGACATCGATCGCCGCCTCCGCCAGACGGGCGGTGTCCTCGTACCCGCCCCAGGCGAAGACGCCGGTCGGCAGGACCGCGACCGGCCCCTCGACCACCTCGCCGCCGATCCGGAAGAAGCCGGGTCCGTAGCCGTCGACGGGCTTGGCGTCGGTGAAGACGATCTCGTTCAGGCGCATGGGCGGCCCCCTTCCGGGTCAGGCGTCGATGTCGGCGTACTTGCCCCCCGCGGTCGCGGCAGCCTTGGACCAGTCCCGCTTCACGCCCAGCATCAGCACGATGTTCTTGGCGACGTAGATCGACGAGTAGGTCCCGATCACGATGCCGAACGTGATCGCGAAGACGAACCCGCGGATCACGTCGCCGCCGAGGACGAGCAGCGCGATCAGCGCGATCAGCGTGGTGCCCGAGGTCATGACCGTCCGGCTGAGCGTCTCGTTCGCCGAGAGGTTCAGCACGTCGATCAGCGGCATCTCCTTGTACTTGCGCAGGTTCTCGCGCGCGCGGTCGAACACGACGACGGTGTCGTTGATCGAGTAGCCGACGATGGTCAGCAGCGCGGCGATGATCGACAGGTCGAACCGCAGCTGCAGCAGGGAGAAGACGCCGATGGTGATCAGCACGTCGTGCAGCAGCGCCACCAGCGCGCCGACCGCGAACTGCCACTCGAACCGCAGCCAGATGTAGAAGCAGATCGCCGCCATCGCGCCGGTGACGGCCAGGACGGCGGTCCAGATCAGCTCGTTCGAGACCTTGCCGCTGACGCTCTCGGTGCTGGTGATCTGCAGCTCGGGATCGACGGCGACCAGCGCCGACTCGATCTCGGCCAGCGTCGAGGCCGCGATGGATCCTTCGCCGCCCTGGTTCTGCACCCGGATCGAGGCGACGTTCTCGTCGTCGTCGAAGGTCGGGTCGAACACCTCCGAGATCACCACGTCGCCGAGGCCGAGAGGCTCCAGCGCGGCGCGATAGGCGCCGACGTCGACGCCTTGCGTGCTCTCGGTGCGGATCGAGGTGCCGCCGGTGAAGTCGATGCCGTAGTTCAGCCCCATCGCGAAGAACATCAGGACCGACAGCACCGCCACGACGACCGAACCGCCGAAGGTGACGCCCGCCCAGCGGAAGAAGTTGATGTTGGTGGTCTCGGGAACCAGCCTCAGACGTCGCATCCTACACCTCGATGGTCTTGGGCCGGCGGCGGTTGTACCAGATCACGATCATCAGCCGCGTCACGAAGATCGCGGTGAAGACCGAGGTCAGGATGCCGAGGCCCAGCGTGATCGCGAAACCGCGCACCGGCCCCGCGCCCAACGTGAACAGGATCACCGCCGTCATGAAGGTGGTGAAGTTGGAGTCGACGATGGCCGACAGCGCCTTCTCGTAGCCGAGCTCGATGGCGCGGGCCGGGCCGCGGGCGGTCTTCATCTCCTCGCGGATCCGCTCGAACACGAGGACGTTGGCGTCCACCGCCATGCCCATCGTCAGCACGATGCCGGCGATGCCGGGCAGCGTCAGCGTCGCCCCGATGAGGCTGAGCAGCCCCATCAGCAGCGCCACGTTGACCCCCAGGGCGACGCTCGCGAAGACGCCGAACAGGCCGTAGCTCGCGATCATGACGATCACCACGGCGACGAGGCCGACGATGCCGGCGATCTTGCCGGCGTCGATGCTGTCCTGCCCCAGCTCGGGGCCGATGGTCCGCTCTTCCAGGAACGTCAGCTCGGCCGGCAGCGCGCCGGCGCGCAGCAGGACGGCGAGCTGCGTCGACTCCTCGACCGTGAAGGTGCCGGTGATGATGCCCGAGCCGCCGGGGATGTGACTCTGGATGATCGGGGCCGAGATCACCTCGTCGTCGAGGACGATGGCGAAGGGCTGGCCGATATTCTCGGCCGTGTAGTCGCCGAAGGCGCGGGCGCCCGCCGGGTTGAAGCGGAAGTTCACCGCCGGGCGGCCGTTCTGGTCGAAGGCGGGCTGCGCGTCCACCAGTTCCTCGCCGGTGACGACGGGGGCCCGCTCGATCACGTAGTAGAGGCCCTCCTGATCGAGGGCGGGGACGACCATGTTCCCGGTGCCGGCCGTCGCGTCGGCATCGTCCGTCTGGCGCACGACCGCGTTGAAGGTCAGCTGCGCCGTGGTGCCGATGATGTCCTTCACCTCCTGCGCCGAGCCGACGCCCGGCACCTGCACCAGGATCCGGTCGTCGCCCTGCCGGGCAATCGTCGGCTCGCGGGTGCCGACCTCGTCGATCCGGCGGCGCACGATCTCCAGCGCCTGCTGAACGGTGCGGTTGTCCGTCGCGACGCGCTCGGCCTCGGAGAGCTGGACCTTGATGATGCCGTTCTCCGCCACGACCTCCAGGTCGGTGGCGCCGGCGCCGGTCAGGCTGGCGACCGGCCGGGCAAGCCCGCGCACGATCTCGAGCGCGCGGGGCGTCTGCTCCTCGTCGCCGACGGAAACCCAGAGCTGCCCCGCAGGCGCGTCCTCGTTCCGGGTGACGAAGCCGAGCGTGTCCCGCTCGGCCGCGAGCGCGTCCCGCACGTCCGGCCAGAGCGCGTCCATCCGGCTGGCATAGACGTCGTCCACCTGCACCTCGGCGAGAAGGTGCGCCCCGCCCCGCAGGTCGAGGCCGAGGTTGACGAGGCCGTGGGGCATCCATTCGGGCCAGAGCGCCGCGTCGGCCGCCGCCGACTCGTCCGCGGTGCCGGCGGCGATGCCGGCGCGTGCATCGTTCGCGAGCTCGACCCGGCTGTAAAACGCGTTCGGCAGCGCCAGCACGATCCCCGCGAGGCAGATGCCGAGGATGACGATGCGTCGCCAGAGGGGGATGTGCAGCATGTCCGTCGCCTCAGGTCGAGGACTTGGCGGGCTCGGTCTTGCTGACCACCTGCGCGACAGTCGAGCGCACGACCCGGACCACGACGCCCGGCGCCAGCTCGACGTCGATCTCGTTGTCGTCGCGGACCTTGGTGACCTTGCCGATCAGCCCGCCCTGGGTGATGACCTGGTCGCCCCGGCGCAGCGCGCCGACCATCGCCTGGTGCTCCTTCAGCTTCCGCTGCTGCGGACGGATCAGCAGGAAGTACATGATCGCGAAGATCAGGATCAGCGGAATGAGGGATTCGAGGCCTTGCATGACGGTCCTTCCGGTCGTTCCCGTGGAGGGGCGGCGGACGGCCCCCGAAAAAGTCGCGGCACCCTAGTGCCGGCCCCTGTCCTTGACAACCGAACGTCCGGGGCGTTGGCGCGCCATATATGGATCCTTCCCCGCGGGGGCCAGAGGGGCCCGCGCTGACGCGGCGGTCGGCCGCATCGGCGATGGGGATGGGGGCGCGACAGGGAGGCGCGGCCGCGGTCGGGCTCCGAGCGACAGAAGGGCGGCGTCTGGCCGCGGTCAGACGCTCTGACGCGTCGATAGTCGAGCTTCATCTCCGCTCGCCGGACGCCTTCGATCGTCCCGCAGGCGGCGAGGAAGCGTCTGGCCGGGGGGCGGCCAGACGCTGCCCGGGTCGCTTCGCGGCTGCTTCCGGGCAGGGTCCGCTATCCGCAGCCCCTGCCACCGTGCCACGCGCCCCCTTTTCCCGGTTCCCCTCCGTCCCGCCTTGCGGCATATCGCCCGCACCCGAAACCGGCCCCCGAAGAGGAGAGGTGCCATGCACGACATCCGCCAGATCCGCGACAATCCCGCCGCCTTCGACGCGGCGCTGTCGTCCCGGGGCATGGCGCCGATGTCGCCGGCCATCCTCGCCCTCGACGAGGAGCGGCGCGGCCTGATCCACAAGGCCGAAACGCTGCGGGCCGCGCAGAACAGAGCCAGCAAGGAGATCGGCGCGGCGAAGGCCGCCGGCGACGAGGACCGCTTCCAGCGGCTCCGCGCCGAGGTGGCCGAGCACAAGGAAGAGGGCCAGCGCCTCGCCGACGCGGCGAAGGCCAAGGACGACGAGCTGCAGGCGCTGCTCCTGACGATCCCGAACCTGCCCTACGACGACGTGCCCGTGGGCGCCGACGAGGACTCGAACGTCGAGCTCAGCCGCTGGGGCGCGCCGCGCAACTTCTCGTTCGACCCGCGGGAGCACTACGAGATCCCCGCCGTGAAGGACCAGCTCGACTTCGAGGCCGCGGCGATGCTGTCGGGCAGCCGCTTCGTCGTCCTGCGCTCGGCCGCCGCGCGCCTGCACCGGGCGCTCGCGCAGTTCATGCTCGACCACCATGTCGAACAGAACGGGCTGGAGGAGACGATCACCCCGGTGCTGGTGAAGCCTGAAATGATGCTGGGCACCGGCCAGCTGCCGAAGTTCGGCGAGGACAGCTACCAGACCACGACCGGGTGGTGGCTGATCCCGACCGCCGAGGTGACGCTGACCAACATGGTGCACGGGCAGATCGTCGACGCCGCCCGCCTGCCGTGGCGGATGGTGGCGCACACCAACTGCTTCCGCTCCGAGGCCGGCAGCGCGGGGCGCGACACCGCCGGCATGCTGCGCCAGCACCAGTTCGAGAAGGTGGAGATGGTCACCATCTGCACCCCCGACCAGTCCGAGGCCGAGCACGAGCGGATGACCCGCTGCGCGGCGAGCGTGCTGGAGGCGCTGGAGCTGCCCTACCGGGTGATGAAGCTGTCGACCGGAGACATGGGCGGCGGCGCGCGGCGGACCCACGACCTGGAGGTCTGGCTGCCGGGACAGAACACCTACCGCGAGATCAGCTCGGTCTCGACCTGCGGCGACTGGCAGGCGCGGCGGATGAACGGCCGCTACCGGCCGGCGGACGGCGGCAAGCCGGAGTACGTGCACACGCTGAACGGCTCCGGCCTCGCCGTGGGCCGGGCGCTGATCGCGGTGCTGGAGAACGGGCAGGAGGAGGACGGCTCGGTGACGCTGCCGGAGGCGCTGCATCCGTACCTGCGGGGCGCGACGCGGATCACGGCGGAGGGGCGGTTGGAGTAGTCTGGGGCGGCGGCGCTGCCCCGGACGACCCGCCCCGGGCCTGACCCGGGGCCCCGCGCAGATGGGGCGCTTTGCCCGATCCAGGTCCCGGCTCGAGGCCGGGACGGGTGATCGGGGCGGCGGGGTCCCGGACCGGCCGGGACCCCGCGCGTCGTCTCAGCCGACCAGTTCGAGGCCGGAGAAGAAGAACGAGATCTCTTCCTTCGCAGTCTCCGGCGCGTCCGAGCCGTGGACCGAGTTCTCGCCGACCGACTCGGCGAACTCGGCGCGGATCGTGCCGGGCGCGGCGTCGGCGGGATTGGTCGCGCCCATCACGTCGCGGTTCTTCTGGATCGCGCTCTCGCCTTCCAGCACCTGCACCACCACCGGCTCGGACGCCATGAAGGTGGTCAGCTCGTCGTAGAACGGGCGGGCGGCGTGGACCTTGTAGAACTCGCCCGCCTGCGCCTTGGTCAGGTGGATCCGCTTCTGCGCCACGATGCGCAGGCCTGCATCCTCGAACTTGGCGTTGATCTTGCCGGTGAGGTTGCGGCGGGTCGCGTCGGGCTTGATGATCGACAGGGTGCGTTCGGTGGCCATCTTGGTCTTCCTGCAAAAGGGGGTCGTGGGTTCGGGCGCCCGCCTAGCATGGCCCCGCCGAGGAAGGAAAGAGCCGGCGATCCGGCGGCGCGCCTTGCGGCGCACGCTCCTTGGCGCGGGGGGCGTCCCGCCCCCGTCCGGCTGACGCCGGCCTCCCCCTGGGGATATTTATGGCTCGATGAGAGGGAGGGTCAGAACACCTGCTGCGCCGCCCGGCGCAGGGTGAAGCCGTGGCCACCCTGGTTGGTGCAGGTGACGCCCGACATCTCGGAGGTGCAGGTGAACGGCCCGAAGGCGATCTGCTGGCCATAGGGCAGCACGGGCGAGTCGTTGTGGATCACGGTGTCGCCGTGGCAGATCGGCTGACCCGGACCGGCCGCGCCCACCTCGAACGCGCGGCCCCAGTCGAGGTCGCAATCCGCGGGGCGCTGCGGGAAGCTGAGCGTGCCCTCGAGAATGTCGCAACGGACGGCGACGTAGTTTCGCGCATGCATCGCGCAGTGGATGTTGCCGGACGGCGAGTGGAAGGTGACGTAGTCCTGCGCCGCGACGGGCGCGGCGAGGGAGAGGCAGGGCGCGAGGGCGAGGAAGGAAAGGCGCATGGCGAAGAACTCCTGACTGAAATCGCCGCCAGCCTAGAGCCCCGGTCCCACCCCGGACAAGCGTCGCGCGAAGGTGGCGATGCGCGCGAGTGCCGCCTGCCCCTCCGGGATCGCGTCCGGCCAGAGCGGAAAGAGATGGAACATCTCCGGCGTCACGTGCAGCGAGACGCGGGCGCCCGCCAGCGCCGCCGCCCGCGCCAGCAGCAGCCCGTCGTCCAGCAGGATCTCGTCGCCCGCCAGCTCCAGGTGCAGCGGCGGCAGGCCCGAGAGGTCCGCCAGCAGCGGCGAGGCGGCCGGGTCTTCCGGCGCCATCCCCGGCATCGCCATCGCGGCGAGGCGGGCGTCGGTGGCGTCGTCGTTCATCAGGTCGGTCTCGCGCCCGCGGGTCGTGCTCCGCCCCGTGCGGTCGGTGTTGGGCGAGATCAGTGCCAGGCCCGCCGCCCTCCCCGGCCGCTGAAGCGCGACGTTCAGCGCCAGGTGCCCGCCCGCGCTGTCGCCGCCGAGGATCACCTTGCCGTCGAGGGCATCCAGCGCCGCCAGCGCGTCGTCCAGCATCGCCGGCCAGGGATGCTCCGGCGCCAGCCGATAGCCGGGCAGCACCACCCGCACGTTCCCCGCCGCCAGCCCGTGCGCCAGCGCCAGATGCGTCCCGGGCGCACCGAAGACATAGCCGCCGCCGTGGAACCACAGCAGCGTCGGCCCCTGCCCCACGGCCAATGCCTCCACCGGGCCGAGGCGCAGCGCTTCCGCACCGGGCTGTGGACCGGCGAGGCGCGCGAAACCGGCCCTCATCTCGTCGGGGCTGTCGCCGAGGTCGGTGGCCGCGATGAGCGCCACGACGTCGCCGAAGGTGCGGGGGCGTCTGTCCATGGGGTCTCCAACGACCGGCTCCGCGGTCCCGGTTCCCGCCTGCCGCGCGGCGCGATTGACGGCCCGCCCCGGCTCTGCCACTCCGCGCCCCATGCTGAAGATCGCGGACATCTCCTATTCGGTCGAGGGCCGGCCCCTGTTCGAGGGTGCCTCGGCGACGATCCCCGCCGGCCACAAGGTCGGCCTCGTCGGCCGCAACGGCACCGGCAAGACCACCCTGTTCCGGCTGATCCGGGGCGAGCTGACGCTGGACGGCGGCGAGATCGAGGTGCCGAAGGGCGCCCGCATCGGCGGCGTCGCGCAGGAGGTGCCGGGGTCCGACGTCTCGCTCCTCGACACCGTGCTGGCCGCCGACACCGAGCGGGCGGCGCTGATGGCCGAAGAGGCGACAGACGCCCACCGCATCGCCGAGATCCAGACCCGCCTCGCCGACATCGACGCGTGGAGCGCGGAGGCGCGCGCCTCCACCATCCTCCGTGGCCTCGGCTTCACCCAGGACGAGGTGACGCAGCCCTGCTCGGCCTTCTCGGGCGGCTGGCGGATGCGCGTGGCGCTCGCCGCGGTCCTGTTCGCGCAGCCGGATCTCCTGCTCCTCGACGAGCCGACGAACTATCTCGACCTCGAGGGCGCGCTCTGGCTGGAGAGCTACATCGCGAAGTATCCGCACACGGTGCTGGTCGTCAGCCACGACCGCGAGCTGCTGAACCGCTCGGTCACCGGCATCCTGCACCTGGAGAACCGGACGCTCACCTACTGGACCGGGCCCTACGACCAGTTCGCCCGCCAGCGGGCCGAGCGGCGGGCCAACCTGATGGCGCAGGCGAAGAAGCAGGAGGCGGCCCGCGCCCACCTGCAATCCTTCGTCGACCGGTTCAAGGCCAAGGCGTCCAAGGCCCGGCAGGCGCAGTCCCGGGTGAAGATGCTGGAGAAGATGGAGACGATCCGCGTGCCCGAGGACGCAGCGCGCACCGTCTTCACCTTTCCAGAGCCGGAGGAGCTGTCGCCGCCCATCGTGCGGATGGAAGGCGCGGCCGTCGGCTACGGCGAGCGGACGGTCCTGTCGCGGCTCGACCTCCGGATCGACCAGGACGACCGGATCGCGCTGCTGGGCCGCAACGGCGAGGGCAAGTCGACCTTCGCCAAGCTGCTGGCCGGCAAGCTGGAGGCGATGGCAGGCCGCGTGCACGCGTCCGGCAAGCTGCGCGTCGGCTACTTCGCGCAGCACCAGGTGGACGAGCTGCGCATCGACGAGACGCCGCTGCAGCACCTGATCCGCGCCCTGCCCGAGACGCCGCAGCCGAAGCTGCGGGCGCGGCTCGCCGGCTTCGGCCTGATGGCAGCGCAGGCCGAGACCGAGGTCGGGCGCCTGTCGGGCGGCCAGAAGGCCCGGCTGTCGCTGCTGCTGGCCACCATCGAGGCGCCGCACCTCCTGATCCTCGACGAGCCGACCAACCACCTCGACATCGAGAGCCGCGAGGCGCTGATCGAGGCGCTGGCGGCCTATTCGGGCGCCGTGATCCTCGTCAGCCACGACATGCACCTGCTGTCGCTGGTCGCGGACCTGCTGTGGCTGGTGAAGGACGGCCGCGTCACGCCCTTCGAGGACGACCTCGCCGCCTATCGCCGCATGCTGCTGACGCCGGACGCGCCGGCGAAGGACAGACCGGCCCCGCCCAGGGCGCCGAAGCCGACGCGCGAGGCGATGCTGGCGCTGAAGGCCGAGGTCCGCAAATGCGAGGAGCGGGTGAACAAGATCGAGGAGATGCGCGACCGGCTGGCGAAGAAGCTGGCCGATCCCGCGCTCTACGAGGACGGCCGCGCGGGCGAGCTGGAGACCTGGAACCGCAAGTATGCCGAGGTGATGGACGGCCTGCGCCGGGCCGAGGCAATGTGGATGGCGGCGCTGGAGAAGCTGGAGAAGGCGGAAGCAGCGTGACCGTGACCGTCCGGCCAGCGACCGACGCCGACTGGCCAGCGATCTGGGCGATCGTGGAGCCGGTCGTGCGGGCGGGCGAGGCCTATACGGTCGATCCCGGCATGGGGGAGGCGGAGGCGAAGGACTTCTGGTGCGGCCCGCCCTCCACGCACGTCACGGTGGCGGAGGTGGACGGCCGGGTGCTCGGCACCGCCCACATGGGGCCGAACCGCGCGGGGCCCGGCGCCCACATCGCGAATGCCAGCTACATGGTCGCAGCGGACGCGCAGGGGCGCGGCGTGGGGCGGGCGCTGGTGGTGGACTCGCTGGAGCGGCTGGCGGCGGACGGCTTCGCCGGGCTGCAGTTCAACGCGGTGGCCGAGAGCAACCGCGGCGCGCTGAAGCTGTACGCCGACCTCGGCTTCGACATCGTGGGCACGATCCCCGGCGGCTTCGACCACCCCCGCGAGGGGCGGGTCGGCCTGCACATCCTCTACCGCCCCCTTCCCTGAGATCCTGCCGATGCCGATGCCCTGGACCTACCGCCACGCGAGCGCCGAGTGGCGGCGGTTCCTGGACGACTTTCGCGCCGAGACGGACCTCGTCTCGGACAATTCCGCCTACACCGCGATCCAGGGCGTCCTCCACGCCTTCCGCCGTCGGCTGACGGTGGCCGAGGCGCTGGGCTTCGCGGACATGTTGCCGGCGGTGGTGCGGGCGATCTTCGTCGAAGGGTGGGACACGGGCGCGCCGACGGCCGCGCCCGGCACCCGCGCCGACTGGACGGCGGAGGCCAGGGCGCTGCGGCCCGACCACAACCTGACGCCGGACAATGCGGTCGAGGCCTGCGCCGTCGCGCTGCGCCGGCAGGTCCGGGCGCCCGACATCGACCGGGCGCTGGCGCGGCTGCCGCCCTTCGCAAGTGAGTTCTGGTCCACGCCCTCGCACCCCTCGGGCATCGCCGCGCGGATCGGCTAGGCTGCCTCCGCCGCCGTTCGGCGGATCCGCTCCACCATCGCGCGCAGCCCGTTGGAGCGCTGCGACGACAGGTGGCCCTGCAGGCCGAGCCGCCCCAGCTCGCCCTCGGCGTCCAGCCCCGGCACCTCGGCCACCGGCACCCCGGCATAGAGCGCGTGCAGGATGGCGATCAGGCCGTTCACGATCATCGCGTCGGATTCGCCGGCGAAGTCGTAGCGCCCGGCCTCGATCCGCGGCACCAGCCAGACCTGGCTGGCGCAGCCCTTCACCTTCGTCGCCGGCACCTTCAGCGCGTCGTCGAGCGGCGGCATCTCGCGGCCGAGCTCGATGACGTGCCGGTATCGCTCTTCCCAGTCGTCCAGGAAGGCGAAGGTCTCGGCGATCTCCTCGAAGGCCTCGGTGGCCATGGGTCTTCCCCCAAATCCTGCTGCGGCCCGTAACGCTGAGGCCCGTGTCGCTGAGGCCCCGACATAGGAGCCGCGGGAGAGGGCGTCCAGCCCGGCGCTTCCCATGCGGCCGGGTTTCGGCTACCCCCGGTCGGGCGACCCCAAGACGAAGACACCGATGCGCACCCTGCCCCTTCTCCTCGCCTTCGCCGCCCTCGGCGCCGCCCCCGGTTGCGCCCGGCTGGCGAATTCGCCGCTCAACCCGTTCGGCTGGTTCGGCGGCTCGACCGAGGTGATGGCCACTGCGCCGGACCCCGCCACGCGCCGCCCCCTCGTGACGACGGCAGACGTGGCGGTGGTCGCCGACACCCGGCCCGCCATCGCACAGGTGGACGAGATGAGTGTGGAGCGCACGCCCCGCGGCGCCATCGTCCGCGCCACCGGCACCGCCGCGACGCAGGGCGTCTACAACGCCGACCTCGTGCCCCGCGGGGTCTCCGGCGGGACGCTGGTGCTGGAGTTCCGGGTGGAACAGCCGCCGCAGGTACCGCCCGGCGGACCGGAGCGGACCCGCACGGTGACGGTGGCGCGCTCGTTCGAGGCGCGCGAGCTGGCCGGGATCAGCGCGATCCGGGTGGTCGGTCAGACGAACGGACGCGAAGCGCGGCGCTGACGGTAGGACACGCACGTGGCGCCGAGCCGAGGCGCGAACGGGCGCAGGGCGCAGCGCCGAATTCCCCGGCGCGAGGGGCGCAGAGCACGGCGCCGGCCCCCCGAAATACCCGCCCCGGGCCTGACCCGGGGCCTCTCCGATCAGGGCGCTCCCGTGCCGTCGGGGCCCCGACTCAGGGCCGGGGCGGGGCGATCGAACGCCGCCCCTACAGCGCCACCGTCACCACGTTCGGCCCCTTCGCCGCGAGCGCCACCTTGCCCTCGCACAGCATCAGCGCCTCGGCGCCGAAAACCTCGTGACGCCAGCCGTTCAGCGCCGCCACGTCCCGCTCGCCGCTGGCGATCGCGTCGAGGTCGGCGGCCGAGGCGATCAGCTTCGCCGCCACGTTCTCCCGCTCGGCCCGTGCCTTCAGCAGCACGCGCAGAAGGTCCGCCAGCGCCGGGTTCACCTGCTGCTGCTCGCGCGTGCGGTCCGGGCGCGGCTGGTCCTCGGGCGGCGTCTCGAGACCGGCCTTCACCGCGGCGAGGATGCCGTCCGCGATGTCCCCCCGCCGCGCCTCGCGCAGCAGCAGGCGCGAGCGGCCGAGGTCCTTCTCGGTGGTCGGCTTGGTCGAGGCGAGCTCGACCAGCGCGTCGTCCTTGAACACGCGGCTGCGGGGCACGTCGCGGGTCTGGGCATAGACCTCGCGGAACTTCGCCAGCTCGCGCACGATGGCCAGGAAGCGGCCGGAGTTGGTGCGCGTCTTCACCCGCTGCCACGCCTCGTCGGGATCGACGCGGTAGGTGGCGGGGTCGGTCAGCACCCCCATCTCCTCCTCGACCCAGCGGGCGCGGCCGGTGCGGTCCAGCCGCTCCGACAGTTCCTCGTAGATCACCCGCAGATGCGTCACGTCCGCCAGCGCGTAGCGCAGCTGCGCCTCGGTCAGCGGCCGCCGCGACCAGTCGGTGAAGCGCGAGGACTTGTCGATCTCGGCCTTGGCGATTTTGCGCACCAGCGTCTCGTAGCCGACCTGCTCGCCGTAGCCGCAGACCATCGCCGCGACCTGCGTGTCGAACAGCGGCGCCGGGATCACGCCGCGGTCGACGAAGAAGATCTCCAGATCCTGCCGCGCGGCGTGGAACACCTTCACGACGCCGGGATCGCGGAACAGGTCGTACAGGGGATCGAGGCTCAGCCCCTCGACCAGCGGATCGACGAGCACCGCGCTGTCCTCGTCCTCGCCGGGATGGGCGAGCTGGATCAGGCAGAGCTTGGAATAGTAGGTCCGCTCGCGCAGGAACTCGGTATCGACGGTGACGTAGGGGTGGCCGGCCGCGCGAGCGCAGAACGCGGCCAGCGCGTCGGTGGTGGTGATCGTCTGCATCTGGTCCTGTCGCTCGGTTCTTCTTGATCCCGCGCCGGCGGTTCCCGGCTTTTAGGCCGTCGCGCGCGCCAAGGAAAGGCGTCGGCAGCGCCTCAGAGGAGGACCGGAGTCGTGTCGCCGGCGGCGAAGCGGCGCAGGACGGCCGGGTAGAGCCGATGCTCCAGCCGCAGCACCCGCGCGGCGAGCGCCTCCGGCGTCTCGCCCGGGATCACGTCGAGCGACGCCTGTCCCAGGACCGGGCCGTCGTCGAGTGCCGCGGTCACCTCGTGCACGGTGCAGCCGTGGCGGGCATCGCCCTCGGCCAGCGCACGGGCGTGGGTATCGAGGCCGCGGTGCCTCGGCAGCAGCGAGGGGTGGATGTTCAGCATCCTGCCTTCCCACCCGGCGACGAAGTCGCCCGACAGGACGCGCATGAACCCGGCGAGGCAGACGATCTCGGCCCGCGCGGCGCGCAGGACGCGGTCGAGCTCGGCCTCGAAGCCGGCCCGGCCGCCGTGGGCCCGGTGATCGACGACGAAGGTCGGCACGTTCAGCCTGCGCGCCTTGGCGAGGCCGCCCGCCTCCGGCACGTTCGAGACCACCAGCACCGGCTGCGCCGGATGGCCCTTGTCGGCCATGTCCTCGACCAGGCGGGCCATGTTCGATCCCGACCCCGAGATCAGGATCGCGGTGCGTTTCCTCACGCCAGCGCACCCTCGTAGGTCACGCCCTGCCCCGCCGTGACGGTGCCGAGCCGGTGGACCGCCTCGCCCTCGCCTTCCAGCAGCGCCGCCACCGCGTCGGCCCGCGCGGCGTCGGCGACCACGACCATGCCGATCCCGGCGTTGAAGGTCTTCAGCAGCTCCGCCGTCTCCAGCCCGCCCTCCTGCGCCAGCCAGGCGAAGACCGGCGGCAGGCGCCACGCGGAAAGGTCGATCGTCGCGCCCAGGCCCTCGGGCAGGACCCGCGGCAGGTTCTCGGTCAGCCCGCCACCGGTGATGTGGGCGAGCGCGCGCACGCCCCCCGCCCGGATCGCCGCCAGCGCCGGCCGGACATAGAGCCGCGTCGGCGTCAGGAGCGCGGGCCCGAGCGGTCCGTCGGCGAACGGCGCCGGGTCGGTCCAGCCGAGGCCCGCTCCCTCCACGATCCGCCGCACCAGCGAATATCCGTTGGAATGGACCCCGTCCGCGGCCAGCCCCAGCAGCACGTTGCCCTCCGCCACGCCGGCCGGCAGCGCCGTCCCCCGCTCCATCGCCCCGACCGCGAAGCCGGCGAGGTCGAAGTCGCCGCCGTGATACATGCCCGGCATCTCGGCCGTCTCGCCGCCGATCAGCGCGCAGCCCGAGGCGCGGCAGCCGGCCGCGATCCCCTCGACGATGCGGGCGGCGGCGTCGACCTCCAGCTTGCCGGTGGCGAAGTAGTCGAGGAAGAACAGCGGCTCCGCGCCCTGGCAGACGAGGTCGTTCACGCACATCGCGACGAGGTCGATGCCGATCGTATCGACCTCCCCCGTCTCGATCGCGATCCGCAGCTTGGTGCCCACCCCGTCCGTCGCCGCGACGAGGACCGGATCGGTGTAGCCCGCGGCCTTGAGGTCGAAGAGCGCGCCGAAGCCGCCGAGGCCGGACACCGTACCCGGCCGGTCGGTGGACTTCGCCGCGGGCTTGATCCGTTCGACCAGGGCGTTGCCGGCGTCGATGTCCACGCCCGCCTGAGCATAGGTGAGCCCGTTCTTGCCCGTCATCGCAGCCCCCGTCCGTCGGTCGCGGCCCGCCTAGCGCAGCGGCCCCGCCTTTTCCAGCGGCAACTTGACCGTGCGGGGGGCGGCGGTCATAGGTCGGGCGGGGGCCCGTAGCTCAACGGTCAGAGCAGACCGCTCATAACGGTTTGGTTGCAGGTTCGAATCCTGCCGGGCCTACCAGGGGTGCAACGGCGTGCCGCGAACCTCCGGCGCTGCCCCGATCGAACGGGAAGCCACGAAACGCCGACCGCGACAGTCGTCCTCGCCGCCTTCTCCAGCGACCAGCGGCCAGCGACGGGCCGCGACCGCCCCTGGGTGGGCGCCTCGCAGCGCCGGTGACGCGCGTTTTATCCCTCCACACCGGACGACGCTCCTGTCTCGCAGAACGCCGCGGGGGCGCCCGCCCCCCGGGAGGGGCGGGCGCGGCCCGTCGCTGGTCGCGCCGGGCGGGCGGGTCGCGGGGACGGCGCATTTGTCGCGAGGTCAGTCAGAAGCGCCGCTTGGACGTGACGCAATCGGACCGGGCAGGATCGGTCGGCCTCACCGGCACCGCCCCCCTCACCGCGCGATCACCAGATCCGCCTTCAGCCCCCCCAGCCGCTCGCTCTCGCCCAGCCGCAGCGCGCCGCCATGCGCCCGCGCGATGTCGGCCACGATGGCGAGGCCCAGCCCCACCCCCGAGCCACGGTCCTGGTTCCGGGCGGGATCCAGCCGGGTGAACGGCCGGATCGCCTCGCCCCGCGCCTCGGGCGGGATGCCGGGCCCGTCATCCTCCACCGTCAGCCGCACCGACTTCTCTCCGAACGCCACCGCCACCTCGGCGCGGGTGCCGTGGCGCAGGGCGTTCGACAGCAGATTCTCCAGCGCCCGCCGCACCGCCACGGGCCGCAGCGCCACCTCCGCCGCCTCCCCCTCCACCGGCCGCAGCGCCGCCGCCGCGCCGGTCCTCACCGCGTCCGCCACCACCGACGCCGCGATCTCCGCGGGATCGCCGCGCCCCATCTCGCCCTCCGCGTCGCCGCGGGCGAAGTCGAGAAAGGCGTCGGTCAGCCTCTGCATCTCCTCCACGTCGCGGATCAGCGGCGCCGCCTCGTCCTCCGGCAGCATCGAAAGGCCGAGGCGCAGCCGCGTCAGCGGCGTGCGCAGATCGTGGCTCACCCCCGACAGCATCATCGTGCGCGTCTCGCGCTGCCGCTCGATCCGGTTGCGCATGTCGAGGAACGCGGCCCCCGCCGCCCGCACCTCCGTCGCCCCCGACGGCGCGTAGGGCACGATCCGCCCGCGGCCGAACTCGGTCGCCGCCGCCGCCATCCGCTTGATCGGCCGCAGCTGGTTGCGCAGGAAGACGTACGCGATCCCCGTCATCAGCAGCGCCAGGCCCAGCGTCAGCACCAGCAGCTGGTGCGGGTTCGACGCCGACACCCGCGCCCGATCGAAGCGCACCTCCATCACCCCCTGCGGCACCTCGATCCAGAGATCCACCACCTGGCTGTCCGGCAACCGCGCGGCGAGCAGCCCCGGCAGCCCCTCGCGCAGGACCGCCACCACCCGCGGCGCCGTCAGGTCGCGCCAGCGCCAGCTGTCGGCCGCCGGCGCCGGTCCCGCCGGCAGCGTCACCGACAGGTCGAGCGCGGCCGACACTTCCGCGACCTCGCGCAGTGCGCGCTCCGCCGTCCCCGCAGCCGACACCTCGTCCACGAGGTAGCGCAGCTCGTACAGCACCGATCGCGTCATCTGCCGCGTGACGTCCGCGAAGTGCCGCTGCACGAACCCGACCGAGAAGGTGAGCTGCAGGATCACCACCGGCACCACGAGGATCAGCGCGGCGCGTCCGTAGAGGTTGCGCGGCAGCCCGTTCTTGAGCCAGTCCAGTGCCATGGCCGGACGCTAGCCCCGGCCCCGCGACAGAGAAAGGGGGAACGCATGGACGAGCCACGGGCGGACCGCCCCGTCGAGCTGTCGCCCGGACTGGTGCGCCTCGTCGCGCCCAACCCCTCGCCGATGACGTACTGGGGGACGAACACCTATCTCCTCGGCACCCGGTCGGTCGCGGTGATCGATCCCGGTCCGGACGACCCGGCGCACATGGCCGCGATTCTCGGCGTGCTGGACGGCCGCCCGGTGTCGCACATCCTCGTCACCCACGCCCACGGCGACCATTCCGCCCTCGCCCCCCGCCTCGCGGCCAGGACCGGCGCTCCCATGCTCGCCTGGGGCCGCGCCACCGACGGGCGGAGCCCGGCGATGCAGGCGCTGGCCGGCACGGGCGCGCTCGGCGGCGGCGAGGGCCTCGACCGCGGCTTCGTGCCCGACCGGACCGTGGCGGACGGCGAGGGTGTGTCCGGTGACGGCTGGGACCTGCGCGTCCTGCACACACCAGGCCACCTCGGCAGCCACATCTGCCTGCTGTACCGGGACGCCGCCTTCACCGGCGACCACGTCATGGGCTGGGCCTCGACCCTGATCTCGCCGCCGGACGGCGACCTGACCGACTTCATGGCCTCGTGCGAGCGCCTCCTCGCCACCGGCGCCCGCCGCTACCTGCCCGGCCACGGCCCGGCGATCGACGACGGCCCCGCCCGCACCCGCTGGCTGATGGACCACCGCCGCATGCGGGAGGCCGAGATCCTCGCCGTCCTCGCAACCGGCCCCGCCACCGCCGCCACCCTCGCCGCCCGCCTCTACGTGGACACGCCGCCCGCCCTCCTGCCCGCCGCTGCCCGCAACGTCCTCGCCCATCTCGTTGACCTCATGCGGAAATCCACCGTCCGCCCCGACGGACCGGCTGCGCCCGACACTGCCTGGCGCCTGACCTGACGCCACCCCCGATTTTTCGCCCCCGCCCCTCTGGACGCCCCCGAGCCCCCTTGCTATATCGCGCCCCGGTGTTCCGGCGTAGCTCAGCGGTAGAGCAGTTGACTGTTAATCAATTGGTCGTAGGTTCGATCCCTACCGCCGGAGCCAACTCCCCAGTAAGCCTCTGAAATTATAGGATTTCCGAGTTCCAGCATCGAAGCTCGACGACGAGGTGCACATTCGGGTGCACACGGCGGAGCACAACGTGCGCACAGGAGGGCATTCCCACGCCCCGGAATCGGAGCTTGCCGCCCCACCTCGAAAGCCGCCGAACCGGTTATTGCTGGCGCAGACGTCTGCCCCGTTACCTGATGAAGAAGGACAACCCCGGCTCTGCGTCCGAGGACGACAGATCCGAACCCCATCGAAAAAAGTCGTTCCTCCGGTTTTCGCTGCGCACCCATCTCCCGGCCGACGCGAAGATCCTGGCCCGCCGCCTCACCGAGATGAGCGATCTGGTCTTCGCCGCGGATCCGGCGCGCGTCGGAAAGGTGCTGCGCGACAGCGCGACCTTCTCGTTGAGATCGATACTCCTGAGGATCGGTATGCGGCATCGCTCCGCTGGCACGGCGCGCGACTGAGTGACCTCGCCGCCACCCTGCCGACCTGAAGTCTGGGTCCCCGATCTTCGGATTGGGGCCGCCACTCCGGCATCGGCCCGGCTCGCTCGAGCCGCTCAGATTCCGGTATCCGAAAAGGGACAATCTGAATGCATCTCAGCGCCAGCAAGATCGCAATTATTCAAGACCTCAAAACACGTAGCCTCCGAGCTTATCACGACCAGGCCTTCCTCTGGTCGAAGTCGCCGACCGACGTAGGCAGCGCTGACGAAGTAGCGGATTTCTACACCGTCACCCTCATCCGGTTCATCGAGTTTCTCGAAACGTCGTCGGCCCATCAGCGGCTTGATCTGATGGCCCGGTCGCACCAAGGCATTTATTCAGGGGGTAATGGTCGGTCGTGTCTGGGAACTGGTTGAAATTCTCGACCGTCGTTCTCCGAGCGTGATGACTTCGGCCTGTTCAGGCGGCTTGGTCAAGGGCGAAGGGGTTCGATGGGCTGAGACAGGGTCTCCCACCCGTCGACTTGCGCATGCAGATCTGGCCGGAGGCGAGAAGCGCCCAGAGCAGCATGGGCACGGTCTCGGTGCAGGGCAGGACGGTCTGGGTCTTGATGCGGCGTCGGAATTCCTCGTTGAACCGCTCGATGGCGTTGGTTGTCCGCGCCGATTTCCATTGCGACGGATCGAGGCGGGTGTAGGCGAACAGCCGCTCCCCGGCTTCCTAGAGGCTGTCGGCGACGGCCCGGCACTTGAGGCGCCATTTGCGCAGGAACGCCTTGCGGCGGCTCTCCACCTCGGCGGCAGTCGCGGCGTAGATCATGTCGCGGTAATCCTCGGTCAGCTCGTCATGCAGGTGCTTGGGCGCGTGTCCGAGCAGGTTGCGGTGCTTGTGCACGGTGCAGCGCTGGATCGGCAACTCGGCGCCCCAGAGCGCGGTGAGCGCGGCCTCGAGCCCCGGCGCGCCGTCCACGATGACGAAGTCGGGGCGCTTCAGCCCGCGGGCGTCGAGATCGTCGAGGAACTGGCGCCACGCCCCGGTGCTCTCCCCGCCCATGTGCCGGATGGACAGCAGGATCTTCTGGCCGTCGCGGCGCACGCCAATGGCCGCCAGCACGGAGATGTTCGTGGCCTTATTGTCCAGCCGGGTCCGGATCACCGTGCCGTCGAGGATCAGGCGGACGATGTCTTCCTCGGCGAGGCTGCGCGCACACCATGCGTCCCAGTCGACCTTCACCTTCCGCCAGGCCCGGCTGACGACGTCCTTGCCGACCGCGCCCTGGAACAGGCCGTAAAGCGCCCGCTTCACCCGCCGTGTGTTGGTCCCGGCGAGGTAGACCGCGGCGATCAGCGCCTCGGCGCGCTTCGTCAGCCGCTGGTAGCGCGGCAGCGCCTTCGAGCGCCATTTCGTGGTCTTGCCGTCCTCGCCCTCAATACGGGCGCGGGGCACGCTGACGATCTCCGTGCCGAACGTGCCGACCAGTTCGCGCTCGCGACGGCCGTGGCGATAGCTCTGGCCGCGGAGGGCACCGCGCCGAAGACGGTGATGATCGACGCGACCTACCTGAAGGCCCATCGCACGGCACCGAGCCTGTCGCCTGACGTGACAGGCGATGACTACCGCGGACGTGCCGGAGACCCCGGCCGTCCGATGGCCGCTCGCACAGCTGGCCCCAAGAAAAAGGGCCCCCGAAGGGGCCCTGAGGTTCGCTGATCAGGCTCGATTTGTTGGTACCGCCCGGTTTTCTGCCTGCGGCCCGATCCGCGCCGGGGCGGGCAGAGCCCGCGCCGGATCTCGTTGTCTCAGCCCGGGATGTCCCGGGGGTCGTGACCATAGGTGTTGCGCTCGCGGATCTGCCCGTCCTCGCCCTGCAGGTACGCCTCGCACTTCGCTCCGCGGGCGAGGCGCTTGCACTCCTCCCACGCCTCCGCCTGCGTTCCGTGGACCGAACTCGCCCGGCTCGCGCCCTCGCGCTTCACCTGCCAGCCGTCCTCGTGCCTGGTCGTCCAGTAGTCGCCATCGGCCATGGTCACCTCCTCCGTCAGCTGCAGCCCGACGTCCCGCCGCAGGTGTTGCACTTCATGCAGGTGCCGTTGCGCACCAGCGTGTAGTTGCCGCATTCGCCGCAGGGGTCGCCCTCGTAGCCCTGCATCTTGGCCTTGTCGCGGGCCGAGATGCTGACCGTCGCGACGGCCGTCTGCGCCTCGGTCGTGACCGACAGGCCCGACAGCGCCGCCGGGGCCACGCCCGACATGCCGCCGTTCAGCACCATCAGCTCCTGAGGCAGCCGCCCCCGGGTGAAGCCGGCGCTCGCCACCTGCTTCAGCACTTCCAGGCTCTTCGACGCCGCGCTCTCGTTCACCTCGCGGACGTTCGACTTGCCCTCCTCCTCGCCGCGGCCGAGTTCGTCGAAGGTGACGCCGGACGGCTTCACGTGGGCGAGGTCGGTGCGGTCGAGGTAGCTCACCGCCAGTTCGCGGAAGATGTAGTCGAGGATCGAGGTCGCCGACTTGATGCTGTCGTTGCCCTGCACCATCCCGGCCGGCTCGAACTTGGTGAAGGTGAAGGCGTCCACGAACTCCTCCAGCGGCACGCCGTACTGCAGGCCGACCGACACCGCGATGGCGAAGTTGTTCATCATCGCGCGGAAGCCGGCGCCTTCCTTGTGCATGTCGATGAAGATCTCGCCCAAGCTACCGTCGCCGTACTCGCCGGTCCGCAGATAGACCTTGTGGCCGCCGACCACCGCCTTCTGGGTGTAGCCGCGCCGCCGCTCGGGCATCTTCTCGCGGTGCGAGCGGACCATCTCCTTGACGATGATCTTCTCGACGATCTTCTCGGCCAGGACGGTCGCCTTCTCGTGGTTGGTGCCGCTCTCCAGCACCTCGGCCGCCTCGTCGTCGTCCTCCACCAGCGCGGAGGCCAGCGGCTGCGACAGCTTGGAGCCGTCGCGGTAGAGGGCGTTCGCCTTCACGCCGAGCGACCACGACAGCTCGTACGCCTTCTGGCAATCCTCGATCGTGGCGTGGTTGGCCATGTTGATCGTCTTGGAGATCGCGCCCGAGATGAAGGACTGGGCCGCGGCCATCATGTGGATGTGGCTGCCGACGCTGAGGTAGCGCTTGCCCTTCTTGCCGCAGGGGTTGGCGCAGTCGAACACGCTGAGATGCTCGTCCTTGAGGTACGGCGCGCCTTCCAGCGTCATCGTCCCGCAGACGTGGTCGTTCGCGGCCTCGATGTCCTTCCTGCTGTAGCCGAGGTGGCGCAGCAGGTCGAAGGTCGGGTCGGCCAGCTTGGCCGCCGGGATACCGAGGGTCCGGGTGCAGAACTCCTCGCCCAGCGTCCACTGGTTGAAGACGAACCGGATGTCGAAGGCCTGCGGCAGCGCCGCTTCCAGCTTGTCCAGTTCGGCCTGGCCGAAGCCGTGGCCGACCAGCGAGGTGTGGTTGATGCCCGGCGCGTTGCCCAGCGTCTTGTGGCCGACCGCGTAGGAGATGATCTCCTCGATCTGCGAGGAGGAGTAGCCCAGCGTCTCGAGCGCGGCGGGGACCGAGCGGTTGATGATCTTGAAGTAGCCGCCGCCGGCCAGCTTCTTGAACTTCACCAGCGCGAAGTCCGGCTCGATGCCCGTGGTGTCGCAATCCATGACGAGGCCGATCGTCCCCGTAGGCGCGATGACCGACACCTGCGCGTTGCGGTAGCCGTTCTTCTCGCCGAGGCTGAGGGCCTCGTCCCAGGACGACTTCGCCAGCGCGACCAGGCGCTGGTCCGGGCAGTTGGCGGCGTCGAACGGAACCGGGTTCACGTTCATCGCCTCGTACCCGTCCGTCTCGCCATAGGCGGCGCGGCGGTGGTTGCGGATCACCCGCAGCATGTGCTGCGCGTTGCGCTCGTGCCCCGGGAAGGCGCCCAGCTCGCCCGCCATCTCGGCCGAGGTGGCGTAGGCGACGCCGGTCATGATCGCGGTCAGCGCCGCGCCCATCGCCCGGCCCTCGTCGCTGTCGTAGCCCAGCCCCATGTTCATCAAGAGGCCGCCGATGTTGGCGTAGCCGAGGCCGAGGGTGCGGAAGTCGTAGGACTTCTGCGCGATCTCCTTGGACGGGAACTGCGCCATCAGCACGCTGATCTCCAGCGTGACGGTCCACAGGCGCGTGGCATGGACGTAGGCCTCGGCGTCGAAACGGCCGTCGCGGTAGAACTGCAGCAGGTTCATCGACGCCAGGTTGCAGGCGGTGTCGTCGAGGAACATGTATTCCGAGCAGGGGTTCGACCCCCGGATCGGCCCGTCTTCGGGGCAGGTGTGCCAGGCGTTGACTGTGTCGTGGAACTGGATGCCCGGGTCGGCGCAGGCCCACGCGGCGTGGCCCACCTTCTCCCACAGGTCGCGGGCCTTGACGGTCTTGGCGACCTTGCCCGAGGTGCGGTTGATGAGATCCCAGTCGCCGTCGGCCTCGACGGCCTTGAGGAAGGCGTCGGTGACCCGGATCGAGTTGTTCGAATTCTGGCCGGAGACAGAGTTGTAGGCCTCGCTGTCCCAGTCGGTGTCGTAGGTCGGAAACTCGATCGAGGTGTAGCCCTGGCGGGCGTAGTCCAGCACGCGCTTGATGTATGTTTCCGGGATCGAGACCTTTTTCGCGTCACGCAGCGCGGTCTTCAAACCCGGATTCTTGCCCGGGTCGACGGCGTCGGCCATGTCGCCGTCCCAGGCCTTGATCGCGGCGAAGATGGCGTTGAGCTGTCGCTCGTGCATCTTCGATCCCGCGACGATCGACGCGACCTTCTGCTCTTCCAGCACCTTCCAGTCGATGAACTGTTCGATGTCCGGGTGATCGGCGTCCACGATCACCATCTTCGCTGCCCGACGGGTTGTGCCGCCTGATTTGATCGCGCCGGCCGCCCGGTCGCCGATCTTGAGAAAACCCATGAGGCCGGACGACTTGCCGCCGCCCGACAGCTTCTCGCCCTCGCCGCGGAGCGAGGAGAAATTGGTGCCGGTGCCCGAGCCGTACTTGAAGAGGCGCGCCTCGCGGACCCAGAGGTCCATGATGCCGCCCTCGTTCACCAGGTCGTCGGCGACGGACTGGATGAAGCAGGCATGCGGCTGCGGATGCTCGTAGGCGCTGTCCGACTTGGTCAGCTTGCCGGTCCTGTGATCGACGTAGTGGTGCCCCTGCGCCGGGCCGTCGATGCCGTAGGCCCAGTGCAGGCCGGTGTTGAACCATTGCGGGCTGTTCGGCGCGGCCATCTGGCGCGCCAGCATGTGCCGCATCTCGTCGTAGTAGGCGCGGGCGTCGCTCTCTTCGGTGAAGTAGCCGCCCTTCCAGCCCCAGTAGGCCCAGGCGCCGGCGAGCCGGTCGAACACCTGCCGCGCGGAGGTCTCGCCGCCGAAGGTCGCGCCGTCGGCCGGGACTTGCCGCCACAGGAACTCGGGCACGCCCTTCTCGCGGACCGGCTTCGTCGCCGAGGGGACGCCGGCCTTGCGGAAGTACTTCTGCGCAATCACGTCGCTGGCGACCTGGCTCCACGCGACGGGCACCTCGCATTCGTCCAGCCGGAACACCACGGTACCGTCGGGATTGCGGATCTCGGACGAGGTTGTCCGGAACTCGATCCCCTCGTAGGCGTCCTTGCCGGCCTCGGTGAATGCGCGCGCGATCTTCATGTCGGTGCCCCGTCCCTTCGTTGCGCCGGTCATTGCCGGCCGGTGCGACGCCCTGTCCCCATGCCTCTGCCGGCTGCCGGACCTCGGTCCGGCAGGGCGCCCTCCGCAGCGGCGGCGAGTGTCGGCGTGGTGTCGGGTCGTCTTGTCTGCCTCGTGCCGGAGACCACAACATCTTGTGCGGGTCGAACCGACCTGCACAACCTGCGGCATCTACACCTTGGGGGTCAACGGCTTTTTACCACTAGGGGTGCTGTTTTTTCGGTTGACGCGACTTCGTGCAGTTTTCCCGGATTCGTCCCCAGCCTTCGGGCAGTTGCGGGGCGACTTCTCCACAGGGGCCGCGTGGCGCGACCGCCACTGTGCCGGGGGCGCGCCCGGAACTGCGGCAGATCCGGGACCGGCCGGCGATTCGAGAAAGGCTGAGCGGGATCAGGAAGACTGGTCGGGGCGGCGAGATTCGAACTCACGACCTCCTGTACCCAAAACAGGCGCGCTACCAGGCTGCGCTACGCCCCGGACCAAGGCCGTCTTTGCCCGCGGACGGCCCCGCCGTCAACGCGGATGACACGTCGCGTGGTCGACCCTATCGAAAGAGATCTGGGTTCAGGGGTGCAGGGCCTGTGCACGCCCGGTGCATGGGTTGTGTATCGCGATTTTTTCGGCGACGCCGCTCACTCGCAGGGCAGCTTGGCGTCCGCGCCCATCGCGGGGTGCTGCATGGCATCCCCTTCCTCGATTCCGAGGCGCGCGGCGAGACCGCCGTTGATCTCGAGCACGTATTTCACGCCCTCGCCGCCGTCGATCGACGTCTCGTCCAGCGGCACCGCCTGCGCGTGGATGCGGGTGATGACGCCGGTCTCGTCCGCGAACAGCATGTCGAGCGGGATCAAGGTGTTGCGCATCCAGAAGCTGGCCCGCTGCGGCCGCTCGTAGACGAAGAGCATGCCTTCCAGCGTGCCCATCTCCTCGACGTACATCAGGCCCTGCGACCGCTCCTGCGGCTCGTCCGCGACCTCCACGGCAAAGCTCGCCCGGCCGAACTCGCCGACGACCGTCACCCGGTCGTCCGAGCAGGCCCATTGCGCGCTCGCCGGCGCGGCCCACGCCGCCGCCAGCAGGACGGCCACCGTCAATCTGTCACTCATCACGCGTCACCCACCCGAGTCGGTCTCCCCGCCGCTGCCTCGCCCCGCAGCATCCCATGCCAGCACTTCCACCGCCATCAGCCCGCGCCGTCCCTCGATCGAGCGCATGCCGACCGCCTCGCCCGGCTGCAGGTCGCTGAGGCCGGACTTGCGCAGCACCTCGATGTGGATGAACACGTCGTCGTCCTGCCCGAACACGTTGGCGAAGCCGAAGCCCTTGGCCTTGTCGAACCATTTCACCCGCGCCGGCTCGATCGGTCGCGCGGCGAGCTCGGCCGGGTCGATGCCGGCGAGATCGCTGAGGCCGCTGCCGACCCCGCCCGCGGGCGGCACGATCGAGATCACCTCGACCGCCTGCACCCCGCGCTGGGTCTCCTGCGCCTTCAGCTCGATCGCCGAGCCGTCGGCGACCGTGCTCTGGCCGAAGGTCCGCAGCACGTTGCCGTGCAGCAGGATGTCGCGCCCGCCCTCCTCGGACACCACGAACCCGAATCCCTTGGCGGGATCGAACCACTTCACGTGGCCCCTCACGGTGCGGGTCGGCGCGCTGTCGTCGTCTTGCATGTCTCGCCCTTCCCACCGCCGTTCCGGCGATGGCCCCTTCTGGCGCACGGGCCGTCCCTGCCCCCGCGCGTTCATACCGACCAGAACAATCGTTACCACACAATGGGCTTCACCGGCGTCCGGTCGGCCCTGCCGTCCTCAGGGGTACACCCTTTCGACGCTCCACGTCTCGCCCGGTCCCGACCGGGTCCAGCGGAAACGGTCGTGCAGGCGGAATGCGCCGTCCGCCCAGAACTCGATCTCGACCGGCGCGATGCGGTAGCCGCCCCAGAACGGCGGCCGCGCCGGCCGGAGTCCGTGCCGCGCCGTCTCGGCCGCGACCTCGGCCATCAGCGTCGCCCGCGAGTCGAGCGGGCGGGACTGCTTCGAGGCCCACGCGCCGATCCGGCTCTGCAGGGCGCGGGACTGGTAGTAGGCGTCCGCCGCTGCCCCGTCCTCGCGCGTGACGAGGCCGCGGACGCGGACCTGACGGCGCAGCGACTTCCAGTGCAGGACAAACGCCGCCTTGCCGCTGGCCTCGATCTCCTGCCCCTTGCGGCTCTCGTAGTTGGTATAGAAGACGAAGGCGTCGGCCTCGATGTCCTTCAGAAGGACCATGCGCACGTTCGGCAGGCCGTCCGCGTCGGCCGTGGCGAGCGCGATGGCATTGGGATCGTTCGGCTCGCTCGCCGTCGCCTCGTCCAGCCAGACGCGCGCCAGCGCCACCGGATCGTCGCCCGCGAATAGTCCCGACCGTTCCGTCATGTCGCCGCGCCCCTTCCGGCCCGTGCCATCGGTCGGCATGTGCCTGCCCCGCCATCCTAGCGCAAGCCATGATCCTCCGTCGCCCGCGACTTGATGGACGGGAACGCTTCGCCTAGACGGTGGGCAAAGCCGGTTACGGCGAGCGGGAGGTTCCTTCGTGAGCGCAGGTCTGATGGACGGAAAACGGGGCCTCATCATGGGCCTCGCGAACGACAAGTCGATCGCCTGGGGCATCGCCCGGTCGCTCGCCGGCGCCGGCGCCGAGCTCGCCTTCTCGTACCAGGGCGAGGCCCTGAAGAAGCGGGTGGAGCCGCTGGCGAAGGAGCTGGGCAGCGACATCGTCCTGCCCTGCGACGTCAGCGACATGGCTTCGGTCGACACTCTCTTCGCGGATCTCAAGGACCGCTGGGGCGGCCTCGACTTCGTGGTCCACGCCATCGGCTTCTCCGACAAGAACGAGCTGCGCGGCCGCTACGTCGACACGTCCCGCGACAACTTCCTGATGTCGATGGACATCTCGGTCTATTCCTTTACCGCCGTGGTGAAGCGGGCGGCGGCGATGATGAACGCCGGCGGCTCGTGCCTGACGCTCACCTACTACGGCGCCGAGCGGGTGATGCCGCACTACAACGTCATGGGCGTCGCCAAGGCCGCACTGGAGGCGTCGGTGCGCTACATGGCCGAGGATCTCGGCAAGGACGGCATCCGGGTGAACGCGATCTCGGCGGGGCCGATCAAGACGCTGGCCGCCTCGGGCATCGGCGACTTCCGCTACATCCTGAAATGGAACGAGTACAACTCGCCGCTGCGCCGCAACGTGACGACCGAGGATGTCGGCAAGTCGGCGCTGTACCTGCTGTCCGACCTCGGCTCTGGCACCACGGGCGAGGTGCTGCACGTCGACGCCGGCTACCACGTGGTCGGCATGAAGGCCGTCGACGCCCCGGACATCGAGAAGTGACGCTGGCGGCCTTCGCCTCGGTGGTGGTGATCCACCTGCTCGCGGCGATCTCGCCGGGACCGTCCTTCGTCGTCTCGGTGCGCACCGCCGCGGCCGAGGGCTTCTCCACCGCAGCCGCGCTCGCGCTCGGCTTCGCCCTCGGCGCCGGCCTCTGGGCCACCGCCGCGATGGCGGGCCTTGCCCTGCTGTTCGAGCTGGTGCCGGCGTTGTTCACGGGGCTGAAGCTCGTGGGCGCCCTGTTCCTCCTCTGGATCGCGCTGCAGATGTGGCGGCACGCCCGCGCGCCGCTGGAGCTGGCCGGCGAGGGCGCCGCGCCCCGCAGCCGCGCCGCCGCGATCCGCTTCGGCTTCCTCACCTTCGCGTCGAATCCCAAGCCGGCGATCTTCTTCGGCGCCGTCTTTGTAGGCCTCGTGCCGCCGGACACGCCGCTCGCCTGGCGCGCTGCCATCCTCGCCGCCGTGTGCCTCAACGAGTTCGGCTGGTATCTGCTGACCGCGCGCCTGTTCTCGCTGCCCGGCCCGCGCGCCGCCTACCTGCGCCTCAAGACCGCGACCGACCGCGCCTTCGGCGTGCTGCTCGCCGGCTTCGGCCTCAAGATCGCCCTCACCTGACGGAGCCTGCCCCATGCCCCCTGCCGCCGACCGCCTGCCGCACGAGAAGGGCTTTCACGTCAGCTGGGACCAGATCCACCGCGACAGCCGTGCGCTGGCGTGGCGGCTCGACGGCGACGGGCCGGACGACGGCGCCTGGCGCGCGGTCGTCGCGATCACCCGCGGAGGCATGGCCCCGGCGATGATCGTCGCGCGAGAGCTCGGCATCCGCACCGTCGACACGATCAGCGTGAAATCCTACGACCACCAGGCCCAGACCGAGGCCTCGGTGCTGAAGTCCCCCGACGCACAGATGATGGGGGACGGCACCGGCATCCTCGTCGTCGACGACCTCGTCGATTCCGGCAAGACGCTGGAACTGGTCCGCCGCCTGTATCCCAAGGCCCACTTCGCCACGGTCTACGCCAAGCCCAAGGGCCGGCCGCAGGTCGACACATTCATCACCGAGGTCAGCCAGGACACCTGGATCTTCTTCCCCTGGGACATGGCCCTGCAATACGTGGAGCCCTACCGCGGCCGCGACTGATGGCGCGGAGGAGACGCGCGCGGGTCGGTCGCGCGCCGCCCTCGACCCCGGCGCAGAGCGCGGTCACGACCGGATGGCTGACGGCGGTGATCGCCGAGGTGCTGGTGATCTTCCCGCTCTACGGCTGGCTGTCGTCGGGCGGCAGCGAACCGTTGGACCGCTTCCTCGCCGCCTACGTCCCGATCCTACCGTTCCTCGGCGGGGCCCTCCTGGTCGGCACCCTGCCCCCGATGATCGTCGCCTCGGCGCTGGCGCGGCGGTTCGAGGTGCCGCTGATGCGCGCGCCGGTCCTGTGGGCGCATCTCAGCGCGGACTGATCTGGGTCGTCCTGCTGATCCTCTGGGTCGCGTGGGTCGGGGCGCTGGACCTGTCGGACACCGCGACCCGCACGTGGCTGATCCACTCCGTCCTGATGACCCTCGTCGCGACCGAGGCGTTCCTCTGGCGGCTCCGCCAGACGCCCTGATTGCGCCGCGCCGCGGCGAGGGCTAGCGTCCGCGGCGTCCCTTCCGGTCCGAGCGCCCATGTCCCTGCCCCGCACCCAGGCCACCTACCCGCCGCCGATCTCCGAGGCCTACGCCTGGCTGGACGGCGTGACCTTCCCGCCGGACAGGCCGCTGATCAACGTCAGCCAGGCCGCCCCGGTGGAGCCGCCGCCCTTGGCCCTGCGCGAGGCGATGGCCGAGATCGTTCTCAACGACCCCGGCGCCCACCTCTACGGCCCCGACCTCGGCCTGCCGGCGCTGCGCGAGGAGGTGGCGGAGCGCTGGTCCGCGCTCTACGGCGGGCCCATCGCGCCGTCGCAGGTCGCCATCACCGCCGGCTGCAACCAGGCCTACACCGCCGCGCTCGCCACGCTCGCCGGCGAGGGCGACGAGGTGATCCTGCCGGTGCCGTGGTACTTCAACCACCGCATGTGGCACGACATGCAGGGGATCCGCACCGTGCCCCTGCCCTGCGGCCCTGGCCTGATCCCGGACGCTGGCGAGGCCGCCGGGCTTATCACCGAGCGCACCCGCGCCATCGTCCTGGTGACGCCGAACAATCCGGGCGGGGCGGAGTATCCCGCCGCGACGGTCCGCGCCTTCCACGACCTCGCGAACTCCCGCGGCATCGCGCTGATCGTGGACGAGACCTACCGTGACTTCGACGGCCGTGACGGACGGCCGCACGACCTGTTCGAGGACCCGGACTGGGCCGACACGCTGATCCACCTCTATTCCTTTTCCAAGGCCTACCGCCTGACCGGGCACCGCGTCGGCGCGATGATCGCTTCCGAGGCGCGGCTGGCCGAGGCCGAGAAGTTCATCGACAGCGTGACCATCTGCGCGCCCCAGCTCGGCCAGCGCGCCGCGCTTTGGGGCCTGCGCCACCTCGGCGCGTGGGTCGCGGGAGAACGGCAGGAGATCCTGGACCGCCGCGCCGCCATCACCGAGGGCTTTCCGCAGCTGGAGGCGGAAGGCTGGCGCCTCCTCGGCTGCGGCGCCTATTTCGCCTACCTTCAGCACCCGTTCGACGCCCCGGCCCCCGTCGCAGCCCGCCGCCTCGCCCGCGAACACGGCGTGCTGCTGCTCCCCGGCACCATCTTCATGCCGCCCGAGGATCCCGACGGCCAGCGGCAGGTCCGCATCGCATTCGCCAACGTGGATCGCGCCGGCATCGGCCGCCTCTACGACAGGCTCGCGGCCGCCCGCCTCTGACCTTGCGCCCCTGTCCCCCCGCGCCTATTGAGAGGGCCGGTTTTCAAGGGGAGGACCTCGTCCAATGGCTGTCGGAAAGAGCGCGAGCCGCCTCGGCTTCTACCTCATCATCGGCCTCCTCCTCGTCGGCCTCGCCGGCTTCGGCGCGACCAACATCTCGTCCGGCGGACGGACCACCCTCGCCGCCGTCGGCGAGGAAGAGATCACGATGCAGCAATACGCCAACGCGCTGAACGACCGCCTGCGCGCGTTCGAGCAGACGATCGGCCAGCCGGTGACGATGGAACTCGCGCGGCAGCTGGGACTCGACCAGGCGGTGCTGCAGGGACTGGTGATCGAGGCCGCGCTCGACGACGAGGCGGACGAGATGGGCCTCTCCGTCGGCGACGCCGAGGTGCGCGAGCGCGTCCTCGCCCGGCCCGAGTTCCAGGGCCTCGACGGCCAGTTCGACCGCGACATCTATGGCCAGCGCCTCGACAGCATCGGCCTGACGGAGGGCGAGTTCGAGACCCAGATCCGCGACGACAGCGCCCGCGCCATCCTGCAGGCCGCGGTCATCGGTGGCGTGCCCCGCCCCGAGGCCTACGCCGCCACGGTCGCCGAGTGGATCGGCCAGCGCCGCAGCCCGACCTT
The DNA here is from genome assembly GCF_000379485.1 of Wenxinia marina DSM 24838. GTDB lineage: Bacteria > Pseudomonadota > Alphaproteobacteria > Rhodobacterales > Rhodobacteraceae > Wenxinia > Wenxinia marina. Next base: position 231,826 of record NZ_KB902277.1, read on the forward strand.
CGTCCGCATCACGGAAGGCGACCTGGCAGAGCCGCCCGCGCCCCCGACCGACGAGGAGATTGCCGCCTACTGGGAAGAGAACCCGGACCTGTTCACCACGCCCGAGGTCCGGCACATCAGCTACGCCTGGCTGACGCCCGAGATGCTGGCCGAGACGATCGAGATCCCCGAAGAGGATCTGCGCGCCCGCTACGAGGAGCGTCTGGCCGAGTTCGTGCAGCCCGAGCGCCGCCTCGTCGAGCGGCTGGTCCTGTCCACGCAGGAGGTGGCCGAGGAGGCCCGCGCCGCCCTCGACGCCGGCGAGACGGACTTCGAGACGCTGGTCTCGAACCGCGGCCTCGCGCTGTCGGACGTCGATCTCGGCGACGTGGCCGAAGACGACCTCGGCGCCGCCGGTCCTGACGTCTTCGCCGCCCAGCCGGGCGAGGTGGTCGGCCCGCTCGAGACCCCGGTCGGCCCGGCCCTGTTCCGCGTCAACGCGATCCTCTCGGCGCAGGAGATCCCGTTCGAGGAGGCCGCGGAGGATCTCCGCGCCGAGGTCGCGAACGAGCGCGCCATCCGCCTGATCGACAGCGAGACCGACGGCCTCGCCGACCTGATCGCCGGCGGCGCCGACCTCGACGACCTCGTCGCCAACTCCTCGCTCGAGGCCGGCCAGATCGACTGGACGGACGGGACGAGCGAGGGCATCGCCGCCTACGACGAGTTCCGCCAGGCCGCTGCGGCCGCCGAGCAAGGCGCCTATCCCGAGATCGCCACCCTCGAGGATGGCGGCGTCTTCGCCCTCCGCCTCGACGAAGTGACCGAGCCGCAGGTCCGTCCGCTGGACGAGGTGCGGGACGAGGTCGCCGCCGCCCTCGACGAGGCCCGGACGCGCGAGGCCGTGCTCGCCCGTGCCGAGGAGATCGCCACCGACATCCGCGAGAGCGGCGCCTTCCGCGTCCCCGGCCGCAACCCGCGCACCCAGCTCGGCATCGGCCGGCGCGACTTCCTCGAGGGACTGCCCCGCGACTTCGTCTCCGCCGTGTTCGAGATGGACCGCGGCGAGGTCCGCACCGTCCCGACCGAGGACGGCGTGATCGTGGTCCGCCTCGACGGCATCTCCGCCGCCGACGAGGGCAGCGAAACCGTCGCCGCCGAGCGCCAGCAGATCGCCGAGCGCACCGGCCAGTCGATCGCGCAGGACATCTACGGCGCCTTCGCAACCGCGGTCCAGCAGGACACCGACATCCGGATCGACGACGCCGCGGTGAACGCGGTCCTGACGCAGTTCCAGTAGGGCCCCCGACGATGCCTCTCCTGCCCGAGTTCGAGACCTTCCGCGACGGCTTCGAGGCGGGACGCAACCAGGTGGTCTGGACCCGCCTCGCGGCCGACCTCGACACGCCGGTGTCCCTGATGCTCAAGCTGTCGGCCGCCGGCCGGAACAGCTTCATGCTGGAGAGCGTGACCGGCGGCGAGGTGCGGGGGCGCTATTCGATCATCGGCCTGAATCCCGACCTCGTCTGGGAATGCCGCGGCACCGCCTCGCGGGTGAACCGCGCCGCCCGCTGGGACGACGAGGCGTGGACCGATTGCGAGGGCGATCCGCTCACCGCGCTGCGCGCCCTGCTCGCCGAGAGCCGGATCGACCTGCCCGACGGCCTGCCCGCCGCCTCGGCCGGCCTGTTCGGCTACCTCGGCTACGACATGATCCGCCTGGTGGAGCGGCTGCCGAACTGCCCGCCCGACACGCTCGGCCTGCCCGACGCGGTGCTGCTGCGCCCCTCGGTCGTCGCGGTCCTGGACGGGGTGAAGGGCGACGTGATCCTCGTCGCGCCCGCCTGGGCCGACGGATCGCTGACCGCCCGCGCCGCCTACGCCCAGGCGGCCGAGCGGGTGATGGACGCGCAGCGCGCGCTGGAGCGGCCGGTCGCCGTCGCGGCCCGCCACTACGCCGACCCGCGCCCCGAAGAGCTGCCCGTCTCGAACTTCACGCGCGAGGGCTACGAAGCCGCCGTCGAGAAAGCCAAGGAGTACATCCGCGCCGGCGACATCTTCCAGGTCGTGCCGTCGCAGCGCTGGACCCAGGGGTTCCACGAGCCGCCGCTGGCGCTCTACCGCAGCCTGCGGCGGACCAACCCCTCGCCCTTCATGTTCTTCTTCAATTTCGGCGGCTTCCAGGTCATCGGCGCCTCGCCCGAGATCCTCGTGCGCGTCTTCGGCCGCGAGGTGACGATCCGCCCGATCGCCGGCACCCGCCCCCGCGGCGCCACCCCGGCCGAGGACCGCGCGAACGAGGCAGAGCTGATGGCCGACGTCAAGGAACGGGCCGAGCACCTGATGCTGCTCGATCTCGGCCGCAACGACGTGGGCCGGGTGGCGAAGATCGGCACCGTCCGCCCGACCGAGCAGTTCATCGTGGAGCGCTACAGCCACGTCATGCACATCGTCTCGAACGTGGTGGGCGAGCTTTCCGAGGATCACGACGCCCTCTCCGCCCTCCTCGCCGGCCTGCCCGCCGGCACGGTCTCCGGCGCGCCCAAGGTCCGCGCGATGGAGATCATCGACGAACTGGAGCCCGAGAAGCGGGGCGTCTACGGCGGCGGCTGCGGCTACTTCAGCGCGGGCGGCGACATGGACATGTGCATCGCGCTGCGCACCGCCGTGCTCAAGGACGAAAAGCTCTACATCCAGGCCGGCGGCGGCGTCGTCTACGACAGCGATCCGGCGGCGGAGTACATGGAGACGGTTCACAAGTCGAACGCCATCCGCAAGGCGGCCGAGGATGCGGGCCTGTTCCGGGACGGCGGCAATGGCTAGGGCAGACCGCCTCGCCGACGCGCCCACCCCTGCCCCCTATCTTGCTGCAAATACCTCCGGGGTGAATTGGCCCCGGCACGGGGCCAAGAGGGGCAGCGCCCCTCCGCCCGGAGGCCGCTCTGGCGCCGCCTTGCGTCCAGGCCGGTGCTGATCCTCCTCAACAAGCCCTACGGCACGCTCTGCCAGTTCACCGGCGAGGGCGCGACGCTGGCCGGCCTCGTCCCGGTGCCGGACGTCTACCCCGCCGGCCGCCTCGACCGCGACAGCGAGGGCCTGCTCCTGCTCACCGACGACGGCGCCCTGCAGGCACGGATCGCCGAGCCGCGGCACAAGCTGCCGAAGACCTACCTCGCGCAGGTCGAGGGCGTCCCGGGGGACGAGGCGCTGACGGCTCTGCGGACCGGCGTGACGCTGAAGGATGGTCCGACCCGCCCGGCCGAAGCCGACCTCGCGGCCGAGCCCGAGGGACTCTGGCCCCGCGACCCGCCGATCCGCGTGCGCAAGTCGGTGCCCGACAGCTGGCTGCGCCTCACGCTCACCGAGGGGCGGAACCGGCAGGTGCGGCGGATGACGGCGGCGGTCGGACACCCGACGCTGCGGCTGATCCGCTGGGCCATCGGGCCGCTGACGGTGGAGGGGCTGGCGCCCGGCGCATGGCGGGAGGCGACTGCCGCCGAAGTCGCGGCGCTCCGCCGTCCGGCCCCGCGCGTCGGCGGGGCCGGCGCGCGAAGAAATTTCTAGAAATTTCGTCTGGCCACAGAACGGAATTCGACGAATTCCGTTCGCGCCCCGGACGCTTCGGGCTCTACTCCTGCGCCAGCAGCACCGCCGACAGCGGCGCCTGCGCCACCTGCCCGGCCCGGTTCGCGCTGCCCCAGAGATTCAGCGCCGAGATCGTGTCCGGCCGCGTCCGCGCCAGCAGCACCACGCCGCTCTCCTGCCGCGCCCGGAACGCCGCCTGGTCGATGAAGCGGCGGATCACCCGCGCGTCCTGCCCCTCGCTGTCGAGGTCGCGGTAGACGACCTCGGCCGGCACGCCCTCGGCCTCGGCGGCGCGCAGGCCGGCGTTGAGCCCGGACGAGATCGTGACGAAGCCGCGTCCCTCGCCCGCCAGCCGCGCCAGGGTCTGGTCGGCGATGCCGCCGCCGGACTGCCAGGCGCCGGTCCGGTCGATCAGCGCCACCGCCTCGGGCACCGCGGCGAGCGCGGCTTCCAGCGTCACCTCGACGTCGCTCGCCCCCGCCCCCGGCGGCAGCTGCGGCAGGACCGCGACCTCGATGCCGCGGTCGCGGTAGGCGGCCATCACCTCGAGCGCGTCCTCGCGCGCCGGGTCGATCGCCACCGTGACCGGGAACGGAATGCCGGCGACGGCGGCGGGCGCGCCGGGCAGGCTGCCGTCGTCGATCAGGACGACGCTCATCAGCGGCTGTCCCTGGGGGTTCTCGAACGGCGCGGCGTAGCGGACGAGCGGCGGCGCGTCGGGATCGACCTCCGCCGCGGGGGCCTCTCCATTCGGCGCGTCGGCGGCACCCGTCTCGGGCCGGCGGACCACGACGTCGGCCGTCCCGCCCGGCAGGCCGGAGTCCTGCCCCTGCAGGGCGAGCGTGTCCTCGTCACCTCCTTCCGGCTCCTCGACCACGACCACCGGCACGTCGACGACGACCGGCGCGTCGTCCGCGTCCGCCGCCTGCTCGCCAGGGGCCGCCTCCGCCGTGTCGGACCCCGTCGACTCCAGGACCTCGCCCGGATCGGCATCTTCCGTTGCGGCCTGCGTCACCTCTGGTGCATCCGCCCCCGCGTCCGCGACATCCTCGTCGCCCGGCCCCTCCTCGCCGGCCAACCCGTCGCCCGCGCCGGCGGTCTCCTCCACCTCGGGTTCCACCGGCGCGTCGGGCGCCTCGGCGACGTCCTGCGGGACCTCGGGCGCGACGTCCGTCGCCTCGGGCTCCTCCGCCGCGGGCGCCTCGACGATCTCGATCGGCTGCGGCGGCTGCGGCGTCGCCGGCTCGGTCGACAGCACGATGTCGCTCTCGCCGGCCGGTTGCTCCGGCGGAGGCGCCTGCGGGTTCGGCAGGACCGGCGTGTCGCTGCCGGCGGCCAGCTCGGGCGCCGACCCCGCCTCGGGCGCGGCGAGCGTCTCGGCGCTGTCGGCGGCGGGCGGCGCGCCCTCGCTTTCGGTCTCGGCCGGGGGCGCATCCTCGGCATCGCCGGGCACGACCTGCCCCGGCGCCGTGGTCGGCGCGCCGATCTGCGGCATCTGCGGCTGGACCGGCGCGCTGTCCGGCTCCTCCGGGACTTCGGGCAGCGCGGCCACGTCCTCGGGCGGCGCACCCCCCGGGGTCAGCGGCGGTGCGCTTCCCGCCGGCTGGTCGCCCATCAGCGACGCCGTCGCCAGTGCCAGCGCCGAGACCACCGCCCCGAAGAACGCCCCCGAAATCACGCCTCTGACCATTGGCCCGCCTTCTCGTCTGCTCTGCCCGCGGCCTTGACGTCCTCGCGCCTTGCGGCCCATCTATGGCCCCGACCTTACCCCAGCCCCCCGGGGCGGCGGTAGCCCCCAATCGGCCGGCCGGCCCGAAGGACCCGTCATGCTGCTGCTGATCGACAATTACGACAGCTTCACCTACAACCTCGTCCACTACCTGGGCGAGCTGGGCGCGGACGTCGTGGTCCGCCGCAACGACGCGATCGACGTGCAGGCGGCGATGGCGATGCGGCCAGCCGGCATCGTCCTGTCCCCCGGCCCCGGCACCCCGACGCAATCCGGCATCTGCCTCGCCCTGACCGAGGCCGCGGCCGAGACGCGAACGCCCCTCCTCGGCGTCTGCCTCGGCCACCAGACGATCGGCCAGGCCTTCGGCGGCGACGTGGTGCGCTGCCACGAGATCGTGCACGGCAAGATGGGCACCGTCCGCCACACCGGCGGCGGCGTCTTCGCCGGCCTGCCCTCGCCATTCCTGGCCACGCGCTACCACAGCCTCGTCGTCGACCGCGCCACCCTTCCGGCGTCGCTGGAGGTCACGGCCGAGCTGGAGGACGGCACGATCATGGGCCTCAGCCACCGCGAGCTGCCGATCCACGGGGTGCAGTTCCACCCCGAGAGCATCGCCTCCGAGCATGGGCACCGGATGCTGAAGAATTTCCTGACGACCGTCCCGGAGCCGGCATGACCGACGCGATGAAGCCGCTGATCTACGCCGCCTCGGAGGGTCCGCTGTCGCAGTCCCAGGCCGAGGAGGCGTTCGAGTACCTGTTCGACGGCGCCGCGACGCCCGCGCAGGTGGGCGGCCTCCTCATGGCGATGCGCGCCCGGGGCGAAAGCGTCAGCGAGTACGCCGCCGCCGCCGCCGCGATGCGTGCCCGCTGCGTGAAGGTGACCGCGCCCGAGGGGGCGATCGACGTCGTCGGCACCGGCGGCGACGGCATGCACACGCTGAACATCTCCACCGCCGCCGCGTTCATCGTGGCGGGCGCCGGCGTGCCGGTGGCCAAGCACGGCAACCGGGCGGCGTCCTCGAAGTCTGGGACGGCGGACGTGCAGACCGAGCTCGGCATCGACGTGATGGCGGGGCCGGAGGCGACGGAGCGCGGGCTGCGGGAGGCCGGCATCGGTTTCATGATGGCGCAGCTGCACCATCCGGCGATGAAGCACGTGATGCCCGTCCGGCAGGAGCTCGGCTGCAAGACGATCTTCAACATCCTGGGGCCGCTCACGAATCCCGCCGGGGTGAAGCGCCAGCTCACCGGCGCCTTCGCGATCGACCTGATCCACCCGATGGCCGAGACGCTGCGCACGCTGGGCTCCGAGGCGGCGTGGCTGGTCCACGGCGAGGACGGCACGGACGAGATGTCGATCACCGGCAAGACCTCGGTCGCCGAGCTGAAGGACGGGCGCATCCGCTCCCGCGAGGTGCATCCCGAGGATGCCGGCCTGCCGGTCCACCCCTTCCGCGACATCCTCGGCGGCACGCCTCAGGAGAACGCCGCGGCGCTGCGGGCCTTGCTGGACGGGCAGCCCGGCGCCTACCGCGACGCCGCGCTGCTGAACGCCGCCGCCGCGCTGGTGGTGGCGGGCGTCGCGGGCGACCTGAAGGCGGGGGCCGAGCAGGCGGCCGAGAGCGTGGATTCGGGCGCCGCGAAGCGGGCGATGGAGACGCTGGCCCGGATCACGTCGGGCGCCTGATGGCGGATCTCACGCGCCTCGGCGCCTGGCGCGAGCTGCCGTTCTGGGACGAGGCGTGGCCGGGCATCGAGGCTGCGCTCACAACCGAGCACGGGCCGGTGCACCCGCCGGAGAACCGCCTCTTCGCGGCGCTGGAGCGGACGCAGCCGGACGATACCCGCGTCGTGATCCTCGGCCAGGATCCCTACCATACACCGGGCAAGGCCGACGGGCTGGCCTTCTCCATCCCTGACGGCTTTCCCGGCCGGCTCGACTCCCTTGGCAACATCTTCAAGGAGTTGCAGGACGATCTTGGTGCTTCCCGCACCCGCACCGACCTTGCCGACTGGGCCGACCAGGGCGTCCTCCTTCTCAACACGGCGCTCACCGTACCCGAAGGCCGCGCTGGCGCGCACCGGCGCCTCGGATGGGACCGGCTCACGCGCGAGGTCATCGCCCGTCTCGGCGACCGGCCCCGCGCCTTCCTGCTCTGGGGCGCGCCGGCGCAGCGCTTTGCGCCCGTGGGCTGCGGGCATCTGATCCTGACAGCGCCGCACCCGTCGCCCCTCTCCGCGCACCGGGGCTTTTTCGGCTCGCGGCCATTTTCATCGGTGAACCGCTGGCTTATGGACAGGGGCGAGCGACCGATCGACTGGGCGGGACAGGCATGAGCGCGACGATCCTCGACCGGATCAAGGCCTACAAGCTGGAGGACGTGGCCGCCCGCAAGGAGGCCACGCCGCAGGGCGAGATCGAGACCCGCGCCGCCGCGGCGCCGCCCGTGCGCGGCTTCGCCGCCGCGCTGGCCGCCGCCGCCCGCGAAGGCTACGGCCTGATCGCCGAGATCAAAAAGGCCTCGCCCTCCAAGGGTCTCATTCGCCCCGATTTCGACCCGCCCGCCCTGGCCCGGGCCTATGCCGAGGGCGGCGCGACCTGCCTCTCCGTGCTGACCGACGGTCCGTCCTTCCAGGGCGCGGACGAGTTCCTCGTCGCCGCGCGGGAGGCCGTCAGCCTGCCGGTCCTGCGCAAGGACTTCCTCTATGACCCATGGCAGGTGGCCGAGTCCCGCGCGCTCGGCGCGGACTGCATCCTCATCATCATGGCCAGCGTCTCCGATGCCCAGGCTGCGGAGCTGGAGGAGGCGGCGCGGCGCTGGAACATGGACGTCCTCGTCGAGGTCCACGACGCGGCGGAGCTGGAGCGGGCGGCCACCCATCTGGAGAGCCCCCTCCTCGGCATCAACAACCGCGATCTCAATACCTTCTCGACCGATCTTCAGACGACGCGCACGCTCGCCCGGCAGGTGCCGGCAGACCGGACCATCGTCGCCGAAAGCGGCCTCGGCACGCCGGGCGACCTCGCCGACCTCGCCCGCTACGGCGCGCGTTGCTTCCTCATCGGCGAGAGCCTGATGCGGCAGGACGACGTGACCGCCGCGACGCGCGCGATCCTCGCCAGCCCGCTGACCGCCGCGGGGGGCATCTGACGCCGTCGCCATGACCGACCGCCTGACCCATTTCGACGCTGCCGGCCGCGCCCACATGGTCGATGTCTCGGACAAGGCAGACACCGCCCGGACGGCCGTCGCCGAGGGGCACGTCCGGATGACGCCCGAGACGCTGGCCCGCGTCACCGGGGGCACCGCCGACAAGGGCGATGTCCTCGGCATCGCCCGGATCGCTGGGATCCAGGGGGCCAAGCGGACGTCCGACCTGATTCCGCTCTGCCACCCGCTGCCGATCTCGAAGGTTGCACTGGACCTCACGCCTGATCCCGATCTGCCCGGCGTGCGGATCGAAGCGACGGTGAAGACCACCGGCAAGACCGGGGTGGAGATGGAGGCACTGACCGCCGTGACGGTCGCCGCGCTGACGGTCTACGACATGCTGAAGGCGGCCGAGAAGGGGATGGAAATCGGCGCTGTCCGCCTCGTCTCGAAGGACGGCGGCAAGTCCGGCCGGTGGGCGCGGGCGTGAGCCTGGTTCCGGTCGCCGAGGCGCTGTCGCGGCTCTTCGCGCTCGTCCGACCTCTCGGGACAGAGATGGTGCCGCTGACCGAGGCGGCAGGCCGGGTGCTCGCCGGCCCCGTCGCCGCGCGCCGCGACCAGCCGCCCTTCGCCGCCTCCGCCATGGATGGCTACGCGGTGCGACGCGACGAAGCGCGGCCCGGCGCCCGCTTCGATGTCATCGGCGAAAGTGCCGCGGGACATGCATTTTCCGGCCTCGTCGGCCCCGGTCAGGCGGTCCGCATCTTCACCGGAGCGCCGGTGCCGGAGGGCGCGACCCGCGTCGTGATCCAGGAGGACACTGTCCGCGACGGCGACGCGATCGGTCTGACCGATGCCCTCGGCGAAGGGCTCAACATCCGCCCCGCGGGCGCCGACTTCCGCACCGGCGCGACCCTTGGCGGCCCCCGTCGCCTGACCCCGTCCGACGTGGCGCTTCTCGCCGCGATGAACGTCCCCGAGGTCGAGGTGGCGCGCCAGCCCGAGGTCGCCCTCCTCGCCACCGGCGACGAACTGGTGCCGCCGGGAGAGGAGCCCGGCCCCGATCAGATCATCGCCTCGAACAGTTACGGCCTGCATGCCCTCCTGCGCCAGCTGGGCGCCCGCCCGCGCCTGCTGCCGATCGCCGGCGACAGCCTCGACAGCCTGTCCTGTTCGTTCGACCTCGCGGCGGATGCGGACCTCCTCGTCACCATCGGCGGCGCCTCGGTGGGCGACCACGACCTCGTCGCCGCCGCGGCCGAGGGGCGCGGGATGGAGCGGGCGTTCTACAAGGTCGCGATGCGCCCCGGAAAGCCGCTGATGGCCGGGCGCCTGGGCGACGCGATGATGATCGGCCTGCCCGGCAACCCGGTCTCGGCGATGGTCTGCGGCCACGTCTTCGTCGCGCCGGTGATCGCCGCGATGCAGGGCCTGCCCGCCGGGCCGGCCCCCCGGCGGACCGCGACGCTGGGCGCGCCGCTGGCCGCGAACGGCCCGCGGGAGCATTACCTGCGGGCCCGCACGACCCCGCAGGGGGTGATCGCGTTCGACAAGCAGGACAGCTCGCTGCTGTCCGTGCTGGCCGAGGCGGATTGCCTGATCGTCCAGCCGCCGGGTGATCCCGCGCACGCAGCCGGAGACACGGTCGAGGTCATCGACCTCTGAAGCGTCGCCTCGCGCCCCCGTGCGATCCCGTTGACACAAAACGGGAACATCGCTAGAACGTCCGCAAAACACCGCGCCGCCCGCGCAGGAAGGACCCACGCGATGCTCACGCGCAAGCAACTTGATCTGCTCGAATTCATCCACACCCGCGTCCAGCGCGACGGCGTGCCGCCCTCCTTCGACGAGATGAAGGAAGCGCTTGATCTGCGGTCGAAATCCGGCATCCACCGGCTCATCACCGCGCTGGAGGAGCGGGGCTTCATCCGCCGCCTCGCCCACCGCGCCCGCGCGCTCGAGATCGTGAAGCTGCCCGACGCGATGGCAGGCAAGCCCGGCTTCGCCCCCCGCGTGATCGACGGCGACCGCCCCTCCGGCCCGCCGCCCCGCGCGGCGCAGCCGGTCGAGGTGTCGGCGGTGGAACTGGACGTCATGGGCCGGATCGCCGCGGGCGTGCCGATCTCGGCCATCGCCGAGGTGAGCCACCAGGTGGCCGTCCCCGCCGGCATGATCGGCCGGGGGGAGCATTACGCGCTGGAAGTGTCGGGCGACTCGATGATCAATGCCGGGATCAACGATGGCGATGTCGTTGTGATCCGCGAAACGACCGCGGTCGACAACGGCGACATCGTCGTCGCGATCGTCGAGAACGAGGAGGCGACGCTCAAGCGCTACCGGCGCGAGGGCGACCGCATCGCGCTGGAGGCCGCGAACGAGGCCTACCCGACCCGCGTCTTCCGCGCCTCCGAGGTCGAGGTGCGGGGCCGGCTCGTGGGCCTGATCCGCACCTACTGAGACCAGGGCCGGCGGCCCGCCACGTCCGCGACCGTCAGGACGGCGAGGCCGCCCTGCCCGTCCGGCCGGATCGCCAGCGCCCCGGTCCGGCGCAACCGGGCGGCGTCGTAGACGTCGCAGGGGCGCGGCACGTCGGTTTCCGCGTTCGTCACCAGAAGCGACGCGTCCCCGCACCCGTCCAGCGCGGCCAGGGCGCCGGTTCCGCGCACGGCCAGCACGACCGCGCCGCCGATCTCCGTCCGCCAGGTCCGTGGCGCGACCTCCGGCACGCCGGGGCGTGCTGCCGCTTCCTCCTGCGTCGCCCGGTCGCCGTCGTTCTCCAGCCAGACCGTCGCGGCGAACCCGTCGCCGGTGCCCCGCGACAACGCCCGCCCCTCCGGCCCGATCAGCCCGATGAGCCCGCCCGTGTCGGTGACGAGAAGCGCGGGACGGTCCACCGTGACCCACATCCAGCCGGCCAGCGCAACTGGCGCGAGCCCGGCCCACCGCCCGCGGCCCTGCCACAGGATCACGACCAACGCCCCGAAGGACAGCAGCGGCAGCACGCCGGCGGGTGGCGAGACGACGGTCGATACCGCTCCGTCCATCGCCCCCACCCACTCCGCCACCCGCAGGATCCAGGCCGATCCCGCCTGCATCATCCACAGCGCCGGCGCCGCGAGGCCGAGCGGCGCCAGCAGCGCCGCCAGCACCGCCCCGGGCATCACGAGGAGGCCCATCGCCGGCACGGCGAGGAGATTGGCGAGCAGGCCGTAATGCGCCACCCGGTTGAAGTGCGCCGCCGCGAAGGGCGCCGTCGCCGCCCCGGCCAGCGCGGACGACAGAAGCAGCATCACCGCCGGTACCGCCCACCGCCACCGCGGCCCGAGGGGCTGACCGATGATGGCGAAGCCGGCGACCAGCGCCGTCACCGCGGCGAAAGACATCTGGAAGCCGGGATTGAGCAGCGCCTCGGGCCGCAGCACCAGCATCACCAGCGCCGCCACCGCCACCGACCGCAGCGTCAGAACGCGCCGGTCGAGGAGGATCGCTACCAGCGCCACCGCCGCCATGACGAACGCCCGCTCGGTCGCCAGCGCCCGCCCGGCGAGCGCCAGGTAGAAGGCCGCGGCGGGCAGCGCGGCGACGGCGGCGATCTTCTTCGACGACAGGCGCAGCGCGAGCAGCGGGATGGCCGAGACGGCGCCGCGGACCATCCAGAACACGAACCCGACCAGCAGGCCCATGTGCATCCCCGAGATCGCGACGAGGTGGTACAGGTTCGCGTCCCGCAGCGCGTCCGTCGCCGCCCGCGTCAGGCCCGACCGGTCGCCCGTGGTCACCGCCGCGGCGAACCCGCCTGCGTCACCGTCGATCCGGTGGCGCATGCCGTCCGCGATCCGGCCCCTCAGGCGGTGGATGACGAGGCCCGCGCCCTCGTCGGGCGCCGCCCAGACGAGCAGCGGCGTGCGGGTGTAGCCGACCGCGCCCAGCCCCTCGAACCAGGCCGACAGGCGGAAGTCGAAGCCGCCGGGCTCGACCGGCCCCGCCGGGGGGCCGAGATGGCCGGTGAGGATCACGGTCATCCCCGGCTGCGGCTCGCTCCAGCGCTGGTCGCCGTGGAGCGACAGGCGCACCCGCCGCGGCGTGCGGTCTGGCGCCATGTCCTCCAGCACGACGCGGTCCAGCGTGAGGCGCACCGCGTCCGAGGCGGAGCGGTCGATTTCGACCACCCGACCCTCGACCGGCCCGTAGTAGCGGAACGGCAGGACGGGGGCCGCGGTCAGGTGCGTCCGCACGCCGGCCAGCGCCGCGCCGGCCGCCACGAAGACGAACGCGGCGAAGAGCGGGGCCAGAGCCTCGGGCGCAAGCCGGGCCGCGCCGAATGCGGCGAGGGCAGCAAGCGCCAGAGCGACCCACGCGGCGGCGTCCGGCTCCGCCGGCAGCGCAAAGTAGCCACCGATGCCCGCGGCCAGGGCGACGGGGCTCCACGTCGCGAGATGCCCGCGCTGGCGCTGCAGGGCGGCCGCGAGGCCCGAGAGCAGCCCCCCGGCGGGGCCGATGCGGCCCAGCGTCAGCACCTGCCCTTGTCCTTTCGTCCCGCCGTCCTGTAGACCGCGCCGAGCCTACCTGCGCCAAGGTTAGCGAAAGGTTAATCCCGCCCATGTCCGACCGTCCCGACGCGCCCTCGCAGGTCGTCACCCGCTTCGCCCCCTCGCCGACCGGCGCGCTGCACATCGGCGGCGCCCGCACCGCGCTGTTCAACTGGCTGTTCGCCCGCGGCCGCGGCGGCCGGCTCCTCCTGCGGATCGAGGATACCGACCGCGCCCGATCCACCGACGCGAACCGGCTCGCGATCCTCGACGGGCTGATCTGGCTCGGCCTCGACTGGGACGGCGAGCCGATCAGCCAGGCCGCGCGGGCTGATCGCCATGCCGAGGTCGCCAACGAGCTGCTGGCCAATGGCCGCGCCTACAAGTGCTTCTCCACGCAGGAGGAGATCGAGGCGTTCCGCGAGGCCGCCCGCGCCGAGGGCCGCTCCACCCTCTTCCGCTCTCCCTGGCGCGACGCCGATCCGGCGACGCATCCCGATGCGCCCTACGCCATCCGCATCCGCGCCCCGCAGGACGGCGCGACCACGATCCACGACGCCGTGCAGGGCGAGGTGACGCTGCAGAACGACCAGCTCGACGACATGGTCCTTCTGCGCTCGGACGGGACGCCGGTCTACATGCTGGCCGTGGTGGTGGACGACCATGACATGGGCGTGACCCACATCATCCGCGGCGACGACCACCTGACCAACGCCTTCCGGCAGAAGCTGGTCTACGACGCGATGGGTTGGCCAGTGCCGGTGATGGCCCACATCCCGCTGATCTTCGGGCCCGACGGCAAGAAGCTGTCCAAGCGCCACGGCGCCACTGGCGCGGCGGAGTACCGGGCGATGGGCTACCCGGCGGCGGGGATGCGCAACTACCTCACCCGCCTGGGATGGAGCCACGGCGACGCGGAATTCTTCACCGACGACGAGGCGCGCGAGTGGTTCGACCTCGAAGGGATCGGCAAGTCGCCGGCGCGCTTCGACTTCAAGAAGCTCGACAATCTCAGCGGCCGGCACATTGCCGCCGCGGACGATGCTGCACTGCTGAAAGAAGTGGCGGATTACCTGGCCGCGTCGGGGCAGCCGCCGCTGACCGAACGGCAGCGGGCGCTGGTGGAGGCCGCGATGCCGCACCTCAAGGAGCGCGCGAAGACCTATCCGGAACTACTTGAAAAGGCGCAGTTCGCGCTGACCGAGCGGCCGATCGAGCCGGACGAGAAGTCGGCCGCGGCGCTGGATGCGGTATCCCGTGGTATACTGGCCGAATTGACGCCGCACCTGCGAGATGCTAGCTGGGAGCGCGACGCCCTGGAGGGGATCGTCAAGGACGCGGCCGAGCGTCACGGGATGGGGCTGGGCAAGCTCGCCGGCCCTCTCCGCGCGGCGCTGGCCGGCCGGACGGTCTCTCCCAGCGTGTTCGACATGATGCTGGTGCTCGGCCGGGACGAGACGATCGCCCGGATCGGGGACGCGGCCTCCTGATACCTTTTCGTCACCCTTTGCGCCCTAACTGGCGCGAGGGACGACCCGCGGAGAAACCGATCCCCGCCGCGCCTGCGGCGCCCCCGGGATCCCAAGACCTCGAAGGGAGCCTTCATGGCGGACAAGACGGCTAAACTGACGATCGGCGACGACAGCTTCGAGCTTCCGGTCCTGTCCGGGACCACCGGCCCCGACGTCATCGACATCCGCAAGCTCTACGGCCAGTCGGGGCTGTTCACCTACGATCCCGGCTTCACCTCCACCGCCGCCTGCGACAGCGCGATCACCTTCATCGACGGCGAGAAGGGCGAGCTGCTGCACCGCGGCTACCCGATCGACCAGCTGGCGTCCAAGTCGCACTACCTCGAGGTCTGCTACCTGCTGCTCTACGGCGAGCTTCCGTCGGCCGAGCAGCTGGAGGAGTTCGAGACCACGGTCACCCGCCACACGATGCTGCACGAGCAGATGCAGTACTTCTTCCGCGGCTTCCGCCGCGACGCGCACCCGATGGCCGTCATGGTCGGCGTGGTCGGCGCAATGGCCGCGTTCTACCACGACAGCACCGATATCGGCGATCCGCGCCAGCGCGAGATCGCGTCGTTCCGGCTGATCGCCAAGATGCCGACGATCGCGGCCTGGGCCTACAAGTACTCGATCGGGCAGCCCTTCGTGTACCCGCGCAACGACCTCGATTACGCCAGCAACTTCCTGCACATGTGCTTCGCCGTGCCGGCGGAGGAGTACAAGATCGACCCTGTCCTCGCCCGCGCGATGGACCGGATCTTCACCCTGCACGCCGACCACGAGCAGAACGCGTCCACCTCGACGGTGCGCCTCGCCTCGTCCTCGGGCGCGAACCCGTTCGCCTGCATCGCGGCCGGCATCGCCTGCCTGTGGGGGCCAGCCCACGGCGGCGCCAACCAGGCCGCTCTCGAGACGCTCAAGGAGATCGGGTCGGTCGACCGGATCCCCGAATACATCGCCCGCGCCAAGGACAAGGACGATCCGTTCCGCCTGATGGGCTTCGGCCACCGGGTCTACAAGAACTTCGACCCGCGCGCGAAGGTGATGAAGCAGTCGGCGGACGAGGTGCTCGACTTGCTGGGGGTCGAGAACAACCCGATCCTCGCCGTCGCCAAGGAGCTGGAGAAGCAGGCGACCGCGGACGAGTACTTCATCGAGCGCAAGCTGTTCCCGAACGTGGACTTCTACTCGGGCATCATCCTCGAGGCGATGGGCTTCCCCACCTCGATGTTCACGCCGATCTTCGCGCTGGCGCGGACGGTGGGCTGGATCAGCCAGTGGAAGGAACAGCTGAGCGATCCGCAGCTCAAGATCGGCCGGCCGCGGCAGCTGTACTGCGGCGCGACGGCGCGGGACTACGTGGATATCGAGAACCGCTGAGCGGCCTATCGCTTGATCGGCGCGGCGGTCCGCCGCCGCGCCGCCCCTGAGTGACACGCGTCCCGGGCTTGCCCCGGGACCTCGCTCGATTGTGCTCCACGGTCTCATGCCTCGCGAGGCCCCGGGTCAGGCCCGGGGCGGGTCCTACCGGAGGCGCCGTCCCCCCCTACTCCCCCGCCGCGATACCGCTGTCCCGGCGGGTCGTAAGGTGCAGCATCCGCGCCAGCGACTGATCCGCGCGACCCTTCGTCAGCCAGGCCAGCGAGAAGGCCCAGACCGCGATCGCCTCGCACCAGAGGATCAGCATCCAGTCCTCGACCACCCGGTCGAACGGCGCCACCCCGCCCACCCGGACGGCCGACGTCACCAGCACCCCCACCGTCATCGCCGCGATGGTCCAGCCGCAGGCGCGGTAGATGCGACGGCGCCACGGCTTCGCCGTGCGGGTGAACTTGCGCAGGCAGATCCAGGTGAGCGCGGACAGGAAGATCAGCGCGCAGGTGTAGTGCCCGATCGCCGCCGCGCGGACGCCCATCATCAGCTGGCTGACCGACTCGGTCTCGAACACGCCCGCCTTCTCGTTCGGCAGGAACGCGACGCCGAAGGCGGCGAGGCCGGCCAGAGTCGTCATCTTGTCGTCCGAGATGAACTCCCCCACGCCGCTGCGGTGGCCGGGATAGGCGATGAGGAAGATCGCGATCGAGGTCATCACGCCCACGAACACGTCGCGCAGGACGGTGTGATAGTAGTCCGAGATCGACGGCTCCACCCCGCCGACCGACAGGACCCCGCCCGCGATGAGCAGGACCGGCAGCGACAGGCCGAGCCAGCCGAGAGCCTGCCGCACCCGGTAGTAGGAGATGACGATCTCGTCGCGATCCATCGGGCCCTCCTCGTCTGCCGACGGCAGGCTAGCGTCGGGGAACCCGTGCGTCCATCGGGGCTTGCGCGGTCGGGCCTCCGGGCGCTATTGCCGGAACGGGTCCGCAGTTCACCCAGGCGTCGCCGGCCGCAGGGCCAAGCTGAACCTGCCGCCAGACCACCTTGCCGTGAACTACGCCCTCGGGCGCGGGACGACAGGAGACCAAGGGCGACCCGTCCGCCGGCGCTGCCGGAGATGTCCCGCAGGACCGGAGACGTGCCATGACGCGCGACGCCATTTCCCTGACCATCCCCGACCTTTCGGCTTTTGCCCGCACCCTCGGCGCCAGCCTCGCCGAGGACAGCGAACCGCCCGGCCACCAGCGCCTGCTCGGCCACCTCGCCCGCGCCGCGGGATACCGCAACTGGCAGCACCTGCGCGCCGCCGTGACGCCCGCTCCGGCGCCCGAGCCGGTGGATCGCCGGCGCGTCGACCGGGCGCTGCGCTGCTTCGACGCGGAGGGGCGGATGATCCGCTGGCCCCGCCAGACACAGGTGCAGGCGCTGTGCGTGTGGTCCGCCTGGGCGCGCCTGCCCTCCGGTCGCGACCTGACGGAGCGCGAGGTGAACGCGCGGCTCAAGGACTTCGCCGCCTTCGGCGACCACGTGCTGCTGCGCCGCTCGCTGATCGACCACCGGCTGGCGGAGCGGGCGACCGACGGCTCGGTCTACCGCCGGGTGGAGCGGCGGCCCCCGGCCGAGGCGCTGGAGGTGATCCGCGCCGTTCAGCGCCCCTCGAACTGAGGCGGCCGCTTCTCGAGAAAGGCGACGATGCCCTCCTTGAAGTCGCGGCTCTGGCCGAGGCGGCCCTGCAGGCGTCCCTCCAGCGCCAGCTGCTCGTCGATGCGGTTCTCGAAGCTGGCGCGCATCGCCTCCTTCAGCAGGCGGTATGTCTCGGTCGGCCCGGCGGCGAGCTGGGCCGCCCTGGCGCGCCAGTGCGCGTCGAAATCGGCCGCGGGGACCGCCTCGTAGACCATCCCCCACTCGACCGCCTGGCGGGCGGTGATCCGGTCGGCGAAGAGGCTTGCGCCCATCGCGCGCTGGTAGCCGACGTGCCGCGGCAGGAACCAGGTGCCGCCGGCGTCGGGGATCAGGCCGATCCGGGTGAAGGCCTGCTGGAAGAACGCCTCTTCGGACGCGAGGATGACGTCCGCGACCAGCGCCAGGTTGGCCCCCGCGCCGGCGGCGGCGCCGTTCACCGCGGCGATGACCGGAAGCGGGCAGTCGAGGATGGCGGTCAGCATCGGCACGTACTCGTCCCGCAGCACCCGCTCCAGATCCATGCGCGCCGCCGTCGCCCCGTCGCCGAGGTCCTGGCCCGAGCAGAAGGCCCGCCCCGCCCCGGTCAGCACCAGCGCCCGCGCGCCCTCGCCCTGCGCCGCCTTTACGGCGTGGGTGATCTCGGCGCGCATCTGGGTGTTGAGGGCGTTCATCACGTCGGGCCGGTTCATCGTCAGCACCGCGACGGTGTCGCGGACGGCGAGCGTGATTGTCTGGTAGTCCATCAGCGGGTCCTTCTGGCGTCCGGCCGCAGGATCAGCCGCGGACGGCCGCCCGGAAAGCCGGACGCGGCGTCACGACTTGAGGATTTCGTCCAGACGCCGCTGTTCGTCCTCGTCCAGCGGCGCCTCCTGCGGTGCCGCGGCCCGGCGGCGCACGGCGACCAGCGCGATGACCAGCCCCGCGAGGCCGAGCGCGGCGGGCGCCAGCCACAGGACGAGGTTGACCCCCGTCCGGTCGGGGGCGAGCAGGACGTACTCGCCGTACCGCGCGACGACCGCGTCCACGACCTCGGCGTCGCTGTCGCCGGCCACCAGCCGCTCGCGCACCATCAGCCGCAGGTCGCGGGCGACGCCGGCATTGCTCTCGTCGATGGATTCGTTGCGGCAGACCGGGCAGCGCAGGCCGGCGGAGATGTCCCGCGCCCGCGACTCGAGCGCGGGATCGTCCAGCACCTCGTCCGGCTGCACCGCGAAGGCCGGCGCCGCGATCAGCAGCAGGACGAGGAGGAGGCGTCTCATTCGGCCGGCACCGGCGGCGGCGGGGCCGGCCGGGCGCCCGCGGCGACGCGCAGACGGCGGTCGGTCAGCGACAGCGCGCCGCCCAGCGCCATCAGGATCGCGCCGCCCCAGATCCAGTTCGCGAAGGGCTTCACGTAGGTGCGGACGGCCCAGCCGCCTCCGTCCTGCGGGTCGCCGATGACGACGTAGAGATCGCGCCAGACGCCGTTCTCGATCGCCGCCTCGGTCGTCGGCATGCCGGCGACCGGGTAGACGCGCTTCTCGGGGAACAGCCGCGCCACCTCGCGCCCGCCTCGGGCGACGTGGACCTCGCCCATCGTGGTGCGGTAGTTCGGACCCTCGCCCTCGGTCACGTCCGCCAACGTGACCTCGTAGCCGCCGACGTCGAAGGGTTCGCCCACCTGCGCGACGCGGATGTCCTCGACCTGCCAGGCGAGCATGCCCGCGATCCCGATGAAGGTCACGCCGAGGCCGCCATGGGCGACCGCCCGACCCCAGTCCGCCCGCGGCAGCCGCCGCAGCCGCGCCACGCGTCCGCCCAGGGCACCGCGCCCGGTCTTCGACCAAAGGTCGAGCGCCGCGCCGAAGAGGATCCACGCGCCGAGCAGCAGGCCCAGCGGCCCCAGCGCGGACCGGCCCGTCTGCATCGCCACCGCCAGCGCGGCGAGCGCCACCGCCAAAGCTGCCGCGGGCCAGAGCACCGAGACCGAGCGGCTCACCGACCCGCGCTTCCACGCCAGCAGCGCTCCGACCGGCAGGATCAGCGCGAGCACCACCATGAACGGCGTGAAGGCCGCGTCGAAGAACGGCGCCCCCACCGACAGGACCCGCCCGAACGCCATCTCGGCGAAGAGCGGCCACAGCGTGCCGACGAACACGACCAGCGCCGCGACCGCGAGCAGCACGTTGTTCGCCACCAGCGCCGCCTCGCGGCTGACGAGGCCGAAGACGCCCTTCGCCTCCAGCGCGCCCGCCCGGGCGGCGTAGAGGGTCAGGCCGCCGCCGACGAAGATGGCGAGGATGATCAGGATGAAGACCCCCCGCTCGGGGTCGTTGGCGAAGGCGTGCACGCTGGTCAGGATGCCCGAGCGGACGATGAAGGTGCCGAGCAGCGAGAAGCCGAAGGCGAGGATCGCGAGGAGGATGGTCCACGACTTCAGCGCCTCGCGCTTCTCCACCACAATGGCGGAGTGCAGGAGGGCGGCGGCGATGAGCCACGGCATGAAGCTGGCGTTCTCCACCGGGTCCCAGAACCAGAACCCGCCCCAGCCGAGCTCGTAGTAGGCCCACCAGGAGCCCAGCGCGATGCCGATGGTCAGGAAGATCCACGCCGCCAGCGTCCAGGGCCTGACCCAGCGGCCCCAGGCGGCGTCGACCCGCCCCTCGATCAGCGCGGCGATGGCGAAAGAGAAGGCCATCGAGAGGCCCACGTAGCCGAGGTAGAGGAAGGGGGGATGGAACGCGAGGCCGGGATCCTGCAGGAGCGGGTTCAGGTCGCGCCCGTCCAGCGGCGGCACCGCGACCCGGTCGAACGGGTTCGAGGTGAAGAGGATGAAGGCATAGAAGGCGACCGACACCGCCGCCTGCACCGCCAGCACCCGCGCCCGCAGGCGCGCCGGCAGGTTCGTCCCGAACAGCGCCACCGCCGCGCCGTAGAGCGTCAGGATCAGCACCCACAGGAGCATCGAGCCCTCGTGATTCCCCCAGACGCCGCTGATCTTGTAGAGGAGCGGTTTCGCCGAGTGCGAGTTCTCGACGACGATCCGCAGGGTGAAGTCCGAGGTGACGAAGGCCCGCATCAAGGCGCCGAAGGCCGCGATGACGAGGAGCGCCTGCGACACCGCCGCCGGCTCGGCGAAGGCCATCCAGCCGCGCCAGCCGCGATGCGCGCCGACGAGCGGCACCACCATCTGCATCAGCGCCAGCCCGAAGGCGAGGATCAGGGCCAGGTGTCCGAATTCGGCGATCATGGGAGACGTATACGCCGCCTCCGCCGCGCCGCCAATGCGCGGCGGCGTCGCATGTGCGGGACGGCGGACCTCGGTTCGTCAGGCCGAGCGCCCGGGCTCGCACGGCTCCGGCGCAGGAAGGGGCGGGGTAGGTCGGCGCAAGAGGCCGTCACCATAACCCATCCGTCCCGGGCCCGACCCGGGACCTCGCGCCGTCTGAAGCCCGCCCGACGCGCTCCCGGGCGCGCGGGGCCCCGGCTCAGGGCCGGGGCGGGCCGTCCAGTGCGGAACCGCACCCCATCGACCCACCCGTCCCGGGCCCGACCCGGGACCTCGCGCCGCCCGGAGCCACGCCTGCCGCGCACCCGGATGCGCGGGGCCCCGGCTCAGGGCCGGGGCGGGGAGCGCCTGTCCTGCACCGTCCGACGCTCGCCGCTCAGCGTCCACCGGCCCAGGCCGCCAGCGCGGGGTTCCCGCCCTGCCCGAGTGCCGCGGTCTCGTCCTGCCGCGGCGACGGCGCCTCCACCGTCCGCGCCTCGGTCGGGGCGTCCGACTCCATCGCCCGCAGCGCGCCGATGTTCGCCGCCACCTCCGGCACCCGCGCCATCGTCTCGGCGACCGAGCGTTGGAACTCTTGCGAATGGCTCTGGTAGCGGGCGCCGAAATAGAAGCTGACGATCGCGCCCATCAGCCACCACAGCGGCTCGGGCACCAGGGCGAGGCCCTGCATCCGGCTCGCGAACCAGACCGGGTCGGTCATCGCGGTCACGAACAGGCCGAGGACGCCGTAGGCCATGAGCGGGCGCGGCATCCGGTTCAGCCCGTCGATGGCGCGGTCGAAGAGGCCGCGGCGGGGCTGGCCGAACTCGGCGGAGAACTGCGCCAGCGCGGCGGCGCGGCCCTCGGCATCGCGGACCCCCGCCGCCTCGGCGTTCTCGCGGAACACGCCCATCGTCTCGGCCACGACGTTGCGGCCGCCGCCGAAGAGAAGCCCCCAGAGGGCGGCGAGCGGGCTCATGCCCAGGCCGCCGTGCGGGCGCGGTGCTCGGCGTCCGTCAGGTGGTAGCGGGGGGCGATGAATTCCTCGGCCCGGTCGATCCAGCCGCCCTTTCCGCCGTCCCGCCGCCGCGCGAACTTGCGCAAGGGGGGCCGGCGGTCGGCGAGGGCGTAGTACCAGTTGCGCCGGGCAATCCCGTAGGCGTCGGCGAAGTGATCCGGCGCCGCCTCCTGCGCGCGAGCGGCCGCGGCGATGGTCTGCGGGCCGATCGCGCCGTCGACCTCGCATTCGATGCGCATGTCGTTCAGCAGCCGCTGGAGGATGCGGACCGCGTTGGCGCCGGAATTCACGTAGGCGTCGTAGACCGACGCCCGGACACTCTCCGGCAATTCCGCGATCCGCGGCTGCTCGTAGTAGTGGCGCATCAGGATGTCCGCCGCCTGCGCCCGCGTCAGCCGGCGGACGTCGGCGGAGGTCACCTGTCCGTCGCCGTCGAGGTCCAGGCCGAGGCGCCGCATCGTGCCGATGGTGATGCCGAAGTTCGTCGCCCCGCCCGGATCGGCGGGGTCATTCACGTAGCCGCCCTCGCGGGCGAGGATGTCGTCGGTGATCTCGCGGACGGTCGGCATGGCCTCTCCCCCTTTTGGCGCCGGGGGAGGGTGGCCGGAAGTGGTTAATTCGTGGCTGGGGCAGCGTCCGATGCGTCAGCCGCGTCGGGCTCGACGTAGACGCCCTGCTCCTGCAGCGCCTCGATCACTTCCTTGGGCATGTAGCTCTCGTCGTGCTTGGCGAGGATCTCGAACGCCTCGAACGTGCCGTCCACGTAGCGGCCCTGCCCGACCATGCCCTGCCCCTCCTCGAAGAGGTCGGGAAGGAGGCCGGTATAGCTGACCGGGATCGAGGCCGCGCCGTCGGTGACGTTGAACGTCACCGTCTCGCCCTGGCCGCGGACCAGCGTGCCCTCCTCGACGAGGCCGCCGATGCGGAACGTCTCGGTCGGCTGCGGCGGCGCCTCGGCGACCTGGCTGGGGGAGCGGAAGAAGTTGATGCCGTCCCGCATGGCGTAGCCGATCAGCGCGGTGGACAGGGCCAGCGCGACGAATGTGACGACGATGATCTGGATGCGGCGTTTCTTCTTGAGGGACTTCATCGGCGGGGCTCGGGTGGGGCGGTGGGTTTCACCCACCCTACACGAGTCGCCGCCCGTGCGCGTGTGCCCAACGGCCGCAGCCCGCGGATACCCGCCCCGGGCCTGACCCGGGGCCTCGCGCCGCAAACGGAGCGCCCGGCGGCGCGAGGCCCCGGCTCGGTGGCCGGGGCGGGCGTGCTTTGGCCGGACCCGCGCGCCTTCACCGGAAGACCCGCCCCGGGCCTGACCCGGGGCCTCGCGCCGCAAGCGGTTCGCCCGGAGGCGCGGGGCCCCGGCGCAGCCGGGGCGGGTGTGCCGTGGCCGGACCCGCGCGCCTTCACCGGAAGACCCGCCCCGGGCCTGACCCGGGGCCTCGCGCCGCAAGCGGTTCGCCCGGAGGCGCGGGGCCCCGGCGCAGCCGGGGCGGGTGTGCCGTGGCCGGACCCGCGCGCCTTCACCGGAAGACCCGCCCCGGGCCTGACCCGGGGCCTCGCACCGCAAGCGGAACGCCCGGAGGCGCGGGGCCCCGGCTCGGGGGCCGGGGCGGGTGTGCCGTGGCCGGACCCGCGCGCCTTCACCAGAAGACCCGCGCC
Organism: Wenxinia marina DSM 24838; assembly: GCF_000379485.1. Lineage (GTDB taxonomy): Bacteria > Pseudomonadota > Alphaproteobacteria > Rhodobacterales > Rhodobacteraceae > Wenxinia > Wenxinia marina. The sequence continues at coordinate 255,309 of NZ_KB902277.1, forward strand.
GGGCCTGACCCGGGGCCTCGCACCGCAAGCGGAACGCCCGGAGGCGCGGGGCCCCCGCTCGGTGGCCGGAGCGGGTGTGCCGTGGCCGGACCCGCGCACCTTCACCGGAAGACCCGCCCCGGGCCTGACCCGGGGCCTCGCGCCGCAAACGGTTCGCCCGGCGGCGCGGGGCCCCGGCGCAGGGGCCGGGGCGGGTGTGCCGTGGCCGGACCCGCGCGCCTTCACCAGAAGACCCGCTCCGGGCCTGACCCGGGGCCTCGCGCCGCAAACGGAACGCCCGGAGGCGCGGGGCCCCGGCTCGGTGGCCGGGGCGGGTGTGCTTTCGGCCGCGCTCAAGGGAACACCGGTGCCAGCATCAGGCCCGCCGTCTCCTCCAGACCCAGCATCAGGTTCGCGTTCTGCACCGCCTGTCCGCTCGACCCCTTGCACAGGTTGTCGAGCGTGGCGACGACCAGCGTCCGGCCCGGGATGCGGTCGCCGATGACCCCGATGTGGCAGAAGTTGGAGCCCATGACGTGCCCCATCCCCGGCGCCTCGCCGAAGGGCAGGACGTGGAGGAACGGCTCGTCCGCGTAGGCTTCCGCCAGCCGCGCGTGCACCGCCTGCGGGTCGCCCTTGAGGTAGCAGGAGGCGAGGATGCCGCGGTTCACGGGCACGAGGTGCGGGGTGAACTGGATGCGCACGTCGCGGCCCGCGATGCGGGTGAACTCCTGGTCGAACTCGCCGAGGTGCCGGTGCCTGCCGCCCTGGGAATAGCCCATGACGTCGGTCGAGCGTTCGGCGAACAGCATGTTCTCCTTCAGCGACCGCCCGGCGCCCGAGACGCCGTTCTTGAGGTCGCAGACGATGTCGTCCTCGTCGATCAGCCCCTGCCCGATCAGCGGCCGCAGCGCGAACTGCACCGTCGCGGCGTTGCAGCCGGTGCCGGCGACGAGACGGGCGGTGCGGATGGCGTCGCGGTTGAACTCGGTAAGGCCGTAGACCGCCTCCTCCTGCAGCTCCACCGCGGCGTGGGCCTTGCCGTACCAGGTCTCGTAGCCCTCGGGCGTGAGGCGGAAGTCGGCGCCGAGGTCGACCACCTTGGCCTCGCGCGGCAGCGTCGTCACCAGCGCCTGGCTGAGGCCGTGCGGCAGCGCGCAGAAGATCAGGTCGATGCCGGAATAGTCGATCTCGCCCGCCTGGACGAGGTCCGGCAGGTCTAGGTGGCGCAGGTGCGGGAACACGGACGCCATCGGCTGCCCCGCCTTGCGGTCGGCGGCGAGGGCGGCGACCCGCAGCGAGGGGTGCGTGGCGATCAGGCGGACGAGCTCGGCCCCGGTGTAGCCGGAGGCTCCGAGAATGGCGACGGACTGGGTCATGGCGGTGATATATCCCTGACGGGCCGGCGTTTCGAGAGCGGTAGCACGCTCAAGCGTCGGCAGATTTGATCGAAGACAAGGAGACGCGGCTCAGGCCGCCTCGAAGTCGATCTTTCGTCGGAGGAACTGGGTCGCCCGGTTCGACACGTTCTTCGGATTGCCGGTCGTCAGATACCGCGTCTCGGTCCCGGCCCCGACCATCTCGGGCCGGCGCGTCAGGTAGTCGGCGAGGCTCTCTGCGACGATGTTGGCCTGGCTGAAGACGGTGACGCCCTCGCCCAGCGCGTCTTGGAACACGTCGGCGACCAGCGGATAGTGCGTGCAGCCGAGGATCGCGGCGTCCGGTTCGGGCATCTTGCGCTTCAGCGCGTCGACGTGGGAGCGGACGAGCGCCTCGGCGAGGATCATGTCCCCCTCCTCGATCGCGTCGACCACGCCGCCGCAGGCCTGCGCCTCGACGTCGACGCCGATCGCGCGGAACGCCAGCTCGCGGCTGAACGCGCGGGAGCGGACGGTGGCGGGGGTGGCGAAGAGGGCGACGTGCTTGACCGCGACCTCGCGCGGGGGGGAGTTGTCGCCCCAGGTGCGCTCCGTCAGCGCCTCGATCAGCGGCACGAAGACGCCGAGGACGCGCTTGTCGCGCGGCACCCACGTCTCCTGCATCCGCCGCAGCGCCGCGGCGGACGCGGTGTTGCAGGCGAGGATGACGAGGTCGCAGCCGGCGTCGAAGAGGCGCGTCACGCCGGCGGTCGTAAGCTCGAAGATGTCGTCGGCGGTGCGCACGCCATAGGGCGTGTTCGCATTGTCGCCGTAATAGACCAGCGGCACGTCGGGCAGCCGGCGCTGGACCGCGCCGAGGACGGTCAGACCGCCGAGTCCGCTGTCGAAGATTCCGACTGCCATTGCCTGCCCTTCCCTCGCTCGCGGCGCCGCGTCCCGGCGGCGCCCGGGTGTCGCGGGCGCCGCCGGCACCGGAGAGAGGTCATAGGAGTGTTCGCGGAGGAAATCCATCATCGCCGTGCGAAGGTCGGGCGGGCGACCGGCGCGCGTGCGGGCGGGGGCACAGGGGGACCGCGCCGGGCCGGGGGGCGTACCGGCGCGAGGCGAGGCCGCGCTGCCACACCGCGGGGCCCCGGGTCAGGCCCGGGGCGGGTGTCCTGCGAATACGAGTGAGTGCCGTCTTCTAAAATGACCGGCCGACGGCGGTCCTTCGTCCCGCCCCGGCCCCGAGCCGGGGCCTCGATGGGTCAGAGACCGCCGATCCGGCGGAGCCCCGGGTCAGGGCCGGGGCGGGTGCGGGGGGCCGAAGGGCTCGCCCCGGCCGGCGCTGTCAGCGGCCAAGGCGGTGCGTTTCACCCGCCGGGGCGGTGGGTTTCACCCACCCTACTCCGCCGCTGCCCGCGTCTCGCCTCCCGCGCGGATGACCGCCAGCAGCTCCTCCCGCCGCTTCGCCGCCCTGGCCGCGTTCGCCTGCTTCACCGGGCCGAAGCCGCGGATCTGCAGCGGCAGTTCGGCCAGCGCGACGACGGCGTCCATCACCTCGGGACGGGCGAGCGGCAGGACCTCGTCCATGTCGCGCTCGTACTCGGCGATCAGCGCGCGCTCCATCCGCCGCTCCTCGGTGCGGCCGAAGGGGTCGAAGGCGGTCCCGCGCAGGCCCTTCATCCGGGCGAGCATCCGGTAGGCGGGCTCGATCCACTTCGCGGACACCGCGATCTTCTTCGGCCGGCCGTCCGCACCCTTGCGGGCCAGCAGCGGCGGCGACAGGTGGTAGACCCGCCGCGTCGTGCCCTCGAAGGCGGCGTCGGTGCGTTCGGCCGTCCCGAGATGCATCCGCGCGACCTCGTACTCGTCCTTGTAGGCGAGCAGCTTGTGGTAGCCCGTCGCCGCCGCCTCCTTCAGCCGGGGATCGTCGATCCGGTCGAGGAACGCGCGGTAGCGCCTTGCGAGGTCGTCGTCCTGATACCGGACGAGATGCGCCGCGCGCGCGGCGATCCGGTCGGCGAGCGACGTCTCCGCCGGCGCCTCCGGCGCCAGCACCTCCCGCATCGCCATAGGCTCCGCCACCGCCCAGCGGCCCACCTCGAAGGCACGGAGATTGCCCTCCACCGCCGCGCCGTTCAGGCGGATCGCCTCGCGGATCGCGTCGCCGCTAAGCGGCAGCATCCCGGCCTGCCAGGCGGCGCCCATCAGGATCGTATTGGCGTAGATCGAGTCGCCCATCACCTTCGCCGCCAGCTCGGACGCGTCGAACAGGGTCAGCCCGTCCCTCAGGCGCCGCTCCAGCGCCAGCGTCAGGCGCTCGGTCGGCAGGCGGAACTCGGTGTTGCGGGTGAAGTCGCCGGTGACGATCTCGTGGCTGTTGACGATGCCGCGGGTGCGGCCCGTCGTCGTCAGGCCCAGCGTCTTCGTCCCCGCGCTCACGACCAGGTCGCCGCCGATCAGCGTGTCGGCCTCGCCGGCCGCGACGCGGATCGCGCTGATCGCCTGCGGCGTGGCGCCGATCCGGCAGTGGATGTGCACCGCCCCGCCCTTCTGCGCGAGGCCCGCCATCTCCATCATGCCCGCACCCTTGCCGTCGACATGGGCGGCCATGGCCAGCAGTGCGCCGACCGTGACGACGCCGGTCCCGCCGACGCCGGTGATGACGACGTTGTGGGTGCCGTGGATGCGGGGCAGCTGCGGCTCGGGCATGTCCGGCAGGTCCAGCTCGATCCCCTGCCCCTTGCGCGGCTTCGCCCCCTCCAGCGTCACGAAGGACGGGCAGAAGCCCTTGAGGCACGACATGTCGAGGTTGCACGAGGACTGGTCCACCGCCCGCTTGCGCCCGAACTCCGTCTCCACCGGCACGATGGCGACGCAGTTGGACTGCACCCCGCAATCGCCGCAGCCCTCGCAGACGTCGGTGTTGATCCAGACCCGCTGGTCCATCTTCGGAAACGTTCCGCGCTTGCGGCGGCGGCGCTTCTCGGCGGCGCAGGTCTGGACGTAGATGATGGCGGTCACGCCGTCCTGCGCCTTCATGTGGTCCATGACGCGGGGCATCTCGTCGCGGACGTGCTGCTTCACCTCCACCGGGAAGGACGAGCGGTCGAAATCCTCCTTGGGATCGTAGACCAGCGCCACCTCGCGCACGCCCATCGCGAGCAGCTCCTTCGCGATTCGGCTCGGCTTCAGGCCGCCCTCGTTGGTCTGCCCGCCGGTCATCGCGACGGCGTCGTTGTAGAGGATCTTGTAGGTGATGTTGGTGTTCGCGGCGAGCGCGGCGCGGATCGCGAGAAGGCCGGAATGGTTGTAGGTGCCGTCGCCGAGATTCTGGAACACGTGCCGCCGTTTGCTGAACGGCGCCTCGCCGACCCAGTTCGCTCCCTCGGCGCCCATGTGGGTGAAGCCGGAGGTGTCGCGGTCCATCCACAGCGACATGATGTGACAGCCGATCCCGGCATAGGCGCGGGAGCCTTCGGGCAGCTTGGTCGAGGTGTTGTGCGGACAGCCGGCGCAGAAATAGGGCGTGCGGACCGCGATCTCCTCGGCGTTCTCGCTGCGCTGCGCCTCGACCACGCGGGCAAGCGCAGATTTCAGGTGCTCGGACGAGCGCCCCTCCTCGATCAGGATGCCGCCGATCTTCTCGGCGATCATCACCGGGTCGAGCGCCATGCGCGTCGGGAAGAGTTCCTCCTCATGCATCCCCCCGGCGCCGCCCCGGTACCAGCCATAGACGCGGCGGCCCTGGCGGTCGTCGAAGATCGCCTCCTTGATCTGCACCTCGATCAGCTTGCGCTTCTCCTCGACCACCACGATCAGGTCGAGGCCCTCGGCCCAGTCGTGGAACGAGGTCATGTCGAGCGGGAAGGTCTGCGCGATCTTGTAGGTCGTGATCCCCATCGCCTCGGCCCCCGCCTCGTCGATGCCGAGGAGGGAGAGGGCGTGCTGCAGGTCCAGCCAGTTCTTGCCGGCGGCGGCGAAGCCGATGGTGGCGCCGGGCTTGCCCCAGACGCGGCGGTCCATCCGGTTGGCCCGCGCGAACGCCTCGGCGGCGAAGCGCTTGTAGTCGATCATCCGCGCTTCCTGCGGGATCCAGTGATCGTTGAGGCGGATGTTCAGCCCGCCATCCGGCATCGCGAAATCCTCCGGCGCGACGAACGACAGGCGGTCCCAGCTGCCGTCGACGACGGAGGTCACCTCGACCGTGTCCTTCATGGTCTTGAGACCCGCCCAGACTCCGGCGTAGCGGCTGAGGGCGAAGCCGTAGAGGCCGAAATCGAGGATCTCCTGCACGCCCGCGGGCGACAGGACCGGCATGTAGGCGTCGACCAGCGCCCAGTCGGACTGGTGGCAGACGGTCGAGCTCTCGCCCGTATGGTCGTCGCCCATCGCCATCAGCACCCCGCCGAAGCGCGAGGTGCCGGCCATGTTGGCGTGGCGCATCACGTCGCCGGAACGGTCGACGCCGGGGCCCTTGCCGTACCACAGGCCGAAGACGCCGTCGTACTTGCCCTCGCCCCGGAGTTCCGCCTGCTGGCTGCCCCAGAGGGCAGTCGCGGCAAGGTCCTCGTTCAGGCCCGGCTGGAAGGTGATGTCGGCCGCGGTCAGGTCCTTCCTCGCCTGCGCCATCGACAGGTCCACCGCGCCGAGAGGCGAGCCGCGGTAGCCGGTGACGTAACCGGCGGTGTTCAGCCCGGCGGCCCGATCCCGCGCCTTCTGCATCAGCATCAGCCGGACCAGCGCCTGCGTGCCGTTCAGGAGGACCGGACTTTTTGTCAGGTCGTATTTGTCGTGAAGACTGATATCCTGCCTGCTCATTCAGCGCCTCCCGCGCCTGATGACCGCTTGCGGGCAGTATAGGTCAAAAGCGCTGACCTTTACACGTATTTCCCGCTGACACCGTCTGTTGATCTTGGGATGATAGCCTAAGTAACGGGCGGGCCAATGCGAGCGCTAACGACGAACGGACCTGATCGAGATGGACTGGGACAAGCTTAGGATCTTCCACGCGGTGGCCGACGCGGGGTCCCTGACCCACGCGGGCGACGTGTTGCACCTCAGCCAGTCGGCGGTCAGCCGCCAGATCCGCAGCCTCGAGGAATCGCTGAACACCACGCTGTTCCACCGCCATGCCCGCGGACTGATTCTCACCGAGCAGGGGGAACTCCTGTTCGACGCGACGCGCGCGATGAACAAGCGGCTGGAAACCGCCGCCGCCCGCATCCGCGACAGCGAGGAGGAGGTGTTCGGCGAGATCAAGGTCACGACGACCACCGCCTTCGGCACGCTCTGGCTCGCCCCCCGGCTGGCCAAGCTGTACGAGTTGTATCCCGACCTCAAGATCGACCTCATGCTGGAGGAGAGGGTCCTCGACCTGCCGATGCGCGAGGCCGACGTCGCCATCCGCATGAAGGAGCCGAGCCAGGCCGACCTGATCCGCAAGCGGCTCATGGGCATCCACATGCGCCTCTACGCCACCGAGGCCTACATCGCCGCGAACGGCACCCCCGCCACGGTGGAGGAGATCGGCAAGCACCGGCTGATCTGCCAGAACCCGACCTCGTTCCAGGTCTCCGCCGGCAAGAGCCTGGTGGAATACCTGCTCAGCTACGACGTGCCGCACCTGTTCACGGTCAACAACTACTTCGGCGTGCTGCAGGCGGTGCGGGGTGATCTGGGAATCGGCGTCCTGCCCGACTACGTGGTCGAGGACTTCCCGAACATCGTCCGCGTTCTCCCTGAAGTTGAGTCGAACGAGGTGCCCGTCTTCCTCGCCTTCCCCGAGGAACTGCGCCAGTCCAAGCGCATCGCCGCCTTCCGCGACTTCGTGCAGGACGAGGTGATCGCGCATCGCCGGCGCCAGCGCGCTCTCGAAGAGGCTGCGGAATAGGCCCTCGCCCTCCGGAAGTGACGCAGGGTGAGCCATGCACGCAACGCATGTCCGTTTTGTCCGTGCGCGTGCAGCAATCCGCTTGATCGACTCAGCGCTGCCGCCTACTTGGGCAGGTGAGGGCGATGCTGCTGCAAAGCGTATCATCCTCATACCTCCCTGTTGGACTTAGGCCGGGCGCTGGTCGCCCGGCTCTTTTTTTGGGCAGTCGGCTGTTCGGGCCGTCTCGGCCGGCCCCTTGACTTCGCTCGAAGAACGCGCCGCCCCTTCCGCATCCGCGCCCTTCAATCCCCGCGCGAGACGCCCTAAAGGAACGGCGACAGGGGACCGCCTTTGGGGACACGCGCATGACCGAACCCGACATCACGCCGGAGGTGATCGCGGCGCACGGCTTCACGCCGGACGAGTACGCCGAGGTCCTGCGTATCCTCGGCCGGGAGCCGACCTTCACCGAGCTCGGCATCTTCAGCGCGATGTGGAACGAGCATTGTTCCTACAAATCGTCGAAGAAGTGGCTGCGCACGCTGCCCACCTCTGGCCCCCAGGTGATCTGCGGCCCCGGCGAGAATGCGGGCGTCGTGGATATCGGCGACGGACAGGCCGTGGTCTTCAAGATGGAGAGCCATAACCACCCTTCGTACATCGAGCCCCATCAGGGCGCCGCCACCGGCGTCGGCGGCATCCTGCGCGACGTCTTCACCATGGGCGCCAGGCCCATCGCGGCGATGAATGCCCTGTCGTTCGGCGTGCCCGAGCATCCCAAGACGCGGCACCTCATCAACGGCGTGGTCGAGGGGATCGGCGCCTACGGCAACGCCTTCGGCGTGCCGACCGTGGGCGGCGAGGTGCGCTTCCACCCGTCCTACAACGGCAACTGCCTCGTGAACGCCTTCGCCGCCGGCCTCGCGGACGCGGACAGGATCTTCTACTCCGCCGCGTCCGGCGTCGGCATGCCGGTCGTCTATCTCGGCGCCAAGACCGGCCGCGACGGCGTGGGCGGCGCGACGATGGCGTCGGCCGAGTTCGACGACACGATCGAGGAGAAGCGCCCGACCGTGCAGGTCGGCGACCCCTTCACCGAGAAGTGCCTGCTGGAGGCGTGCCTGGAGCTGATGGCCTCCGGCGCCGTGATCTCGATCCAGGACATGGGCGCCGCCGGCCTCACCTGCTCGGCCGTCGAGATGGGCGACAAGGGCGGCCTCGGCATCCGCCTCAACCTCGACCGCGTGCCGCAGCGCGAGACGGCGATGAGCGCCTACGAGATGATGCTGTCGGAAAGCCAGGAGCGGATGCTCATGGTGCTGAAGCCGGAAAAGGAGGCCGAGGCGCGGGCGATCTTCGAGAAGTGGGACCTCGACTTCGCCATCGTCGGCGAGACGATCCCCGAGGACCGGTTCCTGATCCTCCACGGCAACGAGATCGTCGCCGATCTGCCGCTGTCGAAACTCTCCTCCTCCGCCCCGGAATATGACCGCCCGTGGGAGCCGGGGCCGCGCCGCACCGACGTCCCCGAGGTGCCGGACATCCCTGCGCTCGACGCGCTGACGGTGCTGCTGACGAGCCCCGACCTCGCCCACAAGGCGTGGGTGTGGGAGCAGTACGACACGCAGGTGATGGGCGACACGGTCCGCCCGCCGGGCTGCGGCGCGGGCATCGTGCGCGTGCACGGCACGCCGAAGCTGCTCGCCTTCACCTCGGACGTGACGCCGCGCTACGTGGCCGCGAACCCGGTCGAGGGCGGCAAGCAGGCGGTGGCCGAGGCGTACCGCAACCTCACCGCCTGCGGCGCGACGCCGCTCGCCGCGACCGACAACCTCAATTTCGGCAACCCCGAGAAGCCGAAGATCATGGGCCAGTTCGTCGGCGCCATCCAGGGCATCGGCGAGGCGTGCCGCGCGCTCGCCATGCCGATCGTGTCGGGCAACGTCAGCCTCTACAACGAGACCGACGGCTCGGGCATCCTGCCGACGCCCACCATCGGCGCCGTCGGGCTGATCTCGAGCGCGGACCGCCTGATCGGCGGCGCGGCGCGGGAGGGCGACGTGGCGCTGCTGCTGGGGACGACCCACGGCCACCTCGGCCAGTCGGCGCTGCTCTGGCACGTGATGGGCCGCGACGCGGGCGACGCGCCGGCGGTGGACCTGTCGGCCGAGCGGGCGCACGGCGACTTCGTGCGGGAGAACTTGGCCCGGATCGGCGGCTGCACCGACCTGTCGGACGGCGGCCTGGCCATCGCGGCGTTCGAGATGGCCGAGGCGGGTGGGACCGGGGTCGCGCTGGACGCCGGCGACCTGCCGACGCTCTTCGGCGAGGACCAGGCCCGCTACCTCATCGCCGCCGCCCCCGATGACGCCGAGGCGCTGCTCGCAGCGGCCGCGGCGGCGGGCGTCCCCCTCGCCCGGGTCGGCGCGTTCGGCGGCAGCGACCTCCGCCTCGGCGACCAGGGCGCACCGATGGCGGAACTGACCGAGGCCTGGCGCGGCGTGTTCCCGGCGCTGTTCGGCGCATGAGGGTCCGCCTCGTCCGTGATTTCGCGGTCTCGCCGGACCGGCTGTGGCAGAGCGCGACGGACCTCGGCCACCTGCGCCGGGTCTGCGCCGGCCTCGTGACCTTCGACGACTGCGTTCCCCGTGAGGGGCGGATCGCCGAAGGGGACAGGTTCGACACCGTCGTCCGCCTGTTCGGCCGCTTCCCGCCCCAGCGCTACCGCATGGAAGTGGCGGAGCTGGACGATGCGGGCATGCGCTTTCGGTCCGAGGAATCGGGCGCGGGGGTCCGCCGCTGGACCCACCGGCTCGAGGTGCGGCCGCACCCGAACGGCGCCCGGATGGAGGAGACGATCGACATCGACGCGGGCCCTGCGACGCCGCTCCTCGCCCTTTGGGCGCGCATTCTCTACACGATCCGCGGTCGCCGCCGGGCGAGGATCCTCGCACAGGGGACTGCCTGAGACGGCTTGAGCCGGCGTGGCCGCCGGCCTAGCGTCGCGGCAGATCGCCCTGACCGGTGCCGCATGCCCCTCCTCCGTCCCGCCGCGCTCGCCGTCTGCCTGGCTCTCCTGCCCGCCGCCGCGCCGGCCTTCTGCTTTCTCGGCTGCGACGAGGAGAGCGAGGGCGCGGAGGCCGCGGCCGCCTTTGCCGCGGCGCTCGGCTTCGCAGCGCCCGAGGGGGTGGAGGTGCAGCATCACCTCGACGGCGGCTTCCAGGACGCGTTCTTCCAGTCGCGCCTCGCCGCGACTCCGGAGGGCCTCGCCACCCTCGGCGACCTCCTCGGCGCGGACCTCGCCGCCCTGCCCCCGGCCGAGGACACCCGCGGCTACACCGATGCCGACTGGTGGCCGGAGGCGCCGCCGGTGGGCCTGACGGGCGCCGACATCTCGCTTCCGGGCTGGCCCTACGCCGCGATCCGCGTGGCGCCGGACCCCGACGCGCCCGGCGCCCTGATGGTCCTGCTGTCGGGGAACGAGACCTGAGGGCCTCCCCCGCTTGAAGGCGCGAGCCCGGCGCAATACCTTGTCCACCGCAGACGAGGGAGCCCGCCATGGCGATCACCGCCCACGACATCGAGGACATGATCCGCGACGCCTTTCCCGCCGCCGAGGTGCGGGTCGAGGGCGACGACGGCGCGCACTTCTCGGCCGAGGTGATCGACGAGAGCTTCCGCGGCATGAACCGGGTCCAGCAGCAGCGCGCCGTCTATGCCGCGCTCAAGGGCAAGATGGACGGCCCCGCGGGCGAGCTGCATGCGCTGGCGCTGACCACCCGCGCGCCGGACTGACGACAGACACCAGCACCGCCCCGGCGTCGCCGCGGGCCGAGAAGGACAGCCAGATGACCGCTCAGGACCAGATCAAGACCACCGTCGACGCCAACGACGTGGTTCTCTTCATGAAGGGCACCAAGGCGATGCCGCAATGCGGCTTCTCCTCCCGCGTCGCGGGCGTGCTCAACTTCATGGGCGTGGAGTATGCCGACGTGAACGTCCTCGCCGACGACGGTATACGTCAGGGGATCAAGGACTATTCCGACTGGCCGACGATCCCGCAGCTCTACGTGAAGGGCGAGTTCGTGGGCGGCTGCGACATCGTCACCGAAATGACGCTGTCGGGCGAGCTGGACCAGCTGTTCGAGTCGAAGGGCATCTCCTTCGACAAGGCCGCGGCGGACAAGATCCGAGAAGCCAACGGCTGACCGGCACGACCTGAGCCCCCGCCTGCGGCCACGCCCGCCGCGCGGGGGCTCTGTTATCGAACGCGCCGCGGACGGATGGCCGCGAGGGTCGGCGCGCCGAGGTGCGACACCGGCCTCATGATCCTCCCCGACCCTGCGGCGCAGGCGCGACGTCCGCCGAAGGATTCTCCCCCGGCCGCGAAGACGCCAGGGGGAGGCGACGGGCATCCAGCGCCCGGCCGGTGTCATCCACGCAACTCGCTCTCGGCTCCGTCGGCCTGCCGGTCGCGGTGACCTCGTCAGCGCGCGTTCGCGGCCCACCGAGGCAGACGGCGCAATGCATGCAGGTGAGGGGCATCTTCGCTCTTCGTCATCGCAACTCGTCATCGCGACCGTCGGCGTCGGCGTTCTCGTCGCCGACGCCATCGTGCCGGCGCCGCCCCTGAGACATCTCTCGATCCCGCTCGACGGCACCCCGGTCGCGCCGGTCCCGGCGGATCTCGTGCCGCGCCTCGCCAGCACCACGCGCCCGCGGCCGCGCCGCCTGACCCTCTGCCAGTCGGGCGGGCACGGACCGGTCTCCGCTTCCCCCTGCCGCAAGGACTGGAGTGCCACGCGCTTGTCATCGACGCGCTTTAGGCGTCCGATGGACTCACAACGACAACAGGGAGACACCCATGGCCATCCGTCTGACCCGCCGCGGCTTCCTCGCCGGCACCTCGGCCGCGTTCGCGATGCACCCCTTCTCGGTCCGCGCCCAGGCCGGGCAGGCCCACCTGCGCCTGCTCGAGACGACCGACATCCACATGCACATCTGGCCCTACGACTACTACTCGGACCAGCCGGTCGATACGGTCGGCCTCGCCCGCACCGCCGCGCTGGTGGAGCAGATCCGGTCCGAGGCGACGAACTCGCTCCTGCTCGACAACGGCGACTTCCTGCAGGGCAACCCGATGGGCGACTACATGGCCTACGAGAAGGGCATGGACGACGAGACCGTCCATCCGATCATCGAGGCCTTCAACGTCCTGAACTACGACGCCGGCACCATCGGCAACCACGAGTTCAACTACGGGCTCGACTTCCTGATGAAGTCCGTCGACGACGCCGCCTTCCCGATCGTGCTCGCCAACGTCGTCACCACGATGGGCGCCACGCCGCTCGAGGACGAGACGCTGGTCCCGCCCTATGTCATCCTCGACCGCGAGCTGACCGACGGCTCGGGCGAGAGCTTCCCGATCCGGATCGGCCTCATCGGCTTCACCCCGCCGCAGATCATGACCTGGGACCGCCAGCACCTGGAAGGCCAGGTCGAGGTCCGCGACATCGTCGAGACCGCCCGCGCCTACATCCCCAGGATGCGCGAGGAAGGCGCCGAGATCATCGTCGCCCTCGCCCACTCGGGCATCGGCGCGGCCGAGCACGAGCCGATGATGGAGAACGCGGCGATCCCGCTGGCCGAGGTCGAGGGCATCGACGCCGTCCTCACCGGCCACAGCCACCTCGTCTTCCCCGGCCCCGACTACGCCGACTGGCCCGGCGTCGACGTCGAGGCCGGCACGATCGGCGGCAAGCCCGGCGTCATGGCCGGCTTCTGGGGCAGCCACATGGGCCTGATCGACCTGATGCTGGAGCGGGACGGCAATTCGTGGCGCGTCGCCGACGCGATGGTCGAGGCGCGGCCGATCTTCCAGCGCGAGGAAGACCGCTCGATCACCCCGCTCGTCGAGAACGTGGCCGCCGTCACCGAGGCGACCGAGGAAGAGCACGAGGCGACCCTCGCCTACGTCCGCGCCGAGGTCGGCCAGACCGACGCGCCGCTGCACTCCTACTTCGCGCTCGTCGCGGACGACCCGTCGGTGCAGATCGTCTCGAACGCGCAGCTCTGGTACCTGGAGCAGCAACTGGCGGGCGGCGAGCACGCGGATCTGCCGCTCCTCTCCGCCGCGGCGCCGTTCAAGGCCGGCGGCCGGGGCGGCCCGGAATACTACACCGACGTCGCCGCGGGGCCGGTCGCGATCAAGAACGTCGCCGACCTCTACCTCTATCCCAACACCGTCCGGGCGGTGCGGATCACCGGCCAGCAGGTGAAGGACTGGCTGGAGCGCTCGGCCGGCATGTTCAACCAGATCACGCCCGGCGAAGCGGACCAGGTCCTGCTGAACCCGGACTTCCCGTCCTACAATTTCGACGTGATCGACGGCGTCAGCTACCAGATCGACCTCTCCCAGCCGAACCGGTTCGACCGCGACGGCAACGTTGTGAACGAGGGCGCGAACCGGATCGTCAACCTCACCTACCAGGGCGAGCCGATCGACCCGGCCCAGGAGTTCGTCGTCGCGACGAACAACTACCGCGCCTCCGGCGGCGGCAACTTCCCCGGCGCCCAGGGCGACACGATCATCTTCGAGGGCCCGGACACCAACCGGGACGTGATCGTGCGCTACCTGAACGACCAGGGCACCGTCAGCCCCTCGGCCGACGGCAACTGGAGCTTCGCGCCGATGGAGGGGACCTCCGTCCTCTTCGACACCGGCCCCGGCGGCGCGCAGTACATGGAGGCGGTCCCGAACATCCGGATCGAGCCCGCCGGCGACGGCCCCGACGGCTTCGCCCGGTTCCGCATCCTGCTCTGACGACCACGGGGCGGCCTTCGGGCCGCCCCCACCCTCGGGCGGGACCATGCCATATCATCTCGAAAGTGCGGTCGAGAGATGACGTACCCCGCGGATTCGAGATTGCGCGACGGTCTGCTCGACCACCTCCCCGCCGACGAGATTCGAGCCGCGTTCGCACGGTCGCCGGGCAACGAGATGGCCAGCGGCAAGTTTCTCAACCCCGACAGCTCCGCCGCGCTCGCCGCGAACGGGTTCGGGTACTTCCTGAAGCGGCCCACCGACTTCCCCGCCATTCCCGGGCTCGTCGACGGCCCGGTGCGCTCGGTGCAGATCGAGCGCGAGATGCGGTTCCCGTGGAGGGGCGGGCGGCATCCATGGCTGGACGCCGCGATCCGGACGGACCACGTCCTCGTCGGCGTCGAATCCAAGCGGTACGAACCCTATCGGCCCGGCAAGTCGGGGTCGTTCGCCGACACCTACTGGACCCACGACTGGCCGGACGGGAGCCAACACTACCAGGCCGTGCGCGACGCCGTGCGTGAGGGCGGTTCGGGGTTCAGGCAGCTTGACGTGGCGCAGCTGTGCAAGCACGCGCTGGGCCTCGCGACCGAGGCCGGGCGGCTCGGCCTGCGCCCCGTCCTTCTCTACCTCTACGCCGAGCCGACGGCGTTCTCGGACGGACGGCCCGTCCTTCCGGAACGGCTGAGCCGCCATCGCCGGGAGGTGGCCGACTTTTCGCACCGGCTCGCCGGAGCGGAGCCGGTCTTCCACGCGATGACGTGGGACACCCTGCTGTCGATATGGGCAGCGAAGGGCGGTGCGGTCGCCGATCACGCGACCGCGGTCCGGGAGGTCTTCAGGCCAGCAAGGGCTGACGGGGCTGCATGAGGCCGCCGTCGAACCGCCGATCAACGATCGGCCGTTCCGATGGACTTCGCCGCCCGCTGCCTCTACCTCCGGTGCCGACCGTTGCAAAAGATCCGGGAGCCCGCACATGGCCATCTCCGACATCGCCGCCCGCGGCGTCGCCCTCATCGGCGCGGCCGCGATCCGCGCCCGCCGCTTCACCCGACACGACGGCCCGCCCGCCGTCGGCGGCGCCCCGGACATCCCCGAGGCGCGCAAGCAGCGGGTGATGACGCTGAAGATGCCGACGGCGAAGGGCTGGGAGGGCGACCATCGCCCCACGCCCGCACCGGGCCTGAAGGTCACCGCCTTCGCCCGCGACCTGCAGCACCCGCGCTGGATCGAGGTCCTGCCGAACGGCGACACGCTCGTGGCCGAGGCGATTCCCGCCCGCGGCAAGCCGAAATCGGCCTTCGACTACGCCGCGCAGGTGACGATGGCCCGCGCGGGCGCGATGGGCACCTCGGCAAACCGGATCACCCTGTACCGCGGCCTCAAGGACGGCGTCGCGCAGGAGCGGCACACCTTCCGCGAGGGGCTGAACCAGCCCTTCGGCATGGCGCTGGTGAACGGCACCTTCTACGTCGGCAACACCGACGGCGTCCTCGCCTTCGACCACGCCGAGGGCGCCACGCGGCTGCAGGGCCCCGGCCGCCCGGTCGCCAGCTTCAAGCCCGGCGGCCACTGGACCCGCTCCCTCCTCGCCTCGCCGGACGGGACGAAGCTGTATGCCGGCGTCGGCTCGCTGTCGAACATCGGCGACATGGGCATGGAGGCCGAGGAGGACCGCGCCGCGATCCACGAGATCGACCTCGCCACCGGCACCCAGCGCATCTTCGCCGGCGGACTGCGGAACCCCGTCGGCCTCGCCTGGGAGCCGTCGACCGGTGCCCTCTGGACCGTGGTGAACGAACGCGACGGCCTCGGCGACGAGACGCCGCCCGACTACCTGACGAGCGTCAAGGACGGCGCCTTCTACGGCTGGCCCTGGTGCTACTGGGACCGCGTGGTGGACGACCGCGTGCCGGCGAACCCCGAAATGGTGGCCAAGGCGCTGACGCCGGACTACGCGCTCGGCGGCCACACCGCCTGCCTCGGCCTCGCCTGGGTGCCGGAGGGGACGCTGCCGGGCGTGCCGGCGGGCATGGCGATCGGGCAGCACGGCTCGTGGAACCGCGCCACCCTGTCGGGCTACCGCGTCATCCACGTGCCGTTCTCGGACGGCAAGCCGTCCGGTCCGCCGCGCGACCTGCTGACCGGATTCCTGTCGGAGGACGAGAAGTGGTCCTACGGCCGCCCGGTCGGTGTGGCGGTCGGCGCGGACGCCCGGTCGCTTCTGGTCGCGGACGACGTGGGCAACGTGATCTGGCGCATCGCGGGCGCCTGAGGCGCTTCAGCTTCGGTTAATCCCCCGGTGCGATGGTGCGGGCGACTCGCACCGGGGTAACTGCATGTTCCTGTTCCGCAACCGGGCCGACGCGCCCGACACGATTGACAATTCCGATGCCGCGCTGCTCAGCATGGTCGACGCCACCCAGGCCGTCATCCATTTCAAGCCGGACGGCACGATCCTCAAGGCCAACAAGAACTTCTGCGACGCCCTCGGCTATCGCGAGGACGAGATCGTGGGCCGCCATCACTCGATCTTCGTCGAGGAGGCGTTCAAGGACAGCGAGCATTATCGCGACTTCTGGACCCGGCTTCAGTCGGGCGAGGCGATCTCCGACAGCTTCCCCCGCAAGACGAAGTCGGGCGGCCGGATCTGGATCCAGGCAACCTACGCGCCGGTGCGGGACGGGAACGGGACCATCGATCGGGTCGTCAAGGTCGCCAGCGACGTGACCTTCCGGCTGGAACTCGTCACCAACCTCGCCCGCGGTCTCTACCACCTGCGCGAGGGCGACCTGACCCACCGCCTGCCCGACAGCGACGTGCAGGAAATGTCCAAGCTGATCCGCGCCTACAACGAAGCCGCCGATCAGATCGGCGCCATGGTCGGACGCGTGGCCGGGATCGCCGGGCGGATCGACGACCGGGCCGCCTCGCTGGGAACGGCCGCGAACAACCTGTCCAACCGGACCGAGACACAGGCCGCCACGCTGGAGCAGACGGCGGCGGCGGTGCACGAGCTGACCTCCGGCGCCTCGACCGCCGCGCGGACCGCCCGCGACGTCACCGACGCGGCGCGCGAGACGCGCAAGGCCGCCGAGGGCAGCGACGAGCTGGTGCGCAAGGTCACGATGGCGATGGATCAGATCAAGACCTCGTCCGAGAAGATTTCGCAGATCGTCAAGGTGATCGACGACATCGCCTTCCAGACCAACCTCCTCGCCCTCAACGCGGGGGTCGAGGCGGCCCGCGCGGGAGAGGCGGGCCGCGGCTTCGCCGTCGTCGCGTCCGAAGTGCGCGGACTGGCGCAGCGCTCGTCGGAGTCCGCGCGGGAGATCAAGGGTCTGATCGACGAAAGCGCCGGCCACGTCACCCAGGGCGTGGACCTCGTCGCCGAGGCGAGCAGCGAACTGAACCGCATCTTCAAGGGCGTCGGAGCCATTTCGGACCGCGTGGGCGAGGTCTCGGCCACCCTGACGGAGCAATCGACGACCCTGGCCGAGATCAACGCCGCCATCGGCGAGCTGGACAGCGTCACCCAGAACAATGCGGCGATGGTGCAGGACACGGCACAGACCAGCCAGCTGCTCAACGACGACAGCGGCGCCCTGGCGGACGAGGTGAGACGCTTCAAGTTCCACCCCGCCGCGCAGTCCGATAACGCGGCACTGCCCCAGCGTCTGGCGAGCTGACCCGCGTTGGTTCGAATGCAACTCGGCGGGAGCTGGACGGAACGATGAGACGATGCGTCGGACGGAGAGTCGAAGCGCCCGCAGGCGCGCGGCGGGCATTCGGGCTGACGCTCAGGCAAAGGCCCCGGGCCGCTGGCGGAGTCCCGCGTTCAGCTCAGCAGCTGCCCGCCGCACTTGCCTGACCGCCGGCGGCCTGAACGACGAAAGGGGCCGCCCGCACGGGCGACCCCTTCCCTTCCGGCTCCGTGAGTGGCGGCCCCGCCGCGGTCGGTGCTGCCGGACCTGCGGGACTTGGGTTGCGGGCCTGGCGGCCCCCGGTCGGGTTATCCCGACTCCGGTGCGGCCTCGCCCGTCGCAACGCTGTGTCACGCGGCTCAGAACGTCTCCAGCCGCAGCTCGGGGTTGCAGTAGCTGCCGTCGTGGGTGCCGACCCAGACGTCGAGGATGCCGTTCGACGGACGGGTTAGGACGATCCGCGGCTCCATGTTGCCGTTGTCGTCGTCATCCGAATACCGGTTCGCCGAGCCTTCCGAACCAGGACGGACACCGGCCGGAAAAGGAAACGGCCGCGCCCCCGGGGGGCGCGGCCGTTCCTCGATCAAGGTCGGAGAGCGTCCGGGCGGATCACTCCTCCTCAAGCTTCTCCACCGCGGCCTGCAGCTCGTCCTTCGTCACCGACTTCTCGCTGACCTTCGCGTTCTCGAAGATGTGGTCGACGACCTTGTCCTCGAAGATCGGCGCCTGGATCTGCTGGCGGGCGGCCGCGTTCTGCTGGACGTATTCGAAGAACTGCCGCTCCTGCCCGCGATACTGCCGGGCCTGCGTCAGGATCGCCTGGGTGAGCTCGCTGTCGGTCACCTTGACCTCGGCCTTCTGGCCGACGTCGGCCAGCAGCAGGCCCAGCTTCACGCGGCGCTCGGCCAGCTTGCGGTGCTCGTCCGTCGGCTCGATCTTTTCGTGGTCGTGGCCGTGGTGGTCGGGATGCTCCTCGTGCCACAGCTGGTGGGCGATCTGGTTCGCCTCGGCGTCCACCAGGCTCGGCGGCAGCTCGAACGAGACCGCCTCGTCCAGCCGGTCGAGCAGCGTGCGCTTGGCCACCGCGCGCGACGCGCCGGCATACTCCGTCACCAGCCGCTCGCGGATCTGGCCCTTCAGCGCCTCGAGGTCGTCGGCGCCGAACTGCTTGGCGAGATCGTCGTCGATCTCGGCCGCCTTCGGCGCCTTCACCGCCTTCACGGTGCAGGAGAAGACGGCTTCCTTCCCGGCCAGATGCTGCGCCTGGTAGTTTTCGGGGAAGGTCACCGTGACGTCCTTCTCCTCGCCCTCCTTCACGCCGACGAGGCCGTCCTCGAAGCCGGGGATGAACGAGTTGGAGCCCAGGACCAGCGGGTAATCCTCGGCGGCGCCGCCCTCGAAGGGCTCGCCGTCGACCTTGCCGACAAAGTCGATCACGACCTGGTCGCCGTCCTTGGCCTTGGAGCCCTTCTTGCGGTCCTCGAAGCTCTGCGCGCTCTCGGCCAGGCTCTTCAGCGCGTCGTCGACCGCGGCGTCGTCGGGCTCGACCGTCAGGCGCTCGATCTCGATGGTGGAGAAGTCGACGTCCGGCACCTGGGGCAGCGTCTCGTAGGCGACGGTCACGTCGACGTCGTCGCCTTCCTTCCAGTCGTCGTTGGCCATCTTGACCTCGGGCTGCATGGCCGGGCGGTCGCCCGACTGCTCGAGGTGGCCCTGCAGGGCGCCGTCGATGCTCTCCTGCATCGCCTCGCCGAGGAGGCGGGGGCCGTACTGCTTCTTCAGGAGAGACAGCGGCACCTTGCCCTTGCGAAAGCCCTTCATAGCGATGTCGGGCTGCGCTTCCTTCAGCTTCTGGGTGACCTTGTCCTCCAGCTCGGCCGCGGTCACCTTGATCGCGTAGCCGCGCTTCAGTCCGTCGTTCAGGGTCTCGGTGACCTGCATCTCTCGGCGTCCTTCGTCGTGTCTGTCGGGCATGGGGCGAAAGCCGCGGCGAGCGCGGCCCGGAAAGGATGGAGGGCCTTCTATGCGGGGCCTCCCTGCGGCGCAAGGGGGCGTCCGAACCGGATCGCGGCGGACCGGACGCCGGGCCGCCGAGTGGTGCGGGTGAAGGGACTCGAACCCCCACGCCTTGCGGCGCCAGAACCTAAATCTGGTGCGTCTACCAGTTCCGCCACACCCGCATGGGCCGGGGCTTAGCAAAGCCGCGGGCGCGCGGCGAGAGAAAAGCGGGGCGATGGCCGGCCAGCGCCCAGCTTGCGTGACGAGCGGTCCCGCCGCGCGACGTCACAGGCCGATCCGCCGCAGCACGCCCGGCAGCGCCTCGGGCAGATCCTCCGAGATCAGCCCCGGGCCGAAGGCGCGAGCGCACTCGACGTGCAGGTAGGCGGCCGCCTCGACCATGCGGTGCAGCTGGTACGGGGCCGCCTCGGCGCCGAGAAGCCCGGCGATCATCCCGGCAAGAACGTCTCCCGCCCCCGCAGTGCCCAGCCAGGGCGCCGCGCGGTCGTACATCGCGGCGCTGATCGACGCCGTGCCATCCGGCGAGGCGATGACGGTCGCCTGTCCCTTGAGCAGCACGGTGCACCCCGCCCGCCGCGCCGCCGTGCGGGCCGCCTCGACCTTCGACAGGGAGGGCGCGGCCGACGTGTCCCGCCGCGCAGTCTCCGACAGGTCGGGAAACAGGCGGGCGAACTCGCCCTCGTGCGGGGTCAGGACGGCGTTCGGGTGGAGCAGCGCGAAGAGGGCGTCCGGGTCGTCCGCGAACGACGTCAGCGCGTCCGCGTCCAGCACCGCGCGCCGCCGCTCGTCGTCGTCCGGCCCGGCGAGGGCGGCGGCGACCAGCTTGCGCGTCCCCGCCCCGATGCCGAGGCCGGGGCCGAGGCAGACCGCGCGCAGCCTGTCGTCCTCCAGCACCTTGCGCAGCGCGTTCGCGTCGCCGATCTCGCGCAGCATGATCGATGTCAGCTGCGCCGCGTTCTCTGCCATCGCCTTCGCCGGCACGCCCAGCGTCACCAGCCCTGCGCCGATCCGCAGCGCCGCCCGCGCCGCCAGACGCCCCGCGCCCCCGTGACCCGGCCCGCCGCCGAGGACGAGGACATGGCCGCGGTCGTACTTGTGCTGCCCCCCGCCGACATGCGGAAAGGCCGCCACCTGCAGCCAGTCGCGCAGCTCCTCCACCGGCGCGTCCGGCGCCGGCGCGACCAGACGCACCGTTTCCGGACCGTCCCGGTCGCCGAGGCCGATATCGACGATCACCGGACGACGCGGCCCCAGGTCGTCACCGGCGAGCCAGTGGCCGACCTTGCCGCGGTGGAAGGTCACGCACAGGTCGCAGGGCAACGTCCGCGAGGCGATCTCGCGCCAGAAGAAATCGGGTGTGTCCAGCGCCTCGTCCAGCAGGTCGGGCAGGTCCGGGTGCAGCCAGGCGCCGCTGTCGGCGTCCATTCCCGACGGCACGTCGATCGCCACCACCCGGCACGGCTCCGCGCCGGACCGCTCCCGCACCGCATGGAACGCTTCTGCACATTCAAGCGGGATGGGTCGCGACAGCCCGATGCCGAACAGCGCGTCGACCAGGAGCGCGGGCCGCATGCCTTCCCCCGCCTGACTCAACGAACCGATCGGTCCCTGCGCGGACCACCGCGTCGCGTTCTTTCTCGCGTCCGGCGGCTGTCGGTCCGCGTCGCCAAAGAAGCAGACCTCGACCTCCCATCCCCGCTCCTTCAGGAGCCGCGCGACGACGAACCCGTCGCCGCCGTTGTTGCCGGGCCCGCAAAGCACGACCGCATGGGGCACACCCTCGGCCAATTCCGGCCAGGCCGAGAGGATGGCGTTCACCACCCCCTGCCCCGCCCGCTCCATCAGCTCCAGGCCGGTTGCGTCGCCCCTGTCGCTGGCGGCACGCTCGGCGGCGCGCATTTCGGCGGCGGTCATCAACGTGGTCATCGGGCCTCCGTTTCCAAACTGCCCAAATCGGCGGCACGTTGCCCGCGATCCGGGCGCCGCCTCTGGATTCCCCCGCCCCCGCGTGCGATCCCTGACCCGTCCGATTGTGACACCGGGCCATAAATGGTCTCACGCCCCGTAGCACCGATGAGGGAGTCGTCGTCCATGAAGAAGATCGAGGCGATCATCAAGCCGTTCAAGCTCGACGAGGTCAAGGAAGCGCTTCAGGAGGTCGGCGTGCAAGGCCTCAGCGTCGTCGAGGTGAAGGGCTTCGGTCGCCAGAAGGGCCACACCGAACTGTATCGCGGCGCCGAGTACGTGGTCGACTTCCTTCCCAAGGTGAAGATCGAGGTCGTCCTGTCCGACGACCAGGTCGACGGCGCCATCGCCGCGATCATCGCGGCGGCCAAGACGGACAAGATCGGCGACGGCAAGATCTTCGTCTCGCCGATCGAGCAGGCGATCCGCATCCGCACCGGCGAGGCGGGCGAAGACGCCCTCTGACGCCGCACCAGAACTCAAGAGACCAGACCATAGGGGAACGTTATGGCCAAGAACGACGTCCTGAAGACGATCAAGGACGAGGAGGTCGCCTACGTCGACATCCGCTTTACCGATCCGCGCGGCAAGCTGCAGCACGTCACCGTCATGTCCGACCAGGTGGACGCGGACTTCCTCGACGAGGGGTTCATGTTCGACGGCTCGTCGATCGCCGGCTGGAAGTCGATCGACCAGTCCGACATGAAGCTGATGCCCGATCCTGAATCGGCCTACATCGACCCCTTCTATGCCGAGAAGACGCTGTGCCTGCACTGCACCGTCCTCGAGCCCGACACCAACGAGCCCTATGACCGCGACCCCCGCGGCACCGCCGAGCGGGCCGAGGCCTACCTCAAGGCCTCCGGCATCGGCGACCAGTCGTTCTTCGGCCCCGAGGCCGAGTTCTTCGTGTTCGACGACGTGCGCTACTCGGTCACCATGAACAAGGTCAGCTTTCAGGTCGACGCGATCGACGGCGCCTGGAACACCGACACCGAGTACGAGGTCGGCAACACCGGCCACCGCCCGGGCGTCAAGGGCGGCTACTTCCCGGTGAACCCGGTCGACGACGCGATGGACATGCGCTCCGAGATGCTGTCCACCATGAAGCGGATGGGCATGAAGGTGGACAAGCACCACCACGAGGTCGCGTCCTGCCAGCACGAACTCGGCCTGATCTTCGGCTCGCTGACCAAGCAGGCCGACGAGATCCAGAAGTACAAGTACGTCATCCACAACGTGGCGCAGGCCTACGGCAAGTCGGTGACGTTCATGCCGAAGCCGATCAAGGGCGACAACGGCACCGGCATGCACGTGAACATGTCGATCTGGAAGGACGGCAAGCCGCTCTTCGCGGGCGACAAGTATGCCGACCTCAGCCAGGAGGCGCTGTGGTACATCGGGGGCATCCTCAAGCACGCCAAGGCGCTGAACGCGATCACCAACCCGACCACGAACAGCTACAAGCGCCTGATCCCCGGCTTCGAGGCGCCGGTGCTGCGCGCCTACTCGGCCCGCAACCGGTCTGGCTGCGTCCGGATCCCGTGGGCGGAATCGCCGAAGGCGAAGCGCGTGGAGGCCCGTTTCCCCGACCCGGCGGCGAACCCCTACCTCGCCTTCTCGGCGCTGCTGATGGCCGGCCTCGACGGCATCAAGAACAAGATCGACCCCGGCCCGTCCTCGGACAAGGATCTGTACGACCTGCCCCCCGAGGAGCTGGCGACGATCCCGACCGTCTGCGGCTCGCTCCGCGAGGCGCTGGAATCGCTCGAGGCCGATCACGAGTTCCTGCTGGCGGGCGACGTGTTCACCCGCGGCCAGCTCGAGGGATACATGGCGCTCAAGTGGGAAGAAGTCTACGCCTACGAGCACACGCCGCACCCGATCGAGTACCAGATGTACTATTCCTGCTGACTCCGCGTGGGCGGAAACAATGCGGAGGGCGCCCGGCGGGCGCCCTCTGTTCTTGGCGTGCCGCTTGCGCCAATCGAGCCGGTGACGGCCCATTGTTGCCGGGTCGAGCCCTGCAATCGCGGGACGCGCGACAATTGTCGACGTCAGGCCGCGACTGTCTTTGTGGCGGAAACCCGGCGCCACACCCGCATCGTTTCCAGAAATGATCCCAATCCTCCCGCATTGCTGTCCCCATCCTCCGTCATTCCGAGGCTCGACAGCAGCAGGGCCGCTGCGCCGGGAGGACGGACGAGATGACGGGCAGGATGGACATCGTGGCGATCGAGCTTGGCTTCCGGCGCGACCCCGCGCTCTGCCTTGACCGGGTCGTCGCGGACCTGGCCGCGGCGCTCGCCGGCCTCGGTCCGGTTGCGGAACCGGTGTTCGAGGCGCCGACCCTCGTCCATCTTGCGTTGCCGCGAACGCGCATCACCCTCGCCAGCGACACCGAGGCGGGCGACGGCTTCCGCCGCCGCGTCGTCGTCAGCGCCGTTCCGCTGGAGGGCAGCCGCGCCGACCGCGCCCACGACGTCGCCCGCACCATCGCGCGGCGCATCGCAAGGCGCCATGCCGCCGACCGGGAGACCTGGCACAATCTGCAGGGACCGCTGGACCTCGCGTCGCTGCCTGCCCTGTCTGGCGGGACCACGCCCCACGGCGAAGCTGCGCCGGCCGCCGACCTCGAGACCCTCCTCGGCCTGAACGCCCCGGCTACCGCGCGTCCCGCCATCCCGCCGCGGCCGCGTCGGGTGCGCCCGGCCGGGTCGATCGGCCTGCGCCGCGCCCGCCCCGCCGCGGCCGCCAACGACCTTCCGCAGACCACCGCGCCGATGGTGGACGAGGCCCGCGCCCTGCGCGAGGCGCTGGTGCGGGGCCTCCGCTCCCGCCGCGCCGGCCTCGCGCATGCGGGCACCGCCGGACGCGCCGCAGCCCTCGGCGGTCCGCTCGCCGTGGCGATCTCGCTCGGCGGCATGTCCCTCTGGCTGACGCAGGCCCCGACCGCCGCGCGCGCGTTCGCCGTCGGCTGACAAACTTCTCGAACGCCTCCCGAGACCCTGGCCCGGCGCATCGCGACCGGGCCGCTTTTTTGGCTCAGCCCAGCGGCACGACCGAGACGTGGATCGTGAAGACGAGAGCGCCGGTTCGCGGGAGCCGCCGCAGCGTCTGCCACTCGCTCCGCTCCCACCGCGCCTCTGTCCCCGCCCGGTCGGGCTTCGGCTCGGCCTCGCGGCGGGCCATCCAGAGGTCGGAACAGGTCTCGCGGTGCAGGTTCGCGCGGCCGAGGATACGGCCCGGCGGCAGGTTGTCGAAGATCCGGCCCGCCCGGCGCGACACGGCCTGGTCCCACGCCCGGACCGGCGCATGGATGCGGTTCATCGACCGCCCCAGCTTTTCGCTCAACGTCCAGCCGGACGGAAAGCCGAGAATGGCCGCCGTCAGGACCTGCGCCCCGTCGCGCCGCTCGATCAGGCAGACATCCTCCTGCACCAGCCGCGACAGCGTCAGGAGCGGCGCGCCGCGCTCCACCGCGACGCGGACTCCGTCCGGCCGCACGACCGCGTCGCCCCGGACGTCGAACCCGTCCCGCCGCGCCATCCAGCCCAGCGCCAGGTCCAGCAGCTCATCCTGCGCCGCCTCCGATCCGGGGAGGGCGTCGAGCGCCGCCGCCCCGTGCGCGTCGATGATCCCTGCCTTTTCCGCAAGTTGCGCGGCGTAGCTCGCGTCGATCCTGAACCAGTCCGCCTCGGCCACGGCCGTCATCCGTGGCAGCGGCGCGGCGGCGGCGGCCCGCTGGAAATCGGGCACGGGCGGAGAGTAGACGGACATCGTCCTCCGGCTACCCGACCCCCAGCGACAAGGCAACGACGCCGCCGTAGACCAGCAGCATCATCACGCTTTCCGTCCCGATCCGGAACGGACCCTCGCGCTCGCGCAGGATCAGTCCCAGCAGCAGAAGGCCGGTCATCGCGAACCCCGCGCCGAGCCACAGCAGGTCGGCCCGGCTCGCAGCGTGGTAGAGAGAGCCGTCGCGGTAGCTGGAATCGAACAGGGCCAGGAAGATCACGTCGTAGGTGTTGCCGCCGATGATCCCGCCCACGGCCAGCTGCATCGCCCCCCGCCGCACGGCCGTGACCGTCGTCACCAGTTCGGGCAGCGAGGTGATGACCGCCGTCACCAGCGCGCCGACCACCGTCTCGCTGACGCCGAACCGCCCGACCACCTCCACCGCGGCCTGCGAGATGACCCAGCCCGTGGTGCCGAGCAGCAGCATCAGGACCACGAACTGCACGCCGACGCTGCGGGCGCTGCCGCTGTCCACCTCCTCCTCCGGATCGTCGGTCCGGGTGTCGTCGGTCTGCCGCGGCCGCCACATCGGGCGCGCCTTCACCTCTCGGGTCAGGACCATGCCGCCGATATAGGCCCCGACCAGCAGGACCGAGGCGGGGTGGATGGACCAGAACGTCCAGTCCGGTCCCGCCCAGGCGATCAGCGGAATCGACAGCAGGAACACCAGCAGCGCCGACTGGAACAGGTTCGTCGCCTCGGCCGAGGCGTGTTCGAGGTTCGCCTTGCGATGCAGCACGTCCGCGATGGCAAGGTACGCCGTCTGCGCCGCGATCCCGCCCACCCCGTTCGAGAAGGCCAGCGAGGCGCGCCCGTCGAGCGCCGCCGAGACCGACACGACGGTCCCCGACAGCGAGGTCGCGGCGCCCAGCAGCATGCCTCCGATCATCGCCTCGCCGAGGCCGGTCATGTCGGCGAGGCGATCCGCGATCCGCACCATCCGCGTCCCGAGGACGAGGATGATGACGGCGCAGACGGCCAGCACGCCAAGGAGCCACGGTGTCGCGAGGGAGGCGATCATCGCTCGCCAACGCGCCCCGGCGCCTGACGGGTCCGCTTGCCCGCCAGCCGCCCCGGGTCTAGACCCCGACCGTCCGCCCTGCCCGCGAAAGGTCCGCGCCATGATCCCCCGCTACGCCCGCCCCGAGATGACCGCGATCTGGGAGCCGGCGACGCGGTTCCGCATTTGGTTCGAGATCGAGGCCCACGCCTGCGACGCCCAGGCCGCGCTGGGGGTGATCCCCAAGGAGAGCGCCGAGGCGGTCTGGCGCGCGAAGGACGTGGAGTTCGACGTCGCCCGCATCGACGAGATCGAGGCGGTGACCAAGCACGACGTCATCGCCTTCCTCACCCATCTGGCCGAGCATATCGGGTCGGAGGAGGCGCGCTTCGTCCACCAGGGCATGACCTCGTCCGACGTCCTCGACACCACGCTGAACGTCCAGCTGACCCGCGCCGCCGACATCCTGATCGCCGACGTCGACCGCCTGCTCGCCGCGCTCAAGGCCCGCGCCTACGAGCACAAGGACACGGTCCGCATCGGCCGCAGCCACGGCATCCATGCCGAGCCGACGACGATGGGCCTGACCTTCGCCCGCTTCTACGCCGAGATGGACCGCAACCGGAACCGGCTGGAGAAGGCGCGCTGGGAGGTGGCGACCGGCGCCATCTCCGGCGCCGTCGGCACCTTCGCCAACATCGACCCGGCGGTGGAAAGCCATGTCTGCAAGCAGATGGGCCTGCGGCCCGAGCCGATCTCGACCCAGGTGATCCCGCGCGACCGGCACGCGATGTTCTTCGCCACGCTCGGCGTCGTCGCCAGCTCCATCGAGAACATCGCGACCGAGATCCGCCACATGCAGCGGACCGAGGTGCTGGAGGCCGAGGAGTTCTTCTCGCCCGGCCAGAAGGGATCGTCCGCGATGCCGCACAAGCGCAACCCGGTCCTGACCGAGAACCTGACCGGCCTCGCCCGCCTCGTGCGGTCCGCCGTGACCCCGGCGCTCGAGAACGTGGCGCTGTGGCACGAGCGGG
This sequence comes from Wenxinia marina DSM 24838, assembly GCF_000379485.1. Lineage (GTDB taxonomy): Bacteria > Pseudomonadota > Alphaproteobacteria > Rhodobacterales > Rhodobacteraceae > Wenxinia > Wenxinia marina. The sequence goes on from NZ_KB902277.1 coordinate 282,867, forward strand.
ACATCTCGCACAGTTCGGTCGAGCGCGGCATCGGGCCGGACGCGACCATCCACCTCGATTTCGCGCTGAACCGCCTCGCCGGGGTGATCGAGAAGCTGGTGGTCTACCCCGAGGCGATGATGCGGAACATGGAGAAGTTCCGCGGCCTGGTGATGAGCCAGCGCGTCCTCCTCGCCCTCACCCAGAAGGGCGTCAGCCGCGAGGACGCCTACTCCCTGGTCCAGCGCAACGCGATGAAGGTGTGGGAGAACGGCGCGGACTTCCGCGAGGAGCTGCTCGCCGATCCGGACGTCACCCGCGCGCTCAGCCCCGCCGAGATCGAGGAGAAGTTCGACCTCGGCTACCACACGAAACATGTCGACACGATCTTCGCCCGGGTGTTCGAGAAGCAGCCCGACCGCGAGATCTAGGCGGCCGCATGCACCGTCCCGGGCTGCGCCCTGTGCGTGGCCCGGGGCGCCGGCGGGACCACCCCCGGCTGCTGCGGCGGATGCCGTGCCCCTTCACGCATCCGTGAGAGGTGCCGCGTCTAGGTCGGACGGCGCGACTGTGGTAACGCTGCGTCATCTAGACCGCGAAGGAGCCCTGAGATGGTCCGTACAATCCTGACTGCCGCAATCCTGTCGGCCCTGCCCATTCTCGCCGTCGCCGAGTGCGGGCACGAGCGCCAGGCGATGAGCTGTGCCGAGGGCATGGTTCTCGATCAGGAGACCGGCACCTGCGTGGCCTCCGCCACGAGCTGACCGCTTCGGCAGGAGACTAACCAAATCTTCACCCGGGTGCGGTGTTGATGGGGCGCAACCACCCACAGGTGACCGCCCGATGTCCCTTGCCGCCCTCTCCGCCGCCGAGGCGGGCGCACCCCGCGGCGCACCGCCGCTCAGCCGACGCCGCAAGGCGGCGCTGATCGTCCAGCTCGCCCTCGCCGACGGCCGCGCCCTGCCGCTGGCCGAGTTGCCCGAGGACGCCCAGGTCGACCTCACGCGCGAGTTGGGGCGCATCCGGCTCGTCGACCGCGAGACGCTCGCCTCCGTCGCGGAGGAGTTCCTCGACAGCCTCGACAACCTCGGCCTCAGCGCCTCCGGTGGGCTCGACCGCGCCATCGAGGCGCTGTCTTCCCACATCAGCCCCGAGGCGGCTGCCCGCGCGAGGGCCGAGGTCGCCCGCGCCCGCGGCCTCGACCCCTGGCCGCGGGTGGTCGCCCTCCCTCCGGCCGAGCTTCAGGCGTTGATGGAGAACGAGAGCACCGAGGTCGCCGCCGTCTGCCTGTCCAAGCTCGACGTCGGGAAGGCGGCCGAACTGCTGGCCCGCCTGCCCGGCCCGCTCGCCCGGCGGATCACCTACGCGGTCTCGCTCACCTCCGGCATCCAGCCGCCCGCCGTCCGCCGCATCGGCGAGGCGCTCGCCGCGCAATACGCGGTGAAGCCGGAGAAGGCGTTCGAGGCGCCCCCGGTCGACCGCGTCGGCGCGATCCTGAACTCTTCCAAGACCGCCACCCGCGAGGCCGTACTCGACGCGCTGGAGGAGGAGGACCCCGCCTTCGCCGAGGACGTGCGCCGTGCGATCTTCACCTTCAAGGACATTCCCGCCCGGCTCGCCGCGATCGACGTGCCGGTCGTCCTGCGCGCGGTCGACAACGACCGCCTCGTCACCGCGCTCGCCGCCGCGATGGCGACCGGCGGGGCCGAGGCGTCGGCGGCGGAGTACCTGCTCGACAACATCTCCCAGCGCCTCGCCGACAACCTCCGGGACGAGATGAAGGGCAAGACAGGCCTCAAGCGGTCCGTGGCGGAGGCGGCCTGGGGCGAGGTCGTCACCGCGATCCGCACCCGCGCCGAGTCGGGCGAGATCACGCTGGTGGAGCCCTCCAGCGGCGAGGACGAGGAAGAGACGCTGGGCTGACCTCCGCCACCGGCCGCCTTTCCATCGCGGGCCCCACCGCCTATCCCGGCATCGTCGATGTCGCGCCGGACGGCGCGGCGAACGAGAGGCGCCCGTGGCCGGCAGAGAGACCCCCACCCTCCTCGACCGCGTCGGCGACGGCGCGTTCCGGGCGCTGCTCCGCCGCGGCCTCGCGATGCCGTACGAGCGGCGTATCGCCGCCGCCGGCCGCCTCGGCCGCCGGCTCGGCGGCGTCGCGGGCTACCGCGCCCGCGCGATGGAGCAGCTTGCCCTCGCGCGCCCCGACCTGTCCCCGCAGGACCGCCGCCGCATCGCGGACGAGGCCATCGACAACGCCGCCCGCAGCCTGATCGAACATTATTCGGCCGGAGAGTTCGCCGCCCGGACCGCGGCGCGCGACCCGCTGACCGGACCCGGCCTGCCGGCCCTCCTGACGGCGCGGGACGAGGGACGGCCGGCGATCCTCGCGCCCGCGCACTTCGGCAACTTCATGGTCTTCCGCACCGCGCTGACGCAGCGCGGCGTCCGGCTCGGCGTCCTGTACCGGCCGATGAACAACCCGTTGTTCGAGAGCCACTACCGCCCGGCGATGGAGGCGATCTCGACCCCCCTCTTCCCCCGCGACCGCGCCGGCACCGCCGCGATGGTCCGCCACCTGCGCGGCGGCGGCATCATGGCCATCGCGCCCGACCAGTACGTGAAGGGCGGCGCCCCGCTCACCTTCTTCGGCCTGCCGGCGCGCACGACGCTCTCCCCGGCGGAGCTCGCGCTGCGCTACGACGCCCCGCTCTTCACCGCACACGCCATCCGCCAGCCCGACGGGTTGAGCTTCGAGGCGCGGATCGACGAACCCGTGCCGCAGAGCACGCCCGAGGAGATGATGCAGGAGGTGAACGACCGCTTCGAAGCGGTCATCCGCCGGCACATGGGCCAGTGGATGTGGTTCCACCGGCGCTGGAAGGCCTGAGGCGTCAGTCCGCCCGCGCCGCCGCGACGATCTTGCCCGGCCCCGGCCGCTGCAGGATCACCGCCGTCCGGTCGTCGCCCGCCACCTCGACCGTCAGGTCCAGGGGCGCAGTGCCGTCCCAGTCGGCCACCGGCTGCCAGTCGGTGACGATGTTGCTGTAGAGGATCGAGTGGCCCGCGTTCTCGCCGCGGGTGATCTCCACCCGCTCGGACGGGCGAAACCGCACCAGCTGCACCGTCAGGCCGCCGGTCACGCCCGGCCCCGCCTCGGCCCGGATCCGCAGTGCCGCACCGTCGCGCTCGGCGCTTAGCGTCACGTCCTCCGCCGCGCCCTGATGGGCACGGACAAGATCCATCACCTCCATCGGTCGCGTGCCGACGCTGCGGTCGACGCCGCCGACGATCATCTGCGGGGTATAGATCATCCGGTCGTCGATCGCGCGCGCGTAGGCCTGCTGGCGGCGGGTGAAGCGCGGCTGGGCGAAGCTGTCCTCCCAGCCGATGTAGTCCCAGTAGTCGACATGCAGGGCGAGCGGCAGGACGTCGCTTCGCTCCGCCAGCTCGGCCAGGAAGGCATCGGCCGGCGGACAGGAGGAGCAGCCCTGGCTGGTGTAGAGCTCGATCACGATCGGCGAGGCGTCCTCGGCCGCCACCGGCGCGGCCCACGCGGCCAGCGCCAGGGCGGCGGGTCCGATCCATTTCACCAGCTTGGTCACGTTGAGAAAGTCCCGGCCTTCGGTCGTGCCGAGTGGTGTAGTCCCTGCCCCGACCCAAGACCAATCAAGCAATCGGGAGGGTAGCCGGAGTTGAGGACAATCGGCATCACTTCGGCCTTGGCATCGAATGTGTGCAATGGTATACCGACAGCGTTCAATCCCGCCCCGGCCTTGATCCGACCTTTCCGAGTAGGGCAAGACTCGCGGGCGACGATCCTCGTCAACCAGCGAAGGGACCCCCCATGCCCATCAATGTCGGACACGACAGCGCCAAGACCCGCAAGACGCTTTCCGCGGGCGGCGCCAGCGTCGCCTACTACTCCATTCCCGCCGCCGAGGCCGGGGGCCTCGGCGACTTCTCCCGCCTGCCGGCCGCGCTGAAGGTCGTTCTGGAGAACATGCTCCGCTTCGAGGACGGCAAGACCGTCACCACCGACGACATCCGCGCCTTCGCCGAGTGGGCCGCGAACGGCGGCCGCAACCCGCGCGAGATCGCCTACCGCCCCGCCCGCGTGCTCATGCAGGACTTCACCGGCGTTCCGGCCGTCGTCGACCTCGCCGCGATGCGCGACGGCATCGTCGCCCTCGGCGGCGACGCGCAGCAGATCAACCCGCTGAACCCCGTCGACCTCGTCATCGACCACTCGGTCATGGTGGACGAGTTCGGCAACCCGCGCGCCTTCCAGCTGAACGTCGACCGCGAGTACGAGCGCAACATCGAGCGGTACGAGTTCCTCAAGTGGGGCCAGAAGGCGTTCCAGAACTTCCGCGTCGTGCCGCCGGGCACCGGCATCTGCCACCAGGTGAACCTCGAGTATCTCGCCCAGGTCGTCTGGTCCGACACCGACCAGTCCGGTCAGGAGGTCGCCTACCCCGACACGCTCGTCGGCACCGACAGCCACACCACGATGGTCAACGGCGCCGCCGTCCTCGGCTGGGGCGTGGGCGGGATCGAGGCAGAGGCCGCGATGCTCGGCCAGCCGATCTCGATGCTGATCCCCGAGGTCGTGGGCTTCAAGCTGACCGGCAAGATGGTCGAGGGCACCACCGCCACCGACCTCGTGCTGAAGGTTGTGCAGATGCTGCGCGAGAAGGGCGTCGTCGGCAAGTTCGTGGAGTTCTACGGCGACGGCCTCGACACCGTGCCACTGGCCGACCGGGCCACCATCGGCAACATGGCCCCCGAATACGGCGCCACCTGCGGCTTCTTCCCGATCGACGCCGAGACGCTGCGCTACATGCGCCAGACCGGCCGCGACGAGAACCGCATCGCGCTGGTCGAGGCCTACGCCAAGGAGAACGGCATGTGGCGCGGGCCGGGCTACGAGCCGGTCTACACCGACACGCTGGAGCTCGACATGTCCACGGTCGTGCCCGCGATCTCGGGGCCGAAGCGGCCGCAGGACCACATCGACCTCGACAAGGCCGCGCCGGCCTTCAAGGAGTACGTGCGCAAGCAGCGCGAGGGCAAGAACGTCACCGAACGCGCCCAGGCCCGGTGGGAGGCCGAGGGCGGCCAGCCCGAGCCGCAGGACATCCCGGGCGACGAGGGCCACCACGTGCGTGGCTACGTCAGGACGCCCGACGGGCACTACCAGCTGCACGACGGCTCTGTCGTGATCGCGGCGATCACCTCCTGCACCAACACGTCGAACCCCTACGTGATGATCGGCGCCGGCCTCGTCGCCCGCAAGGCGCGCGAGAAGGGCCTGCAGCGCAAGCCGTGGGTGAAGACGTCGCTGGCGCCCGGTTCTCAGGTCGTGTCGGCCTACCTCGAGGCGGCCGAGCTGCAGGACGATCTCGACGCGATGGGCTTCAACCTCGTCGGTTACGGCTGCACCACCTGCATCGGCAACTCGGGCCCGCTCGACCCCGAGATCAGCGAGTGCATCAACGAGTACGACCTGATCGGCGTCTCGGTCCTGTCCGGCAACCGCAACTTCGAGGGCCGGATCAGCCCCGACGTGCGGGCCAACTACCTCGCCTCGCCGCCGCTGGTCGTGGCCTACTCGCTGATCGGCGACATGAACGTCGACATCACGACGGCGCCGCTCGGCCAGGACAAGGACGGCAACGACGTCTACCTGAAGGACATCTGGCCCTCCCAGGCCGAGATCGCCGAGCTGGTCGAGAAGACCGTCACGCGCGAGGCGTTCCGGTCCAGGTACGCCGACGTCTTCAAGGGCGACGACAAGTGGCAGTCGGTCGAGACCACCGACAGCGAGACGTACAACTGGCCGCCGCAATCGACCTACGTCCAGAACCCGCCCTACTTCCAGGGCATGTCCAAGGACCCGGGCACGATCGGCGACATCGAGGGCGCCCGCATTCTCGCCCTGCTCGGCGACATGGTCACCACCGACCACATCAGCCCCGCCGGCTCGTTCAAGGAGACGACGCCCGCCGGCACCTACCTGACCGAGCGCCAGGTCCAGCCGCGGGAGTTCAACTCCTACGGCTCGCGCCGCGGCAACCACGAGGTGATGATGCGCGGCACCTTCGCCAACATCCGCATCCGCAACGAGATGCTGGACGGGGTCGAGGGCGGCTACACGCTGGGTCCGGACGGGCAGCAGACGTCGATCTACGACGCCGCGATGGCCTACCAGGAGCAGGGCACGCCGCTGGTGATCTTCGCGGGCGAACAGTACGGCGCCGGCTCCTCCCGCGACTGGGCGGCGAAGGGCACCGCGCTGCTGGGGGTGAAGGCCGTCATCGCCGAGAGCTTCGAGCGCATCCACCGCTCCAACCTCGTCGGGATGGGCGTGATGCCGTTCGAGTTCACCGGCGGCGACACCCGCAGGTCGCTGAACCTCAAGGGGGACGAGAGCGTGACCATCAAGGGCCTCGCCGACATCCGCCCGCTGCAGGAGGTGACGGCGACGATCACCTATGCCGACGGCACCTCGAAGGACATCACCATCAAGTGCCGGATCGATACCGCGATCGAGAAGGAGTATGTCGAGCACGGGGGCGTCTTGCAGTACGTGCTGCGCGACCTCGCCGGCAAGCCGATCGCCGCGGAGTAACGCACCGAGGCGCGAAGGAATTTCGACTAAATTCCTTCTGCGTCGCCGACCAACATTCTAGAATTTTCTTCGGCCCGATCTCCAAGGCCCGCCCCGCCCGGGCGGGCCTTTCCAGTTTCCGGAGTCCCCATGCGCCGTACCACCTGGCCCGCCGCCGCGACCGAGTTCCTCGCCCTGCGCCTGCCGCCCGGCGCCGACCTCCGCCGCGCGCTGGAAGACGCCTTCTCGGACACCGGCGCCACCGCCGGCTTCGTCGCCGCCGCGGTCGGATCGCTCGCCTCCGCCGCCCTGCGCCTCGCCGATCGCGACGTCGCCCACACCGTCCCCGGCCCGCTCGAGATCGTCGCCCTGTCCGGCACCCTCTCGCCGGACGGCCCGCACCTGCACCTGATCGTCGCGGACGCGGACGGCCGAACGACGGGCGGCCACCTCCTGCCCGGCTGCCCGGTCCGCACCACGGCAGAGATCGTCCTCGCCCTGACCTCCGCCGCCCGCTTCGCGCGGCCGACGGACCCGGCGACCGGCTACGCCGAGCTCGACTTCCCCGCCTGACCCGTCACATCAGGTCCGGCACGTCGCAGTCCAGCGTCCGCGCCAGCCGGCAGCACAGCTCCCGCGCCGCCGGCCCGTAGGGCCCGCCGTAGCAGGCCGCGCCGCGCGGCGCGATACCGGCCAGCGGCGTGAAATCGACGCCCGCCTCGCCCGCCGCGGTCCGGCTGATGGCCGAGAGGTTCCGCAGGGTCGCCTCCGCCCGCCACGCGCTCATCGGCGCCGGCGCGAGGTGGACGCCCACGAGGGGCACCGCCTCGAGCGCGGTCAGGCGGGGGCCGTCCGGGCCGATATGGAAATACGCCTTGCCCAACAGTCCGTAATCCTGCCCGACCGGCAGCCCGTCCCGGATGGCCCCGCCTGCGAAGAGCAGGTTGCCCAGGGAGTAGAAGATCGCGTGGTCCGGTCCGGCCTCGACCGCCCGCACGACGTGCGGATGGTGGCCGAGGACGAGGTTCACGTTCGCCTCCTCCACCGCGCGTCGAAAGTCCTCGCGCTGGCCCCAGTCGAGCGAGACTTGATTCTCCGTCCCGTAATGGATCGACAGGATACGCAGGTCGGCCTCGGCGTCGCGCAACCCGGCGAGCGCTGCGTCGTAGTGCGCCGGATCGCGCCACATCGCCATCCCGGTCACGCCGTCGTCCGCCGCAAAGCCCGCCGCGCCGATCCCGATGGCGGCGAAGGCGACGCGCACGCCGCCGATCTCGGCGATCCGCGGCGCCGTCGCCGCCGTGCCCGCCCCGATCCCGCCGAACAGGAGCGGCCGGTCGAACCGGTCGGCGCCTTCGAAGAAGGCCAGCGTGTCCGCCATCCCCTGCCAGCCGTGGTCGTAGGCGTGGTTGTTGGCGAGGGAGAAGGCGTTGACGCCGAGGTCCATCAGGTGACGGAACGCCTCGGGGTGAGAGCGGAAGACGAAGGTCTTGGGCTGCTGGACCCCGTCCCGGTCGGAGACCACCGTCTCGACGTTCACGAAGTTGATGTGGCCCGTCAGCTCGGTCGCCAGGAACTCCGTCGTCGACCCGATCGGGTGGCGGCCGAACTTCACGACCTGCGCCGGATCGGGGCGGACGCGGCTCTGCGCGAAATTCACGTCGCCGCCGAAGGTGATCACGATCTCCTGTGCCGCCGCCGGCAGCGCGAGGAGCGCCCAGATCAGCACCAGCAGCGCCCTCATTGCAGCAGCACCGGCAGGGCCGCGAGCTCCGGCGCCGCCGCCCCGTCGCAAACCAGCCGCGGCATCAGCGCCCGCCCCGGCACGTGCCGCTCGATCAGGTCGTGCGCCGGCTGCGCCGCAGCCGCGACGCCGCTCTCGTCCGCCATCGCCAATTCCCGCCGGGCGCCGCGAATCATCCGCAGCGCGACCCAGCCGGCATTCGCCACCGTCATCCGCGCCCGCAGCGCGCTGGCGAGGTCGTCGCCGCCGCCCGCCATGCACAGCTCCAGCCGGACCAGCGCCCCGGTCTCGCGCGCGAGGCCCGGCTGGCCGGAGACGAAGTTGCCGGTCGAATAGACCACCGGCACCTGCCCCGCCGGTCCCCGCATCACGTCCCACGACTGGATCACGTGCGGGTGCGTGCCGATCACCGCGACCGCCCCGGCCGCCACGAACCGCGCCGCCAGCGCCCGGTCGATGGCGAGCGGGGAGTGCACGTACTCCACGCCCCAGTGCGGCAGCACGATCACGCCCGCCACCTCGGGCCGGGCGGCCTGCAAGCGGATCAGCGAGAGGGTCTCGTCGGAGTAGCAGCCGAGGACCTGATCCTCGGCGTCCGGGACGCCGTTGGTGGAGAAAGTGCAGGATAGCAGCACGATCTCGCCCAGATCACCCGGCACGGACGTCGCGAAAGTCCTCTCCGCCCCCGCTCGGATCGTCCCCGTCAGCCCCAGTCCCGCCGCCGCCACCGCGGCGATGGTGGCGTCCGCCCCGGCGGAGAACCGGTCGAGCGCGTGGTTGTTGGCGGTCGTCACCACGTCCACCCCCGCCGCACTCAGCGCCGGCAGGACCGACGCGTGGTAGTTGAACATCGGGTAGGACGTGTGCACGAGGTTGTCGAACACCGCCCCCGGATCGACGCCCTGCCCGCCCGAGCGCCGGATGCCGGCCGCGACCGGCCCCTCGAGGTTGGCCACGGCGAGGTCCGCCTCCGACAGGAACGGCTCCGCCGCCGCCCACATCGGGCCGAACCCCTCGGCGTAGCCCTGCCGCTGCAGCGGCGAGTGCAGCAGCACGTCGCCGACGAACGCCGCCGTGACCCGCCGCCCGTCGGCACAGGGGTTCAGCGCCGGAGGGACGGCGTCATAGACCGCCCGGCAGGTCTGCGCCGCCGCCGGCCCGCCCATCAGCGCGAGCGCCAGCAGGGCCGCCCGCCGCAGCACCCTAGAAGTCGTCCCGGAAGAACACGAAGAGCGCGGTGTAGCCCATCCTGGTCAGCACCGCCCCGTCCTCGCCCCTCAGCAAGGAGCCGTCGCGGACGTACCCTGTCCGCGCCGCCGGGCTGTCCTCCGGCTCGGACGCGAAGTAGCGCGGCACCTCGCCCCAGAGCGGGCTCGCCTCGCGGACCGCGCCGCCGGGGTGCAGGATCGCCCAGGTGCGGTCCATGTTGTCCTGCCGCATCCGCACGCAGCCGTGGCTCGCCGGGCTGCCGAGGCGGTTGTAGCGCCAGCTGTCGGTGCCGTGCATCGCCACCCCCGACTGCCGCCCGGACGTGTAGTGCAGGTCGATGTAGACCGCCTTGTACATCCCCGGAGAGCCCCAGCCCGTCCGGTGCCGGTACGTCCGCTCGTCCACGTTGTAGATGCCCGTGGGTGTCGGCCCGGCGCGGGGGTTGCCCTGGTGCAGCGCGCCGGTGGAGACGGGCCAGGAATAGTCCGCCTCTGCCGCGCCCCAGACCCGCTCGTCCGACAGGCCCACCTGCCAGCCGGCGCCCTGCCGCTGCAGCACCCACATCTTCTGACGGCCCTCGCCGTAGAAGGCGGTGTTGACGTAGAAGGCGTGGGAATAGGCCTCGTGCACGCGGCTGGGCGGCACGTAGGCGACGCTCTCGTGCAGCGCGCCGGGCTCTCCCAGCCCTTCGAGGTAGTCGAGATCGAACCGCGCGTTGGTGGCGAGCGCGGGCGCGGCGAGCGCCGCCGCGGAGGCGGCGAGAAATCCCCGCCGGGTCAATGTCGTCATGGCAGCGGAACCGTTCCCTATCCCAGCCCCGTCCAGCCGTGGATCGCGCCCCTCAGCGCCGAGAACAGGTCGGGCACCCCCAGCCCGGCCCGCATATCCTCGAACCAGACGACGACCGTCAAACTCCAGTCATCAACGGGTCCAGCGTCCGGAATGGCGAACATCAAGTCAAGGAATTGTTCGCCCGAGAAGAGCCAGAGCGTCAGCAGGCACACCCAAAGGGCGAGGACGAAGATCGCGTTGGCGGAGCGGCTCATCGGCGCCTCAGAACTGGAAGTAGATGAAGGGCGCGACGCCGTCCTGCGCCGTCGCGAAGAGAAGGATCGTGCCCGCCGCCAAAATCAGCGCCTGCCCGACGGCCGGCACCCGCATCAGCGCGCCCTCGGCGACGTCCCGCATCGCCAGCGGCAGCCAGTTCATCGCGAGCCCGATGGCGATCAGCGCCAGCGCCTGCGGGGGGACCACCGTGCCGGCGAACCCCTCGGCCCGGGTCAGCGCCGACAGGATCGCCAGCGTGCCCTCCCAGTCCGCCGCCCGGAACGGGATCCACAGCGCGAACACGATCAGCAGCGTCACCGGCACCGCCAACCAGCGCAGCGGCCCCAGCGGCACGCGCCGCAACCCCCGCTCCACCCCCAGCGCCGCGCCGTGCAGGAAGCCCCAGACGAGGAAGTTCCACCCCGCCCCGTGCCACAGCCCCGCCAGCGTCATCGTCAGCAGCAGCGTCCAGACCTGACGCGCCACCCCGCCCCGGTTGCCGCCGAGCGGAATGTACAGGTAGTCACGGATCCACGACGACAGCGAGATGTGCCAGCGCCGCCAGAAGTCGGACAGGCCGCGCGCCCGGTACGGCTGGTTGAAGTTGCGCTGGAAGCGGTATCCGAGGAGCAGCGCGACCCCGATGGCGATGTCGGAATAGCCGGAGAAGTCGCAGTAGATCTGGATGCCGTAGCCGATCACGGCCGCCAGCGTCTCGGGCCAGGCCTGGCCGTCCGGGAAGGCGAAGACCGGGTCGACGATCAGCACCGACAGGTAGTTGGCGACGACCATCTTCTTGAACAGGCCCGACAGGATCAGCAGGACCGCGGCACCCCGCATCGCGGTGTCCACCACGTACGGCCGGTCGATCTGCGGCAGGAAGTCCGCCGCCCGGACGATGGGTCCGGCGACCAGTTGCGGGAAGAACGAGATGTAAAGCGCGACATCGAAAGGGTTTCTCCGCGGCGCGATGTCGCCGCGGGCGCAGTCCATGACGTAGGAGATCGCCTGGAAGGTGTAGAACGAGATGCCGACGGGCAGGATCACCCGCATCCAGCCGAGGTCGCGGGCGAGGAACGTGTCGCCGAGAAGCTGGCCGAGGCTGAGGAAGAAGAAGTTGAAATACTTGAAGATGCCGAGGACGACGAGGAGCCCGGCGATGGAGGCGATCCGCACGGCCCGCCGGTCGGCACGCAGGCCTCCGGCCCAGGCTATGGCCGAGACGCCCGCCATCAACAGGCAGAACCGCCAGTCCCAGGCGGCGTAGAACCAGTAGGACGCGGCGATCAGGAACGCCTTGCGCGCGTCCAGGCGCGACGCGATTGCCGGCAGCACCCGTCCCGGGCCCGACCCGGGACCCCGAGCGGCGGGCGGCCCCGGCTCGGGGGCCGGGGCGGGTGTGCCTTGCCGCCATGTCAGCGCCAGGTTCACCGCCAGCACGACGGCGAGGAACAGCACGAATTCCAGCGTCGGAAAGACCAACGCGAAGGGCCTTACTGCAGCGCGAGGTCGAGCGGCGCCGGCGCGCTCGCCAGTACCGGCGAGGCGGTATCGGGCACCGGGGCGAGCTCGGGGAAGCGGGCGATCAGCGCGTCGAAGATCCGGTCGGCGACGAGGCGATAGCCGGCGCCGGTGAAGTGCGACCCGTCGGCCGTGCGCATCGCGAAGTTCTGCCCGTCGATCATCACCGACCGCTCGAACACGCCGTTCGGGGCGGTGAAGGTCAGCGGAAAGAAGGTGCCGCCGGCCGCCTCGGTCTCGTCCTCGTAGATCGGGTTCACCATGGCGAGGTGGTTGTTCAGGTTGGTGTGGCTGTCCGGCCCCGGCCCGATCCAGTAGACCACGGCGCCCGCCGCGGCTGCGGTCTCCAGCACCTTGCGGATCTGCACCCGGTACGCCTCCTCCCACTCGGGCGTGCCGTAGCCGGTCCGCCCCTCTGGCGCGAGGATGGTCTGCATGTCGTTGGCGCCGAAGTGCGCGACCACGATGTCGGGCTGCAGCGAGGCCGCCATGTCGGCGAAGTTGGCCGGCCAGTCGTAGTAGTCGGCGCGGGACAGGCCGGTCGAGACGCGGCCGCGGTTCACCACGTCGATCGGCAGGCCGCGGGCGCGGCTGCGCTCCACCAGCAGCTGCCCGAATCCGTCGGCGAGACTGTCGCCGATCACCAGCATCCGCGCCGGCGCGGCGATGCCGACGCCGGGCCGCAGGTCCGCCGCGGTCTGCGGGCGCTGCACGCCCTCGGGCTGGCTGAGGACAAGCCCCATGTCCTGAGCGTCCGCGCGGCGGCTGTCCGAGGCGCAGGCGGCGATCAGCGTCGCCGCGGCGGTAAGCACGAGAAGCGGTCGCATCATTGCAGGACCAGCGCGTCGATCGCGGCGGCGCTGCCGGCCTTGCGGAACAGCTGCTCGACGTCGCCGCGGATCAGCCCGGCGACCATGTCGTAGCCGACCTCGGTGAAGTGCACCTGGTCGGTGTTGCGGATCTGGCGGAGCGTGCCGTCGATCTCGGCCGACATCACGAACTCGCCCAGGCCGAAGGAGGTCGGCTCGTGGGTGTCGACGAAGGCCACGCCCGCCGCCTCGGCCGCGGCGGCCTGGATCGCGGTGATCGCGCGATAGCTCTCCTCGAAGCGCTCCTGGCCGACGATCGGCAGGCCCATCCAGACGACGTCCGGCGTCACCGCCACCAGCCCCTCGGCCAGTTCCGCCGCCCGGGCGCCGTAGGCCGCCTCCCACTCGGGCGATCCGAAGACGGCGCGGGTCGTGCCCTCGCGGATGTTGGTGATGTCGTTGGCGCCCATCTGCACGACGATCAGGTCGGCGCCCTGCCCCTCCGGCCCGAGCCGGCCCAGCCAGTCCGACGCGTCCGACTTGGCCAGGCCGTCGGACACCGTCGTCAGGCGCAGCACGTCCACTGTCGGACAGGCGGCGAAGGCGCGGAAGAACGACCCCCACAGTCCGTCGGCGAGGCTGTCGCCGAGAACGGCGATCGTCACCGCCTCGGCCGGGCAGCCGATAGCGCCTAGCGATGGGCCTTCGGCCGCGGCCGGGCCGGCGATCAGGGACAGCGCCACGACGGCGGCGCGGGACGGAAAGGCGGTCATGTCGTTACTCCACTCGCTTTCGTCAGTTCACGAGCTGCAGCTCGACGAACCGCTCGACCGACGAGGCGGTGTTGCGCCCGCCGATGCCGTCGATGCGGCCACTGAAGATGCCGGCTTCCTGCAGCCGGGTCTGGATTTCGGCGATGACGGCGTTCGGCCGCGCCTCGATGCCGTCGGTCAGGCGGTCCCGCGCGGTCGGGTCGCCGCCCTCGAGCGCCGTCCAGTAGAGCTGTGCCGCGCGCACCGGATCGGCCTCGACCCCGGCGCCGCCCTGTTCGTAGATCTCGGCCAGGAACGAGTTGGCGTGCAGGTAGCCCTGCGCCACCGCCTTCTCGAACCACGCGACCGCGGCCGCGTCGTCGGCCGTCGTTCCGGCGCCGATGCGGTGGAAGTATCCGGCGAAGAACTGCGCCACCGGGTTGCCGGCATCGGCCTGCTCCAGCGCGATGGCATAGGCCTCTTCCGGCCCCTTCCCCTCGATCAGTCCGCGGGAATAGAGGACCGTCAGCACCTCGCCCGACAGCCAGTCGCCGAGCGCGTAGCCGGTGAGCGCCAGCGTCTCGGCCTCTTCGTAGTCGGCGGTCGCGTTGTCTCCCGGCGCATAGGCGGCATGCGCCGCAAGCCCGTAGGCCGCGGGCAGCCCCGCCTCGATCCCGGCCTGATATGCGGCGCGCGCGGCGGACAGGTCCCCCGCCGCCTGCTCCACCCGGCCGAGCGCCGTGACGGCGAGCGGGTTGCCCGGATAGGCGGCGAGCGCGGCGCCGCAGGCCTGCCGCGCGGTGTTCTCGTCGATCTCGGACAGCAGGCGCGGACCGCCCTGCTGCGGCAGGCCGGCGGCGGCGACGCACGGCGCGGCGGCCGCGGCCTCGACCTCCAGCGCGGCGAGCGCCTCCTCGGCCTCGTTCTTCGCGCCGCAGATCTCGCAGCCGGCGAGCCAGTCTTCGATCATCGAGGCGTTGCGCCGCTCCATGGCGAGCGTCAGCTGCGCCTGCTCTTCCTGGAACGCGGTGTCGGCCTCCAGCTCGGCGATGAGGTCGCTCGCCTCGTCGCGGAAATCGCAGGCGACGCAGCTTTCGACCCATTGCCGCAGGCCCGGCAGGTCGCTCGCCGCCGCGAAGGACTGGTAGGCCGCGTTCTCTTCGGCCCGCGCCTCGGCGGCGGCCTCGAGCCATTCGATGCGATCCTCGGCCTCGCCGCGGAACGCGCACAGCTGGCAGTTCTCGAGATAGACCTTCAGCCGCGCCGGGGTCCCGTCCTCGCGGATCGACTCCCAGACGCCGGTCTCCAGCCGCAGGGCCATCTGCCGCTCGCCGATGTCGGCGAGGCGGGCGCTGAGTTCGGCCTCGTTCGGGCAGTAGGCGCAGGAGGCGAGGAAGGTCTGGATCGCGCCGGCATCGTCCGAGCCCAGCAGGAACAGCGCCTCGAACGCCTCCATGTAGACCGCGCTCTCCATCTCGGGCATCAGCGGGACGGCGGGCACGTCCACCAGGACGCGGGCCGGGTCGTCGTCGCCCTGCAGGATCAGCGAGTAGCGCGCGGCGCAGGGCGCGCCGCGGGCGACGTCGCGGGCCAGCGCCTCGGCGATCCAGTCCTTCGCCTCGGCCGCGGTCACGGTGCCGCCGGCGTCGCCGAAGGGCGCACGGTCCGGGAGGCCCGCGATCACGCCGTAATGCAGGCCCGGCCGCGGCCCCTCACAGGCCGCGTCCGACACCATCACGACGCTCATCGCAAGGCCCGCGCCGTTCATCGCGCCCTGCAGCTGACCGAGCGCGGCGGGAAAGCGGTCGCCGGGGTCGGCGACGCGGACGAAGGCGATCTGGCGTCGTGCGGGGTTGAAGGCCCCGACGAGGGCCGACAGGCGCGAGCCGAACTCCTCGAGGCCCATGCTGTCCTCGCCGACCTCCACCGTGAGCCCGCCCGCTCCCTCGCCCAGCGCGATGTCGGCCACGAGACTGAGGTCGCCCGAAACGATCCCCGCGCTCTCGGGCGTCGCGACGAAGGTCGAGACGGGGTTGGCGCGCAGGAGGGCCGCCAGCACCTCGATACCGGCCGCGTCGGCCGCCGGCAGGCCGGGAAGCGACAGGACCGAAAGGTCCGGGCCGATCGCGCCGGGACGCCCTTCGGCCGGGTCCGCGCCGATGAAGACCAGCCGCTCGGGGCCGGTCGCCTGGGCCGCGGCCAGCGCCGGAAGAAACGGCGCAATGCAGCCGCAGATGAAGGAAATCAGTCGCACGTCGCCCTCCGGGATCGGGGCGCACCCCGGCGCGCGGACGGCACGCCTGCTCGGCGGCCTCCGCGCGGCGTCCGCGCCCGTCTCGCTGTCGTCCCGCAGCCGGTCCGGCCGGCCACCCTTCTCTTCTTGATCGCACCCCCACCGTCCCACCGGCGGGCATCCGCTTGCGCCGCAGCAAAGTGCGGCGAATCAGCTGCGTCAACCCCTGCCTTTTCCGAGCGTGGTCAGGCGGTTCGGTCGCGTTGCAAATGGGATGCGGAAGGCTCGGCAGATTGGCGGCCTGCACCGCCCCGGCGGTCGGCTGCGGAACCGCGCGGTCCGGATCGGTCGACCAGGGCGTTTCCTCGGCGAAGGTCGCAAGGGTCGGCCATGGCACGCGCACGCGCCGCGCGTCGACGGTCGCCGGCGCAGGCGATCACGCCCTCCGTCGTTCGCCCGCCGCAGACAGGCCCCCATCCACCGCGATCGGGCGCCGACGGACGGCGCCGCAGTATGCGTGCAGGCTCAGTCCGGCCCGAGCCGAACGCACACGCGCGCCCCGCCGCCGTCGGCGGTTTCGATCCAGGCGCGGCCACCGCAGCGCACGGCGATCTTGGCGAGGACGGCAAGGCCCATGCCCGCGCCCTCGTCCTGGTCGCGCGAGACAAGTTTGACCATCGGCTGGAACACGGCCTCGCGGTATGCGTCGGGAATGCCGGGACCATCGTCGCTGACCGCGATCTTCCACGCGCCATCGTTAACCGCGCCGTCGACACGGATCGTGAGCGGCCGGTTCGGGGCGTGGCGAATCGCGTTGCCGACGAGGATGTTGAAGATGCGCATGAGGTCGGCCTCGCCGAGGCTGAGCCGACCCGACGACAGCTCGTTGACGATGGTCACGCCCGGCGGCGGGCCGAGGGCGTCGATCACTTCGTCGAGGGCGTCGCGCGGGCTCTGCTCGACGACCGACTGAAGCCGGCCGACACGGGCATAGTCGAGCAGACCGTTCAGCATGTGATCGATCCGGCGCGCGTGCGAGGCGATGTGCGACAGCGACCGGCGGGGCGAATCCGGCAGCTCGACCCCGTCCGCCTGCAAATCCTCGAGTATCCAGGTGGGAAGGTGGTGCAGGGCACGGACCGAGCTGCGCAGGTCGTGCGAGATCCGGTAGACGAAATCGTCGAGATCGCTTCCGGCCGTCACGTTCGGCGGCGGCCCGCCGGGAAGGCCCTCGGATGCGCGGGGCTGCGGGGCGTGGCTCATCGGATGCTCCTTGCATGACCGGACCCCACGGTCCGGACGAACCTCGATCGCGGCGCCGGCGATCGGCACCGGCGACGCCCTGGAAACTAAGCGCTCTCGGTTTAACCCGGGGTAAAGACCTGCGGTCCGAATATGGCGACAGCTGCCAAAGGAGGACCGGATGATGGACAGCGACGACGTCACATTCCTGATCGTGGACGACGACGACGTATCGGTCATGGCCGTGGAGCGGGCGATCCGCCGCCTGCGCCTCACCAACCCGATCGAGCGGGCCCGCGACGGCGCCGAGGCGCTGGACCGGCTGCGCGCCGAGGGGGCGGACCGGGTCCGCCGGCCCTACATCATCCTGCTGGACCTGCACATGCCGCGGATGACGGGGCTCGAGTTCCTCGGTCACGTCCGCCGCGACGCGCTGCTCCGCGGATCGGTCGTCTTCATGATGACCACCTCGGACGCCCCGTCCGACATCGCCCGCGCCTACGACAAGATGGTCGCCGGCTACATCATCAAGGACGACGCCGTCGGCTCGATGAAATCCGCGATGGAAATGCTGGGCGCCTACATCAGCATCGTTCGGTTGCCCGCCGCCGAGGCGGCGACCCTGAAGCACGAAACCCGAGGACAGATCGATGCCCACATCGCTGCCGGCTGACGCGCCCGCCCTCTCGCCCTTCACCGTCGGCCGGCTCGACCGTCCGCCGACGGCCCTCGTCCTCGACGACAGCGCGTTCGACCGTCGCCGCCTGTCCCGCCTGCTGGACAGGATATGCCCGGCGATCGAGGTGATCGAAACAAGCACAGTTGCCCAATTCGAGGACGCGCTGAAGCGCAACCGGGTCGAGCTCGTTTTCATCGACTACCTGCTGGCCGGCTGGACCGGCCTCGCCGCGCTCGACAGGTTGATGGCGGACCCGGTCCACGGCGGCGCGACCGCGATCATGCTCGCCGGTCAGGGGGACCTGCAGATCGCCCTTCAGGCGATGCGCCGCGGCTGCGCCGACTACCTCGAGAAGGCGAGCCTGTCGGAAGAGACGCTGACCGACGCTCTCGCCACCACCCTGGCGCGCCGGATGCTGAACACGGCCCTCGACGCGCGTCAGGTCCTCGAGACGACGTTGCAGAGAACGGCCCTTCGCCAGGCGGCGGCGACGGGGGCGCAGCTGCGCAGCCGGACCCTCGGCGCCATCTCCGCCCTCGACGACGCCAGAATAGCAGGCGCGCAGAGAGGGGGGCCCTCCCTGGACCGCACCGCGGACCTCCTGCGGGAGCTCGCCGGTCTCGTCTCCGACCTCGAGGGGCAGACGGCGCGCGTCCTGCGCCGTCCCGCCCGGCTGATCTGAAAGGCGGCGCCGGACGATGACGCGGAGTGCCGCGGACCCCCGCCTCGCCCGCGGCGCGTCGTCGCCGCAGCGACTGCGGAATCCCACCCTGCAGCACGACATCGCGACGGTCGTACTGATCCGCGGCGGCGCGGCCATCCGCCGTGCCAGACGGCGACCGGCCTCATCCTGCTCCCGGCCAGTCGTCCCTTCGCCCCGAACCACCGCCTTCCCATCCCGTCTTGCGCGGCCTAGTGAGGGGCGGCGCAGGGGAGGGCCGGACATGGACGCACTTGACGAACTGGCGACCGCACGGACGGCCGGACGGCCCATCGGCATCACCTCGGTCTGCTCGGCGCACCCGGTCGTGCTGCGCGCGGCGCTGCGGCAGGGCCGCGACAGCGGCGCGCCCGTCCTGATCGAGGCGACCTGCAACCAGGTGAACCACCTCGGCGGCTACACCGGCATGCAGCCGGCGGACTTCGCCGCCATTGCGATGCGGCTCGCGGACGAGGAAGGCTGCCCGCGCGAGCGGTTGATCCTCGGCGGCGACCACCTCGGCCCCAACCCCTGGCGCGACCGGCCCGCAGACGAAGCGATGGAGGAGGCCGGGAAGATGGTCGCAGCCTACGTCGCGGCCGGCTTCAGCAAGATCCACCTCGACGCCTCGATGGGCTGCGCGGGCGAGCCCGCGGCCCTCGGCGACGCCGCGACGGCGGAGCGGGCGGTGCGCCTTGCGACCATCGCCGAGGACGCCGCCCGAGAGGCCGGTGGTCCCCTGCCCCGCTATGTCATCGGCACCGAGGTTCCGCCCCCCGGCGGCGCGGACCACGCCCTCGACACCGTGCCGCCGACCGATCCCGCCGCTGCGCGCGAAACCGCGGAGGTTCACCGCCGCGCCTTCGCGCAGGCCGGACTCGGCGCTGCGTGGGAGCGCGTGATCGCCCTTGTCGTCCAGCCGGGCGTGGAGTTCGGCAACCACAACGTCGTCCGCTACGACCGCCCGGCCGCCCGCGACCTCGTGGCGGTGCTGGACGGCCTGCCAGGCCTCGTGTTCGAGGCGCACTCGACCGACTACCAGGGCGCAGCGCCCCTCGCGGAGCTGGTCGCCGACGGGTTCGCGATCCTCAAGGTCGGGCCGGAGCTGACCTTCGTCCTGCGCGAGGCGCTCTACGCGCTGGACGCCATAGCCTCGGACCTCGTGGCCGGCTATGGCGAGCGTCCGCTCAAGGCGGCGATGGAGGCGCTGATGCTGGACCGCCCCGGCGACTGGGCGCGGCACTATCAAGGCGTGCCGGAAGAGCAGGCGGTCCTGCGCCATTATTCGCTGTCCGACAGGATCCGCTATTACTGGGCCGCGCCCGAGGCGGCGGAGGCGGTGGACCGGCTCACCGCCGCCCTGTCGGGCCGCCGCGTGCCGCTCCCGTTGATGTGGCAGCACCTCCCTGCTGCGGAGCAGTTCGCCGGCGACCCTCTCGACCCGGCCGGACTGCTGATCTGGCGAGTCGGCGAGAGTCTGAAGGCCTACGGCGCCGCCTGCGGCCGCTGACGCCTAGTCGGCGACGATCCGGACCGGCGCGCCCTTGTAGGCGGGCGTCTGCGAGTTCTTCTCGTGGTAGGAGAGCGGGACCAGGGGGTTGAGCTCGGGATAGTAGCCCGCGACGCAAAGTGGCGGCAGGTCGTAGGCCGTGACCTTCAGCCCGCCGACCCGGCGGTCCACCCCGTCGCTCACGGCGCTCACCAGCGTGACGGTCTGGCCCTCTTGCAGCCCCAGCCGGGCGATCTCGTCGTGGTTGATCAGCACGACCTGCCGGTCGTTCAGGCCGCGCAACCGGTCGGACAACCCGTAGATCGTGGTGTTGAACTGGTCGTTCGACCGAAGCGTGACCAGCGTCACCACCTCCGCCCCCTCCGGCGTCTCGCCGAGGGAGGAGAGGGTCGTCGGCGTCGTGAACTCCGCCTTGCCGCTCTCGGTCTTCCATTCGCGCTCGCGCGCCGGATTGCCGCGGTAGAATCCGCCGGGCTCGAACAGCCGCTCGTTGAAGCGGGCGAACTGGTCGGGAAACGTCGCCGCGATCAGGTCGCGGACGAGGCCATAGTCGGCCGTCCACTCGCGCCACTTCAGCCGCGGGTTCGGCGGCAGGGTCGCTGCGGCGATGCCGGCGACGATGGCCACTTCGGACTTCACCTGCTCGGACGGCGGGTCGGCCCGCCCGACGGAGCCGTAGATGTGCGACAGCGAATCCTCCATCGACACCGCCTGCGCGGTGCCGCCCTGGATGTCCTCGTCGGTCCGCCCCAGGCAGGGCAGCAGGTAGCCGACCTTGCCCGGCACGAGGTGCGAGCGGTTCAGCTTGGTCGCGATGTTCACCGTGAGATCCATCGTCGGCCAGGCCGCCTCCATCCGCTCCCGGTCGGGCAGCGCCCGCACGAGGTTTCCGCCGAGCGAGATCAGCGCCTTGACCCGGCCCTCCAGCAGCGCCTCGGAGGCGTGCACCGCGTTCATCCCCTCCTCGGTCGGCGGCTCGATCCCGAACAGCTCGCGCAGCTTGTCGGCCGGCATATGGGAGGACTTCTCACCAACTCCGATCGTCCGTTGTCCCTGCACGTTGGAGTGTCCGCGCACCGGCGAGATGCCGGCCCCGAGGCGGCCGATGTGGCCGCGCAGCATCAGCAGGTTGCAGAGCATTCCGAGGTTCAGCCAGCCGTCCACGTGCTGCGTCAGGCCCATCCCGTAGATGCCGATGACGTTCTTCGCCGACAGGTAGACCTCTGCCGCGTCCTCGATCATCGCCCGCGTCAGGCCGGAATGACGCTCGATCTCGCCCCAGTCGGCGGCGCGGATGGCGTCCATCGCCGCTTCCACGCCCGTCGTGTGCTCGGCGATGAAGTCGTGGTCCAGCACCGTCCCCGGCGCCGCGTCCTCGGCGGCGAGGACGCACTTGATCATGCCGGCCATCACGGCGACGTCGCCGCCCGGCCGCACCTGAAAGTACTTCTCCGAGATCCGCGTCGGCTTCGCCACGGTCATCTGCGCCGGGTTCTGGGGATCGGCGAAGGAGATCAGTCCGCGTTCGCGGATCGGGTTGAAGGTGACGATCCGGCAGCCCCGATCGACCGCGTCCTTCAGCGTGTGCAGGAACCGCGGGCTGTTGGTGCCCGTGTTCTGGCCGAAGAAGAAGATCGCGTCGCAATGGTCGAAATCTTCCAGCGTGCAGGTGCCGACGGGCGTGCCGATGAACTTCAGCAGGTTCACGCTCGTCGTCTCGTGGCACATGTTGGACGATTGCGGGAGATTCTGGTGACCCATCGCCCGGGCGAACAGGGCGTAGAGATAGGACGCCTCCAGCCCGGCGTGGCCGGACGAGTAGAAGACCGCCTCCTTGGGATCCATCGCCTTCAGACGACCGCCGATGTCGGCGAAGGCCTCGTCCCAGCCGACCGGCAGATAGCGGTCGCTGGCGGCGTCGTAGCGCAACGGCTCGGTCAGGCGGCCCTGCTGCTCCAGGTCGCGGTCGTTCCACGCCTTCAACTCGGACAGCGTGTGCGATGCGAAGAAGTCGCGCCCTGCCCGACGGCGGTCCATCTCCCACAGCGTCGCCTTGGCGCCGTTCTCGCAGAACTCGAACGTGTGCGGCTTGGCGGGCTTGGCCCAGGCGCACGAGGTGCACATCATGCCGCCGGGCTTGTTCTGCCGCGCCAGCACCTTCATCGCCGCCGGCGAGGAGCGCGACGCGCCGAAGATCTTCGTCACCCCCTCCAGGGACCCCCAGCCGCCGGTCGGATGATCGTAGTACGGCGTGTCGTCGTCCTGGCGGGTCGGGTCGTGACGGGGGCTGTCGCTCACGGGGTCGGACCTTTCTGCGCTGCGGTCTGGTCGAAACGGTCCGGGCAGCGGCGCGGTTCCGGGACCACGTTGCGGCCAGGACGACACGGCAGACGACGACGCCGCACCGCGCGTTGTATCGCAGGGATCTTGTGGTACGCTTCCAGCAACGGAACTCGCCGGGAGGGACGCCGTGGTCGGGGACAACAGCTGGATGATCGCGTTCGTGAACGATCTTTCCGAGATCGCCCGAAAACGCGGGCTTGCCGACTTTGCCGCCGATCTGGAAATCCTGTCGCAGAAGCACCGCGAGTGTCCCGGCCACGTCGCAGCCCCGCAGGGACGGCCGGTGCGCAACGACGGCGCCGGCGCGGTCCTCCCCTTCGCGCAGTTGCGCGGCGAACGGTGACGGCACGGGATGGCGGATAGTCAGTTCGCCGATCCCAAACTCCTCAACCGCCTCGCGTGGCAGGGGAGGTGGGCCGACCGCCGGCGCAGCGAACGGCTGGCCCGCAGCGCCTTTCGCCACGGCAATCGCCTGGAGTGCGGGCTGGCCCGCCGCACCCTCGCCTGGCAGGCCGTGTGGGCGGGGCGACTGGCCGAGGCCAGCACCCTGATAGAGAGCGCAATGAAGGTCGCCGACGATCTCTCGCCCGAAGCGGTGGCGCAGATCTGGGCGCTCTCGGCCGGCATCCAGTGCGGGCGCCGCGACTTTGCAGCAGCGATGGACTCGATCGAGCGCGCGCACGAGGTCCTCGGGAGCGAAGGCGACGTCGATACGTGGTGCTGCCTGATCGGCAGCGAGGGCATCGCGATGGGTCTCATGGGGGAGTTCGATCGCGCCGCCCAGCTTGTCGATGCCGCGGCGCCCTACGCCGAGGAAGCCACGAAAGCCTATCTCCGCTTCGTTCTCGCCTGGGCGCAGCTGCGCGGCGGTGCGCCGGATGCCGCGTGGGGCACCGCGATGCACGCCGTCGTTCTGTGTCGCGGCTGGGAGAACCGCGTCGTCCTTCCCTCGGCGCTCGAGGTGCTGGGCGCCGCGTTCGCCCGGACAGGCCGACCCGAGCGCGCCGCGGACGTCTTCTCCGAAGCGATCGAGATCGCGCGAGGCGAGGGCGACGCCCGAGCGCAGTGCGAGATCCTCAACCAGGCGGGTCGCCTGGCCCAGGATACCGGCGATATGCGTCGCGCGGGCATGCTGCTGCGGCAGGGGCGCAACCTCGCCCGGCAGATCGGCTTCCCGCTGTGGCAGGACCTGTTCCGCGGCGATCTTTCGGACCGGCGGGCGATGCAGGAAGCCTGACCGCCGTCAGCCCGTTGGCGTCGCGATCCGGACCGAGCGCCCCCAGAAGCGGACCATCATCGTCGCCGCCGCCGTGCCGAGGCCGAAGGTGAGGCCCAGCCAGATCCCGACCGCGCCCATGCCGAAAACGAATCCGAACAGGTAGCTTGCCGGCAGGCCGATCAGCCAGTAGCTGACCACCGCCAGCCACATCGGCACCGCGGTGTCCTGCACCCCGCGCAGCAGCGACAGCGCGATGATCTGGCCGGCATCGACGAACTGGAACAGGGCCGCCATCAGCACCAGCGTGCCGCCGATGGCGATCAGCTGCGCGCGCGTCGGCTCGGCCGGGTCGACGAAGAGGGCGACCAGCGTCTCGGGGATGCTGAGGAAGGTCAGGACGACGACGGCGCCGAACCCGAGGCCGATGACGATGGCGGCCCGCCCGACGGCCCGCAACTCGGTCTCGTCGCGGCGGCCGTAGGCGCCGCCGGCGCGGATCGTCGCCGCCTGGCTCATCCCGACGTGGAACATGAAGGTCAGCGCCGCCAGCTGCAGGGCGATCCCGTGCGCCGCCAGCGGCACGGCGCCGACCCAGCCCATCATCACCGCGGAGGCGGTGAAGAGGCCGCCCTCGGACAGCGACGTCAGGCCGATCGGCAGGCCCAGGCGGAACACGTCGCGCCGCGCCTCGGCGTCGTCGCGCCAGAGGCGCTGGAACAGCCGTACCTCGGGCAACCGCCACTCGGCGTACCAGACGAGGACCGCCAGCGTCGCCGTCTGCACCGCGATCGAGGCGATGGCGGCGCCGCGGATGCCCAGCTCGGGCAGACCGAGGTTGCCGAAGATCAGCGCGTAGTTGCACAAGCCGTTCAGCGCCACGCCGCCCAGCGTCACCCACAGCTGCACCGCCGTCAGGCCCTGCGCGCCGAGGTAGTTGCGCATCACGTTCGCCGCGAGCGCCGGGAACATGCCCCAGACGGCGATGCGCAGGTACGCCTGCGCCAGCGACGCCACTTCCGGCTCCTGCCCGATCCACAGGAACACCGCCTCCGACCACCAGAGCGTCGGCACCATGAGAAGCGCGTAGCCGGCGGACAGCCAGAACGCCATTCGCGTGACCCGCCGCGCCCGCGTCTCGTCGCCCGCCGCGATGGCCGAGGCGACCATCGGGCTGACCGCGTTGCCGAAACCCGCGCCGAGGATCCACAGGTTGAACCAGAACGACGTCGCGATGGTCGCCGAGGCGAGCGCGATGACGTCGTACCAGCCCAGCATGATGACGTCGGTCATGTGGATGGCGAAGCCCGCGACGGCCGAGCCGACGAGCGGCAGGCCGAGCGTGACGAGTGCGCGGGCGTGGCCGCGGAAGGTGGTCGGAATCGGGCGGGTCATGGCCCGAGAGGCCTTAGGCCCGGCCGCGGCCTGCGTCCAGATGCCGCGCTCCGCCGATGCCTGTTTTCCGGGCAGCCTCAGGCGCCGGTCGCCCGGAACTTGCCCATCAGGTACGGCCCCGACCGCACCGGCGGGTAGGCGTCCGAACCGTCCAGCGGCACGATCTCCGCCTCCCAGTCCGGCTGGTGGAAGAAGGCGAGGCTCTGGCGACCCGGCTGGCCGGCATGGGCCACGACCCGGTGCAGGGTCGAGACCCAGCGGTCCGCCGTCCAGCGCGCCATCAGGTCGCCGATATTGACGACGAAGCAGCCCGGCTGCGGCGTCACTTCCGCCCACTCCCCCGCGGGGGTCCTGATCTCCAGCCCGCGGGAGCCGGCCTGCGGCAGCAGGATCGTCAGGGTACCGTAATCGGTGTGCGCCCCCGCCCGCTGCTGCCCCGCCTCGGGGTCCGCGTCCGTGGCCGGGTAGTTCAGCGCCCGCAGGGCCGAGACCGGGTGGCGCAGGCTCGGCTCGAAGTGATCCTCCGGCAGGCCGAGCGCGGCGGCGCAGGCGCCCATGACGCGGGCGGCGAGCGCCTCCATCTCGCGGTAGTAACGCTCCCACGCGGCGCGGAAGCCGGGCACGTCCGGCCACAGCGTCGGCTGATAGCAGAAGGCGTGCGCGTCCGGGTCGTCGACGCCGCCGGGCACCTCCAGCGGCCCGCCGTTGAAGCTCTCCTTCAGATCCGGCGGCGTCGCCTCGCCCCGCGAGGCGGCGAGCGCCTCGGCCAGCGGGCCGAGCCAGCCGTAGGGGTAGCCCTTGTAGGGCGCAGCCACCTGCGCCTTTGCCTCCGGCGGCTGGGCGAAGAAGGCGGCGGTGGCGGCGCGTACGTCGTCGATCGCGTCCTGCGGCACGCCGTGACCCGCCAGCGTCAGGAAGCCGGTCGTGCGCAATATATCATCGAGATCGCGGGCTCTTGCGGCCCGCTCCTCGCCCGTCGCCGCGCGGAACGCCTCGAGGTCCCAGACCCGGATCCCGTCGCTCACCCCAGCACCTCGCGCCAGGAATGCTTCGGCTGGTAGCCCAGCATCCTCTTGGCCTTGTCGTTGGCGTAGAACGTCTCGGTCTCGCCCATCTCGCGGCGCACCTCGACGCCCGGGTAGAACCTTTCGATCACCTCGGACGACCCGATCCCGACGCTCATGTCGTCATTCGAGACGTTGAACACTTCGTAGCCGAGGCCGTCCGTCCTGAGGCACCGATCCACCATGTGCCCGAGGTCGCGGGCGTCGATATAGGCGAAGATGTTGCGCCGGCGCAGCGAGGGATCCTCCATGAAGGCCGGGAAGTTCTCTGCGTATTCATGCGGCTCGATGACGTTGTTGATCCGCAGCCCGTAGATGTCCGCCCCCGTCCGCGCCTGGAAGGACCGCCCCGTCGCCTCGTTGCAGACCTTGCTCATCGCGTAGCTGTCGTGCGGCACCGTCGGGTGCTCCTCGTCCACCGGCACGTACTCCGGCCGCACCTCGCCCTGGGCGAAGCACACGCCGTAGGTGGTCTCGGAGCTGGCGAAGATGACCTTGCGGATCCCGAGGGCGAGCGCCGCCTCCATCACGTTGTAGGTGGACAGGGTGTTGACCCGGAAGCACTCGGCGTCCGGCGTGTGCAGGATCGCCGGAATCGCGGCGAAGTGCACGACGGCGTCGAAGCCGGGCTTGTCGCCGTCGAGTTCGTCATAGCCGGCGCGGGACGTCAGCGCGGAGTAGACCTGCCCCGCGTCCGTCAGGTCCACGCGCAGGTCGTGCACGTCCGGGTGGTTCAGCTTGACGAGGTCGGCGTTGAGGACACGGTGGCCCTGCTCCACGAGGTACGGCACCACGTGCCGCCCCGCCTTGCCCGCGCCGCCGGTGAAAAAGACACGCATTTTGACCTCCCTGTCCATTGCCCGCCCGAGTATGGGGCGGGCGGCGGCAGGGGCAAGTCAGGCGAGGCGCCGGATCGGCTCGCCGTCCGCGAACGCCCGCACCGCCTCGACCGTCTGGCGGTAGAACAGGCGGAACGTCTCTTCCGTCGTGTAGCCGAGGTGCGGGGTCAGCAGCAGCCGCCCCTCGCCCGTCAGCGTGGCGTCGCGCAGCGGATGGTCCATCGGCAGCGGCTCCACGTCGAACACGTCGAGGCCGGCCGTCGCCGCCGGATCCCGCCGCAGCCAGTCCAGCAACGCCGCCGCCTCAACGATCGGTCCGCGCGAGGTGTTGACGAGGCAGAGCCCCGGCTTCGCGTGCTCCAGCGCGGCGGCGTCCACAAGGCCGCGGGTCCGGTCCGACAGGACGAGGTGGATGCTCGCGACGTCGGCCGTCGCGAGGAGTTCGGCGAGCGTCTCGGCGCGCCGCACCCCCACCTCCTCCGCACGGTCGTCGTCCAGGTTCTGCGACCAGGCCACCACCTCCATCCCCAGCGCCCGGCCGAGCGCGGCGAGCTGGCCGCCGATGGCACCCAACCCGATCACGCCCAGCGTCAGCCCCGCCAGGTCGCGGCCGAGGCCGGACTGCCAGCCGTCCCGCTCCATCGCCCGCATCTCGGGCACCAGCCGCCGGTTCAGGGCGAGGATCATCAGCAGCGCCAGTTCGGACGTCGTCGTCTTGCGGCTCATCGTGCCGCTGACGACGATGCCCCGCGCCTCGGCCGCCGCGAGGTCGATGGCGGCGTTGCGGGGCCCGGACGTGACGATCAGGCGCAGGTCCGGCAGCGCCTCGATCAGCTCCGCCGGAAAGGGCGTCCGCTCGCGCATCAGGCAGACCGCCTCGAACCCCCGCAGCTGCGCCGCCGGATCCGTGAGCGGCGCGTCGAACACCGTCACGTCCAGCTCCGACCAGTCCGCCAACCGCAGGGCCGCCCCCGCGTAATCGTCCAGCACCGCGACCTTCATCCGTCCCTCCTGTCTCGCCGTCACGATAGCGCCGCGCGGGCCGGACGCCAGCGCCGCATCCTCTGTGGACAAGTCGGCCCAACCGATTGCGTCCGGCCCCCTGCCCTGCCACATTATGCGCCAACAAGAACAGACGAGAGCAGCCATGGCCGACGATCTCTGGTCCGAGCGGGAACCGACGGATTACGACGCCTCCTCCATCGAGGTGCTGGAGGGGCTGGAGCCGGTCCGCAAGCGGCCGGGCATGTACATCGGCGGCACCGACGAGCGGGCGCTGCATCACCTCGTCGCCGAGATCCTCGACAACTCGATGGACGAGGCGGTCGCCGGCCATGCCAGCCGGATCGAGGTGGAGCTGCACGCCGACTACTCCGTCACCGTGCGCGACAACGGCCGCGGCATGCCCTTCGACCCGCACCCGAAGTTTCCGGGCAAGTCCGCGCTCGAGGTGATCCTCTGCACGCTGCACGCCGGCGGCAAGTTCTCGGGCAAGGCCTACCAGACCTCCGGCGGCCTCCACGGCGTGGGGGCGTCGGTCGTGAACGCGCTCTCGGACAGCATGGTGGTGCAGGTCGCCCGCGACCGCAAGCTGGTGGAGCAGCGCTTCTCGCGCGGCATCCCGCAGGGGCCGGTGCAGGAGATCGGCGCGGCGCCGAACCGGCGGGGCACGACGACCACCTTCCACGCGGACGAGGAGATCTTCGGCCACCACCGCTTCAAGCCCGCGCGCCTGCTGAAGATGGTCCGCTCCAAGGCCTACCTCTTCTCGGGAGTCGAGATCCGCTGGAAGTCCGGGATCGACGACGGCGAGACTCCGCGCGAGGCGGTGTTCCACTTCCCCGGCGGCCTCGCCGACTACCTCAAGGAGACGCTGGGCACCGCGTCCACCTACTCCGAGCGTCCCTTCGCCGGCACCGTGGAGTTCGGCGACAAGTTCGGCGTCCCCGGCAAGGTCGAGTGGGCGATCAACTGGACGCCGGTCCGCGACGGCTTCATCCAGTCCTACTGCAACACCGTGCCGACGCCCGAGGGCGGCACCCACGAGGCCGGGTTCTGGCAGGCGATCCTCAAGGGCATCCGCGCCTACGGCGAGCTGGCGAACGCCCGCAAGGCCAAGGACATCACCCGCGAGGACCTGATCTCGGGCGGCTGCGCGCTGGTGTCCTGCTTCATCCGCGAGCCGGAGTTCGTCGGCCAGACCAAGGACCGCCTCGCCACCGCCGACGCCGCCCGTCTGGTCGAGGGCGCGGTGCGCGACCATTTCGACAACTGGCTGGCGGCCGACACCAAGTCCGCGGGCGCCATTCTCGATTTCCTCGTCCTCCGCGCCGAGGAGCGGATGCGCCGCCGGCAGGAGAAGGAGACCGCCCGCAAGACCGCGACCAAGAAGCTGCGACTGCCCGGCAAGCTGGTCGATTGTTCGGCGACGGCGCGGGACGGGACCGAGATCTTCCTCGTCGAGGGCGACAGCGCCGGCGGCTCGGCGAAGATGGCGCGCGACCGCAGGACGCAGGCGCTGCTGCCGCTCCGGGGGAAGATCCTGAACGTGCTCGGCGCCGCGTCGTCCAAGCTGGGCTCGAACCAGGAGATTTCGGACCTGTCGCAGGCCCTCGGCGTCGGCCTCGGCACCAAATTCGCCATCGACGACCTGCGCTACGATAAGGTCATCATCATGACCGACGCCGACGTCGACGGGGCCCACATCGCCTCGCTCCTGATGACGTTCTTCTTCACCCAGATGCGGCCGCTGATCGACCACGGGCACCTGTACCTGGCGTGCCCGCCCCTGTTCCGGCTCACGCAGGGGGCGAAACGGGTCTACTGCCTCGACGAGGCGGAAAAGGCGGAATGGCTGGCGAAAGGCCTCGGCGGCAAGGGCAAGATCGACGTCTCGCGCTTCAAGGGCCTCGGCGAGATGGACGCCAAGGATCTGAAGGAGACCACGATGGACCCCGCCTCGCGCAAGCTGATCCGCGTGACGGTCGGCGACGAGGAGCCGGGCGAGACGGCGGACCTCGTGGAGCGCCTGATGGGCAAGAAGCCCGAGCTGCGGTTCCAGTACATCCAGGAGAACGCGCGGTTCGTGGAGGAGTTGGATGTTTAGGCGCTAACTGGACGGCCTCCCCTCTCTCATCCAGTCTTGCATAGCATCAAGACGTTCGCGGGTCGGCAAATCGAGCGCCTCTTTCTCCGTGTGTCCTTCGGCTATTTTCGTTTCAATCATCCATGCCTGGAATGTATCGTATTCGCTGATCAGCGCAGTCGTTCCAGGCAATTCGGTACAACCCGCTTCGACGCGAAGAAAATCTCGCAACTTCTTGAACACAAGCTGATAATCATTCCGGTGGAATTCGACGTCCTGTCCAGCCAAGTCTGACAAGGTGCGCTTGAGCTCGTATTGCTCACGCTCGAATATAATAAATCGCTTGTCATTGGTTTCTGGGTCGGGAGCGCGCCGACGGCCCATGTCCAGCCCAAGTTCAAAGGGCATGTTCATACGAAAGCCCACTCCTTCGGAAGCGACCGCTCGACTAAGATCATGGATTGAATACTTGCAGGCACCAATGAGTTCGATGATCTTCTCGAGTCGGCTTTCTCCAGCTTCCATCCTCTCAGACGCGAGACGAGGATTCAGCCCAGCACGGACGACACAAAAGAGGATTGCCTCTAGTAGAGGCGCAAACTCTTCGTCAAATGGGCAATTAACAAAGACTGACCGCTCGTATGCCAAGTCGTTCTATCCCTTCTGGGGATAGGACTCCTTCTCATAAGAACTTCGCTCCCGAATACGTCCGTCCCTGCCATGCACGTAAATTTCACCACCCGCTTTCTTAACCTTTTCGCGAGCAATCTGGATGGCTTCACCCTGCGTCTCTACAACGACCGCTGCACGCGACGAGCCAGACTGCCTAACAGCCCATTTTCCACCCCGAGGAGTTACGTGCAGACCCTTGGTTGCCATTGGTCCCCTCTCTTGAAGCTAACAACAATCTAGTCGTAGACGAGGCATTTCTCAATGGTACTTTGTTGGCCTTGACTCCGTTGGCCGAAGTCTGCTTCGACCTCCGCTGTCGCCTTCCCCGCCCTCCCCCGCGAGCGTCCCGCCCATGCGCGCCCTCCCCCTCCTCGCCGCCCTCCTCCTCGCCGCCTGCGGGCGGCCGCTCACGCCGGCGGAGACCGGGTTCGCGGACGCCTTCCTCGGCCCCGCCATCGCGCCCGGGGCGGTGCGCTTCCACGAGGGCCTCGCGCCGGAGCATCCGCGGACCATCCCGGTGCGGCCGCGGAACACCTGCCAGGAGCGGCTGTATCCGCCGCCCGAGGTGAAGACGACCGAAGTGACGACGGCCGCGCTGACCGTCTTCCAGAACGTCCATTTCCGCGACAGCTTCTGGCTGGAGGACTACCTCGATGGGCTGCCGGAGGGACGGCTGAACCTCGCGGCGGCGATGATCTTCGCGCACGAGATGGTGCATGTCTGGCAGTGGCAGAACCGGGCCGAGACCGGCTACCACCCGCTGAAGGCGCTGTTCGAGCATGTGGGCTCGCCCGATCCCTACCTCTTCGACCCCGACTCGACGACCGGCTTCCTCGACTACGGGTGGGAGCAGCAGGGCTCCATCATGGAGGAGTACCTCTGCTGCCGGGTGCTGGCGCCCGAGGCGGAGCGGACGGAGCGCCTCCACGCGATGCTGTCCGAGCATTTCGCGCTGCCCGCCCTGGACCGGCCGATCGCCAGCGAGGTGCTGCTGCCGTGGGACGGGGTGCGGACGGAGGGTATCTGCGGGTGACCCCGGAAGCGCCCGGCCCGGCGGGACCCCGGCTCGGGGGCCGGGGCGGGTCGGCTCACGAACACCCGTCCCGGGCCTGACCCGGGACCTCGCGCGGTTCCACGTTACTGATCGAGGCCCCTGTCTAACGAAATCATGTCAATGTGCTGGTGGCGGACGGCATCCCGTGAGGTCCCAGGGCTTGGAGCCCGCGAGCCGGCGCGGGAGCCGTCCGCCTTTGGATCGTCAACCTGAACAGTTGCTTGGGGCTGCGTGACCAGACCCCGCACCGACAGGGACAGGAGAAGATCATGACAGAAGAGTGCATCGGCGTCGACGT
>NZ_KB902278.1 GCF_000379485.1 Wenxinia marina DSM 24838
AGCTATGTCCGGACAGGATAACCGCTGAAGGCATCTAAGCGGGAAGCCCCCCTCAAAACAAGGTATCCCTCGAGGACCGTGGAAGACCACCACGTCGATAGGCCGGAGATGTAAGCGCAGCAATGCGCTCAGTTGACCGGTACTAATCGTCCGATAGGCTTGACCCGATCCGGTAACGGCAACACAAAAGCCGTCACCCGAACGGAAGCCGTACAAAATACCCAAACACAACTCGACTTGGATCAGGCGCGGGACAAAAATAACCCGCGCCGCCGTTCCTTACCCGGTCTGGTGGCCATGGCACGAGGTAAACACCCGATCCCTTCCCGAACTCGGAAGTTAAGACCCGTCGCGCTGATGGTACTGCGTCTCAAGACGTGGGAGAGTAAGTCACCGCCAGACCTGATAAGAAACGGCTAACCTCTCTCTCTGCGATGTGATTTCCCAAATGACTATCGACCGCGTGCTTCGCCGGACTGATTCAGGTTCCGGTCGGCGCTTCGGTCGAGCGAGATCCATCCTCAGAATAGCGTAATTGGTGCTTGCGGCATCGGTTGCGGGGCGACGATCGCCGGCTCTTCTGCCCGGTCGATCAGCAGGACCCGAGCCCGACCGTCCAACGGGAGGAAATGCACTCGCCGCGGCAGGTCGCCGCCCAGGCTGCGAGCCACGACCGGTATCTCTTCCATTGCCATGAAGTCCTGCGCGAAGCGGGCGTTGCGGGCTCCGATGTCGTCGAACGTTCGGGTGATCCGGGCGCCGCCGAACAGTTTGGCCTTGAGGCGCCGGCGATCTGCGCCGGCTCGCAGCAGACCGTTGATGAGAAGCTCCATCGCCATGGCCCCGTATTTCATCTCGCGCGAGCCCCGCCCCCCCTCTGGGAGAAGGTAATGGTTCATTCCGCCGATCTGCCGATGCTCGTCGTAAAGGCATGCCGCTACGCACGAGCCGAGAACCGTCGAGAGGATGACCCCCGGAGTGTCGCAGACCTTGAACTGGCCCTGAATGACCGTCTCGGTGCGGCCGGACCATCTGCTCTCGGTCATGCGGGAACCCGCCGGCAAGCGGAGAGCAGGGCCTGCCCGATGGCCGTGACCGGCAACTGGCGACCCACCCCGCCCAACTCGTACGCGACCCGCGGCATGCCGTAGACGACGCTCGTCGCTTCGTCCTGGCCGAAGGTCGCGGCCCCCGCGCGCCGAAGATCGGTCAGTCCGGCCGCGCCGTCGCGCCCCATCCCGGTCAGTAGGGCGGCCACCACGCGGGGCGCCAGGGGGATCGCCGACCGGAACAGGGCGTCGACGGACGGTCGGTGGCCGCTGATCGCCGCCCCGTCTTCCAGGCGGCAGACGAGGGTCCCGCGCGACGCGACGGTGAGGTGCCGATCCGAGCCGGGGGCGATGAGGACTTTCCCGGCGGTCAGTCGCTCCCCCTCCGCCGCCTCGGCGACCTTCGGCGCGACATGAGAGTCGATCAGGCGTGCGAGCCCGGCGCTGAAGGCGCCGCCGGTATGCTGCACGACGAGGGTCGGCGGGCAGTCGGAGGGGAAGGCGCCGAGGACCTTGATCAGCGCGTCGACGCCCCCGGTGCTTGCCCCGATCAGGATGAGGCGGTCGGATGCAAACTCTGCGGCCGGGGCCGGCCCGGCGGTCTTCGGGGGCGTCACCGGTGGGACGGGGCCGCCGGGCAGATCCGGCCGTCCCAGGACGTCGTCCATGGGCATCCGCTCCACCCCCTCCACGAGGGAGCGCCTGGAGCCGGCCTGCCCGTCGGCGAGGACGATGCAGCGGATCGCCAGCGCCCGGAAGAGGAGGACCATGACCTCGAATTCGGGGAGCGCGGCGAGGTCCTCGCTGACGAGCGCGACAGCGGGACGCGTGTGTTCGGACACGTGATAGGCCGCTGTCAGGTCCGCGACCGCCGCCACGAGGTGCCGGCCGGGGGCAGCTTCGACGGCGCGGACAAGCCGGTCGCGGCGAACCGGATTGCGATGGGCGATGAGAATGCCGCTCATCGAGCTGTTCCCGCGGCGGGGGCGGGAATGGGAGAATCTTCAGCGATCATGCAGCATCTCCTCGATAGTCGGGAGGGGTACGGCGGCGGGTGATGAGCGATCCCGGTGCCACGTCAGAAAAGCTCAACCGAGGGCAGGCGGGGGCCCGGCGCGTCTCCGAGCAGGGTGGCTCGCACCCGCTCCAGCCGGAGAGCGGCGGCGATGACGTCTCGCCTTATCGCCTGGCCGTCGAGTTCCGTCTCCGCGACCCGGGCGATCAGGTCTGCGAGGTCCGCCATGATCTGGCCGACGAGGTCGATGTGCTGCAGGTCCCGCGCCAGGGCCGCGTCGATGTGCTGGCGGGCGAGAGCGGCCATGATGACCTCCTCGTGTTCCATAAGTGAGCGTTGCGCCTCCGACAGGACGGTGCCGACCCGACCGAGGAGCAGCGCCAGGTCGACGCCCTCGGGCGTGGGTGGTTCGCCGCTCATCAGAGCCGCCCGACGACGGCTTCGATGGACTGCTTCAGGGACGCCGTGGTGAACGGCTTCTTCACGAGGTTGTTGAGGCCGAGCCGGCGCCCCTTGTCGACGATCTCCTGCGTCGGTGTCCCGGTGACGAGGATGAAGCCGATCTGCTGCGTCGAGCGATTGCTGCGCAGCCCCTCGAGCAACTGCAGGCCGTCCATCCCGGGCATGTTGAAGTCCGAGATGACGAGGTGGACCGGGCTCGCCGCAAGACGCGACAGGGCACTCTGGCCGCTGTTCTGGGCGTCCACCTTCCAGATGCCGATTTCCTCGAGAGCCTGGGTGAGCAGGCCGCGGCTGACCGACATGTCGTCGACCACCATCACGCGCAGGGTATCCTTCAGGGACATGGGTTCTCCGTTCAAGAAATCGGGCGTGGCGCGGACGTGTGGCGGTAGGTCGTGATACCGCAGCCGGCGAAGGCCTGCGTGGCGGGGCCGGTGACGCGCTCGGAATGGCCGATGTAGAGCATGCCCCCCGGTTTGAGGAACTCGGCGAAGCGGGACCACAGCCGCTCCTGCGTGGGGCGATCGAAGTAGATCGCCACGTTGCGGCAGAAGATCGCGTGGAAGCGGCCGCTCATCGGCCAAGGACCGTTGAGATTGAGCGGCCGGAACGTGACGAGGCCGGCGACCTCCGGCCGGATCGTCGCCACGCCGTCCTCGCGCCCGGCGAAGAGGCGGCGGCGATGCTCTTCGTCGGGCACCTTGCATTCCTCCGCCTCGTAGCGGCCGCCCTCGGCGCGGCGCAGGACCGCGCGGTCGATGTCGGTCGCGAGGATGCGCACGTCGAAGCGGGCGGCGTCCGGAAAGACCTTCAGGATGCTCGCGGCGATGGAATAGGGCTCGGGGCCGGTGGAGCAGCCGGCGGACCAGACGCGAATCCGCTCTCCGGCCCGGGCGGGATCGATCAGCGGCGGCAGGACCTCGCCTTCGAGGTGCCGGAAATGGTGCGGCTCGCGGTAGAAATGGGTGACGTTGGTGGTGAGGGCGGAGACGAAGTGCTCACGCTCCACCGGGTCGCCGTTCTCGACGATGCGGCAGTAGGCGCCGAACCCGCCGAGTCCGAGCGCGCGGATACGGCGCCTCAGCCGGGACCGGATGAGCGACTTCTTCGACGGCTCGAGATGCAGGCCGTACTCGGCCTTGGCGATCCGCGAGATCGCCGCGAAGTCGTCCTCGGTGAATTCGCAGGCGTCCGGCTGCATGTCGGTGCGATCGGTGGACGTTGCAGTCACGCGGCGTCCTCGTGTTCGGCCGGCAGAAGGGCGGAGAGGTCGATGATGCGCGACATCTCTTCCTCGATCTGGAGAAGTCCCCGGATCGAACGGATGCTGTCGTCGGAGCGGACGTTGGGCGTCTCACGAATCGCGCCTCCCTTCACGGTCAGGATTTCGGACACGGAGTCGACGAGGAGGCCCAAGGTGCGCTGGTGGACGGCAACCACGATGATGACGTGGCGGGCCGTGGGGTCGGTGCGGCCGAGGCCGAGGCGTGCGGCGAGGTCGACGATCGGGATGACTGCGCCGCGCAGGTTCATCACGCCCAGAACCGAATCCTCGGAATAGGGGAGCGGGGTCACGGCGCTCCATCGGCGAATTTCGCGGATCGTCGTGATCTCCAGGCAGAAACTCTGCCCTCCTGAGACCAGGGAGACGAACTCGATCGTGGCGTTGTCATCCCAAAGCGGCGAGCTGCTCATGATCCGGTTCCTTGTCGCGGATGGTCTGGACCGCCGGCGTCTGGGCGGCGATGGCCACGACCGTGTCGGTGTCGACGATGAGGGCGATCTTGCCGTCGCCGAGGATGGTGGCGGCCGAGATGCCCGGGATGCGGCCGTAATTGCCCTCGAGGCTCTTGATGACGACCTGCCGCTGGTCCGAGATCGCCTCGACGGCGAGGGCCACCGGCTGCGACCCGTCCGCCCTGATGAGAACGAAGATCGAGCGGGTCGGATCGAAAGGCTCGGACGCGAGGCCCAGGACGTGGGCCAGGCTGACGATGGGGACGTAGGCGCCGCGGATCGACAGGACATGACCGCCGCGGCCAAGGGGCGTGACGTTCCGGGCCTGCGGGCGGATCGTCTCGAGGATGGAATAGAGCGGCAGGACCATCGTCTGGTCGCCGACCGTCACCACCATTCCGTCCAGAACGGCCAGCGTCAGCGGCAGCGTGATCGAGAAGGTGGAGCCGTGGCCGGGCCGGCTGGAGATCGAGACGCGGCCACCGAGCGAGGTGATCGCGGTCTTGACCACGTCCATGCCGACGCCGCGACCCGAGAGATTGGTGATCGAGGAGGCGGTCGAGAAGCCGGGGAGGAACAGGAGGTTGTCGATCTCGCTCTCGGTCAGCTTCGCCTCGGGGGACACGAGACCCTTCTCGACCGCCTTGCCGAGGATGCGCTCGCGGTCGAGTCCGCCGCCGTCGTCGGCGATCGCGATGTGGACGTGGCCGGAGCGATGGGCGGCGATGAGGCGGACAGTGCCCTCCGCAGGTTTGCCACGCTCGGTACGGAGGGCGGCAGGTTCGATTCCGTGATCGACCGCGTTGCGGACCATGTGGGTCAACGGGTCGGCAAGTCGCTCGACCACCGTCTTGTCGACCTCCGTCATCTCGCCCTCGGTTTCGAGGACGACCTCCTTGCCGACGGCCTCGGCCGCCTCGCGGATGATGCGGCCCATCCGCTGGAAGAGCGGCTTCACGGGCTGGGCGCGGATCGCCATCACGCCTTCCTGGATGTCGCGTGCAAGGTGGCGGTAGTCGTCGAGGTCGCTCATCACCTCGGAGTTCGGTTCCGCGCCGAGGGCGGCGATCTTCTGGCCGATGACGGCCTGATTGATGATGAGCTCGCCGACGGTGTTGATGAGGCGGTCGACCCGTTCCGGATCGACGCGGAGCGTGGGCCGGGCGGGGCCGGCGTTGGCGGCAGCGGCGCCTCCCGCGCGAACGGGCTGGCGCTCTCCCCCGGGGTCCGGCGGCGGATCGGCGTTCACGAGCGGTGTCTCCGCCTCGCCGGGCGGCGTCGCAGCGGGCTGAGGGAGCGGCGAGTTCGGGACCGTGGACTGCGGGGCCTCGTCGTCCTCGCGCTCGACCGACAGCGTGCAGAGGCCATCGACGAAGGAGAAGACGCCGCGGATCTCGCCTTCGGCGATGTCGCCGGTCAGCGTCATGTCCCAGGCGAGAAAGCTCTCCTCCGGGTCGAAACTGCCGAGGGGCGGGATGGCAGAGAGGTCGCAGTCCACTGTCAGCTCGCCAAGGGCGGATAGGGCCCGGAGCAGGCGCAGCGGGTCGTGGCCGTTGTCGAACAGCGCGCGTTCCGGCCGGAAGCGGATGCGGAACCGGCTCTCGGCGCCGACGATCGGGGCGAGCGTCAGCGGCATCGCGGCCATGGGTGCGAAGACGGCCTCTGGTTCAGGCGGCTGCGTGGCGATCGGGGCCGGCGCGGCGTCGGCGAGCCGGGTCAGTTGCTCCAGCAGCGGCGCCATCGCGTCGGGCCGGTCGGTGCGATCGTTCTGCGCCGCGTCCACGAGGTCGGCGAGAACGTCCGACGATCGCAGGATCGCGCGCATCACCTCGGCATCGGGGTCGAGCTGGCCGGAGCGGATGAGGTCGAGGACCGTCTCGTACTGGTGGGCGAACGAGACGATGTCCTCCAGCGCGAAGGCTCCCGCCGCGCCCTTGATCGAGTGGACCGCCCGGAAGATCGCGTTGACCGTCTCGGCGTCGTGGGTGCCGTCGCTCATGGCGGCGAGGCCTTCGGACAGCGCCTCGAGCAGGTCCTCGCATTCGGCGAAAAACATGTCGCGCAGCGAATCCGACATCGCTCAGGCCCCTCCGGTCACGCGGCGGACCACGTCGACGAAGGCGCGGTCCTCGAACGGTTTCACGATCCAGCCGGTGGCGCCGGCCTTTCGCGCCCGTTCCTTCAGGGCGGGGCCGCTTTCGGTGGTGAGGACGAGGATCGGGACGCGGCGGTTCGTCCGGCCCCCGCGGATCGCCTCGATCACGCCGAACCCGTCGAGGTTGGGCATGTTGATGTCGGTCACGACGGCGTCGAAGCGGCGCCCCTCGAAGGCCGCGACCCCGGCCTTGCCGTCGGTCGCGGTGGTGACGTCGAAGCCGGCGTCGCCGAGCGTGCGGCTGACCATCTCGCGGATGGTGCGGGAATCGTCGATGGCGAGGACAGAGACGCTCATCCCGCGACCTCCGTTTCCGGAGCGCCGAGGACGGCGGCGGACAGGCCCATCCGGTCGAGCGAGTCGCGCACGGCGTCCGACGGCGCCTCGACCGCGAAGCTGCGCCCCTCGGTCGAGGCAGCGCGGCGGGCCGCGATCAGGAGTTGCGCGGCGAGCGCCCCGACCTCTGTCGCCGCGCTCGCGTCGACGATCACCGGGCGGGTGATGTCCGCGAGAATCGCGGCCTCGACCTTCTTGAGGTCGTCGGTCCAGTCCGGGTGGGCGAGGTCGAGCCTCAGAGCCGTGTCGTTTGCCATGCCCGCGCGTCCGCTGCCAGTTGTCACGGGGCAGGGGATAGCCGCGAACGACTTAAGGTTCGGTGAAGCCCGGAAGGCCGGCGCGCCGGCCCCGGCCGATCAGCTGGCCCAGGGGCCGTGCTGGCCGCTTTCGCCGGTGTCGCGGCGGACGAATCCGTGCAGGCCGAAGAAGTCGCGCTGCCCCTGGATCATGTCGGCGGTGCCGCGCGCGGTGCGGACCGTGTCGAACCACGCAAGGCCGGAGGCCAGCGCCGGCACGGCGATGCCGGCCGCCTGCGCCGCAATGACGACCTCGCGCAGGGCGGGGGCCGCGGCCCTGACCTTGTCCGCGAAGAACGGCGCGAACAGCAGGTTGCGCGCCGGATCCTCGGCCAGCGCGTCGGCCATGTCGTTGAGCATGGCCGAGCGGATGATGCACCCGGCACGCCAGACCCTGGCGATCTCGGGCAGGGGCAGGGCCCAGCCGAACTCGTCGGAGGCGGCGTTGATCATGGCGAAGCCCTGGGCGTAGCACATGATCTTGCCCGCCATCAGCGCCTGCTCGAGCGAATCGAGCGAGGGCGCGTTCGGCCCCATCGGCTGCGGACCGGCGCCGAACAGCTCTTCGCCCGTCGCGCGCATGTCCGCTTTCGCCGACAGGTTCCGCGCCGCGACCGCCGCCTCGATCGCCGGGATCGCGGCGCCGAGGTGCTGCGCCTCGACCGCTGTCCAGCGGCCGGTGCCCTTCTGGCCGGCCGAATCGGCGATGACGGTCAGCAGCGGCTCTCCGGTCCGGGCGTCGGTGGCGGCGGCGACCTTGGCGGAAATCTCGATCAGGTAGCTGGCGAGCGGTCCGTCGTTCCATTTCGCGAAGACGTCGGCGATCGCGTCGTAGCCCATCCCCATGCCGTCGCGCAGGATGCCGTAGGTCTCGGCGATCATCTGCATGTCGGCGTATTCGATGCCGTTGTGGACGGCCTTGACGAAGTGGCCGGCGCCCTTCTCGCCCATCCAGGTGGCGCAGGGCGTGCCCTCGTAGTCGGCGGCGATGTCCTTCAGGATGTGCGCCACCCGGTCCCAGTACGCGCGCTCGCCGCCGCCCATGATCGACGGCCCGTGCCGCGCACCTTCCTCGCCGCCCGAGACGCCGATGCCGAGGAACGGGCCGCCGCTGTCCGTCGCGCGGCGGCTGGTGTCGCGGAAGTTGGCGTTGCCGGCGTCGATGATGAGGTCGTCGGGGCCGAGGAGCGGCCGCAGCGCGGCGATCTGCTCGTCCACCGGGGCGCCCGCGGGGACCATCAGGATGATCGCCCGCGGCTCGGCCAGCGCGGCGACGAGGTCGGCGTGGGTCTCGGCCGGGACGATCCGCTCGGCCAGCGGACCGGCCTCCTGCACGAACGCCTCGGTGTGGGAATGGGTGCGGTTCCAGACCGCGACGCTGTGCCCCTTGTCGGCGATGTTCAGCGCGAGCGCCGAGCCCATCGTGCCGAGCCCCACCAGTCCGATCTCTGCCTTGGCCATGCGTTCGCCTCCCCTGCCTGCCGCCCGCGGACTAAACCGCAGGCGGCGACGGGGCACCACCCCCGTCGGCGTCAGCCGCCGCGGAAGTCCGCCGCCAGCCTCTCCTGATCCTCGGTGGTGTCGGTGGCGCCGGTCAACTCGGCCTCCCACTCGCGCATGATCTGGTTCACGCGGGCGACGTAGGGGGCGTTCTCCATCGCCGGGACGTTCGGGTCGTAGAGGTCGGACACCTCCACCATCGCGGCGCGGTCCTTGATCTCGAACGCGCGCGCCCGCGCCATCGCCTGCTCGTGCTTGTGGCCCAGCGCCTCGAGCGCGGAGCGCCCGGCGCGGATCGAGCTGTCGTAGGTCTCGCGGATGATGTCGCGGCAGCCGGCGTACCACAGCTCGTACACGTGGTGCCGGTTGCGGGCCCGGGCGATGACGTGGAGGTCCGGGTAGGCCTTGGTCACGTGTTCCACGATGCGCGTGGTCTCGTCCACGCCGTCGATCGCGATGATGAGGAGGCGGGCGCGGGCGATGCCCGCGGCCTCCAGCAGGTCGGGCCGGGTGGCGTCGCCGAAATAGACCTTGAGCCCGAACTGGCGCAGCATCTCCAGCTGCTGGGCGCTGTAATCGACGACCACCGTCCGGTAGCCGTTGAGCCGCAGCATCCGGTTCACGATCCCGCCGAAGCGGCCGTGGCCGAGGATCAGCACGTCGCCCGTCTCGTCGATCTCGTCCGCCTCGCGCCGGCCGCCCGCGTACATCGGCGCCAGCACCCGGTCGTAGAGAATGAAGAGGAGCGGCGTCAGCAGCATCGACAGCGCGACGACCAGCAGCAGCCGGTCGGCGAGCGCGTCGGGCAGCACGCCCGCGCCGACGGTGAGGGCCAGCAGGACGAACCCGAACTCGCCGGCCTGCGCGAGGCCGAGGGCGAACAGCCACCTGTCCGCCCCGCGCAGCCGGAAGGCCAGGCCGAGGACGCCGAGGACCGCGGCCTTCAGCGCCATCAGCCCGACCGTCAGGCCGAGGATCGGCAGGAGGTTGTCCCACATCAGCAGGAAGTCGATCCCGGCGCCGACCGTCATGAAGAACAGGCCGAGGAGCATGCCCCGGAACGGGTCGATGTCGGCCTCCAGCTCGTGCCGGTACTCGCTGTTGGCGAGGACCACCCCGGCGAGGAAGGTGCCGAGGGCGGGCGACAGGCCGACGAGGCTCATCAGGAGCGCGATGCCGGTGACGATCAGGAGGGCGGCGGCGATGAACAGCTCGCGCAGGCGGGCGAGGGCGATGAAGCGGAAGAGCGGGCCGGTCAGGACCGCGCCGCCCACGACCACCGCGGCGATGGCGCCGAGCGTGACCAGCGCGGCGCCCCAGCCCGGCAGCCCCTCGACGAGGCTGAGGCCGGCGCCGTGGCCCGCGTCCGCCGCCCCGTGATCGCCCGCCTCCGCCCCGGCGTGGACACCGAAGGCGAGCAGCGGCATCAGCGCCAGCATCGGGATGACGGCGATGTCCTGCGTCAGCAGGACCGAGAACGAGGCCCGTCCGCCGTCGCTCTTCATGAGGCCCTTCTCGTTCAGCGTCTGCAGCACGATGGCGGTGGAGGACAGCGCCAGGATCAGGCCTGTGGCGAGCGCCAGGTTCCACGCAAGCCCCAGCAGCATCGCGAGGCCCATCACCGCCGCCGCCGTCAGGACCACCTGCAGCCCGCCGAGGCCGAGCAGCTGCATCCGCATCTCCCACAGCCGCTTCGGCTCCAGCTCCAGCCCGACGAGGAACAGCATCATCACGACGCCGAACTCGGCGAAGTGCTGGATCGCCTCCACGTCCACGTGCAGCGCCGCGAGGATCGGCGACAGCGCGATCCCCGCAATCAGGTAGCCGAGGACCGACCCCAGCCCGAACCGCGTGGCGAGCGGCACCGCGGCGAGCCCCGCGGCGAGGAAGAGGACGGCGAGGAGGAGCGTCTGGGTCATGCGGGGGGCCTTCGGTCGGGACGCGATACCTTACGCGGACCCGCACGCCGGCGGGAAGCGCGTTCCGTACGGTCGCGGCCTTTGACGGGCCCGTGACTGGCCACGGGGCAGCGGGCGGCTAGTGTTGCCGCAACTGCCCGCAACACCGGAACCCTCTCATGCGCCTCGCCCTCTCCGCCCTTCTCCTCTTCACCGCCCTGCCGGCCGCCGCCGACACGGCCGACGGGGAGTCCCTTCTGGCGATGGACTGGGAGGGGATCGTGGCCGCGGCCGAG
This sequence comes from Wenxinia marina DSM 24838, assembly GCF_000379485.1. Taxonomy (GTDB): domain Bacteria; phylum Pseudomonadota; class Alphaproteobacteria; order Rhodobacterales; family Rhodobacteraceae; genus Wenxinia; species Wenxinia marina. The sequence goes on from NZ_KB902278.1 coordinate 10,745, forward strand.
GGCGGCGAGGTCAACGTCTTCATGTGGGGCGGGGCTCAGAACATCAACGACTACGTCACCGGCTGGGTCGGCGACCGCCTGTCCGAGGAGTACGGCATCACTCTGAACCTCGTGCCGCTGACCGACACGTCCGACGCCGTGAACATCGTCCTCGGCGAGAAGGAGGCCGGTGCCGACGACACGGGCGCGGTCGACCTCATCTGGATCAACGGCGAGAACTTCCGCACCATGCGGCAGGGCGATCTCGTCTGGTGCGGCTGGACCGACGCGCTGCCGAACGACACGCTCGTCGACTGGGACAACCCCTCCATCGCCAACGATTTCGGCGTGCCGGTGGACGGCTGCGAGGCGCCCTGGTCCACGGCGCAGTTCGCCTTCGGCCACGACGAGGCGCGCACGCCCGAGCCGCCGCGGTCGATCCCGGAGCTGATCGAGTGGGTGCACGCCAACCCCGGCCGCTTCACCTACCCGGCGCCGCCCGACTTCAACGGCTCGGCCTTCGTGCGGCACGTCTTCTACCACGCAGCCGGTGGCCCCGACGCGCTGCTCGGCCCGTTCGACCAGGCGACCTTCGACGCGGCGGCGAAGGAGGCGTGGGCGATCCTGAACGATCTGGAGCCCGACCTGTGGCGCGAGGGAGAGACCTATCCGACCTCGATCACGCAGCTGCAGCAGATGTTCGCCAACTCCGAGGTCGACCTGATCTTCGACTACAACCCCTCGCAGTTCGGCGTGCTGGTCGAGAACGGCACGTTCCCGGCCACGGTCCGCAGCTATGGTCTGGACGGCGGGACGATCGGCAACACGAACTACCTGACGATCCCCTACAACTCGCCCAACAAGGCCGCCGCCCTCGTCGCGGTGAACCTCATGCTCTCGGCCGAAGCGCAGCTGGAGAAGGCGCGGCCGGACGTCTGGGGCGCGCCGCCGGCGATCGACCTGTCTCAGGTGCCGGAGGACATCCGCGCCGAGTTCGACGCGCTGCCGCAGCACCCCTCGGTCGTCCCGGCCGCCGAGCTGGCGGAGAGCGCCCTGCCCGAGCTGCAGGGCGAGTGGGTGTCGGCGATCGACGACGGCTGGCGCGAGAACGTCGGCCGCTGAGGCCTAGCGGACGGGCAGGAGGAGGGCGTCGTCCAGCGTGCAGTCGCGGATGACGTCCGCCCCGCAGCGGCGGAACTCCAGATCGCGCGTCATGCAGACGCGCACCTCCTGGATCATCCCAGACCGACAGGTGACGGTCACTTCCGGCGGATCGAGGCCCGGATTGTCCGTGGTGAACGCCTCTTCCACCACCTCCGCCGGCAGCGTCACCTCGCGCTCCAGCCGTTCGAACACCTCTGGCCGCGTGACGCGTCCGTAGGCCTCGCGCGCCAGCGCGTAGTAGTCCGCCGGCGACAGCCCGCTGCAGACCCCGTGCTTGCGCCACTGGTGCCAGGCCGACCCGCCGGTCCCCATGATGTCGGCCATGGCCCCCGTCATCCCGCGCGAGGGCGGCGCGAAGGAGGTCGCGCAATAGTCGGGCCAGCCCTCCTCGTACTGCGGCCACAGGCCGTGCAGCACCCAGCCGAAGCCCGCCCCGTCCGCGCACTGCTCGGACCCCTCGGCCTGGCCCTGCTGGCGGCACCAGGTCGGCGACCAGGACAGCGACAGGACGTAATAGTCGAAGTCGCCGGCCGTCCCGTCCGCCCGGGCCGGGGCGGCGAGCGCCAGCAGCGCGGCGATTGCAGCGTATTTCATCCCTTCCCTCCGCGGGGTCACGCGACTATATAGCCGCCGAGTTCCCCGACAACGTGAACTTGGTCCGGATGTCCCGGGCCGCCCGGTCCCGCCGGGCGCCGGGGAAGCCGTGCCGACGACAGGAGACCCGCACATGTCCGACAGACCGCTCATGGCCAAGGCGACGGCCGTCTGGCTCGTCGACAACACCACGATGAGCTTCAAGCAGATCGCCGACTTCGTCGGGATGCACGAGCTCGAGATCCAGGGCATCGCCGACGGCGACGTGGCGCAGGGCGTGAAGGGCTTCGACCCGGTCGCCAACAACCAGCTCGACCAATCCGAGATCGACAAGGCCGAGAAGGACCCGACCCACCGGCTGAAGCTGAAGTTCAACGCAGCCGCCGTGGGCGAGGAGAAGCGCCGCGGGCCGCGCTACACGCCGCTGTCGAAGCGGCAGGACCGCCCCGCCTCGATCCTGTGGCTGGTCAAGTTCCACCCCGAGCTGACCGACGCGCAGATCTCCAGGCTGGTCGGCACCACCAAGCCGACGATCCAGTCGATCCGCGAGCGGACGCACTGGAACATCGGCAACATCGACCCGATCGACCCGGTCGCGCTGGGCCTGTGCAAGCAGTCCGAGCTGGACGCCGCCGTGCAGAAGGCCGCGGCCAAGAAGGCGCGCGAGGGCGGCGTGATGTCCGACGACGAGCGGCGCAAGCTGGTCTCGACCGAGCAGTCGCTGGGCATGCCGGCCGAGCCGCGCATCCCGACCGCGATCTCGGGGCTCGAGACCTTCTCGCTGACCGATTCGGGCGAGGACCCGCGCGGGCCGGAGGGCGACGAGGAAGAGGATCTGCGCGACGTGTCGGACGCGGACAGCTTCTTCAACCTGCCGAACGACTCGGGCGACGACGAGGACGAGGACGACCGCCGCTGAGGCGCGGGGCGGCGGGCCGGACGGCCCGCCCCCTCCCTGTCGCCGGCGCCGGTCAGCGGCGCCGCGCGACGAGGTAGCGGGCGTTCTTCGCTGCCCCGAACGTGGTGTCGTCCACGACCTCGAATCCCGCCCGCTCCACTTCCGACCGCAGCTGCGCGGCGCTGAAGAAGGTCGCCCGCGGCGCCTTGCCGAACCGGCGCATCAGCGGCAGCACGAGGCGGATCCCGAAGAACATGTCGCCGAGGCAGGGCGTCTTCGAGATGAAGAGGCCGCCGGACCCCACCTGCGTGCGGATATGCGCGAGCGCCGGCGCCAGCGGCCCCGACAGATGCAGCAGGTTGAACGCCACCACCGCATCGAACGGCGCGCCTGGAACGTCGGCGTCGGCCGGCAGGGCGAGGTGTTCGACGTTGGAGATGCCCTCGGCCGCCTGCCGCTCCGTCGCGATCCGGATCATCTGCGGCGCGATGTCAGTGGCGGTGACGTGGGCGACCGACGACGCCAGCCGCCGCGCCGTGCCGCCGGTGCCGCAACCGAGCTCGAGGATGCGGTCGGTCGGCGCGAGGTGCCCCGCCGTCCGCTCCAGCGTCGCCTCGTAGGCGTCGGGATCGGCGATGGGTCGCGCGGCATACTTGTCGGCGATCCTGTCCCAGAAGGCGGCGTCGGTCATCGGCTTGTCCTTACTTAACGTCAGGGCTCTCCCTACACCAATCGCGCTCGCCGAAGAACTGCCTGGTGCCGCAAGGGGGAATGTGTCCCCCGCGCCCTCGCGGAGCCGGTCGAATGATGGGAGGTCGGCGCGCCGGCCCGACGATCGGATGCAGGCGAACCGGCGCCGAACGGGCGCAGCCGGAGGAGTCAGTCGGTTTGAGGATCAGGCTGGTCGCGCACCGCGACCTCCCCCGCCTCGCGCCGGGTGCATGTGGTGTTCGTGATGAACGCCGCCGTCGTCGGCGGCCTGATGGCGGATCCGCAGCGCGCCTACAGCCCGCGCCGCGCCTTCAGCGCCGCGCTGATGGTGCCCTCGTCGAGGTAGTCGAGCTCGCCTCCCACCGGCACGCCCTGCGCCAGCGAGGTGACGGTCACGTCCGGCAGCCGGTCGGCGATGTAGTGGGTGGTGGTCTGGCCGTCGACCGTCGCGCCGAGCGCGAGAATCACCTCGGTCACGCCCTCGCTCGCCACACGATCGACGAGGCGCGGGATGCGCAGTTCGTCCGGTCCGATCGCGTCGAGCGCCGACAGCGTCCCGCCGAGCACGTGGTAGCGCCCCTTGAACACGCCCGCCCGCTCCATCGCCCAGAGGTCCGACACCTCCTCGACCACGCAGATCTGCCCGTTCGCCCGGCGCTCGTCGGCGCAGATCGCGCATTCGTCGGCGAGGCCGACATTGCCGCAGATCACGCAGTCGCGGACGTTCTGGCCGGCGTCGCGCATCGCTTCGGCCAGCGGCAGCAGCAGCTGCCCGCGCTTGCCGAGGAGGTGCAGCACCGCGCGCCTGGCCGAGCGGGGGCCGAGGCCGGGCAGGCGGGCCATCAGCTCGATCAGCCGCTCAAGGCTCTCGGGGGCGGCGCTCATGCCGCGGCCGAGCGCCCGGCGGCGCGGTCCGGCCGGTGCGTATTTGGGGACATGCGAAGCAGCAGGCAGCTCCTCAGAACGGCAGCTTCATGCCTGGCGGCAGGCCGAACTGCTCGCCCATCCGCGACATCTCGGCCTGCATCTTCTCGGCCGCGCGGGACTGCGCGTCGCGGATCGCGGCGAGGATCAGGTCCTCGACCACCTCCTTCTCGTCCGGCTGGAAGATCGAGGGGTCGATGTCGAGCGCCGTCAGCTCGCCCTTCAGCGTCGCGGTCGCCTTCACCAGGCCCGCGCCGCTCTCGCCGGTCGCGGTCATCGTGTCGAACCGCGCCTGCATCTCCTCCATCTTGCCCTGCATCTCCTGCGCGGCCTTCATCATCTTGGCCATGTCGCCGAAGCCGCCGAGTCCCTTGAACATCCGCTTTCCTCCTGTCGGGGGTTGCCTTCCGAGATACGGGCCGGGGGGCGGTGGATCAAGGCGCGTCGGCCCCGGGGGCACCGGGGGCACGATCGGGAGCCGGGCCCCGGCTCAGGGCCGGGGCGGGCATTCCCGCCGTGATACGGCTGCACCGAAGGCACCCCGGTGCCCCTCTCTCCACCCGCCCCGGGCCTGACCCGGGGCCTCGCGCCGTCCGAGGCCCCCCGGACAATGCTGGGGGAACCTCTGCAAGCCCGCTCACTCCTCCTCGAACGGGTCCCACTCGCCCTCGACCTCGGGCAGCGCCTCGGTCTCGGCCGCCTGCGCCTCCTCGGCGGCGGTGCGGATCGCGGTGATCCGCGCCTTGGGGAAATGCTCGAGGACCGCCTGCACCAGCGGATGCTCCGACGCCTCCTCCTTCAGCCGCATGTCCTCGGCGTCGCGCGCCTCGGCGATCGTCGCGCCGCCGCCGGAGCTCACTACGCTCACCGCCCAGCGGTTTCCGGTGAAGGCCTGCAGCCGCTGGCCGAGGCGCTGGGCGAAGTCGGGGGCGGCGTCGTCGGTCGGCTGGAACTCGATCCGGCCGGGCTGGTAGGCGGCGAGGCGGAGTGTGGTCTCGACCTCCACCAGCAGCCGCACGTCGCGGTTGGCGCGGATCAGCTCCACCACGTCCTGGAACCGGGCGAAGCGGGCCAGCGCGTTCGCGTCGAGCGCCGTCGCAGTCTGTGCGCCGGAGGCGGACACTCCACCCGTGCCGGAATGGGTCGGCCGCACCGCGCCCCGCGCCTCGACGTGCCCGCCGCCGCCCGGCGCCGGCGCGCCGCCGCCGGGCGCAGGCCCGGGGGGCGGCGCGTCCTTCAGCTTGCGCACCAGCTCTTCCGGCGAGGGCAGGTCGGCGACGTGGGTCAGGCGGATCACCGCCATCTCGGCGGCCATCATCGCGTTCGGCGCCGCGGCCACCTCCTCCAGCGCCTTCAGCAGCATCTGCCACATCCGCGTCAGCACCCGCATCGGCAGCGCTTCGGCCATCTGCCGCCCGCGCGCGCGCTCGTCCGGGCCGACGGTCGGATCCTCCGCCGCCTCGGGCGTGATCTTGATGACGCTGACCCAGTGCGTGACCTCGGCCAGATCGCGCAACACCGCCATCGGGTCCGCCCCGTCGGCATACTGCGCCGACAGCTCGGCCAGCGCCTCGGACGCGCGGCCGCCGAGGATCATGTCGAAGAGGTCGAGGACGCGCCCCCGGTCGGCGAGGCCCAGCATCGCGCGCACCTGCTCGGCCGTCGTTTCGCCCGCGCCGTGGCTGATCGCCTGGTCGAGGAGCGATTCGGCGTCCCGCGCCGACCCCTCGGCCGCCCGGGTGATGAGCGCCAGCGCGTCGTCGCTGATCTGCGCCCCCTCGGCGTCCGAGATCTTCCGCAGAAGCGCGATCATCACCTCGGGCTCGATCCGCCGCAGGTCGAACCTCTGGCAGCGGGACAGCACCGTGACCGGCACCTTCCTGATCTCGGTCGTGGCGAGGATGAACTTCGTATGCGGCGGCGGTTCCTCCAGCGTCTTGAGGAGCGCGTTGAACGCGCTCGTCGACAGCATGTGGACCTCGTCGATGATGAAGATCTTGTAGCGGCCTTCGGACGGCCGGGTATTGGCCATCTGGTTCAGCTCGCGCACGTAATCGACGCCGGTGTTGGAGGCGGCGTCCATCTCGAGCACGTCCATGAAGCGGCCGGCCATGATCTTGCGGCACGGCTCGCACACGCCGCAGGGGTCGGTCGTCGGGCCCCCGGTGCCGTCGGGGCCGATGCAGTTCAGCCCCTTGGCGATGATCCGCGCCGTTGTCGTCTTTCCGGTGCCGCGGATGCCGGTCATGATGAAGGCCTGCGCGATCCGCCCGGCGGCGAACGCGTTCTTCAGCGTCTTCACCATCGCGTCCTGCCCGACGAGGTCGGCGAACGTCTCGGGCCGGTACTTGCGGGCCAGCACCTGATAGGCGGCGGGGGCGTCGGACATGGCGGTCTCCTGGAACGGCGCCAACCTAAGGGCGCCCGCGGTCCCCGTCCACCGCGCGGGCGGCCGCGGGACCCGCGGTCAGAGGAGGATGAGGATGCCTCCGGTCGCCACCGCGCCCGTCGCCATCGTCGCGGCGATGACGGTGATCGCCCGGCTGCCGATCGGGCGCGCGCTGTGCATGTCGAGCTTGCGGTAGGTGCGCACGGCGTTGCGCCAGGCCGACCAGATCGTGACCAGCGCCACGGCGACGAAGATCAGCGCCACCGCCTTGGGCAGCCATGTCGGTTCGAACGGGCGGAACACCGCCTTCAGGCCGAGCGCGACGGCGAGCGCGCCCATGCCGGTGCGCATCCAGCCCGCGAAGGTGCGCTCGTTGGCGAGCACGGTCCTGTCCTCGGCCCAGTCGGTGCGCGCCTCGGCCCACTGGGTCTTGGCGTCCGGGTCTGGCGGGGTTCCGTCCTGCATGGTGCCAGCCTAGGCTCCCCGGCCCTCACCGCAAGGTGTAGAGCAGGACGACGCCGCCGACGTAGACGCCCGCTACCAGGATCGTGTCCAGCCCGACGCCCGCCACCGCCGGGTCCCGCCGCTCGATCAGGCCGGCGAGATAGATCGCGGTGACGAGAATGCCGAGGATCCCGGCAAGGATCGAGAAGCTGCCGACCTCCGCAAGCACCGGCCCGCCAGGGAACAGCAGGTCCACGACGACGATGATGGCGACGTCGAAGAGATTGGTGCCGAAGATGTCGCTGACCGCCATCACGTACCGGCCGAGCCGCACGGCGGCGATCACGGTCGAAATTTCCGGCAGCGAGGTCGAGATCGCGATGAACACCGCGCCGAAGAAGCTGTCGCCGAGGCCCGTCTGCTCGGCCAGCGCCTCGCCCGTGGTGGAAAGCAGCCAGCCCATCGCCAGGATCACCGCCGCCACGCCGGCCGTCAGCATGTAGAGCCGCCGGTCGGAATGGTCGACCTCCGGCTGCTCGGCGCCGATCTCCTCGGACGGCGGCTCGCCCACCACCTGCCAGGCGGGGTGGCTGCCGGACTTGGCGACCATACGGATCGCGTAGAGGAAGACGAACAGGATGCCCCACGTCCAGGCGCCGGCGCCGAGCACGGCGACGTCGCCGACGACGATGCCGCAGACGGTGATCGAGACGAGGACGATCCCCAGCGCCCCCTGCAGCAGCACGATCGGGTCCGGCACCACCGCCGTCAGCGCCCGCTTGCGGATCACCGCGTCCGCGAGCGCGAGGACGGCGACCTGCGCCGTGAACCCGCCGAGCAGGTTGTTGACCGCGAGCTGCGCGTTGCCGCCCGTCGCCGCGGTGCCGGTCACGGCGATCTCCGGCAGCGAAGTGATCCCGCCCAGGAGGATGACGCCGAGGACCGCCTGCCCGATGCCGGTCCGCTTCGCGATGGCGTCGGCGTAGCGGGACAGGCGGGTGCCCGACATCCACACGGCGGCGGCGGCGACGCAGAACAGGGCGACGTTGCCCCAGATTGGCCAGTCGGCGAAGCTCGGCACGGGGGCCTCCCTTGCGGATCTCCTGAAGGAAGAGGTCGGGGCGGGAAGGGGTTCCGACCCCGATCGTCCATCGAGTGCGGGTACGGATCCACCGATCGGCGGTCGATTCGGTCGGTCCGGCCGGGGACGCCCCCCGGCTCCTGCGTCCGCCGCGCCGTTGATGGCTGCTGGCCCAGAAGAGGTGTGACTGCGCCGTGCTCCCGACCGACCCTGCCGCCCCTCCTGACGACTGGCCCCGGACGCTGCCTGTCGCGGGCGGCACGCTGGCTCTCGCGCCCCGCCCCGGCGGCGCTTCAGGGGCTGGGGACGCCTACCTGGCCGACCTCGCGCGGATCGTGGGATGGCGCCCCCGGCTGGTCCTGTCGCTCGTGGAAGCCGCCGAACTGACGGGCGCCGCCGCCGCGCTTCCCGCCGACCTCGCCGCGGCCGGGATCGCCTGGCGGTCGTTCCCCGTCCCCGACTACGGCGTCCCGGGACCGGACGCGGCCGCTGCATGGCCGGCCGAATCGATCGCCCTGCGGGCCGCGCTGGCCGGTCATGGTCGCGCCCTCGTCCACTGCGCCGGCGGCCGCGGCCGCTCGGGGATGATCGCCCTGCGCCTGATGGTCGAGGCGGGCGAGGCCCCTGCCGTCGCGCTGGCGCGCCTCCGGCACGCCCGTCCCGGCGCGGTGGAGACAGAGGCGCAGAGACTGTGGGCAGCGGGGACGTGAGCGCCCCCTCGCTCCGGTCCGTCGAGGGTCCGGCGAAGCGGCGAGGCGCCTGCCTTGGTCGCGACGGGGCGATGCGGAAGCGCGGGAGATGGAGCCCCGCCCCGGCCCCGGGCCGGGGCCCCGCTGCGGCCGGGCGCGATGCCCGCGAGGCCCGGGGTCGAGCCCGGGGCGGTAGGTCCCGGGGCTCGTTCCTCGTGGCCCGGCTCTTGCCGGAACCGCCGGACGATCCGGTCCCGCAACGGCGCTCACGCCGCCCCTACCGATCCCCCCGCTTCCAGTCCCCCCGCGTCTTGCCGTGCCGGTGCATCTTGCCCGCGGCCCGGAATCGCGCCCGCGCCTGGGCAATGCTTTCGCTGTTGTAGCGGTCCTCGCGGCCGAGCTTGCGCCACCGCTCCAGCCGCGCCGCGTCCAGCCGGCCGTCGCCGATCGCCGCCTGCACCGCGCAGCCCGGTTCCGCCTCGTGGGCGCAGTCGCGGAAGCGGCAGGCCGTCGTCAGGTCCTCGATGTCGGCGAAGACCTCGGCGATCCCCTCCGCCACCCCGGAGAGCTGCAGCTCGCGCATGCCGGGCGTGTCGATCAGCCAGCCGCCCGCCAGCGTCCGCCGCAGCGCCCGCGCCGGCGTCGTGTGCCGCCCCTTGGCGTCGTCCTCGCGGATGCCCCGGGTCGCCGCCTCGATGCCGGTCAGCGCGTTCTGCAGCGTCGTCTTGCCGACACCGGACGATCCGACCAGCGCCAGCGTCTGCCCGTCCCGGCACCAGGGATCGAGCCGCCGCGCCTCCTCCGGCTCCCGCGCGTCGAGCGTCAGGACGGTCGCGAGCGGCGACAGCCGCTGCGCCCGCCGGGCGTAGTCGTCTGCCTCGTCCGTCAGGTCGGCCTTGGTCAGCACGACCATCGGCAGGCAACCGCCCGCGGCGGCGATCGCGAGATACCGCTCCAGCCGCGCCTCGTTGAAGTCGTCGTTGCAGCTGGTGACGATCCCGAGCGTGCCGACGTTCGCGGCGATCAGCTGGTCCTTCGCCACGGGGCCGGCGGAGCGGCGCTGGATCACCGTCTCGCGGTCCATCAGCCGGGTCACGTGGACGCCGTCGTGTAGCACCCAGTCGCCGACCGCGTAGTGCCCGGTCTCCTCGGGCGTCCGCAGGAGCGCCGGCCCGTCCGGGGTCAGCGCCTCGACCCGGTCGCGGTGCACCGCGACGATCCGGGCGCGGGGAGAGGTGTCGCCGGCATCCAGCTGGCGGTCGAAGTGCGCCGACCATCCGAGGCCGGCATCTGTAGGGGTGTTCAATGGGATAAGCCCTGATGCGCGTGAGAGAGCGCGCCCCGGTCGGGGCGCAGGATCACGGGCCGAGCGGCGGCCTGGGTCTCAGGCGGCGGCCCGGAAGGGGGAACGGGTCTCCATGACTGGCCCTCCTTCGCGTGCGTCAAGGGTGAGAGGCTGACAACGACCCAAGCGGGGCTCGTTACGGCTGCTTCCTTCCGGACCTGACCGGGTTGGCGAGGCGCCTGCCCGCGCCAACCTCTCGATCCCGCATATAGGAGAACTCGCGGGACCGTGCAACGGCCGTGCGCCGCCGCGGCGGAACGGTCCGTGCCGCGCCCGCGTTCGGCGGCGACGCCTACATTTGTGGGGTAACGAGTCATGGACCTGAAGATCGACGGACGACGCGCGCTGGTGACCGGCGCCTCGGGAGGCATCGGCAAGGAAGTGGCCGCGCGGCTGCACGAGGCCGGCGTTGCGCTGACCCTGACCGACAAGGACGAGGACAAGCTCGCCGCCGTGGCGGATCCGCTCGGCGCGACCGCCATCCGGGCCGACATCTCGACGAAGGACGGCGTCGAGGCGCTGCTGCGCGACGCCGGGACCGAGTTCGACATCCTCGTCCATGCGGCTGGCGTGACCGGCGCCAAGGGCGACCCGCTGGAGATGGCGGAGGAGGACTGGGACGACGCGCTGCAAATCGACTTCCACTCCGCCGTGCGCCTGTCGCGTCACCTCGGACCCGCGATGATCTCGCGCGGGTGGGGGCGGATGGTCTTCGTCACGTCCGAGAACGTGGCCCAGCCCTATCCGGAGGAGACGGTCTACAACGCGTCCAAGTCCGCCCTCCTGTCCTTCGCCAAGTCGGTCGCGATGGCCCATTCCGGAGAGGGGCTGCTGGTGAACTGCGTCGCGCCCGCCTTCATCGAGACGCCGATGACCGACGGGATGATGGAGAAGCGCGCCGAGGAGATGGGCACGTCGAAGGAGGACGCGGTGCAGAGCTTCCTCGAGGAGGAGCGCCCGTACCTGGTGCTGAAGCGCCGCGGCCAGCCGCAGGAGGTGGCGCCGGTCGTGGCGCTGCTCTGCTCCGAGCTCGCCAGCTTCGTCACCGGCGCCAACTGGCGCGTGGATGGTGGGTCCGTGGGGTCGATCAACGTGTGATCGTGGGGCGGTCGCGCAGTCCGCTCGCGGCCGCTCACGCTCGTCACCCGCCCCGGGCCTGACCCGGGGCCCCGGCGGGCAGGGGCGCTCGCTCCCGGTTCGCGGCCCCGGGTCAAGCCCGGGGCGGGTGATGCTGGTTGTCCCCGCCCGACCTGACGTCGCTACCGATGCCCCGCCCGTCGGCCGCTCCCCATTCCCCTTGGCCTTCCGCCTCCGCCCGGCTAGGCCAACCGGATGCAGCCCCTCTCCCTCTTCCTCGCCGCGCCGCCCGGCCTCGAAGCCGTCCTCGCCGAGGAGGCCGCCGAGGCCGGATTCGCCTCGCCGGTCACGGTTCCCGGCGGCGTCGAGATCGCCGGCGGCTGGGACGAGGCGAGGCGGGCGAACGTGACGCTGCGCGGTGCGGGCCGGGTGCTGGCGCGGATCGCCGAGTTCCGGGCGTTTCACCCGGCGCAACTGGACAAGCGGGCGCACAAGGTCGCGTGGGACGAGGTCCTGCCGAAGGGCGTGCCGGTCAAGGTCGAGGCGACCTGCCGCCGGTCCAAGATCTACCACGCCGGCGCCGCCGCGAGCCGGGTGGAGGGCGCGATCGCCGCCGCGCTGGGGCCGCCGCCGGAGGGCGACGATCCGCTCCGCGTCATGGTCCGGATCGAGGACGACCTCGTCTCGATCAGCGTCGATACCTCCGGCGAGCCCCTGCACAAACGCGGCCACAAGCTGGCGGTCGGCAAGGCGCCGCTGCGCGAGACGCTGGCGGCGCTGTTCCTGCGCCAGATGGGCTACCGCGGCGACGTGCCGGTCGTCGATCCGATGTGCGGCTCGGGGACCTTCGTCATCGAGGCGGCGGAGTGGGCGCTGGGCCTGCCGCCGGGGCGGGGGCGGGACTTCGCGCTGGACCGGCTGCCCGTCGCGGTGGCGAAGGCGCCCGCCCCGGAGCCGCGCGAGATCGCCTTCGGCTTCGTCGGCTCGGACCGCGATGCCGGCGCGGTGCGGATGGCGTCGCAGAACGCCGCCCGCGCCGGCGTAGATGCGGTCGCGCTGTTCGAGCGTCGGGCGATCCGCGACGCCGCGCCGCCGGACGGGCCGCCGGGGATCGTCATGGTGAACCCGCCCTACGGGGCGCGGATCGGCGACCGCAAGCTGCTGTTCTCGCTCTACGGCGCGTTCGGGCAGACGATGAAGGAAGGGTTCGGCGGCTGGCGCGTGGGGCTCGTGACGTCGGACGGCGGGCTGGCGAAGGCGACCGGCCTGGGGCTGGAGCCGGCGGGGCCGCCCGTGCCGCACGGCGGGCTCAAGGTGACGTTGTGGCGGGGCGAGATGGGGTGACGGGCGGCGACGCTGAGTTAGAAACCCGTCCTACGGTCCGCGCCCCGGCCGCTTGCGCCGACACGTAAGACGGGTTTTCAACCCATCGCCGACGTCACGTCTGCGGCCGCTCCGCCCAGCCGGCGAAGGTCCGCTCCAGCCAGACCACGGCGTAGTAGAGCACGATCCCCAGCACCGCGAGCGCGATGAGCACCGCGAACATCAGCGGATAGTTCGAGTTCGTCTGCCCGCTCAGGAACAGCGCTCCCAGCCCCCGCCCGTGGGGCGAGACGATCTCGACGAGGTTGGTGCCGATGAAGGCCAGCGTCACCGCGACCTTCAGGGCGCCGAAGAACTCCGGCAGCGTCTTGGGAAGCGCGATCTTGCGGAAGATCGTCACCCGCGACGCGCCGAGCGAGCGCAGGATGTCGCGGTATTCCGGCTCCAGCGTGCTGAGGCCGATGCCGACGGAGACCGCGATCGGGAAGAACGAGATCAGGAACGCCATCAGCACGGTGTTGAAGTTGTGCTGGCCGATGAACAGGAGCGCCAGCACCGGCACCAGCGTCGCCTTGGGGATGGCGTTGAATCCGACGAGGAGCGGATAGAGCGCGTCCCGCGCGATCCGCGAGAACCCCATGACCATGCCAAGGAGCAGGCCGAACAGCACCGCGAGCGCGAGGCCCGCGACGGTCCGCCAGAGCGTCTGCCAGGACCCGATCAGGAACAGCTCCCAGAAGCGGGCATAGGCGGCGGGCAGGTCCGACGGCGAGGCCATGACGTAGTCCGGCCAGCCGTTCAGCCGCACGATCAGCTCCCAGAAGGCGAGGAAGGCGAGGATGGCGAGGGCGGGGACGGCGACCTGACGGATCATCGGGCGCGCTCCGCGAGGCCGGGGCCGGCGACGCCCTGCGCGGCCGATCCCGGCGGCGGGGCGGCGGGGGGCGCGGCGTCGTCGGCCCCGCGCCCCTGGGCGACCTTGATCTGGTCCCGCAGCACGTGGAGCATGTCTCCCACCTCCCGCGTGTAGAGGACGTCGAGCGTCCGGTCCTCGGGCAGATCCACGTCCATCACGTACTGCGTCCGCGCCGGGCGACCCGACAGAACGATGACCTGATCCCCGAGGAACACGCTCTCGCGCAGATCATGGGTGATCAGGACGCAGGTGGACGGCTCGCTGCGGCGGAGATCCCGCATCGTCTGCCACAGGTCCTCGCGGGTGAAGTTGTCGAGCGCGCCGAACGGCTCGTCCATGATGAGGACGTCGGGCTTGTGCACGATGGCGCGGCACAGCGAGGCGCGCTGGCGCATGCCGCCCGACAGCTCGGACGGGCGCTTGGTCTCGAAGCCCTGCAGGCCGACGAGGGCCAGCAGTTCCTCCGCCCGCGCCTCGCGCTCGGCCCGGGGCATCCGGGGCGCCACGATCTCCAGCGGCAGGATGACATTGTCGAGGATGGTGCGCCATTCCAGCAGCACCGGGTTCTGGAACGCCATGCCCACGGTCCTGCGGGGGGAGGTGACGCGCTCGCCGTGCAGCCGGACCTCGCCGGCGTCGGGCTTCATCAGGCCGGCGACGAGGCGGGTCAGGGTGGACTTGCCGCAGCCCGACGGGCCGACGACGGCGGCGAACGTGCCCTCGGGGACGCCCATGTCGACTCCGTCCAGCACCGGCAGGGGACCGGCCTTGGTGCGGTAGGCGTGGCGGACGTCCTTGATCTCGATGAGGTTCGTCATCTGCGGGTCGGTGCCTCGCTGCGGCGGAGCGAAGGGGGCGCTGCCCCCTCTTGGCCTGACGGCCAATTCACCCCCGGAGGTATTTGGTGCAAGATAGGGGGGCAGGGCGGGTGCGCCGTGGCGACCCGCCCCGCATCATCATTCGAGCGTCGGCAGCGGCGAGGGCAGGTACTGCGGGTCGAAGTAGAGGGCCGCGTCCGGTTCGGACTGGAACTCGTAGACGGTGGCCGTCTGTTCGATCGCGCTGGCCATCCGGGCGTCGTCGATGCCGCCGAAGCCGGTCTCGGTGACGTAGGGCGTCATCACGTTGGCCTCGATCGCCATCATCAGGCGCTCCTTCTCGAGCTCGGCGTCGGCGGCGGGGTTGCGCTCGATCAGGCTGGCGATGGCGGCGTCGGGATCGTCGATGGCGGCCTGCCATCCTGAGGCGACGGCGGTGAGGAAGCCGGTGACCGCCTCGGGGTTCTCGGCGGCGAAGTCGGTGTTGACGATGATCGCGTTGCCGTAGAGGTCGACGCCGTAGTCGGCCATCAGCAGCACGGTCAGGTCGTCCTCGGGCACGCCGAGGCGGATCAGGTTCAGCGTGGACGAGAACGAGAAACCGGTGACGGCCGCCACCTGGCCCTCCGCCAGCATCGGCTCGCGCGTGGGGAAGCCGACCGGCTCCACCGTGATCGCGTCCATGTCGAGGCCGGTCTCGGCGGCGAAGATCGGGAACTGCGCCCAGGCGCCGTCCGGCGGCGGGGCGCCGAGGATCCGGCCTTCGAGATCCGACGGCTCGGTGATGCCGAGGCTGGCGCGGCCGACCACGGCGGAGGGCGGCTTGTCGTAGACCATCATCACCGCGGTGACCGGCGCGCTGGGGTTCTGGTCGAGGAACCGCATCAGCGAGTTGATGTCGGCGAAGCCGATAGGGTAGGCGCCGGTCGCGACCTTGGGAATCGCGTCGAGGCTGCCGTTGCCCTCGGCGATCTCGACCGTGAGGCCCTGCTCTTCGAACGACCCGTTGTCGATGGCGAGGAAGTAGGGCGCGGACGGGCCCTCGAACTTCCAGTCCAGCGCGAACGGCATGGAGGTCTGGGCGAGGGCCGGCGCGGCGAGAAGCGCGGCGCCGAGGAATGCTAGCGTCTTGTGGATCACGTCTGTCGTCTCCCCTGTCCGATAAGTGTGCCGTCGCCCGTGATGTCCTGCCCGGCGAGCCGAGGGGAGACGTGCACCGGAGGGGGGCGGGGAAACCGGGGCGGTACCGCTTGCCGCTGCCTCAAGATCGGGCAGAATACCGGCAGGCGCTCAGGAAATAGGCAGTCTGCCTCTTCAGAGGTCGATGACGATCCGGCAGAAGCCCTCGCTGCCTTCGCCGCTCTCGCGCAGCCGCCGATTCGGGATGTCGGGAACGTGGCCGACGGGGCAGGGCGCGGTGTCGATCCAGGCGGCGCGGCCCGGCGCCGGGGCGAAGTCCCAGATCGGGGTCGCGTCGGGCGTCACCCTGTCCTTGCGCGCCAGCCAGTCGCCGAAGATCTGCTGCAGGGTCGTCGGGCTGATGTCGAGCAGGGTGCCGCGGGACGCGGCCTCGTAGCCGCCGGCGCCACTGGCCCGATGCGAGTTGACGGCGACGACGACCTGCGCGGTGCCGGGCAGGACGGTCCCGTCCTCGAGGCGGAGGTCGCGGATGCGGTCGCCGTCCGGGGCGGTGACGTCGATCGCGTAGCGCAGGCCCCAGATCGTGTCGAAGAGGTAGGGCGGCGCGTCGGTCAGCAGGGGGCCCGGCGGACCGGTCCCGATCCGGCGGAAGGCCAGGGCGGTGCGCTCGAGCCAGTCGCGGACGTCGCGCATCGTCAGGCGCAGCAGGCAGACCGGGTTGGGGAACGGGTAGACCTGCCCCACGAAGCCGCGGGTGATCGGTCCGGCCGGCAGGTCGATGTAGTTCTGGGGGCCCGATCGCCCGCCCGCCATCAGCGGCGCCGTGGCGGCGAGGATCGGCAGCTGCGCCTCCGGCCGGCCGGCGAGGCGGGCGGCGGCGTGGTCCCGCAGGGCACGGCCGAGCAGCTGGCCCGCGGGGGCGGCGCCGATCATCGCGAAGCGGGTGGAGAGCGGCGCCGTCAGGCGGGCGAGCGGGCGGCGCACGTCGGCGAGGACGCGGGCGTGGTAGGGGCGCAGCGCGTCCCATTCGGGCGCGTCGCCGGCATCCGGGACCGGGGAGACCGGCTCGGTCCGGACGGCGGCGTCGATCGGGCGCCAACGGTCGCCGATGCGGGTGAGCCGCAGGTCCACAACGCCGATCTGCCGCCCGTGCGAGCCGGCGATGACCGCCGGCTTGCCGTGCAGGCGTCCCTCGGGCACCGCGGGTCCGGGAAAGACCTCGTGGGTGTGTCCGCCCACCACCACGTCGATCCCGTCGAGAGCGGCGACGGCGGTCGCCGCGTTCTCGCCCGGCTCGCCGCCGTCCATCAGGCCGGAATGGCACAGCGCGACGACGATGTCGGGCTTCTGCGCGAGCAGGCCGGGCAGCACCGCGGCCACGGCGGCCACGATGTCCGGCGTCTCGACATCGCGGCCGAGGACGAGACGGTCCCAGCTCGCCGACGGGGCCGGCAGCATGCCGACGATGCCGATCGTCAGCGGCACCTCACCGCCCTCGCCGTCGGACACCGTGCGCCGCAGGAGCGCGGTCGGCGGCAGCAGGGTCTCCCAGCCGCCGTCCCGGCGGTGCACGAGGTTGGCCGACACGACCGGAAAGGCCGCGTCCGCCAGCGCGTCGCGCAGGTAGCGCAGCCCGAAGTTCAGGTCGTGGTTCCCGATGGTCGCGGCGTCGTAGCCGAGGGCGTTCATCGCCGAGATCAGCGGGTGCGGCCCCTGGCCCGGCTCCCAGTCCGCGCGCACCCTGTCGGACAGCGCACTGCCCTGCAGCAGGTCGCCGTTGTCGAACAGCAGCGTGGCGGGCGCCTCCGCGCGCAGGGCCGCGATGGTCTCGGCGGCGGCGGCGAGGCCGACGGCGGGGGCCGGGCGGTCGGTCGCGTAATCGTAGGGCCAGACGTGGAAATGCAGGTCGGTGGTGGCGATCAGCCGCACGCCGATGGCCGGGACCAGAGTCCCGGTGTCCGCGGTCGCCATGCCGTCCACGATCACCCTTTCCAGTTCGCGCCCCGGTTTCAACCATAGGCTGAGTCGTTTGCCGGGCAAGTCCCTATCGGATTGGGACTGGCCACGACGCGGAGTTCGGGGTCAAGTCCCGCCATGAAAGATGCAGAGACTGTGGTTTTCGGAGGCGGCGGTCTGGACCGCGCGGCCGAGCTGAGGGGCGACGGCGCGGGCCTGGGCGAGCTCGCGGCGCAGCGCGATTCGCGCTGGATCGCGCTGTGGCGCGGCAAGCCGATGGTCGAGGGGCCGGCCGAGGCGCCGCGTCTGTCGCGGCTGCCGGCGGGCCATCCGGTGCTGGCGGACGCCCGGGAGGCGCCGCTGTTCCTCGGCCGCTCCGACAAGGGTGGCCTCTGGGCCGCCGACATCTCGCCGTGGGAGCCGCCGGCGGACATCGACATCGAGAGCGTGGGCGCCTTTCTCGACGCGTCCGAGCAGCGGCATCCGGCCGGTCCGGACGGCGCGCGCTTCGCCGAGCTGCGGGCCGCGATGACGCGGCTGACGCCCTTCGAGGCGGAGCTTGCGGCGACCGCCAAGGCGCTTCTCGGCTGGCACGAGACGCACGGCTTCTGCGCCCGCTGCGGAACGCCGACCCGGATCGTGCAGGCCGGATGGCAGCGCGACTGCCCGTCGTGCGGCGGCCACCATTTCCCGCGCACCGATCCCGTCGTCATCATGCTGATCACCCGCGGCGAGAAGGTCCTTCTCGGCCGCTCGCCGGTCTGGCCGGAGGGGATGTACTCGCTCCTCGCCGGCTTCGTGGAGCCGGGCGAGACCGTCGAGGCCGCTGTCCGCCGCGAGGTGTGGGAGGAGGCGGGCGTCCGGGTCGGGCGGGTCGGTTACCTCGCCAGCCAGCCCTGGCCGTTCCCCGCCTCGCTGATGCTGGGCTGCCGCGGCGAGGCGCTGACGGGGGAGATCACGCTCGACCCGGTGGAGCTGGAGGCGGCGCTGTGGGTCGGGCGCGAGCGGCTGGCCGCCGCCTTTCAGGGGCGCGACCCCGTGATCCGGCCGGCACGCAAGGGCGCGATCGCGCGGTTCCTTCTGGACAGGTGGCTTGCGGGCACGCTCGATTGACGGAACAGTGCCGGCGCCTCGCGGCGGCACAGGGAGCGGACGGGACGGATGCAGATCAGCACGCAGCAGGATGTCGAGGCGCCGATCGAGGTCGTCTTCCGGCAGGTCAGCGACTTCGCCGCCTACGAGCGGCAGGCGATGCGCCGCGGCGCGGACGTCCGCCGGCTCGACGGGGCCGACGAGGTCGAGGAGGGCTCGGCCTGGCAGATCCGCTTCCAGTTCCGCGGCCGCGAGCGCGACCTGCGCGCCGATCTCGTCGCCTGGGAGCCGCCCGAGAGCTTCTCGGTCACCTCGTCCACCGGCGGCCTCGAGGGCCTGACCACCGTGGACTGCGTGGCGCTGTCGCGGACGCGGACGCGGGTCACCCTGAAGACCGAGCTGACCGCCAAGTCGATGCCGGCCCGGCTGCTGCTCCAGTCGCTGAAGATCGCCCGCGGCAACATCACCCGGCGCCTCGACACGCGGGCCGAGGCGATGGCGAGGGAGATCGAGGCCCGCTGGTCACGGAAGGCGGCGGCCCCCCCTCCGGCGCCCTGACCGGACCCGCGCTCTGGGCGCAAGCGCCGGGGGTTTCACACCCCCGGGGCCCATGCGGGATTCCCGGCAGTAGAGGGAACGGGGCGGGAGCGGGTTCGATGCGGGCGGTCAGTCCCGGACGATCTCGTAGCGGCGCGGGGCGGCGGGATAGACGCCGAGAAGCCTCAGCTGTTCGGTGAAGTAGTCCAGCTCCTCGAAGGCGAGCTGGACGTTGCGGTCGTCGGGGTGGCCCTCGATCTCGGCGTAGAACTGGGTCGCGGTGAAGTGGCCGCCGACCATGTAGCTCTCCAGCTTGGTCATGTTCACGCCGTTCGTCGCGAACCCGCCCATCGCCTTGTAGAGCGCGGCCGGGATGTTGCGGACCCGGAACACGAACGACGTGATCATCGGCCCCTTGCCGCGCCGCTTGTAGTCCGGCTCGCGCGCCATGACGACGAAGCGCGTGGTGTTGCGGTCGTGGTCCTCGATGTGGCGTGCGAGGACGTCGAGGCCGTAGACCCGCGCCGCGAGGTCCGAGGCGAGCGCGCCCTCGGACGGATCGCCGAGGGCCGCGATCTCGCGCGCGGCGGCGGCGTTGTCGGACCATTTCAGCGTCTCGAGCCCGTGCTCGCGCAGGAAGTCCCGCGCCTGGCCCAGCAGGATGTCCATCGAGCGGACGCGGCGCAGCTGGTTCAGGCGCGCGCCGGGCACGCCGAGGACGTTGATGTGGATCCGGACGAACGCCTCGTCGACGATGTTCAGCCCGCTCTCGGGCAGCAGCTGGTGGACGTCGGCGACCCGGCCATAGGTCGAGTTCTCGACCGCGATCATGCCGAGCTCGGCGTCGCCCTTGCGGACCGCCTCGATCGCGTCGTCGAAGGTCGGGCAGGGCAGGGGGTCGAGGTCGGGGCGCGCCTCGAGACAGGCCTGGTGCCCGTAGGCGCCCGGCTCCCCCTGAAAGGCGATGCGGCCGCTCACTCCAGTATTCCCCCCTTAACCGGCGCCTCTTCGCGGGCATTTCGTCGCGCCTCTACACCTTGCAGAAGCGCGGCCCAAGCGGCTAGAAGCCGCGGGGACTGGATCGGGATGGAACGCGACATGATCGACACAATGACCGGCACCAAGATCGTCGGAGGCTTCTGCGGGACCTTCCTGGTCTTCCTGCTGGGCGGCTGGGTCGCCGAGACCATCTACCATCCGGCCGAGGACCATGGCGAGGGCGAGCATGCGCAGGCCTACGTCATTCCGGTCGAGGAGAGCGCGCCCGCCGAGGCCGAGCCGGCCGAGGAGGTGAACGTCGAGGAGCTGTTCGCCGCGGCGAGCGCGTCGGACGGCGAGAACCTGTGGCGCAACTGTCGCACCTGCCACTCGATCGAGCCGGGCGACAACGGCACCGGCCCGACGCTCTACGGCGTGGTCGGCCGTCCGATCGATGCCGTCGACGGCTTCAACTACACCGGCGCGCTGGAGCAGGTCGGCGAGGAATGGAGCCGCGAGAACCTGTTCCACTTCCTCGAGAACCCGCGCGGCGTGGCGCCGGGCACCGCGATGTCCTACGCCGGCATGCGCGACCCGCAGGACCGCGCCGACCTGATCGCCTGGCTCGACAGCCTGGACGACTGATCGCCCGCCCGATCCCCCCTGTTCCTGGCGCCGCTCCGGGCCGATCGCCCGCGGGCGGCGTCGTCGTGTGGGCGGCGCATCGCGTCGCCCGCATCTGCGCCGTTGCGCCCGCCGCTGCGGCACCTCACGGTGCGCTCATGACCCGTTCACGCTTAATCAACTTGAATGGTCGACGCGCCCCCAATTAGCTTCACCTCCCGAAGGTATCGCGCCCGACCGCCACAGGAGGACCGTCCGTGACCCACCAAGGCCCCCATCCTCGCCCGACCCGCCGCCCGACCGACGCCGCCGTCCGGGCCGCCGTGCCGGCGCTGCCGCGCCTGGCCGCGGGCGCCCTCCTCGCCGGAGCTGCGCTGATCGCAGCCGGCGACGCCTGGGGCCAGGAGGCCGAGGGCGAGGTGATCGAGAGCCACGGCTACACCAACTTCGGCGAGCTGAAGTACCCGGCCGACTTCGAGCATCTCGATTACGTAAATCCCGACGCACCCAAGGGCGGCGAGATCTCGATCTGGTCGCAAGGCACCTTCGACAGCTTCAACAACTACGCCCGCGAGGGCGTGTCGGCCGCGCTGCCGTCGATCTACTACGAGACGATCCTGACCGGCACCGCCGACGACGTGTACGGCGTCTACTGCTACCTCTGCACGACGCTGGAATATCCCGAAAGCCGCGACTGGGTGATCTTCAACCTGCGTGACGACGTCACCTTCTCGGACGGGCGGCCGATGACGGCCGAGGACATCGAGTTCAGCTTCAACCTGTTCATGGAGCAGGGGATCGCCGAGTACCGCGCCGTCGTCGAAAGCTTCATCGAGAGCGTCGAGGTGATCGACGACCACACGATCCGCTTCACCTTCGCCGACGAGGCGCCGATCCGCGACCGCATCGGCTTCGCCGGCTCCACGCCGGTCTTCAGCAAGTCGTGGTTCGAGGAGACCGGCACCCGCCTGGACGAGAGCCAGGACGCGCCGTTCCTCGGCACCGGGCCCTACGTCCTCGACAGCTTCGACTACAACCGGCAGATCGTGATCGGCCGGAACGAGGACTGGTGGGGCGCGGAGCATCCGTTCAACATCGGGCGCAACAACTTCAACACGATCCGGGTGGAGTACTTCGCCGACGGATCGGCCGCGTTCGAGGGGTTCAAGGCCGGCGAGTACACGTTCCGGCGCGAGAACTCGTCGCGCGACTGGGCCACGGGCTACAACTTCCCTGCCATTCAGAACGGCTGGGTCGTGCAGGAGACGATCCCCGACGGCAACATCGCCTACGCGCAGGCCTTCGTCTTCAACCTCGACAAGCCGCAATGGCAGGACCCGCTCGTCCGCGAGGCGATCGGTCTGATGTTCAACTTCGAATGGTCGAACGAGACGCTGTTCTACGGCCTCTACGACCGCGTGAACTCGTTCTGGGAGAATTCCGAGCTCGAGGCGACGGGCACCCCCTCCGAGGGCGAACTGGCGCTGCTGCAGCCGCTGGTGGACGAGGGGCTGCTGCCCGAGAGCATCCTTACCGACGAAGCGGTGATGGCACCGGTCAACGACGCCAGCGACAACCAGCCCGACCGCAGCGTCTTCCGCGAGGCGGGGCGGCTGCTGGACGAGGCCGGCTGGACTGTGGGCGACAACGGGATGCGGACGAAGGACGGCCAGACGCTGACCATCTCGATCCTGGAATATTCGCCGCTGTTCGACCGGATCGTGAATCCGTTCATCGAGAACCTCGAGCGGCTCGGCATCGACGCCACGCTCGACCGGGTGGACACCTCGCAGTACGTCGAGCGGCGCAGGTCCGGCGACTTCGACCTCACGAACCACGGCTTCGACATGGGCTTCGAGCCGGGCTCGGGCCTCAAGCAGTGGTACGACAGCTCCACCGCCGACGACAGCTCGCGCAACGTGATGCGGCTGCGGAACGAGGCCGTGGACCGGCTGCTGCCCGCCGCCATCGAGGCCGAGACGCTGGAGGAGATGACCGACGCGGTGCACGCGATCGACCGGGTCATGCGCTCGCTGCGGTTCTGGGTGCCGCAATGGTACAAGGCGACGGACACCATCGCCTACTACGACATGTACCGGCACCCCGATAACATGCCTCCCTACGCCACCGGCGAGCTCGACTTCTGGTGGTACGACGCCGAGGCGGCCGAGCGGCTGCGCGCCGCCGGCGCCTTCAACTAAGGGGCCGTCGTGGGGGCCTACATCCTTCGCCGGCTGCTGCTCGTGATCCCGACGCTGCTCGGGATCATGATCGTCAACTTCGCGCTGATCCAGTTCGTGCCCGGCGGGCCGATCGAGCAGATCATCGCGCAGATGGAGGGCGGCGGCGACGTCTTCGAGACGATCGCCGGCGGCGGCAACGAGGTGAGCGAGGCCACCACGGGCGGCGGCATGTCGGGCTACGTCGGCGCCCGCGGTCTGCCGCCGGAATTCATCGAACAGCTCGAGCGGGAGTTCGGCTTCGACAAGCCGCCGCTCGAGCGGTTCCTGATGATGATGTGGGACTACATGCGCTTCGACTTCGGCGAGAGCTGGTTCCGCTCGATCAGCGTGGTGGACCTGGTGCTCGAGAAGATGCCGGTCTCGATCACGCTCGGCCTGTGGTCGACGCTGATCGCCTACCTGATCTCGATCCCGCTGGGCATCCGCAAGGCGGTGCGCGACGGCACGCCGTTCGACACCTGGACGTCGGGCGCGATCATCGTCGGCTACGCGATCCCGGGCTTCCTCTTCGCGATCCTGCTGATCGTCCTCTTCGCGGGCGGCAGCTACTGGCGCATCTTCCCGCTGCGGGGCCTGACGTCCGACAATTGGGAGCAGCTGAGCCTGATCGGGAAGGTCCTCGACTACCTGTGGCACATCACCCTGCCGGTGCTGGCCTCGCTGATCTCGTCCTTCGCCACGCTGACGCTGCTGACCAAGAACAGCTTCCTCGACGAGATCAAGAAGCAGTACGTGATGACCGCCCGCGCCAAGGGCCTGGCCGAGCGGCGGGTCCTTTACGGGCATCTCTTCCGCAACGCGATGCTGATCGTGATCTCGGGCTTTCCCGCCCTCTTCATCGGCGTGTTCTTCGGCGGCAGCCTCATCATCGAGACGCTGTTCAGCCTCGACGGTCTCGGCCGGCTCGGCTACGAGGCGACGCTGGCGCGGGACTATCCGGTGGTGTTCGGCACCCTGTTCGCCTTCTCGCTGCTGGGCCTCGTGATCGGCATCCTGACCGACCTCACCTACGTCTTCATCGACCCCCGCATCGATTTCGAGAGCCGAGGATAGATGTCCGACCCCGACCCGTACCGCAACGAGGCTGCCTCCAGCGCGCCGCATCCGGGCGAGGCGGTCGATCCGTCGACCACGCTGACGCCGCAGGGCGCGCCCACGGGGCGCCGGCCGCGCCTGTCGCCCCTGAACCAGCGCCGCTGGCGCAACTTCAAGCGCAACCGCCGGGCGCTGTGGTCGCTATGGATCTTCGGCATCCTGTTCGGGCTGTCGCTGTTCGCGGAGTTCTTCGCCAACGACAAGCCGGTCCTCGTCAGCTACCGCGGCGAGATCCGGATGCCGATCTTCTCGTTCTATTCCGAGCAGGAGTTCGGCGGCGACTTCCCGACCGAGGCCGCTTACGGCGACCCCGAGGTGCAGTGCCTGATCGTGACCGGCGGCATGGACGCCTGCTTCGACACGCCGAACGAGCTGATCGCGCAGGTCGCGCAAGGCGAGACCCCTGACCTCGAAGGGTTCGAGGCCGGCTGGATGGTCTGGCCGCTGCTGCCCTATTCCTACGACACCATCGTCGACCGCCCGGGCGTCGCGCCGTCGCCGCCGAACGTGGTCGGCTACTGGACCGATGCCGAGGGCGAGGAGCAGTTCGGCCTGCTGCCGCCCGCCTATCGCGGCGCCAACCTCCTCGGCACCGACGACACCAAGCGGGACGTGCTGGCGCGGGTCATCTACGGTTTCCGCCTGTCGGTGCTCTTCGCGCTGATGGTCACCGTCGCCTCGTCGCTGATCGGCGTCATCGCCGGCGCGGTGCAGGGCTATTTCGGCGGCTGGACCGACCTCATCTTCCAGCGGATCATCGAGATCTGGACCGGCACGCCCAGCCTGTACGTCATCATCATCATCTTCGCGATCCTGGGGCGAAGTTTCTGGCTTCTGGTGTTCCTGACGGTGCTGTTCGGCTGGCCCGCGCTGGTGGGGGTCGTGCGGGCGGAGTTCCTGCGGGCGCGCAACTTCGAGTATGTTCGCGCGGCCAAGGCGCTCGGCGTCTCCGACCGGACGATCATGTTCCGCCACATGCTGCCGAACGCGATGGTGGCGACGGTGACGATGCTGCCGTTCCTGGTGACCGGCGCCATCGGCACGCTTGCGAGCCTCGACTTCCTCGGCTTCGGGCTGCCGTCCTCGGCCCCGTCGCTGGGCGAGATGACGTTGCAGGCCAAGCAGAACCTGCAGGCGCCGTGGCTGGCCTTCACCGCCTTCTTCACCTTCGCGATCATGCTGTCGCTGCTGGTCTTCATCTTCGAGGGCGTCCGCGACGCGTTCGATCCGCGCAAGACCTTCACCGGCGAGGGGCCGGAGGTGACCGAGAGCCAGGCGCAGGCCGAGGCCGACGCGGCCCTCGCCGCCTCGCCCTCCCGGCGTGAGGGAGGGGGGCCGCTGGGGCACGCCCGCGAATCCTCGCGGCGGCCGATGGGAATGGCGGCATGAGCGCGCTCCTCGAGGTCCGGGACCTGAACGTCCGCTTCAGCCAGGACGGCGGCACCGTCCATGCGGTGCGCGGCGTCTCGTTCGAAGTCGGCCGCGGCGAGACGGTCGCGCTGGTGGGGGAGAGCGGGTCCGGCAAGTCCGTCACCGCCCTGTCTACCGTCCAGCTCCTCGGCGAGAGCGCGCGCCTGTCGGGCAGCGTCCGCTACGACGGGCGCGAGATGATCGGCGCCGGCGACAAGGTGCTGCGCGACATCCGCGGCAACGATATCAGCTTCATCTTCCAGGAGCCGATGACCTCGCTCAACCCGCTGCACACGATCGAAAAGCAGCTGCGCGAATCGATCGAGCTGCACCAGGGCCTGCGCGGCGCCGCGGTGACCGAGCGGATCGTGGAGCTGCTGACCCAGGTCGGCATCCGCGAGCCGCGCACACGCCTTGGCGCCTATCCGCACCAGCTGTCCGGCGGCCAGCGCCAGCGGGTGATGATCGCGATGGCGCTGTCGAACGATCCCGACCTGCTGATCGCGGACGAGCCGACGACCGCCCTCGACGTGACGATCCAGGCGCAGATCCTCGACCTGCTCGCCGACCTCAAGGCCCGGACCGGCCTGTCGATGCTGTTCATCACCCACGACCTGACCATCGTCCGGCGGATCGCCGACCGGGTCTGCGTGATGAAGGACGGCGAGATCGTGGAGCACGGTCCCACCGCCGAGATCTTCGCCAACCCGCAGCACCCCTACACGCAGATGCTGCTGTCGGCCGAGAGCGTGGGCGTGCCGCCTCCGGTGCCCGCGGACGCCCCGGTGGTGGCGGAGACCGAGCACCTGAAGATTTGGTTCCCGATCCACAAGGGCATGCTGAAGCGCACCGCCGGCCACATCCGCGCCGTCAACGACGCGACGCTCACGGTTCGCGCGGGCGAGACGGTGGGCGTCGTGGGCGAGAGCGGATCGGGCAAGACGACGCTGGCGCTGGCCATGATGCGGCTGATCCACTCGGAGGGCGGCATCGCCTTCCAGGGCCGCCAGATCGACGGGCTGAACACGCGGCAGATGCGGCCGCTCCGGTCCGAGATGCAGATCGTGTTCCAGGACCCCTACGGGTCGCTCTCCCCGCGGATGACGGTGGAGCAGATCATCTCCGAGGGCCTGACCGTTCACGGGGTCGAGAAGGGCCGCAACCGGCGCGAGATGGTGGCCGAGATCATGCGCGAGGTCGGCCTCGACCCCGCCGCGATGGACCGCTACCCGCACGAGTTCTCCGGCGGCCAGCGCCAGCGCATCGCCATCGCCCGCGCCCTGATCCTGCGGCCCCGCCTGATGGTGCTGGACGAGCCGACGAGCGCGCTCGACATGACGGTGCAGGTGCAGATCGTTGAGCTGCTGCGCGACCTGCAGCAGAAGTACGGACTGGCCTACCTGTTCATCAGCCACGACCTCAAGGTCGTGCGCGCGCTGTCGCACAAGGTGATGGTGATGAAGAACGGCGACGTGGTGGAGGCCGGCGACGCGGCCGCGATCTTCGACGCGCCGCAGACAGACTATACCCGCGCCTTGATGGCCGCCGCGTTCGAGGGCAGGGCGGCCTGACGGTCCATCCGGGTGTCCTCGCGCGTGGCCATGAGCCCCGGAGGCTGCGCCGGAAAGACCGACGCCAAGGCATGAGGCAGGGCCGGATCCTTGCTCGCCCGGCCGGGTGGAGTGGCGCAAGAGGTCCGGGCACCATTTTGGCCCCCGGACGCCGCCCTCTCTGGCGGAGCTAACGGGCCCGCGGTTCCGAGGCGCAGCTACTCCGGCTCGAACACCAGTGCCAGGCGCGTGCCGTCGCCGGCCGTCAGCTCCAGCTTCTCGGCGTCGAGCTGCTGGATCGCGCCCTCGATGATGCGGAAGCCGAGACCGCCCAGTCCGCCGGGCACGGGGCCGGCGGCGAGGCCGACGCCGTCGTCGCTGCACTCGATCCGCATCCGGCCGTCGCCATCGAACCGGCCGGCGAGGCGGATCGCCCCCGCGCGCCCGTCGGGAAAGCCGTGGCGCACCGAGTTCGACACGAACTCGCTGAAGATCGTGCCGAGCGCCGAGGCCTGGCGCGAGCTGACGCGGCACGGCTCGATCTCGACTACGCCGCGCACGTGCCCGGGCGCGTTCGCCATCGTCAGCGACAGGATCCGCTCGGCATAACCGGCGAGATCCACCCTCTCTCCGACCGCCGAGTAGCACAACGCCTCGTGCAGCGCGGCGACCGACCCGATGCGCGTCTCGGTCGCGCGAAAGGCCGCCAGCGCGTCCTCGCCCGCGCCGACGAGGTTGGCGCGCTGAAGCCGGACGTAGGCCGAGACCGACTGCAGCGAGTTCTTTATGCGGTGGTTCGTCTCCTGCACCACCAGCTCGGCGTCGCTGAGGGCGCTGCGCAACTTGATCAGCCGCATCGCCTGGTCGGCGAGGTCGCTCAGCGCCTGCTGCTGCGCGCCGCTCAGCGTGCGCGGCCGCTGGTCGAGGACGCAGACCGTGCCGACAGGCAGGCCGGACCCGTCGACGATGGGCGCGCCGGCATAGAAGCGGAAGGCGTCGCCGCCGATGCAGAGCGGGTTGTCCGTCGTGCGCGGATCGGCGGCGGTATCCTCGATCTCGAGAAGGCCGTCGCCGAGAACGGCATGACCGCAGATCGACTGCTCGAGCGGGGTCTCGGTCAGATCCGTCCCGTGGTGCGCCTTGAACCATTGCCGGTTGCGGTCGAGGATCGAGACGAGCGCGACGGGCGCGTCGCAGATCACGGCCGCCAGTCGGGCGATGGCATCGAATTCCGGCTCCTCGGGGGTGTCGAGGATCCCGTACTGAGCGACGAGGTTCAGCCTCGCCGTCTCCTGCGGATGCTTCGGCGCCTGCATGCGACGGGTCGTCCTGCTGCTAAACTACGGGGACGGGCAAATGACCGTGGAGGCTTAAAGGGCCGGCATCGGGTGTCAAGTCCGCTCTCGTCCCGAAGGTGGGCCGGGCGCGATCGTGCGCCGATACAGGTGGACGAGGAAGGCTTCGGCCTGCGGAAACGGGTCGGCGCCGCCGAGGACGGCGCGGACCTGAACGTCGTAGTCGGCGTAGTGCTGGGTCAGCGCCCAGATCGAGAAGATCAGGTGATGCGGCTCCACGTCCGCGATCTTCCCGTCCGCCGCCCAGCCGCGGATCACCGCGGCCTTGTCGTCCACCATCACCCGAAGATCGGTGCCGAGGATCTCGCCGATGCGCGGAGCGCCCTGAAGGATCTCGTTGGCGAAGAGGCGGCTCTCGCGCGGATAGTCGCGGCTCATCACCAGCTTGCGGCGGACGTAGCCGAGGATCTCGTCTTCGGGCTCGCCGTCCGGGTCGAGCGCCGCGAGGGGGGCGAGCCAGGTGTCGAGAAGTCGTTCCAGAAGGGCTGCGTAGATCGCCTCCTTGGACGCGAAGTAGTAGAGGACGTTGGGCTTCGAAAGGCCCGCCTCTCCGGCGATCTGGTCGAGTGTCGCGCCGCGGAAGCCGTGCTGGGAGAAGACGTCGAGCCCCGCCTCCAGGATCGCCTGCCGGTTCCGAGCCTGGATCCGCGTCGTCCCCTCCACCGCGCTGCCCGTCATCCGCCCGCCGCCTCCCGGTCCTCGCGCCGGTCCGCGTCGGCCGGCGGGTTGACTGCCCTCCCGCCTCTGGTAGCGTGCCTTTGACCGAATGGTCAAATCGGCAGACGCGCAGGCACGGCCGCGCCAGCAGGGGAGACGGGGACCATGGCCGCACCCGGCGAGAACCTTCGCATCAACGGCGAGCGCCTCTGGGACAGCCTGATGGAGATGGCGAAGATCGGCCCCGGCGTCGCCGGCGGCAACAACCGCCAGACCCTGACCGACGCCGACGCCGAGGGGCGCGCGCTGTTCAAGCGCTGGTGTGACGAGGCGGGGCTGACCA
Source organism: Wenxinia marina DSM 24838 (assembly GCF_000379485.1). GTDB lineage: Bacteria > Pseudomonadota > Alphaproteobacteria > Rhodobacterales > Rhodobacteraceae > Wenxinia > Wenxinia marina. Next base: position 40,077 of record NZ_KB902278.1, read on the forward strand.
CCGGCGTCGACGCGATGGGCACGATGTTCGCCCGGCGCGAGGGGACCGACCCCGATGCGCTGCCGGTCTACGTCGGCAGCCACCTCGACACCCAGCCGACCGGCGGCAGGTACGACGGCGTGCTCGGCGTGCTGGGCGGGCTGGAGATCATCCGCACGCTGAACGACCTCGGCATCAGGACGAAGCACCCGATCGTCGTGACCAACTGGACGAACGAGGAGGGCACCCGCTTCGCCCCCGCGATGCTCGCCTCCGGCGTCTTCGCGGGCGAGCACGCCCTCGACTGGGCCTACGACCGCAAGGACGCGGACGGCAAAAGCTTCGGCGCCGAGCTGGAGCGCATCGGCTGGAAGGGCGAGGAGGCGGTCGGCGACCGCAGGATGCACGCCTTCTTCGAGCTGCATATCGAGCAGGGCCCGATCCTCGAGGCCGAGGGCAAGGACATCGGCGTCGTCACCCACGGGCAGGGCCTGTGGTGGCTGGAGGTGCGGCTGACCGGCAAGGACGCGCATACCGGCTCCACCCCGATGAACATGCGGGTGAACGCCGGTCTCGGCATGGCGCGGATCACCGAGGCCGTGCATCGGATCGCGATGGATCACCAGGCGAACGCCGTCGGCGCGGTCGGGCAGGCGAACGTCTATCCGAACTCGCGCAACGTGATCCCCGGGCGCGCGGTCTTCACCATCGACTTCCGCTCGCCCGATCTGGCCAAGCTGACCTCGATGCGGGAGCGGCTGGAGAAAGAGGCGGCCGACATCGCCGCCGAGCTCGGTCTGGGTATCGAGATCGAGCCGACCGGGCATTTCGACCCGGTGGAGTTCGACGCCGGCTGCGTGTCGGCCGTGCGGTCCGCCGCCGATCGGCTGGGCTATTCCCACATGGACATCGTCTCGGGCGCCGGCCACGACGCCTGCTGGATCAACCGCGTCGCGCCGACGGCGATGATCTTCTGCCCCTGCGTGGACGGCCTGAGCCACAACGAGGCCGAGGAGATCAGCCCCGAGTGGGCGCGCGCCGGGGCCGACGTGCTGTTTCACGCGGTGGTGGACACGGCGGTGATCGTGGAGTGAGCGGGCCCCGTGGTGGCGCCGCTCGTCCATGTGCCGTAAGCAGGGCGCAACGAGACCTTTTTCGATGGTGAAACGACTGTGACCCGCTTTCTTCCCCTCGCGCTGGTGGCGCTGCTGGCCGGCTGCGCCGGCGGCATCCAGGACACCCTGAACGGCATCTTCCCGCCCGAAGAGCCGGCCGAACCGCCGCCGCCTCCGCCGCTGCCGCCGCAGGTCGTCGCCGCGCTGCCGCCGGGGGCGCCGCAAACGACCGTGATCAAGAACGCCGACGGCTGCTACCTGTTCACCGTCGAGGCGACGGTGCCGCCGTCGGGCTACCTGATCCGCGACGCTGCCGGCAACCCGATCTGCGACGGCGCTCCGCCAACGTCGGACATGCTGGCGGGCGAGCCGCTGGCCGCGCCGCTGCAATAGGTCCGCGATGCGCCGCCTTCCGCCCTTCCTCGCCGCCGTCGCCGCGCTCGCGCTGCCGGCCGCGGGGCGGGCGCAGGAGGTGCCGCTCTGCCTCGATGTCGACCCGACGCTCGAGGCGGACTGCCTGGCCGGTTTGCGGGCCGAACTGGACGGGGAGGACTAGCATGCTCGACGCCGCCGCCACCGAGGCCGACCTGCGCGTCGATCTCGCCGCGATGTTCCGCCTCGCCGCCCGCGAGGGCTGGCACGAGGGGGTCGCGAACCACTTCTCGGCCGCGGTCTCGCCCGACGGGCGCACGTTTCTCGTGAATCCCCGCTGGATGCACTTCAGCCGCATCCGGGCGTCCGACCTGCTGCTCGTCGATGCCGACGACCGCACGACGATGCAGCGCCCGGACGCGCCCGACCCGTCGGCCTGGTCGATCCACTCGGCCCTGCACCGGTCGCTGCCGCAGGCGCGCGTCGCGATCCACCTGCACCCGCCCTACTGCACCGCGCTGGCCGGCCTCAAGGACCCGACGATCCTGCCGATCGACCAGGTCACGGCGCGCTGGCACGGCCGCCTCGCCTACGACCTGTCCTTCGGCGGCATCGCCACGGAAGAGGCCGAGGGCGAGAGGATCGCCCGGACCATCGGCAACCACGGCGCGGTGATGATGGGCAACCACGGCGTCACCACGCTCGGCGCCACCGTCGCCGAGGCGTTCGACGCCATGTACCACCTGGAGCGGGCGGCGCGGACAATGGTGCTGGCCTATTCGACCGGGCGGTCGCTCGCCGTCATGGACGACGCGCTGGCCGAGGCGACGGCGGCGGAGTGGGCGGCGTACAAGGACGCCGAGGTGGCGCATTTCGAGGAGATGAAGCGGATCCTCGACCGGGAAGAGCCGGACTATCGGGAATGAGGGTGAGTGGGGGCACTTGGTGGGGCGAGGCCCCGGGTCAGGCCCGGGGCGGGTGGGCCTTGGTCATCGGCGGTGCTTCGGGTCAGGCCCGGGGCGGGTGGGGGCGAGGTGCACCGGAGCACTCCAGAATACCCGCCCCGGGCCTGACCCGGGGCCCCGACCGGCTTTGTTCACCATCGGTTAGCCGGGACGACGTATCGCTGCGGCGTGCCTCACTACGTCTACATCCTGGCCTCCCGCCCCGGCGGCGCGATCTACATCGGACGGACCCGCAACTTGCGGCAGCGGATCGAGGCGCATCGCGCCGGGCTCTCCCTGCACACATCGAAGTACGGGATCCGCACCCTCGTCTGGTTCGAGGCGCACGACGACTTCGAAACATCGCTCCGGCGGGAACGAGCCATCAAGCGATGGCACAGGGCCTGGAAGGACCAGCTGATCACCGGGGCGAACCCCGACTGGAAGGACGTGATCCACGCGCTTCCCTGAGCCCGGCGAGGCCCCGGCTCAGGGCCGGGGCGCGGGGCACTGAAACGGGAGAGACCGCATGACCACCACCGTCATCAGAAACGGCACGATCGTCACCCATGACCTGACCTACAAGGCCGACGTCCTGGTCGAGGGCGGGCGGATCGCCGAGATCGGCGAGAACCTGACGGGCGACGAGGAGCTGGACGCGACCGGCTGCTACGTCATGCCGGGCGGGATCGACCCGCACACGCATCTCGAGATGCCGTTCATGGGCACCTACTCGGCCGACGACTTCGAGAGCGGCACGCGTGCCGCCCTTGCCGGCGGGACGACGATGGTGGTGGACTTCGCGCTGCCGAGCCCGGGGCAGGGCCTGCACGACGCGCTGAAGATGTGGGACAACAAGTCGACCCGCGCCCACTGCGACTACTCGTTCCACATGGCCGTCACCTGGTGGGGCGAGCAGGTGTTCCACGAGATGAAGTCTGTCATCGAGGACCGCGGCATCAACACCTTCAAGCACTTCATGGCCTACAAGGGCGCGCTGATGGTGCAGGACGACGAGATGTACGCCTCGTTCCAGCGCCTCGCGGAGCTGGGCGGCATCGCGATGGTCCATGCCGAGAACGGCGACGTGGTGGCCGACCTGTCGGCCCGCCTGCTGCGCGAGGGGAACACCGGCCCCGAAGGCCACGCCTACTCCCGTCCGCCGCAGGTCGAGGGCGAGGCGACGAACCGGGCGATCATGATCGCCGACATGGCGGGCGTGCCGCTCTACGTCGTCCACACCTCCTGCGAGGACAGCCACGAGGCGATCCGCCGGGCGCGCCAGCAGGGCAAGCGGGTCTGGGGCGAGCCGCTGATCCAGCACCTGACGCTGGACGAAAGCGAGTACTTCAACCAGGACTGGGACTATGCCGCCCGCCGCGTGATGTCGCCGCCGTTCCGGGACAAGAAGAACCAGGATTCGCTGTGGGCCGGCCTGCAGGCCGGGTCGCTGTCGGTGGTCGCGACGGATCACTGCGCCTTCACGACCGAGCAGAAGCGCACCGGCATCGGCGACTTCACCAAGATCCCGAACGGCACCGGCGGGCTGGAGGACCGGCTGCCGATGCTGTGGACCTACGGCGTCGGAACAGGGCGGCTGACGCCGAACGAGTTCGTGGCCGTCACCTCGACCAACATCGCCAAGATCCTGAATTGCTACCCGAAGAAGGGGGCGATCCGGGTCGGGTCGGACGCGGACATCGTCGTCTGGGATCCGATGAAGGAAAAGACGATCAGCGCAAAGACTCAGCAATCGGTCATCGATTACAACGTCTTCGAGGGGAAACACGTGAAGGGGCTGCCGCGCTTCACCCTGACCCGTGGCAGGGTCGCGGTGCACGACGGCGAGGTCCGGGGGCAGGAGGGGCATGGCCAGTTCGTCCCGCGCGAGGCGAACACGCCGGTGAACCGCGCCCTTTCCACCTGGAAGGAGCTGACGTCGCCCCGGCCGGTGGAGCGCACGGGCATTCCGGCCACGGGCGTGTGACGCCGGCGCGACGGGGTGGCAAGGGTGCGGCGTGCGGGCTTGGCCTCGGGCGCCGTTGCGGTTAGGGCGAGAGTGCATGGCTTGCCTTCGGCGCGGTTCGGGGGTGCACTGCGAGTGGGTAGCGAGGTCTGAGTCTCCGATATGCTGCTTGTTGGACTGGCGATCATGATCGCGGCCTTCGTCGGCGGAATTGCCGGGTTGATGTGGCTGGCCACCCGGACGGGCCACCCGCGCCTGTCGGCCCTCGTCGGTGCCGCCGGCGCCGTCTACTTCGCCGTCACGGCGATCGACGTCCTGCGCTTCTGCGGGGTGCTGCCGGTGGACCTGCCGCTGGGCGGCGGCGGGGCGCAGGCCTGCACCGGCGACATGGGCGAGCTGTCCTACGCCTACGCCCTGCTCGCGGCGCCGATGGCGTCCTTCTTCCTCGTCATGTCCACGTGGCGAACCTGGGTCATCAACCGTGGCGGAACCCTTGGCTGAGGCACGGGCCGCGACGGCACCCGGACCGGCCGACGCGGTGATCTCCGCCCGCGGCCTCGATCTCACCTTCCAGACGGCCGACGGCCCGGTGCACGCGCTGAAGGGCGTCGATCTCGACATCCGCCGCGGCGAGTTCGTCAGCTTCATCGGCCCCTCGGGCTGCGGAAAGACGACGTTCCTGCGCTGCATCGCCGGGCTGGAGACGCCGACAGGCGGCACGCTGAGCGTCAACGGGATGACGGCGGACGAAGCGCGCCGCAGCCGCGCCTACGGCTACGTCTTCCAGGCGGCGGGCCTGTACCCCTGGCGCACCATCGGAGGCAATGTCCGCCTTCCGCTGGAGATCATGGGTTTTCCCCGGGCCGAGAGGGACGAGCGGGTCGCCAGGGTGCTGGAGCTGGTGGACCTCGCCGGCTTCGAGAAGAAGTTTCCCTGGCAGCTGTCGGGCGGGATGCAGCAGCGCGCCTCGATCGCGCGGGCGCTGGCGTTCGATGCCGACCTCCTGCTGATGGACGAGCCGTTCGGCGCGCTGGACGAGATCGTCCGCGACCGCCTCAACGAAGAACTGCTGCGCCTGTGGGACAGGACCGGAAAGACCATCGGCTTCGTCACCCACTCGATCCCCGAGGCGGTCTACCTCTCCACGCGGATCGTGGTGATGAGCCCGCGGCCCGGCCGGATCACCGACGTGATCGACAGCCCGCTTCCGCGCGAGCGGCCGCTCGACATCCGCGACAGCCGAGAGTTCATCGAGATCGCCCACCGCGTGCGCGAGGGGCTGAGGGCGGGGCATGTCGATGAGTGACGGGGGCCGGCGCGAGATGAGGGGCTGGGTCTTCAAGACCATCGTCATCGTTGCGTTCGTCTTCGGCCTGTCCTTCGTCGGCGCCGCCTGGGCCGTCCATTCCGAGCGGAACTGCATGGTCGTGCCCGGCCTGACCCGCTGCGCCGAGGCCCGCATCGTGATGGTGGCGGGCGGCGTCATCGCCATCGGCGCCGTCGTGGCGCTGTGGCTGCGCGCGGCGCGGAGGCGGCATTCGTGAGGGCCCCGCCGGTCCTCGCGTCGCTGTCTGCCGCCGGCGCGGTCGCCGCCGTGCTGGCATTCGTGACGGCGCTGGTGCCCGGCGCCGCGGCGAGGGGGCGCCGTGCGTAGCCTCGTGCCCGTCCTCGTCGTCGTGCTGGGCCTTCTGGCCCTGTGGTACGCCGCCGTCCCGGTGATGAACGCGGCCGAGACGCTGACCAGGGCCGAGCGGGCGGGTGCCGTCATCGACCCGCCGACGGCGGTGGAGCGGCGGGACCTTTCCGGTCTGACGCTCGCCCTGCGCAATCCCGGCCTCCTCGGCGAATCGTGGTCGCTGGAGCGGCCGCGCCTGCCGGCGCCGCACCAGGTCGCGGCCGAGATCTGGGCGACGACCTGGGACGAAGAGGTGAACGGACGGCGCGGCATCGTGCAGTCCGGGAGCTTCTCGAACCGGTCGCTGATCTATCACGGCGGCATCACGCTGGCCGCGACGCTGTCCGGTTTTCTCATCGGCTCGATCCTCGGGATCCTGCTCGCCGTCGGGATCGTCCATTCGCGGACGATGGACCTCAGCGTCATGCCCTGGGCCATCGTCAGCCAGACCGTGCCCATCGTCGCGCTGGCGCCGATGATCATCGTCGTCCTCTATTCCGTGGGCGTGCAGGGCCTGCTGCCAAAGGCGGTGATCTCGGCCTACCTGTCCTTCTTCCCGGTCGTCGTCGGTATGGTGAAGGGCCTTCGCGCGCCCGAGAGGATGGATCTCGACCTGATGCGCACCTACAGCGCGAGCCGGGGCCAGGTGTTCTGGAAGCTGCGGCTGCCGGCGTCCGTCCCCTACCTCTTCGCCTCGCTCAAGATCGCCATCGCGGCGAGCCTCGTCGGCGCCATCGTGGGCGAGCTGCCGGTGCAGAAGGGGGGCCTCGGCGCGCGGATGCTGGCGGGCAGCTACTACGGCCAGACGGTGCAGATCTGGTCGGCGCTGTTCGCGGCGGCCGTCCTCGCCGCGCTGCTGGTCTGGGTCATCGGCTGGGCCGAGCGGCGGACGCTGCGGGCGATGGGGGTCGCGGGATGAGGCTGTCTCCCTACGCCACGCCCGTGCTCGCCGCTCTGGGACTTCTGGCCGTGCTGACGCTCGTCGCCCTCCTGACGGGCGCGTTCTCCATCGGCGCGGTCTGGGATCCGCGCCTCCTCGCCATCCTCGCGCTGTGGGCGGCGGCGTGGACGCTGAACGTCGTGCTGTCCCTGCGGGTCCGCAGCGCGGGCGGCGCGCTGGCCGTCGCGGCGTTGTTCGGGGCGAGTCTGATCGTCCTGTGGGAGCTGACGGTGCGCCTCTACGACGTGCCGCAGGTGATCCTGCCGCCGCCGAGCCTGGTGGCCGAGACCTTCGCCGCCCGTGCCGGCACCCTCTGGGCCGACTTCGTGCAGACGATCCTGAAGGGCGCGCTCGCCGGCTACGTCATCGGCTGCGGGGCGGCGTTCCTCGTCGCGCTTCTGGTGGACCGGTTCTCCTTCCTGCGCCGGGGCCTCCTCCCGTTGGGCAACTTCATGGCGGCGCTGCCGATCGTCGGCACGGCGCCGATCCTCGTCATGTGGTACGGGTTCGGCTGGCAGTCGAAGGCGGCCGTAGTCGTCCTGATGGTGTTCTTCCCGATGCTGGTGAACACGGTCGCCGGCCTCGCCGACACCACGCAGATGCAGCGTGACCTGCTGCGCACCTACGGCGCCTCGTGGCGGCAGACGCTGACGACCCTGCGGCTGCCCGCGGCGATGCCGTTCATCTTCAACGGGCTGAAAATCTGCACGACCCTGGCGCTGATCGGGGCGATCGTCGCGGAATTCTTCGGCTCGCCGACGCTCGGCCTCGGCTTCCGCATCTCGACCTCGATCGGCCAGCTTGACCTCGGCATGGTCTGGGCGTCGATTGTGGTGGCGGCGCTGGCGGGAACGGCGACCTACGGGCTGGCCGCGCTGGTGGAACGGCGGATGACCTTCTGGCACCCGTCGCAACGATAAGAGGGGAGCCCGGGCAGTCCGGGCCCGACAACAGGGAGAACGGGAAATGAAGAACACGCTACTGGCCGCCGGTCTGACGCTGGCACCTCTCGGCGCGCTGGCGCAGGAGATGGACGAGGTGACGCTGCAACTGAAGTGGGTCACCCAGGCCCAGTTCGCCGGCTATTACGTCGCGCTCGAGAACGGCTATTACGAGGAAGAGGGCCTCGACGTCACGATCCTGCCCGGCGGCCCCGACATCGCGCCCACGCAGGTGATCGCGGGCGGCGGCGCCGACGTGATCGTGGAATGGATGCCCGCCGCCCTCGCCGCCCGCGAGAACGGCCTGCCGCTCGTCAACATCGCCCAGCCCTTTGCGGCCTCCGGCATGCAGCTGACCTGCTGGGGCGACGTCGGCATCGAGAGCCCCGAGGATCTGGACAACCGCACGCTCGGCGTCTGGTTCTTCGGCAACGAGTATCCGTTCCTCAGCTGGATGAGCACGCTCGGCATCGCGACCGACGGCGCGGCCGAGGGCAGCGTCGAGGTCCTGAAGCAGGGCTTTAACGTCGATCCGCTGCTGCAGCGGCAGGCCGACTGCATCTCGACCATGACGTACAACGAGTACTGGCAGGTCATCGACGCGGGTGTCACGCCGGAAGAGCTGGTGAACTTCCGCTATGACGAGCAGGGCGTCGCCACGCTCGAGGACGGCCTCTACGTGATGGAGGAGAACCTCGAGGATCCCGAATTCGTGGACGAGATGGCGCGCTTCGTGCGGGCTTCCATGCGCGGCTGGAAATGGGCCGAGGAGAACCCCGAGGAGGCGGCGATGATCGTCCTCGACTACGACGAGACAGGCGCCCAGACCGAAGAGCACCAGATCCGCATGATGGGCGAGGTCGCCAAGCTGACCGCCGGCTCCGACGGCAGCCTCGACGAGGAGGCCTACCAGCGGACCGTCGACACTCTGCTCGGCGGCGGGTCGGACCCGGTCATCACCGCCGAGCCCGAGGGCGCGTTCACCCACGAGGTGACGGACGCGGCGCAGAACTGATCCCCTGATCGTTCCGGGCGGGGTGCGCGGCGGCTGGTCGCGCGCCCCGTTCGCATATCCGGGGCAAGTGGACCCGGACCGGAGGCGCGGGCGAGGGGAAGCCTTTCCCCGGGACGGCCAGCGCGGCTATCAGGGGCCGGAGGGGGGAAGGTGCGATGCGCGTTCTGGTGACCGGCGGCGCCGGCTATATCGGGTCCCACACGCTGGTGGAGCTGCTGGCGGCGGGGCACGAGCCGATCGTCGTCGACAATTTCGACAACGGCTCGCGCACCGCCCTGTCGCGGGTGCGCGAGCTTGCGGACGGGCCGATGGAGGTGCTGGACGCGGACATCACCGACACCGCACGCCTGATCGACATCCTTGCCGCGCACCGGCCCGACGCGGTGATACATTTCGCGGGTCTCAAGGCGGTGGGCGAGAGCGAGGAGAAGCCGCTCGACTACTACCGCGTGAACGTCGGCGGCACCGTGTCCCTGTTGTCGGCGATGGCGGCGGGGGACTGCCGGCGCGTGATCTTCTCGTCCTCGGCGACCGTCTATGGCGAGCCGGTCTACCTGCCCTACGACGAGGTCCATCCGCGAGCGCCGACCAGTCCCTACGGCCGGACCAAGGCGATCTGCGAGGACGTGCTGGCGGACTGGGCGCGGGCGACGCCCGGGGCGGCGGCCATCGCGCTGCGCTACTTCAATCCGGTGGGAGCCCACGCCTCGGGCCGGATCGGCGAGGATCCGCGGGGCGTGCCGCAGAACCTGATGCCGTTCCTGGCGCAGGTCGCGACCGGACGGCGCGGTGCGCTGCGCATCTGGGGCGACGACTACGACACGCCGGACGGGACGGGGGTGCGAGACTACATCCACGTCGTGGACCTCGCCCGCGCTCATGTGGCGGCCCTGGGCCGGTTCGAGGAGACGAGCGGCTTCGAAGCGCTCAACATCGGGACGGGGCGGGGCTATTCGGTGCGCGAGATGCACGCGGCCTTCTGCCGGGCCGTCGGGCGGGAGCTTCCGGCCGAGGTCCATCCCCGGCGTCCGGGTGACGTCGCGGCGATGGAGGCCGACTGTGCGAAGGCGGCCGAGGCGTTGGGCTGGCGGGCCGAACTGGGGATCGACGATATGGTCCGCAGCCTCTGGGCGTGGCAGAGCGCCAATCCGGTCGGCTACGGCGACAACGACCGCTGAAGTCAGACCGGCTGGGGCGCCGCCCCCGGCGCGGGGACGTTGGCCGGCGGCTGTGCCGGCGCGCTCGGCTCGCGGGCCACGATGGCCTCGCCGCCCTCGACGAAGCGGGCGACGACGCTGCGCACGCCGGCCACGTCCGCCTCGGCCACGGCCCCCCGCAGGGCCTTGAGCGCGGCGGCGACCTCGATCTCGGACAGCTTGGTCTCGCGCGCGAGGAGGATCTTGGGGTGCGGCGTGGTCAGCTGGCCCTGGCCGATCAGCAACTCTTCATGCAGCTTCTCGCCGGGACGCAGGCCGGTGATCCTGATCTCGATGTCGCCGTCCGGGGTTTCCTCGGTCCGGGGCTGGTGGCCCATCGCCTCGATCATCTGCCGGGCGAGGTCGTAGATCGCGATCGGCTCGCCCATGTCGAGGACGAACACCTCGCCGCCCTCGGCGAAGGTGCCGGCGACGAGGACGAGGCGCGCGGCCTCGGGGATCGTCATGAAATAGCGGGTCACGGCACGATGGGTGACGGTGACCGGCCCGCCCTTGGAGATCTGCTCGTGGAAGAGCGGGATGACCGAGCCGGAGGAGTTCATCACGTTGCCGAACCGCACCATCGAGAAGATCGTGCGCCCGCCCGTCGTCTGGGCGCGCTGCGCGAGGTCCTGCACCACCAGTTCGGCCAGCCGCTTGGAGGCGCCCATCATGTTGCGCGGCCGGACCGCCTTGTCCGACGAGATCAGGATGAAACGTTCGACCCCGCAGTCCAGCGCGGCCTGGGCCAGGACCTGGGTCCCGAGCACGTTGTTGGCGAGGCCGGCCACGGGATTGTGCTCGACGATCGGAACGTGCTTGTAGGCCGCCGCGTGCAGCACGATCTCGACCGCGTGGTCGGTCAGAACCTTGCGCATCAGCGCGGCCTCTCCGGCCGAGGCGAGGATAGGGACGAGCGTGACGCCGTTCGCCTGCGCCAGCGGCTCCAGCTCGTTGGTGATGGAGTAGAGGGCAAGTTCGCTGAACTCGACCATGACGAGCTTCGCCGGCCGGCACCGGATCAGCTGGCGGCACAGTTCCGAGCCGATGGATCCGCCGCCGCCCGACACCATGACGCTGCGGCCGACGTAGGTCTCGGACCCGCCCGGCAGCTCGGCGTCGAGCGGCGCGCGGCGCAGCAGGCGCGATGGCGTGACGGGGCGCAACTGCTCCACCAGCAGCTGGGTGTCGGTGCCGGCGAGCTGCGCGAAAGAGGGCAGCGTCTGCGCCTCCACGCCCATGTCCTCGAGCTGGCGGGACAGCTGGTTGATCCGCGTCCGCGGGACCGATGGCATGGCAAGCAGGACGCGGTGGGCTCCCTTGTCGCGGATCAGCGCGGGGATGGTGAGGGGGGAATAGACCGACAGGCCCCGGACGATGGTCGATTGCAGGCTCTTGTCGTCGTCGACGAACGCGACCGGCTGGATGCGGTCGTCCGTCGACAGGGCGGCGGCCAGCTGCTGGCCGGTGCGGCCGGCGCCGTAGATGATGACGCGGACCTGGTCGTGGTTCCGCCGGTAGATCGCGAGCACGATCTGCAGCAACAGGAATCGCGATCCTGTCGTGAGGAAGAAGTAGAGCAGACCGAAGGTGATGAACGTCGCCGCCGGTATGCCGCCGTTCGCCATGTCGTCGACGATCGCCGTCGCGATTCCCATCACGACCGCATGCACCGCGCTCAGCCGGATCGCCCGGCTTTCGTAGGCCTTGAGCTGGACCTTGTGGATGCCGAGCGCGAGGCACAGCAGCCCGGCCATCAGCATCAGGAGAGGCACGGCCTGCCAGCGATCGAGGAGCGCCTCGCTCGGCGGAAGGCCGTTCAGCTGCAGCGTGTAGGCGCCCACGAGCGCAATGGGTACGAGCGCCACGTCGAGCAGTGCCAGGGTGGCCTGCTTTGCCCCCCGCGGCAGGGAAACGATCAGATTGCCAAGCCCCACGTCAGCCTCGAAATGTTTCTGGCATAGAATTGTGCGGGGCGGTCGCTAGCACGACGACGATTTCGAACCGGTAACTTCCGTATCACGACCATGATAGGATGCCGCACCGCGGAAAATCAACAAAGTACGCAAATCCGGAAGCGGCATTTCGCTCAACGGGCCGATCCGCGGTCGACGCGGTCGCCCCGTCCGCCGCCCCGGACGGTTCTCCACGCCAGCGCGAGGTCGAGCGACAGGGACCGCATCGCCGCATAGGCCGCGTCGATGCGGGCGAGTCGCTCCGGGTCGCTCATGTCGATGCCGGCCACCTGGGCGAGACCGGTGATGCCGGGCCGGATGGACAGGACGCCCCGCTCCCGTCGCCTTGCGATCAGGTCCTTCTGCACGGGCAGGCATGGGCGCGGCCCGACCAGAGCGAGGTCGCCCATGAGCACGTTCCAGGCCTGCGGCAGCTCGTCCAGCTTCAGCCGGCGGAGGAGGCGGCCGGGGCGCGTCACCGCGTCGGCGGACACTTCATGGGTGCCGGCCTGCCGCGTGCCGGCGCGCATGGACCGGAACTTCAGGCAGGTGAAGGGGCGCCCGTGCCGGCCGACGCGGGTCTGGGCGAAGATCGCCGATCCGGGGCTGTCGAGGCGGATCCAGAGGGCGATCAGGGGGAAGGTCCAGCCGAGCAGCACGGCGACGGCGACGACGAAGCACAGGTCGAGCGCCCGGGCGCCGACCCGGTAGAGGCGGCTGCCGGACGGGTCGTCGGCGAGGGCGCCCTCAGCGGAGCCGTCCAGCAGCCGGCTGGCGAGGCTGCCGGCGGAGAGGCGCGGGCGCCAGACGCCGGCGACGGGTGGACCGGCGTGAAGCGGCGCCACCAGGATATGGCCTGCCTCGAGGTGCCGCACGATGTCACCGGGCGCGCGGGGCAGCGTAATCAGGGTGATCGCGGGGCGGTCGCCGCAGGCGACGCGGAGCGGCCCGTCCTCCGGCCGGCGATCGACCGTGGCGCCGCGGTCCCCCAGCGCCGATGCCAGCAAACCGGCCGTCTCGTCGTCGCCGCCCCTGATCGTGGTCCGCATCTGTCCCTCACGCCCCGTGGCGCCTTATCCGGCCGGGCGCAGGCGGTCAAACCCGCTCGCGGAAGACCAGCCGGGCGCCCCACAGGCGCAGCGCACCGGACAGGAAGCACAGGGCGCCGAAGATCCAGGCGAGCGTGGGAAAGGTCGAGGGGAGAAGGCAGACGAGGACGAAGAGAAGGATCGTCTCGGTGCCCTCGAGCAGGCCGTTCGAGAAGTAGAGCGATTTCACCCCCTGCGCGTCCGTCTCCATCCGCCGCTTCTCGGCCAGGATGGCGTAGCCGAGGAACGTCGCCCCGTTGAAGTAGAAGGAGGCGAGGAGGAACGCTCCCGACGCGCCGTTGCCGGCGGGGTCGTTCAGGACGAACGCGAGCGGGACGACGCCGTAGAACAGGAAGTCGGTCGCGATGTCGAGGTAACCCCCGTAGTCGGTCCTGCGGCTCGCGCGGGCGACGGCGCCGTCGAGCCCGTCGCACAGGCGAGAGCCGGCGATGGGGATCAGGGCGGCCAGCGTCCAGCCGACCGCGATCAGGACGGCGGCCAGCAGGCCGAAGGCGAGGCCGACGAGCGTGACGTGGTCCGGTGCGATGCCCCGCGCGGCGAGACGTGCGCCGAGGCGGTTCAGCGGCGGGTCGATCAGGCGGCGGGCGTAGGCGTCGAGCATCGGCCCTTCATGCCGGGCTGCCGGGCGTGCGGCAATGGCCGGCGGGGCGCGGTGCCGGGGGTTTGAGCGGAGGGCGGCTGCAAGAGTCTCCTAACCGCGACTTGGCCGCGAGACCTGACCCGACTTCGGAAACAGGGATGGCGTGGAGCCTGGCGCCCGCCCGGACTCAGCCGCGCCAGCGGCCCGGGCAGCGTCTGGCCGCCCCCCGGCCAGACGCTTCCTCACCACCTGCGAGATGGTCGAGGTCGTCCGGGGGAGGCCAGATAAAGCGCTTCTACCGCCCCGTCGGAGCGTCTGAGCGCGGCCAGACGCCGCCCTCCGGATGTTCCAGGATCGATCTCGCCAATCAAATCGAGCTCGCGCCCTCTCAGCACGAAGCTCCGGCCTTCAACTGGTGCGCCCGGACCGCCTTCCGCTCCTACAGCCTCTGATACCGCGCCCGCGCGCCGCGCTCGATGGCCGCGGCGTGGAGGCGGTCGATCTCCAGCTCGTGGCGGATCTCCTCCAGCATCCGCGCCTCGGCGCCCTCGATCCGGCCGTCCGCGGCGGCGACGTCGCAGGCCATGGCGTAGGCGGTCTCCCACAGGCGGCGGGGCAGGGCGGTGCGGATCAGGTCGAACAGCGCGTCGAGGCCGTCCTCCTGCGCGTACAGGTCGAACACCAGCCGGCTCATCGTCGGGATGTGCGCGGTGTCGTAGTCGGCGAAGACCGGCAGGTTGTTCACGATGTTGGTGATCGTCACCAGTTCGGCGGTGCGGATGTCCTCGTCCGAGGCCGACACGGCGATCATCAGCGCGATCAGCGCGTCGGTCGGTTCGAGAGAGGGGGTGTCGGACATTGCCCTGGCCTTCGCTTCTTCGTTGCGACACTGGAATAAGCACGCCGCGGCGACCGGGCAAGGCACGGCCCCTCCGATTGACGGGCCACGCCGCCGGGACTAGGGACGACGCCGCACTTCCTGCCGACATGAAGGGGCGAGGGCATGTCCGACCTGCGCGACGTGGCGATGACCAGCAAGGCCTGGCCGTTCGAGGAGGCGCGGGCCCTGCTCAAGCGGTTCGACAAGGCCCCGCCGGCCAGCGGGCACGTCCTGTTCGAGACCGGCTACGGCCCGTCCGGCCTGCCCCACATGGGCACCTTCGGCGAGGTGCTGCGCACCACGATGATCCGCCGCGCCTTCGAGGCGATCAGCGACCTGCCCACCCGGCTGATCTGCTTTTCCGACGACCTCGACGGGATGCGCAAGGTGCCGGATAACGTGCCGCAGACCGACATGCTGCGCGAGCATCTGCAGGAACCGCTGACGACGGTGCCCGACCCGTTCGGCACGCACGCCAGCTTCGGCGACCACAACAACGCGATGCTGCGGCGTTTCCTCGACAGCTTCGGGTTCGAGTACGAATTCATCAGCGCGACCGAGTTCTACCGCTCGGGCCGGTTCGACGACACGCTCCGTCTCGCGGCCGAGCGCTACGACGCGATCATGAAGATCATGCTCGCCTCGCTGCGCGAGGAGCGGCAGCAGACCTATTCCTGCTTCCTGCCGATCCACCCCGAGACTGGTCGCGTCCTCTACGTGCCGATGAAGCACGTGGATGGCGCGAAGGGCGAGATCACGTTCGACGACGAGAGCGGGCGGGAATGGACGCTGCCGGTCACGGGCGGCAACGTGAAGCTGCAGTGGAAGCCGGATTTCGGCGCCCGCTGGGCCGCGCTCGGCGTCGATTTCGAGATGTACGGCAAGGACCACTCCACCAACACGCCGATCTACGACGGCATCTGCGAGGTGCTGGGCGGCCGGGCGCCGAACCATTTCACCTACGAGCTGTTCCTCGACGAGTTCGGGCAGAAGATCTCCAAGTCCAAGGGCAACGGCCTGACGATGGACGAGTGGCTGGCCTATGCCGGGACCGACTCGCTGTCCTACTTCATGTTCCAGAAGCCGAAGACCGCGAAGCGGCTGCATTTCGACGTCATCCCCAAGGCGGTGGACGAGTATCACCAGCAGCTGCGGGCGTTCGACGGGCAGGACGAGAAGGCGCGGCTCGCCAACCCGGTCTGGCACATCCACCGCGGCCAGCCGCCGGCGTCGGACATGGTGGTGCCGTTCCAGATGCTGCTGAACCTCGCCGCCGTGTCGGGGGCCGAGGACAAGGACACGCTCTGGGGCTTCATCCGCCGCTACGCGCCGGACGCCTCGCCGCAGACGCATCCGGGCCTCGACGGCGCGGCCGCGGGGGCGGTGCGCTACTACAACGATCGGGTGAAGCCGACCAAGACCTACCGCGCCCCCACCGACACCGAGCGGGCGGCGATGGAGGACCTGAAGGCGCGGCTGCAGGCGTGGGACGGCGAGGCCGATCCCGAGGCGCTGCAGTCGATGGTCTTCGCCGTCGGCAAGGAGCACGGGTTCGAGCCGCTGCGCGACTGGTTCAAGGCGCTTTACGAGGTGCTGCTCGGCGCGTCCGAGGGGCCGCGCTTCGGCGGATTCATCGCGCTGTACGGCGTCGAGAACAGCGTGCGGCTGATCGAGGACGGGCTGGCCGGCAGGCTGGGCTAGCGGAAGCGGACCCGCCAGCAGGCGCGCCACTCCCGCGCCAGCGCCTTCGGCTTCGCGGCGAAGAGGCGCCGGCCGAGGGCAAACGCCTCCGCCTCCTGCGCCTCGATGCGGGCCGCCATCGCCTGCTCCAGCTGCGCGACGAGGTCCGCGTCCAGCGGCGCGTCGGCCAGGTGCGGACGGAAGACGTCGAAATCGTGCCGGTCGCCGAGGAGGTCGGACAGGCGGCTCAGCTCCTCCGCCCGCGGGGTCAGCACCTCCGGCCACAGCCGGCGCAGCAGGCGCGTGTGGTACCAGTTGTACTTCACCCGCTTGCGCCACTCGTGGATCGCGGCTCCGTCGCGGCTCTTCTTCGCGGGCGCCAGGTCGTCGCGGGCGCGGCCGTAGGTGCGAAGGAGACCCAGTTCGAGAGCGTCCCATCCGTTCTCGGTCAGTCGCCACCCGTCAACGTCCTTCCGGATCGCCGCCAGCGCGTCCCGGAAGGCGGCGACTCTGTCGTCCAGATCAGGCGCCGCCATCGCCTCGTCCCGCGCCGCCTCGAAGGCGAGGCGCAGGGGGCGGGTCCGCCGACCGTCGATCCCGGCCGCGCTGTCGCCCGCCATCAGGCGGTCGTAGGTCTCGATCACCGCGGTCCGGTCGCGCAGGTCGGAGAGCAGGCGGGCAGCGTTCCGCATGGACCTGTTCGCGGCGGAGTAGTCCGGAAAGCCGCCCCGCATGAGACGGACGAGGCCGCGCAGCTTCTTCAGCCGCTTGCGGGCGTCATGGATCGCGGCGGCGCGGTCCATGCCGGTCTCGCCGGCCATCGCCGCCTCCGCCGCGTCCATCTGCTCCGACGCGACGCGGCGCAGGAAGGCCTGCACCGACCCGTCGGAGGATTGCAGCGAGTAGGACATGGGGCGCCGAACTCCTCCTGCCGCGGGGCCGTTCCTCAGGGATGTGACGCGGCCACGCGAAAATGCAACCGGACGGCCGTGGCGCCCGTATCTCCTCGCACGATACCGGACTGGAGAGCCCCATGCGCACCGCTCTGACCCTCGCCCTCTGCCTCGCCGCCGCCCCACTCGTCGCCCAGGAGACCTCGGAACGGGCGGGGATCGAGGACGTGATCTCGCGACAGCTGCAGGCCTTCAACGACCGCGACGTCTCCGAGGCGTGGCGCCATGCCAGCCCGATGATCCAGCGCCTGTTCGGCACGGCCGAGAACTTCGGCACGATGGTCGAGACCGGATACCCGATGGTCTGGTCGAACTCCGACGCGCGGTTCCTGGAGCTGGACGAACGCGGCGCGGCGTGGCTGCAGCGGGTTCTGGTCAAGGGCCCGGAGGGCGCGATGCACGTCGTCGAGTACGAGATGATCCGCACCGAGGACGGCTGGAAGATCAACGGCGCCCGCATCCTGCCCGCGCCCGACGTCGGCGTCTGATCCGGCCCGCGGGGCGTTGCGTCCCGCCCCCGCCGGCCGCGCGGCGCGGCCAGCCCCCCTTCACCCCTGCCTGATAGCGATCGCGAACCGCCCGGGTGCAATCCCGACGCGGCCAAGGTCATCGGGCGAGGGGACACGACACATGAACAAGGCGATCACCGACGGTCTGGTCCTGATGCCGCCGCCGTTCGCGGCCGGGCTGGGCGTCTGGTCGAGCGGCGACGGCACGCCGGGGTCCGACACCTACGCCGGCGCAGGGGGCGGGGTCTACGTGCCAGCGGACCAGGATTTCGGCGGCTGCATGGAGCTGGTGAAGACGGCCTCGGTCCAGAAGATCCGCTTCATGGGCGACACGCCGATCCTGCCGGGCTGCTACCTGCGCATCACCGCGCGGGTGAAGGCCGTCGCCGGCGCGCTGCCCCAGGTCCGCATCGCCGGCTGGGCCGGCACCTCGGCCTCGGCGCCGCTGGGCGGCGTGGGGACGGCCGGCCCGGCGACGCAGCTGACCGCCTACGGCGAGGTGGTGGAGGTGTCGGCCATCGTCGGCACCGGCACCCGCGGCGGCGTCGGCATGGTGTGGACCGGCGCGGTCCTCGGGCACCTGGGGCTCGACTTCACCGGACCCAACGGCGGCGTCCTGCGGGTGGACGACATCGTCATCGAGGACATCACGTCCGTCTTCCTGCGGGACATGCTGTCCCAGGTGGACGTGCGCGACTACGGCGCACGGGGCGACGGCACGACGAACGACGCGGCGGCCTTCAACGCCGCGGACGCCGCGGCGGACGGGCGCGAGGTGCTGGTGCCGGCGGGCACCTACTACCTGAACGCCGACGTGACAATGCAGAACCGCGTCCGGTTCGAGGGCAAGGTCGTCGTCCCCGACGACCGCCGCTTCATCTTGCAGAAGGACTTCCACTTCGAAAGCTACCTCGACGCCTTCGGAAACGAGGAGCAGGCGTTCCGCAAGGCCTTCCAGGCGCTGCTGAACTTCTCGGACCACGAGAGCCTCGACCTGTGCGGCCGGCGGATCGGCCTGTCGAAGCCCCTCGACATGCAGGCCTGCGATCCGTCGCGCACGACCTACTTCACCCGGCGCGTCATCCGGAACGGACAGTTCCAGCCGATCGACGGACCCGACTGGACAGCGACCAGCGTGCAGAGCCAGGCGACCTACGCCGCCTCCAGCCCGCTGACCCTGACCAACGTCGCCAACATCGCCAACATCGAGCGCGGCTCCCGCGTCCACGGCAACGGCGTGGGGCGCGAGGTCTACGTGCGCGAGGTGAACGTGGGGCAGCAGCGGATCACCCTGTCGGCGCCGCTCTACGATGCCGAGGGCTCGCAGCACTTCACCTTCGTGCGCTACCGCTATCTCCTCGACTTCTCGGGCTACGACGATCTCGGCCAGTTCGTGATCGACAGCGTGGACTTCCAGTGCAACGGCAAGGCGTCGGCACTGCTGCTGCCGCGGCAGGGGCTGATCTTCCACCTCAAGGACTGCGCCATCAACAAGCCCGAGCACCGGGGCATCACCTCGATCGGGGCGGGCTGCCAGGGGATGCTGATCGACCGCTGCAACTTCCAGTCGAACGAGCAGTCGCTGGCGGTGGCGGACCGCCAGACCATCGCGCTCAACACCAACGCCAACGATCTGAAGATCCGGGACTGCCGGGTCATGATGTTCGCGCATTTCGCGGTCATCGGCGGGTCCGGCTCGGTCATCACCGGCAATCACTGGTTCCACGGGGACGAGACGCCCAACGGCGTGCGCAAGGGCGGCATCATCTTCACCTCGTCCAACATCAAGACGCTGGTGAACGGCAACTACATCGACAACAACTTCATCGAGTGGACGAACGAGCACGACGCGACTCCGGCCCTCGGCACGCAGTTCAGCTTCGGGGGGCTGACGGTCACCGGCAACATCTTCACGGCGAACGACGTGGCGGACTGGTTCCGGTTCTTCGTCATCAAGCCGTACGGGCCGAACCACTACATCCACGGGCTGACCGTCACCTCGAACGTCTTCCGCTCGATCAACGGCTACATCGACCGGGTGGAGGGCGTGGACACGACGTTCGCCTCGCTCGACAACAACCGGATGCGGAACGTGACCGTCGCGGCCAACGTCTTTCACGGCGTCAGCCAGGAGATGCGCAATCCCGTCCTCGTCGAGCACGACCAGCCGACGGCGGACCGGATCTGGGTGGTCGATACCGGGACCGCGCTGCCGTTCGGCGGCTGGGCGCGGACGGTGGAGTCGGTGGTGCCGGCCGGCCGGATCGCGAATGCGTCGGGGACGTCGGTCTACGAGCAGCCGTGGACCGATGCGCCGTACGGCTCTGCCAAGCGGCAGGTGCGCGTGATCTTCGACACGGACGTGACGGGCTCGGTGCGGACGTCGATCCGGATGGACAACCCGAACTGAGGCGGACGGCGGGGCGCCCGCGCCCTGCCCATTCTCGCGGCACCTGGCCCGGTCCCGCCCGCGGCCGGTGTGCCGCGGGTCGCTCGCCTCTGGTCTTGCGCCGCCGCGTCGGTCAGTCTGCCCCGGAATTGCCAGGACCGGGGTCCCGTTGCTCGACCGCGCCACCCTTGCCGAGACCGACAGAGCGCCCGCCCCGCCGCGGGCGCGCGGCGCCGTGCGACTGTCCGCGGTCCCCGGCCCGCGGGCGGCGTCGGTCATCGGCGCGCTGCGGCAGGAAGGCTCGCTGAAGCTGCTGTTCCCGCGCGGTGCCGGACCGTCTCTCGAGGCGGTGCTGCTGAACACCGCCGGCGGGCTGACCGCCGGCGACCGGATGGACGTCGCGGCCGAGGCGATGCCGGGCGCCGCGCTGACCCTGTCCACCCAGGCCGCCGAGCGGGCCTATCGCGCGAACGGGCCCAAACCGGCGTGCAGCCTCGTCCGGCTCTCGGCCGGGGAGGGCGCGGCGCTTCGCTGGCTGCCGCAGGAGACGATCCTCTTCGACGGCTGCGCCCTCGACCGGACGCTCGACCTCGACCTCGCCCCCGGCGCCCGCGCCCTGGTGGCCGAGGCGGTGATCCTCGGCCGCGCGGCGATGGGCGAGACGGTTCGACGGGGCCGCTTCCGCGAGAGCTGGACGGTCCGCACCGATGGCCGCCTCGCCTTCGCCGACCGCCTGCGGCTGGAGGGCGATCCGGCCGCCCTCCTCGCCCGCAGCGCGCCCGGCCACGCCGCCTTCGCCTCGATCCTGCTCGCCGCGCCGGACGCCGCCGCCCGCCTCGACGCCACGCGCGCCGCGCTCGGCCGCCACGGCGGGGCGAGCCTCATCGCCGAGGGCCTGATGTTCGCCCGCCTGACCGCGCCGGACGGGCTGGCGCTGCGCCGTATCCTCGTTCCGCTGCTCGAAACGCTCGGGCAGGCCGATCTTCCAAAAGTCTGGAGGCTGTGACGCCATGCAACTGACCCCCCGGGAAAAGGACAAGCTGCTCATCGCGATGGCGGCCGAGGTCGCCCGCAAGCGCCTCGCCCGCGGGGTGAAGCTGAACTACCCCGAGGCGATCGCGCTCATCACCGACGCCGTGGTCGAGGGCGCCCGCGACGGCCGCTCGGTCGCCGACATGATGGAGGCGGGGGCGCAGGTGATCCGCCGCGACCAATGCATGGAGGGCATCCCCGAGATGATCCACGAGGTGCAGGTCGAGGCCACGTTCCCCGACGGCACCAAGCTCGTCACCGTGCATGACCCCATCCGCTGAACCGATGCTGCGCCGGATCACCGCCGCCGCCCACTTCGCCGCCCGCATCCATGCGGACCAGCGGCGGCGCGGCGCCAGCGACGTGCCGTACGTGAACCACGTGATCGAGGTGGCGGCGCTGGTGGCCGAGGCGGGCGGCGAGGCGTGCGAGGTGATCGCGGCGCTGCTGCACGACGTGGTCGAGGACAGCGACACGACGCTCGACGAGATCGAGGAGAGCTTCGGCTCGGACGTGGCGCGGCTGGTGGACGGCATGACGGACTCGCCGGAGTGGGAGGGGTTGCCCCGGCCGGAGCGCAAGCGGCGGCAGGCCGAGCACATGAAGACCGCGCCCGATGGCGTGCGGCGGATCAAGATCGCTGACCAGACGTCGAACGTGCGCGACATCGTGCGCCTGCCCGAGGCGTGGACGGACGACGATCCCGCGCAGTACCTCGAAGGCGCCGAGCGGGTGGTCGACGCCTGCCGCGGCGCCGCCCCGTGGCTGGAGGCGGCCTTCGACGCCGCCGCGGCCGAAGCGATGCAGAAGATCGGAGGCAAGGTATGATCCCCGGAGAGATCGAGACGGCGGCGGGCGACATCGCCCTCAACGAGGGGCGCGAGGCGATCGTGCTGATGGTGGCGAACACCGGCGACCGGCCGGTGCAGGTGGGCAGCCACTACCACTTCGCCGAGACGAACCCCGCGCTCGACTTCGACCGCGACGCCGCCCGCGGCCGGCGGCTCGACATCGCCGCCGGCACCGCCGTCCGGTTCGAGCCGGGGCAGAGCCGCGAGGTGCGCCTGATCGGGATCGGCGGCGCGCGGCGCATATACGGCTTCAACGGCCGCGTCATGGGCGACCTCTGACATAGCCTTGCGCGACACCGCGAAGCGGGTGTTCAGTGGGCGAACGGGCCGCCGGAAGAGCCCGCCAGCGACAGTGGAGAAGCCGCCATGTGCAACGCCTGCCTCATCGAGAACGTCAAGCGCGAGACCCTGTCGCGCCGCCAGCTCTTCACCGGCGCCGCCGCGGTCGGCGCGGCCAGCGTCGCCGCCGGGCTGATGAGCGCCAGGCCGCTGCTGGCGCAGGCGTCGGGGCGGATCGTCGACCTGACCCACACCTACGACGAGACGTTCCCCACCTTCTCCGGCGAGCCCGGCATCGTCTACGACAAGGTCTACGACCTCGCCGCGGACGGCTACAACCTCTACAAGCTGACCATCGACGAGCATACCGGCACCCACATCGACGCGCCGATGCACTTCTCCGCCGACGGCAACTCGGTCGACGAGATCCCCGTCGAGTCCCTCATGTGCCCGCTCTGCGTCGTCGACATCTCGGCCAAGGCGAGCGAGGATCCCAACGCGATGGTGGAGCCCGAGGACATCGAGGCCTGGACCAGCGCGAACGGCGACCTGCCCGAGGGCGCGCTGGTGGCGATGCACAGCGGCTGGGCGGCGAAGGTCGGCGACGAAAGCTTCCGCGGCGACGGCACCAACCTGGCCTTCCCCGGCTTCTCCAAGGCCGCGACGGACCTGCTGATGGAGGCGGGCGCCGGTGCGATCGGGGTGGACACGCTGTCGCTCGACCCCGGCAACTCGGCCGACTTCGCGGTGCACTATTCGTGGCTGCCGTCGGGCCGGTTCGGGATCGAGTGCCTGACCGGCCTCGACCAGGTTCCGGCGACCGGCGCCACGGCCATCGTCGGCGCGCCGAAGCACCGCGGCGGAACCGGCGGGCCCGGCCGGGTGTTCGCGCTGCTGTGAGCAAGCCGCTGTTTCCCTTCACCGCGTGGATGGAGCCCTGGATCCAAGGCTCCATGATGATCGCCGAGGCACAGGGTGTCATCGCGATGCGGATATGGGGCCTTGCCGGCATGTGGCCGGTGGTGGCGGACGAGAGCCGGCGCATGGTGACGGAGAAGGGCCCCGCCTTCGCCGAGGCCGCGGCGGCCGCGACCGCCGCCGCGATGGCGCTGCAGACGGGGCCGCAGGTGGCGATGGCGACGCTGAAGCCGATCCGCAAGCTGACCCGCGCCAACCACCGTCGCCTTTCGGGGGGCAAACGCTGATGGCGACGCTCCGGCCGCTGTCCGACGATGAGGCGTCGCCCGAGGCGCGCGCCGTCTTCGACGCGATCCGCACCGCCCGCGGCACCGACTTCGTCAACGCCTTCTGGCGCACGCTCGCCCACGACCCGCCGCGGCTGAGGGCGGTGTGGGAGCAGCTGTCGGCCGTCATGGCGCCGGGCGCGCTCGACCCGCTGGTGAAGGAGATGGTCTACGTCGCCGTCTCCACCGCCAACGGCTGCGCCTACTGCGTCCACTCCCACACCGCGGCGGCGAAGGGGAAGGGCATGACGGAGGCGCAGCATGCCGAGCTGCTGTCGGTGATCGGGATGGCCGCACAGACCAACGCGCTGGTGACGGCGCTGGGCGTCGCCCCCGATCCGGAGTTCGACGCGGCGCGGTAATACCGCCAGCCGACTCGCCGGAGATTACGACCGCGACCGTCCCGCATTGCTGTTCGAGGCCCCGGCTCAGGGCCGGGGCGGGTCATCCCCGGAAAACCCGGCCCGGGCTTGACCCGGGGCCTCGACCGATCCCAGCGACCGGGTTTGCGAGCAGGTAACTCAGCCTCCCGACGGAAGCGGCGGGATCGACCGCAGGTACAGGACCACCGCGTCCAGGTCCTCCGGCGTCATCCGGGCGAGGTACGGATAGGGCATCGGCGGCAGCATCGGCGTGCCGTCGGGCCGCACCCCCTGGGTGATCATCGCCTTCAGTTCGTCGTCGGAATAGCTGGCGATGCCGTCCTCGGACGGCGTGATGTTCGGCCCCACGGAGACGCCCCACGGCCCGTGGAACTCCATCCCGCCCTGGCCCATGTGGCCGCCGGCCGGGTCGGACATCGGCCCCATCTCGCCCATCGGCGAATGGCACTCCATGCAGTGCGCAAGGGTGACGACGTAGCCGCCCCACTCCTCCGTGACGCCCGGCTCCGGCGCGCTGACGCTCTCCACCGGCGGGCCGTAGGCGGGCGGCAGGGGGATGTTGTAGGTGCTCTCGGGCACCTCGTTCTCGACCGGCGAAACGGTGCGCAGGAACGCGACGATCGAAGCGAGGTCGTCGTCCGAGATGTGGCGGTACAGCACGATCGGCATCGGCGGGCCGATCACCGTCCCGTCGGGACGGATGCCTTCGCGGATGGCGCGGCCCAGCTCCTCGTCGGTCCAGTCCGCGATCGGGCCGGCCGGCGTGAGGTTCGCGGCGTAGGCCGTGTACATCGGCGTCTCCTCGACCAGCCGCCCGGCCAGCTCCTGCCCGGCCACGGGGCCGTCCGGACCCAGCGGCGTGTGGCAGTTGCCGCAGCCCATCGGGCCGCGCACGAGGTAATCGCCCCGCTCCACCGACACCTCGGCCGAGGCGGTGCCGGCGAGCGCGAACAGTCCGGCGGTCAACAAAAGTCTCATGATAAATCCTTCTTCGCGCGGCCGGCGAAGAAGAGGGCAAAAGCGCCCGTCCGGCCGCTCCCGAAGCAGCCTAGCCTGCGACAGGATGCCGCGCAATCGATGATCTCTCCGCGGGTGAGGCGGGCGTCCGGCGAACCGCCTCGAAAACAGGCAGCCGGGATCAATCCCTTCCGCGGGCTGCCGCCTTGCGCTTGGCAGCACCGCGCGGCCCCTCCAAGGTGGGAGGCGACGAGAAGGAGCCGCCATGCCCGCCACGATCTCCCGCCGCGACTATGCCGCGATGTTCGGCCCCACGACCGGCGACCGGGTGCGGCTCGCCGACACCGAGCTGTGGATCGAGGTCGAGAGCGACCGCACGATCTATGGCGAGGAGGTGAAGTTCGGCGGCGGCAAGGTGATCCGCGACGGCATGGGGCAGAGCCAGGCCACGCGGGCGCAGGGCGCGGTCGACACGGTCATCACCAACGCGCTGATTTTCGACCATTCCGGCATCTACAAGGCCGACATCGGTCTCAAGGACGGGCGCATCGCGAAGATCGGCAAGGCCGGCAATCCCGACACCCAGACCGGCGTCGACATCGTCGTCGGCCCGGGGACCGAGGCCATCGCCGCAGAGGGCCGGATCGTCACCGCGGGCGGGATCGACAGCCACATTCACTTCATCTGCCCGCAGCAGATCGACGACGCGCTCGCGAGCGGCATCACCACGATGATCGGCGGCGGCACCGGCCCGGCGCACGGCACGCTGGCGACGACCTGCACGCCGGGGCCGTGGCACATCGCCAACATGCTGGGCTCGGCCGACGCCTTTCCGATGAACCTGCTGTTCTCGGGCAAGGGCAACGCCGCGCTGCCGGCGGCGCTGGAAGAGCAGGTGCGGGCGGGCGCGGCGGCGCTGAAGCTGCACGAGGACTGGGGCACGACTCCCGCGGCCATCGACTGCTGCCTCTCCGTCTGCGACGCGATGGATGTGCAGGCGATGATCCATACCGACACCCTGAACGAGAGCGGCTTCGTCGAGAACACCGTCGCCGCGCTGAAGGGCCGCACCATCCACGCCTTCCACACCGAGGGCGCGGGCGGCGGGCACGCGCCCGACATCATCCGCATCTGCGGCGAGGCGCACGTGATCCCGTCCTCGACCAACCCCACGCGGCCGTTCACCGTGAACACGCTGGAAGAGCATCTCGACATGCTCATGGTCTGCCACCACCTCGACAAGTCGATTCCCGAGGACGTGGCCTTCGCCGAGAGCCGCATCAGGCGCGAGACCATCGCGGCCGAGGACATCCTGCACGACATGGGCGCCTTCTCGATCATCGCGTCGGACTCCCAGGCGATGGGGCGGGTCGGCGAGGTGATCATCCGCACGTTCCAGACCGCCGACAAGATGAAGCGCCAGCGCGGACGGCTGAACGAGGAGCAGGGGCAGAACGACAATCTCCGCGCCCGCCGCTACATCGCCAAGGTCACGATCAACCCGGCCATCGCCCACGGGATCGCGCACGAGACCGGGTCGGTGGAGGAGGGCAAGCGCGCCGACCTCGTCCTGTGGGACCCCGCCTTCTTCGGCGTGAAGACCGAGATGGTGCTGATCGGCGGCGCCATCGTCGCGGCGCAGATGGGCGACCCCAACGCCTCGATCCCCACGCCGCAGCCGGTCTATACCCGGCCG
The DNA here is from genome assembly GCF_000379485.1 of Wenxinia marina DSM 24838. GTDB lineage: Bacteria > Pseudomonadota > Alphaproteobacteria > Rhodobacterales > Rhodobacteraceae > Wenxinia > Wenxinia marina. Next base: position 66,717 of record NZ_KB902278.1, read on the forward strand.
ATGTTCGGCGCCTACGGCCGGACCCGGCTCGCCACGTCCGTCACCTTCGTCAGCAGGGCAGGGCTGGAGGCAGGCGTCGGCCAGGGCTTCGGCAAGCAGGCGGTCGCGGTGGAACGCACGCGCGGCATCGGCAAGGCGGACATGAAGCTGAACGACCGCCTGCCCAAGGTCGAGGTGAACCCCGAGACCTACGAGGTCCGCGCCGACGGCGAACTGCTCACCTGCCAGCCGGCCGAGGTGCTGCCGATGGCGCAGCGGTACTTCCTGTTCTGAGATGGGACGGCTGTACGCCCTCCTCGTCGCCCTCGCGGCCGGCCCCGCGTCGGCGCAGTGCGTCACGCCGGCGGACATGGCGGCCGGGGCCGTCTTCACCCGGGCGAACGGAGATCGCGGGACGGTCGCGGCGATCGCGCCCGACCTCGTCCGGATCGCCTATTCCGCCGGGGCGGGGCAGTCCGACCAGCGGATCGCGCGCCACGGCCTCTACGTCGAACGGCAGGCGGTCGGGTCGTTCCCGCCCGACGTCATCGGCGTCTGGTACGAGGCCGAGATCGACTATTCCTACGCGGGCCGTCCGCCACTCCCCCGCGCGGGCGAGGTGTGGCGGACCACCGTCCGCGTCTCGGGCGAGTCGTCGGACCATTCCGGCATGGTGACGAACCTCGCCGCGACGCTGGCCGCCTCCTTCGCGTTCACCGAGCCCCGGCAGGTGACGCTGGGCGGATGCGCCTACGACGTGCTGACCGCGACCGTCACGCTGAGGGGCGAGGGCCGTGACGAGGACCGGCGCTCGGTCTGGTTCCCGGCGCTGGGCTTCGGCATCGAGACGCAGGTCACCGACCGGGCGGCCGGCCGGGCCTGGACGAACGGCCTGACCGGCCTTACGCCCGCGAGCTGATATGAGCCCAGCGCAAGGCGGCCTTTCGGGATCGGGCCTATGCCGCACCGCAGAAACCACCTACCTCTCCTGTCGAGGGAGCAACAGACACTCGACAGGAGACGCACATGGCCCACACCGCCACCGACGGCTTCACCGCCCCCCGCCCGCGCATCGGCACCCGCATCGCATCGTTCTTCACGATGCTGATGGAGGCCCGTGCCATCGCCCTGCGCATCGACGAGCGCCAGGCCGAGATGCAGCGCCTGATGTCGCTGTCCGACGCCGAGCTCGCACGGCGCGGCCTGCATCGGCACGACATTCCGCGCCACGTCTTCCGCGATCTGATCGCCCTCTGATCGCGACACCGGCCGCGAATCTGCTACTGTCGCCGCGGCGCGAGATTGCGCGCCGCTCGACAGGGGGACGGACCGGCCGATGACACGAACGACTCTCATCCTCGCGGCCGCGGCGCTTGCCTCTGCCGGCGTGGCGACGGCGCAGCAGGCCTGTCCCACGGCCGACAGCCTCGCGCGCGGTATCCGCGTGGAATTCGAGGGCGGCACGACCGAGATCTTTCGCAGCGCCGACCCCGGCGTCATCCGCGTCGACGGGATCGAGGGCGGAGAGCAGACCTACCGGATGGAGGTGGCGCAGGGCACGCACCTGCTCCGGTACGAGGCGCTTCTGCACGGCGTCACCAATCCGTCGACTGTCGTGACCTACGATTACGGCATGCCTCCTCTCGAGATGCCGGTGCCGTCTCCCGGCGGGCGCTGGCAGATCGACGTCGCGGTCGACGGCTTCGACGGCGAACGCCAGGAGGCGCAGTCGCAGGTCTACGACGCGGAGCGGACCGACCAGATCGGCGGTTGCACCTACCGCGTCGTTCCGGTGCTGATCGCCTACGCGACGTCCGACACCTACATCGAGGCTATTGACTACCTGCCCGAACTCGGCATCGGCTACATGGTCTGGAACGAGAGCGACGGCGTGCGCAGCGACCCGCTGACGCCGATCCGCCTGGTCGCCGGCAAATGACCGCGCCCGTCGCCCGCACCGTCCGGCCGCTCGCCGCGGGCGAGGTGCCGGACGACCGTGTCGCTCTCGACTTCGAGGCGCGGCTGGTGCGGCGGCGGCGGCTGACGGGCATGGGCGGGACGGAGTTCGTCGCCGACCTGCCTCAGCTTGCCGACGTGGGGGACGACTGGGCATTCGAGCTGGAGGACGGCCGGCTGGTCGCCGTCATGGCGGCGGACGAGGCGCTGATGGAGGTGCGGTCGGACACGCTGGCCCGGATCGCCTGGCACGTCGGCAACCGCCACACCCCCTGCCGGATCGAGGCGGACCGCCTGCTGCTGCGCCGCGACCCGGTGCTGCGGGCGATGCTGGATGGCCTCGGTGCCGTGGTGACGGACGTCACCGGGCCGTTCCGTCCGGAGGGTGGCGCCTACGGCGCGGGGCGGACGATGGGGCACGACCACGGCGAGGAGGGTCATGCCCATCACCACGATCATGACCACCGGCGCCATCACGGGCACGGCCATTCCCACGACGACCCGTCCCACGGCGCGGCGGACTGAATGGACGCGGCCGCCCTCCTCACGCTGACGCAATGGTTCACGTCCAGCTATCCGACCGGCGGCTTCGCCTGGTCACACGGGCTGGAGGCGGCGGTGGCGGACGGCGCGGTCTCGGACGGCGCCTCGCTGCGGCACTGGCTGGCGCTGGTGATCGAGGAGGGGGCGGGCCGGACCGACACGATCCTGATCGGCGCCGCCCACCGGGCCGAGGCGGACGAACTGACGACGCTGTCCGACCTCGCCGCCGCCCTGTCCCCCTCCGCCAGCCGTCGGGCCGAGACCCTGCGCCAGGGCGCGGCCTTCGCCGCCACGACCCGCGCGGCGTGGGAGATGGACCTGCCCGACCTCGCCTTTCCCGTCGCCGTCGGCCGCGCCGCCCGCCTCGCCGGCCTCCCGGCCGAACCGGTCGCGCTGGCCTACCTGCAGGCGATGGCCGCGAACCTCGTCCAGGCCGCGCTGCGCCTCTTCCCGCTCGGCCAGACCGAGGGGCAGCGCGTCCTTCGCGCGCTGACCCCCCTGATCCTCGATCGCACCGCCGCCGCCGTCCGCCTGCCGGTAAACGAGATCGGCGGCGCATCCTTCCTGCCCGACATCGGCGCGCTGCGGCAGGAGGCAATGGCCGTGCGGCTGTTCCAGTCCTGAGGTCAAGATGTCCCAGAAGTCCCCCAATGGTCCCCTCAAGGTCGGCATCGGCGGCCCGGTGGGCGCCGGCAAGACCACGCTGACCGCCGCGCTGGCGAAGGCACTGAAGGACCGGCTGAGCGTCGCCGTGATCACCAACGACATCTACACCCGCGAGGACGCCGAGGCGCTGATGCGGATGCAGATCCTCCCCGCGGATCGCGTGATGGGTGTCGAGACCGGGGGCTGCCCGCACACCGCCATCCGCGAGGACGCCTCGATCAACCTCGCCGCGGTGGCCGACCTGCGCCAGCGCCACCCGGACCTCGACGTGATCCTGATCGAATCGGGCGGCGACAACCTCAGCGCGACCTTCTCGCCCGAGCTGGCGGACGTGACGCTGTACGTCATCGACACCGCGGCGGGGGAGGACATCCCGCGCAAGGGCGGGCCGGCGATCACGCGGTCGGACCTGCTGGTCGTGAACAAGACCGACCTCGCGCCCCACGTGGGCGCCTCGCTGGAGGTGATGCGCGCCGATGCGGCGCGGATGCGGGGGGAACGACCGACAATCTTCGCCAGCCTCCGGCGCGGCGAGGGGACGGACGAGATCGTGGAGGCGCTGGCCCGGATCGGCGGCCTCTGAGACGGAACGGCCGCCCGGGAAGGGCGGCCGTTTCGCGGTCGGACGAGGTGTTGGTCGGTCAGTTCCTCACGAAGCGGGCGATCAGCGAGATGACGAACAGCGCGGCGAAGATGAAGAAGAGGACCTGCGCGATGCCGGCGGACGCGCCGGCGATCCCGCCGAAGCCGAGGGCGGCGGCGATGAGCGCGATGACCAGAAAGACGAGAGCCCAACTCAGCATGTCGGTCTCCTTGTAACCGATGAAATCGTGACGTGGTCTTGCTGTCGGAACGTCCGGCAGCGTACCGGGGTTCCGGCCGACGCGGCCGCGTCCGCTCAGGAGCGGACCGGGTAGGGACGGATCGGCACGCCCGATGCGGCGTCCGCCGCCAGCGCCGTCCACGAGGCGACGGCCGTCTCGGGTTCGAAATGCTCGGTCCGGGCGGCGGGGCCCAGCCAGGCGCGCATGAGCTTGGCGCGGAGAGAGCGGACAAGGCGGTGATCGCGCAGCTGCAACCCGGCGCCGGTGTCCCAGCGCAGGTCGCGCGGCGTGAGGGCGGCCGACGAGACGATCGCCATCTCGTCGTCGAAGATCGACACGGCCGCGTGCAGCCGCTTCTCTTCGCCGTCCCTCGGCCGGTCGTCTCCCAGCCCGACGAACATCCGCTCACCGAACCCGCGCCGAAGCTCGCCGATCGCGTGGCGCTCGATCAGCGGCCGCCTCGGCCCGTCCCGCTGCGGCAGCAGCAGGATCAGCGACAGGCCGGGTGCCTGCAATCCGGCGCGCGCCAGCGTCCCGGCGAGCCGCAGGTCGGAGAAACCGGCCGTCTCGAGGTAGATCAGCCGGCGCACGCGCAGGGCCATCATCTCGTGCGCGGCGGCGATCTCGGCCGCGACTTCCGTCGGGAGCGGCAGGAACCGCCGGCGCCGGCCGCGGGACGACAGCGTCCGCAGCAGCGTCCGGCCCGGCTGCACACCGCCCTCGGCGCTCCCGGCCAGGAAAGTCTCGAGGTGGCGCTGCGCTTCGGCCACGACCGACCCGCTTACGGTGAGCTGCAGCGCCTCCCACGCGCTCTCCCTTCCGTCGTCGGGTACGAACCCGGGACAGCCGAGGAACAGTCGGTTGCGGTCGGCTACGATCAGCCGTTGCCGGTGCCGGGCGAAGCCAAAGGGCAGGAGGCCCCCGCGGGGCCGCAAGTGGCCGCCGGTGCCGCCGACCAGCGCTGCCAGGCCGGGCATGTCGCGCATCGTGGCGAGACGTTGGGGGACCGCGAGGTCGCTCAGCCGTCTGACGGTGCGCCGGACGTTGTGCCGCGACTGCGGCAGGAAGAGCAGCTTCCACAGCGGACCGGCCCTGGTCGGATGCATCGCGACGATCACCTTCAGGTCGGCGGCCGGCCCCGCCGCCTCGGCCGCCGAGGCAAGGGCGCGACGCGTGCGCCACGCGCGGCGATGCCCCTCGGGCCGGCAGACGCAGTCGTCGTCGGCCAGAACGATGCGCAGCGCGACGCCGCGCCGCAGGACGTGCACGAGCAGGTCAAACCAGTCCTCGCCCAGTTGCCGCCCCCGGACGGAGCGGAGGCGCGTGAAGGGGTCGAAATCGCGGAACGAGGCCCAGACCTCGCGCCGGGCCGACAGGACAAGGTCCTCGGCCGCCGCGAACGCATCCTCGGCCGTGAGGTGACAGCGCACGGTCCCGCCCGGCCGGACCTCACCCAGCTCGAGCGGTCGGTCCAGCCTGAATTCCCCGGTCCTGCTCATGCGCGTTCAAGCCGCGAGTCTCGCGGCAAGTTCCCACGGAGTCACTCTTCCTCGGGGTCGAGGTCGGGAACGGCCGCCGGGCGGAACATGAGGGTCACACGATAGGCGTCGTCGGTCTTCACTGTTTCGTACGTGCCACCCACCTGGACCGCGAACGCGGACAGGAGACGGGCGCCGAGGCCGGTGCCTCCGTCGAGGTCCGCGGTGTCGGCCCCCGGCGCCGGAAGGCTGTTGGAGATTTCGAGCCGCGCTGGCCCGTCTTCCTCGTCCCGGCACAGGCTGACGCGCAGGCTCGGCGTCGCCTCGAGGCCGAGGCCCGCGTACTTCATCGCATTGGTCAGCGCCTCGGTCACGAAGAGGGACAGCGGCACCGCCTGGTCGGGCAGCAGGCGCAGCGGCGCGAAGTCGGTCTGCAGGTCGATCGGCCGGCCCGGCGCCGTCGACAGGCGGACGATCTGCTGCACGATCTCGGACAGCAGTTCCTCGGCGTGGATCGTGGTGAGGCCGCTGGTCTGGTACAGTTCCTTGTGCACCGTCGCGAGACTCATCACCCGCTCCTGCAGGCCGCGGATCAGGCGCTTGGCCTCGGGGGAGCGGGCGGTGCGCATCTGCAGGTTCATGATCGACGCGATGAGCTGCAGGTTGTTCTTCACCCGGTGATGCACCTCGCGCAGGAGCACCTCCTTCTGGTGGATCATGTCCTCCAGCTCGGCCTCGTCGCGCAGGATCGTGTCGGTCATGCGGACGAAGGCATCCGACACCTCGCGGATTTCACGGGGGGCCGTCTCGGTCCGGAGATCGCCCACGATGCGCCCGCCGCCGGCGAACAGGCCCATCGACCGGCGCAACCCGCCGATGTGACGCAGGATCAGCCTGTTCGCCGCGAACCACGCGACGAACAGGCCGCACAGCCACATCGCGACGGGCAGAAGCAGCGGGGACAGGGAAGACGACAGGTCCAGCTCGGCCAGCCCGCGCGGCCAGCTGCCCATCGCGTAGAGGCGGCCGTTCACGATCGGGACGACGGAATAGACACGCTCTTCTCCGTCGACCGCGATGCCGGTGAAAGACAGCGGCTCTGCTCCCGCCAGCAGCTGGAGCGAGCGGTCCGACGGCAGCATTTCCTGGGCGATGTCCGTCGGGACCGACGAGGTGAGAAATCGGCCCTCTCCGTCGAAGGTGACGAGCGTCACCGACCGCTCCACCGGGAGATCGAGGTTCGTCAGCGGGTCGCGCGCGGCCAGCGTAGCCTGGGGGACCGAGATCGAGATCCACCCGATCCGGGTGCCGGCGTCGTCACGCACCGGATTGGTCACGCCGACGATCGACACGCCGGAAACCGCGCCGCGCGGATTGATGTAGAACATCGGCTGATCGGAGTTCCGGAACTGACCGTAGCCGACACTGCCGGTGGCATCGACTGGTCCCTCGGCGGTCGAGCATTCGATCATCCCGTCGTTGGGGATGTAACCGATGAACGCGAATTCGGGGTTCGGGTCGGCGACGCGCCGCATCGCCGCCGAGCAGGCCTCGGGGTCGTCCAGGATATCGGAAACCGTCGCGGCAAGTCCGGCCGCGACGCCCTGTGCCTCGCTCAGCAGGCGGACCTCGCGGCTCGCGGCGCGCAGCGTGACGCCCATCAGGGCCGCCTGGCTGCGGCCCTGAGCCTCGCGGATGACGGCGAGCGTCTGCAGCAGGGCGATCACCCCCAGCGGCAGCAGCGCTACCGCGACGGAAAGTGAAAGCTGGACCCCGAGCTTGTCGAAGAAACGCCGGAGCGGCCGCCCCGGGGCGGTAGTCATGCCGCCTGCACTCCCGACTTGCCCATGATGCTCATCGTGGCCGCGTCGCCGCCCAGAAGGACGTCCTCGCCGTCCTCGAGGTGCAGCAGCTCGGCAAGTCGGGCGCGGGCCCGGCTGGCGCGGCTCTTCACCGTGCCGACCTTGACGCCCATCATGTCGGCCGCCTCGTCGTAACCGAAGCCGGACGCGCCGACGAGGATCAGGACCTCGCGATGCTCGGCCGACAGCTGGTCGAAGGCGCGCTTGAAGTCGCTCATCGCAAGCCGGCCGTCATGGCTCGGCTTCTCGAACAGCGTCTCGGAATAGGCCCCGTCCGGATCGGGGACCTCGCGCTTGCGCTTGCGGCGGTCGGAATAGAACGTGTTCCGCAGGATGGTGAACAGCCACGCCCGCATGTTCGAGCCGGGCTGGAACGTGTTGATCTTGGTCCAGGCCTTCACGATCGTGTCCTGCACGAGATCGTCGGCGTTGGCCGAGTTGCGGGTCAGGGACAGCGCAAAGGCCCGGAGCGGCTTGAGGTGCTCCTGGATTTCGTCTCGCGGATCGGCGTGATCGCTCATTCACGGCCCTCCTTGTCGCGGAGCTTGTCGAGAAGGTCCTTGAACTTGTCCGGTATCTCCTCGTTCAGCGCGTCCTCGTACACCCGACGCAGATTGTCATTGATCTGCCTCCGGATGGTGGACTTGCTCGGCTGCTCCGCCATATCAACCCCTGTCATCAACGTTCCCCTGCGCCGCATTCGGAACCAAACTGCGGGCAGGTGTGTTCGGTTCCCAAGGACCTTAGTGGGGAGCACTCAATGTCAAAAGATATCGCGGCGGTGGTGGGGGAAAATCTGCCCTACCTGCGGCGCTACGCGCGGGCGCTGACGGGCAGTCAGACCACCGGCGACACCTATGCTGCGGCAACGCTGGAAGCGCTTATCGCCGACCCGTCGATGATGGAAACCGAGAGCTCGCCCAAGGTGGCGCTGTTCCACACGTTCCACATGATCTGGTCGTCGTCGGGCGCCCCGCTCGGCGCGCCGGACGATGCGATCTCGGCGCGGGCGCAGCATCACCTTGCCAAGCTGACGCCGAAGACGCGCGAGGCGCTCCTGCTGTCCACGATCGAGGGCTTCACCGACCCCGAGATCGCCGGGATCATGCAGATCGACCTCGACGAAGCGGCGCAGCTGCAGGAGATCGCCGTCAACGAGATGTCGGAGTCGGTCTCGGGCCGGGTCATGATCATCGAGGACGAGGCCATCATCGCGATGGACCTTCAGGCCACGGTGCAGGAGCTGGGTCACGACGTGACCGGCATCGCCCGCACCCGCAAGGAGGCGGTGGCGCTCGCCAAGACGACGACGCCGGACCTGATCCTCGCCGACATCCAGCTGGCCGACAACTCGTCCGGCATCGAGGCGGTCAAGGACATCCTCGCCGATCACCCGGAAATTCCGGTCGTCTTCATCACCGCCTTCCCCGAGCGGCTGCTGACCGGCGAGCGGCCGGAACCGGCGTTCCTCATCACCAAGCCCTATGTCGAGGCGCAGGTGCGATCGGCAGTGAGCCAGGCGATGTTCTTCGCCTCGACCGAGACGCTTCACGCCTGACCGAGGCGCATCCCATCGGACGAGGGCCGGCCGCCACGCGGTCGGCCCTTTTCATTCGTGGTCAGGTCCGCTCGTCGAAGCGGGACAGAAGATTCAGCACCATCTCGTCCGTGAAGGGGCGGTGCAGGACCGGCCAGCGCCCCGCCGGCATCCGCGTCTCCGCCAGCTCGCCGAACAGCACGACCTGGCCGCCGCGCGCGGTGATCTCGGTTTCCAGCCGCGAGCCGGCGAAGGTGTCGGGGTCCGTCTCGACCACCGCGACCTGCAGATCGGACACGTCCGGCAACCGCTCCAGCGCCTCCTCGGGCGAGCGGCACACCATGATCGGGCCTTTTCCGAACGCGTCCTGAAGCGTCAGGGCGAGGTCTTCGGCAATCACCTCGTGCCTGACGAGCACCAGGCACGCGGGCTTGCGCAGTCTTGTCTTGTCCAACGGTCCACCGCCTCTTCGTCACCGTGGACATGACGTGCAATGACGACGCCTTCATTAACCTAGTACATACCGCTACAACTATTCGCATGAAGTTCGACTGCACGTCCTGCCCGCTGCGCCGCCACGAGGTCTTCGAGAAGATGACCCCGGAAGAGGTCGCCTTCATGATGGAGTTCAAGTCGGGAGAGATGACGGTCGATCCGGGTGCCACGATCCTGATGCAGGGCTCGAACTCGCCGCAGACCTTCACCGTCCTCGACGGCATCGGCGTGCGCTACCTGATGCTCGAGAACGGCCGCCGTCAGGTCATCAACTTCCTGTTTCCCGGTGACTTCCTCGGCCTTCAGGCCAGCATGACCGGCGAACTCGGCCATTCGATCGACGCGGTCACGCCGATGACCCTGTGCGCCTTCCAGCGCAAGGACTTCTGGCAGCTGTTCCGCCAGCATCCCGAGCGCGCCTACGACCTCACCTGGATCGCCGCGACCGAGCATCACTTCCTCGGCGAGACGATCGCCAGCCTCGGCCAGCGCTCGGCGATCGAGAGGGTGAGCTGGGCGCTGGTGCGGATCTACCAGCGGCTCGAGGCGGTCGGCCTCGCCCGGCAGGGGCAGACCCGGCTGCCGATCCGGCAACAGGATCTGGCGGATGCGCTGGGCCTGTCGCTGGTCCACACCAACAAGACACTGGGCGAGCTGCGGCGCCGTCAGCTCGCCCACTGGCGCGACGGCCTGCTCCGGCTCAACGATCTGGAAGAGCTGGCGCGGATCGCCATGATCGAGCTCGAGCCGATCCAGACTCGGCCCCTGATCTGAGAGACCCATGTCCCTGAAATTCGCCGACAGCCTGTCCCGCCTCGGGACCGAATCCGCCTTCGTCGTCCTCGCCCGCGCACAGGAGCTTGCCGCCTCGGGCCGCGACGTCATCAACCTCGGGATCGGCCAGCCAGACTTCCGCACGCCCGAGCACATCGTCGAGGCGGGCATCCGCGCCCTGCGCGACGGCCACCACGGATATACCCCCGCGACCGGGATCCCCGCGCTGCGCGAGGCGGTGGCGGCGGACCTGCACCGCCGCCACGGCGCCGAGGTGGACCCCGGCTGCGTCGTCGTCGTCCCGGGCGGCAAGCCGACGATGTTCTTCGCCGTCCTGATGTTCGGCCAGCCGGGCGCAGAGATCCTGTATCCCAATCCCGGGTTCCCGATCTACGAATCCGTCATCCGCTACTCCGGGGCGGAGGCCGTGCCCTACCCGCTGGAAGAGGCGACGGGCTACGCCTTTTCGGCCGAGGACGTGCTGTCGCGGATCACGCCGGCGACCCGCCTTCTCATCATCAACAGCCCGGCCAACCCGACGGGCGGCGTGACGCCCAAGGAAGAGATCGACCGTCTCGTCGCCGGTCTCGCCGACCATCCGCAGGTCGCGCTCCTGTCCGACGAGATCTACAGCCAGATGCTGTACGACGGGCGCGAGCACGTCTCGCTGCTGCGCTATCCCGAGATCCGCGACCGGCTGATCCTGCTGGACGGCTGGTCCAAGACCTACGCCATGACCGGCTGGCGCCTCGGCTATGCGGTCTGGCCGGCGGCGGCGGTGCCGCACGTCACCCGCCTCTGCATCAACGACCATTCCTGCGTGAACGCGAGCGCGCAATATGCCGGTCTCGCCGCCCTGACCGGCCCGCAGGACGAGGTGACCGCGATGGTCGCGCAGTTCGACGCGCGACGGCGCGTGATCGTGGACGCCCTGAACGCCCTGCCGGGGATGCGGTGCCCCGATCCCGGCGGCGCCTTCTATGCCTTCGCCAACGTCGAGGGGACGGGCCTCACCTCCCGCCAGGCGCAGGACCGATTCCTCGAGGAGGCGGGCGTCGCCACCGTGTCGGGGACGTCCTTCGGCGCATGGGGCGAGGGGTATCTGCGCTTCAGCTATGCCAACTCCACCGACAACATCCGCGAGGCGATGCGGCGGATCGGCGAGGTGCTGTGATGCAGGCGGGCCCGCGCATCCTGATCACCGGCGCGGCCGGGATGATCGGCCGCAAGCTGACGGCGGCGCTGGCGGCGGACGGCCTCGGCGGGCGGCCGGTGGCTGCGCTGCACCTCGTCGACGTGGTGCGGCCGGAGCCGCCCGAGAGCTTCGCCGGCGAGGTGGCGGCGACGGTCGCGGATCTCTCCGACGAGGGCGTGGCCGAGGCGCTGCTGTCCGGCCGCCCCGACATCGTCTTCCACCTCGCCGCCATCGTTTCGGGCGAGGCGGAGGCGGATTTCGACAAGGGCTACCGGATCAACCTCGACGGCACCCGCGCGCTGTTCGAAGCGGCCCGAAGGCAGGGCGGGGACTATCGCCCGCGCATCGTCTTCTCGTCCTCCATCGCGGTCTTCGGCACGCCGTTTCCCGAGGTCATCCCCGACGACTACGTCCTGTCGCCCCGCACCAGCTATGGCGTGCAGAAGGCCGCGGGAGAGTTGCTGCTGTCCGACTACTCCCGCCGCGGCTTCATCGATGGCGTCGCGCTGCGCCTGCCGACGGTGTGCATCCGCCCGGGCCGGCCGAACCTCGCCGCGTCGGGCTTCTTCTCGGGCATCCTGCGCGAGCCGCTGAACGGCCAGCGCGCCGTCCTGCCGGTGTCGCCCGATGTCCGCCACTGGTTCGCCAGCCCCCGCTCCGCCGTCGGCTTCCTGCTGCACGCCGCCACCCTGCCGGCCGAGCGGCTGGACAAGCGCCGCTGCCTGACCATGCCGGGCTTCTCGGCCACCGTCGCCGAGCAGATCGAGGCGCTGGGTCGAGTGGCCGGAGCGGACGCCGTCGCCCTCATCGACCACGTGCCGGACCCGGACATCGCCCGCATCGTCGACAGTTGGCCCCGCGCCTTCGAGACGCCCCGCGCCGTGGCGCTGGGTTTCCGGGCCGAGACGGACATGGACGAGATCGTACAGGTCTACATCGAGGACGAGCTGGAAGGCGCCCGGCGCTCCTGACCGAGCCGCGCAGGCCTGAAGAAGCAGGTCTCTGCCATCGCAGCGGCGTCGCGGCGCGGTCCCCTTGACAGGTCTTGGGTCGTTGCGGAGGCAGGAGGCGTCAAGGCTGTGAGAGGTGACCGGGCATGAGCAAGAGCTGGTCGATCGAGAGTGCCGCACTGAAGCTCGGCGACGAGCCCGGCCGACAGTCCGCGCTGGAGCGGCTGGACGTCCTCGACAGCGACCGGGAAGAGCAGTTCGACACGATCACCTCGCTCGTCCGGTCGTTCCTCGACGTGCCGGTCGCGGCGGTGACGCTGCTCGACCGGGACCGTCAGTGGTTCAAGTCGATCCAGGGCCTCGACCTGGCCGAGTCGCCGCGCAAGGTGGCGATCTGCGACCACACGATCCGCAACAGGGACTGCCTCGTCGTGAGCGACCTCTCGCGCGACGGGCGCTTCCACGACAATCCGCTCGTGACGGGCGACCCGCACTTCCGCGCGTACGCGGGCGCTCCCCTGGTCACGCCCGACGGCTACGCCGTCGGCGCCCTCTGCGCACTCGACGTGCGGCCGCGGGAGTTCACCGGAAAGCAGGTCGGCGTGCTGGCCGACTTCGCCGGCCTCGTCATGAACCAGCTGGAGCTGCGGCAGGTGGCGGACCGCGAGCCCCTGACCGGCCTCGCCACCCGTCGCGCCTTCCGCAGCGCCATCGCCTCGCTGATCGCCAGCTGCCGCCGGACGTCCGACAGCGCGGCGCTCGTCATCTTCGACCTCGATCACTTCAAGCGGATCAACGACACGTTCGGTCACCGCGCCGGCGACGCCGTGCTGGCGGAGGTCGGCCGCATCGTGGGGCGGTCGCTGCGCCGCACGGACTTCGCCGCCCGGATCGGTGGCGAGGAGTTCGCCATTCTGATGCACGGTGTCGAGGCGGAAGGCGCCGCGGCGGCCGCCGATCGCCTGCGCCTCGCCATCGCGGAGGCCGTCGCCCCGGCCTACCCGGACATCCGCTTCACCGCGAGCTTCGGCACGGCGATGCTCGCCCCGGGCACGGACACGCCCGACGACTGGACCGACGCCGCCGACCGGGCGCTCTACGAGGCCAAGGCTGGAGGTCGCAACAGGGTGGTCGTCGCCGGGGCGGGCTGACGCCGGCCGGCAGGCGCCGGATACCGGGAGGGGGCCGTCATCCCCCGGATGCCTGATCGAGACTATCGAAGGACTTGGTGAACCGCCGGGAGCGGGTTCGACCTCCGGTCCAACCACGGAAACCGGAAATCCCGAGGCGGCGTATTGCGACTTCAAGGGAGCTTGGTGGAGCCGAGGGGGATCGAACCCCTGACCTCGTCATTGCGAACGACGCGCTCTCCCAACTGAGCTACGGCCCCAAGCCCGCGCCTTCTGCATTGGCCGGCGGGCGGTGTCAAGCGTCCGCGGGCGGGGTGGTCAGGTCGCGCGGCGTCAGCCTGTGGGCGCGGCCGAAGCCGGCGTTCAGGAACGCGCGGCCGGTCGACAGGCGGATCATCGAGAAGTCGGCGAAGTCGTAGTAGAGCGCTGCCCTGCGGTGGGCGGCCATCCAGACCGGACGCAGCGCCGCCTTGTCCTCGGGCCGGGCGGTGCACGACAGGGTCAGGCGCGGGCCGGCGAGGGGATCGCCTTTCGCGGCGGCTCGCCCAGCAGCAGCGAGGCCCGCGGATCCGCAGCGAGGGCGGCGGCGTGCAGTGACAGCGCGGAGACGAGGATCAGCACGTCGGGTCCGTCCGCCAGCACCGCGACCCGGGTCACCTGTGGCGCGCCGTCCGCATCCAGCGTCCCCAGCGCACCGTGCCGCGCACCCGCGAGAGTCGCCTTGGCGGTGGCGCGGGCCGCGTCGTCGGCGGGCAGGACGGGATCGCTCATGACCCGAGACTGGAGCCGGGGCGCCCGGTGGGCAAGGCTCGTCAGAAGGTGATCCAGGTCTGGAAGGTCAGGCCGGTCCCGTGGTCGCCGGTCAGCGCCTGCGTCAGGCCGAGGCGCAGGGTGATGCCCTCGCTCCATTCGTAGGCGACCGACGGCATCACCTTGGCGTAGAAGTCCCCCGTGAGGCCGGTCCCCGCCTGCGCAGACAGGATCGAGCTCCAGCCGCCGGCGAACCGGTAGCCCCAGCTCGCCTCCACCTTGGTCTGGCGCCGGTCCGCCCGGAACGCCTGCACGATCTCGGCGTCGACCGCGAGCCAGCCGTTGTCCAGCGCGCGGCCCCAGTGAACGCCCAGCCGCCCGGACGGCTCCACCGTCGCGTCGGGCAGGATGACCGCCCCGAAGCCCAGCGACACGGCGACGGGGTCCGCGCCCTCGGCCCGCCCGAGCGGCCATCGGATGAAGGCGAAGCCCGAGCCGGCGGTCCCGGCGTCGGCGAGGTATCCGTCGAGGCCGAGGGTCAGGCGATCGGTCAGCCCGTACTCGAGGTAGATCGTCGGATCGTAGTGCACCGGCCGCACGGCGCCGTTGAACAGGGCGAAGTTGCCGCCGACCGAGACGAACACCTCCCCCTCGTCGCGCGGCCATGCCCCCGCCGTCGCGGCCCCGGCGACAAGGGCGATGCAGGCGGCGGCCATGAGGGCGCGGAGATATGTCATGGCCGCACGGTCGCGCCATACGGTTAACCGCTGGTTAATCGCCCCCGGCGGCCCGGCAGGATTGTCTTCGGTCGCGGCGTCGTGTCAGACCGGCAGGGCGTTGTCCGGAGAATCCAGATGCCCCGTCCCCTCGTCCTTCTCGGCCTCTGCCTGCTGCTCGCCGGCTGCGGGGTGCCGTTCGTGCCGTTCATCTAGTCCGCGGACGGCGTCGGCAGCTCCAGGTCGTCGGCGAACTCGATCTCGTACAGGGTCGAGACCTCCATGCCGCTGCTGACGTAGTCCTGCGTGATCCGGACCGGCCGCCCGGTCGCCGGATCGACGAGGTAGGACACCGCCAGCTCCTCGCCGAAGACATCGGTCGGGCCGACGGTGCCGGACACCAGCTCGAACGCGGTGCCGTCCCGATCCTCGGTCCCGCACTCCGCCGTCAGGACCCCCGACGCGAGGCTGGTCCGCAGCGCCGCCATCTGCGCCAGAAGGTCCTCGGCCGGGGCCTCCCACGCGACCGTCCAGCCGCCCGCATCGTCGGACTGCCAGGCGGTGCCGTCCTGGTGCACCATGGCGGGCCGCGGCACCGGCTCCAGCGTCTCGACCATGTAGTGCAGGTCGCTGATCTGCGACTGCCGGTAGACCATGCGCTGGCCCATCATCTCGGTCGTGTTCATGGCGACGTAGGGGCCGTCCGCGGTCATGTCTGCTCCCAGCAGCCCGGCCAGGCGGTCGGCGCAGGGATCGGCCGCGGCAGGCAGCGGCAGGAGGGCGAGAAGAACGAGACGGCGCATGGCGGCTCCGTTAGGCTGGGGTCGGGGCCAGCCTAGCGGCGCGGCGGCGGCGAGGGAACCGCGGCGGCGCCGGCGGGCTTGGCCCCGGGCACGTCAAGGCAAGGGAGAGGCCGACATGGAAGCGTTCTTCGAGGCACTGGGCTGGGTGGCCTTCGTTCTGCTGGTGCTGATCGGCCTCGCCGCCGGCTGGATCGCCGGCATGCTCGCCGGCCGCAACCGCCTCGCCTACCTCGCCCTCGGCGTGATTGGGGCGATCGCGGCGCCGCTGATCCTGTTCGCCCTCGGCGTCACCGCATTGGCGGCGGGCGGGGTGATCCTGATCCTGATCGTCGCGGCGGTCGGGGCGGCGCTCCTCCTGGCGCTCGGACGCGCGGTGTTCGGCCGCAGGTAGACGCGGCCGGCTTGCACGCGGGCCAGGCCCTTCCCATCTGATTTGCGAACGCAAGGGAGGACTCGGCATGAAATGTCCGGTGGATGGCGCGACGCTGGTGATGACGGACCGCAGCGGGGTCGAGATCGACTACTGCCCGGAATGCCGGGGCGTCTGGCTCGACCGCGGCGAGCTTGACAAGATCATCGAGCGCAGCGCCTCGGCCCCGCCGCCTCCCCCGGGCGCCGCGCCGCGCGAGGCGTATCGCGGCGACGACCGGTACGACGATGACCGGGGCGAGTACGGCCGGAAGCCGTATCGCAAGAAGCGCGAAGGGTTCCTGAGCGAGCTGTTCGATTTCTAGAAGACTATCGGCACCGGATCAGCGGTGTAATCCCGCCGTTCTCGATCACCCAAGCGCTCGTCCCAGAAGACGAAAAGGTGCGAACGAACATCATTCGGCGCAGGCTCGTTCCGGAGTCGCCCCTGCAGGTGACGTCATAGAGAATTGCGTCCATGCCTCGCACCGGCGTTGCATTCTCCATCAAGCAATTCTCTTCGCAGGTGTAGAACGTGTTTCCGCTGATCGGGACATCTCCCGTGCAGCCATCTCCAGGAAAGCACAGGCCATTGAAGTCCTGCGATACGGCAGGCAGAGGCATCAAGCCCAGGAAAATCGCGAGTGCGGACCGCATAGGCGGATCGTGCAAAGGTCGGACTATTGGGCCAAGCCTCTACCGCTTCCGCCGCTGCACGTTCCCGCCCCTCTGACCGGGACGCCCCGCCGTGGAGCGGCCCGAGGACTTGCGCCCCTCCTCGACCGCCCGGTCCACAGCCTGCTGACGCGCCAGCGGATCGTCCGAGACGACGAGGTCCACCGTCTCCAGCCGTTTGACCTCGTCGCGCAGGCGCGCGGCCTCCTCGAACTCCAGGTTCTCGGCGGCCTTGCGCATGTCCTGCCGCAGTCCTTCCAGTACCGCCTCGAGGTTGCCGCCGTGCATCGGCTTGTCGATCTTCGCGGTCACGCGGTTCATGTCCACGTCGCCCTGGTAGAGGCCGGCGAGGATGTCCTCGACGTTCTTCTTCACCGTCGCGGGCGTGATCCCGTGCTCCAGGTTGTAGGCCATCTGCTTCTCGCGCCGGCGGTCGGTCTCGCGCATCGCCCGCTCCATCGAGCCGGTGATCCGGTCGGCATACATGATGACCCGCCCCTCGGCGTTCCGGGCGGCCCGGCCGATCGTCTGGATCAGCGACGTCTCGGAGCGCAGGAACCCCTCCTTGTCGGCATCGAGGATCGCCACCAGCCCGCATTCGGGGATGTCGAGGCCCTCGCGCAGCAGGTTGATCCCGACCAGCACGTCGAACGCACCGAGGCGCAGGTCGCGCAGGATCTCGATCCGCTCGATCGTGTCGATGTCGGAGTGCATGTAGCGGACCTTGATCCCCTGCTCGTGCAGGTACTCCGTCAGGTCCTCGGCCATCCGCTTGGTCAGCACGGTGCAGAGCGTGCGGAAGCCCCTGGCCGCCACCTTGCGGATCTCGTCCAGCAGGTCGTCGACCTGCATCTCGACGGGACGGATCTCCACCTGCGGGTCGAGGAGGCCGGTGGGGCGGATCACCTGCTCGGCGAAGACGCCGCCGGCCTGGTCCAGCTCCCACGATTGCGGGGTGGCCGAGACGAAGACCGACTGCGGGCGCATCGCGTCCCACTCCTCGAACTTCAGCGGGCGGTTGTCCATGCAGGAGGGCAGGCGGAACCCGTGCTCGGCCAGCGTGAACTTGCGCCGGTAATCGCCCTTGTACATCGCGCCGATCTGCGGGACCGAGACGTGGCTCTCGTCAGCGAAGACGATGGCGTTGTCTGGGATGAACTCGAACAGGGTCGGCGGCGGCTCGCCCGGGGCGCGGCCGGTGAGGTAGCGGCTGTAGTTCTCGATCCCGTTGCAGGAGCCCGTCGCCTCCATCATCTCGAGGTCGAAGTTGGTCCGCTGCTCCAGCCGCTGCGCCTCCAGCAGCTTGCCCTCGGCGACCAGCTGCTCCAGCCGCTGGGTCAGCTCGGCCTTGATCTGCTTGGTCGCCTGCGCCAGCGTCGGGCGCGGGGTGACGTAGTGGCTGTTGGCGTAGACGCGGATGCGGTCGAACGCGTCCGTCTTCGCGCCGGTCAGCGGATCGAACTCGATGATCGCCTCCAGCTCCTCGCCGAAGAAGGACAGCCGCCACGCCCGGTCCTCGAGGTGCGCGGGCCAGACCTCGACGCTGTCGCCCCGCACGCGGAAACTGCCGCGGGCGAAGGCCTGGTCGTTGCGTCGGTACTGCTGCGCCACGAGGTCGGCCATCACCGCGCGCTGGTCGTAGGACTTGCCCTTGTGCAGGTCGAGCGTCATCGCGCCGTAGGTCTCGACGCTGCCGATGCCGTAGATGCAGCTGACCGAGGCGACGATGATGACGTCGTCGCGCTCGAGCAGGGCCCGGGTGGCCGAATGGCGCATCCGGTCGATCTGCTCGTTGATCTGGGATTCCTTCTCGATGTACGTGTCCGACCGCGGCACGTAGGCCTCGGGCTGGTAGTAGTCGTAGTAGCTCACGAAATACTCGACGGAATTCTCGGGGAAGAAGCCCTTGAACTCGCCGTAGAGTTGCGCCGCGAGCGTCTTGTTCGGCGCGAGGATGATCGCCGGGCGCTGCGTCTCCTCGATCACCTTCGCCATGGTGAAGGTCTTGCCGGTGCCGGTCGCGCCCAGCAGCACCTGGTTCTGCTCGCCCTGCAGGACGCCGGCCGCCAGCTCGCGGATCGCCGCGGGCTGGTCGCCCGCCGCGTTGAACTCGGTGTGCATGACGAACTTCTTGCCGCCCTCCAGCTTGTCGCGCGTCTTCACGTCCTTCGCCGGGGCGGCATAGAGGACGGGCATCGATTCGGGCGAGTTGTTGTGCATCTGGGCGGACTCCGGGGGCGGCGGCGGACCTTTCAAGATTGGCCTCCGCCGGGTCAGGATCAAGGGCGGCTGCTGTCAGCCGCCGTCAGCAGCGAGCGTCCCGTCTGGCGCATGGCAGGGTTGCGCGGCGTCGGGTGGCTGCGGGGCGACGGCTCCTGTACCCGCGGGCGTCCCCCAAAGTATCCGACGAGGTTGCCCCCGTGGTCAAAGCCGCGCTCGCCCAGTTTTCCGAACAGATCGCCGGTGGCTTCGTCCGCAACCGCCCGACCCCGCAGGTGGGGGTGGAGCTGCTGTCCGGCCTGACCGTCGCGCTGGCGCTGGTGCCCGAGGCGGTCGCCTTCGCCTTCGTCGCGGGGGTGGAGCCGCTGGTCGGCCTCTACGCCGCCTTCATCGTCGGCCTGATCACCGCCCTGTTCGGCGGCCGGCCCGGCATGATCTCGGGCGCGACCGGCGCGCTGGCCGTGGTGATGGTGAGCCTCGTCGCCCAGCACGGGGTCGAGTACCTGTTCGCGACCGTCGTCCTGATGGGCGTGTTGCAACTCATCGCGGGCGCCATGCGCTGGGGCAAGTTCATCCGCCTGGTGCCGCACCCGGTCATGCTGGGCTTCGTCAACGGCCTCGCCATCGTGATCTTCCTCGCCCAGCTCGGCCACTTCCAGGTGCCGGGATCGGGCGAGGCCGCGGGTCACGGCGTGGCGGGGGGCGACTGGCTGACCGGCACGCCGCTGTGGATCATGCTGGGGCTGACGGGTCTGACGATGCTGGTGATCCACTTCGGCCGGTACGTCACGACGGCCGTCCCCGGGCCGCTCCTCGGGATCCTGGTGACCGCGGCGATCGTGATCGGCCTCGGCCTCGACACGCCCCTCGTCGGCGACCTCGCCTCTATCGAGGGCGGCCTGCCGCCGTTCCACCTGCCGCAGGTCCCGCTGACGATGGAGACGCTGCGCATCATCCTGCCCTACGCCGTCATCCTCGCCGCGATCGGCCTGATCGAGAGCCTGCTGACCCTGAACCTGGTGGGCGAGATGACCGGCCAGCGCGGCGGCGCCAGCCGCGAATGCCTGGCGCAGGGCGCGGCCAACACGGTGACCGGGTTCTTCGGCGGCATGGGCGGCTGCGCGATGATCGGCCAGTCGATGATCAACGTCCGCTCCGGCGGGCGCACCCGGCTCGCCGGGACCGCGGCGGCGCTGTTCCTGCTCGCCTTCATCCTGTTCGCCAGCGGCCTGATCGAGCGGATCCCGCTCGCCGCGCTGGTCGGCGTGATGTTCATGGTGGTGATCGGGACCTTCGCCTGGAACTCGCTGCGGATCGTGCGGCGGATGCCGCGGATGGACGTGGCGGTGATGATCCTGGTCACGGTCGTGACCGTCGTCACCGATCTTGCGACCGCGGTCGTCGTGGGCGTCATCGTCTCGGCCCTGGCCTACGCCTGGGGCAACGCGACGCGCATTTCGGCCACGACCTACCGCACGCCCGAGGGGGCCCGCGTCTACCGCGTCGTCGGGCCGCTCTTCTTCGGCTCGTCGGACGGCTTCGCCGAGCTCTTCGACGTCGACGGCGACCCCTCGCTCGTCATCGTCGACTTCGAGGCGAGCCGCGTGGTCGACCAGTCGGCGCTGCAGGCCATCGAGGCCGTCGCGGCCCGTTACGAGGCCGCGGGCAAGGTGCTGCAGCTGCGGCATCTCAGCCGCGATTGCCACGCCCTGCTGCGCCGGGCCGGGCACCTGGTGGTGCACGAGGACGACGATCCGGATTACGGGTTGGCGGTGGATTACGGCGTGCGGACGGGCATCCTCGCGGGCGGGCACTGAGGCGGGGCGGTCCCCGGTTGCCGGACTGGTTTCGTAAGTGTGGTTGCCGTCGCTCCGATCCCGTCCGGGACGGTGCATCGCTCGCCTTTTGTATCGTCCCGTAGCCGCCGCACGATCTTCGGAGGATCGTCGGCAGACTCGCTGCCTGCGGACTTGCGTGACCGGTCGGCGCGGGCGATAAACGCGCCGCTGTCGAAGGAGACGAGAATGCGCGCCCGAATCTATCGCCCCGCCCGGACCGCGATGCAGTCGGGCACCGCCAAGACCCGCGAATGGGTGCTGGATTTCCCGGCCGCCGAGGCCCGCTCGGTCGATCCGCTGATGGGCTGGACGTCGTCCGCCGACACGCAGAGCCAGGTCCGGCTCCACTTCGACACGAAGGAAGAGGCGCTGGACTATGCCCGCGAGCACGGGATCGACGCCGTCGTGACCGAGCCGAAGAGCCGCAAGCCGAACATCCGCGCCCAGGGCTACGGCGAAAATTTCGCCACCAACCGACGCGGCGCCTGGACTCACTGACGCCACCGCGGCGCCCGCACCGTCCCGGGGCGGCGGGACCGGTTTTGTCTCGGGCATGCGAGCGCCTCGGTGATTCGCTGACCGGCGAGAGCGTACTGAGGCCATGTTGCGCACTGAGGCGGTAGCCTCGTGACGACCGATCAGGTTTCGCTGGCTGCTGCTCCCGCTACCGCGGCGCTCCCTCGGAGCCGCCAGCCGGACCGAGCGACTGGTAGCCCTACCAGTCGCCCCCCTCTTCAGCGTCGGCGCCCGACGTCGCGGTACTGCGCACGCTCAGCCGTGCGATCGCCAAGGCAGTCCTGGGTCCTTCACGCGGCGCGGCCGAGGTCCGTGCGGCCGTCGCCGGTCCGGAAGCTCGCCACGAGGCCGGACAGCTTCGCGGCTTCGGACTTGAGCGCGTGGCTGGCGCCGGTCGTGTCGACGACCATCGCGGCGTTCTGCTGCGTGGCGCGGTCGAGTTCGCCGATGCCGACGTTGATTTCGCCCAGGCCGGTGGCCTGTTCCCGCGTGCCCGAGGCGATGGTCGAGACGAGGTCGGCGATCTGGCCGACACGGTCGGCGATCGTGCGCAGGCGCTCCCCGGTCCGACCGACGAGGTCCACGCCGCGATTCACGTGATCGCGGCTCTGCCCGATCAGGCCCTCGATCTCCTTGGCGGCGTTGGACGAGCGTTGCGCCAGTGCCCGGACTTCGGAGGCGACGACGGCGAAGCCGCGGCCGGCGTCGCCGGCCCGCGCGGCCTCCACCCCGGCGTTCAGCGCCAGCAGGTTGGTCTGGAACGCGATGTCGTCGATCACCGCGATGATGCGGGAGATCTGCCCGGACGAGCGTTCGATCTCGTCCATCGCGCTGACGGCCGATTCGACGATCTCGAGGCTGGAGCCGGCTTCGCCGCGGGCATCGTCCACCGCCTGCGAGACCTCTCCCGCATTCTCGGCGGCCGAGCGGACGGAGGCGGTGAGCTCCTCGAGCGCGGCGGCGGCCTCCTCCAGCGTGGCGGCCTGGGTCTCGGTCCGCCGCGACAGCTCGTCGGTCGAGCCGGCGATGTCGTCGGCGCCCGACCGCAGCGCTTCCGTCGTGTCGACGATCGAGCGGATCACGTCCCGCAGCGTCCGGACCGTGCCGTTGTAGGCCTCGCGCAGCGCCTCGTAGGTGGCGGGGAAGGGGCTGTCGAGCGTGTGCCGGAGGTCGCCGGCGGCCAGCCGGTCGAGACCGACGCCCAGGAGATCGACGACACTCTTCTGCTCGGCCGCGGCGGCGCGGGACTGTTGTTCCAGCGCCCGGCCCTCCGCGAGGCTGCGGCGGAACCTGTCGAGGTTGCGCGCCAGGTGGCCGATCTCGTCGCCGCGCCCGTCCATTCCGACCGGTCGGTCGAGATCCCCGCCGGCGACACGGTCGACTGCACCGGCGAGGTCCGTCAGCGGGCGGCTCAGGAGGTGCCTGAGCGCCACGGCCGCGAGACCGAGCATGAGCGTCGCGACCGAGATCGAGACGATGTATGTGAAGATCTCCTTCTGAATGATCTCGGCGTGGGTGATCTCGTCCGACCATAGCAGCGCGACCGTTCCGGCCACGTCGCCGGACTCGCCGAAGCGGACCGGCAAGGCGACGACCAGTCCGCCATCGCGTGAGACGGCTTCGGAGGTTTCCGCGGCCTCCGCCGCGGCTGCGGACAGGTCCTCCGGGACGGCGCCGCGGCGGTAGAGCTCGGCCCCGTCGATGTCGAGCGCGACGATCCCCGCCAGGCGGTGGGGGAACCGCTCGAACAGGCGGGCGGCCGCGGCATCGACATCCTCCACCTTGCGGAAGCGGAGCGCCCCGCCCACGCCCGTCGCGAAGCTGCCGGTCAGTTCGCGGGCGAGGAGGGCGAGGTCGGCCTGGGCGGTCTGCCGCGCGGTGCGCGAGGCCATGATCGCCATCGCGAGGGCGACGACGAGGATGCTGACCGCGATCAGGGCCATGCATTTGACGAAGACCGACGCGGATCGACGTGCGGGTGCGGATGCTGTCATGTCGTCGCCCTCCAGTCCCTGCTCACATCAGCTTTTCGGCGTTCACGCCGACGGTCATCGCGCCGATGACCTCGTTCGTGGCAGGATCGACGACGGCGACGGATATCTGGCCCTGGTACTGGCCCGATGACTCGTCCAGCTCGACGTCGCCGAAGTGGATGGCGCCGCGGCCGGCGCCGTACGTCTCCTGCCACTTGGCCTCGTCGCCCTGCCACATGTCCGAGGTCACGCCGGTCGCGGCGACGTTGAGGCCCACCGCGTCCATCACGAACAGTTCGGTGATCGCGCCGTCCGACGCGGCGATCCGCTCCCGCAGCCAGTCGGCGAGGGCGTTGTTCACGACCGGGTCGATGGTGGGAGAGGCGCTGGCGCCGACCTCGCCCTGCCAGGCGGCGTCGAGTGCGTCGATGCGGGCCTGGTCGTAGCGCTGCGTCGTCGCATTCTGAGCCAGGATCGCCTCGACGATCGCGGGATCGGCCACCCACGATTCGATCTGCTCGTGATAGTAGCTCTGCATCGCGTCCGAGAAGTCGTCCGCTGCGGCGGCGCCCGCGAGGCACAGGGCCGCGGCGCTCAGGATGTAACGGTGTTGCGTCACGTCAGGTCTCCTCAAGGCGGCGACCCGGTGCGGGCGCCTCGAGAGAGCGGCCTACCGGAGAAAGATTGTTCGACGGTTAAGCGGGTTCCGCCCTCCCCGGGCGGCGCCCTTAGGCTTTGCGACGGCCCCGCGGCACGTGCTAAGCCGCCCCCACGCGGCCCCGTAGCTCAACTGGATAGAGCAAGGACCTTCTAAGTCCGAGGTTGAGGGTTCGAGTCCTTCCGGGGCCGCCAAAGCGCCGAATCGCCATTTGTGCGACAGCCAATCGAAGACTTTGCAGACAGAATGTCGATCTGCACTCGATCCGCTGCCGGCTCGAAGTGCCGAACCTCCTGGTGAAGACCGGCCGGCCGAAGACAGTTGCGCCTTCGCGCATTCGGCGGCTAATGATCGAAACCCTCCGAGAAAGAGCCGATCGTATGCTGGTTCACAGATTCGACGTTGCCGGCCGCGAAGGCGAGACCGTGGGCGATGTCGCCCACCGGCGGATCCGGTCGGACATCGTCCATGCCAGGCTGAAGCCGATGCAGAAGCTCAAGCTCGAGGTTCTGAAGGAGCGGTACGGCGTCAGCGTCTCGACCCTGCGGGAGATCCTCAGCAAATTGACGGTGGAGGAGCTCGTCGTGGCCGAGGGGCAGCGCGGGTTCCAGGTGGCGCCGGTGACGCAAGGGGGCCTGCGCGACATCTCGGAGCTGCGGATCCTGCTGGAGACCTTCGCCCTGCGCAAATCGCTGGCGGCCGGGGACCTCGACTGGCAGGGCAACGTCGTGTCGGCGCACTACAAGCTGGCGACGGTCGAGAAGAAGCTGATGAACGGCGATCCCGAGCAGGTGGAGCAGTGGGTGCGCCACGACTGGGGCTTTCATTATGCCACCATCTCGGCCTGCGACGCGCCGGCGCTGATGCAGGCGCATTCATCGATCTTCGACCGCCATCAGCGCTACCACATGCTGGTGCCGCACTTCCGCGGCAAGCTCGCGGCCGACGAGCACGAGCGCCTGCGCGACCTGGTGCTCGACCGCAAGGCGGACGAAGCGGTGGACCTGCTGACCTCGCACGTTCGTGCGGGGGTGGAGCATGTCCTGAGCGTCGGCACCATCCCCGCCTGATCCCACGACCGGACCGATCCGTCAGCGACCCGCGCAGCCGCGACGGGAGCGCCTGTCGTGCTGCGCGGCTGTTGGAGGTGTCCCGCGATGACCGGTCAAAAACAGAATACATGACGATTGGCGGATTGACATATGTTCCCGTCGGTGTCGAACTGGCCCCGTGCCGGCGGGAGACCGGTCCAGTTCCTTGGGAGGACAGCATGACGACTTTCACCCGGAGGGGCGCCGTCGCCGCCCTGGCCGCCACCACCGCGATCGCCCTCGCAGGCGGCGCCGCCGCGCAGGAGCGGCCGGTGCTGCGGCTTTCCTCGGTCGTGTCCGACACCGACATCCGCGCCGAGGCGTTCCAGAAGATCTCGGACGCGGTCGCCGAGCAGTTCGACCTGCAGGTCTACAACGGCGCGACGCTGGTGCCGCAGGGCTCCGAACTGACCGCGATCCAGCGCGGCAACCTCGAGATGGCGCTGGTGCCGCCGCAGGATCTGGCGAACCAGATTCCGGAATGGTCGATCCTCACCGCCGCCTACGTGCTGACGGACGTCGATCACCTGGAGGCGGTGTTCGACAGCGAGGTCGGCCAGCAGCTGGATGACCTGGCCGCCGAGGCGGGCCTGCACATCCTCGCGCCGGTCTATTTCGGCACGCGGCAGGTGAACCTCGTCGGCGACGCCGAGGTGATGACGCCCGAAGACCTGAACGGCGTGACGCTGCGGATGCCCGGCGGCGACGCCTGGCAGTTCCTCGGCGAGGCGATCGGCGCCAGCCCGACGCCGCTGGCCTATTCCGAGGTCTACACCGCGCTTCAGACCGGCGCGATCGACGGCCAGGACAACCCGCTGCCCAACGACTACAACATGAAGTTCTACGAGGTGACGGACCAGATCGTGATGACCGGCCACCTCGTCGGCTTCGACGTGCTGGCGATCGGCAACGAGGTCTGGGACGGCATGACGCCCGAGCAGCAGGAGATGCTGCAGGCGGCGGTCGACGAGGCCGTCGCCGAGAGCACCGAGCGCCACCTCGCCCGCGAGGAGGAGCTGGTGCAGTTCTTCAAGGACGAGGGCCTCAACGTCTACGAGCCCGACCGCGCCGCGTTCCAGGAATATGCGCAGCAGCGCTATCTCGAGAGCGAGTTCGCGGCGAGCTGGCCCGAGGGCATGCTCGACGCGATCAACGCGCTCGGCTCCGCGGACGCCGCGAACTGATGCGGCCCGGAGGGCGGGACGTCCCGCCCTCCGCTCCCTCGCCCCTGGTGATCCCATGCCAACGCGCCCGTCCCGCTGGTCCCTCGCCGCGCGGCACGCCGTCGACGCCGTGCCGGCCCTCCTGCTGGCCGCGATGTTCGTGGCGTTCATCGTGCAGGTCTTCATGCGCTACGTCCTCGACCGCCCGGTCGGCTGGACGGTGGAGGTCTGCGTCATCGCCTGGCTTTGGGTCATCCTCTGGGGGCAGTCCGTGTCGGCCCGCGAAGAGGACGAGATCCGGTTCGACATCGTCTACGGCACCGTCTCGCCGCGGGTGCGGCGGGCGTTCCGGCTGGTCTTCTCGGTCTTCCTCGTCGCGATCTACGCGATCTCGCTGCCGGCGGCGTGGGACTACGTCGCCTTCATGAAGATCGAGGAGACGTCGTACCTCGACATCCCCTATTCCTGGGTCTTCTCGGTCTTCATCCTGTTCACCGTCGCCTCCATCGTCCGCTACGCGCTCATCTTCTGGGGCGCGCTCCGCGGCCGGGAGGAGCCGGCGGCCACGCCCGATCCGCAGGCCGTGACGCGCAAGGACTTCTCCGAATGAGCTGGGAGTTCTCCGTCGCGGTCGCGGCCATCGTGGTCATGGCCGTCGTCGGGCTGCCGATCGGGCACGCGATGCTGGGCGCGTCGCTCCTCTACCTGCTGGTCGAGGGGCAGGACATGGGGATCGCGGCCGAGCAGCTTCTGCGCGGGCTCTACGGCTCGTACGTGCTGCTCGCGATCCCGCTCTTCATCTTCGCGGCCGACCTGATGAACGTGGGCTCGCTGTCGGACCGGTTACTGGATTTCTGCCGCGCCCTTGTGGGCCGGTTTCGCGGCGGGCTCGGCCACGTCAACGTCGTTTCGTCGCTGATCTTCTCGGGCATGTCCGGCTCGGCCATCGCGGACGCGGTGGGGATGGGGCGGATCATCATCAACCTGATGACCAAGGACGGGAAGTATCCGGCCGCCTATGCCGGCGCGATCACCGCGGCCTCTGCGATCATCGGGCCGATCATCCCGCCCTCGATCCCGATGGTCCTCTACGCGCTGGTCTCGGACACCTCGATCGGCTTCCTGTTCCTCGGCGGCGTCGGACCGGGGCTGATCCTCGGCGTGCTGCTCATGGTCGTGAACGCGGCGATGGCGCGGCGCTACGGCTTTCCGGTGGAGGAGCCGACGCCGCTGCGCGACCTGCCGCGGGTGACGCTGCGCGCGGTGCCGGCGCTGCTGATGCCCGTGATCCTGCTCGTCGGCATCTACGGCGGCGTCACCACGCCGACCGAGGCGGCGGCGCTGGCCGCGCTCTACGCCTTCCTCGTCTCGACCGTCTTCTACCGCTCGGTCAGCCTCCGGCAGGCCTACGAGACGGTCCGGCAGAGCGCGAAGTCCACGGCGAGCGTCGGCATCCTCATCGCCGGCGCGCTGGTCTTCAACTACGTCGTCACGGTCGAGCAGGTGCCGAACTCGATCCGCGCCGCGATGGCGGGCTACGACCTCGGCCCGGTCGGCTTCCTGCTGCTGGTCAACGCGATGCTGCTGGTGCTCGGCTGCCTGCTCGAGGCGAACGCGATCCTCCTCGTCATCGTGCCGATCCTGATCCCGACGGCCGTGTCCCTCGGGATCGACCCGGTGCATTTCGGAGTCGTCGTCGTCGTGAACACCATGATCGGGCTGGCGACGCCGCCCTACGGCCTCTTGCTGTTCGTGGTCAGCGGGATCACCCGCACGCCGATCGGCCAGACGATCCGCCACCTTCTGCCCTTTCTCGCGATCATGATCGTGGGCCTGGGCCTCATCACCTTCGTGCCGGGCACGGTGCTGTGGCTGCCGCGGCTCTACGGCTACGGCAACTGAACGGGAGACGGACATGAGCGACAGTGCGACCATGGCAGGCAGGGCGAGGCCCGTCGTCCTGGTCATCAACGGCCCCAACCTCAACATGCTGGGCACCCGCCAGCCGGAGGTCTACGGCCACGACACCCTCGACGATGTCGAGCGCCTGTGCCGCGAGACGGCCGCGCCGCTGGGGGTCGAGATCGACTTCCGCCAGAGCAACTCGGAATCCGAGATCATCGGCTGGATCCAGTCCGCCCGTACCGGGGCGGATGCGATCCTCATCAACCCGGCCGGCTTCACCTCCACCTCCATCGCGATCCTCGACGCGCTGCTGACCTTCGAGGGCCCGATCTTCGAATGCCACATCTCGCCCCTGTTCCGGCGCGAGGAGTTCCGCCACCTGTCCTACGTCTCGAAGGCCGCGACGGCGAAGATCGAGGGCTTCGGCATCAGCGGCTACGGTTTTGCCGTCGCGCGGATCGCGCAGCTGCTGAAGCAGGCCGCCTGAGGCGATGGACGGCGTGCCGGTCCTCCGCCTCGGCCTCGTCGGCGACAACATCGCCGCGTCGCAGTCGCCGCGCCTGCACCGGCTGGCCGGCCGGCAGAACGGGCGGACCGTGATCTACGACCGGCTGATCCCCAAGGAGCTGGGTCAGAGCTGGGACGCGATCCTCGACCACTGCGCGGCGTCGGGCTACCGCGGCGTGAACATCACCTATCCCTACAAGGAGACGGTCGCGCGGCACGTGACGATCGGGGACCCGCTGGTGGCGCGGATCGGCGCGGTCAACACGGTCCTCTTCGACGGCGCGGCGCGGCGCGGCTTCAACACCGACTACAGCGGCTTCGTCGCCGCCTATCGCAAGGTGCGCGGTGCGGCGCCGCCGGGCCGGGTGCTGATGATCGGGGCGGGCGGCGTGGGGCGGGCGGTCGGCTTCGGGCTGGCGGCGCTGGGGGCCGAGGAAATCCGCGTCGCCGACCGCGACGCGGGCAAGGCCGACGCCCTCTGCCGCGACCTCGCAGCGGCGCGGGAGGGGCTGAATACGGTGCCGGTGGAGAGCGCGGAGGCCGGCGCAGTCGGCGCGGACGGCCTCATCAACTGCACGCCGGTCGGGATGGTGGGCTATGGCGGAATCCCCCTGCCGGCCGCGCACATGCCCGGTGCCGCCTGGGCGTTCGACGCGGTCTACACGCCGGCCGAGACCGAGTTCCTGCTCGCCGCGCGCCGGGCGGGCCTCGACGTGATCCCGGGCTACGAGCTGTTCGTCTGGCAGGGCGTCGATGCCTGGCGCCTGTTCACCGGCCTGCCGCTGGACGTGGACCGGCTGCGCGCCGACCTCGCGGCCGGCGACGGCGGGGAGGCGTGAGATGAGGACCTCCATCGCCACCGTCTCGATCTCGGGCACCCTGACCGAGAAGCTCGCCGCCATCGCCGCCGCCGGCTTCGACGGGGTCGAGATATTCGAGCAGGACTTCATCGCCCATGACGGCGGCCCCCGCGAGGTCGGCCGCATGGTCCGCGACCACGGCCTGACGATCGAGCTGTTCCAGCCGTTCCGCGACTTTGAGGGCCTGCCCGATCCCGACCGCTCCCGCGCCCTGAACCGCGCCCGTCACAAGTTCGACCTGATGGCCGAGCTGGGCTGCGCCCGCATCCTCGTCTGCTCCTCTGTCCACCCCCGCGCGCTCGGCGGGATCGACCGGATGGCCGCCGACTTCCACGCGCTGGGCGAGGTGGCGCGGCCCTACGGCATCGAGGTCGGGTTCGAGGCGCTGGCCTGGGGTCGCTACGTGAACGACCATCGCGACGCCTGGGAGGTGGTGCGCCGGGCGGACCATCCGAACGTCGGCGTGGTCCTCGACAGCTTCCACACGCTGGCGCGCCGGCTGGACCCCGACACGATCCGCCGCATTCCGGGCGACCGGATCACCTTCGTCCAGCTGGCCGACGCGCCGGCGATCGAGATGGATCTCCTCTACTGGTCGCGCCACTTCCGCAACATGCCGGGGGAGGGCGACCTCGACGTCGCCGGCTTCATGCGGGCGGTGGCGGCGACGGGCTATGACGGGCCGGTCAGCCTCGAGATCTTCAACGACCAGTTCCGTGGCGGCAACGCCCGCCGCATCGCCCGGGACGGCCACCGCTCGCTCCTCAACCTGATGGACCGCGTCGCGCGCGACGAACCCGGCCTGCCCGCGCCGCAGGTGCCGCCGCCGGCCTCGGTGCGCGGTGTCGAGTTCATCGAATTCGCCGCCCGAGGCGACGAGGCGGACGCGCTGGGGCGGCTCCTGCGGACCATGGGCTTCGCCGCCGCCGGCCGGCACCGCAGCAAGGACGTCCACCTGTGGCGGCAGGGCGCGATCAACGTCGTCGTCAATCGCGAGACGCGCGGCTTCGCCGACACGTTCTGGGTCGGCCACGGCACCGGGGTCTGCGACGTCGGCCTGCGCGTCGCCGACGCTGCCGCCACCGTCGCCCGGGCCCGGGCGCTCGATGCCGAGGTGTTCCAGCAGGAGGTCGGCCCCGGAGAGCTGCAGATCCCCGCCATCCGCAGCGTCGGCGGCTCGGTCATGCACTTCCTCGACGAGTCCTCCGGCCTCGCGCATGTCTGGGAGACGGAGTTCGGCCGCCCCGCGGGCGAGGCCCCCGCCGGCGCGGGTCTGACCCGGGTGGACCACGTCGCCGAGACGATGGCCTACGACGAGATGCTGAGCTGGTCGCTGTTCTACGGCGCGATCTTCGATACCGCGAAGTCGCCGATGGTGGACGTCATCGACCCCGACGGCCTCGTCCGAAGCCAGGCGATCCGGACGCCCGACCGCGCGTTCCGGCTGACGCTGAACGGGGCCGAGACCCACCGCACCCTCGCCGGCCACTTCCTCGCAGACAGCTTCGGCTCGTCCGTGCAGCACGTCGCCTTCGCGACCGGCGACATCCTCGCCACCGCGGCGGCGATGGCGGATGCCGGCTTCGCGCCGCTGCCGATGCCGGACAACTACTACGCCGACCTCGCCGCCCGCTTCGACCTGGCGCCCGAGCGGCTGGAGCAGTTGCGCCGCCACCACGTCCTCTACGACGAGGACGAGACCGGCGCCTTCCTGCAATTCTACTCCCGCCCCTTCGCCGAGGGCCTGTTCTTCGAAGTAGTCGAGCGCCGAGGCGCCTACGACGGCTACGGCGCCGCCAACGCCGCCTTCCGCATCGCCGCCCAGAAGCGGCTGATGCCGCCCAAGGGGATGCCGGGGCGGTAGTCGCCGAACCTGTCCAATGGTCGGTTTGAAACCTGATCCGTCGCGGATGACGAGCCGCTGATGCCGGCGTTCACGGTGCGCCAGGCGATGACCGACGTGGGCATCGTTGATTGAAGAGCGCCACGAACGATCCGCGGTTCCAGCAGGTGAACTCGAAGCCATCGGAGCACCAGCGGATGTTGGAGCGCATCGGACAACCCTCAACACGCGCTTGACCACCTTCAAATAAATCCGTAGTTCCAGAACTATGGATTTAATCGTGGATCGCTTGGCAGCCCTCGCCCACCCGCAGCGTCTTGCGCTGTTCCGCCTGCTCGTGCGGCGTTATCCCGACCAGGTGCCGGCCGGTGAGCTGGTGCAGGTGCTGCAGGCGCCGCCGAACACGGTCTCTTCCTACCTCTCCACCCTCCGTCATGCCGGCCTGATCACACAGACCCGGGCGGGACGGTCGCTGCTCTACCGCGTCGACATGGCGCAGGCCGGGGCGCTGATGGCCTATCTCGCCGCCGACTGCTGCCGCGGCCGGCCGGAACTCTGCTCGCCATTCTCCGCAACCTCGACAGGAGCACCGGACGTGTCGTCCCCGGCCTACAACGTGTTGTTCATCTGCACCGGCAATTCCGCACGCTCGATCTTCGGCGAAGCGATCCTGCGCGATCTGGGGGAGGGGCGGTTCAACGCCTACTCCGCCGGCACGCGCCCGTCGTCCGAGCTGAACCCCTTCGCGCTCCATGTGCTGGAGGCGAACGGGCACGACACGTCGAACCTGCGCGCGAAGACCATCGAGGAGTTCCGGACCGGGGATGCGCCCCGGTTCGACTTCGTCTTCACCGTCTGCGACACGGCCGCGAACGAGGAGTGCCCCGCCTGGCCGGGCCAACCGATCACCGCGCACTGGGGGCAGCCCGATCCGGTGAAGGCGACAGGCACCGATCCGGAAAAGGCGCTGGCCTTCCGCCGGACCTATGCGGCCCTGCGCAAGCGGATCGAGGCCTTCGCCTCCCTGAGCATCGAGGCGCTCGACCGGCTGTCGCTTCAGCACGCGGTCGACGATCTCGCGGCCAAAAAGGAGCCGGCATGACCACCTTCGCCCTGAATGGCCTCGGCCGCATCGGCAAGCTCGCCCTCCGGCCCCTGCTCGAGAGCGGAGCGCGGATCGCCTGGCTGAACGACGCGGTGCCGGGGGCGGAGATGCACGCGCACCTGATGGAGTTCGACAGCGTCCACGGTCGCTGGAACGCCGACATCGGGCATGACGGCGAGGCGCTGGTCATCGACGGCACCCGCCTGCCGCTGCACGCGGAGCGCCGCCTCGAGGATCTGCCGCTGGACGGCGTCGACGTGGTCATCGACTGCACCGGCGCCTTCAAGAGCGAAGCGAAGCTCTCGCCCTACTTCGCCGCCGGCGTGAGGAAGGTCGTGGTCAGCGCGCCGGTCAAGGACGGGCCGACGGCGAACATCGTCTACGGCGTGAATCACGCCACCTACGACCCCGCCGCGCACCGCATCGTCACCGCGGCCAGCTGCACGACGAACTGCCTCGCCCCGGTGGTGAAGGTCATCCACGAAGGCCTGGGCATCCGCCACGGCTCCATCACCACGATCCATGACGTGACGAACACGCAGGTGATCGTCGACCGTCCGGCGAAGGACCTGCGCCGCGCCCGGTCGGCGCTGAACTCGCTGATCCCGACCACCACCGGCTCGGCCACGGCGATCACCCTGATCTATCCGGAGCTGACCGGACGGCTGAACGGCCACGCCGTCCGGGTGCCGCTGCTCAACGCCTCGCTCACCGACTGCGTGTTCGAGGTCGAGCGCGCGACGAGCGCCCTGGAGGTGAACGGCCTCCTGCGCGCCGCGGCGGAGGGGCCGCTGGCGGGCATCCTCGGCTACGAGACGCGCCCTCTGGTCTCGGCCGACTACGTCAACGACACGCGCAGCTCGGTCATCGACGCGGCGTCGACGATGGTGGTGAACGGGACGCAGGTGAAGATCTACGCCTGGTACGACAACGAGATGGGCTACGCCCACCGGCTGGTCGACGTGGCGCGGATGGTCGGGTCGTCGCTGTGAGTCGTCCCGAGGGACTGAGCGCCTACATCGCGGTCACGGCCGCATACTGGGCGTTCATGCTCACCGACGGCGCGCTGCGGATGCTGGTGCTGCTGCACTTCCACACGCTCGGCTTCTCGCCGGTGCAGCTGGCCTACCTGTTCCTGCTCTACGAGATCGCGGGGATCGTGACCAACCTCTCGGCCGGCTGGATCGCGGCCCGGTTCGGATTGACGTCGACGCTCTATGCCGGACTGACGATCCAGATCGCCGCGCTCCTCGCGCTCGCGCAGCTCGACCCGGGCTGGAGCCTCTGGGCCTCGGTCGCCTACGTGATGGCGGTGCAGGGCGCGTCGGGCGTGGCCAAGGACCTGTCGAAGATGAGCGCCAAGAGCGCGGTGAAGGTGCTGGCCCCGTCCGGGGAGGGGGCGCTGTTCCGCTGGGTGGCCGCGCTGACGGGGTCGAAGAACGCGGTGAAGGGCCTCGGCTTCCTGCTGGGGGCCGCGCTGCTGGCGGGCGCGGGGTTCGTGCCGGCCGTGATGGGGATGGCGGCGGTGCTGGCCGTGATCCTGCTGGCCGTGGCGCTGCGGATGCCGGCGGGCCTGCCGCGCGGACGCAAGGGCGCGAAGTTCGCCGAAGTCTTCTCGAAGGATTGCAACATCAACTGGTTGTCCGGGGCGCGGCTGTTCCTCTTCGGGGCGCGCGACGTCTGGTTCGTCGTCGGCATCCCGATCTACTTCTACGCCGTGCTGTCGGACGGGACCGAGGCGGGCAACCGCGCGGCCTTCTTCATGA
Organism: Wenxinia marina DSM 24838; assembly: GCF_000379485.1. Lineage (GTDB taxonomy): Bacteria > Pseudomonadota > Alphaproteobacteria > Rhodobacterales > Rhodobacteraceae > Wenxinia > Wenxinia marina. The sequence continues at coordinate 100,903 of NZ_KB902278.1, forward strand.
TCGGCAGTTTCATGGCGGTCTGGACGATCCTCTATGGCGGCGTGCAGGCCTCGGCGCCGCGGCTTCTGCGCGCCGCGCGCCGCCCCGAGGCCGAGCTTGTCCACGCGGCGCGCCGCTGGGCCGGCCTGCTCTTCGGCATCCCTGCGGCGCTGGCGGCGCTGGCGGTCGTCGCCGGCGATCCGGCGCCGTGGCTGACGCTCACGCTGGTGGCGGGGCTGCTCGCCTTCGGGGCGGTCTTCGCGGTGAACTCGTCGCTCCACTCCTACCTGATCCTCGCCTTCTCGTCGTCGGAGCGGGTCACGATGGACGTCGGTTTCTACTACATGGCGAACGCCGCCGGCCGGCTCCTCGGCACGCTGCTCTCCGGACTCACCTTCCAGATCGGCGGCCTGCCGCTCTGCCTCGGCACGGCGGCGCTGCTCGTCGGGCTGAGCTGGCTGGCCGCGGGCAGGCTCGCTCCGCCTGCGCGTCAGGACGCCACCGCGTGAGCGCCTTCGAAAGCGATCGCCCTGGCGATGCGGCCGCCGTTGCGCCGTTGAGCGCAACCTCAGGCTGATCTGGAGGCCCCTATACTTTTAGCCAAGTTGTTTGGAGCGCGCTGCGGCCGTATCTCTTCTTCCGGTGGGGGCGACCTGACAACGAGGGTTGCCCAAGATGACGAACAAGATGCTTTTCGACGGCCGCGGCAACCTCGTGGCTCATGTCGACAACGATACGCTCTACACGCCCGACGGCGCTCCGCTCGGTCTGCACCTGCCGCATTTCGGCATCTTCGTGGACTTCGACGGCAGCTACCTTGGGGAGGTCGTGCAGGGCAACAGGCTGATGCGGCGGCGCAATTCCCCGCACGCCCTGTCGCGGTTCAGCGCCCGTGGCGCGGCGCGCCTCAGGAGGCCGATCCACGGCACGGCGCGGCATTGCCCGCTTCCGGCGACGCCCCTGTACGAGGAGGTGGCCGCCGACAGGCTGGTGCCCAAGGGCGCGCGCATCGCGGCCTGACGAACACCCGGGGGGGTGGTGTCGGGGCCGGAGCGGGGGGTCTGTCTGACCGCTCCGGCCCAGAAGAACGGGACCGGCGGGCCGGGCGAACGCGGACGAAGCGGCCGAGGCTCAGCCGCGGCGGCGGGCGTGCTGGATCAGGCCGTCGTGCTGATGCGGCTCGGCCTCGGTGGTGTAGAGCTGCGCGATCATGACGCTGCGCAGCGCGTCGGCGAAGTCGGGGTCGGTCTCGAGGAACATCGCGAAGGCGTCCTCGACGATGTCGACGAGGTCGCCGAACCGCATCGGGTCGCGTTCCAGGAGCGCGGCCACGACCATGTGGAACCGGCGGATCCGCGTCTGCGGATCGTTCACGGGCCTGCGGGTCGCGAGCCGCCGGGCCACGGCGAGCAGCCGCTCGTCCGGGTGGCGGTGTCGGTGAAGCGATATGATCATGTCGTCCTGGCCTCCGTTGCGAAACGGCGTTCTGACGTCGTTTTGCAGTCAGCCAACCCCTCAATCGTGTCGCAAAAGTGTCCCGGGGCAGGCGGCCGGGTGGCCATCTCGAGATTCGGGTCGATTTGTCCCGAACTGCGCGGCTTTCGACGCCTCACCGCAGCCAGAACAGCCGGACGACGGCATAGAAGACCGGCGCGGCGAAGATGACGCTGTCGAGCTGGTCGACGAATCCGCCCTGCCCGGGAATCAGGTGCGAGAAGTCCCGCACCCCCCGGTCGGCCTTGATCGCGGACATGACGAGGTTGCCGCAGGTCCCGGCGGCGAAGGACAGGGCCGCCATCGCCATTGACCCTGCCGGCCCGAAGGGCACGATCCAAGAGATGACCAGCCCGATCAGCGCCGAGGCGAGCAGTCCGGCGCCGAATCCCGCCCACGTGCGGGGCGAGATCTCGGCCGCGATGCGCCGGCGCCCGATGCGGCGGCCGACGTAGTAGTCGGCAAGGTCGCCCAGTTGCACCGTCAGCACGAGGAAGGCGACCATCAGCACCGACCGGTCCGCCCAGCCGGGCGCCGTCAGCATCGTCGGCGCGGCCAGGTGGCTGACGCAGAAGATGCAGATCATCAGCGCCCACTGCGTCTCGGCGATGCGGACGAGGAAGCGTTTCGGCCGGCCCCGCAGGGCCGAGACCACCGGCAGGAACAGGAAGGCGAGGACGGGGATGAAGATCGCGTGCAGCCCCTCCCACCGCAGCCAGACCAGCAGGTACTGCAGCGGCAGGACGACGTAGAAGGCGAGGGCGAGCGACAGGTGGTCGGCGGGATCCTTGGTCGTCAGCGTCAGGAACTCGCGCAGCGCCGCGAACGAGGCGAAGGCGGTCAGCAGGACGATCCCGGTCCGACCGGACAGCAGCGCCAGCGAGATCAGCGCGACCATGACCCACCACGACCGGATCCGGGTCATGTAGGTCTCCAGCACCGGGCTCTCGGCCGACCCGGTGCGGACGCGCGCGATCTCGCCCACGATGGTCAGCACCACGAGGAGTGCGGTCACGCCGAGCGCGAGGAGCGCGATGTCGGCGGCGGTCGGGTTCATGCCTCGGGCGCCTTCGGGGCAAGGGCGACGAGCTCGGCGGCGGCGCGGGACAGGAAGGCGTCCTTGGTCTCGCCCGCGGCGACGCGGAGGGGTGCGCCGAAGCTGACGGTGCAGATCAGGGGCAGGGGGATCACCTCGCCCTTGGGCATGATGGCGTTGAGGTTGGCGACCCAGGTCGGCACCAGGTCGACGTCCGGCCGCGCCCGGCCGAGGTGGTAGAGGCCGGACCGGAACGGCAGCAGCGGGGCGTCTGTCATGTTGCGGTTCCCCTCGGGGAACAGGATCAGCGAGAACCCTTCGTCCAGCGCCTCGATCATCTTCTGCACCGGATCCTCGGTCCGCGCCTCGGGCCGGCGGTCGATCAGCACCGCATTGAACACGTCGCGCCCGGCGAAGGCGCGCAGCCGGCTCTTCAGCCAGTAGTCGGCCGCGGCCACCGGCCGGGTCCGCCGGCGCAGGGCCGAGGGCAGCACCGACCAGATCATCGGCATGTCCCCGTTCGAGACGTGGTTGGCGTAGTAGACGCGCTGCCGCGGCACCGGCTCGATCCCGATCCACTCGGCCCGGGCGGCGGTGACGAAGCGCGCGAAGAGCCGGATCGCGGTGCCGGCGAATTCGGCGGCGAGGGCGTGGGGCAGGGCGAGGCCGGGGCGCATGGGACGGAGACTGGCCCGGCCGCGGTGGCTTGGAAAGGGGCCGCATGCGCGGGGCCGCCGGGCAGGAGCCAGCGATTCCCGGCGCTTCGGCGGAATCGGACGCTTCCGAACCGCCGCGCCTGCCCCTATAGTCCCCCGCAACAAGCAGGACCAACCTGCGCTGCCTAGTGATGCATGGGGGGCCCTGGATGATCCGCTCGGAGCTGATCCAGAAGATCGCGGACGAGAATCCGCACCTGTACCAGAGGGACGTGGAAAAGATCGTGAACACGATCTTCGAGGAGATCACCGACGCGCTCGCCAGCGGAAACCGTGTGGAACTTCGCGGCTTCGGCGCGTTTTCAGTCAAGAAGCGCGACGGTCGCGTCGGGCGCAATCCGCGCACCGGCGAATCGGTCGAGGTCGAGGAGAAGCACGTCCCCTTCTTCAAGACCGGCAAGCTGCTGCGCGACCGCCTGAACGGCAAGTGAAAGAGGCCAGATGAGAGTCATCCGTATCGCGTTCTGGGCGCTGGTCGCGCTCTGCCTGATCGTCCTCGGCATCGCCAACCGCGATATCGTGACGCTGCGGGCCCTGCCCGAGGCGCTGGCGGGGGCGGTCGGACTGTCGCCCGACATCCAGATGCCGCTGTTCATCGCGATCTTCATCGGGATCGCGATCGGCCTGCTGATCGGCTTCGTCTGGGAGTGGATCCGCGAGCACAAGCACCGGTCCGAGGCGCGCGCCCGCCGCCGCGAGGTGACGATGCTGGAGCGCGAGGTGGGGCGCCTGCGCGCCGAGAAGCACGAGGGGCAGGACGACGTCCTCGCCCTGCTCGACGGAACGACTGCGCGGCGCTGACATGGCGCTGAAGGTCAAGATCTGCGGGCTGACGACGCCCGAAAGCGTGGACGCCGCCGTGGACGCGGGGGCCGCCTACCTCGGCTTCAACTTCTTCCCGCGCTCGCCGCGGGCGGTCACGCTGGACCGTGCGCGCGAGCTGGCGCTCGCCGTGCCGGACGGGGTGGCGAAGGTCGCGCTGGTCGTCGATGCGGACGACGCGATGCTGGATGCGCTGACCGATGCAGTGCCGGTCGACATCCTGCAGCTGCACGGGCACGAGACGCCGGAGCGGGTGGCCGAGGTACGGGCCCGCTACGGCCTGCCGGTGATGAAGGTGGTGGGCGTCGCGTCGGCGGACGATCTGCCCTTGATCGATGCGCACGCCCGGGTCGCCGACCAGCTGCTGATCGACGCCAAGGCGCCGAAGGGTGCGGTCCTGCCCGGCGGCAACGGCGTGCCCTTCGACTGGAGGCTGATCGCCGGGCGGCGCTGGCCGCTGCCATGGATGCTGGCGGGCGGACTGACCTCTGCGAACGTGGCCGAGGCCGCGCGGCGGACCGGCGCCCGGCAGGTCGACGTCTCGTCCGGCGTCGAGAGCGCGACCGGCGTGAAGGACCCCGCCCTCATCCGCGCCTTCATCGAGGCCGCCGCCCAAGATGACGTCCCCGCCCTCCGCTGACGCAATCCGCTTCCGCGCGGCCGGGCGCGGCGACGTCCCCGCCATCGTGGCGCTGCTGCGGGACGATTCGCTCGGCGCGGCGCGGGAGGTGGAGGATCTCGGCGACTACCTCGCCGCCTTCGACCGGATCGCGGCCGAGGGCGTGACCACGATCCTCGTGGGCGAGGATGCCGCCGGCGAGATCGTGGCGACCTGCCACCTGACGATCCTTGCCGGCCTGTCCCGCCGCGCCGCGCTGCGTGCGCAGGTGGAGAGCGTGCGCGTCGCCGCGTCGCTGCGCGGGCAGGGGATCGGCGCCGCCCTGATGGCAGAGGCGGAACGGCGGGCCGCGGCGGCGGGCTGCACCCTCGTTCAGCTCACCAGCGACGTGCGACGGACGCGGGCGGCGGAGTTCTACCGACGAACCGGCTACGAGGCGACGCACCTGGGCTTCAAGAAGCCGATCGCCGTCGATTGAGACCGGTGCTTGGCGCGCGGGCGGAGCGGTCCGGTCGCGCCGCCGCCCGACGGACGAGGCCACGGCCGGGGCGGGACGGAGCCGCCCGGAAGGCGGCCCCGTCTTCGATCACTCGCAGGCGAAGCTGTCCGCCGACATCTCGTCGCCGCCCTGGTAGGCGGCCTCCGCCGGGTACAGGCACAGCGGCCGCGTCGCGCCGCGCAGCGCCTCGGGCGCCTCCTCGTTGTCGGCCCGAACCGTGGCCGCGACCCGCTCCGGCGCCGCGCCGTTCTCCACCCAGTCCACCAGCTCGGACAGCAGGTCGAACTCGTCGGCGCTGGTCCCGCCCTGTCCGTGCGGCATGCCCGGCACCGGGTACAGCACTGCCACCTCGCCCGCGTCCGGGTTGTTCGCCGCCAGCCGGTCGAACCAGTCCGTCGTGTCGCGGAACGAGAAGACGGGATCGGACGTGCCGTGGAACACGATCATCTTCCCGCCCGCCTGCTGGAACGCCTCCAGCGTCGGCTCGTCCATGTCCGGCGGCGTCATCACCTCCACCGCGCTTTCGGGGAAGTCCTCGGACGTCGCCGTGACCCTGGCCGCGTCCGCGTCGAAGTCGAACTCCGTCAGGAACTGCTGCAGCGAAGCCGGGTCCCCCGCCACCATCGTCGGCGGCGTGGTGAAGACCTGCGCGAGCGAACCCGCGCCCATGACAGCGATCAGCGGCTGGTTCTCCCACGGCGGGATCGCGCTCTCCAGCTTCCAGAAGCGCCAGTCGCCGGAGCCGATGCCGGTGTCCCACGGCCAGCTGGTGTAGAGCGCCTCGCCGGCGCTGTTGCTGGGCCCCGCATGCATGCGGATCAGCGCGTCCATCTTCTCGGGCGCGATGCACTGGCTGTTCTGGCCGTCGGTACAGGCGACGCTTTCGGGATCGAAGCTGTTCTGGCAGGCCATCGGGTTGGCGACGAAGCCGTCCTCCAGTCCGTCGAGCCCGTCGCAGGCGGCGACGATGGCGCCCGCCACGGTGGAGAGTTCCTCTCGGCTGAACGCGCTCTGCAGCGTGTCGCCCACCGCCAGCGTGGACTGCACGTCCCAGGCGTGCTGGATCGCGGCCCGCGGCAGGTTGAAGCCGGGATAGCCGACGAGCAACCCGTCGAACGCCTCCGGCATCCGCTCCGCCGCGATCATCGCGTGCCGCCCGCCGTTGGAGCGGCCGTAGCCGTACACGTAGTCCGGCACCCTTCCGTAATGCGCCTCGGTCAGCGCCAGCGCGACGGGGTGCAGCGCGGCGACGGCGCCGTAGCCGTACATCCGCCGCGCCTCGAACTCGGCGCCGAAGATGTTGGACCCGGCAAGGCCGGCCTCGGGGTTCGCGTCGCCCTGGTGTCCCGCGTCGGACGAGACGACGGCGAAGCCGCGGGCGAGCGCGCTGTCGCCGGTCGGGACGCCGGTGCCGTCGCCGAGAGCGGGCACGACAGCGCCGTCGTTGCCGCCGTTGAACTGGTGCAGGAAGCGGCCGGACCAATCGGTGGGCAGGTTCAGCTCGAACCGCAGGGCGTAGGGGCGGCCGTCGGCGCCCGTCCGCTCGGCCATGACGCCGCGGAGGCGGCAGGCGGCGACCGGCAGCTCGTCGCCCGCGGCGACCTCGGCGGCCTCGACGATGGTGACGCCCTCGGGCGCCGCGGTGCCCATGTCGGCGCAGGCGGTCTGGGCCGCCGCGGGCGCGGCCAGCGCCAGCAGCGGGACGAGCGCCAGCGGCGCACTCCTCGTGAGTCTGTGCATGTGGGGTCCTCCTCTGGCCGAGATTGTTTCCCGGGAAACTGAGTCGGTCAATCGGGGAGCGGGGTCGCGCCCGCGCCCGACTGTGCCGCAAACGAGGTTTGCCTCGCCCCGCCCCTCCGGTTAGGGAGGACACGACGAAGCCCCGGTGGCCAGAGCGGTTGGCGGGCGGAGGGTCGACCCAAGGCGGGGACCCGGACGCCCGCGTCGTCGGATGCGCGGACCCGCCGCGCCCTCCGCCCGTGCCGCCCGACCATGCCACGGGAGGCCCCATGCGCCCGATCCTCGCCGTCCTTCTCCTCGCCGCCGGCCCTGCCGCGGCCCATCCCGGCCACCTTGCCGGCGTCGCCGGTCACGACCACTGGGTCGCCGGCGCCGCCATAGGCCTCGCCATCGCGCTGGGCCTCTGGGGCGCGCTGAAGGGCCGCGAATCGAAGGCCGAGGAGCCGGAGGAGGCCGAGGCCGAGGAGCAGTCGGCGTGAGCGACGCCGTGAAGACCGGCGTAATGATCTGCGGCCACGGCTCGCGCAGCCAGGCCGCGGTGGACGAGTTTCGCCAGCTGGCCGAGGCGCTGCCGCCCTACCTGCCGCCCGAGTGGGACATCGACTACGGCTATCTGGAGTTCGCCAACCCGGTCCTGCGCGACGGCCTCGACCGGCTGCGCGAGGCGGGCTGCGGCCGCATCCTCGCCGTGCCCGGCATGCTGCTGGCGGCGATGCACGCCAAGAACGACATCCCCACCGTCCTCAACACCTACGCCGCGCAGCACGGGATCGAGGTCCGCTTTGGCCGCGAGCTGGGCGTCGATCCCAAGATGATCGCCGCCGCGGGCGCGCGGGTGCAGGACGCGGTGGATCGCGCGAATTTCGAGCACGGCGAGGTGCCGCTGGAGGAGACCTGCCTCGTCGTCATCGGCCGCGGCGCCTCGGACCCCGACGCCAACGGCAACGTCGCCAAGATCGCCCGGATGCTGTGGGAGGGGATGGGCTTCGGCTGGTGCGAGGTTGGCTATTCCGGCGTGACCTTCCCGCTGGTGGAGCCGTGCCTGCAACACGTCGCCCGCCTGCCCTACCGGCGGGTGATCGTGTTCCCCTACTTCCTGTTCACCGGCATCCTGATCGACCGCATCTACGGCTTCACCGACCGCGTCGCGGCCGAACATCCGGACGTGCAGTTCGTGAAGGCCGAGTATCTGGGGCTGCATCCCAAGGTCCTCGAGACCTTCGCCGAGCGCGCGACCGAGCAGGTGGGCGAGGTGCCGCCGCCGAACTGCGCGATGTGCAAGTACCGGGTGCAGGTCCTCGGCTTCGAGGCCGAGGTCGGCGCGGTGCAGGAAAGCCACCATCACCATGTCGAGGGGCAGGGGGCGTCCGCGCCCGGCTCCAACGTGGCGGATTGCGCGCTGTGCGACGATTTCTGCACCGGCCTCTGCCGGCTGGCGCAGGAGGGGCACTGGCACGACCACGGCCACGGCGAGGGTCACTTCCACCCGCACGAGCACGAGCATGACCATGGACACGGGCATGATCACGGGCACGAGCATCATCATCACCACCACGATCACGACCACCACCACGCGCCCTATCCCCACGCCGACCATCCGCACGGACCGCGGAGCGCGCTGAAGACCCGCAAGTGAGCCTGTTCGACACCCACGTCGTCGTCGAGTGGTCCGCAAGGTCCGAGGCGTCCCCGGCCCGGCCGTGCGACACAAGCCAGCCACCCGGCCGCGGTCCGTCCGCCGCTCCTGCAGGCCGAAACGCATGTGGCAGGGGCAGAGGGCGAGGTGTGGACTCGGCGCAGGTACGCCTCTTCGCCAAGACGTTGGCGCGGCTGGATGCGCCGGGCCCGTCAGCAGGCGCGCGTGAGACGGTCGTCCGCGAGGAGGTGTGGTTACCGGCTCCTGCTTGGCAGGCGGCGCCGGGCGCGGTCGCGGTGATGCGGGGAGCTGCCTGATGCGCCCCTACGAACGCGACCCGGCCGCGATCTACGCGGCCAGCTTCGCCACCGTCCGCCGCGAGGCGCGGCTGGAGCGGTTTCCCCGCGGGCTCGACCGCCTGGCGGAGCGGGTGATCCATGCCTGCGGCATGGTCGACGTGGCGGACCGGCTCGCCTTCTCGGACGGCGCGTTCGAGGCGGGCGCGGCGGCGCTTCTGTCGGGTGCGCCGGTCCTGTGCGACTGCGAGATGGTCGCGGCCGGCGTCATCCGGCGGCTGCTGCCGCGGGGCAACGACGTCGTCGTCACGCTGAACGACCCGGGCGTGCCGGGGCTGGCGGCGGAGCTGGGCACCACGCGGTCCGCCGCGGCGGTGGAGCTGTGGAAGGACCGCCTCGCCGGTGCCGTGGTCGCTGTCGGCAACGCGCCGACGGCGCTGTTCCACCTCATGGAGCGGCTGGACGCGGGCTGGCCGAAGCCGGCGATCATCCTCGGCTTCCCCGTCGGGTTCGTCGGCGCGGCGGAATCGAAGGCGGAACTGGCGGCCGATCCGCGGGGCTGCGAGTTCGTGGCGCTGCGGGGCCGGCGCGGCGGGTCGGCGATGGCCTCGGCGGCGGTGAACGCGCTGGCGATCGGGCAGGCGGAGGGGCGGGCATGACGGAGCCGTGGCTGCATGTCGTCGGGATCGGCGAGGACGGGCTGGACGGGCTGACGCCCGCGACCCGCGCGGTGGTCGAGGCGGCCGAGGTGATCCTCGGCGGCGACCGCCATCACGTGCTGTCGGGCGCGGTGAGCGCCGAGCGGATCGCCTGGCCCTCGCCGTTCGACGCGATGATCGACACGATCCGCGGGCTGAAGGGGCGGCGTGCCGTGGTTCTGGTGACCGGCGATCCGCTCTGGTTCTCGGTCGGCGCGCGGATCGGCCGCGCGATCCCGCCGGCCGAGATCGTCTACCACCCGCAGCTGTCGGCCTTCCAGCTGGCGGCGGCGCGCATGGGCTGGAGCCTCGCCGACTGCGAGACGCTGACCGTCCACGGCCGGCCGGTGGAGCAGATGATCGCCTTCATCCAGCCGGACGCGCGCCTGCTGATCCTGACGACGGGGGCCGAGACGCCGGCGCGGATCGCGCGGTTCCTGACGGAGCGGGGGTTCGGGCGGTCGCCGATGAGCGTCCTTGCCGCGATGGGCGGGCCGCAGGAGACGCGGTTCGACGGAACGGCGGAGACGTGGGATTTCGACGTGCCTGCGTTCAATACGCTGGCGGTCGAGTGCGTGGCCGCACCTGACGCGGCGCTGCTGCCGCGGGTGCCCGGCCTCGACGATGCGCTGTTCCGCTCGGACGGCACGATGACCAAGCGCGAAGTGCGTGCGGCGACGGTGGCCAAGCTGATGCCGATGCGCGGGGCGCTGCTGTGGGACGTCGGCACCGGCTCGGGCTCGGTCGCGATCGAGTGGATGCGCGCGGCCCGCTACGCCCGCGCGATCGGCATCGAGCCTCGGGCCGACCGCCGCGCGATGGCGGCGGAGAACGCCCTGGCCCTCGGTGCGCCCGGCTTGCGGCTGGTCGAGGGCGAGGCGCCGGGCGCCCTGGACGGGCTGGAGCCGCCGGACGCGGTGTTCCTGGGCGGCGGCCTGTCCGAGACGGTGTTTTCGGCGGCGTGGGCAGCGCTGCGCCCGCTCGGACGGCTGGTCGCGAACGCGGTGACGCTGGAGAGCGAGGCGACGTTGATGGACCTGCACGCCCGCCACGGCGGCGACCTCGTGCGCCTGTCGGTGGCGCGGGCCGAGGAGGTCGGGCGCTATCGCGGCTGGCGGGCCTCGATGCCGGTGACGCAGTGGAGCCTGGTGAAGCGATGAGCGTGGGAACTCGCGTCGCGCAGGCGGCGGCCGGTCGCCGGAGTATTTGTCTGCAAGATAGGAGCAGGGGCGGGTGGTGACCGGCACGCTGTACGGCGTCGGCGTCGGGCCGGGCGCGCCGGACCTGGTGACGCTGCGCGCGGCGCGGCTGATCGGGGGGGCGGCGGTGATCGCCTATCCGACGCTGGCGGGCGGCGACAGCTTCGCCCGGTCGATCGTCGCGGGCATGATCCCGGCGGGGGCCGAGGAGATCCGCATCGACGTGCCGATGACCGAGGCGCGCGCGCCGGCGCAGGCGGCCTACGACGACGGCGCGGCGCGGATCGCGGAGCGGCTGGAGGCGGGGGCGGACGTGGTGTGCCTGTGCGAGGGCGATCCGCTGTTCTACGGCTCGTTCATGTATCTGATGGCGCGGCTTGCGGCGGGCTACCGGGTCGAGGTCGTCCCCGGCGTCGCCTCGCCCGCCGCCTGCGCGGCGGCGGCGCGGCGGCCGCTTGCGGCGCGGAATGAGGGGCTGGCGGTGATCCCGGCCACGCTGCCGGAGGAGGCGCTCGAGGCGCGGATCGGGGCGGTGGAAAGCGCGGTGGTGATGAAGCTGGGGCGGCACCTGGGCAAGGTGCGCCGGGTGACGGACCGGCTGGGGTTGACCGGGCGGGCGGTCTATGTGGCGCGGGCGTCACTGCCGGACGAGGTGGTCTGTCCGCTCGCGGAGGCGCCCGCAATCGCGCCCTATTTCTCGATGGTTCTGGTGACGCGGGGAGACGATCCGTGGCTGTGACGCCGGTGGTGATCGCGCTGACGGCGCGAGGGGCGAAGCTGGGGCGCCGGGTGGCGGACGCCGCCGGAGGGACGCTGCATGGCCGCGCCGGACGGGTGCGCGATGCTGATGCGACGTTCGAGAACGCCGCGGATCACGTGCGCGACCTGTTCGCGGCCGGCGTGCCGGTGATCGGCGTCTGCGCCAGCGGCATCCTGATCCGCGCGGTCGCGCCGCTGGTGTCGGACAAGCGGGCGGAGCCGGCGCTGGTCGCCGTGGCGGAGGATGGCAGCGCGGTGGTACCGCTCCTCGGCGGGCACGGCGGCGCGAACCGGCTGGCGCGCCGGGTGGCGGAGGCGCTGGGGATCGGCGCGGCGGTGACGACTGCGGGTGACCTCGGCCTCGGCGTGGCGCTGGACGAGCCGCCGGCGGGGTGGCGGCTGGTCGATCCGGCCGCGGCGAAGGGCGTGGCGGCGGGGCTGCTGGCCGGCGAGGCGTTCGTCCTGGCGGGGCGGGCGGAGTGGCTGGCGCCGGTCGCGGCGCTGCCGAACGTGCGCGTGCAGGGCGGCGCGGGTGCCGTGACGCTGACGCCCATGGCGGGCGGCGAGGGGCTGCGCTGGGCGCAGGTGACGGATGTGCTCGGCCTCGGCTGCGCGCGTGGGGCGGCCCCGGCGGAGGCGCTGCGGCTGATCGGCGAGACGCTGGAGGCGGAGGGCGTCGATCCCGCCGCGCTCGCCTGCGTCGCGACGCTGGACCTCAAGGCGGACGAGCCGGCGGTGCATGCGGTCGCGCAGGCCTTCGGCCTGCCGGTGCGGATCTTTCCTGCAGCGGAGCTGGAGGCGGTGGCCGGGCGGCTCGCCAATCCTTCGGACGTGGTCTTCGCCGAGGTCGGCTGCCACGGCGTCGCCGAAGGGGCGGCTCTGGCAGCGGCGGGGCCGGACGCCGTGCTGTCGGTGGAGAAACGCAAGTCGGCCGCCGTCACCTGCGCGGTGGCGCGGGCGCCGGAGCCGGTGACGGCGCCGGCCGGGCGGCCGCGGGGGCGGCTGTCGGTCGTGGGCATCGGGCCGGGGCAGGGCGCCTGGCGCTCGCCCGAGGCATCGCGGCTGATCGCCGAGGCAGACGAGCTGGTGGGCTACTCCCTCTATCTCGACCTGCTCGGGCCTCTCGCGGTGGGCAAGGCGCGGGCGGACTTCCCGCTGGGCGGCGAGGAGGCGCGCTGCCGCCACGCGCTGGAGCGGGCGGGCGAGGGCGCGAACGTGGCCCTCGTCTGCTCGGGCGACGCGGGCATCTACGCGATGGGCGCGCTGGTGTTCGAGCTGCTGGACCGCGCCCCGGAGGCGGGCGGCGTGTCGGACGCGGCCCGGCGGGCGGAGGTGGTCTGCGCGCCCGGCATCAGCGCGCTGCAGGCGGCGGCCGCGCGGGCGGGGGCGCCGCTGGGGCACGATTTCTGCACCATCTCGCTGTCGGACCTGCTGACGCCGCGGGAGGACATCCTGCAGCGCATCCGCGCGGCGGCGGAGGGGGATTTCGTGATCGCCTTCTACAACCCGGTCTCGCGAACCCGGCGGACGCTGCTGGCGGAGGCGCGGGACATCCTCCTGCGGCACCGGCCGGCGGAGACGCCGGTGCTGCTGGCCTCCAACCTCGGCCGGCCGGAGGAGGCGCTGGCCTACCGACGGCTGGACGAGGTGAAGGTGGACGAGGTGGACATGCTGACGGTGGTGCTGGTCGGGTCGTCCAACACCCGGCTGGCGAAGCTGGGCGAGGGGCCGCGGATGTACACGCCGCGGGGGTATGCGCGGAAGATCGACGGGGATCTGGCGTGAGGGGGCGGGATGGGTTCGATGCCCCTTCCACCTCAGGCCGGCAGCCAGGTGGGGATGTGCGGGAATCTGCTGGGGAGGCGGTTCAGGGGCAGGTTTGCCCTGAACGCGCCTCGTCGATGGTTCTCACGATTCGGCGCAGCGTCAAGGATGCCCGGCTTCGCCGGCGCTTCGCGTCCTTGACCCTGCGCCGAATCGCGGAAGGGGGTCTGGGGCGATGACGGTGTTCTTCGTCGGGGCGGGGCCGGGGGACCCCGAGCTGCTGACACTGAAGGCGGCGCGGATCATCGCGGCCTGCCCGGTGTGCCTCTATGCCGGGAGCCTGGTGCCGGCGGAGGTGGTGGCGGGCGCGCCCGACGGGGCGCGGGTCCTCGACACGGCGCCGATGACGCTGGACGAGACGCATGCCGAGATCGTGGCGGCGCATGGCCGGGGCGAGGACGTGGCCCGGGTGCATTCCGGCGATCCCTCGCTCTACGGGGCGATCGCCGAACAGATCCGGCGGCTGAAGGCGGATTGCATCCCCTACGAGATCGTCCCCGGCGTGCCGGCCTGGGCGGCGGCGGCGGCGGCGCTGGGGCAGGAGCTGACGATTCCCGAGGTGGCGCAGTCGGTCGTCCTGACGCGGATGGCGATGAAGTCGACCGCGATGCCGCCGGGCGAGACGCTGGAGGCGTTCGGCCGGACCGGCGCGACGCTGGCGATCCACCTGGGCATCCGGGCGCTGCGCGAGATCGAGCGGACGCTGGCGCCGCTCTACGGCGCGGACTGCCCCGTCGCGGTCGTCTACCGCGCCTCCTGGCCGGACCAGCAGATCATCCGCGGGACGCTGTCGGATATCCACGCCAAGGTGCGGGCGGCGAAGATCACGCGCACGGCGCTGGTCCTGGTCGGGCCGGCGCTGGGAGACCGGGCGGCGTTCCCCGACAGCGCCCTCTACGACGGCGCCCGCCCGCACGTCCTGCGGCCGCGGGCGCGGGAGTGACGTAGCGGCATCTTTGCCGCGGCGCGGCGGATGTCTTCACTTGATCTTCACGTTCTTCGGGTCACTCTAGGGCGCAAGTTCCGGAGGCCCGCCATGACCGACATCCTGCCTGAAGCCGTCCGCAAGGGCCTCGAGGAGGCGCGCGTCGCGATGCTGCGCCGCGCCTCGCGTCTGTGCGTCCATGACGGCGAGCGGGTGCACCGCGTCCTTCGCCTGTGGGACGGCGGCTTCGCCCTCGCCGCGGACGGGGCGCCGCCGCTGCGCGGGTTCGTCGACCTGTATGACGGGCCGCGGCACCTGAACCAGTGCCTCGTCGTGCAGTCGCGCGAGGAGGGGGGCGAGCGGGTCTATGAATACAAGTGGAACACCGCCGTCGCCGACCGCCCCGCCGCCGACTTCGTTCGGGCGGAGGAGCCGCCGGCGGCGCTGATCCCGCGACTGCTGTAGCCTCTCAGGCGGGGGCGATCTCGGCCAGGACCGGCAGGTGGTCGGAAGCGTGCGGCCCCCGCGGGCGGGGCAGGCGCACCGGCGTCACGGTCAGATCGGGCGAGTGGGCGATCCTGTCCAGCGCGCCGACCGGCAGGGTGGACGGGAAGGTCCGCCCCGGCGTCACGATGCGGTACGACCGTGCCAGACGGCCCAGCCCGCGCTTCTGCGACCATTCGTTGAAGTCGCCGAGGATCACGGTCGGCCGGTGCGGCATGTCCGCGAGCGTGTCGCGCAGCCGGTCGAGCTGCTGCCGCCGCGACCGGCGCAGCAGGCCGAGGTGGACCGCCACCAGCCGCAGCGAAAGGCCGCCGTCGAAATCCACGGCGAGCGCGCCCCGCGGCTCCAGCCCCGGCAGGTCGAGGGGGTGGATCGCCGCCGCGGCGATGCCCGGCCGGGCGAGGATGGCGTTGCCGTGCCAGCCGAGGCTGTCGCCGCGGTTCAGCGCGACGGGTACCAGCCCCGTCTCCGATTCGATGAGGCCGAGCGGTAGCGCGGTCGGGCGCTCGCCCAGCCGGAAATCCGCCTCCTGCAGGGCCACGATGTCGGCGCCGAGCGCCGCGACCGTGTGCAGGACGCGCAGCGGATCGCGCCTCAGGTCGGTGCCGAGGCCGGCACGGATGTTGTAGCTTGCGACCCGGAGGGCCGGATGCGACGGGTTGCTCATGCCGCCCTATATAGGCGCGTGACCCGAAACGTGGAGCCGTGAAGTGTCGCCGATCCTTCTGTACGCGATCCGCGCCGTCCTTCTGGTGGAGGGCGTGACCGCCGCATTCCGGATGGCGTGGCCGCAGGTCTTCGTCGCGCTCGGCACGCTCGTGCTGACGTTCCTGCCCGAACGGGCGGCCCGGTTCCTCGGCGTGCGCCTGCCGCCCTCGTTCCTGGCGCTCACCGCGCTGTTCATCTTCGCGACGCTGTTCCTCGGCGAGGTGGCGAACTTCTACGAGCGGATCTGGTGGTGGGACATGGTCCTGCATTTCGGCTCGGCCCTGTCGTTCGGGGTGCTGGGCTTCCTGATGATCTTCATGCTGTTCGAGGGCGACCGCTACGCGGCTCCGCCCTGGGCGATCGGGGTCCTGTCGTTCTGCGTGGCCGTCACGATCGGCGCGATCTGGGAGATCTTCGAGTTCGCGGTCGACCAGACCTTCGGCACCAACATGCAGAAATCCGGCCTGCCGGACACGATGGGCGATCTGATCGTCGACACGCTGGGCGGCGCGCTCGGCGGACTGGCCGGGTACCTCTATCTCAAGGGCGTCCGGCTGGGCCGCGCGAGCGCGTTCGACGCCTTCATCGATGCCAACCGCAAGCTGTACCGGCGGGTCCGCCGGCGCTGATCACTGCAGGTCGGCGAAGGCGTCCCGCAGCCGGTCGACCGCCGCCGCGACCACGTCGCGCTGGGTGCCGATGTTGAAGCGGTGGTGCAGGCCGCCGCCGTGGCCGAGGGAGGGGCCGGGCGTCGGCGCGATGCGGGCGTCGCCCATCACGCGGCGGTCGATCTCGGCCTGCTCCATGCCGGTGCCCGAGAAGTCCACCCAGGCGAGGAAGGTCGCGTCCATCGGCATTGCCGACAGACCCGGGATCGCGTTCACCCCGTCGCAGAAGGTCTGCCGGTTGCCGTCGAGATAGGCCATCAGCGCGTCCACCCACGCTGCCCCCTCGGGCGAGTAGGCGGCGCAGGTGACGGCGTGGCCGGCGATGTTGGGCTGGATGTCGAGGGCGCGGTGCAGCCTGCCGAACTTGTCGCGCAGATCGTCGTCCGCGATCCAGACGAGGCCGGTGCGCAGGCCCGCGACGTCGAAGGTCTTGGAGGCCGCCGACATCACGACGAGACCTTCGGTATCGTCGATGGCTGCGGCGGCCGGCACATGCGCGTGGCCGGGGAACGCGAGGTCCTGGTGGATCTCGTCCGAGACGAGGACCATGCCGTGGCGGCGGCAGAGGGCGTGCATGCCGCGCATCTCCTCCGCCGACCAGATGCGGCCCGCCGGATTGTGCGGTGCGCTGATGAGCAGCATCCGCTCGCGGCCGGTCAGCGATGCCTCGAGCGCCTCCAGGTCGAGAGCGAAACGGCCGTCGGGGCCGATCGAGAGCGGCGCCTCGACCAGCGTGCGGCCGTTGCGGCCTATCTTGCCCGCGAACTCGTGGTAGACGGGCGACAGCACGACGATCCCGTCCCCGGGCTCGGTCAGGGCCTGCAGCGTCAGGCCGATCGCGTTGCCGAGGCCGTGGGTCGCGTAGTAGCGCCCCGGATCGGCCGCCCAGCCGTGGCGTGTCTCCTGCCACCAGGCTGCCCGCTCGAACAGCGTCGCGAGGCCGGTGAAGTAGCCCCACTGGCCGGCGTCCGCGAGGCGGCGGGCCGCCGCCTGGATGCAGGGCGCCGGGGCGAAGTCGGTCTGCGCGACCCACATCGGCAGCGCGTCGTCCGGCGCGTCGTCGCCGAGGATCGCCGACAGCGCGTCCCACTTGGCGGACCCGCACCCGCGTCGCTTGGCCGGGGTGTCGAAATCGAACGTGTGGGTCATGCTGCCTCCGGTCACTCGTGCCGGCGCACGCTAGCGGCGCGGGCGGGGGCCGCAAGGCCATGTTGCGCCGCGTCCGGCCCTGTCCTAAATCGCCCTCATGGCGCTGCTCCCCATCCTCATCCACCCCGATCCGCGGCTGAAGACGCCGGCCAAGCCCGTCGACGAGATCACCGACGACCTGCGCCGGCTGGCCGACGACATGCTGCAGACGATGTACGAGGCGCCGGGCATCGGCCTCGCCGCGCCGCAGGTCGGCGTGATGAGCCGGCTGCTGGTCATGGACTGCGTGAAGGAGGAGGGCGAGCCGCCGCGGCCGATGGTGCTGGTCAACCCGGTGGTCACCTGGTCCTCCGGGGAGCGGACGGTCTACGAGGAAGGCTGCCTGTCGATCCCCGAGCAGTATGCCGACGTGGAGCGCCCGGCCGAGGTGGACGTCGCCTGGACCGGCCTCGACGGCGAGCGCCACGAGGAGCGGTTCTCGGGGCTGTGGGCCACCTGCGTCCAGCACGAGATCGACCACCTCGATGGCAGGCTCTTCATCGACTACCTCAAGCCGCTGAAGCGGCAGATGATCACGCGCAAGATGGTGAAGCTGAAGCGCGAGAGGGCGCGGGCCTGACGTGCTGACGATCCGCACCGTGCCCGACCCGGTCCTGCGCGAGCTCTGCGCGCCGGTCTCGGCGTTCGACGGGGCGCTGGCGGCGCTGGCGTGGGACATGCTGCGCGCGATGTACGCCGCCCCCGGCCGCGGGCTGGCGGCGCCGCAGGTAGGGGTCGCTTCGCGGCTCTTCGTGACGGACGTCGCGTGGAAGGAGGGCGCGCCGGACCCGCGCGTCTTCGCGAACCCCGAGATCCTGTCGGTGTCCGAGGAGATGGAAGAGGCCGAGGAGGGATGCCTGTCGATCCCCGGCGTGCCGTGCCTCGTCCGCCGCCCCGTGGCCGTCCGCCTGCGCTGGCAGGGGCTGGACGGCGCCGGGGCCGAGGACCTGTTCGAGGGCTGGGCCGCCCGCTGCGTGCTGCACGAGTACGACCACCTCGACGGCATCCTCTGCACCGACCGGGTGCAGGCGGCGTGAGGGTCGCCGGCCGTGCCCGCCCCGGCCCCCGAGCCGGGGCCTCGCCGGGACGCCGAACCCGCCCCGGCCCCGAGCCGGGGCCCCGATCGGATCGAGGTCCCGGGTCAGGCCCGGGACGGGCCGCGCTGGCAACGGACACCCGCCCCGGCCCCCGAGCTGGGGCCTCGCCGGGACGCCAAACCCGCCCCGGCCCTGAGCCGGGGGCCCGATCGGATCGAGGTCCCGGGTCAGGCCCGGGACGGGCCGCGCTGGCAACGAACACCCTCCCCGGCCCCCGAGCCGGGGGCTCGACCGGATCGAGGTCCCGGGTCAGGCCCGGGACGCGCTCCATCCGGTCGGCCTCGGGGCGTGCATTCCCATGACCCATCGCCCCTTCATCCCCTGGCCCGCAAAGGTCCTGCGCACCCCCGCCGCCGAGGTCCCGCAGATCACCGACGACATCCGCTCCCTCTGGGACGAGATGATCGAGGCGATGGACGCCATGCCCGGGGTCGGCCTCGCCGCGCCGCAGCTGGGCGTGTCGCTCCGCCTTGCCGTCGTCGACGCCAGCGACGCCCGCGGACAGGCGGTGCGCATGGCGAACCCCTCCGTGCTCCACGCCAGCGTGGAGTTCCGCGAGCATGACGAGGCCTCGCCCAACCTGCCCGGCGTCTCGGCGGTGATCTCCCGCCCCCGCGCGGTGACGGTGCGGTTCCTGAACGCGGCGGGGGAGTGGGAGGACCGCGACTTCGTCGGGCTTTGGGCGACCAGCGTGCAGCACCAGATCGACCACCTGGACGGAAGGATGTACTTCGACCGCCTCAGCCGGCTGAAGCGCGACCGCCTGCTGGCGAAGGCGCGGAAAGGGGGGCGCTGATGCGGATCGTGTTCATGGGGACGCCGGATTTCTCCGTCCCGGCGCTGGACGCGCTGGTCGAGGCCGGCCACGAGGTCGCGTGCGTCTACACCCAGCCGCCCCGCCCTGCCGGCCGCGGCCAGAAGGACCGCCCGTCTCCGGTCCATGACCGGGCGAAGGCGCTCGGGATCGAGGTGCGCCACCCGGAGCGGCTGAAGGCGCCGGAGGAGCAGGCGGCCTTCGCCGCGCTCGGCGCCGACGTGGCGGTCGTCGTCGCCTACGGCCTGATCCTGCCGCAGGCGGTGCTGGACGCGCCGGCGCGCGGCTGCCTCAACATCCACGCCTCGCTCCTCCCCCGCTGGCGCGGCGCCGCCCCCATCCACCGCGCGGTGATGGCAGGCGACGCCGAGACCGGGGTCGCGATCATGGCCATGGAGGCCGGCCTCGACACCGGGGCGATCCTGCTGGAGCGGCGGACCCCGATCGGCCCGGAGGAGACGACCGGCGACCTGCACGACCGCCTCGCCGCGCTGGGCGCGGAGGCGGTGGTCGAGGCTCTGGCCCGGCTGGACGCGCTGACGCCCGTCCCGCAGCAGGCCGACGGCGTGACCTACGCCGCCAAGATCGACAAGGCCGAGGCCCGGGTGGACTGGACCCGTCCCGCGGACGAGGTCAGCGCCCACATCCGCGGCCTCTCGCCCTTTCCCGGCGCCTGGTGCGAGGTGGCGGGCGAGCGGGTCAAGCTGCTGCGCGCCCGCGTGGCGGAGGGACAGGGGGCGCCGGGCGAGGTTCTCGGCGGCTTCACGATCGCCTGCGGATCGGGCGCGGTCGAGGTGACCGAGGTGCAGCGGGCGGGCAAGCGGCCGATGTCCGCGGCCGAGGCTTTGCGCGGAATGGAGCTGCCGGCGGGGCTGGGGTGAGGGATGGGGGGCCTGTTCCGAGAGTCGGGCTGCCGGGTCGCGGCTGCAGCCATCGAGCCGGTCTCGCAAAGAGCCCCCGCGCGGATGCGGCCGCGGAGTTCCCCGCGACCGTGTCGTCGGTTCGGACAACCTCGCGAACATTTGCGTCTCCGCCTCGAAGCGCGTCGTCGCGACCGACCGCGGCAGGGTGATCCTGACGGTGCCCGGCTGAGCCGGACCTTGTGAGACATTGTCCGTGCACCTGTTGCTCCTGACCTCCGCCGCAATGGTGGCCTTTGCCGCGAACTCGGTCCTGAACCGCCTCGCGGTGGCGGGGCTGGGGACCGACCCTGTCGCCTTCGCGATCCTGCGGACCGTCTCTGGCGCGCTCGTCCTGACCCTGCTGGTCGCGGCCCGGGGCGGGGGCGGGGAGGGCGGCGGCTGGCGGGGCGCCACGGCGCTCGCCCTCTACATGGCCGGCTTTTCGCTGGCCTACCTGACGCTCGACGCCGGGATCGGCGCGCTGATCCTGTTCGGCGGGGTGCAGGTGACCATGTTCGCCGGCGCGGTCCTGGGGCGGGAGGCGGTGCCGCCCCGGCGCTGGGCGGGCGCGGCGCTGGCACTCGCCGGACTGGCGCTTCTCGTCTGGCCGGCGGGCGGGGCAGGGGACGTGCCGGCGGGCGGGGCGGCGCTGATGGCCGCGGCGGCGCTCGGCTGGGGCGTCTACTCCCTGCTCGGGTGGGGCGCTGCCGATCCGCTCGCCGCGACCGCCCGGAACTTCCGCCTCGCGACGCCGCTGGTCCTCGCGCCGCTCCTCGTCCTCCCCGTCACGCTGCCCACGCCCGCCGGCGCGGCGGCGGCGATCCTGTCCGGCGCCGTCACCTCCGGCCTCGGCTACGCGCTGTGGTACCGCCTGCTGCCGACGCTCGGCGCAAGCCGTGCGGCGGTGGCGCAGCTGTCGGTCCCCGTCCTCGCCGCCGCCGCCGGCTGGCTGCTGCTGGCGGAGCCGCCGGGCGCGCGCGCCGTGGCCGCCTCCGCCCTCGTCCTCGGTGGAATCGCCCTCTCGCTATGGACCCGGCCGGGCGCTGGGGCGTTGCGCAGCCGCACCGGTACCGAAAGACCCCCGTCATGAAGATCTTCGCCTGCTCCGAATGCGGCCACGCGCTGCATTTCGAGAACGTCACCTGCCTCAATTGCGGCCGCGCCGTCGGCTACGACCGCCACGGCGCTCGCATGCTGGGGCTTGAGCCGGACGGCCCGGTCTGGCGCCGCCCCTCGGCGCCGGACGAGGGGCCGTGGCGGTTCTGCGAGAACTGGGAGCGCTCGGCCTGCAACTGGCTGGTCCCGCGCGAGGAGGGGGGCCTGTGCCGCGCCTGCCGGCACAACCACATCATCCCCGACCTGTCCGCCCCCGGGAATCTCGCCCTGTGGAAGAAGATGGAGGCGGCGAAGCGCCGGCTCATCTACGGCCTCCTGCGCCTCGGCATCCCGCCCGAACTGCCGGAGGAGGAGGGGCCCGAGCCGCTGGTCTTCGACTTCCCGGCCGACGAAGGCGGCCAGAACGCGATGACCGGCCACGAGGACGGCGTCGTGACGGTGGCCCTGGCCGAGGCGGACGACGCGGAGCGCGAGGCGCGCCGCACCGCGATGCACGAACCCTACCGCACGCTCCTCGGTCACTTCCGCCACGAGGTCGGGCACTACTACTGGGACAAGCTGATCCGCGACGGCGGCCGGCTGGAGGCGTTCCGCGAGGTCTTCGGCGACGAGCGCGCCGACTACGGCGAGGCGCTCAAGGCGCACTACGCGAGCGGCGCGCCGGCCGACTGGCAGGAGCGCCACGTCAGCGCCTACGCCTCCTCTCATCCGTGGGAGGACTGGGCCGAGACCTGGGCGCACCTGCTGCACATCGTCGACGCGCTCGAGATGGCGGGGGCGTGGGGCATGTCGGTCGCCGGCCGCGCGATGCCAGCCGACCCGTACGGCCGCGATCCGGTGGACGGGCTGCTGGAGGCGTGGATCCCGCTGACCGTCGCGCTGAACGGGATGAACCGCACGATGGGCCTGCCGGACCTCTATCCCTTTGTTCTGGGCGGGGCGGTGATGGACAAGCTGCGCTTCATCGCCGGCGTCATCCGCAAGGCCCGCGGCACGCCCTGACGCGCCCGCGCCCCGCAAGGGGTTGGCAAGCCGCGCCCCACGGTCTAGGACCGCTCCCGCACCGGAGCGCGCGATTCGTCACGCGCCCCGCTGCGTTTCGTCCGAGACGGTGGGCGGGGGCGCGATCCCCGGAAGTCCTGCCCGAGACGGGAACAGACCAGATTGGCCGGACCGCCCGTCACGGGCGCGATCCGCGGCAGTTTCGGCTCCCCCGTTCGCTGGACCAAATCGCCGGGCCCCGGATCCTCCGGGGTGCGGCAAGACAGAGCCGGGGGGCAACCCCCAACTTGGAGTGAAACTGTGGATAGAGCCCAGAAAGAGAAAGTGGTCGAGGAACTCGGCCAGATCTTCGAAAGCTCTGGCGTCGTGGTGGTCGCTCACTACGAAGGCATGACGGTTGCTCAGATGCAGGACCTGCGCGCGAAGATGCGTGATGCGGGCGGGTCTGTGCGCGTTGCCAAGAACAGGCTCGCCAAGATCGCCCTGCAGGGAAAGCCGTGCGAAAGCATTGGCGACTACCTCACGGGCATGACCGTGCTCTCCTACTCCGAGGATCCCGTGGCCGCGGCCAAGGTGATCGACGAGTACGCGCGCGGGAATGACAGGCTCGTCATTCTCGGCGGCGCGATGGGGGACACGGCGCTCGATCCCGAAGGGGTCAAGGCCGTCGCCAAGATGCCCAGCCGCGAGGAGCTCATCGCTTCCATCGTGGGCTGCATCGGGGCGCCCGCCTCCAACCTCGCCGGGGCCATTGGCGCGCCTGCCGCGAACATCGCCAGCATCCTGTCGACCATCGAGGAGCGGGCGGAAGCCGCCTGATCCTCGCTGCCTGCGGGGCCGCGCGGCCCCGTCGTTGGAACACATCTGTAAAGAACGGAACCTGAAATGGCTGATCTGAAGAAACTCGCCGAAGAGATCGTCGGTCTGACGCTGCTCGAGGCCCAGGAACTGAAAACCATCCTCAAGGACGAGTACGGCATCGAGCCCGCCGCCGGCGGCGCGGTCATGATGGCCGGCCCGGCCGCCGGTGGCGCCGGCGCCGCCGCCGAGGAAGAGAAGACCGAGTTCGACGTCGTCCTGAAGGACGCCGGCGCGCAGAAGATCAACGTGATCAAGGAAGTGCGCGCGATCACCGGTCTCGGCCTGAAAGAGGCCAAGGACCTGGTGGAAGCCGGCGGCAAGGTGAAGGAAGCCGCGCCGAAGGCCGAAGCCGAAGAGATCAAGGCCAAGCTGGAAGCGGCCGGCGCCAAGGTCGAGCTGGCCTGAGGCCGACGCCTCTGCCGAAAGACGGCACGGCGGTCCCGAAGGGGCCGCCGTTTCTCGTTCTAGGCCGCGAACCCGGCTGCGCGTCGGCCCCTCGGGTCAAGGCGCCGTCCGCCCGGCCAGCCGCGCCATCTGCGACCTCACGATTTCGGCGATCAGGTCGTGGGGCAGGGGCCGGTCCAGCGGGATCTGCACCGTGTCCGTCTTGGCCCGGAACGGCGCGATCCGCGCCTCGAAGGCGTCGCTGCCGCGGTAGATCGGGTAGAGGCCGACATGCCTCTTCCAGACCGCGAAGTAGATCACCGTGGCATTGCCCGATCGGAACGCGGGCATGTCGTAGCGGATCGCCTCGACCAGCTCCGCCGCGCCGTGGATCGTCGCACGCACCGCCTGCGCCACGTTCCTCGACGCCTCGGGGAGGTGTCCGACATATTCGTCGATCGTCGTGAATTTCGGCATGATGCCATCGACGCTAGCGCCTGCCGCCTTTGTCTGCTAGCTTATCCCGCGATCGTCAGGCCCTGCCGTTCCCCGGCAGGACCCCTTGACGACGCGGACCGGACGGCTCGCCCCTTGCGCTCGGGGCGAATCTCTCTTAGATGCCGCCTCGTGCCGCAGCCCAAACCGTAAAAACATCGCTAACCATCCGACCGCTGATCTCTCAGAGGGCAGGACATCCTGCGTTCTGACGGGTCAGTTGACCGTTTCGAGAGAGGCGTTTGGGCGCGCCTCGAGCATGGGAACGGTCCCGACCGATCAGCGTGCGTCCCACGGTATCCCGGCCGTGTTACGCGCGCCAGACGCATGGAGTTCCTCGCAGCATGGCTCAGTCGTTCCTCGGACAGAAGCGCCTTCGCAAGTACTACGGCAAGATCCGTGAAGTTCTCGAGATGCCGAACCTCATCGAGGTTCAGAAGGCGTCCTACGACCTGTTCCTGAAGTCCGGCGACCAGCCCGAGCCGATGGACGGCGAAGGTCTGCGCGGCACGTTCCAGTCCGTCTTCCCGATCAAGGACTTCAACGAGACCGCGGTGCTGGAGTTCGTGCGCTACGAGCTTGAGAAGCCCAAGTACGACGTGGACGAGTGCCAGCAGCGCGACATGACCTACGCCGCGCCGCTTAAGGTGACGTTGCGCCTGATCGTGTTCGATGTCGACGAGGATACCGGCGCCAAGTCGGTCAAGGACATCAAGGAGCAGGACGTCTTCATGGGCGACATGCCCCTGATGACGCCGAACGGGACCTTCATCGTGAACGGGACGGAGCGGGTCATCGTCAGCCAGATGCACCGCTCCCCGGGCGTGTTCTTCGACCACGACAAGGGCAAGACGCACTCCTCGGGCAAGCTGCTGTTCGCCTGCCGGATCATTCCCTACCGCGGCTCGTGGCTCGACTTCGAGTTCGACGCCAAGGACCTCGTCTACGCGCGGATCGACCGTCGCCGGAAGCTGCCGGTGACGACCCTGCTCTATGCCCTCGGCATGGATCAGGAGGCGATCATGAACGCCTACTACACCACCGTCGATTACGCGTTCGACAAGAAGGCCCAGGGCTGGACGACGAAGTTCTTCCCCGAGCGGGTGCGCGGCACCCGTCCGGCCTACGACCTCGTGGACGCCGCCACCGGCGAGGTCATCGCCAAGGCCGGCGACAAGGTCACGCCGCGCGCGGTCAAGAAGCTGATCGACGAGGGCAAGGTCACCGAGCTGATGGTGCCGTTCCGCCAGATCGCCGGCAAGTTCGTCGCCCGCGACATCATCGACGAGGAGACCGGCGCGATCTACGTCGAGGCCGGCGACGAGCTGACGCTCGAGATGGACAAGGACGGCGACGTCGTCGGCGGCACCGTGAAGGAGCTGCTGGACGCCGGCATTACCGACATCCCGGTGCTCGACATCGACAACATCACCGTGGGTCCGTACATGCGGAACACCATGGCCGCGGACAAGAACATGAACCGCGAAGGCGCGCTCATGGACATCTACCGCGTCATGCGCCCGGGCGAGCCGCCGACCGTCGAGGCCGCCTCGACCCTGTTCGACCAGCTGTTCTTCGATTCCGAGCGCTACGACCTGTCGGCCGTGGGCCGGGTGAAGATGAACATGCGCCTCGATCTCGACGCGCCCGACACCCAGCGGACGCTGCGCAAGGAGGACATCATCTCCTGCATCAAGGCGCTGGTGGACCTGCGCGACGGCCGCGGCGAGATCGACGACATCGACCACCTCGGCAACCGCCGGGTGCGCTCGGTCGGCGAGCTGATGGAGAACCAGTACCGCGTCGGCCTGCTGCGCATGGAGCGCGCGATCAAGGAGCGCATGTCCAGCGTCGAGATCGACACGGTCATGCCGCAGGACCTGATCAACGCCAAGCCGGCCGCGGCCGCGGTGCGCGAGTTCTTCGGCTCGTCGCAGCTGTCGCAGTTCATGGACCAGACCAACCCGCTGTCGGAAGTCACGCACAAGCGCCGCCTGTCGGCCCTCGGCCCGGGCGGTCTGACGCGCGAGCGGGCCGGCTTCGAGGTGCGCGACGTGCACCCGACGCACTACGGCCGGATGTGCCCGATCGAAACGCCGGAAGGCCCGAACATCGGTCTCATCAACAACCTCGCGACCTTCGCGCGGGTGAACAAGTACGGCTTCATCGAGACCCCGTACCGCAAGGTGCAGAACGGCCAGGTCACCGACGACGTGCAGTACATGTCGGCGACCGAGGAGATGCGTCACACGGTGGCCCAGGCCAACGCGACGATCGACGAGTCCGGCAAGTTCGTGAACGAGTTCGTCAACACCCGGCAATCGGGCGAGTACATGCTCGCCCCGGTCGAGAGCGTCGACCTGATCGACGTCTCGCCCAAGCAGCTGGTGTCGGTCGCGGCCTCGCTGATCCCGTTCCTCGAGAACGACGACGCGAACCGCGCGCTCATGGGCTCCAACATGCAGAAGCAGGCGGTGCCGCTGCTGCAGGCCGAGGCGCCGCTCGTCGGCACCGGGATGGAGCGCAAGGTGGCCGAGGATTCGGGCGCCGCGATCATGGCGAAGCGGGCCGGCGTGATCGACCAGGTCGATGCCGCGCGGATCGTCGTGCGCGCCACCGAGGATCTCGAGGTCGGGGATCCCGGCGTCGACATCTACCGGATGCGCAAGTTCCAGCGGTCGAACCAGAACACCTGCATCAACCAGCGTCCGCTGGTGAAGGTGGGCGACCTGGTGTCCAAGGGCGAGGTCATCGCCGACGGCCCGTCCACCGACATGGGCGAGCTGGCGCTGGGCAAAAACGTCCTCGTCGCGTTCATGCCGTGGAACGGCTACAACTACGAGGACTCGATCCTGATCTCCGAGCGGATCGTCTCGGACGACGTCTTCACCTCGATCCACATCGAGGAGTTCGAGGTCGCCGCCCGCGACACCAAGCTGGGGCCGGAAGAGATCACCCGCGACATCCCGAACGTCGGTGAAGAGGCGCTGCGCAACCTCGACGAGGCCGGCATCGTCTACATCGGCGCCGAGGTGGGCCCGGGCGACATCCTCGTGGGCAAGATCACCCCCAAGGGTGAATCGCCGATGACGCCGGAGGAGAAGCTGCTCCGCGCCATCTTCGGCGAGAAGGCGTCCGACGTCCGCGACACCTCGCTCCGGCTGCCGCCGGGCGACTACGGCACCATCGTCGAGGTCCGCGTCTTCAACCGGCACGGCGTCGAGAAGGACGAGCGCGCGCTGCAGATCGAGCGCGAGGAAGTGGAGCGTCTGGCCCGTGACCGGGACGACGAGCTCGCGATCCTCGACCGCAACATCTATGCCCGCCTGCGCGAGCTGATCCTCGGCAAGCAGGCCGTGAAGGGTCCGAAGGGCTGGAAGGGCGGCACCATCACCGAGGAGGTGCTGGACGACCAGCTCAGCCGCGGCCAGTGGTGGCAGCTCGCCCTCGAGGACGAGGACGACGCCAAGATCATGGAGGCCCTGAACGAGCAGTACGAGGTGCAGAAGCGCACCCTCGACGCCCGCTTCGAGGACAAGGTCGAGAAGGTGCGCCGCGGCGACGACCTGCCCCCGGGCGTCATGAAGATGGTCAAGGTGTTCGTCGCGGTGAAGCGCAAGCTGCAGCCGGGCGACAAGATGGCCGGCCGCCACGGCAACAAGGGCGTGGTCTCGAAGGTGATCCCGATCGAGGACATGCCGTTCCTCGCCGACGGCACTCCGGTCGACATCTGCCTCAACCCGCTGGGCGTGCCCAGCCGGATGAACGTCGGCCAGATCCTCGAGACGCACATGGGCTGGGCCTCCCGGACCCTCGGCATCAAGATCGACCAGGCGCTCGCCGACTACCGGCGCTCGGGCGACCTGACGCCGGTCCGCGAGGCGATGAAGCTCGCCTACGGCGACGACGTCTACGAGGAAGGGCTGGAGCAGACGGCGGAGGACATGCTGGTCGAGATGGCCGGCAACGTCACCCGCGGTGTCCCAATCGCGACGCCGGTCTTCGATGGCGCGAAGGAGCACGACGTCGACGACATGCTCACCCGTGCCGGCTTCGACACGTCGGGGCAGTCGATCCTCTTCGACGGCCGCTCGGGCGAGCAGTTCAGCCGCAAGGTCACGGTCGGGGTGAAGTACATCCTCAAGCTGCACCACCTGGTGGACGACAAGATCCACGCCCGTTCCACGGGGCCGTACTCGCTCGTCACCCAGCAGCCGCTGGGCGGCAAGGCGCAGTTCGGCGGCCAGCGCTTCGGCGAGATGGAGGTCTGGGCGCTCGAAGCCTACGGCGCCGCCTACACGCTGCAGGAGATGCTGACCGTGAAGTCGGACGACGTGGCCGGCCGGACCAAGGTCTACGAGGCGATCGTCAAGGGCGAGGACAACTTCGAGGCGGGCGTTCCCGAGAGCTTCAACGTGCTCGTCAAGGAAGTCCGCGGCCTCGGCCTGAACATGGAACTCCTGGACGCGGAGGAGGAGTGACGGCGCACCTGCGCCGGGGGCGGCCGCACGGTCGCCCCGCCCTCCCTTCCGCCCGAATTTCTTAAGGATTCAAGATGAACCAGGAACTGACCAACAACCCGTTCAACCCGCTGACGCCGGCCAAGACGTTCGACGAGATCAAGGTCTCGCTCGCGTCGCCCGAGCGGATCCTCAGCTGGTCCTTCGGCGAGATCAAGAAGCCCGAGACGATCAACTACCGCACGTTCAAGCCCGAGCGTGACGGGCTGTTCTGCGCCCGCATCTTCGGGCCGATCAAGGACTACGAGTGCCTGTGCGGCAAGTACAAGCGCATGAAGTACCGCGGCGTCGTCTGCGAGAAGTGCGGCGTCGAGGTGACGCTGCAGAAGGTCCGGCGCGAGCGCATGGGCCACATCGAGCTGGCAGCGCCCGTCGCGCACATCTGGTTCCTCAAGTCGCTCCCCAGCCGGATCGGCCTGATGCTCGACATGACGCTCCGTGATCTGGAGCGCATCCTCTACTTCGAGAACTACGTCGTCATCGAGCCGGGCCTGACGGACCTCACCTACGGTCAGCTGATGACCGAGGAAGAGTTCCTCGACGCCCAGGACGCCTACGGCCTCGACGCCTTCACCGCCAACATCGGCGCCGAGGCGATCCGCGAGATGCTCGCCCAGATCGACCTGGAGTCCGAGGCCGAGCGTCTGCGCGAGGAGCTGAAGGAAGCCACCGGCGAGCTGAAGCCCAAGAAGATCATCAAGCGGCTGAAGATCGTCGAGTCGTTCATCGAGTCGGGCAACCGGCCCGAATGGATGATCCTGACCGTGATCCCGGTGATCCCGCCGGAACTGCGCCCGCTGGTCCCGCTGGACGGGGGCCGCTTCGCGACGTCCGACCTCAACGACCTCTACCGCCGGGTCATCAACCGGAACAACCGCCTCAAGCGGCTGATCGAGCTGCGCGCGCCGGACATCATCGTCCGCAACGAGAAGCGGATGCTGCAGGAGTCGGTCGACGCGCTGTTCGACAACGGCCGCCGCGGCCGCGTCATCACCGGCGCCAACAAGCGCCCGCTGAAGTCGCTGTCGGACATGCTCAAGGGGAAGCAGGGCCGCTTCCGCCAGAACCTGCTTGGCAAGCGGGTCGATTTCTCGGGCCGCTCGGTCATCGTGACGGGTCCCGAGCTGAAGCTGCACCAGTGCGGCCTGCCCAAGAAGATGGCGCTCGAGCTGTTCAAGCCGTTCATCTACTCGCGGCTGGAGGCCAAGGGCCTGTCGTCCACGGTGAAGCAGGCGAAGAAGCTGGTCGAGAAGGAGCGCCCGGAAGTCTGGGACATCCTCGACGAGGTGATCCGCGAGCACCCGGTCCTGCTGAACCGGGCGCCGACGCTGCACCGTCTCGGCATCCAGGCGTTCGAGCCCGTGCTGATCGAAGGCAAGGCGATCCAGCTGCACCCGCTGGTCTGCGCCGCGTTCAACGCCGACTTCGACGGCGACCAGATGGCCGTGCACGTGCCGCTCTCGCTGGAAGCCCAGCTGGAAGCGCGCGTCCTGATGATGTCCACGAACAACGTGCTGTCGCCCGCCAACGGCGCGCCGATCATCGTGCCGTCGCAGGACATGATCCTCGGCCTCTACTACACCACGATCGAGCGTGAGGGCATGCCGGGCGAGGGCATGTCGTTCGCCGGCGTGGAAGAGGTCGAGCAGGCCCTGACCGCCGGCGAGGTGCACCTGCACTCGCGCATCACCGCGCGGATCAAGCAGATCGACGGCGAGGGCAACGAGGTTTGGGAGCGTCACGAGACGACGCCCGGCCGCCTCAAGCTGGGCGCGCTGCTGCCGCTCAATGCCAAGGCGCCGTTCAGCCTGGTCAATCGCCTTCTCCGCAAGAAGGAGGTGCAGCAGGTCATCGACACCGTCTACCGCTACTGCGGCCAGAAGGAGTCGGTCATCTTCTGCGACCAGATCATGTCCGCGGGCTTCAAGGAGGCCTTCAAGGCCGGGATCAGCTTCGGCAAGGGCGACATGGTCGTGCCCGAGGCGAAGTGGACCCTGGTCGAGGAGACCCGCGAGCAGGTCAAGGACTTCGAACAGCAGTACATGGACGGCCTGATTACCCAGGGCGAGAAGTACAACAAGGTCGTGGACGCCTGGTCGAAGTGCAACGACAAGGTCACGGCCGCCATGATGGAGACGATCTCGTCCAAGAAGGTGGACGAGAACGGCGCCGAGATGGAGCCGAACAGCGTCTACATGATGGCCCACTCCGGCGCCCGGGGCTCGGTCACGCAGATGAAGCAGCTGGGCGGCATGCGCGGCCTCATGGCCAAGCCGTCGGGCGAGATCATCGAGACGCCGATCATCTCGAACTTCAAGGAAGGCCTGACCGTGCTGGAGTACTTCAACTCCACCCACGGCGCGCGGAAGGGTCTGTCGGACACCGCGCTCAAGACCGCGAACTCGGGCTACCTGACGCGCCGTCTCGTCGACGTCGCGCAGGACTGCATCATCCGGCAGCGGGATTGCGGCACCGACCAGGCGATCACGGCGCAGGCCGCGATCAACGACGGCGAGATCGTCTCGTCCCTGGCCGAGCGTGTGCTGGGCCGCGTCGCAGCCGAGGACGTGACCCGTCCCGGCACCGACGAGGTGCTGGTCGCCCACGGCGAGCTGATCGACGAGCGCAAGGCCGACCTCATCGAGACGGCCAACCTGCAGAAGGTGCGCATCCGGAGCCCGCTGACCTGCGAGGCCGAGGACGGCGTCTGCGCCATGTGCTACGGGCGCGACCTGGCCCGCGGCACGATGGTCAACATCGGCGAGGCGGTGGGCATCATCGCCGCCCAGTCGATCGGCGAACCGGGCACCCAGCTGACGATGCGGACCTTCCACATCGGCGGCGTGGCGCAGGGCGGCCAGCAATCGTTCCTCGAGGCCAGCCAGGCCGGCACGATCGAGCTGCAGAACCAGCAGCTGCTGACCAACGCGCGGGGCGAGCAGATCGTGATGGGCCGCAACATGCTCATCGTCATCCGCGACGAGACCGGCGAGGAACGGGCGACCCACAAGGTCGGCTACGGCTCCAAGCTGTTCGTCAAGGACGGCGACGAGGTGAACCGCGGCACCAAGCTGTACGAGTGGGATCCCTACACCCTGCCGATCATCGCCGAGAAGGCGGGGACGGTGCGGTACGTCGATCTGGTGAACGGCATCGCCGTGCGCGAGGAGACGGACGAGGCGACGGGCATGACCCAGCGCATCGTCACGGACTGGCGCTCGGTGCCGAAGGGCGGCGATCTGAAGCCCGAGATCATCATCGTCGGCGAGGACGGGGAGCCGGTGCGCAACGATGCCGGCAACCCGGTGACCTACACGATGTCGGTGGACGCGATCCTCTCGGTCGAGGACGGCCAGAAGATCGAGGCCGGCGACGTCGTGGCGCGGATCCCGCGGGAAGGCGCGAAGACCAAGGACATCACCGGCGGTCTGCCGCGTGTGGCCGAACTCTTCGAGGCCCGTCGTCCCAAGGACCACGCGATCATCGCCGAGATCGACGGCTACGTGCGCTTCGGCAAGGACTACAAGAACAAGCGGCGCATCGCGATCGAGCCGGCCGACGAGTCCCTCGACAAGGTCGAGTACATGGTGCCCAAGGGCAAGCACATCCCGGTGCAGGAGGGCGACTACGTCCAGAAGGGCGACTACATCATGGACGGCAATCCCGCGCCCCATGACATCCTCGCCATCATGGGCGTCGAGGCCCTCGCCGAGTACATGATCGACGAGGTGCAGGACGTCTACCGACTGCAGGGCGTGAAGATCAACGACAAGCACATCGAGGTGATCGTTCGCCAGATGCTGCAGAAGATCGAGATCATGGAGTCGGGCGACACCGTGCTGCTCAAGGGCGAGCATGTCGACAAGGCCGAGTTCGACGAGGCCAACGACAAGGCGCTGTCCAAGGGCGGTCGTCCGGCGCACGGCGTGCCGGTCCTGCTGGGCATCACCAAGGCCTCGCTGCAGACCCGGTCGTTCATCTCGGCCGCGTCGTTCCAGGAGACCACGCGCGTCCTCACCGAGGCCTCGGTGCAGGGCAAGCGGGACAAGCTGGTCGGCCTGAAGGAGAACGTCATCGTCGGCCGGCTGATCCCGGCCGGCACCGGCGGCGCCTCCTCCCGCGTGCGTCTGGAGGCGCAGAAGCGGGACAATTCGGTGATCGAGGAGCGTCGCGAGGCCGCCGAGGCCGCGCTCGCCCTCGAGGCCCCGCAGGGCGGCGACGAGGCGATCGGCGACGAGGAGCTCGACACCCTCATCGTCGACACGCCGGAGAGCCGGGACGAATAGGCACAGGACCATCATGGCCAGGGGAGAGGGCGCCTTCGGGCGCCCTTTTTCATGGGGCTGCTGACAGGTCCGGACAGGAGGGGCGGGATAGTCCGGCGGCAGGATCAGTCTGGAGACATTTTATGACCTGCCAGACCTACCACGGCAGCTGCCACTGCGGCGCCATCGCCTTCGAGGCCGACATCGACCTCGCCGACGGGACCACCAAGTGCAACTGCACCTGGTGCCTCAAGAACCGCTACTGGTCGCTCGCCGTCCCGCCGGACCGGTTCCGCGCGCTGAAGGGGGTCGCCGCCGATGCCCTGACGCCCGCGCGCTGTTCGACCTGCGGCGTCCTCACCTGGGCACGCCAGGCGCCCACGGACTGGGATCCGGTCGAGAAGGTGGTCATCAGCGTCGCCGCCCTCGACGACGCCGACCCCGCCGCGCTCGCCGAGGCGCCGGTGCGCTACTGCGACGGGCGGCACGACAATTGGTGGGAGGCGCCGGCCGAGGTTCGGCACCTCTAGGACGGCGTCCGGCGCTCGCGGCGGCGCCTGCCGGCGCCCCGCATCGCCCCGCCCGCCGTCCCATCCGGGGCGCGCAGGTCGCGGCGTCGCGGGTGAGGCGGCGTCGCGCCGGAGTATTTTCAGGCAAGATAGGGGGCAGGGCGGTGTGCCGGGGCCGCCGCCGCGCTACCCTCCCTCCCATGGACATCGCGGTCAACTTTCGCGTCACGGGCCACGTGCAGGGCGTCGCCTTCCGCGCCTGGACCCGCGGCCAGGCCGAGGCGGCGGGGCTGCGCGGCTGGGTGCGGAACGAGACCGACGGCAGCGTGACCGGCCATCTCGAAGGACCCGAGGCCGACGTCGAGGCGCTGGTGACGCAGCTCTTCTCCGGCCCCGGTGCGGCGCGGGTGCAGGACGTGACGCACCGCCGGGTTCCGGCGGAAGGGCTGGAGGGCTTCGAGGTCAGGCGCTGAGCGCCTCCACCTCCGCCATGTGGCCGCGCCAGCGCGGATCCTCCTCCGGCCGGACGCCTTGGTGCGCGCAGAGGCGTGCCACGTAGTCGGCGCAGCACAGGTGGTGCAGCCGCGCGACGCTGGGCAGGGCCATCGCCTCGGCATGGATCCGGTCGAACTGCGCCTCGTAGGCCAGCGCCGACACATCGGTCTGCCCGTTGCGGTTCCGGTTGCGGTAGAACCTGTCGGTGTAGCGGTCCTTGCCCGCCGTCGCCGACGGTGTGCCGCGCTTGAGGTCGAAATGCTCGTCCGAGCGGATGACGTAGTGGTTCATCTGCGCGCCGCGGTGGGTGATCTCGTCCCGCGAGGTGTAGCGGACCGGGTGCGGGCCGGTCGTGAAGCGCTCGATCACCCGGCCCTCGCCGTCGACGATGACGTTCCGCCCTTCGCCCATCGTGCCGGTGAACCGCCACGGCCCGTGGTCCGAGAAGCGGCGGAAGCGCTGCGGCGTCCTCGTCAGCGTCTTCACCATGATGTTCGGCCCCATCCCGGACGGCCCGCACCGCCGGAACTGGCGGTGCACCAGCCCGTCGCGATAGCGCTGCCAGCCAGAATTGCCGAAGCACCGCCAGTGGAACGCGACGCCCAGGTGATCGCGCCCCAGGTCGTCGAGGAACGACCCGATGGTCCCGTCGCCCCGGTGCAGCACCAGCAGCTCGTCGACGTCGCAGATCAGCAGCCAGTCGGTCGCGGCGAACTCGGGCCGCTTCATCAGGGCCGCGTGGGCGGAGGCCTTGGGCCGCTGCCCCTCGGCCGGGCGATGCTCGAACCAGCTCAGCCAGCCTTCCTTGGCCAGCCGCTGCAGCAGAGCGGGGGAGTGGTCGGTGCAGTCGTTGACGCCGACGAGCACGTCGAAGCCGAGCATGCGGTACCAGCACACCCACTCCAGCAGGTAGGCGCCCTCGTTCCTCATCCCCGCGAAAACGAGGAACCTTTCGCTCGCGTCGCTCATCGCCGCGCAGATGAGCACTTCGCCCCTCTGGCGTCCAGCGGGCGGGCGGCGTAAGGCCGCCCCGATGACGTCCCACAGCGAGAACCTCCGCGGCGCGGGCCTGATGGCGCTGGCGATGACCTGCTTCGCGCTCAACGACACCAGCGTGAAGCTGGTGGCGCAGGACCTGCCGCTGATGCAGGTGATCCTGATGCGCGGCATCGTCGCCTGCGCCCTCGTCGGGATCATCGCCTGGCGCCGCGGCGGCCTGACCTTTCGCGGGGTGAGCGGCCGCGACTGGGGCCTGATGCTGCTGCGCGGGCTGGTGGAGGCGGGCGCGGCCTGGACCTTCCTGACCGCGCTCCTGTCGATGCCCCTCGCCGACCTCACCGCGATCCTGCAGGCGCTGCCGCTGGCCGTGACGCTGGGCGCCGCGCTGGTCTTCGGCGAGCAGGTGGGGTGGCGGCGATGGGCGGCGATCGGGGCCGGCTTCCTCGGCGTGCTGCTGATCGTGCGGCCGGGGACGGACGTGTTCTCCGCCGCCTCCGCGCTCGGCGTCGCGACGGTGGCGCTGTCGGCGACCCGGGACCTGGTGACGCGCCGCCTGTCGCCGGGGGTGCCGACGCTGCTGGTCAGCCTCGTCTCGATGGGAATCGTGGCGTGCATGGGGGCCCTGCTGATGCTGGGGCAGGACTGGGGACGCCCGACCGCCGGAGCTTCGGGCCTCATCTGCCTGTCCGCGCTGTTCGTGACCGCCGCGATCCTGTCGGTCGTCACCGCGATGCGCCTCGGCGACGTGGGCTTTGTGGCCCCGTTCCGCTATACCGGCCTACTGGCCGCCATGGTCGCGGGCCTCGTCGTCTTCGGCGAGTTTCCCGATGCGCTGACCCTGACCGGGGCCGCGATCGTCGTCGGCTCGGGCGTGTTCTCGTTCTGGCGCGAGCGGCGTATCGGCATCGCACGCCCGCGGGTTCCGCCCCGCTGAACGGGGGCGGCCGGGC
This sequence comes from Wenxinia marina DSM 24838, assembly GCF_000379485.1. Taxonomy (GTDB): domain Bacteria; phylum Pseudomonadota; class Alphaproteobacteria; order Rhodobacterales; family Rhodobacteraceae; genus Wenxinia; species Wenxinia marina. The sequence continues at coordinate 136,622 of NZ_KB902278.1, forward strand.
CCCGGGGCGGGGCTGTTGACACCCTATCCGACTCCCCCTATACGGCGCGCTCGGACGGGGGCTGCCCCTGCCCGAGAACCAGAGTTGAAGTGGTCATGATCCGGGCCCGGCAACGGCCCCGATCCTCTGAGGACCCACCGCTCCGTTCCGCAGGTTGCGGGAACCGAGCGGGTTTTTTGTGCTTTCGCGGGACGCCGCGGGGGCTTTGGAACCAGCGGGCCTCGCGGCCTGCGCACATGTGCTAGGACTAGGGAAGCGAGCCGAATGCCAACGATCCAGCAGCTGATCCGCAAGCCGCGGCAGCCGAAAGTCACCAAGTCGAAGTCGCAGCACCTCGAAGGCTGCCCGCAGAAGCGCGGCGTCTGCACGCGGGTCTACACGACGACCCCGAAGAAGCCGAACTCGGCGATGCGGAAGGTGGCGAAGGTCCGGCTGACGAACCAGTACGAGGTCATCAGCTACATCCCCGGCGAGAGCCACAACCTGCAGGAGCACTCGGTCGTGCTAATCCGCGGCGGCCGGGTCAAGGACCTTCCGGGCGTGCGCTACCACATCCTGCGCGGCGTTCTCGACACCCAGGGCGTCAAGAACCGCAAGCAGCGCCGGTCCAAGTACGGCGCCAAGCGGCCGAAATAATGCGGCCCGCCCCGGACTTGATCCGGGGCCCCGCCGACCCAGGAGGCCCCGGCCAAGGCCGGGGCGCGTAGAGACAAGAGAACCGAAGGTACGCCGATGAGCCGCCGTCACGCCGCAGAGAAGCGCGAAGTCCTGCCCGATGCCAAGTTCGGCGACCGGGTGGTCACCAAGTTCATGAACAACCTCATGGTCGACGGGAAGAAGTCCGTCGCCGAGCGGATCGTCTACAACGCGTTCGACCGCGTCGAGGGCCGCCTCAAGAAGGCCCCCGTGGAAGTGTTCCACGAGGCGCTGGACAACGTGAAGCCGTCCGTCGAGGTCCGCTCCCGCCGGGTCGGCGGCGCGACCTACCAGGTCCCCGTCGAGGTCCGCCCCGAGCGTCGCGAGGCGCTGGCCATCCGCTGGCTGATCTCCGCCGCGAAGGCCCGGAACGAGCACACGATGGAAGAGCGCCTCGCCGGCGAGCTCGCCGATGCCGTCAACGGCCGCGGCTCCGCCGTCAAGAAGCGTGAAGACACCCACAAGATGGCCGACGCGAACCGCGCGTTCAGCCACTACCGCTGGTAAGCGGAAAGGAGGCCGAGATGGCTCGCGACTACCCCCTTCAGCGCTACCGCAACTTCGGGATCATGGCCCACATCGACGCGGGCAAGACCACGACCACCGAGCGGATCCTGTTCTACACCGGCCGGTCCCACAAGATCGGTGAGGTCCACGACGGCGCCGCCACCATGGACTGGATGGAGCAGGAGCAGGAGCGCGGCATCACGATCACGTCCGCCGCGACCACGACCTTCTGGCAGCGCCAGGAGGATCCGACCGCCGAGGGCACGTCGGACACGAAGTTCCGCTTCAACATCATCGACACGCCCGGCCACGTCGACTTCACCATCGAGGTGGAGCGCTCGCTCGCCGTGCTCGACGGCGCGATCTGCCTGCTGGACGCCAACGCCGGCGTCGAGCCCCAGACCGAGACCGTCTGGCGCCAGGCCGACCGTTACAAGGTTCCGCGCATCGTCTTCGTCAACAAGATGGACAAGATCGGCGCCGACTTCTTCAACTGCGTGAAGATGATCAAGGACCGGACCGGCGCGACGCCGCTGCCGATCAACCTGCCCATCGGCGCCGAGGACAAGCTCGAGGGGATCATCAACCTGATCACCCAGGAAGAGTGGGTCTGGCAGGGCGAGGATCTGGGCGCGTCCTGGGTCCGTCAGCCGATCCGCGACGAGCTCAAGGAGCTGGCCGCCGAGTGGCGCAACACGCTCATCGAGACCGCGGTGGAGCAGGACGACGCCGCGATGGAGGCCTACCTCGAAGGCGAGGAGCCGACCGTCGAGAAGCTGCGCGAGCTGATCCGCAAGGGCACGCTGTCGCTGTCCTTCGTCCCGGTCGCGGCCGGTTCGGCGTTCAAGAACAAGGGCGTCCAGCCGCTGCTGAACGCGGTCATCGACTTCCTGCCGTCGCCGCTCGACGTGCCGGCCTATATGGGCTTCTCGCCCGACGACGAGACCGAGGAGCGCAACATCGCCCGCCACGCGGACGACGAGGAGCCGTTCTCGGCGCTGGCGTTCAAGATCATGAACGATCCCTTCGTCGGCTCGCTGACCTTCACCCGGATCTATTCGGGCACGGTCAAGAAGGGCGACCAGATGCTCAACTCGACCAAGGGCAGGCGCGAGCGGGTCGGGCGCATGATGATGATGCACGCGATCAACCGCGAGGAGATCGAGAGCGCCTACGCCGGCGACATCATCGCGCTGGCCGGCCTCAAGGAGACGACCACGGGCGACACGCTGTGCGACCCGAACAGTGCCGTCGTCCTCGAGACCATGACGTTCCCCGACCCGGTCATCGAGATCGCGGTCGAGCCCAAGACGAAGGCCGACCAGGAGAAGATGGCGCAGGCGCTGCAGCGTCTGGCGGCCGAGGATCCGTCGTTCCGCGTCGAGACCGACATCGAGTCGGGCCAGACGATCATGAAGGGCATGGGCGAACTTCACCTCGACATCCTGGTCGACCGCATGAAGCGGGAGTTCAAGGTCGAGGCGAACATCGGCGCCCCGCAGGTGGCCTACCGCGAGACCATCGGTCACAAGGTCGAGCATACCTACACCCACAAGAAGCAGTCGGGCGGCTCCGGCCAGTTCGCCGAGGTCAAGCTGGAGATCAGCCCGACCGAGCCGGGCGAAGGCTACTCGTTCGAGAGCAAGATCGTCGGCGGCGCGGTGCCGAAGGAGTACATCCCCGGCGTCGAGAAGGGCATCAAGTCCGTCATGGACAGCGGCCCGCTCGCCGGCTTCCCGGTGATCGACTTCAAGGTGGCGCTGCTGGACGGCAAGTTCCACGACGTGGACTCGTCGGTGCTCGCGTTCGAGATCGCCAGCCGGATGTGCATGCGCGAAGGCCTCCGCCGTGCGGGCGCCAAGCTGCTCGAGCCGATCATGAAGGTCGAGGTGACGACGCCGGAGGAATATACCGGCGGCATCATCGGCGACCTGACCTCCCGTCGCGGGCAGGTGCAGGGCCAGGATACCCGGGGCAACGCGATCATCATCAACGCGTTCGTTCCGCTGGCCAACATGTTCGGCTACATCAACACGCTGCGCTCGATGTCCTCGGGCCGGGCCAACTTCGTGATGCTCTTCGACCATTACGAGCCGGTGCCGCAGAACATCTCGGACGAGATCCAGAAGAAGTACGCATGACGGGATGCCGGGCCTAGGCCCGGCCTACCCACCACCCGTAGGCCGGGCCCCCGCCCGGCACCCGACAAAGGAACAGAACGATGGCCAAGGCAAAGTTCGAACGCAACAAACCGCACGTGAACATCGGGACGATCGGTCACGTGGACCACGGCAAGACGACGCTGACGGCGGCGATCACGAAGTATTTCGGCGAGTTCCGGGCGTACGACCAGATCGACGGCGCGCCGGAGGAGAAGGCGCGCGGGATCACGATCTCGAC
>NZ_KB902279.1 GCF_000379485.1 Wenxinia marina DSM 24838
GAGCGAAGGACCTTGGGCTCGGTGGCCAGACGGGCCGGTCCGGTCTGCGGATGATGCACGTCGATCCACCGCTTCGAGACGTCGACGCCGATGCACTCTTCTGTCATGATCTTCTCCTGTCCCTGTCGGTGCGGGGTCTGGTCACGCAGCCCCAAGCAACTGTTCAGGTTGACGATCCAAAGGCGGACGGCTCCCGCGCCGGCTCGCGGGCTCCAAGCCCTGGGACCTCACGGGATGCCGTCCGCCACCAGCACATTGACATGATTTCGTTAGACAGGGGCCTGGATTGGCGGGCGCGACCGAACCGCGCGAGGCCCCGGGTCAGGCCCGGGGCGGGTTTTTCCGGTCGCGGCCGTAAACCTGCCTCCGCGGCCGGTCACGGACTGGCCTCCCCGCCCCCACCGCCCGCCCTTGCCCCCCGCACCGCCGCTGCCCTATAGAGCGCGACCAAAGCAGCACATCCGTCGAGGGTCCCATGGCCGGCCATTCCAAGTGGGCGAACATCCAGCATCGCAAGGGGCGTCAGGACGCCGCGCGCTCCAAGCTCTTCTCCAAGCTCGCCAAGGAAATCACCGTGGCGGCCAAGATGGGCGACCCCGATCCCGACAAGAACTCGCGCCTGCGCCTCGCGGTGAAGGAGGCGAAGAGCCAGTCGATGCCCAAGGACGTGATCGACCGCGCGATCAAGAAGAGCCAGGGCGGCGACGACGACGCCTACGAGGAGATCCGCTACGAGGGCTACGGCCCGAACGGCGTCGCGATCATCGTCGAGGCGATGACCGACAACCGCAACCGCACCGCGTCGAACGTGCGCTCCACCTTCGCCAAGAACGGCGGCAACCTCGGCGAGACCGGCTCCGTCGGGTTTATGTTCGACCGCAAGGGGCAGGTCGTCTACCCCGCCTCCGTCGCCGACCCCGACACGGTGATGATGGCCGCCATCGAGGCCCGCGCCGAGGACGTCGAGAGCGACGGCGAGGCCCACGTGATCTGGTGCGCCGACACCGACCTCGCCGAGGTCTCGGCCAAGCTCGAGGAAGAGCTGGGCGAGAGCGAGACGACCAAGCTGGTGTGGAAGCCGCAGACCACGGCGCCCGTCGACCTCGACACGCTGACCAAGCTGATGAAGCTTGTCGAGACGCTCGAGGACGACGACGACGTCCAGTCGGTCACCACGAACTTCGAGGCCGACGATTCGGTGATGGACGCCTACGCCGAAGCGAGCTGAGGGGGCGACACGGGGGCCCGGGGCCCGACCCCGGGGAGCACCGGGGCCGCCGGGAAGACCCGTCCCGGGCCCGACCCGGGACCTCGCGCCGATCGGGCGCCCGGTTCCATCGAGGTCCCGACTCAGGGCCGGGACGATCGGGAACCGGAGCTTGATGCGGTTTGCGCCGGCGCAATGTCGGCGCGCCGGTGTCGCTCGGGTCGTGGTCCGATACCACGATTAACAAGGCGGATGTCGGCACCCGGACCCACCCGCGCCCTCCGCCGGGCGGAGTCGCGACGCCCCGCCCTCACCGCGGCTCGATCACCCCGGCTTCCGTCACGATCAGGTCCAGCCGCTCGTCCGTGGCGTCGATCGGCACCGCCGCCACCTCCTGCGCGGCGAAGGCGAAGCCGATCGCCAGCACCGGCCCGCCGGCGCGCAGCCCCGCCAGCGTCCGGTCGTAGAAGCCGCCGCCGTAGCCCATGCGGTAGCCGCGCCTGTCGAACGCCAGCAGCGGCACGATCAGGACCTGCGGCACCACCCAGTCGCCCGCCGCGGGCACATGGGCGCCAAAGGTGCCCTCCTCGGTCTCGGCGTCCGGCGTCCAGAGGCGGAACTTCAGCGGACGGCCCGGCCCCTCGATCACCGGCACGCCGACCGGGCCGTGGGCCGCGGCCTCGGCCATCGCCGGCGTGGGGTCGATCTCGGTCCGGATGCGCATGTAGCCGGACAGCGGCACGCCGCGGTGATCCGCCAGCACCTCGGACAGGCGATCCGCCTGCCCCGGCCCGGCCGCCGCGAACGCCGCCTTGCGGGCGACGAAGGCGGCCTTGCGCAGCGCGTCCTTCTCTTCCTTCGTCGCGCTCATGCCAGCACCATCGAGGCGATGCCGAGGAAGGCGAAGAAGCCGACCACGTCCGTCACCGTCGTCACGAACGGCCCCGAGGCGATGGCCGGATCGACGCCCATCCGCTCCAGCGCGATCGGGATCAGGATGCCGCCCACCGCCGCGGCGAAGAGGGTCAGCATCATCGCCACCGCGATCACTCCGCCGATCAGCGGCGAGCCGAACCAGACCATCGTCACCACCGCCATCGCCAGTCCCAGAACAGCGCCGTTCATCAGCCCTACCACCGCCTCCCGCCGGATCACCCGCCACGAGTTCGACGAGCCGAGGTCCCGCGTCGCCAGCGCCCGCACCGCCACGGTCAGCGACTGGGTGCCTGCGTTGCCGCCCATCGACGCCACGATCGGCATCAGCACCGCCAATGCCACGATCCGCACCAGCGTCTCCTCGAAGAGCCCGATCACGACCGACGCCAGGATCGCGGTGACGAGGTTCACCGCCAGCCACGGCAGGCGCTGCCGCATCGTCTCGCGCACGCTGTCGGACAGTTCGGACTCCGAGCCGACGCCGGCGAGCTGCAGGATGTCCTCCTCGTGCTCGTCGTCCAGAACCTCCATCGCATCGTCGATGGTGATGACGCCGACGAGGCGGTCGTCGTCGTCCACCACCGGCGCCGAGATCAGGTGATACTGGTTGAAGGCGTAGGCGACGGCGCCCTGCTCGTCCTCGACATGGAAGGTTCGGAAGCTGTCCTCGGTGATGTCCGACAGCCGGACGTCCCGCCGCGAGGCGAGGAGGCGGCCGAGCTGGACGTAGCCCTGGGGCTTCATCCGCGGATCGACGAGGACGATGTGGTAGAACTGCTCGGGCAGCTCGGTCTCGGCGGCGCGCAGGTAGTCGATGGTCTGCCCGACGGTCCAGTCCTCGGGGGCGCGGACCAGCTCCACCTGCATCAGGCGGCCGGCGGAATAGTCCGGGTAGGCCAGCGCCTTCTCGACCGCGACGCGATCGGCGGCATCGAGGCCGGCCAGGATCTCGGCCTGCCGCTCCGGCTCCAGATCCTCGATGAAGTCGACGACGTCGTCGGTCTCGAGTTCCGAGATCGCCTCGGCCAGCTGCGCCGGGGCGAGCGTCGCGATCACCTCCTCGCGCAGGTTGTCGTCGAGCTCGGACAGGATCTCCCCGTCCATGACCCCCGGCCACAGCGTCAGCAGCGCCCGCCGGTCGCGGCCGTCGATCTGCTCTAGCAGGTCGGCGATGTCGGCCGGGTGCAACGGCTCCAGCAGCGCCTCCAGCGCCGCGGCGTCGCCCGCCTCGACGGCGTCGAGCACGTCGTCGAACAGCCGCTGCGGCAGCGCGAAATCGCCCGCTTCGTCGTCCCCGGCAATCTCGGTGCGGTCGGTCTGCGGATCGCTCATCTGGCGCGGCTCCCGTCTGTCGCGCTAACCCGCGCGGACCATAGCGTGCGGGGGGCGGGCCACAAGGCGGCGGCCACCATTGAGCGCACCCGTCCCCGGTGAGGGTACCTCAGGCGTTACGGAGGGCAGGGTCTGGCCGCGGTCAGACGCTCCGACGTAGCACTGGATGCACTTTATCCCGCCACCCCGGGACGACTTCGAATGTCTCGCAGGTGGCGAGGAAGCGTCTGGCCGGGGGGCGGCCAGACGCTGCCCGGGCCGCTTACGCGGCTGATTCCGGGCGGGGGCGGAACACGGAACGTTGCTCCTCAAGACCGCCCGGCCCCGAGCCGGGGCCCCGCGCCGTACCCACGACTGTCCCCCGCCGCCCATTGCCCCTCACCAAGGGCCCCCCTACCCTCGCGCCCATGACCACGCACCTCCTTCTCGGCCAGACCCTCTCCTTCACCGGCGACCCCTTCGCCGAGGGGTGGGAGGCGGTCACCCGGCACGAGCGGCGCGGCGCCGTCCTGGTCGAGGGCGGCCGGATCGCGGTGGTCGGCGCGGCCGAAGACCTGCGCGCCCGGCACCGCGAGGCGGAGGTGACCGACTACGGCGACGCCCTCATCTCCGCCGGCTTCGTCGATGCGCACATGCATTACCCCCAGACCGGCATCATCGCGTCCTGGGGCAAGCGCCTGATCGACTGGCTGAACACCTACACCTTCCCCGAGGAGATGCGCCTCGCCGATCCCGCCTGCGCGGCCGAGATCGCGGGACGCACCCTTGACCTCGCCCTCGCCCACGGCACCACGACGGTGGCGAGCTTCTGCACCATCCACGCCCACTCCGCCGACAGCTTGTTCGAGGCGGCCGGAGCGCGGGGGATGGCCGTCGTCGCCGGCCGGACCTGCATGGATCGCGACACCGCGCCCGAGGGGCTGCGCGACACCGCGCAGGCCGCCTACGACGAGAGCAAGGCGCTGATCGCGCGCTGGCACGGGACAGGCCGCGCGACCTACGCCATCACCCCCCGCTTCTCGCCCACCTCGACGCCGGAGCAGCTGGACGCGCTCGGCGCGCTCTGGGCCGAGCATCCGGACTGCCTGATGCAGACCCACCTCAGCGAGCAGCTGGACGAGATCGCGTGGGTCCGCAGCCTCTATCCGGGCGCCCGCGACTACCTCGACACCTACGAATCCCACGGCCTGCTCGGCCCCCGCGGCCTCTACGGCCACGCGATCTATCTGGAGCCGCGCGAGATCGACCGGCTGACCGAGGTCGGCGCGGCCGTGGTCCATTGCCCGACCTCCAACACCTTCATCGGCTCGGGCCTGTTCGACATCCGCCTCGCCGGGCGGATGCGCGTCGGCCTCGCCACCGACACCGGAGGCGGCTCGTCCTTCTCGATGCTACGGACGATGGCGGCGGCCTACGAGATCGGCCAGCTGCGGGGCCGCCCGCTCCACCCGGCTGAGCTGATGTGGCTCGCGACCGAGGGATCCGCCGCCGCGCTGCACATGGCCGGCGAGATCGGCCGCCTGGGCGCCGGCGCGGCCGCCGATCTCGTCGTCCTCGACCTCGCCTCCACGCCCGCCATCGCCCAACGGACGGACCGGGCCGAAAGCGTCTGGGACCAGCTGTTCCCGACGATCATGATGGGCGACGACCGCGCGGTGCGGGATGTCTGGATTGCCGGCCGGCGCCACGGCTGAGGCTCAGCAGCGCGCCATCACGAGGACCCAGATCCGGTTCACCTCGGCCAGGCCGAAGGCGGCGACGTCCCGCCGCGCCATCGCCGAAGCATGCTGGGGCGAGTTCTGCCACCAGTTGAACGCGCCGGACACGTCGGAACTGCCCCACGTGATGTTCTCGGCGACGGCGCAGGACCCGCCGGCGCGCCGCGCCCGCGCCAGGAACGACGAGCCGTCCGATCCGGTGTGACCGCGGAAACCGTTCACCGCCATGTCGCGGGCATGGACCTCCGCCGCGGCGGCGGGCGCGGGGTCGAACCGCACCGGCCCCAGGCCCGACGCGGCGCGGATGGCGTTGAAGGTCGCCTCCGACTGCTGGACGAACGCGGCGGATGCGGGCCGCACCACGACGCTCTCCTCCGCCACCGGCGTGGCGGTCGCCTGCCCGCCGGTGCCGCCCGTGGTGCCGATCGTCACGCACCCGCCCAGCAGCGCCACCGACAGCGCGGCGCCGATCATCGTCATCTTCATGCTGATTCCCCTGTCACTCGTTCCCGACACGAGGGTTCAGCACGAAGTGCCCCTGGGTCAATTCCCAAGTCGCCCCGACCCGGTCTGCCCCGCGCCCGGCGGCCGGAACGTCGGCATGCCGCGCGGCGCGGCGGCGAGGGCGTCCAGCCGGCGATCGCCGCAGCCGACGTTGCTTTCGGCGGTCTTGCCGTCGTCCGCCCACCGTCCGATCCGCCGTCGGGCAACCATCGCCGCGCCGACGCCTAACAGACGATCCGCGACGATCCCGCGGCCGATCGGTCAGGACATCCCGGAAAGAAGCGCCAGCGCCTCGGCGTGAACCTCCCTGTTCGCCGCAGCGATCACGCGGCCGCCGCCGCTGGCGTCGCCGCCCTGCCAGTCGGTGACGATCCCACCGGCCGCCTCGACCACGGCGAGGGGGCCGGCGATGTCGTAGGGGGCGAGGCCGGCCTCGATCACGAGGTCCACCTGCCCCGCCGCCACCAGCGCGTAGGCGTAGCAGTCCATGCCGTAGCGGACGAGCCGGGCCTGCCGCGCGACCGCCTCGAAGCCCCGCCTCTCGTCCGGCGTGCCGACCTCGGGGAAGGTGGTGAAGAGCGTCGCCTCGGCCAGCGGCCGCGCCGCGCGGCAGCGCAGCGGCGCCGCGCCCTGCGGCCCGGTGCACTCGGCATGGCCGAGGCCGCCGAGGAACCGCTCGCCGATGAAGGGCTGGTCGATGATGCCGAGGACGGGACGACCGCCCGTCGCGGCGGCGATGAGGACGCCCCAGGTCGGGGTGCCGCTCATGTAGCCGCGGGTGCCGTCGATCGGATCGAGGATCCAGTCGATCCCGCTGGTCCCTTCCGTGCGGCCGAACTCCTCGCCCAGGATGCCGTCGTCGGGGCGGCGCGCGGCGAGGACTTCGCGCATCGCGCGCTCGGCGGCGCGGTCGGCCTCGGTCACCGGATCGAAGCGGCCGTCCCCCTTGTCGTCGACGGCCAGCGCGGCGCTGCGGAAATGTCGGAGCGTCTCGGGCCTCGCGACGTCGGCCAGCTGGCGGGCCACATCCACGAGATCGGCGCGCGTCGCGGGGTCGAGGTCCGTGCTGCCGTTCGCCATGATCCCGCCTCCGTCACCCGCCGCGGGTATCGCCGGGCGGGCAGGAGGGGTCAAGCGAGCGTGGACGCCTCAGGCCGCTTCGCTGAGGACGCGCGCCAGTTCGAACAGCCGGCGGCGCTGGTTCTCGGGGATCGCGTAGTACGAGCGCAGAAGCTCCAGCGCCTCGCGGTCGCCCATCAGGTCGCCGGGCATGCCCTCGGCCGGGCTCTGGCGGACCTCGTCGATGCCGTCGAAGAAGAACGAGATCGACACGCCCAGGGCGCGCGCGATGTCCCACAGGCGGGAGGCGCTGACGCGGTTCATGCCGGTCTCGTACTTCTGGATCTGCTGGAACTTGATCCCGACGCTCTCGGCAAGCTGCTGCTGGGTCGTTCCGGTCATCCACCTGCGATGGCGGATGCGCTTGCCTACATGGACGTCGACTGGATGCTTCATTTTCAATACCTTCAGCTCTGATCAACTACGTTCCCGCCCCGGCCGGCGCCGGTCCCCGGCGGGCGGCTCACGGCCCGGAGAGCAGGTCCGGACAAGATGAGACGAAACACGTACTGGTTGCATTTGTCACCCTGACCTTTTGGGCAGGTAGAGCTGTACGGGACCGAACAATGGCAGCCCTGTTCGGCCGATGACGCGGTTGCCCCAGGGAACCATTCGGGAGAGCGGGAACGTGCAGGCAGTCAGAGTATCAAGGTTCGGCGACTCGCCAAGGTTGCGCGACGTGGCGGAGCCGGTGCCCGCGCAGGGGCAGGCGCTGGTCCGGATCGCCGCCTGCGGCCTGAACTTCGCCGACCTCCTGATGGCCGACGGCCGCTACCAGCAGACGCCCGAGCCGCCCTTCACCCTCGGTCTCGAGGTCGCGGGCGAGGTGCTGACCCTCGGCCCCGGGACCGATGGCCCGCCACCCGGCACCCGCGTCGCAATCTACGCCGGATCGGGCGGGCTGGCCGAGTTCGGATGCTTCCCCGCCGCCGCCTGCCGACCGATTCCGGACGGGATGCCGGACGAGGTCGCAGCCGGGTTCCAGGTCGCCTTCGGCACGTCACACCTCGCGCTGGCGCGGCGCGGCCGGCTTGCGGCGGGCGAGACGCTGGCGGTGCTCGGCGCGTCGGGCGGCGCGGGCCTGGCTGCCGTGGAGATCGGCCGTGCCCTCGGCGCCCGGGTCATCGCCGTGGCGCGCGGCGCGGCGCGGCGCCAGACGGCGCTGGAGGCCGGCGCCGAGATCGCGCTCGATTCCGAGACGGCGGATCTCAGGGCCGACCTGAAGGCGCTCGGCGGGATCGACGTCCTGTACGACCCGGTCGGGGGCGCCCAGGCGCGTGCGGCGGCGGGCGCGCTCCGCCCCGAGGGGCGGCACGTGGTGATCGGCTTCGCCTCAGGCGAGGTGACGGAGGTCCGGGCGAACCACCTGCTGGTGAAGAACGTCGACGTCGTCGGCGTCTGGTGGGGCGCCTACGCCGCCTTCGCGCCGGACGTGCTGAACGGCAGCCTCGACACCCTGACCGGCTGGTATCTGGACGGCAGGCTGAAACCTCTCGTCGGCGCCCTCCTGCCGCTGGAGCGGGCGACCGAGGGCCTCGCCATGCTGAGGGATCGGCGGGCCACCGGGAAGGTCGTGGTGACGATGCCCCCTACTCGGCCGCCGACCTGAGCGCGGGCACGTCGTAGGCCTGCCGGACGAGGTCGACGAGGGCGCCGATCACCGGCTGCATCTTGTCGGCGCGGGCGTAGAGGTTGATGAACACCTCCCGCAGGTCGGGCAAGGCGCCACCGTGGACGATCGCTTCGAAATGCCGCGGCTCGGTCCCCGCAATCATCGTGTGTACGGCCAGATCCGCGCTCACCGTCGCCTCGACGGTGCGGGACGAGTTGCTGTCGACCGCCATCTCCCACGGGATCCCCGCCTCGTCGAGGCGGCGCTGCACCCCCTGGCGGAAGATGCATTCATGCTCGAACGCCAGCCGGAGCGGCCGCTGCCGCCACGCCTGCCCGCCCGGCGCGCCGACCCAGATCAGCCGCCGCTGCGCCAGGAGGATGCCGCCCTCGCCCGTGCGGTCCTCGGTCGTCAGGATCACGTCCACCTCGCCCCGTTCGAACTGCGTCAGCAGGCGCCGGGTGAAGGACGACACGAGATGCACCTTGACCCGCGGAAACTCCGCCGCGAGACGGTGCAGGACCTGCGGGATCGCCGGATAGACCACGTCGTGGGGCACCCCGAGGACGACCTCGCCCTCGAAGTCCTGCGCCGTCAGCCGGCCCCAGACCTCGTCGTTGAGCGCCAGCATCCGGCGCGCGTAGCCGAGGAGCTGCTCGCCCGAGGCGGTCAGCGACACGCCCCGCCCGGTGCGGTCGAGGAGCTGCAGGCCGAGGCTCTCCTCCAGCCGCTTCAGCTGCATCGAGACGGCGGACTGGGTGAGGTTGAGGAGGCCCGCGGCGCGGGTAACGCCGCCCGACTCGGCGACGGCGGCGAAGGAGCGCAGCGCGGTGAGGTCGAGATTGCGGGGCACATCAATCCTCGTGATGGATTAACCGTCGAACATTCATTTCAAAGATGCATGGAGGTGCTCCATATATCAAGCATCGAAATGACACCCCGATGATTCATCACGACGAGACCGACATGACCGCCCTGCCCCGCACCCGCCCCTTCCTTCCCGGCCGCCTCGCCCTCGCCGGCGCGCCCCTGCAGATGTTCGCCGTCTGGCGCCAGCGCCGCACGCTCGGCCAGCTCGACGCGCACCGCCTCGCCGATCTCGGCCTGACCGCCGCCGAAGCCGACGCCGAGGCGCGCCGCCCGCTGTGGGACGTGCCCGCGCGCTGGCGCGCCTGACGCCAGGGTTCCAGCCTCCGCCTCCCCCGCGCCCCGTTCCGGCGGGGCGTCCCCGCCACGCAATGATCGCGCGGCGCATGTTGTCGCACCCGCAATTCTTGAAAATGCACGCACGCTTGACGATATTCAGGATCAAGCGCGTCACGCCGGCGCGACGGGAACATCAAACGGAGGATTCGATGGCTGAACTCAACCGGATCTCGGCCAATGCGGGCGCCGGAGTCCGCACGGCCCGGATCGACGAGGGCCTGCGGGCTCACATGAACAAGGTCTACGGCACCATGTCGATCGGCATGGTGATCACGGCGCTCGCTGCCTGGGCCGTGTCCGGCCTCGCCGTGACGACCGAGGCGACGCAGTACGCGCTCGGCGACGGCGAGTACCTGACCGACTTCGGCTACGCGCTCTACGCCTCGCCGCTGAAGTGGCTGATCATGTTCCTGCCGCTGATCATGGTCTTCGCCTTCTCGGCGATGATCAACCGCCTGTCGGCGGCCGGCGCGCAGACCTTCTTCTACGTCTTCGCCGCGGCGATGGGCCTGTCGATCAGCTCCATCTTCCTCGTCTTCACCGGCTACTCGATCGTGCAGGTCTTCCTGATCACCGCGATCGCCTTCGCCGGCCTGTCGATGTGGGGCTACGTCACCAAGAAGGACATCTCCGGCTGGGGATCGTTCCTGATCATGGGCGTGATCGGCCTGATCGTGGCGTCGATCGTCAACATCTTCATGCAGTCCGAAGCGATCATGTTCGCGATCTCGGCGCTCGGCGTCCTGATCTTCGCGGGCCTGACCGCCTACGACACGCAGAACATCAAGAACCAGTACCTCGCGCACGCCCACCACGGCGATGCAGAGTGGCTGGGCAAGTCGGCGATCATGGGGGCCCTGAACCTCTACCTCGACTTCATCAACATGTTCATGTTCCTGCTGCAACTGTTCGGCAACCGCGAGTAACCCGCGCACCGTCGACGGACGACAGGGCCGCCCCCCGGGGCGGCCCTTTTTCTTGGTCCGGAGGCGGCCGGAGGGCGCCCCGGGCCCGCGATTGCAGTAGGCAGCGCTGCGAACCGTGCTACACTCGGAGCCGGCGTTGCCTCCTGTCAGCGCTTCTCACGCATTCGAAGGGAAACCCATGGGGGTCCGGGACCACCGTGCAGGCTACCTGGCCAGGGCGACGGAGATCGTCATCGGAGCCGTCGGCGTCGCCGCCGCGACCGTCGTCGTTCTCATCCTCTGGACCGGGCCCGACTGGTTCACGCCGGCCAGCGAGACGCTGACGTCGATGCGCCTCGCCACCGCGCTGTGCTTCGCGCTGATGGCGCCCGCCCTCATCCTCGCCCGGCTCGGTCAGGCGCGGTGGGCGTGGGTCTGCGGCGTGGCGGTGGCGGCGATCCTCGCGGGCAACCTGTACGCGTCGCCCCTCCCCTGGCTGGGAGAACGCATGCCGGCGGGCACGACGCTCGGCTTCGTCCTCGCGCTGCTGTGCCTGTGGGGCCGTCTCGGCGGCCCGATCGGCCCGTTTCCCGTCTCGCTCTTCGGCGCGTCCTCTGCGATCGGTGTGCTTCTCTGCTCGGACTTTTCGCGCACGCCCGAGGAGGCGCTCGGCTGGCTGACGCAGATGTCGATGCAATCGGCCGCGCTGTTCCTCGTGATGTTCGGGGCGATCCTCTTCGCGCCGGTGGCGCCGGAGCCGCGCCACGATCCCGTCGCCGGAGTGTAGGCTACATCCTCCGCCGCATCGCGACGGCCGGGAAGGTGATCCCGGGCGCAAGCGGCATGTCGACCGGCCCGACCTCCTCGAACCCCAACGAGGCGTAGAACGGCACCGCCGTCCGCGTCGACAGGCACCGCATCTCGTCGATGCCGGAGAGCGCCGCCGCATCCAGCACCCGCGTCAGCACCGCCCGACCCAGACCCTGACGGACCAGCCGGTCGTCCGTCACCACGTGCCGCACCTCGCCCCGTCCGTCGCGCCGCCGGCTCCACCCGCCCGCGGCGACGAGACGGCCCTCGCCGGTCTCGGCGACGTAGTAGGTGCCCGACGCCAGCAGCCGCGGCTGCGCCCGCGCCAGCAGGGGCACGGCGGTGACGAGGATCGAGGGCGGGTAGTCGGCCTTCAGCAGCCGCGGATAGGCCCGCGCGAACAGCGCGTCGAGCCGGGCAAGGTCGGACGGCCGCGCCGGCCGGACCTCGAAGGCGGTCCGCTCTGCGGACCGGGCGGTCATGGAGCAGGACCGGTCATCGCCCCAGTCTGCGCCGCCCGGCCGGGCACGTCCAGACAAACGGAAAGGGCCGCGCCCCGGCGGGGACGCGGCCCTGATCCCGCAAGCGGGAGAGGCTAGATCACTTGATCTTGCCTTCCTTGTATTCGACGTGCTCGCGCTTGACCGGGTCGTACTTCCGCACGGTCATCTTCTCGGTCATCGTGCGCGCGTTCTTCTTGGTCACGTAGAAGTGCCCGGTCCCCGCGGTGGAGTTCAGGCGGATCTTGATGGTCGTCGGTTTCGCCATGGGTCTCGCTCCGGCGGAAGGGCGGGCGGAGGGCCCGCGCTGTTCGTGAATCTCGAAGCCCGCCTTTTATCCGGACCCCCGCCCCTGTCAACCGCCAAAGGGGCTCAGACGGGTCGCGTCACCGCGAGGATGCTCTCCACCGCGCCGTCGGCGTTGACGATCGGGCTGAGCGTGACCTGCCAGGTCCGCGACGTGCCGGCCAGGTCGCGGTCCGCGCTGAGGCGCGCGATCTCGCCCGACGCCGCCCGCCCGAACGCGGCGCGCAGCTCGGGCTCCGCCGCCTCGGGCCACAGCTCCCACCATTGCCGGCCGACGACGTCGCGGCGGTCGCTGAGGCCCATCAGCGCGAGTCCCGTGTCGCTGACGAAGGTCACCCGCCCCTCGCGGTTCAGCAGCTTCACTCCGTCGGGCGAGGCCCGCAGGAAGGCGAGCGAGAAGGCGGGGGCGTTGTCGGCCCCCAGCACGTCGAGCGGCGAGTCGGTGGCGTCGTGCGGTCTGCTCACGGTCCGTCCTCCGGCGCGGCCGCGGCGGATTCCGCCGCGATTACAAATGCATTGCCTATGAGCGTAATATCGCCGAGACGCGAATCAAGGTGCGCGGAGGGTCTGTAAGCCGGATTCTGTGCCTCCGGAGACACGCCCCGGAGCGACGACCATTCCTCTCGGGCACGCGTTGCCGCGTGCCTCCAGCTGCCAACCCGGGCCTCTCGGGGTCTGGCGTCCCTGCGGAAGTCACCCTCCGCGCGAGGCCCCTATTCGGCATTGCTCCCGGTGGGGCTTGCCGTGCCGGTCCGGTTGCCCGTCCCGCGGTGGGCTCTTACCCCACCGTTTCACCCTGACCCGGACGTGCCGGGCGGACTGTTCTCTGTGGCGCTTTCCCTCGGGTTGCCCCGGCCGGGCGTTACCCGGCACCGTGCCAGACGGGAGTCCGGACTTTCCTCGAAGACCCGGAGGCCCCCGCGGCCGTCCGACCCTCCGCGCCCGCGTCCCATATGCGGCGCGCCCGGCGCGGTCAATCGCGGGCGGACTGGACCTCGGGCGGGGTCGTCAGCCGCCGCGCCGGCCAGCGCAGGGCGAGATCGCGGGCCATCGCCGTCTCGCGCCCCGTCAGCGGTCCCGTCGCGTGCGGCGCGAAGCGCAGGCGGAACGCGGCGAGCAGCGTCTCGATCGGCAGGGCGGGATCGTAGCCGAACGCCGCGAGGGCCTCGCGGAACGCTGCCGGATCGGCCTCGCCCTCCGCTCCCTCGGGCCAGACCGACAGGTCCGCCCGCGCCAGTCGCCGCCAGTCGAACAGCGGCCCGGGATCGGCCTTGCGCACCGGCGCCATGTCGGAGTGACCGATCACCCCCTCGGGCCGGACGTCCCACCGCGCGGCGATGCCGGCCAACAGCGTCTCAAGCGCCAGCATCTGCGCCTCGGGGTACGGCGTGCGGCCGTCGTTGGCGAGTTCGATCCCGATGGAGTGCGAGTTCACGTCCGCGGTGCCCGCCCAGTGGCCGGCGCCCGCGTGCCAGGCGCGCTCCGCCTCGTCCACCAGCGCCCAGGTCCGCCCGCCCTCGCCGATGAGCCAGTGGGCCGACACCTCGGCCGCCGGATCGCACAGACGCTCCAGCGCGGCGTCGCAGGTCGCCATCGCGGTGTAGTGGATCACGACGAGGGACGGGCGCACGCCGCCCCGGCGCGGCCCCCGATTCGGCGAGCGATGGGTGGTGACGCTCAGCCCTGCCCCACTGCGGCGCGGAACGGCGCCGGGTCCCAGCCGCAGGCGAAGCCGTCGCCGTCGGGATCGATCCCGAGGCTGTCGCGCTCCGGCCCGCCGCGGGACAGGAAGTCGCGCTGCGCGTCGTCGGGCGAACGGTAGGCCGAGCAGTTCCGCTCGAACCGGGCCTGGGTGTGGAAGATCGAGCGCGAGTACCATTCCTGCCCGCGCCGGTTCGGCGCGTTCAGGGCGTACTGGATGATGTTCGGCCCCGCGTCCGCGCGCTGGGGCAGCGCGGTCGGCTGCACGACCTCGTACTGGGCGGCGAGCTCGCGGATGCGGGCGGCGTCGGACTCGATCGATTCGCGGCTGGCGACGGCGTCGAAGTTCTGGGTGTCCGAAATGCCGCCGTTGTTCACCGATGCGGGCGCCGCGTTCGACGGGCTGGCCTGCAGGCCCGCAGTGCGGTTCGGATCGAGACCGGCCACGGTCGCGGGCGCGGTGCCCAGCGGCGCGGCGCTGACCGGCGCGGCGGAGGGCAGCGTCTGCGCCGGGCCGATCCCGGCGGCGGCGAGGTCGGCGCTGCTGATCCCGCCCGGCGCAGTCGGCGCGGCGGAGGGCGTCGCGGCGACGGGCGGCGCGGCCGTCGGCCGGACGGCGCTCTGCAACTCGGCCTCGCGGCGGGCGCGCTCCAGCTCGTACAGCGAGTAGTCGGAGTATCCGACGCCACGGCCGCTGTCCGGCACGCTCGGGGCGCAGCCGGCCAGCAGGGCGGCGGCCAGCGCCGCAGAGATGATCTTCGCAGTCCCGGTCATCGGTCCACCCTGACCCCTGGAAACACGGTCGTCGCTTCTACCACCACTTGCCGGGCTTGGCCACGAAGTTCGCCGCACGTTCCAGTGCGTAGGCGGTGTTCAGCAGATCGCCCTCCTCCCACGGCCGGCCGATCAGCTGCAGGCCCAGCGGCAGGCCCTGCCGGTCGAGGCCGGCAGGCACGGAGATGCCGGGCAGGCCGGCGAGGTTCACCGTCACGGTGAACACGTCGTTGAGGTACATCTGCACCGGATCGGCGTCCGCCATCTCGCCGAGGCCGAAGGCCGCGGACGGCGTCGCGGGCGTCAGGATCGCGTCGACCCCGTTCGCGAACGCCTCCTCGAAGTCGCGCTTGATGAGGGCGCGGACCTTGCGGGCGCGGTTGTAGTAGGCGTCGTAGAAGCCGGCGGACAGGACGTAGGTGCCGATCATCACCCGCCGCTGCACCTCGTCGCCGAAGCCCTCGGCGCGGGTCTTCTCGTACATTTCGGCAATGCCGTCGCCCTGCGCCAGCTTCGCCCGGCGGCCATAGCGCACGCCGTCGTAGCGGGCGAGGTTGGACGACGCCTCGGCCGGGGCGACGACGTAGTAGGCCGGCAGCGCGTACTTCGTATGCGGCAGCGAGATGTCGACGATTCGCGCGCCCGCATCCTCCATCATCCTGCGGCCCTCGGCCCACAGCGACTCGATCTCGTCCGGCATGCCGTCCATCCGGTACTCGCGCGGGATGCCGATGGTCTTGCCGCGGATGTCGCCGGTCAGCATCGCCTCGAAGTCCGGCACGGGAAGGTCGGCGGAGGTGGAATCGAGCGGGTCGTGCCCGGCCATCGCGCGCAGCAGGATCGCGGCGTCGCGCACGTCCCTGGCCATCGGCCCGGCCTGGTCCAGCGACGAAGCGAAGGCGATGATGCCCCAGCGGCTGACCCGACCGTAGGTCGGCTTGATCCCGGTGATGCCGGTGAAGGCCGCGGGCTGGCGGATCGAGCCGCCGGTGTCCGTGCCGGTCGCGCCGAGGCAGAGGCCGGCCGCCACCGCCGCCGCCGACCCGCCGGACGAGCCGCCGGGCGTCAGCGCGGTGTCGTCGCCCTCGCGCCGCCAGGGGTTCACCGCGTTGCCGTAGACGCTGGTCTCGTTCGACGAGCCCATCGCGAACTCGTCCATGTTCAGCTTGCCCAGCATCACCGCGCCGGCTTCGAACAGCTGGCGGGTGACGGTGGATTCGTATTCGGGGCGGAAGCCGTCGAGGATGCGGCTGGCCGCCTGGCTCGGCACGCCTTTCGTGCAGAACAGGTCCTTGATGCCGAGGGGGATGCCGTTCAGGTCGGGCGCGTCGGCGCCGCGACGGGCGTCGGCGGCCGCCGCCTGCTGCCGCGCGATCTCCGGCGTCTTGTGGACGAACGCGTTCAGCGCGTCCGCGCCGTCGATGGCGGTCAGGCACGCCTCGGTCAGCTCGGCGCTGGTCACGTCGCCCTTGCGCAGCGCGTCGCGGGCGGCGGCGATGGTGAGGCTCGTCAGATCGGTCATGGTCACTCCACCACCTTCGGCACCGCGAAGAAGCCCTCGCGGGCGTCGGGCGCGTTCTTCAGCACCTCGGCCTGCCGGTCGCCGTCTGTCACCACATCCTCGCGCCGCTTCAGCCGCATCGGCGTGACGCTCGTCATCGGCTCCACGCCGTCAACGTCCACCTCGTTCAGCTGCTCGATGAAGCCGAGGATCGCGTTGAACTCCTCGGCCAGCGCGGGCAGGCGCTCCTCATCCACGCGGATGCGGGCGAGATGGGCGACACGGGCGGCGGTGTCCTTGTCGATGGACATGGGGGCCTCCTTGAAGGGATCGCCCCGCGTCTAGCGCCCCCTCCCCCCGCCTTCAAGGCGCGGCGCGTAGGGACGCCGCAGCTCGGCCATCCAGCCGAGGACGATCGCGTTGAGCAGGTGCCACAGCCAGTGCGTCCCCTGCGGGAGCCGGTCGCAGAGCGGGGCGTCCAGCGCGCGAACGGTGATGGAGACGCCGAGGAGCGCGGCGGCGGCGATCAGGCCCCAGCCCAGCGGCGGCGCGGGCCGGACGAGCGCCACGCCCCACGCGCCGATCAGGATCGCGATGGCGATGTAGAATGCATTCGCGCCGAGCGCCGGGGCCGCGACCTGCAACTGGTGCCCGCCGATCACGGCGAAGCCGAGGTAGAAGGCGGCGATGACGAGGCCGGCGGTGCCGCCACGACCGAGGAAATCCCGGACCGCGGCGTGAAGATAGATCGCCGCGAAGGCCAGGATGGTCAGCGTGTCGAGGACCCCGGCCCAACCCCGCGCCAGCGTGTGCCACAGGCCGCTCGCCACGCCGATGGCCAGGAGCGCGAGCGCGAGCGCCCGCCCGGTGCGGTCGACGGCCCGGGCCCAGGTGATCCACGCGGCGAGGAGGAAGGCGACGTTGGTGACGGCGTTCAGCGGCTCGGCCCAGAGGTCCGGGTCGATGCGCTCGCAGTAGCCGAAGGTCGGGTCCATCGCCGCGCAGGATCGTCGGACGGCGCGCGCGCCGCAAGCGGCGCGTGGGGGGCGCTGCCCCCCGGCCGCGCGGGGCGCGGCCTCCCCCCGGAGGTATTTGAGGCAAGATAGGGGAGCCGGTCAGGCGCGGGCGGCGGCGTGGCGCATCGCGCGCCGGAGGTCGTGGACGAGGGTTCCGGCCATCGAGCGCATGACCCGCAGTTCGAACGCCTCGGGCCCGAGGCGGGTGACGGTTGCGGTCATGTGGCCGAGGAGGGTGCGGGCGGTGGCGCCCTCGGGGAACGCGGAGGGGCGCAGGTCGAGAGGGACGAGGCGCGCGAGGACCGCCTCGGCGGCCGGGCCCTCCAGCCGGGCGGCGGCCTCGGCGTCGGTCAGGTCGGTGAGGGCGGCGGTGTCGCTCAGGCCGTCGGGCGGGGCGGCGCCGATCAGGAGGGCGCGGCCGGGGCCGGTCCAGAGGAGGCGGACCTCCCCCGCGGACTGGTGTTCGTTCGGCCCTGAGAACGGCAGGCCGAACGCCTCCCTCAGGGCGGTGGAGACGCCGTCCTCGCGGCCGGCGAAGGGGGCGATGCCGGTCGTGCGGGCCTCCGGCATCGCCGACAGGGCGACATCGCCTTCCGACAGCGGCAGGGCGCCGTCCCAGGGGTCCGCCGCGATCAGCTCAACCACGCATCCGCCCTCCGTCCGGGTCGTAGGCGCAGGTCGGGCCGACCCGCACCTCCGTCTCGACGTGGCGCATCGCGTCGACGAGGCGGATCACCTCGCCGTGCCGCTCCGGTCCGCCGCGCAGCAGCGCGAGGCCGAGCGCGTGGCCCAGCGTCGGCGAATGGCCGGCGGAGGTGACGTGCCCCTGCCCGTTCGGCCGCGTCGCCGCGGCGCTGCGGTCGTAGAGGTGGGCGCCGGCGGTCATCACGCCCGCCGGGTCGATCGGGACGAGCCCGACGAGGCGGGGCCGGTCGGGATCGACGAGGCCGGGCCGGCGGGAGGCGGCGACGCCGATCGCGTCCTTGTCCGCCACCATCCCGCCGAGGCCGAGGTCGTAGGCGGTGGTCCGCCCGTCCATCTCGGCATGGGTCAGGAAGCCCTTCTCCAACCGCAGGACGTTCAGCGCCTCCAGCCCGTAGGGTGCGCCGCCGAGGCTTTCGGCCTGGGCCACCGCCAGCCGCCAGAGCGATGCGCCGAAGCGGGCGGGGACGGCGATCTCGTAGCCTTCCTCGCCGGAGAAGGAGATGCGGAAGAGGCGCGCGGGGGCGCCGCCGAGCGTGGTCTCGGCACAGCCCATGAAGGGGAGCAGGGGCAGGTCGCCGAGGCTGTCAAGAAGGCGCCGCGCCAGCGGGCCGGCGACGGCGATCTGGGTCCAGTGGTCGGTCACCGAAACGAGGCTCACGTCCAGATCCCGCGCGAGGCACTGCCGCGCGTAGTCCATGTGCCGCATCACCGGCCCCGCCGCGGCGGTGGTCGTCGTGACGATCCAACGTCCGCCCGGCAGCCGCGCACAGGTGCCGTCGTCCATGACGTGTCCGTCCTCGCGCAGCATCAGGCCGTAGCGGACGCGCCCCTCGGCCAGCGTGGACATGCGGTTCGCGTAGACGATGTCGAGGAAGGCGCCGGCGTCCGGCCCCTGCACCTCGATCTTGCCGAGGGTGGAGACGTCGCAGACGCCCACCCGCTCGCGCACCGTGCGGACCTCGCGGTCGCAGGACTGGCGCCATGTCGTCTCGCCCGGCGCGGGGTAGTACGAGGGCCGGACCCACAGCCCCGCCTCGATCATCGGCGCACCCCTCCGGCGGTGGTCGGTGTCCGCCGCCGTCCGCCGCTCGGGCGCGAAGCCCCGGCCGCGGGCGCCGGCGCCCATGGCGGCGATGGGGACGGGCACGTACGGCGGGCGGAAGGTCGTCGTGCCGGTCGCGGGGATGCCGCGGCCCGTGGCGTCCGCGAGCAGCGCGAGGGCGGCGACGTTCGACGTCTTGCCCTGGTCGGCGGCCATGCCTTGCGTCGTGTAGCGCTTCATGTGCTCGACCGAACGAAACGCCTCCTGCGCGGACAGGCGGATGTCCTTGTCGGTTACGTCGTTCTGCAGGTCGAGCCACTTGCGGCCCGTCGCCTCCACCATCCAGAAGGCCTGCTGGCGCACCGGGCGGTCCTCGGCCCGCGGCAGCGGAGCCTCGGGTGCGGAGCGGCCCAGCGCCGCCAGCGCGTCGCGGCCGGCGGCCGCGCCGCCCGCCAGCGCGCCATGGGTGGAGAAGTCGCCGCGCGCCGCGCCCGCCGCCGCGAGGCCCCGTACCGCGTCCGGCGTCGGCACGAAGGTCGCGAGCGCCTCGTCCCACCGCGGCCGGCCATTATGGTGGCACGTGAAATGCAGCGCCGGGTTCCAGCCGCCCGAGACGGCGAGGCAGTCCGCGTGCAGGCTCCGCGCCCCGCCCGCATGGGTCACCGTCAGCGTCGCGATCCCGTGCCGGCCGGTCGTCCCGGTGACGCGGGCGCGGGTGAGGACCTCGAACCCGTCCCCCGCCGGCGCGTCCTCGCGGGCGTCGAGCATGACCGCCTCCACGCCCGCCCGCGTCAGGTCGCGCGCCGTCCGGTGCGCGTCGTCCGTCGCGCCGAAGACCGCGACCTCGCGCCCCGCCGCCACGCCGTAGCGGTGCAGGTACCCCCGCACGGCGCCCGCCAGCATGACGCCCGGCCGGTCGTTGCCGGGAAAGGCGATGGACCGCTCGATTGCGCCGGAGGCGAGGATCGCGCGGGCGCAGGTGATCCGCCAGAACGTGTCCGACGCCCCCCGCTGCAACGCGCCGTAGACGCCGCCGTCGTAGGCGCCGGTGACGGTGGTGCGCGGCATCAGCCGGACGTTCGGCAGGGAGGCCAGCTCCTCCACCGCCTCCTCCGCCCAGTCGGCGGCCGAGAGACCGTCCACCTCCTCCGCCTCCATCAGCAGGCGGCCGCCCATGCGGGGATGCTCGTCGGCGAGGATCACGTCCGCGCCCGCCCGCCCGGCCGTCAGCGCGGCCATCAGGCCGGCGGGGCCGGCGCCGATGACCAGCAGCTCGCAGAAGGAGTAGGCCTTGTCCGCGTCGTCCTCCGCCGGGACGCCCGACAGGCGGCCGAGGCCGGCGGCGCGGCGGATCGCGGGCTCGTAGAGCCGCTCCCAGAAGGCGCGGGGCCACATGAAGGTCTTGTAGTAGAAGCCCGCTCCGAAGAACGGGTGCAGGAGGTCGGCCGCCGCCATGACGTCGACGCGGAGCGACGGCCAGGCGTTCTGGCTGCGCACCTCCAGCCCCTCCGCCGCCTCGACCATCGTCGCCCGGGCGTTCGGCTCCTGCCCCTGCCCGCGGCCGACGGTGACCAGCGCCGACGGCTCTTCCGAGCCGCAGGTGAAGATGCCGCGCGGGCGGTGGTACTTGAACGACCGCCCGACGAGGCGGACGCCGTTCGCCAGCAGCGCCGAGGCGACGGTGTCGCCGGAGAAGGCGTCGATCCGCCGCCCGTCGAAGGTGAAGGACAGGGGTGACGTCCGGTCGATCAGGCCGTGACCGTCCAGCCTCACGGCGCCGCGCTCCCGTGGACGGCGTGGGTGCGGGTGTCGCGGGTGATCACGGCCCAGGCGCGGCAGGGCTCGTGGTACCACAGCTCGCGGCTCTCGCCCTCGGGGTTGTCGCGCAGGTGCAGGTAGGCATTCCACGCCGCCTCGCCGGCGTCCGGCGCCGGGCGGTCCAGCAGCGAGGCCGGCCCGTGATAGGTGAATTCGCGACGGTCGCGGGCGCCGCAGTGCGGGCAGGTCAGGCGCATGCGCCGCCCTCGCCCCGCGCCACCGCCCGCGGATGACTCGCCACCCCTGCCCCTCTCACCGAGCCATAAGTATCCAAGCCGGACGCCGCCGCCCGCGGAACGGCGACATGATGCGCCTCAGTGCAGGTGATGCTGCGCACCCGTCCCCTCCTCGTCCATCAGGCCGCGGCCGGTGCGGAAGCGGTCCAGCCGGAACCGCGCCGCACTCTCGTGCGGGGCGCCCGTCGCGATCAGGTGCGCCAGCGCCCAGCCCGAGGCGGGCACGGCCTTGAAGCCGCCGTAGTTCCAGCCGCAGTTCAGGAACAGCCCCTCGACGTCCGTCCGGTCGATCACCGGCGAGCCGTCGGGCGACATGTCCATGATGCCGCCCCAGCTCCGCACGACCTTGGCCCGGCCGATCACCGGCATCAGCGTCATCGCCGCCTCCATCACGTGCTCGGCCATGGGCAGGTTGCCGCGCTGCGCGTAGGACGGATGGAAGTCGAGGTCGCCGCCGAAGACGAGGCCGCCCTTGTCGGACTGGCTGATGTAGAAGTGGCCCATGCCGAAGCTGACGACGTGGTCGATCACCGGCTTCAGCCCCTCGGTCACGAAGGCCTGCAGGACGTGGCTCTCGATCGGCACGCGCAGGCCCGCCATCGCGGCGACCTGACTGGTCCGGCCCGCCACGACGATGGCGACGCTCTCCGCCTCGATCGGGCCCCGGGTCGTCTCGACCCCGCGCACCCGCCCGTTCTCCACCCGGATGCCGGTGACGCCGCAGTTCTGGATCAGGTCGACGCCGCGCGCGTCGGCGGCGCGGGCGTAGCCCCAGGCGACCGCGTCGTGCCGTGCGGTGCCGCCGCGGGGGTGCAGCAGGCCGCCGTGGATCGGGAAGCGCGCCTGCTCGAAGTCGAGATAGGGCAGCAGCCCGCGCACCCCCTCGCGGTCCAGCAGCACCGCGTCGTCGCCCTGCGCCGCCATCGCGTTGCCGCGGCGGACGAAGGCATCGCGCTGGCCGTCGGAGTGGAACAGGTTGATGAGGCCGCGCTGGCTGTGCATCACGTTGTAGCCGAGCTCGCCCTCCAGCCCTTCCCACAGCTTCAGCGAGTGCGAGTAGAACTCCGAGTTGCCCGGCAGGAAGTAGTTGGCGCGCACGATGGTCGTGTTCCGCCCGATGTTGCCGGAGCCGAGCCAGCCCTTTTCCAGCACCGCGACGTCGGTGATTCCGTGGTTCCTGGCCAGGTAATAGGCGGTGGACAGGCCGTGCCCGCCGCCGCCGATGACGAGGACCTTGTAGCGCGCCTTCGGCTCCGGTTCGCGCCAGACGGGCCGCCAGCCGCGGTTGCCCGTCAGCCCCTCCCAGAAAACCCGGAACCCCGAATAGCCCATCGCACTCCCCTGCCCGGCCACCCTAGCCGGCGGCGCGGCAGGGGCAATGGGGCCTGTCAGAGGCCCTTGGCGCGGTAGCTCGCCGCGACCCGGCCGATGGCGACGAGGTAGGCGGCGGTGCGCAGGTCGTGCACGTCGTCGCGGCTCCACCACACCTCGCGCATCGCCTGGTAGGCGGTGCGCATCGTGTCGTCGAGGCCGGAGCGGACCAGCGCCAGCTCGTCCGCGCCCTTGAGGTAGCGCGACTTGAAGTCGGGCGAGAGCGTCCAGCCGAGGCCCTTGTCCGCGCTCAATCGCTCCAGCTCTTCCACGATCAGGTGGTGCTCGGTCTCCTCCGCCCGGCGCTGCATCCGGCCGAAGCGGATGTGGGAGAGGTTCTTGACCCACTCGAAATAGCTGACCGTCACGCCGCCGGCGTTGGCGTACATGTCGGGGATGATGACGGTGCCCTTGCCGCGCAGCACCTCGTCGCCGCCGGCCGTGATCGGCCCGTTCGCCGCCTCGATGATCAGCGGCGCCTTGATCCGCTCGGCGTTGCCGAGGTGGATGACGCCCTCCAGCGCGGCGGGGATGAGGATGTCGCACTCGGCCTCCAGGACGCTGGCGCCGTCCTCGACCATGCGGGCGGACGGGAAGCCCTTTATCGTGCCGTGCTTGCCGATCCACTGCTTCAGCGCCTCGATGTCGATGCCGTCGCCCGACAGCAGCGCGCCGTCGCGTTCGATCACGCCGGTGATGCGGCAGCCGTCCTCCTCGGACAGGAACTTGGCGGCGTGGTAGCCGACGTTGCCGAGGCCCTGGACGATCACCCGCTTGCCCTCCAGCGAACCCGACAGGTTCGCCTTCGCCACGTCCTCGGGATGGCGGAAGAACTCGCGCAAGGCGAACTGCACGCCGCGGCCTGTCGCCTCGACCCGGCCGGCGATGCCGCCGGAATTGAGCGGCTTGCCGGTGACGCAGGCGCTGGCGTTGATGTCGGTGGTGTTCATCCGCCGGTACTGGTCGGCGATCCACGCCATCTCGCGCTCGCCCGTGCCCATGTCGGGGGCGGGTACGTTCTGGGCCGGGTTGATGAGGTCGCGCTTGGCCAGCTCGTAGGCGAAGCGGCGGGTGATCAGCTCCAGCTCGTGCTCCTCCCACTCTCGGGGGTCGATGCGGAGGCCCCCCTTGGAGCCGCCGTAGGGCACCTCGACCAGCGCGCACTTGTAGGTCATCAGCGCCGCCAGCGCCTCGACCTCGTCCTGATGGACGTTGGGGGCGTAGCGGATGCCGCCCTTCACCGGCTCCATGTGCTCGGAATGGACCGAGCGGTAACCGGTGAAGGTGACGATCCGGCCGCGCAGGCGCACGCCGAAGCGCACCGTATAGGTCGCGTTGCAGACGCGGATCTTCTCCTCGAGGCCGGGGGAGAGGTCCATCAGCGCGACGGCGCGGTTGAACATGATGTCGACGCTGTCGCGGAAGCTCGGCTCCACCGGGGTCACGGGCTGATCGTTCATCGTCGGTTTCCTTCCTGTCGGGCGCGGATCGCCCGCGCCATGGCCGGCCGTTGGATCGGCCGCGCCCACGGTGACGATCCTAGTCCCGAATCGGGCGGGGTCAGCCCGAAATGTGGCGCGTGCAGACTGGCCGCCTTTGGTTAACCGCACTTTGAAGCCGATTGTCTCCGCCCCGGAACGGGTGCGGCCCGCCGACCTGAATTGTCGGCCAGACTGCGGAAAATCCAGCCTATTTCCGGAAGCTGCCGCCTCATTTCCGCCATCACTCAAAGGCAACCTAAACGTGGCCGGGATCCGGGGGGATCCTTGCCGACGGCGCCGGCTTTTTCCGGCACCGCTACATGCGTCTGATGGAGACCGACATGGTCAGGACCGCCGCTGCCAGCGCGCGCCGGCCGCTCGCCCGTTTCGGGCGGGACGAGGCCGGATCGATGATCGTCTTGAGCCTGTTCCTGCTGATCCTGATGCTCGCCGTGGGCGGCATGGGCGTCGACTTCGTGCGCTACGAGCGGACCCGCGCCAACCTGCAGTCGACCGCCGACCGCGCGGTCCTCGCCGCGGCGTCGCTGAACCAGACCCTCGACCCCGAGACGGTCGTGCGCGACTACTTCGCCGCCGCGGGCCTCGACGACTACCTTCAGACGGTCAGCGTCACGAACGCCTACAACAGCCGCACGGTGACCGCGGTCGCCAGCGGCGATATGGACACCTACTTCCTCAAGCTGCTCGGCATCGAGGCGCTGACCGCGCCGGCGGCCAGCACCGCCAGCGAGGCGGCGATGGACCTCGAGATCGTCCTCGTCCTCGACGTCTCGGGCTCGATGGCCAGCGACAACAAGCTGGTCAACCTGCAGATCGCCGCGAACGAGTTCGTCGAGACGATCATCGAGGAGTACGAGCCCGGCCGCGTCTCGATCGGGATCGTGCCGTTCAACGGGCAGGTGAACCTCGGTGCGCCGCTGGCGTCGCTGCACAACGTGGTCGACCCCACCGGCGTCCCGGGCGTCAACTGCGTGGACCTGCCCCAGGCGGCCTACGACGCGCAGGTCATCCCGCCCACCCTCGCGATCCCGGCGACCGCCTACGCCGACACCTTCTCGACCTCATTCTCGAACTACCCCGGCAACTACTACGCCTCGCCGTCGAGCTACCCTCCGCGCACCACCAACATGTGGTGCCCGCCCAGCTTCACCAATACGGTGCTGTCGCCGACCACCAGCGTCGCCACCCTGCAGTCGCACATCAGCAACCTCACGGCCGTCGGCGCGACCTCGATCAACGCCGGCATGCGCTGGGGCACGACGCTGATCGACCCCGCCTTCCAGCCGCGGATGGCGGGCCTGATCGCGCTCGGCCAGTCGCCGGCGGCGCTGGCGGGGCATCCCTTCGCCTTCGACACGCCGAACGCCCGCAAGGTGATCGTGGTGATGACCGACGGCGAGCACTTCGCCGAGGAGCGGGTGAACGCGCCCTTCCGGTCCGGCCCCTCGCCCGTCTACCGGGCCTCGGACGGCACCTATTCGGTCTTCGTGGCCGCCCGGCCCGGACCGAACAGGTACTACGTCCCGCACGCCAACAGCTGGCAAGCGACCCCCTGGGGCACGGCGCCGGTGCAGCAGACCTGGCCGCAGCTCTGGGCCGAGATGCGGATGAGCTACGTCGCGTGGCAGTTCTTCGCCCGCCCGGCCGGCGCAATGGGGCAGAGCATGAGCGCCGCCTACAATGCGCAGATGGACGCGTTCCGCACCCGCACCAGCGTCGCC
Source organism: Wenxinia marina DSM 24838 (assembly GCF_000379485.1). Taxonomy (GTDB): domain Bacteria; phylum Pseudomonadota; class Alphaproteobacteria; order Rhodobacterales; family Rhodobacteraceae; genus Wenxinia; species Wenxinia marina. The sequence goes on from NZ_KB902279.1 coordinate 25,543, forward strand.
AGCATGAACGCCCAGCTGCAGGAGGTCTGCGCCGAGGCCCGCGAGGAAGGAGTGATCGTCTACGGCATCGCCTTTCAGGCGCCCCAGAACGGCCGCACCCAGATCGCCGGCTGCGCCGGCACGGCCGGCCGCTACTTCGACGCGAACGGGATGGAGATCCAGACCGTGTTCCGCGCCATCGCCAACCAGATCCGCGCCCTGAGGCTGACCCAATGACCCACCGGCTGATCCGCGCCCTGCGGCGCTTCTCGAAGGCCGAGCGGGGCTCGGCGACGCTGGAATTCTGCATCCTCCTGCCCGGCTTCATCCTGATCTTCCTCTCGACGTTCGAGCTGGGGATGCTGATGACCCGGCACGTCATGCTGGACCGGGCGCTCGACCTCGCGGTGCGGGAGGTGCGGCTCGGCGCGCTGACCGACGCGGACCACCAGGATCTCGTGGACGCCATCTGCGAGCACGTGCTGGTGATGGACACCTGCACGACCGAGCTGAAGCTGGAGATGCGCCGGGTCGATCCGTGGACCGGTCTCGCGATCGCGCCTGTGGCGGATTGCGCGAACCGGGACGAGCCCGGCACGCCGCCCGCCAACTTCGCCAACGGCGGGCAGAACCAGCTGATGGTGCTGCGCGCCTGCGCCCTGTTCGATCCGATGTTCCCGACGACCGGCCTCGGCGCGTCTCTCCCCCGCGAGTCCGGCGGCGCCTACGCCCTCGTGGCGACCTCGTCCTACGTCATCGAGCCGTTCTGAGGATCCCGCCCATGATCAAGCGTCTTCCGGGCGCCCTCGCCCGCCGCCTCCGCGCCGAGGAGGGAAGCGTCACCGTCGAGGCGGTCATCATGCTGCCGGCGCTGATCTGGTGCTACCTCGGCACCTTCGTGTTCTTCGACGCCTACCGGGCGCAGACCGTGAACATCAAGACCGGCTACACGATCGGCGACACGCTGAGCCGCGAGCAGACCCTGATCACCGAGCGCTACATCGATTCGCTGTACGAACTGCAGACCTTAGCCGTGAATACCGACCAGGACGTCGCGCTGCGCGTCACCGTCATCGGCTACGACGCGGACGAGGACGCCTTCACGGTCGCCTGGTCGCGGACGCGCGGCGGACCGGACGAGCTCGACGCCGCCACCGTCAACGCCGCCCGCGACCGCATCCCGACGATGAGCGAGGTGGACCACACGATCGTGGTGGAGACGTGGGTCGACTACGCGCCCGCCTTCCAGGTCGGCATTGACCCCTTCACCTTCGAGGACTTCGTGACGGTCAGGCCGCGCTCCGGCGGGACGCTGTGCTTCGATCCCGTGGGCGACGGCGACATCCTCGACGCGCTGTGCTGAAGGCGGGGCGACGCCCCGGCCGTCGGCCGCCCGCCGCCCCGCGCATTGCCCACCTGACGCGACGCTGCCACGACGCCGCCCCGTCCTCGTCATTATCCCTAATTAACCGTTCCCGAATGGTCCCGCCTGCCCGGGGCCGAAAAGGGAAGTCGATACGTGGTTGTGACCCGCCTGCTGCCCGGCCCACCGGCCGCCCTCCCGCCCCGCTTCGTCACCTCCGAAACCGGGTCGATGTCGGTCTTCATGATCTACATCATGGTGATGATCCTGATGGTCGGCGGGATGGCGGTCGACATCGTTCGGTACGAGAGCGCCCGCGCCCGGCTGCAGTCGATGCTGGACCGCGCGACGCTCGCGGCGGCCGACCTCGAACAGACGCTCGATCCGGTGTCGGTGGTCTACGACTTCGCCGAGAAGGAGGGTCTCGACGACCTTCTGACCAGCGTCACGGTCGACGAGAACTTCAATTCGCGCACCGTCACGGCCGAGGCCGACATGTCGATGGGCACGATATTCATGTCGATGCTCGGGATAGAATCCCTGGGCGCGCCGGCCGCGAGCGCGGCGACCGAGGAGATCCTCGACATCGAGGTGGCGATGGTGCTCGACGTGTCCGGCTCGATGCAGGGACAGAAGATCGCCAATCTCCAGGATGCGGCGATCGAGTTCGTGGACATCCTGATGTCCGACGACGAGGACAACCGCATCTCGATCGCGCTCGTCCCGTTCAACGGACAGGTGAACCTCGGCCCGGCCCTGCGGGCGGAGTACAACGCCACCGACATCCCCTACCGGACCAACGTCGCCTGCGTCGACCTGCCGTCGAGCGTCTACGGCACGCAGACGATCGGCCGGACCCTCCCGCTGCCCTCCACGGGCTATGTCGACACCTTCTCGTCCACCAACCGCAGCTACTACTATACCTCGCCCTACTCCTACGGTCCGAACCCGTCGAACGTCTGGTGCCCGGATTCGTCGGCCAACCACGTCCGCCTGCCGACCACGAACCAGGGCGACCTGAACAGCGCGATCGGGAACCTGAACGCGATCGGCGCGACGTCGATCAACGCCGGGATGCGCTGGGGGATGACCCTGCTCGACCCGTCGTTCGCGCCGATCATGCAGCACCAGATCGCGCTGGGGAACGTGCCCGGCAACCTCACCGGCCGGCCCTTCGGCTACCGCACGCCGAACACGATGAAGGTGATCGTGCTGATGACCGACGGCGAGCACTTCGCAGAGGAGCGGCTGAACGCCGGCTACCGCTCGGGCCCCTCGACGATCTTCCGGGGCAACGACGGCTACTATTCGATGTACTACGACCGCTCCAACACCAGCAACGACTACTGGGTGCCGCACCGCTCGGAATGGCGCAGCCAGGCGTGGCCGCAGAACTCGCAGGCGACGCGGATGGATTGGCGTCAGGTCTGGGACACGATGCGCGTGTCCTACGTGGCGTGGGAGTTCTACGGCCGCGGCCTCGGCGGCGGCAGCTCGTACAATCGCAACTACTACTACGAGCTGTACTACGACCAGATGCGCACCCGGACCCCGATCGACGCCATGAACGCACAGCTCCAGCAGATGTGCGACCGCGCCCGGAACGAGCGGGTGATCGTCTTCGGCGTCTCGTTCGACGCCCCCGACGCCGGGCGCGAGCAGATCTTCGACTGCTCGTTCACGCCCTCGCACTTCTACAACGCCGCTCTCGACGACATCGGCGACGTGTTCGAGGCAATCGCGAACCAGATCAAGTCGCTGAGGCTGGTCCAATGAGCCGGGCCGCACGGATCGCCGCCGCCCTCCGCCGCCGCCGCGCCTTCCTGCGGGGCACCGACGGATCGTCGACGGTGGAATTCGTGATCTGCGTGCCGGTCCTCATGGTCTTCCTGCTCAGCGGGATCGAGCTGGGTCTCCTGATGACGCGGGGGGTCCTGATCGACCGCGCCGTGGAGATGGCCGTGCGCGAGGTGCGCATCGGAGCCCTGGCACCGGTGACGCACGACACCCTGCGCGACCGGGTCTGCGAGCTGATGCCGATCATGGAGAACTGCCAGGCCGACCTGCGGCTCGAGATGCAGACGCTGAACCCGCGGGCCGCCATCACCATCACGCGCGAGGCGGACTGCGTCGACCGGGGCGACCCGGAAAAGCCGCTGCGGTCGACCTTCGATCAGCTGAACAGCAATCAGATCACGATCGTCCGGGCCTGCGCCCTGTTCGATCCGCTCTTCCCGACCACCGGCCTCGCCGCCTCGCTCCACAAGGAGTCCGAGAATGCCTACGCGCTGGTCTCGAACTCCCTCTTCGTCGTGGAGCCGCGCGAATGAGGACGCTCCCCACCGCCATCCGCGACCAGGTCCGCCGCTTCTTCTCGCGCGACGAGGGGACCATCACGGTCGAGATGCTGCTGACGCTGCCGATCGTGCTGTGGGCCTATCTCGGCACGTTCGTGTTCTTCGACGCCTACAACGCCCAGGCGGTGAACGTGCGCACGTCCTACACGCTCGGCGACGCGCTCAGCCGCGAGACGGGCTTCGTGACGCCGCGCTACATGGACAGCCTGTACGAGTTGCAGCGGTTCCTTGTGCAGACCGACGAGAACGTGGCGCTGCGGATCACCGTCGTCCGCTACGAGCTCACCCGGGACCGCCACCGCGTCGTCTGGAGCCAGGTCCGCGGTCCCGGCATCGCCCCGCTGCAGAACCAGGACATCGCGGACTTCTACGACCGCATCCCACGCACGGTGAACGAGGGGCAGATGATCATGGTGGAGACGTGGGTCGACTATGCCCCCGCCTTCGGCGTCGGCATCGAGGACTTCACCTTCGAGGACATATCCCTGACCCGGCCCCGGTTCTCGGGCCAGGTCTGCTGGAACAGCCAGGAGAACGGCGACGAGAGGACGGCGGTCTGCCGCTGACCCGCCGCCCGCGTCAGAGGCTGTAGACCGTGAGCTCCTCGATCGCCGTCAGCGACAGGCCGAGAAGCTGCATCGCAGGCAGGCTGATCTCGCTGCCCGATCCCGCGGCGCCGCCCGACGGCCGCAGCTCGACGTTGATGCCCTCGCCCGCGGCGGTCTCGACCCGGCCGGCCGTGACCGTGTCGACGTAGGGCGTCTCGATCCAGATCCCGGGTTCGGCCGGGTTGCCCAGGGTCGCCAGCGTGGTCCCGAGCCGCGTCTCCCCGCCCTCCGCCTCGGCCTGCGCCTCGGCGCGGTCCTCCTCGGTCGTGGTGTCGAACTCCGCCGCCGTGGTGGCGTTCGCCGGCGGTGGCGGCGGCGGCGTCGGGTCCAGCGTCTCGGGCGGCGGCGCGGCGGCGGCGGCCGCGGCGGCGTCGACGGTGGCGGGCTCGCCGAAGCCGGGCAGCGAAGGCGAGGCACAGGCGGCGAGAAGCGGGAGGGCGATCAGGGGGATATGGCGCATGAGCCGCACCCTAGGGGCCGGCCGCGAAACACGCAATGGCCCGCCCGGCCGCTTGCACGGGGTCCGGCCCGGCCCTACCTTGAGCGCCATGGCACAGCTCGTCGATCCCTTCGAGCGCAGGATCCGCTACCTGCGCGTCTCGGTCACGGACCGCTGCGACTTCCGCTGCGTCTACTGCATGTCGGAGAACATGACCTTCCTGCCCAAGAAGGATCTCCTGACGCTGGAGGAGCTGGACCGCCTGTCCTCCGCCTTCGTCCGCCTGGGGGTGGAGAAGCTGCGCATCACCGGGGGCGAGCCGCTGGTCCGCCGCGACATCCTCACCTACTTCCGCGCGATGGGCCGGCACCTGGAGACCGGCGCGCTGAAGGAGCTGACGCTCACCACCAACGGCAGTCAGCTGTCCCGCTTCGCCACCGACCTGTACGAGGCCGGCGTGCGCCGTGTGAACGTCTCGCTCGACACGCTGGACGAGGCGAAGTTCGCGCAGATCACCAGATGGGGCCGCCTGCCGCAGGTCCTGAAGGGGATCGACGCGGCGCAGGCGGCGGGCCTGAAGGTCAAGATCAACACCGTCGCGCTGAAGGGCTTCAACGAGGACGAGCTGTTCCGGCTCGTCGAATGGTGCGCCTCCCGCGACATGGACCTGACCTTCATCGAGGTCATGCCGATGGGCGACATCGGCAACGAGGATCGCCTGGACCAGTACTGGCCGCTCAGCGACCTGCGCCGCCGCCTGGCGTCGCATTACGTCGTCACCGACCTGCCCGACGATACCGGCGGGCCCGCCCGTTACGTCCGGCTGGAGGAGACGGGCCAGCGGATCGGCTTCATCACGCCGCTGACGCACAATTTCTGCGAAAGCTGCAACCGGGTGCGCGTGACCTGCACCGGCGAGATCTACACCTGCCTGGGGCAGGAAGGGCATTCCGATCTCCGCGCCCCGCTCCGCGCCTCGGTCGACGACGACGCGCATCTCGAGGACGCGATCCGCGCCGCCATCGCGCTGAAGCCGAAGGGCCACGACTTCGACTATTCCCGCCAGTCGGTCGAGGGCCGCGTCAGCCGCCACATGAGCCACACCGGCGGCTGACGGGCCGGCCCGACCGGGCGCGATGACGCTCCTCTCCGCCTCTCCCCGCGACCCCGCCGCCCCGTCCCTCTACCTCGGGCGACGCCCCCGGCCGAGGCGGGCGCCATGACGCTCCTCCTGTCGCTCTACCGCGGGGCCGCCGACCTCGCCGCGCCGCTCGTGGCGCGCCGCGTCGCCGGGCGCCTCCGGGCGCAGGGCGTGGCGGGCCGGCGCCCGTGGGAGAGGCTGGGCCACGCGACGCAGCCCCGCCCGGACGGCCCGCTGATCTGGATGCACGGCGCCAGCGTGGGCGAGAGCCTGTCCGCCCTGCCGCTGGCCGCCGCCCTGCAGGCCGAGCGCCCCGACTTGAACATCCTCGTCACCAGCGGGACCGCCTCCTCCGCCGACATCCTGTCCCGCCGCCTGCCCGCCGGCATGCTCCACCAGTTCGCCCCCCTCGATTCGCGCCCGGTGCTGCGCCGCTTCCTGGATCACTGGCGGCCGGACGCCCTGGTCCTGGCCGAGAGCGAGATCTGGCCGCAGACCATCCTCGCCTGCGCCGCCCGGGGCATCCCGGTCGCCCTCGTCGGCGCACGCCTGTCGGACGGTTCCCTCCGCGGCTGGGCCCGGGCGCCCCGGACCGCGCGCGCGATCTTCTCCCGCCTCGCCCTCGTCTCCGCCCAGACAGCAGCCACCGCGGACGCGCTCGAGGCCCTCGGCGCGCCGAGCGCCTTCCCGCCCGTCGACCTCAAGGCCGCCGCCGACCCGCCGCCGGGCGATGCCGTCCCGCTCGCGGCGGCGCTCGGCGACCGCCCGGTCTGGGCCGCCGTCTCGACCCACCCCGGCGAGGAGGAGATCGCCCTCGCCGCCCACCGGACGGTCCTCGCCCGGCACCCGGCCGCCCTCCTCCTCCTCGTCCCGCGCCACCCGGAGCGGGCGGACGCCATCGCCGCCCGGACCGATCTGCCCTTCGCCCGCCGCAGCGCCGGGACAGTCCCCGCCACGGACCACGCCGTCTGGCTCTGCGACACCCTCGGCGAAACCGGCCTGTGGTTCCGCCTCGCGGACCCGGTCTTCCTCGGCGGCTCGCTGGTGCCCGTCGGTGGCCACAACCCGTGGGAGCCCGCCGCCCTCGGCCGCGCCCCGCTCCACGGCCCCCATGTCGACAGCGCCGCCACGGCCTGGGCGACCCTCGCCGCCGCCGGCGCGGCGACCGGGGTCTCGGCCGACACGCTCGGCCCCACCGTCGCGGATCTCCTCGCCGACCCCGCACGCCGCCACGCCGCCGGCGCCGCCGCCCGCCGGACAGCCGACGCCGCGAGGGGCGACGTCGCCACCCTCGCCCGCGCCATCCTCGACCTTCCGCCTTCAAAATAAGGCGCCCGCGATTCGGCGGAGGGTCAAGGACGCGCGAACGCGCGCCGGCGAAGCCGGGCGAAGCTCCTTGACGCTCCGCCGAATCGCATCACGCTGACAGGAGGCGCGTTCAGGGGCACACCTGCCCCTGAACCGCTTCCCAAGCAGAGGCGACTCCCTCACCGCCCCCGAGACCGCTTGAGGCGACAGAACCCGCCGCCGGGGACGGCGGGCGGGGCGATGCGCCGCCGGCAGGCGGCCGCGAGCGCCGGACGCCGTCAGGTCGCCGGCAGCCGCCGCTCCACGATCTCCGCCCACCAGGAGCAGCCCGCCGGGATCGCCTCGTCGTTGAAGTCGTATTCGGGGTGGTGGACCATCGCCGTGTCGCCGTTGCCGACGAGGATGTAGGCCCCCGGCCGCTCCTCCAGCATGTAGGCGAAATCCTCGCCGCCCATGACCAGCGGCGCCTCGGCGCAGTCGCCCGCGACCGCGCGCGCGACCTCGGCCGCGAACTCGGTCTGCGCCTCGTGGTTCACCATCGAGGGGTAACCGCGGATCCAGTTCACCTCCGCCCGGCCGCCGAAGGTGGCTGCCGTCCCTTCCGCGATCGCCTTCAGCCGCTCTTCCGCCAGCGCGCGCATCTCCTTCGACATCGTGCGCACCGTGCCCTTCAGCGTCACCCGCGCCGGGATCACGTTGAACGCCTTGGACGAGGTCTCGAACGAGGTCACCGAGACGACGACCTGGTCCACCGGATCGGCGTTGCGGGACGCGATGGTCTGCAGGGCGAGGACGACGTGGGAGGCCAGGACCGTCGAATCCACCGTCTCTTGGGGCTTGGCGGCGTGGCCGCCCTTGCCGTGGAGCACGATCTCGAACTGGTCGGTGGCGGCGAAGAAGGCGCCGGGGCGGATCGCGAAGCTGCCGACCGGGCGGCCGGGCCAGTTGTGCATGCCGTAGACCTCGTCGATCTTCCAGCGCTCCATCAGCCCGTCGGCGCACATCTCTCGCCCGCCGCCGCCACCCTCCTCGGCCGGCTGGAAGATGACGACGACCGTGCCGTCGAAGTTGCGGGTTTCGGCGAGGTACTTCGCCGCCCCCAGCAGCATCGAGGTGTGGCCGTCATGGCCGCAGGCATGCATCGCGCCGTCGGTCTTGCTGGCATGCGGCAGGCCGGTCTGCTCGTGGATCGGCAGCGCGTCCATGTCGGCGCGCAGGCCGATGACCTTGCCAGAGCCGTTCGCCCTGCCGCGGATCACGCCGACCACGCCGGTCCGCCCGATCCCCTCCGTCACCTCGTCGCAGCCGAACTCCCGCAGCCGGTCGGCGACGACCTTGGACGTGCGGTGGGTCTCGAACAGGATCTCGGGGTTCTCGTGCAGGTCCCGCCGCCAGGCGGTGATCTCGGGCAGCAGTTCGGCGAAGCGGTTCTTGACGGGCATGGGCAGCCTCCGGTTGCGAGGGACGGCGCGAGGATGGACCCCGCGCGGGACGGCGGCAAGGTCGGGCGATCCGGCGGCGCGCCTTGCGGCGCATTCCCTTGTCTTCGGGGGGCGTCCCGCCCCCGTCCGGCTGACGCCGGACTCCCCCCGGGGATATTTGTGGCTCGATGAGAGGGAGAGTCAGAGCGCGGGGCCGAGCTCGACCTTCGAGCCGTCGGTGAAGCGGGAGAGGCGGAACCGGGTCAGGTCGTGGCCGGGCGGGCGTCCGCGGACGAGGTCGGCGACGACGCGGCCCATGCCGGGGCCGATGCCGAAGCCGTGGCCGGACATGCCTGTGGCGATGGTGAGGCCGGGCACCTCCGCCACCCGGTCCACCACCGGGACCACGTCGGGCATCGTGTCGATCATCCCGGCCCAGGCGTTCGCGAGGCGCACCTCGCCCGCCGCGGGGAAGAGGGCCGCGAAGTCCTGCGCCAGCGTGCGCGTCTTCTTCGCGTTCGGTGCGGGGTCGAGGACGCGCATCCGCTCGAACGGGCTGACGCCGTCCAGCGCCCAGCGCCGGGGCGTGCCCCAGGCGTCGGGGTAGCCGCCGGGCGCGGCGGGCAGGAAGCGGGTGCCGAAGGGGTCGGCGCGCAGCTGCGTGAAGAACGCCGGCAGCGAGCGGAAGGCGTCGCGGCCGATGTAGAGCTCGTGGAAGCCGCCGGCCGCCAGCGTGTAGCCGCCGTCGGCGCGGCGGCGGAAGGCGATGCGGTCGTCGGCGCCGTTCGGCGTGCCAAGGTCCGGCAGGGGGCCGGTCGCGGCGACGGTGGCGCGGACCGACAGCTGCGGGATCGCCACGCCCTCGGCGCCGAGGAACAGGCGCGACCAGGCACCCGCGGCGACGACCACCTCGGGCGTGCGGATCGTCCCGGCCTCGGTCACCACAGCCGAGACGTGGCCCGCCGTCCGCTCCAGCCCGCGGGCGGCGCAGTTCTCCACCACCGTCAGCCCGTCCTCGGACGCGGCGCGGGCGAGCGCCGGCACCGCCGCCCACGGCTCGGCGCGCAGGTCGGACGGCGTGAAGAGGCCGCCCGCCCAGCGCTTCGTGGCGCCGGGCAGCTGCGCCGAGACCTCGGCTCCGGACAGCAGGCGCGTGTCGAGCTGGCGGGCGCGGGCATGCTCCATCCAGGCCTCGTACTTCGCCATGCCGGCGGCGTCGGAGGCCATGTAGAGGATGCCGGGGTTGGCGAGGCCCACCGCCGCGCGCAGCTTTTCGGGCAGGCCGCGCCACAGACGATTCGCCTCCACCATGATCGGCAACTCGTCCGGGTCGCGGCCCTGCTGGCGGACCCAGCCCCAGTTGCGGCCCGACTGCTCGCCCGCGAGGCGGCCCTTCTCCAGCACCACGGCGCGGAGGCCCGCCTGGGCGAGGTACCAGCCGGTCATCACGCCGATGATGCCGCCGCCGATGACGACGACGTCCGCCTCGGCCGGCGGCGGGCCGGGGAACGCGACGGGGGACGACGCGGTGATCGGGATGCCGCTGAGGCGGCCCGTGGGGGCGGTCATGCGCTCATCCGATCCAGCAGGCGCTCCATGAAGCGCTGGCCGGCCTCCATCTCCGATACCTCGATCCACTCGTCGGCCTGGTGCGCCTGGGCGATGTCGCCGGGGCCGCAGACGACGGCCGAATAGCCGCGCGACTGGAAGTGCCCGGCCTCGGTGCCGTAGCTGACGACGTGGGTGCCGTTGTCGCCGGTGAGCGCCCGGGCGAGGCGCTCGGCCGCGCCGTCCGCCTCGGGCGCCAGCGGCGGGGCGGTGAAGAGGCGGTTCAGGGTGAAGCCGGCGCCGGGATGCACCTGCGCCATCTGCGCCGACAGCCGTTCCGCCTCGGCCCGGAAGGCGGTCTCGTGATCCTGGACGCTCTCGCCGGGGACGACGCGCATCTCGAACAGGAAGCGGCAGTCGCCGGCGGTGATGTTGTGGGCGGTGCCGCCGGCGATCTTCCCCGTATGCAGCGTGGTGAAGGGCGGGTGGAAGATCGCGGCAAGTTCGCCGGGCGGCGCGGCCTGCAGCGCCTCGTTCCGTTGGTTCAGCCACTCGATGAGGCGGGCCGACCACATGATCGCCGACACGCCCTCGGGCAGGAGCGAGGAATGGACCTCGTGCCCCTTCGCGTGCACCTCGAACGCGGTGCCGCCCTTGTGGCCGGTGACGACGGCCATCCGCGTCGGCTCTCCCACGATCACCGTCTCGGCCCTCGGCAGGCCGGAGGCGAGGAGCGCGTCGATGAGGGGCGGCGCGCCGATCAGGCCGACCTCCTCGTCGTAGGACAAAGCCAGCTGCAGGGGCGCGGACAGCGCGCGGTCCCGCGCCTCCACCAGCGCCCAGATCGCGAGTGCGTCGAACCCCTTCATGTCGCAGGCGCCGCGGCCGTAGAGACGGCCGTCCCGCTCGGTCAGGGTCCAGGGGTCGGTCGTCCAGTCCTGCCCGTCCACCGGCACCACGTCGGTATGGCCCGACAGGACCACGCCGCCCGGCGCGTTCGGCCCGACCGAGGCGAAGAGCGCGGCCTTGGTGCCGGTCTCGTCCGGCACGCGGGTCGCCTCGATCCCGTGGGAGCGCAGGTACCCCTCCAGCCAGTCGACGAGCGGCAGGTTGCCGTCGCGGCTGACCGAGGGAAAGGAGACGAGCCGCGCCAAGAGCTCGCGCGGGGAGAGGCGGGTGGTCATCGGCGGGCTCGGCGCTGCTGCATCGGGGCGAACCTGACGATCCCGGGCGCGGCGTCAAGTCCGCCTCCCGCCCGCCGGCTGCGGAGAAATCGGTCGCCTGCGCCCGAACGGAGGGCACCCGCCCTCCCCCTCCGGCCCGGTCCCCGATGGCGCAAGGATAATCTTGCGGGACCGTCTTTCCGTGGTACCGTCGCTGAAATCCGCGCCGGATGCCTGCATCCGCGCCAACAACAGACACGGGAACCACGGGGAGGTTCTTGATGCCCGATGGGGGCGCGCCCGTCCTCGACGTGACGGGGCTGAAGACGGTGTTCCGCACCCGCGGGGGCGAGGTCCACGCCGTCAACACCGTCGATTTCCACCTGAACGCCGGCGAGCTGCTGGGCGTCGTCGGCGAAAGCGGCTCGGGCAAGTCGGTGACGATGATGTCGCTGATCGGCCTGCTGCCCACGCCGCCGGCCGAAGTCCGCGCCGGCCGGGTGATGTTCGACGGCCGCGACCTCCTCAAGACCGACGACGAGACGCTGCGCGACATCCGGGGCGGCCAGATCGGCTTCGTCTTCCAGGACCCGATGACGTCGCTGAACCCGGTCTTCACCGTCGGCTTCCAGATCATGGAGCCGCTGCGCCGGCACATGGGGATGGGCAAGCGCGCCGCCCGGGTCCGGGCGGCCGAGCTGCTGGACCTCGTCGGCATCCCCGACGCGACGCGGCGGCTGGGGGACTTCCCGCACCAGTTCTCGGGGGGCATGCGCCAGCGGGTGATGATCGCGATCGCGCTGGCCTGCGATCCGAAGGTGCTGATCGCGGACGAGCCGACGACCGCGCTCGACGTCACGATCCAGGCGCAGATCCTGGAGCTGATGAAGGAGCTACGGACCAAGCTGGGGATGGGCGTCATCTGGATCACCCACGACCTCGGCGTGATCGCCGGGATCGCGGACCGGGTAATGGTCATGTACGGCGGGCAGGTGGTCGAGCAGGCGCCGGTGCGGGAGCTGTTCGCAAATCCGCGCCACCCCTATACCCGCGCCCTCCTCACCACCGTGCCCAGCGTCCGGGGCGAGCGGGTGAAGCGGCTGACGGTGATCGAGGGGCAGCCGCCGATCCTGTCGCAGCAGCCCGGCTGGTGCCCGTTCCGCGACCGCTGCCCGCACCGGATGGAGGTATGCGACCGGCTGAACCCGCAGCGCTACCCGGTGGCGGCGGGGCACGACGCCGCCTGCTTCCTCGTCGATCCCGGCCTGAGCGAGGATTACCGCCCCCGGCCCCGCCCGGCGCCACAGCCCGCGCCCCAGCCTCAGCCCTTGCAGGCCCAGCCGCAGCCGCGCCCGATCCGGCAACAGCCCGATCCACAGCCCCAGCCGCAGCCGCGGCCGGTGCAGCAACAGCCCGATCCGCAGCCGCAGCCGCAGCCGCAGCCCGGTCAGAAACCGCAACCGCAGCCCGTTCAACAACAGCCCCGTCCGCAGTCGCAGCCGCATCCGGTGCAGCAACAACCGCAGCCGCAACCGAAGCCGCAGCCGCAGGTGCGGCCGACCTCGGTGTCCCACAGCTTCACGATCGGCGGCGACGATGGCTGACGGCGGCGCTCCCCCGAAGGCGCCGCTGGTCGAGGTGCGCGGCCTGAAGATGCACTTCCCCATCCGCTCGGGCCTGCTGCGCCGGCAGACGGGGGCGGTGAAGGCGGTGGACGGCGTCGACTTCGACGTGATCGAGGGCGAGACGCTGGGCCTCGTCGGCGAGTCGGGGTGCGGCAAGTCCACCTGCGGCCGCGCGGTCCTGCGCCTCTACGACATCACCGACGGCTCGATCCGGGTAGACGGGCAGGAGATCGGCCGCGCCGGCCAGGGCCGGCTCCGCCGGATGCGCCCCACGATGCAGATGGTGTTCCAGGATCCCCAGGCGTCGCTGAACCCGCGCATGACGGTCGCCGACATCATCCGCGAACCGCTGGACGAGCACACGAAGATGTCGCGCCGCGAGAAGCGCGAAAAGGTGCTGGAGCTGATGGACGCCGTCGGCCTCAATCGTCGCTTCGCCGGGCGCTACCCGCACGCCTTCAGCGGCGGGCAGCGGCAGCGCATCGGCATCGCCCGGGCGCTGGCGCTGAACCCCAAGTTCATCGTCTGCGACGAGCCGATCGCCGCCCTCGACGTGTCGATCCAGGCGCAGGTGGTGAACCTGCTGGAGGACCTGCAGGAGAAGTTCGGCCTCACCTACCTCTTCATCTCCCACGACCTCAGCATGGTGCGCCACATCGCGACCCGGGTCGCGGTCATGTATCTCGGCCGGATCGTGGAGCTCGCCCCGCGCGAGGCGCTGTATGCCGAGCCGCTGCATCCCTACACCCAGGCCCTCCTCTCCGCCGTGCCCGAGCCGGACCCGCTGGCCGAGGCGGGGGTGAAGCGGATCATCCTCAAGGGCGACGTGCCCTCGCCCGCCAACCCGCCCAAGGGCTGCAACTTCTGCACACGCTGCCCGCGCGTTATGGAGATCTGCCGCGAGGTGGACCCCGCCAGCCAGGAGGTCGCGCCGGGCCGCTTCGTCGCCTGCCACCTCTACGACGGCTCGCCGGTGCCCAAGGTGGTCGCCGGCCCGGGCCCCGCGCCGCGGTCCGAACCGCAGCCCGAGACAACAACCACGACCGCCGGAGAAACGGCGGCGCCCAACAACGAACAGAGGCTCATCGAGCCCCAACAAGGAGAGCGAGACCGATGAAACTGAGGACAGCGCTGATGGGCGCGGCGGCGATGATGCTGCCGCTCGCGGCCCAGGCCCAGGACGAGGGCGGCGAGCGCGGCCGCGACGGCCACGTCAACATCATCTACTGGCAGGCCGTGTCGATCATGAACCCGTACCTGTCGGGCGGCACCAAGGACGTCGAGGCGGCCAGCCTCGTGCTCGAGCCGCTGGCGCGGTTCGACCCCACGGGCGAGCTGGTCCCCTACCTCGTGGACGAGATCCCGACGGTCGAGAACGGCGGCGTGGCCGAGGATCTGACCTCGATCACCTGGACGCTGAAGGAAGGCCTCGTCTGGTCGGACGGCACGCCGGTGACGTCCGAGGACGTGGTCTTCACCTGGCAGTACTGCACCGCCGAAGGCGGCGGCTGCGCGCAGGGCGCCAAGTTCGACGCCGTCTCGTCGGTGGAGGCGATTGACGAGCGCACGGTCCGCGTGAACTTCTCCGCGCCGACGCCCTACCCCTACACCGCCTTCACCGGGGCGGAATCGCCGATCATCCAGGCGGCGCAGTTCGCCGACTGCCTCGGCCCGCGGGCGCCGGAATGCACCGACGCCAACTTCATGCCGGTCGGCACCGGCCCGTTCACCGTCACCGACTTCCGCGTCAACGACGTGGTGGAGCTGGCGGCGAACGAGAACTACCGCGACGCGTCCAAGCCGGCCTTCGCGACCGTCACCTTCAAGGGCGGCGGCGACGCCACGGCGGCGGGCCGCGCGGTGATGGAGACGGGCGAGTTCGACTACGCCTGGAACCTGCAGCTGGCCCCCGACGTGATCGAGTCGATGGCGCAGGGCGGCATGGGCGTGCCGATCTCGGCCTTCGGCACGCTGGTCGAGCGGATCGAGGTGAACCTCACCGATCCCTCGCCCGACCTCGAGGAGGGCGTGCGCTCCACCGTCGAGGCGCCGCACCCGTTCCTGACCGACCCGGCGGTGCGCGAGGCGCTGTCGATCGCCATCGACCGCGACCTGCTGGTCGAGGTCGGCTACGGCCAGGCCGGCCGCGCCACCTGCAACCTCGTCCCGGCGCCCGAGCTCTACGCCGACGCCGAGAACACCGGCTGCCTGACGCAGGACCTCGACCGGGCGAACCAGCTGCTCGACGAGGCCGGCTACATGGACACCGACGGCGACGGCGTCCGCGAGACCCCGGACGGAGAGCCGCTGTCGATCCTCTACCAGACCTCGACCAATGCCGTCCGCCAGGACTTCCAGGCGCTGATCAAGGAATGGTGGGAGCAGATCGGCTTCGAGGTGGAGCTGCGCAACATCGACAGCGGCGTCTTCTTCGGCGGCGACCCGGGCAGCACCGACACGTTCCAGCGCTTCTACGCGGACGTGGAGATGTACGCGAACAACTTCCCCGGCACCGACCCGCAGGCCTATCTCGGCGCCTATCTCTGCGACAACATCCCCTCGCCCGACACCCAGTGGCAGGGCGAGAACATCAACCGCTACTGCGACGAGTCCTATGACGAGCTGTGGCGAACCCTGTCGCAGACCGGCGAGCTGGACGAGCGCGGCCGCATCGCCAAGCAGCTGAACGCGATGCTCACCTCGCAGAGCAACGTGATCATCCCGCTCGTCGACCGCGGCCGCGTCTCGGCCCACTCCAACACGCTCGGCGGTGTGCAGCTGAACACCTGGGACAGCGAGCTGTGGAACGCGGCCGACTGGTACCGCACCGAGTGACGTGACCAAGGGGGCGGCCCTGCAGGGGCGCCCCCACCCAATCCGAGGGACGACCATGCTCCGACGGCCTGCGACCCACACCGATCTCCGCGCGGACATCGCGTCGGGAGCCTCCGGGTCTCCGCGCCCGGAGATCGCGTCGATCCCCGCCGGTGCGCCGGCATGAGCTGGGACACCTACGCCCTCTACCTCGTGACGCTGGGGGTGTTCTTCGCCACGCCGCCCGGCACGAGCCAGATCCTCATCATGACCAATTCCCTGCGGCACGGCCTGCGGGCGAGCCTGCCGACCGCCGCTGGCGACCTGACGGCCAACAGCCTGCAGATCATGGCTGCCGGCTTCGGCCTGACCGCGCTGATCGGCCAGTCGGCCGAGGCGCTGACCGTCGTCAAGTGGCTGGGTGTGGCCTACCTCGTCTGGTACGGCCTGCGCGTCTGGCGCTCGCCCCCGCCCGACGGGCTGGAGGGCCGCGCCGACCCGTCCGCTCCGCGCCGCCTGTTCGCACAAGGCTTCCTCACCTCCGCCGCCAACCCCGAGGCCGTGTTCTTCTTCGCTGCCCTGTTCCCGCAGTTCATCGACCCCGCTCAGGCGCTCGCGCCGCAGATCGCCATCCTCGGCGCCACCTACATCGTCGTTGACGGCCTCATCCTCGTCCTGATGGGCGCGGCGTCCGAGCGTCTGCTGGGCCGCCTCCGCAGCCGCGGCCGCTTGCTGAACCGGCTCGCCGGGGGCGCGATGATCGGCGCCGCCGCGCTGCTCGGCGCCAAGGACGTGAGGGCTCGCTAGGATGCTGACCTACACGATCCGCCGCCTCGTCCTCGCGATCCCGACGCTGCTCTTCATCGCGCTCGTCATCTTCCTGCTGCTGGAGCTGGCGCCGGGCGATCCGCTCGCCAACATGCCGCTGACGATCCCGCCCGAGGTGCGCCAGCAGATGCGCGAGGCTCTGGGCCTCGGCGAGCCGTGGTACGTGCGGTTCGTCCTGTGGCTCTACCAGTTCTTCGTGGTGGAGCCGTCCTACTGGCTGGACGCCACCTTCGGCACCGACCTCGCCGCCGGCCAGCAGCGGATCATCAGCTTCCAGTCCCGCTCGCCGGTCTTCGACACCATCGCCGAGCGGCTGCCGCAGACCCTGTGGGTCGTCGGCATGTCCTACATCGTCGGCGTGCTGATCGCCCTGCCCATCGGCATCATCAGCGCCTACCGGCAATATTCCTGGTTCGACCAGATCGGCACCTTCGTCTCGATGGTCGGCTTCTCGGTCCCGACCTTCTTCACCGGGGTGCTGCTGATCGTGATCTTCTCGGTCCAGCTCGGCTGGTTCCCGTCGATCTACGACACCACGCACCGGGTGAACGATCTGGACAGCTTCCTCTTCCAGCTGCGGCAGATGGCGATGCCGGTCTTCGTGCTCGCCCTCTACAACGCCGCGCAGATCAGCCGCTACATGCGCGCCTCGATGCTGGACAACCTCGGCCAGGACTACGTCCGCACCGCCCGCGCCAAGGGCATGAACGAGAAGGTCGTCGTGCTTCAGCACGTGCTGCGCAACTCGATGATCCCGGTCGTCACCGTCATCGCCCTCGGCGTGCCGCAGGTCTTCGGCGGCGCGATCATCACCGAGCAGGTGTTCAAGGTGAACGGCCTCGGTCAGCTGCTGATCCTGGCGATCCAGGGCAGCGACATACCCATGGTGATGACGCTCACCTTCATCTTCGCGGTGCTGATCGTCCTGTTCAACCTGATCGCCGACGTCCTCTACGGCCTCCTCGATCCCCGGATCCGCTATGACTGACGCCAACCTGCCGCTCGAACAGATCGCTGCCGAGCAGCCGTTCAAGCACCGCTCGCACTGGTGGGACGTCTGGGCGCAGTTCCGCACCCACAAGGGGGCGCTCCTCGGCCTGTTCTTCCTCGTCTTCATCACGCTGTTCGTGCTGATCGGCCCGTCGCTCTGGGGCGTGGATGCGACCGCGCTCGACATCCGGAACAAGGACGTCCGGCCGATCTACACGATCCTCTGGGATTCGAGCGCCAAGGTCAGCTGGGCGCGGCCGCTGGGCACCGACCAGCTCGGCCGGGACAACATGGCGGCGCTGATGCAGGGCGGCCGGATCTCGATGGCGGTCGGCTGGACCGCGATGCTGCTGAGCGTGATCCTGGGCACCCTCGTCGGCGTCCTCGCCGGCTACTTCCGCCGGCTGGACGGAGTGCTGATGCGGTTCACCGACCTCGTCCTGGCGCTGCCGCTGCTGCCGCTCCTCCTCGTCATGATGCTTCTGTTCCGCGACACGCTGCGCGCCGCCTTCGGGCCGGAACAGGGCATCTTCATCCTTATCGTCGTCGCCATCGGCGTCACCTCCTGGATGCAGACCGCGCGCATCGTGCGCGGCGACGTGCTGGCGCTGAAGGAGCGGGAGTTCGTGCTCGCCGCCCGCTCCATCGGCACCCCGTCGCGGCGGATGATCACCCGGCACGTCCTGCCGAACGTCCTGTCGCCGATCATGGTCTCGGCCACGCTCGGCCTCGCCAACGCGATCATCACCGAGAGCGCGCTCAGCTTCCTCGGCCTCGGCTTCCCGTCCGACTTCCCCACCTGGGGCAAGATCCTGTTCGACAGCGTCGACCGGATGGCCGCCTTTCCCGAACGGGTGCTGTGGCCCGGCCTCGCGATCTCGCTCACCGTCCTTTCGGTGAACTACATCGGCGACGGCCTGCGCGACGCGCTCGATCCGCGCATCCGCGGCACCTGACTTTACGCCCGCCCCGGCGGGGCCGATAAGCGGCCTCATGGCCGACGCCCTCCCCATCGACGCCGTCCTGCCGCAGCTGGTGGAGGCGCTGCGCGCCCACGGCCGCGCGGTGCTGGAGGCGCCGCCGGGCGCGGGCAAGACGACGCGCGTGCCGCTGGCGATGCTGGACGCGGGGCTGACGGACGGCCGCATCCTGATGCTGGAGCCGCGCCGCCTCGCCGCCCGCGCGGCGGCGGAGAGGATGGCGGCCTCGCTGGGCGAGGCGCCGGGACAGACCGTCGGCTACCGGATGCGCGGCGAGACGAAGGTCTCGCCCGGCACCCGGATCGAGGTCGTCACCGAGGGCATCCTGACCCGGATGATCCAGTCCGACGCCGAGTTGCCGGGCATCAGCGCCGTCATCTTCGACGAATTCCACGAGCGCAGCCTGAACGCCGACCTCGGCCTCGCCCTCTGCCTCGAGATCCGCGCCGCGCTGCGGCCCGACCTGATCCTGCTGACGATGTCCGCGACCCTCGACGCCGCGCCGGTCGCCACCCTCATGGACTCCGCCCCCCGCATCACCGCCGAGGGCCGCGCCTTCCCGGTGGAGGTGCGCCACCTCGACCGCCCGGCCAAGGACCAGCGCCCCGGCCGCGCCGCCGCAGAGGCGGTGCTGGACCTGCTGCCGCAGACCGGCGGCGGCGTCCTCGTCTTCCTCCCCGGCGAGCGCGAGATCCGCGACGCCGCCGCCGCCCTCGCCGGCCGCGTTCCGCCGGACGTCGTGGTCCACCCGCTCTACGGCGCCCTGCCCTTCGCCGAGCAGCGCGCCGCCATCCGCCCCGCCGAGACGGGGCGAAAGGTCGTCCTCTCCACCGCCATCGCCGAGACCTCCCTCACCATCGAGGACGTGCGCGTCGTCGTCGACGCCGGCCTCGCGCGGCTGGCCCGGTTCGACCCCGGCTCCGGCATGTCGCGCCTCGTGACCGAGAAGGTGACCCGCGCCGAGGCCGACCAGCGCGCCGGCCGCGCCGGCCGGGTGGCGCCGGGGATCGCGCTGCGCCTCTGGACGAAGGGCGAGGAGGGCGCGCTCGCCGCCTACCCGCCGCCCGAGATCGCGAACGCCGACCTCGCCCCGCTGGCGCTGGAGCTGGCGCTGTGGGGCGCCGCCGACCTGCCGTTCCTGACGCCCCCGCCCGAGGCGGCGCTGGCCGAGGCGCAGGCGCTTCTGCGGTCTCTCGGCGCCCTCGACCGCTCCGGCGGCATCACCCCCCACGGCCGGGCCCTCGCCGCCCTGCCGCTGCACCCCCGCCTCGGCCACATGCTGCGCACCGCCGGCCGGCAGGCCGCCCCGCTCGCCGCGCTCCTGTCCGAGCGCGACGTCCTCACCGGCGCCCCCGCCGATCTCGCCCCCCGGCTTGCGGCGCTCGCCGGCCGCCGCGACCTGCCCGGCCAGCCGAACCCCGCCGCCCTCGCCCGCGCCCGCGACGAGGCGAAGCGGCTGGCGAAGGGGCTGGAGGACCGCCCGCCCCTCTCCCCCGGCACGATGGCCGCCCTCGCCTACCCCGACCGGATCGGCCTGCGCCGTCCCGGCGACGATCCCCGCTACCTGCTCTCCGGCGGCAAGGGCGCGCGCCTCGACCCCGCCGACCCGCTCGCCGGGCAGCGCCTGATCGTCGCCACCGACACCGACGGCGACCCGCGCGAGGCGCGCATCCGCCAGGCCGCGCCCATCTCCGAGGCCGAACTACGCGACCTCTTCGCCGCCGACATCACCTGGGCCGACGTCTGCGTCTGGTCCCGCCGCGAGAACCGCGTCCTCGCCCGCCGGCAGGAGCGCCTCGGCGCCCTCGTCCTCGCCGACCGCCCCGCGACCGACGTGCCCGGCCACGAGATCGCCCGCGCCATGTGCGACGGAGTCCGCGCCCTCGGCCTGCGCCTCTCCCCCGCCGCCGAGCGCTTCCGCGCGCGGGTGGAGATGGTCCGCGCCACGGGCGAGGATCTGCCCGCGATGAACGACGCCACCCTCCTCGCCACGCTGGAGGACTGGCTCGCCCCTCACCTCACCGGCGTGCGCACCGCAGACGACTGGCGCCGCTTCGACGCCCTGCCCGCCCTCCGCGCGATGCTGGACTGGGACCAGCAGCAGGCCCTGGACCGCGCCGCCCCGGCGAAGGTCGAGACGCCGCTCGGCCGGCACATCGCCATCGACTACGACGGCGACACCCCCGCCATCGAGGTCCGCCTGCAGGAGATGTTCGGCACCACGCGCCACCCCACGGTCGCCGGCCGCCCGGTGAAGGTGACGCTCCTCTCCCCCGCCGGCCGGCCCGTTGCGGTCACGACCGACCTGCCCGGCTTCTGGTCCGGCGCCTATGCCGACGTCCGCCGCGACATGCGCGGCCGCTATCCTCGCCATCCCTGGCCGGAGGACCCGACCGTTGCAGAACCGACTCTCCGGGCGAAAAGGCGCGGCGAGGCGGGATGACCTGAATTGAACGGATTCAATATGTCGCTACGTTGAGGTCATTGGATACAAGCTCGGGTTTCCGGTTCCCCATGTCGCTCCGACACGACTTTCCCGCCGATGGCCGCGCCGACATTGCGCCGCTCAAGCAGCTGGCGGCGCTGTGCTGGCGCAAGGGCGAGCACGGACGCGAGGTGCTGCTGGTCACCTCGTCCGAGGGGCGGTGGATCCTGCCCAAGGGCTGGCCCATCGACGGCTGCTCGGGCTGCGAGACCGCGCTGACGGAGGCGTGGGAAGAGGCGGGCGTGAAGCGTGGCAAGGCGGCGCGCAAGCCCATCGGCCAGTTCTACAGCGTCAAGGTCCGCAGCAACGGCGAGACGCTGCCCTCGCTGGTGAAGGTCTACGCCATCAAGGTGCAGAAGGTGGTCAAGGACTACCCCGAGGCCGACCGCCGCGACCGGCAGTGGGTCAGCCCCAGGAAGGCTGCCGCGCTGGTGACCGACGAGGGCCTGAAGGCGATCCTGCGCGACTTCTGACGCCGCATTCGGGGCGCCGATCGCCCCGGACGCCCGCCCTGCGGTCCTCGCGCTCCGGGCGACGATCTCCGTCCCCGAGATTGACCCAGAAGCCGCTCCGGCGTTCGGCTTACCCGCCGCTCCCGCGCGCCGATCTCCATCCCGGAGATCGGACCGAAAACCGCTCCGGCATTCGCGCCCCTTCCGGTCGCCGCGCCGCCGCCCTAGGGTCGCCCCGACCCGCCCCCCGGAGCCGCCCAAATGGCCTACGCCCCCCGCCCCGAGCACCGCGCCTACGATGTCGTCATTGTCGGCGGCGGCATGATCGGCGCGGCCATCGCCTGGTGGACGGCCCGCGACCCCGCGTTCGACGGCCGCATCCTGGTGATCGAGCGCGACCCCTCCTACGAATACGCCTCCACCACCCACACCAACTCCTGCATCCGCCAGCAGTTCGGGACCGAGGTGAACGTGCGGATCAGCCGCTTCGGCGCGGAATTCATCCACGGCTTCCGCGACTGGATGGAGGATGCCGAGGCGCCGGCGATCGCCCTGCGGTCCTTCGGCTATCTCTACCTCGCCGGCACCGACGCCGGCGCCGCGCGCCTGCGCGAGGCGCAGGCGCTTCAGGCCCGGCTCGGCTGCGCCACGCGCCTGCTGACCCCGGACGAGATCGCTGCACGCTGGCCCCACATCTCGCCCGAGGGCGTCCTCCTCGGCACGCACAACCCGGTCGACGAGGGCTGGTTCGACGGCGCCACCATGTTCGACTGGTTCCGCCGCCGCGCCCGCGCCCTCGGCGTGGAGTTCGTGCACGGCGAGGCGACGGGTGCCCTGGTCGAGGGCGGTCGCGTCATGGCGGTCCGCCTCGGGACCGGGCAGGAGATCGCCTGCGGCTTCCTCGTCAACGCCGCCGGCCCCCGCGCCGCCGCGCTCGCCGCGATGGCAGGCCTCTCCCTGCCGGTGGAGCCGCGCCGCCGCTTCACCTGGGTGTTCGACGCGCCGCTGGCGGCCGAGCTGCCGCTGACCATCGACCCGGCCGGCGTCCATGTGCGCTCCGACGGCGCCGGCTTCATGGCCGGCTGCCCGCCGGACCCGGACGAGACGGACGGGCCCGACGATTTCCGCGACCCCGGCGACCGGTTCGAAACCCACGTCTGGCCGATCCTCGCCGCCCGCGTCCCGGCGTTCGAGAACATCCGCCTGCGCCGCTCCTGGGTCGGCCACTACGCCTACAACCTTCTCGACCAGAACGCCGTCCTCGGCCCCCATCCGGACCTGCCGAACTTCCTGTTCGCCAACGGCTTCTCCGGCCACGGGCTGCAGCAGGCGCCCGCGGTCGGCCGCGGCCTCGCCGAGCTGCTGCTCCACGGCCGTTACACCTCTCTCGACCTGTCGGACCTCGGATATGCGCGGATCGCCGAAGGGCGACCGCTGCGCGAGCCGGCCATCATCTGAAAAGGACCCCAAGATGCTCAAGAAGATCGTCCTCACCGGCGCCCGCGGTGCCCTCGGCACCGAACTCCGGCCCGCACTGGCGAAGCTGACCGAGGCGCTGGTGTCCACCGACATCGTGGACGCGCCGGACGACCTCGCCCCGAACGAGACGTTCGTGCGCGCCGATCTGGCGAAGATGGACGAGGTGGCGCCGCTGATGGACGGCGCCGAGATGGTCGTCCATTTCGGCGCGATCCCGGACGAGGGACCGTTCGAGACGCTGCTGGGGCCGAACTACGTCGGCGCCTACAACGTCTGGGAGGCGGCGTACCGCGCCGGCGCCCGCCGCATCGTCTACGCCTCGTCGATCCACGCCCTCGGCCTCGGCGAGACCGCGGCCGGCCTCGACACCGACGCCGGCCACCGGCCCGACACCTTCTACGGCCTGTCCAAGTGCTTCGCCGAGGACATGGGCCGGATGTACTGGGAGAAGCGGGGGCTGGAGGCGGTC
The DNA here is from genome assembly GCF_000379485.1 of Wenxinia marina DSM 24838. Taxonomy (GTDB): domain Bacteria; phylum Pseudomonadota; class Alphaproteobacteria; order Rhodobacterales; family Rhodobacteraceae; genus Wenxinia; species Wenxinia marina. The sequence continues at coordinate 48,992 of NZ_KB902279.1, forward strand.
TGCCTGCGCATCCTGTCCTGCACGCCCGAGCCGCAGAACGTCCGCGCCCTCGGCACCTGGCTGTCGTATCGCGACATGGTGCAGCTGGTGGAGCGGTCTCTCCTGACCGCGGTGGTCGGCTTCACGGTCGCCTACGGCGTCTCCGCCAACACCCGCGCCCCGGTCTCCAACGACCGCGTCCGCTTCCTCGGCTACCGGCCGCAGGACAACGCCGAGGACTGGGCCGAGGCAATTACCGCGAAGGAGCGGACGCCCCGCGCCGACGACATGGGCTACACGAGGCTGGGCGGCCCGTTCGCGAAGGTGCCCCTGGGCGAGAGCGGGGTGGAGGCGATCCGGAGGATGGCGGCGGAGGACTAGCCAGCGCCGTGACGTGCCGCGCCCTCGCCATGCGCCGGGGGCCGCCGCCCGTAGGGTGGGTGAAACCCACCATCGCCGACCCCGCGGGGAATTGCGCCTGACCCGCCGTCGTGTGCGCCGCGGTGGGTTTCACCCACCCTACGGGAACGAGACCTCGAACCGCGCCCCCGGCCCCTCGTCCGCGAGCCGGATCGTCCCGGCATGCGCTTCCAGCAGCGTGGCGACGATGGCGAGGCCCATGCCGGTGCCGCCCGCCTCGCGCCGCGTCGTGAAGAACGGCTCGAAGATGCGGCCGCGGTTGCCTGCGCTGACCCCCGGTCCGTCGTCCGTCACCGTCAGCCGCCCCGGCGCGGCGGTCAGCGTCACCCGGCGCGCGCCGTGGGCCGCGGCGTTGCCGACGAGGTGCTGAAGCACCAGCGCCAGCCCCTCCGCCGCCAGCGGCAGCGGCACGTCCGCCCCCTCCACCGCGACCTCAGGCCCGCCATGAAGCGCCGGCACCACCTCCGCCAGCGTCGTTCGACCCACGAACCGCGGCTCGCGGGCCCGCGCCAGCGCCCGCTGCGCGTCGAGGAGGGCGTCCATCCGGGCCGCGGCGGTGCCGATCCGGGCGGCGAGGCGCATCCGGTCGGCGTGGGCCAGCCCCGGCTCGGACAACAGCTCCGCCGCACCCCGGATCGCGGTCAGGGGCGAGCGCAGCTCGTGCGTGGCGTGGTCGGCGTAGGTGCGCAGCACCGCCTCGCGGCCCGCCAGCGTCGCGCCCATGTCGAGAACGGCCTGGCCCAGCCGCTGCATCTCGCGCGTGCCGTAGTGCGCCAGCGGTTCGCTCGCCCGGTCGGTGCCGGCGGCGATCCCCGTCGCCCGCGCCGCCAGCGCCCGGATCGGGCGCAAGAGGACGCGCCAGAGCGCCCAGCCCAGCAGCGCGGTCAGCACGAGGATGACCGACGCGATCACCGCCTCCGCCTCGCGCCAGCCCAAGCTCGGCGCCAGCCGCCACAGCGCCAGGATCCCCGCCGCCGGAAGAGCCAGCACCGCCCCGAGCGTCACGCCGAGGATCAGCGCCAGCGGCGGCCGCCACTTGGCTCTTATCCGCCCCGGCACGCGCCCATCCTGAGGCCCACGCCGTGCACCGTGTCGATCGCGTCGGCGCAGCCCGCCTCGGCCAGCTTCGCCCGCAGGTTGCGCAGGTGGGAATCCACCGTCCGGTCGCTGACGCCGACCCCCGCGCCCCAGATCGCATCCACCATCGCGGGCCGCGCGATCACCTGGTCGGGCCGCGCCATCAGCCGCGCCAGCAGCTCCAGCTCCCGCGCCGTGAGCGCGACCTCCGCCCCGTTCACCCGGGCCGCGTGCCGCCCGGTGTCCAGCTCCAGCACGCCCCGCCGCAGCACCTCCGCCGCCGGCGCGCCGTTCGTCCGCGACAGGATCGCCCGCACCCGCGCCACCAGCTCGCGGGGGCTGAACGGCTTGGTCACGTAGTCGTCCGCGCCCATCTCCAGCCCCAGGATGCGGTCGACCTCGTCGTCGCGGGCGGTGAGGAACAGGACCGGCACCCGGCTCGTCGCGCGCAGCTGGCGGCAGACGGCGAGGCCGTCCATCTCGGGCAGGCCGATGTCGAGCACGACGAGGTCCGGCCGCCGCCCCCGCGCCTCGCGCAGCGCCGCCGCGCCGTCGGCCGCCTCGCAGGTGCGATAGCCGGCGCGGGCCAGCGCGATCCGCAGCACCTCGCGGATCTCGGGGTCGTCGTCGACGATCAGGACCAGCGCCTCGCCGCTCACCCCTCGCCCTCCTCGCGCAGCGACTGACGGGGCACCGCCGGCCCCTCGAGCGCGGCGAGGCTACGGCGCAGGCGCCAGTTCCGGTAGCCCCATTCGCGCCAGTCCTCCGGTGGGCGCACCACCGGCAGCAAGGTCCAGCTGTCCACGCACAGCCTCTGCCCCTCGGCCGCCTGCCACTCCAGGATCGCCGGCAGTGCTCCCGGCCCGAGCCCGCAGACGTAGGGCGCGTCGATCTCGCCCTCCCGGCCGAGCTGGTCCCGCGCGACAAGGCCCGCCACGTTCACGAAGAGACACGCCCAAGTCGCCGCCGCGCCGACCGCCACCGCGCGGCGCACCAGCCAGCCCGGCGGCAGGCCCCGGGCTATCTGCCACGGCATCAGCAGGAGGCCCGCCGCGACGACGCCCATCCAGACGAACGCCGCGACGCGCAGGCGCGTCAGTCCGTAGGCGTCCACGTAGAGGTCGAGCCGCAGCACCGAGGACGCCATCAGCAGCACGTTCTGCGCCACCCACGCCAGCAGCAGCCCCCGCAGGGCGGGCGCCCGCGCGTGCCGCCCCGCCGCCAGCGCGAAGGCTCCCGCCAGCAGCACCGTCAGGACCAGCGGATAGGCGCCGCGGTGGGCGTAGCCGGCGTAGGTCATCCCCTCGGGCAGGCGCACGCCGCCCCAGAGGTAGGCGACGTCGCTGACGCTCTGCACCGCGAAGAGGAGGTTGAACGTCACCAGCGCCCGCGCCACCGAGCGCGGGGAGAGGAGGTCGGGCGCCGCCAGGCCCGTCGCCGGCGCAGGCGCGTCGAGGATGCCCGCCATCGCCGACAGCCGCAGCGCCGGCCACAGCCACATCGCCGCGACGGTCCAGAAGACCACGCGCCCGACTGGCAGCTCGATTTCGCCGAACCGGCCGAACAGCCGCTGCGCGAGGTCGTCCAGCAGCGGATTGGCGACCGCGAACATAGCCGCGAAGACGACGCCCAGCGCCACCGCCGGCCCCCAGTCGCCGAGCTCCCGCCGCAGCGCGCCCCGCGCCAGCCGCGCCTCCGACAGCGCCGTCCCGGCGGCCCACAGGTCGCGCCCGTCCCGCCAAAGACCGGCCATCGGCAGCCGCGCCATCGCCCGGCCCACCGGCGCGGCCGACAGGCAGGCGAGGCCGAACAGCAGCCCCAGCCACAGCGACAGGACCGACAGCGCCTGCGCCTCCTCCACCACCGGAAGCGCGCCGACGGCGAACCCGGCCCAGCCGAGCGCCCCTCGCCGCCCCGGCACCTCCCGCCGCGCCAGGTGCGCGATCCCGAGCACCACCGCGCCCAGCGCCACCAGCGACAGCCGCGGCGCGCCCACCTGCCACAGCAGCGCGTCCGCCGCCGCCACCAGCACCGCCAGCCCCACCGCCCGGGCCGCCCGTCGGCCGCCCGGCGCCGCCATGTGAATGTCCGTCATGTCCCTGCCTTCCGTTCCGGAATTGTCCGGACCGGCATAGGGTGCCGCCCGCGCAGACGGCGCGGGCGGCTCGTGCAGGGAATGTGCAGATCAGGCGAGCGAGTCGCGGATCGCCCGGATGTTCCGGCCGTAGACCTCGGCGGTCTCCACGCTGCCGCCCCGGAACACCGCCGACCCGGCGACGAGGACGTCGGCCCCGGCCGCGACCGCCTTCGGCGCCGTCGAGGGGTCGATGCCGCCGTCCACCTGAAGGTGGATCGGCCGGTCGCCGATCATCCCGCGCACCGCGCTTATCTTGGCGCTCATGTCGAGGAATGACTGCCCGCCGAAGCCCGGATTGACGGTCATCACCAGCACCAGGTCGACGGCGTCCATCAGCGGCGCCACCGCCTCGGCCGGGGTGCCGGGGTTCAGCGCGACGCCCGCCTTCACCCCCGCGCCGCGGATCGCCTGCAGGGTCCGGTGGATGTGCGGCCCCGCCTCGACATGGGCGGTGAGGATGTCGGCGCCGGCCTCGGCGAAGGCCTCGATGTACGGGTCGACCGGCGCGATCATCAGGTGCACGTCCATCACCGTCGTCACGTGCCGGCGGAACGCCTTCACCGCCGGCGGGCCGAAGGTGAGGTTCGGCACGAAGTGCCCGTCCATCACGTCGACATGGACCCAGTCGGCGCCCTGCGCCTCCACCGCGCGGATCTCGCGGCCGAAATCGGCGAAGTCGGCGGACAGGATCGACGGGGCGATGAGGACGGGACGGTCGGTCATGGGCGGGCTCCCTCTTGGCGCCACCGCGATAGCGCGGGCGGACGGGCGTGTCACGGCTTGCGGGACCGGCCGGAGGTGCCGCCTCGTCAAGCGAACCGTTGCCGCGACGCAGCATCCCGTGCGATACTCGCGCCTGCCATGGCCGCCCCTGAACCCGCCCCCGACGCCCCCGCCGCCCGCCTCGTCGGGCCGGGCCGCGCCTTCCACCTGATGCGCGCGACGCTGGCGAAGGGCCGCCCGCGCGACCTCACCCCGGCGCCGCACCCGACCGTCGTCTGGATCCAGAACGACCGCGTCCGCCTGCACCACGACACCGGCCGCCGCGACCTGACCGAGGGCGACGTGCTGTTCCTGCGCGCGGGCGAGGGCTACGGCCTGCAGGGCAAGGGCGAGACGCCGATGGTCGTCTCGGTCACGCTGGCGGACGGGATCGTGGCCGGCCTCGGCGCCCGGCACCCGGGCCTGGAGGGGCGGCTCTTCTGGACCGACGACCCGGCGCCGCGCCTCGCCCACCTCGACCCCCGCCCCCTCGCCGCCTTGAACCAGGCCGCGCTGCGGCTGGAGCGCGCGGCCGAGACCGCGCTCGAGGCCGAGGCATTCCTGCTGCCGCTGTGCGCCCAGCTGGTCGACCGCGAGGTGCCGCTGCCCGACGGCGCGCCCGACTGGCTCGCCCGTGCGCTGTCGGCGGCGAAGGAGCCGCAGGTGTTCCGCGAGGGCGCCGCCGGCTTCGCCCGGATCGCCGGGCGGGCGCACCCGCATGTCAGCCGCACGATGCGCCGCTTCACCGGACAGACGCCGTCGGACTACATCAACGGCCAGCGCATGGCCTTCGCCGCCCGTCGCCTCGCCGGCTCCTCCGATAGCCTGTCCGAGATCGCGGCCGAGTGCGGCATTCCGAACCTCAGCCACTTCCACAAGCTGTTCCGCGCCGCCCACGGCCTGACTCCCGCCCAGTACCGCCGCCGCTTCCAGCGCGAACTGGCGCAGCCGGGCCGATGAAGCTGCGCCGCGCCCGGCCGGATGAGGCGGAGGCGATCCGCGCGCTCGTGCGCGAGGCCTACGCGCCCTACGTCGCCCGGATCGGTCGCGAGCCTGCGCCGATGGGCGAGAATTACGCCGCGCTGATCGCGGAGGGCTGCGTCTTCGTGCCCGAGGGCGAAGGAATCGAGGGCGTGTTGGTCCTGATCGACGAGCCGGAGGCGCTGATGCTCGACAACGTCGCGGTGGCGGCGTCGGCCCGGGGCCGCGGCCTCGGCCGGGCGCTGCTGGAGGCGGCGGAGGCCGAGGCGCGGGCGCGGGGTTACGCCCTGATCCGGCTCTACACCCACGAGAAGATGACCGAGAACCGGGCGATCTACGCCCGCCTCGGCTGGCGCGAGACCCACCGCGCGCAGCAGGGTCCGTTCGCGCGGGTGTTCTTCGAGAAGGCGGTCTGAGGCGTCGCTCTTCAATTGCGCGAGGCCCCGGCTCGGGGGCCGGGGCGGGATTTCCTGGCGGGCCGGGCGCCCCGCTGCCTCCACCCGTCCCGGGCCTGACCCGGGACCTCTCTTGGCACGACCCACCTCCCCGATAATTTGACCATCCGGTCAAACCTTGCCAAGGCGCCGCCCCGATGCCACCCTTGCCCGGTCGGCTTCGCGGAGGCACCCGATGGACACCCACACGACGGACACGGACCGCACGGGCACCGCCGGCGCGCACCTGCCGCAGCTGCACGAGCCGCGGAACGAGGGCATGCCGCTCGACCTCGACTGGGTCGCGTCGGTGCAGGCCAACACCTCCGCGATCGAGCGCCGCGCCGCCACCCTGCCCGGCCGCCGCAGCGTGAAGAAGGAGTGGCAGGCCGCCTGGCTGGCCCGCGCCGTCAGCCTCATCGACCTCACCACGCTCGCCGGCGACGACACCGACGGCCGCGTCCGGCGCCTATGCGCCAAGGCCCGCCAGCCCGTCTCGCCCCGCATCCTCGACGCGATCGGCCTGCCGGACCTCACCGTCGGCGCGGTCTGCGTCTATCACGACATGGTGGCGACGGCGGTGGACGCGCTGGACGGCAGCGGCATCCCCGTCGCCGCCGTCTCCACCGGCTTTCCCGCGGGCCTGTCGCCGTTCCGCCTGCGCATCGCCGAGATCGGCGAGAGCGTCGCCGCCGGCGCGAAGGAGATCGACATCGTCATCTCGCGCCGCCACGTCCTGACCGGCAACTGGCAGGCCCTCTACGACGAGATGGCGGAGATGCGCGCCGCCTGCGGCGAGGCCCACGTGAAGGCGATCCTCGCGACCGGCGAGCTCGGCACGCTGCGCAACGTGGCCCGCGCCAGCCTCGTCTGCATGATGGCCGGCGCCGACTTCATCAAGACCTCCACCGGCAAGGAGAGCGTGAACGCCACCCTGCCCGTCAGCCTGACGATGATCCGCGCGATCCGCGACTACGAGGCCCGCACCGGCGTGAAGGTCGGCTACAAGCCCGCCGGCGGCATCTCCAAGGCGAAGGACGCGCTGACGTACCTCACCCTCATCAAGGACGAGCTCGGCGACCGCTGGCTGCGCCCCGACCTCTTCCGCTTCGGCGCCTCGTCGCTGCTCGGCGACATCGAGCGGCAGCTGGAGCACCACGTCACAGGCGCCTATTCCGCCGGCTGGCGCCACGCGCTGGCATGAAGCGGAACGACACGCCGATGTCCCGCCCGGCGGAACGCCGGGCAGCCCCCGACCGCCCCCCCGGGCGGGGGCTTCTCCCCCGCCCGCGGCCGGGGGCCGCCCTCCGCACGAGGTCCTGCCCATGACCATAAAGGAAATCTTCGACAGCATGGAGTACGGCCCCGCCCCCGAAAGCGCAAAGGAAGCGCTCGCCTGGATCGAGGCGAAGGGCGGCATGGCCGGGCCGTTCGTGAACGGCAAGTGGGGCTCCTTGCGCGCCGACATAGAGAGCCGCAACCCCGCCACCGGCGAACGCCTCGCGGGCCTGACCAAATGCACCGCCGCCGAGGTGGACGCCGCGGTTAAGGCCGCCCGCAAGGCGCAGCCCGGCTGGTGGAAGGCCGGCGCCCATGCCCGCGCCCGCATCCTCTACGCCATCGCCCGCGGCATGCAGAAGCAGTCCCGCCTGCTGGCGGTCATCGAGACGCTCGACAACGGCAAGCCGATCCGCGAGAGCCGGGACATCGACGTCCCCCTCGCGATCCGGCACTTCTACCACCATGCCGGCCTCGCCCAGCTCCTGGAGTCCGAACGCCCCGGCATGGTCCCCCACGGCGTCTGCGGCCAGATCATCCCGTGGAACTTCCCGCTCCTCATGCTGGCGTGGAAGATCGCCCCGGCGCTGGCCGCCGGAAACACGGTCGTCCTGAAGCCGGCCGAATATACCTCCCTCTCCGCAATGGTCTTCGCCGAGATCTGCGCCGAGGCCGGCGTACCCCCCGGCGTCGTCAACATCGTCACCGGCGACGGCGAGACCGGCGCGGCCCTCGTCGCGGCGGAGGTCGACAAGATCGCCTTCACCGGCTCCACCGAGGTCGGCCGCCGCATCCGCGAGGCGACGGCGGGCCGCGGTATCCCGCTCACGCTCGAGCTGGGGGGCAAGTCGCCCTACATCGTCTTCGACGACGCCGACCTCGACAGCGCGGTCGAGGGCCTGGTCGACGCGATCTGGTTCAACCAGGGCCAGGTCTGCTGCGCCGGCTCGCGCCTGCTGGTGCAGGAGGGCGTGGCCGAACGGTTCTACGACAAGCTGACGACGCGCATGGACCGGCTGCGCGTCGGCGACCCGCTCGACAAGTGCATCGACGTGGGCGCGGTGGTCGACCCGGTGCAGCTGCGCGCGATCACCGAGATGGTCGACGCCAACACCGAAGGCGAGGTCCGCCGCGCCAACGTCCCGATGCCCGCGAACGGCTGCTACTACCCGCCGACGCTGATCACCGGCCTCAGCACCTCGTCCCCGCTGATGCAGGAGGAGATCTTCGGCCCGGTCCTCGTCTCCACCACCTTCCGCACCCCGGACGAGGCGGTGGAACTGGCGAACAACACCCGCTACGGCCTCGCCGCGACGCTGTGGAGCGAGAACGTCAACCTCGCCCTCGGCGTGGCGCCGCGGCTGAAGGCCGGGGTGGTCTGGGTGAACGGCACCAACATGTTCGACGCCGCCGCCCCGTTCGGCGGCATCCGCGAGAGCGGCTTCGGCCGCGAGGGCGGCTGGGAGGGGCTGGGCGCCTACCTGCGCCCCGACCGCCGGCCATCCCGCCTGAAGCCCGTCGCGCCCTACACCGGCGAAGGCGCGCCCCCGGCCGGCATCGACCGCACCGCCAAGCTCTACATCGGCGGCAAGCAGGCGCGCCCCGACGGCGGCTATTCCCGCGCCGTCCACGGCCCCAAGGGCGCCCTCCTCGGCCACGTGCCGCTGGCGAACCGCAAGGACGTGCGCAACGCGGTCGAGGCGGCGCACGCCGCGAAAGGCTGGTCCGGCACCACCGGGCACCTGCGGGCGCAGATCCTCTACTACCTGGCCGAGAACCTGTCGGCCCGGGCGGACGAGTTCGCGCGGCGGCTCAAGGACATGACCGGCGCGTCCGGCGAGGCCGAGGTCGAGGCGTCGGTCCGGCGCCTGTTCACCTGCGCCGCCTGGGCCGACAAATTCGATGGCGAGGCGAAGGGCGTCCCCCTCCGCGGTCTCGCGCTCGCCCTGCGCGAGCCGGTGGGCGCGATCGGGATGCTGTGCCCCGACGAGGCCCCCCTCCTCGGCCTCGTCTCGACGGTGGCCCCCGCGATCGCGATGGGCAACCGCGTCGTCGCGGTGGCAAGCGAGCCGTTTCCGCTCGCCGCCACCGACCTCTACCAGGTGCTGGAAACCTCCGACGTCCCCGCCGGCGTCGTGAACATCCTCACCGGCAGCCATGCCGAGCTGGCGCCGACCCTCGCCGGCCATCTGGAGGTCGACGCTGTCTGGAGCTTCTCCTCCACCGACCTGTCGGCCGGTATCGAGAAGGCCAGCGCCGGCAACCTCAAGCGGACCTGGGTCGATTACGGCCGCGCCCGCGACTGGAGCGGCCCCGAGGGCGAGGGCCGCGCCTTCCTGGACGCCGCGACCGAGGTGAAGACGGTCTGGGTCCCCTACGGCGAGTGATGCTTTCCGAAAGCGGAAAGCGCCTGCCCCCCGACCTCTGGTCTCCCGATGCCTGACGCCGCCCTCCACCTCGACGCGACCTTCCGCGCCCTCTCCGATCCCCGCCGCCGGGCGATGCTGGACCAGCTGGCGGCCGAGGGCCCGCGCACGGTCAGCGAGATCGCCGCCCCCGCCGGTCTGGCCCTGCCCTCGGCGGTCAAGCACCTGGCGCAGCTGCAGGAGGCTGGCCTGGTGGCGTCCGACAAGACCGGCCGGGTGCGCACCTTCCGCCTCTCGGCCACCGCCTTTGCCGACCTGGAGAGCTGGGTCGCGATCCGCCGCCGCCGGGTGGAGCGGCAGCTGGACCGGCTCAGCCAGATGCTGACCGAGGACGGGTCCGAATGACCGAGACCGCCCACCACACCTTTACCGTCCCGCGCCACCTGCCCGCGCCGCTCCCCCGCGCCTGGCGCGCCTTCGCGGATGCGGACACCAAACGCCGCTGGTTCGCCTGCCACGCCGACTGGCGGACGGTCGAGTACGCGCTCGACTGCCGCCCCGGCGGACACGAGCGCAGCCTGGTCGTGACCCCCGCGGGCGGCCGCCACCTGATGGAGGCGACCTACCTCGACGCCGTGCCGGAGGCGCGCATCGTCTACGCCCACGCGATGAGCGTGAACGACGCGCGCCTCTCCGCCTCGCTGGTCACCCTGACCTTCGAGGCCGAGGGCGCGGCGACCCGCCTCATCTGGACCGAACAGATCGTCCTGCTCGACGGCCGGCAGGACCTGGATGAGCGCATACACGGCACCCGCCTCGGGCTCGACGCTCTCGGCGCCTGGCTCGCCGCCTGACCGCCGCGTCCCCAAGACCCGCCCCGGAGTACCCCCGCCGCGATTCGACGGAGGGTCAAGGACGCGCGCAGCGCGCCGGCGAAGCCGGGACTCCTTGACGCTCCGGCGAATCGCACAAACCATCGAACAGGCGCGTTCAGGGCACACCTGCCCCTGAACCGCCTCCCCAGCAGAGTCCGGACACCCGCCCCCGGGGACCCGGCCGCGGCCGGAGCGCCCCGGAGGGGATGGCGGGCGGGGCGATGCGGGCGCCCGTCAGGCGCCCCGCGAGCGTCATCCGGCGTCCCCGCTCACCGACGCCGCCAGCTGCGCAGCCAGCTCTGCATGCCCGCCCGGCGCTCCGCCAGGGCGGCGTCCGCGTTGCGCAGGGACGGGTCGATCCGCGCCCGGCGGAGGCGCTTCCAGCGCACCCGGATCGCCCACCAGATCGCGATCAGCACCACGATGATCGCGATGTTCAGCCAGGGGATCAGCGTCACGTCCGGATCGTCGATCGGCCGGACGCCGACCGCGTTCGGGAACGCCGTCAGGAACGGGATGCGCCAGCCGTAATGGGTCATCACCACCCATTGCGGCGCGTCCCGGGTGGAGACGAGGTCGCGCGCCTCGGCCTGCAGGTTCGACGAATCGAACTTGAAGTAGGGCGGCCAGACCCCGGTATCCTCGTTGCGGTAGACCATCACGTCGCCGTCCCGCTGGACGGTGTCGATGAAGCGCACGTCCCGCTCCACCATGCCGCCGTCGGAGGCGGCGCCGCTGTCGGGGGAGGCCCAGAAGATCGAGTTCTCGCCGAACTGCTCCAGCTTGATCTCGACCCCGGTGACGTAGACGATGTCCCGCTGGGGCAGCGTGTAGTGCAGGAACAGCACCACGACGAGAAGGACCGCGAGCCGGATCGCCCACCAGATGTAACGCAGCATCAGGGCACTCCTCAGTAGTAGTTCACGAGATAGATGATCCCGGCGACCACCACGGCCGGCACCACGTAGATGCCGAGGATCAGGCGCTTCTTCAACGACCGGTCGTACTCGACCATGCCCGCCTTGACGAAACTGTCGCGGTCGCCGATGCGGCCGCGCTCCTCCCAGAGCAGCTCCAGCGTCTCGCGCCGGCGAGCGCGCGACCACAGCGAGACCGAGACGTAGATCACCGACAGCACGACGAGGCCGAGCGCGAAGAGCCGGACCAGAGCGAACATCTACCGCCTCCCTATCGCGCCCCACGGCCCCACGGCGGAGATCCGGGCGGCGAGGTCGTCCTGTCGTCCGGCCGGCGTCCCGCCCCACGGCGAGGGGGCGGCCCCGCCCGCGCCGGCGCGCAGCCGGTCGCCGCGCCCGTCGCCTGGATCGTCCATCCCCGGCTCGGCGCCGAAGAGGGCGCGGCGGGTGCCGGCCTTGTCCATCATGTATTCGTTCTGCAGGAACTGCGCCACATAGGTCTGCTTGCCGGCGGGCCAGCCGGCATAGGCGCGGTAGAACGCCTCCTTGTGGCAGATGAAGAGCTGCCGCACGTCGAGCGGCGCCAGCTCGGCCAGCAGCATGTTCACCAGGTCGCGGTCCGGCCCCGCGGCCCCGCGGAGGGTGTAGAAGTAGGCCGGATGCTCGGACGTGATCGTGGGCCACGCGCCATCCGCCCCGGCCCAGCGCGCGAGCGCGGCGAGGCCCTGCCATTCCTCGGGCAACGTGCCCGCGTGCCGCCGCGCCCAGGCGCGCAGGTCGCGCCGGGTGGCGCCGGTCAGGTCCTCGCCCGAGGCGGCGGCGACCTCGGCGACGATGAAGTCCATCTTCTGCTGCAGGATAGCGGCCGCGTCGATGCCGCGGGCGTCGACGATCCCCTCGACCAGCTGGTTCTCGATCAGCGTCCGGGCGATCCGCGTCCGGTCCTCGAAGCCCATCGCGCGGCCGAGCGGCAGCTCGCCCAGCGCCTCGGCGTCGCCGGGCGTGACCGCGAAGGGCCGCTGCGCCTTGCGGAACAGGTACAGGCCGCCGAAATGCGCGGTCCAGAAGTTCTCCTGCTCGAACGTCATCCGCTCCAGCGTCACCGGGTTGCGCGTCAGGTCTCCGGTCTCGCCTGCGAGCGAGATCATCTCGGCGATCAGCACGTCATCCCACCAGGCGTCCGGCTCGCGGCGGAAACGGGCGATGCGCTCCTCGAGCTGCCGGGCGCTGGCGACCGTGCCGGCGGCGGTGTCCGCCTCCACCGTGATCCGGCCGATCTTGAACAGGTCGGCGGGGCGGGCGACGCGGAACACGGTGTCCGCCAGCTCGCCCGCCACCGCGTCGCGGGCGGTCAGCCCGAACAGCTGCGCCTCGTTGCCTTCGATGAACTGCCGCAGGATGCCCCGTGAGGTGGAGAACTGCGCGTTCAGGAGCGGCGCGGACTGCTGCTCGGTCGTCAGCAGGATGAACTGCCGGTTCACGCCGCCCGGATTGAGGTAGAGGTCGTCCCCCAGCTCGTCCCCGATCTCGGGCGAGAAGCCGGAGATGTCGATGTGGAACTCGTCGAGCGCGGTGATCCGACCCGTGAGGTGCTGCATCGCCCGGCGGTAGCGCTCGACCAGCACGGGGCTGTCGATGCGCACCAGGTTGCCGAACATCAGCCCCTTCTCGACCAGCAGGCCCAGGCCCGTCGCCATCACCAGGTCTCCTTCGTCCAGGTCCGGGGGATGCCCGCGATCGACAGGAGCATGATCGGCGCCCAGATCAGCGCCGAGATCAGGCCGAGTCGCAGGAAGTGGAAGACGCCTGCCGCCGTCCCCTCCTCGAACAGCATCGCGAAGGGCACGCCCTGCCAGACATAGAGCGCGATGAAGTAGACCATGCCGAGGGCCAGCATGATCAGCGTGGCCACGAAGGCGAGGATGAACAGCGGCCGCACCCCCTCGGGCCAGACGAGGCTGAGCAGCTTGGGCACCAGCCAGCCGGTGAAGGCCAGCGCCACCGCGGGCCAGATGAGGCCGGAGGCGAAGGCGTCAGCCATGGATGTAGGGTGGGTGAAACCCACCGTCCGCGGCGGCGGTCGCGTGCGTCCATCCCGAGAGGCTCGCGCCCGGGACCGCGAGGTCCCGGGTCAGGCCCGGGACGGGATTGCGCCGGGGGCGACCCGCCGGCCATGAAAACCCGCCCCGGCCCCCGAGCCGGCCCGGGACGGGATTGCGCCGGGGGCGACCGGCCCGCCAAGAAAACCCGCCCCGGCCCCCGAGCCGGGGCCCCGACGGTTCCAGGTCCCGCGTCGGGACGTGGAGGATGCGGACCGCCCTCAACGTTCGCGCCCCCTCTGCGCCAGGTACCGCCGCTTCGCCTCTTCCGTCAGCCCGTACTCGCGAACCATCCGGGCGATGGCCTCCTCGTCCGACTTGTCGGCGTAGCGGAATTCGCTGTCGGCGTAGCGGTTGATCTCCTGGATCACCATCTCGGTCGTGATCGGCACCCGCAGGTCGGCGATCATGGCCTTCTTTGTGTCGTAGTCCTTGAAGAGGAAGAGGTCGGGCTTCTCCATCCACTCGTCCGGCAGCTCGAAGTCCATCGCCCGGACCTTGATCGCGTCGGTGATGTTCTTGATCGCGCGGCCGGTGAAGCGCCTGTCCGCCTCCTGGATCCCCTTCAGGTACGTGCCCAGCTTGGCGATCGTGTCGAGCGGGCCGACCTCCTGCGCCACCTTTTCGAACACCTTCACCAGCCCCTCCTCGTGGGGGCGGTTGTGGCTCTCGAACGAGGCCGCGACCGCCTTCTCGATCTGTTGGGCGGCGAACAGCTCGTGATCGCCGACCGGGATCGCATGGTTCTTCCCCATCAGGAGCGCCAGGATGTCGATGTAGTCCGCGCGGGTCTGCGGCCCGTCCACCAGGAACCGCCCCCCCGCGCGCTGGCGCAGGGCGTCGTCCACGTTCTCGGGGTAGTTGGAGAACATCCCGAACGTGCAGTTGCCGCGCACCACCGTGTTGGCGCCGGCGAAGGCGTCCATCAGGACGGCGGTGATCTCCAGCTGGCCCGCGCTCGACTGCCGGTCGCCGCGCTTGCCGGCGAGCATGTCGATGTCGTCCACGGTGCCGAAGCCGATGACGGTCGGGTCCATGACGTTGTCGATGAAGGCGCGGGCGTTCTGACCGGACTTGCCCTGGTAGCTGTCGATGTTGTCGGTGGACAGGTTCTGGTAGCGGAACGGGTAGCCCGCGTTCTCGCAATAGCCGTGGATCAGGCCGGCCATCATCTGGATCAGCGTCGTCTTGCCGGTGCCCGGTGCGCCGTCGCCCATGAAGGTGAAGATGAAGCCGCCGAGCTCGGCGAAGGGGTTCAGCCGGCGCTCGAAATCGTAGGCCATCAGCATCTTGGCGAGGCGCATCGCCTGGTACTTGGCGATGTGGTTGCCGACGACCTCGTGCGGCTTCTTGAAGGTCATGGTCAGCGTGCTGCCCTTGCCCTTCGTCGCCGGCTCGAAGCCGCGGATCGTCAGCCCGTCCGCCTCGACTTTCCACGCCGCCCCGGTGAACGGCGCCAGCCGCCCGGCGGTGGAGGCGCGGGCCGCGACGCGGCCCATCAGCGCCTCGGCGAAGGCGAGGACGGTCGCCGCCATCCGCGGCTCGGTCGTGCCGAAGGCCGCGAGATCCTTGTCCAGCTCCCACAGCGCGCCGTGCAGGGCGAGCTGGGCATTGTCGGTCAGCACCTCCTCGACCTCGCCGATCTCCACCTCTTCGCCGCCATGGGCGGACAGCAGGAACGCGGCGGCGTTGGCGAAGGTGTGGAGGACGGCGAGCGCCTCGGCGGTCAGCAGTTCGGAGAACTCGGTCTGCCTGTCGCCCGGCAGCCGCCCCTCGAGGTTGGCGCGCTTCAGATCCGACAGGCCCGTCCGCTCCGAGAACGCCTCGCCGATGGCGAGCGCGATGGCCAGCGCCCGGCGCAGCCCGGTCTGCACCGCGGCCAGCGTCGGAGTGACGAGGCCGTCCGAGCCCTCCACCGCCTCGATCCGCTCCAGCACGCGCACGCCCTCGGTCCGCACCTGCCGCCGGGTGACGAGGCCCGGCGTCGTCGACCGGAACGTCCGCCGCGTGCCGATCCCGGGCGAACGCTCCGCCACCGGCGCCGCCCCGCCCTTGGCGATCCGGGGCGCGTGGTCGAACCCCTCCAGCATGGCGAGCGCGGCGGGGTAGTGCTTGCGCACGTCCTCCTCGCGCAGTTCCATCAGGTCGGAGGTCTGGCTCATCGGGGCCTCTTTTCCTCGTGGCTCATTGCACCGTCTCCGAAACGACGACCCGCTGCCACGGCCGGCCGTGGGTCTGCATCCGCCAGACGAGCGCCTCGCCGTTTGCGCCCTCGCAGACGCGCACGACGTCGACGCCGAAGAGGGCGCCGCCGCGGGCCTTCTCGATGCAGGCGGCATCCGGCGCGGACCGAGGGCCGCCGAAGGCGGGGTCGAGCGGCTGGAAGGCCCGGGTCTGCAGCCACGTCGCGACGGCGGCGTAGCCCTCGTCGGCGCGGGCCGCGACTTCGGGCGCGGTCGGCTGGACGACGCCGACGCACCCGGCGAGCGCCAGGGGAAGGGCCAGCGCGCCCCTCACCGGTAACTCACCACGCGTCCCGAGGGCGCCACGACGAACTTGCGCACGTCGCGAAAGCCGGGCGGGTTCAGCCCCGCCAGCGCCTGGAACGGCCGCTCGGGCAGGATCACCGCCCGCTCCATCGAGGTCGCGCCGGTGTCGGCGCCGCGGCCCGCGAAGGGGTCGAGCGCGAAGATCTGTCGCTCCACGGTGCCGAACCAGCCCGAGCGCGCCTGCTCCACCCGTTCCGACACCAGCTCCTCGTCCGTCCAGACGAGCGCCCAGTCCTCGCCCTCCGGCGCCCGCGCGGCCGCGAGCACCTCGCGGATCGGCCCCTCCTGACGGGTGAAGGCGTGGGAATACATCGGGCCGATATGGATGCGGCGCAGCTTCTTGGGGTGCAGGTCGTCGAAATCCTCGTCGAAGCCCTTGGCGATGGTCAGCAGCTTCAGCCCGCCCACGGCCTGCGCCATCAGGTGCGCCTGGACCTCGGGCCAGCGCCTCTCGTCCTTGGGCAGGCCGACGCGGCCGGTATCCTCGACCTCCATCAGGTAGATCTCGGGCAGGTTCACCTGCCCGTCCCAGACCGCCCAGGTGATCAGGAACCGCCGCCGCTCCACGCCACCGGCCCCGTCGTTGCCCAGCCATTCGGCCGTCGGATCGTTCCGGGCGAGGAACAGGCCGCCCTTCACCAGCTCCTCGTAGTACAGGCGCTGGGACAGGGCGAACTGCAGCTTGGTCGGGATCTGCCGCTCGCCGACGATGGTGCGGACCATGTCGTCCTTCAGCTTCTCCACCGAGGGCATGGCGCGCAGGTGGCTCTCGGCCTGCAGCGTGTCGTTGGCGAGGACGAGGATCTCGGACAACACGGGAAACCCGCTCTCGATCCGGTCGAAGGTCAGCTTGCCGGCATGCGCCCAGCGGCCCGAGAAGTGGTACTTGTGCGCCAGCGCCCGGAAGGTGAGGTTCAGGCCGATCAGGTAGCGCGCGACCGCGGCGACCTCCTCACGGGTGAAGCGCCGCTCGGCCTCCATCCGCCCCGCGACGCGGCCGAGATGGCCGGTGATCGCGCGGAACTTCTCGAAGTACCGGCGGGTGACGCGGGTATCCTCGAGCTGGAAGTGGTCGAGCGGGCGGATCTCGGCGGGCACGTCTCAATCCTCGGACAGCGAAATCTGCGCAGGTTTCGCGGGCGGAAACTGCGCAGCTTCCGTTCCGGAAATCACGCGATTTCCGGGCACGATTTCCGCTTGGAAATCGCGGCGCGTGACCACCGCGCTCACGACGATCCGACGTCGCCCGTGCCGTAGGCGTTGGCGTCGTGCTTCTCGACGATCTTCTGGAACCGACGGGCGAAGCGCTCGTCCGCCTTGGCCTTGGCCTCCAGCACCTCGCGGGCGAAGACCATGTGGTCCTCGTGCGCCTCCATCATCTCGGCCATGCGGGTGTTGGTGGCGCTGCCGATCGCGGCCATCGCGGTCTGCGCCTCCTGGTCGGTCTTGACACCGATCTCGTTGATCCGGTGCGCCACGTCCTGCTGCTGCGCGGTCTTCAGCGACTTCGACAGCGCGTCGTACAGGACCACCCGCTGCTGGGTGTCGGTCTTCAGCTTGTTGATCAGGACCATCTGCGTCGCCGCCTGGTTCTGCAGGCTGTCGATCCAGGTCTTGCCCTTCTCGATGTAGCGCTCGAGCGTCTGGCTCTTGGCCAGCATCACCTGCTCGGCCTGCACCTTCTCGTTGTAGTCGGCATTCAGCTCGGCGAGCTGGGTCTCCAGCTTGGTCCGCGCGGCTGCGTCCTGCTCGACGCTGATCCTGTTCTCCAGCTCGATGATGCGCGGATCCATCGCGGTGATCTCGGCCCGGACCGCCTCCAGCTCGCCGACCGTGCTCTCGCGGTCCACCAGCGTCGACTGCAGGTTCGTCTCCACCCGCTCCTTCTGCTCGTTCAGGAGGGCGAGCTGGTTCTCCAGCAGCTTCACGATGATGTCGGACTTGCTGATCAGATCCTGCAGCTTGTCGTCGATGCTGGCGGTGCGCATCCGCTCCTGCCGCATCGAGTCGGCCTTGGCCTGGCTGAAGATGCCGATGAAGCTCTCGAGGCCGGTCTTGGACCGCATCTCGTCGAAGTCGCGGCTGAAGCCGGCGGTCACGTCGTCGAGGCCCATGATCAGCTCGGCGATGTTCGCGTTCATGAGGTCGGTATGCTGGTGCACCTCGTCGAGCGACGCGTTCTCGATGTCGATCGTCACGTCGGTGCCCTGCGCCATCTTGGTGCGCGCCGTCTCGATCCGGCTGGTCAGCTCGGCGATCTTGGACTGCGCCTCCGCCACCTGGGTCTGGCTCTCGCGGATCTGGGCATCTAGGTCGGCCATCTTGAAATCGCTCCCTCGCGGAAATCGCCTGTCTCGAACATGGGGGACCGTAGGCCAGTCTGCAAAGGGCGTTAAGGCCGAATCTGGCCGGCGGTGGGGAATTCCCGACCGGGGTCGCGGCCGTTGCCGAGCGCGTGGGCAGGGGCCATCCTGACGGCGCGCCGACTTCAGAGGACCCGCCGATGACCGACCGCCTCCTGCCCCTGACCACCGAAGCCGCCGAGCCCGAGACGTCGCGGCCCGACCGGTCCCGCGTGATCTCCGGTGACCCGGTTCACACGACATGGACGCTGGACGAGGGCGGCGGCCTCTATGCCGGTGTCTGGCGGTCCACCCCCGGCGCGTGGCGGGTGGTCTATGACGAGTGGGAATACTGCATCCTGCGCGAAGGGCGGTCGGTCGTCACCGGCGACGACGGCTCGGCCCTGCGGCTGGGCCCGGGCGACGCGGCGGTGCTGCGGCCGGGTTTCTCGGGTGTGTGGGAGGTGGTGGAGACGACGCTCAAGGATTTCGTCGTCCGGCTCCCCTGAATGTGCGAACCGCCCGCGCGGGGGGGGGCGCGGGCGGCTCGGGACCTCGCCGAAGGTCCGGTTACTGGCTGGCGAACGGGCTGGCGATCGCCGGCTGGGCCGCGGGCAGCGTCCCCGCGACGGGGGTCGCGCCGATCGGCTCGCCCTCCACGACGCCGTCGAAGATGTCGCCGTGGCGGGCGTTCTGCTGGGCCACCGCGGCGTACACGTCCTCGGGGTTCAGGCGGACCGGCGGCAGCGTGCGGCCGCGGTTGGCCAGCGCCTCTCCCTCGATCCGCACCGACTCCTCGTAGGTGCGCACGACGACGGTGGTGCCGTTCGGCACCCGCTCGTACAGGTCGATCACGTCGTGGTTGAACATGCGGATGCACCCGGCCGACCCGGAGTTCCCGATCGAGCTCATGTCGTTGGTGCCGTGGATGCGGTAGAACGTGTCGCGCCCGCCGCGGTACAGGTACAGCGCCCGCGCGCCGAGGGGCGAGGACAGGCCGCCCGGTATGCCGTTCCGGAACGGGCCGTACACGTCGGGCTCGCGCCGCAGCATGTTGGCCGTGGGCGTCCAGCCCGGCCACTCGGCCTTGCGCTGGATCGTCGTCGTGCCCGACATCCCGAGGCCCTCGCGGCCGACCGCGATCGGGTAGCGGATCGCCTGCCCGCCGGGCTGCACCCAGTACAGGAACTTGGCGTGGGGATCGATCTCGATCGTGCCCGGCGGCTGGGTGCCCGGATACTGCACGACGGCGCGGCGGTTCACCCCTTCAAGGTATTCCGGTGGCACCGGCGGCAGGCGGAATTCGCCGTCCTGCAGGACGCCGTAACCATCGACGATCTGGCTGAAGGGGATCCCGTTCACCGTCTCTTCGGCGACGGGCGCGTTCGAGACCGGGGCGGCGCCGCACGCGGCCAGCAGCGGCACGGCGAGCGCGATGAGCGAGAGGCGGACCCGGCGCGAGGCCGGGAGCAATTTATGGAACATGGGGCGGCAGCCTGAATGAAGTCTGTACGTTCGACGACAAGCGTTAACACATGGGCCCGGTTCCCGAAAGGCGACGACATCCGTACCGGCGAGGTGCCGCCGCCACCGTGTCGCGGCGGCGGCGAGGTGCGATGTGCGTCAGCTGGCCGAGCCGGTCTTGTCCGCGGTCGCGGTCTGGAAGTCTGACGCCGCGTGCCGCTCGCGCAGCTGCTCGGACGGCTCGCCCCATTGGCGATTGACCATCCTGCCGCGCTGCACGGCCGGCCGGGCGTCGATTTCCTTCGCCCAGCGCAGGACGTTCCCGTACTCGTGCACCGACAGGAACTCGGCCGCGTTGTAGGTCCGTCCGAGGACCAGGCTGCCGTACCACGGCCACGTCGCCATGTCGGCGATCGTGTACTCGTCGCCGGCGAGGTAGCGGCGGTCCTTCAGCTCCCGGTCGAGCACGTCGAGCTGGCGCTTGGCCTCCATCGCGAAGCGGTTGATCGGGTATTCGAACTTCTCGGGCGCGTAGGCGTAGAAGTGCCCGAAGCCGCCGCCGAGGTAGGGCGCGGAGCCCTGCAGCCAGAACAGCCAGTTCAGCACCTCGGTCCGCGCCGGGCCGGAGGCGGGCAGAAAGGCGCCGAACCGCTCGGCCAGGTGCACCAGGATCGACGCGCTCTCGAACACGCGGACCGGCTCCGGCCCCGAGCGGTCCATCATCGCGGGGATCTTGGAGTTCGGGTTCACCTCCACGAAGCCCGAGCCGAACTGGTCGCCCTTGCCGATGTCGATCAGCCAGGCGTCGTACTCGGCGTCGTGCCCGGCCTCCAGCAGCTCCTCGAACATCACGGTGACCTTCACCCCGTTCGGCGTCGCCAGCGAGTACAGCTGGAACGGATGCTCGCCGACCGGCAGCTCCTTGTCGTGGGTCGGCCCGGCGACGGGGCGGTTGGTCGAGGCGAATTGGCCGCCGTTCTCCTTGTCCCAGGTCCAGACGGCGGGGGGCGTGTAGGTGTCGGCCATGGCAAGTATCCTTCGGGTGTTGTCCGGCGCCAAGTGGTAGCGCCCGCCCGCCGGGGCGCAAGGCGCGGGAGCCGTGACAGGCGGCGGGCGCGCGGGCTAGGGTCGGGCGCATGAGACTGGACGGCAGGACCGCGATCGTCACCGGCGGCGGCTCGGGCTTCGGCGCCGGCATCGCCCGCGCCTTCGCGGCCGAGGGCGCGACGGTGCTGATCGCCGACCTGAACGGGGGCGCCGCCCGGACGGTCGCCGACGGGATCGGCGGCCACTGGACCGAGACCGACGTCGGCGAGGACGCGTCCGTCGCGCGGCTCGCCTTCGAGGCGTCGGACCGGCTGGGCGACGTCGATATTCTCGTCAACAACGCCGGCATCACTCATTTGCCCCAGCCGCTGGAGGAGGTGAGCGAGGACGACTTCGACCGCGTGCTGCGGGTGAACGCCAAGTCGGTCTACCTGACCGCCCGCCATTTCGTGCCGGCGATGAAGGCGCGGGGGGCCGGCGCGATCCTCAACATCGCGTCCACCGCCGGCCTGTCGCCGCGGCCGGGCCTCAACTGGTACAACGCCTCCAAGGGCTGGATGATCACCGCGACGAAGACGATGGCGGTGGAGCTGGCGCCGGCGGGCGTGCGGGTCAACGCGCTCTGCCCCGTGGCGGGCGAGACGCCGCTGCTGGCGTCGTTCATGGGCGGCGACACGCCGGAGAACCGCGAGCGGTTCCTCAGGACGATCCCGCTGGGGCGGTTCTCGACGCCGCAGGACATGGGAGCGGCGGCGGTGTTCCTGTGCTCGGACGAGGCGTCGATGATCACCGGCGCGGCGCTGGAGGTGGATGGCGGGCGCTGCATCTGAGGCGGCGCGCGGGCGGCGATGTCCGGCCGGAGTATTTGTCTGCAAGATAGGGGAGCAGGCGGGATGGAACCGGGGCCGAGGAACCTGATTACCGACGTCGCGGGGCTGCGGGTCGGTAATGCCTCTGATGCCGCGCTGAAGTCGGGCGTGACGGTGCTCACCGCCGACGCGCCGTTCGTGGCGTCGGTGCACGTGATGGGCGGGGCGCCGGGCACGCGGGAGACCGATCTGCTCGACCCCGACCGGACGGTGCAGGAGGTGGACGCGCTGGTCCTCTCCGGCGGATCGGCCTTCGGCCTCGGCGCGGCGGAGGGGGTGATGGCGGCGCTGCGCGCGGCGGGGCGCGGGGTGGCGGTCGGGCCGGCGCGGGTGCCGATCGTCCCGGCGGCGATCGTGTTCGACCTGCTGAATGGCGGCCGCAAAGACTGGACCGACAGCCCCTACCCCGCCCTCGGGCGGGCGGCGTTCGAGGCGGCGGAGGCGGACTTCGCCCTCGGCACCGCGGGCGCCGGGACCGGAGCGACGAGCGCGACGCTGAAGGGCGGGCTCGGCTCCGCCTCCTGCGTGCTGGCCTCGGGCGTGACGGTGGGGGCGTTGGTGGTGGCGAACCCGGTCGGGACGGTGACCGACACCGCCGGCCGGTTCTGGGCAGCGCCGTTCGAGGTGGCGGGCGAATTCGGCGGCCTCGGCGCGGCGGGGCCGGCGCCCACGATGCCGCCGACCAAGATGGGACCGGCGCAGAGCACCGTCATCGCCATCGTCGCCACCGACGCCCGGCTGACCAAGGCTGAGGCCCGCCGAGTCGCCGTCGCCGCCCATGACGGCATCGCCCGCGCCGTCCTGCCGTCGCATACGCCCGCCGACGGCGACCTCGTCTTCGCCCTCTCGACCGGCGCCACGGACCACCCCGCCGAGGCGCTGTGGGCGATCGGCCATGCCGCGGCGGTCTGCCTGTCCCGCGCCATCGCCCGCGGCGTCTGGCTGGCTGCGCCGGCGCCGGACGACCCGCTGCCGACGTGGACGGAGAGGTTCGGCGCTGGACGGGGAGCGGCGGGCGCTTAGGTTCGGCGGCAAAGCCTGAGGGAGATCCGCCATGCTCGACCAGACCACCGACCTTAAGGGTATGCTGTCCCGCCCCGACCTGCTGTGCGAGCGGGCGTTCCTCGGCGGCGAGTGGGTGACGGCGGAGAGCGGCAGGACCTTCGAGGTCCGCAATCCCGCCCGCGGCGACGTCATCGCCAACGTCCCCGACCTGTCCCGCGGCGAGATCGCGCGCGCCATCGACGCCGCCCACGCCGCGCAGAAGGACTGGGCCAGGAAGACCGGCAAGGCGCGCGCCGCGATCCTGCGCAAATGGTACGACCTGATGATGGCCAATCAGGAGGATCTGGCGATCCTGATGACCGCCGAGCAGGGTAAGCCGCTGGCCGAGAGCCGGGGCGAGGTCGCCTACGGCGCCGGCTTCGTCGAGTGGTTCGGCGAGGAGGCCAAGCGCGTCTACGGCGAGACGATCCCAGGCCACATGGAGGACAAGCGCATCCTCGTCCTGAAGCAGCCGATCGGCGTCGCGGCCGGGATCACGCCCTGGAACTTCCCCAACGCGATGATCGCCCGCAAGGTCGCCCCCGCCCTCGCCGCCGGCTGCGCGTTCGTCTCGCGGCCCGCCTCGCTGACGCCGCTGTCGGCCCTCGCCATGGCGAAGCTGGCCGAGGAGGCGGGCGTGCCGGCGGGCATCCTGTCGGTGGTGACGACGACCTCGTCGTCCGAGGCGGGCAAGGAGTTCTGCGAGAACCCCAAGGTGCGCAAGCTGACCTTCACCGGCTCGACCGAGGTGGGGCGCATCCTGCTGAGGCAGGCCGCCGAGCAGGTGATGAAATGCTCGATGGAGCTGGGCGGTAACGCGCCGTTCATCGTGTTCGACGACGCCGACCTCGACGAGGCGGTGAAGGGCGCCATCGCTTGCAAGTTCCGCAACAACGGCCAGACCTGCGTCTGCGCCAACCGCATCTATGTGCAGGCGGGCGTCTACGACGCCTTCGCGGAGAAGCTGAAGGCGGCGGTGGAAAAGCTGCACGTCGGCGACGGCCTGTCGGACGGCACCGACCTCGGCCCGCTGATCGAGCCCGCGGCGGTGGACAAGGTGCAGGAGCACCTGAAGGACGCCCTCGGCAAGGGCGCCGCGGTCCTCACCGGCGGCGACGTGCACGAGCTGGGCGGCCAGTTCTTCCAGCCCACCATCGTCACCGGTGCCACGCCGCAGATGAAGGTCGCGACCGAGGAGACGTTCGGCCCCTTCGCCCCGCTCTTCCGGTTCGAGGACGAGGACGACGTGATCCGGCAGGCCAACGACACGATCTTCGGCCTCGCGGCCTATTTCTACGCCCGCGACCTCTCCCGCGTGACGCGGGTGCAGGAGGCGCTGGAATACGGCATCGTCGGCGTGAACACCGGCCTGATCTCGACCGAGGTCGCGCCCTTCGGCGGGGTCAAGCAGTCGGGGCTGGGCCGCGAGGGCTCGCGCCACGGGATCGAGGACTACCTCGAGATGAAGTACGTCTGTCAGAGCGTGTGATGCAGGTCGGCCGCCCGACGCATCGTCGGCACATGCCGGCCCCCTGCCCGCTCAGGACCCGCGTGACGTTTCGCGGCCGCGGACCTATCTAGTCGGCCGTTGCGATTCGCCCGGGAGGCCCTCGTGGCCAAGAGACGCACCTTCGCCGTGATCGGCCTCGGCACCTTCGGCTCGGTCGTGGCGACCGAACTCATGCGGTTCGGCAACGACGTCATCGGCATCGACATCGACCGCAAGGTCGCGAGCGACCATGCCGAACAGCTGAGCCAGTCGCTGATCCTCGATTCCCGGGACGAGCAGGCGCTGCGCGAGGCGGGCGTGGGCGACTGCGACGCCGCGATCATCTCGATGGCGACCGACCTCGAGGCGTCGATCCTGACGGCGATGAACCTCAAGCTCGTCGGCGTGCCGGTGGTCTGGGCCAAGGCGCTGAACCGGACCCACCACCGCATCCTCGCCAAGCTCGGCGTTGACCGGATCATACATGCGGAAGAGGAAATGGGCCGCAACGTGGCCCAGATCCTGCACAATCCGTACATCCGTGACTATGCGGCCATCGGCAACGGCTTCCACGTCGTGAACTTCGACGTGCCCGACTCGCTGGAGGGCAAGACGCTGGCCGACATCGCGATGCTGAACCGCCACGACGTCCGCCCCATCGGCGTCATGCGCGGCACCGACTGGCTGGGCGCCGGCGACTGCGCGGCGCCCCTGCGCGAGGACGACCGCCTGATCCTCCTCGGCACGCGATCGAACCTGCGGGCCTTCGCCGAGACGCTCTGACATGGGCCGCGCCGCCAGCCGCCGGTCGATGCGCCGGCTGCCCCCGCCGGCCCTGCTGGCGCTGATGTACCTCACCGTCATCGCGATGGGCACGGTCCTGCTGTCGCTGCCGGTGGCGCAAGAGGTGCCCGTTAGCCTGCTGACCGCCTTCTTCACCTCGACCTCCGCCGTCACCGTGACCGGCCTCGTCACCGTCGACCCCGCCTCGACCTTCACGCTGTTCGGCGAGATCGTCATCGCGGTACTGATCCAGATCGGCGGCCTCGGCCTGATGACCTTCGCCGCGTTCCTGCTGCTGACGCTCGGCATCTCCATCGGGATGCCGCAGCGGGTGATCCTGTCCGAGGAGCTCGGCTCGGCCAGCCTCGAGGGGCTGATGCGGCTGGCCAAGCTGATCCTGACCGTGGCGCTGGTGGCCGAGGCGGCGGGCACGGCGATCCTGGCGACCGAGTTCGTGCCCGACCACGGCTGGGCGCACGGCCTGTGGCTGTCGCTGTTCCACACCATCTCGGCCTTCAACAACGCCGGCTTCGCGCTGTTTCCCGACAGCCTGATGGGCTACAACACGCACCCGGTCGTCTCGCTGTCCATCGCCGCGATGTTCATCCTCGGCGGCCTCGGCTTCGTCGTCCTCGGCGACATCGCGCAGGCCCGGTCGTGGCTGCGGCTGTCGCTGCATTCCAAGCTGATGCTGGTGGGGACGGCGTTCCTGCTGATCCTCGGCTTCGTGCTGATCGCGCTGCTGGAATGGAGCAACCCGCTGACGCTCGGCGGCCTCTCCCCCGCCGACCGGCTGGTCGCGGCGTTCTTCCAGTCGGCGACGACCCGCACCGCGGGCTTCAACTCCATCGACATCGGCGCGATGGGCAACGCCTCGACCGTGCTGATGATGGTGCTGATGTTCATCGGCGGCGGCTCCACCTCCACCGCCGGGGGGATCAAGGTCACGACGGCGATCGTGCTCCTGCTCGCCACGCGGGCGTTCTTCCGGCAGCGGCAGGAATTCGCGATCTTCGGCCGCTCCCTCGGCCTCGTCGAGGTGATGAAGGTGATGGCGCTGACGACCGTGTCGCTGGGCGTCGTGGCGCTGTCGATCTTCCTGATCGCGATCCACTGGCAGGGGTCGATGTTCGACCTGACGTTCGAGGTCGTCTCCGCCTTCGGCACCGTCGGCCTGTCGCGCGGCGCGACCTACGACCTGACGGCGCCGGGGCAGATCCTGATCTGCTTCGTGATGTTCGTGGGCCGGGTCGGGCCGCTGACGCTCGGCTTCTTCCTCGCGATGGCGGCGCAGCCGCGGGTCGCCTACCCCAAGGGGCAGATCTACCTCGGCTGACGTTGACCTTCTCCGCCCGCGCCGACAGGGTGGCGCCCGGCGCGACCTCCGCGCCTGCCGGAAAGCCCCCGATGACAGCCACCAGCCCGGCCGAGCGGTTCGGCCCCGAGGCCCGCACCACGCTCTACTACGCGACCATCCTGTCGACGATGGGCGTGGTCACCGGCTATGGCGCGATCTGGCTGGCGGCGCAGGGGCTGAGCTCGGCGCAGATCGGGTGGATCAACGCGGCGCCGGTCTTCGTGATCCTATGCCTGAACCTCGCCGTGGGGCGGATCGCCGACCGGGCGTCGGACTGGCGGGGCATCATCGTCGGCTGCGCGTGGGTCGCGGCGATCGTGCCGGTCGGCCTGTACCTCGTGGAGGGGTTCTGGCCGATCCTGCTGGTCTGGACGGCGACCAGCGTCGCCCTCGGCGTGTCGATGCCGGTCTCGGACGCCGCGACGCTGAAGATGACCCAGCGGCGGGGCACCGAATACGGGCCGATCCGCGCCGCCGGCACCGTCGGCTACCTCGTCGCGCTCGTCATCATCGGCTACGCGGCAGAGGCGTGGGGCACGGCGGCCTACCTGCCCGTCTTCCTCGCCTTCGCCCTCTCCCGCGCGCTGACCGCCCTTGCCCTGCCCCGCTTCCGCGCCGCCCCGGGCGAGGACATCCGCCCCGGGCCGAGCACGCTGCGGGAGATCCTGCGGCCCTGGTTCGTCCTGCCGCTCCTCGGCGCGTCGGTCGTCTTCGGCTCGCACATCATCCTCAACATCTTCCAGGCGCTGCTGTGGGAGCGGCAGGGCATCGCGCTCGGCACGATCGGGCTGCTGATCGCCTTCGGCGCGGTGTGCGAGACGCTGATGATGCTGTTCTGGGGCCGCGTCCGGCGGATGGCGCCTGCCCGTTGGCTGCTGGCCGGCGCCGGGACGGTGGCGGTGCTGCGCTGGATCGCGATGGCCTTCGCGCCCGAGGTGGCGTGGCTGTGGCCGCTGCAGGCGCTGCACGGGATCACCTTCGGGGTGACGCTGATGGCCTCGCTCGCCTTCGTGAACCAGCACACGACCGAGCGGATCGCGGCGCAGGCGCAGGGGTTCTTCATGATGCTGCAGCAGGGCATGTCGGTGCTGGCGCTGACCGGCTTCGGCGCTCTGGCCGACGCCTTCGGCGCGGCGAGCTACTTCGCCTCGGCGGTTTTCGCCTCGCTCGGCGTCTGCCTCGTCCTGATCTCGCTGAAGCTGCGGCCGCCCGCCGGCTGACGCTACAGCACCACCCGCGCCGGATGGCCGAGATGGCGCATCACCTCGCCCGCCACCGCCTCGCCCGACAGGCGGGCGCCGCCGCAGGTCTGGATCAGCGGGCCCGCCAGATGCTCGCCCGAGCACCACAGCCGCTCTCCGATGGACTGCGCCAGCACGCCCCGCGCCGCCGCCTTGCCCGGCCGCGCCGCGGCATAGGCGCCGCGCACCCAGCGCTCGCCCGACCAGTTGGTCATGTGGCCCGCCGTGACCGCCTTGCGCACGCCGGAGCCAAAGATCGCCGCCAGCCGGTCGGTCGCGAAGTCCACCGCCGCCGCCTTGCCCGCCGCCTCCACCTCCCAGGCGAAGTCGCCGCCGACGAAGCCGACCATGAGGTCGGTGTCGAAGGGAAAGCACAGGAAGAACACGTCGTGCCGCGCGTGCCGCTCGATCAGCAGGTCGTCGAAGGCCTGCAGGCCGAAGCGGTCTCCTTCGATGCGCAGCGGTATCTTCGTCAGCAGCCCCATCGGCAGGTCGAACGCGGCTTCCAGATGCGCGGGCGGCAGGCGCGGGGTGAAGAGGATTTCCTCGAACGCCAGCACGCCGGGCGAGACGGTCAGTATCGCCGCCCTGCCCCGGACGCTGCCCCACTC
The DNA here is from genome assembly GCF_000379485.1 of Wenxinia marina DSM 24838. Taxonomy (GTDB): domain Bacteria; phylum Pseudomonadota; class Alphaproteobacteria; order Rhodobacterales; family Rhodobacteraceae; genus Wenxinia; species Wenxinia marina. The sequence goes on from NZ_KB902279.1 coordinate 77,113, forward strand.
GCCCGCGACGCGCACCCCGGTCCCCGACCAGTCCACCTCCCGCACCGGACAGCCGGTCCGCACCGGCACGTCCGCGCCCCAGCGGGCGACGAGGGCGCCGAAGCCCTCCTTGGTGAAGTAGTTCGGGTCGAGGTCGGCCGCGGCGTTGAAGTCGGCGATCGAGATCTCGTCGTCGTCCTGCGCGAAATCCATCGGCCCGCCGAACGTCGCCGCCGCCCGCAGGGCGTGGCAGGCGTGGATGACCGAGGACAGCCGGTCGTCCGGCCCGTCATGGGCGGCGATGGCGGCGGCGAGCGCCTCCTCCGCCGCCTCCATCTCGGCGATCTCGGCCTCGCTCGCCCGCCGGTCGCCGAAGTACAGGTGATCGACGCCCATGTCGTGCACGAACAGCGTCCAGTCGTGGGCGTGGGCGTCGGCGAGGAAGGGATTGCGGTCGCCCGCATGGAGCCAGGCGCAGCCGATGTCGAAGGGCATCCCGAACCAGTCCGACGTCGTCCAGGCGCGGCCACCGATCCGGTCCATCGCCTCCAGCACCTGCACAGATTTCCCTTCGGCGATCAGCCGCTTCGCCGCCGCCAGCCCCGCCGCGCCCGCGCCGATCACCACGACATCCACGTCGGTCATGTGCGTCCCCCTGAAAATCGCCTGAACCAAGGAGGCGAAGGTGCCGCAGGGGAAGCGGTCTGCCAAGGGGTCTGAGGAGTTGGAGGGAGGGCAGCGGCTGGCCGGGGTCAGACACTCCTTTCAGCGCCCCTCCGCACGACGGTGATCGTCGCGCTGGTGGTGAAGAAGCGTCTGGCCGGGGGGCGGCCACACGCGGCCCGGGCCGCTGGCGCGGCTGTTCCGGGCGCAGCGGGGCGCAAGGGTCGAGCGAGGTCCCGGCTCGGAGCCGGGACGGGAATGTCGTGTTCGAACGCGCCAACAAGGGCTTGGGAAGTTTCCAAAGCAGACCCGCCCCGGCCCTGAGCCGGGGCCCCAACCGACCGGGCGGGACGCTACCGCCCCCTACCGCCGCCCTTCCCGGATCCACGCCGCCAGGATCAGAACCGACGCCACCAGCAGCCACGCCCAGGCCGGCAGGAACGGCCTCACCGACAGGTCGGCCGTGATGTAGGCGCCCCGCGGCGTCACGCCGATCCAGCCGCGGCCGGCGGCCGGCCGGCCCTCGCGGACCTCGCGCAGGTCGAACGCCCCGTCCGACAGCGTCAGGACGCCGCCGTTCGTCGCCTCGGCCACCGGCGTCAGCAGCGCGCCGTCCGCGATCGTCTGCTCGAACTCGCGGGGGGCAGCGGGGCCGAGGGCGATGACCGTCTCCTGCTCGCCGTCGGTCAGGCGGTAGAGGCCGATCTCCGGCGCCTCCCACAGCGCCTCGAACCGGCCGGGCGAGACCTCGTCCAGCGACAGGACCGTCTCGGTGCCGTCGGGATGGGTCACCGTCACGTCCGGCGCCTCGCCCGACAGGGTCCGGCGGATGATGCGCATGGTCTGTCCCACCGGCTCCACCCACAGCGCCTCTTCCTCCAGCTCCGGCTCCTTCATCATCCAGTGCGCGAGCCGCCGCAGCAGCTCCAGCTGCGGCCCGCCGCCCTCGTAGCCGCGGTCCCAGAGCCAGGAATGGTCGGACGCGAGCAGCGCCACCCGCCCCTCGCCCACCCGGTCGAGCACCAGGAGCGGCGCGTCGTCCCGGCCGGCCATCACCGTGGTCACGTCGGGGAGCAGCTCGAGGTCCACCTGCCGGAACCAGCGGCCCCAGCCGGGGGTGCCGTCCTCGGCGGGCGGGGTCGCGGCGAGGTCGGGCAGGCCTTCGGTCACCGGATGCCGCTCGCCGATGTCGGTGAGCGTGGGGGTGAAACCCTCTTCCACCACCCGCGCCGTGGGCATCGCCGGCAGGATCGCGGACAGGGGCGAGCGGTAGATCGATTCCGCGCTCGCGAACTCCGGCCCCGCGGCGACGAGCACGGCGCCGCCGTTGCGGACATACTCGGCGATGTTCTCGAGGTAGAGCGAGGGCAGGATGCCGCGCCGCCGGTAGCGGTCGAAGATGATGAGGTCGAACTCGTCGATCTTCTCGACGAACAGCTCGCGCGTCGGGAAGGCGATCAGCGACAGCTCGTCCACGGGGACGCCGTCCTGCTTCTCCGGCGGGCGCAGGATGGTGAAGTGCACCAGATCGACGCTCGCGTCCGACTTCAGCAGGTTCCGCCAGGTCCGCTCGCCCGGATGCGGCTCGCCCGAGACGAGGAGGACGCGCAGACGATCGCGCACGCCGTTGATCTGCACGACGGCGGCGTTGTTGCGGTCGGTCAGCTCGCCCTCGATCACCGGTGTCTCGAACTGCAGGACGTTCATGCCGCCGTGGGGCAGCGTCACCGGCAGCTCGATGTCCTCGTTCAGCGGCACCCGGAACGGGATCGGGTTGCCGCCGTCGATGGCGATGGTGAGGTCAGCCATCTCGCCGGTGCCGGGCGCGGCGCCCTGGTCCTCGATCCTGAGGGTCAGGCTGACGGGTTCGTTCAGGATCGCGAAGGCCGGCGCGTTGCGCACGACGAGGCGGCGGTCCCAGTCGTCGGGCTCGCCGGTCAGCAGGACGTGGGCCGGCGCCGGCAGCGGAGGCACGCGCTGGAGGTCGTGGATGCGGCCGTCGGTGATGAGGACCACGCCGGCGAGACGGCCCTGCGGTTCCTCCGCCAGCGCCTCGGCGAGGCCGGTCATCAGGAGCGTGCCGCCGTCGCCCTCCGCATCGCCGACGCGGACGACGCGCAGCTCGGCCGCGTCCATTGCGGCGACCTCGGCCTCCAGCCGCGCCAGCGCCGCCTCGGCCTGGTCGGGGCGGCCGGCAATGCGCTGGCTCGCGCTCTCGTCCACCACGGCGACGACGATGTTCGTCAGCGGCTCGCGGTCCTCCTGCTGCCAGGCGGGATTGGCGACGGCTAGGATCAGCGCGACGAGCGCGATGCCCCGCAGCCACCAGCCGGACAGGCGGCGCCACGCGGCGAACGCCACGAACAGCAGCGACGCGCCGGTCAGGACCCAGACTGCCAGCCACGGCAGCAGCGGATCGAAGATCACGCTGCCGCTCATGTCGAGGCCCCGATTTCCGCGCGGAAATCGTGCACGGAAACCGCGCGGTTTCCGTGGTCAGGCGTCCCCCGCCCGCTCACTGCCCCAGCCTTTCCAGCAGCGCCGGCACGTGGACCTGGTCGCTTTTGTAGTTGCCGGTCAGCACGTGCATGATGAGGTTCACGCCGAACCGGTAGGCCATCTCGCGCTGCCGCTCTCCCGCCATGCCGCGCCCCACCGGGAACAGCCACTGCCCCGACTCGTCCACCGCCCAGGCCGCGGCCCAGTCGTTGCCGCCGATGACCACCGGCGTCACTCCGTCGTTGAGCTCGCGGAACGGCATCCCTTCGGCCAGCGCGGCGTCGGCGGGCGCCGATTCGACCCAGATGTCGCGGCTGTTGAAACGGCCGGGAAAGGCCTGCAGCAGGTAGAAGGTGCGGGTCAGGACGTGATCCTCGGGCAGGGGCTCGATCGGGGGGATGTCCAGCGGCCGGGCCAGCGCCTGAAGGTGCCGCCCCTCGGGCGTGGACGAGCCGAAGCCGCCGAGGTCGGCGTCCCGCGTGTCGAACAGGATCATCCCGCCGCCGCGGAGGTAGCGGTTCAGGCGCTGGTAGGCCTCGCGGCTGGGGATCGGCTGATCCGCGGTGACCGGCCAGTAGAGGAAGGGGAAGAAGGCCAGCTCGTCGCGCTCGAGGTCGATGCCCATCGGCTCCGCCGGCTCGATCGACGTCCGGGCGTAGAGGACCCGGCCGAGGCCGCGCAGGCCCGCCTCGGCGGTCGCGTCCACCTCCGGATCGCCCGTCAGGACGTGGGCGAGGACGACGTTGCTCGTCGCCTCGATGGCGAAGGCGTCGAGGTCGGCGCTTGCCGTTTCAGAGTCCGGCGCCGCGGGCGCCTCGCCCTGCGCCCGCGCCGGCCCCGCCGGGGCCAGCATCAGCGCCAGCAGCACGACCGCCGCGCCGCCCGCCGCCCGCGGCCCGCGCAGGCGGCCCGACAGTGCCAGCGAGGCGAGGACGTCCAGCATCAGCAGCGCCGCGGCGCCGACCAGTAGCCAGCCCTTCAGTGGCAGCTCGCGCACCACCGCCAGCCCCTCGACCGCGATCCGCGCCGGCCAGGACGCCGGGCCCAGCGTCGCCTCGGGGCCGAGGACGTTGACCGCGATCCGCCGCTCCTCGCCGGCATAGAGGCCGGGCGGCAGGTCCGGCCCCGGCTCCGGTTCGGCCAGCAGCGCGCCGTCGATGCCGGGCATCGTGTCGGCGTCGAACAGGCGGCCGTAGGCGTCGAGCAGCTCCTCCGGCGTCCAGACGGTGCCCTCCAGGTCCTCCGCCGAGGGCCGGGCGCCGCGGGTCGAGATCGCCAGACGCTCCAGCATCTGCACGAAGAGGCCGGACAGCGGCAGGGTCGACCACTCGGCGTTGGCGGTGACGTGGAACAGGACGATCTGCCCCTCGCCCGCCGCCTCGCGGGTGACGAGGGGGGTGCCGTCGGTCAACTGCGCGATCACCCGCGCGGCGAGCGTCGGGTCGGGCTGCGCCATCACCTGCGCCGTCACCTCGACGTCGTCCGGGATGGGCAGGCCGAAGAACGGGCTCTCCTCCGGGAACGGGGCGAGCGTCTTGGGCTCCCCCCAGCTCATCGCGCCGCCGACGGAGCGGCCGCCGGCCCGCAGGCGCACGGGCATCAGCGGGTCTTCGGCCTCGCGGCCGACGTCGGACGAGGCGAGGCGCGGCCCGGCGAAACGGACGAGCAGGCCGCCCCCTTCGACCCACTCGCGCACCGCCTGCGCCTCGCCATCGGCGAGCTGGGCGACGTCGGCGAGGATGATCGCATCCGGATTGGCGGGCAGGATGTCGGTCAGCGGCCCCTCAATCAGGTCGGCCGTCGGCGCCAGCGCCTCGCGCAGGTAGTAGAGCGGCGACAAGAGCTCCAGCCCCTCGCGGTCCGAGCCGCCGTCGATCAGCGCGATCTCGCGCCGGCGCAGGCTGTCGTCGGCGAGCGTCACGGCGCCGGCGGAGCGCTGGCCGACGATCTCGAACCGGGTCACGCGGTTGCGCAGCTCGGGCGGCAGGTCGAAGGCAGCGTTCGCCACCGGCTCGCCGGGGGCGAAGTCGGCGGCCGCGGTCTCCAGCTGGCGCTCTATCCCGGCGGGGTCGAGGCCGAGGGCCGCGACCGTCACCTGCGCCTCGGGGCCGACCGGCGTGCGGATGACCGGCAGGTCTACCGTGCCCTCCTCGTGCAGCGCGGGCCGCAGGCCGAACGTGGTGCGCGGCGACTGGAAGACCCGGACGGCGCCGTGATCCTCGAACGCGGCGAGCAGCGCCTCGCGGCTGTCCCGCTCCAGCCCGTCGGACAGCCAGATCGTGTCGAAGTCGCCCTCCAGCGCCTCGGCCCACGCGGTGGCCGCGTCGCCGGGCGCCCACGGCGCGGGTTCGAGCCCCGCCAGCGTCTGCTGGGCGGCGCGGGCGTCGGTGAAGACCGGCGGCCCGGACGGCGGCTCCGTCAGGATCGCGACCGCGGCCGGCCGGCCGTCGGCGGCGGCCTCGTCCAGCAGCGTGGCGATCCGCTCGCGGCGGGAGGTCCAGTCGCGGGCATCGGCCCAGCTGCCGTCGGCGACGATCAGCACCGGCCCGGTGCCGCCGGCATCGGCGCGGGGGTTCAGGATCGGCCCGGCGAAGGCGAGGATGACCAGCGCGACGGCCAGCATCCGCAGGAGCAGCAGCCACCAGGGCGTGCGGTCCGACTGGCTGTCCTCGTCGCGGAGGCCGAGGAGCAGCGCGACGCCGGGAAACCGCCGCCGGATCGGCGCCGGCGGGACCGCGCGCAGGATCAGCCACAGGATCGGCAGCGCCGCGAGGCCGAGCAGCAGCCACGGCGCGGTTAAGCCCAGGGGGCCGAGCGTCAGCATGGGCGCGCCCCGCTCACCGCCGCCGCTCCAGCGCGTTGTAGATCCACAGAAGCGCCGACGCCGCGCTCTGGTCCGTGTGGTGCACCAGGACCTGCCAGCCTGTCACGCGGCCCAGCACCGTCATCCGGTCCTTCCGCTCGGCCAGCCGCTCCAGGTAGCGGCCCCGCAGGTCGCCCGCCTTCAGCGTCTCGTGCCGGATCGTGCCGCCCATCGATTCGAAGATCGTCCGCCCGTCGAAGGGGAACGCCTCCTCTGCCGGGTCGAGGACCATGACCAAAGCGCCCCGCACCTCGCGGTCGGCGGCGCGGCCCAGCGCCTCCTCCACCGGCTCTGGCGGGCCGAGGAAATCCGACAGGAACAGCGCGCGCGAGTGGGCCGGCGCGCTGCGGGTCTCGGGGACGCCGTATTCCCCCTCCCCCGCTTCGGCCAGCAGCGCGGCCATCCGCGCCACCTGCGCCTCGCCACGCCGCGGCGCCAGCTCGGGCCAGGCCAGCCCGACGCGCTCGCCCGCACGGCTCATCAGGATCGCGGCGGCCAGCGCCAGCGTCCGCGCGCGCGTCGCCTTGGTCGGCAGGTCCTTGCGGCTGGCGAAGTCCATCGACGCCGCGCCATCGGCCCAGACCATGACGGACTGCGCGATCTGCCATTCCTTGTCCTGCACGAAGGTCGTGTCGGACCGGGCCGAGCGGCGCCAGTCGATGGCGCGCGTCTCGTCGTGGTCCATCGCCGGGCGGTACTGCCAGAACGTATCGCCGAGGCCTGCCCGCCGCCGCCCGTGCTCGCCCAGGAGGACGGCCGCCGCCAGATGCTCGGCCTCGGCCAGCAGCGGCGGCAGCGGCGCGGCGAGCGTCTCGGCGCCGGCGCGAAGGGCGAGCGGGTCGCTCACGCGGCGGCCCTTGCCCTCGTCACCTCGCCCGCGATGCGATCGATCAGCTGCGGCAGGCTCTCGCCCCGCGCCCGCGCCGCAAAGGACAGCGCCATCCGATGCTGCAGGACCGGCCCGGCCAGCCGGAACACGTCCTCGGGCGACGGCGACAGCCGGCCCGAGATCAGCGCCTCGGCCCGGACGGTCAGCATCAGCGCCTGCGCCGCCCGCGGCCCCGGCCCCCAGCTGACGCTCTCGCGGACGTAGGCCGGCGCGGTCGGGTCGGACGGGCGGCAGGCGCGCACGAGGTCGAGGATCATCTCGACGATGGTGTCGCCGACCGGCATCCGCCGCAGCACCTGCTGAGCCTCGATCAGCTCGGCCCCGGTGAACACCGCCTCGGACCGTGCGTCCTCGGTGCCCGTCGTGGAAAGAAGGATGTCCCGCTCGGTCCCGCGCTCGGGGTACGGCACGTCGATCTGCACGAGGAAGCGGTCAAGCTGCGCCTCGGGCAGCGGATAGGTCCCCTCCTGCTCGATCGGGTTCTGGGTGGCGAGGACGTGGAACGGCGCGCCGAGGGGCCGGTGCTGCCCGGCGATCGTCACCTCGCGCTCCTGCATCGCCTGCAGGAGGGCCGACTGGGTGCGCGGGCTGGCGCGGTTGATCTCGTCCGCCATCAGGAGCTGGCAGAAGATCGGCCCCTCGATGAAGCGGAACGCGCGCGAGCCGTCGGCGGAGGTCTCGAGCACTTCGCTGCCAAGGATATCGGCCGGCATCAGGTCCGGCGTGAACTGGATTCGGTTCGCCGCCAGCCCCATCACGGTGCCGAGCGTGTCCACGAGTCGCGTCTTGCCGAGACCCGGCAGGCCGATCAGCAGGGCGTGCCCGCCCGAGACCAGCGCGGCCAGCGTCAGGTCGACCACCCGGTCCTGCCCGATGAAGCGCCGCGCGATGGACGCGCGGGCGGCGCTCAGCCTGTCGCCGAGCCCCTCGATGGACGCGACCAGATCGGCGTCGGACATGACACGGCTCCCGTTCCTGCTACCCTTGCGACGAGAGAAACAGATACAGACGCCCGCCACCATGGCAAAGACACCAAGCCGTGAGACATCCGCGACCACGGGCGCGACCGCCGACGGGATCGCCGCCGCCGCCCGAAAGGCAGGCCGCCGCGGCCCGCCGCCGGTGCACCTGTGGGATCCGCCCTTCTGCGGCGATCTGGACATGCGCATCGCGCGGGACGGCACCTGGTGCTACCTCGGCACGCCGATCGGGCGCGAAGGGCTGGTGCGGCTCTTCTCGTCGATCATCCGCAAGGACGGGGACGATTACTTCCTCGTGACCCCGGTTGAGAAGGTCGGGATCCAGGTGGAGGATGCGCCGTTCGTCGCGGTCGACTTCGAGCCGGTCCCGGACGGTCTGCAGTTCATGACGAACGTCGGCGACCGCGTGGTGGCAGGGCCGGACCACCCGATCCGCGTCGTGCGCGACGCGGCGACGGGGGAGCCCAGCCCCTACGTCCTGGTCCGCCACAACCTCGAGGCGCTGATCGACCGCAAGAGCTTCTACCGGCTGGTGGACCTCGGCGAGGTGCGACCCCATGACGGGGCCGACTGGTTCGGCGTGGTCTCGGGCGGAGTGTTCTTCCCGATCATCCCGGCGGACGAGCTGCCCTGATCCGTCCTGCACGGACTGCCGCTTTTCTCGCCGAACGTCGCCCTGCGCGAGGCACCGTCGCAGGACTTCGCCCACCTGCCGAGAGGCGAGGGCTGCGGCGGTTGCACCGCCGCGCGCGCCGCGGCAGGAATTGCGCCGCGTCTGGTGCGAGTTCCCATGAAGTTTGCTGCGAATCTGACCACCCTCTTCACCGAAACGCCCTTGCTCGAGCGGCCCGCGGCGGCGGCCGGGGCGGGGTTCGCGGGGGTGGAAATGCATGATCCCTACGGGGTGGCGGTGCAGGACCTGCGCGACCGGCTGGTCTGGGCCGGTCTGCCGGTCTGCCTCTTCAACGCGCCGCCGCCGAACTACACCGGGGGCGAGCGGGGCTGGGCCGCCGTTCCCGGTCTCGAGACGCGGTTCCGGCGCGATCTCGACCGCGCGCTGCGCGTCGCGCAGGTCCTGAAGTGCCCGCGCCTGCACCTGATGTGCGGCGCGGCGGAGGGCCCCGAGGCGCGGGCGACGCTGGTGCGAAACCTGCGCCACGCCGCTACCTCCGGGCGGGGCACGGCCTTCACGATCGAGGTCATCAATCGAACCGACCGCCCCGGCTGGTTCCTTGCCGACTTCGACCTCGCCCTCGACATCCTGGTCGAGGTCGGCGCACCGAATGTCGGGCTGCAGTTCGACACCTGGCATGCGCAGCGCATCACCGGCGACCTCGCCGCCACGTGGGAGAAGGTGCGTCCCGTCGCCACCCACGTGCAGATCGGCGCCACGACCGACCGGGGCGAGCCGGACGCGCCGGTGCTCGACTTCCTCCATGCCCTCGGCGCCGAGGGGTGGGACGGATGGGTCGGGGCGGAATACACGCCGCGCGGCGCGACCCGCGACGGCCTCGGCTGGATGAGCGGGTTCCACTGACGCATGCTGACATCACCCTGTCAGCGGGGGTGTGCGACGGTCTCTCATCGCCAGCCAAGGAGACGCGACATGGCCGCCTTCACCGCCGTCTGGACCGAGATCCCGGTCACCGACCTCGACGCCGCCGCCCGCTTCCACGAAGAGGTGTCATCTCGGCCTCGCGCTGCTGCAGGTAGGTGATCGCCTGGTCGCGGGTCTCCTGCATTCACCGCAGCGTTGGAGCGCCCGACCGCGCCCAGACGCTGCTCCGGGCCAAGAGGGACCGGACGTTGCGGGACTATTACGAGTGCGAGGGACGGCTCTGACGCGCGGTCAGGTCGCTTCGAAATCGACCGTCACGATGGTCCCGCGCAGCGCCCGGTTCACGTCGAGCGTGGCGCCCAGCGTCTTGGTCAGCGCGACGATGATGCTTCCGCCGACGCCCGAATGGGACTTGTCGCCCGTCGTGTCCAGCTCGCCGTCCTCGTGCTCCGCCCGCTCGCGCTGGCCCTCGACGCTCATCGATTCGTAGGGCCAGTTGCTGTCCTCGGGCAGGCCGACGCCGTCGTCCTCGACCGACAGGCGCACCCCCCCGCCGGTCAGCTTTTCGAACCGGACGCGGATGAAACCGCTCTCCCGTCCCTCGAAGGCATGTTCCAGCGCGTTGGTCAGCAGCTCCGACAGGAGCAGGCCGAGGCGGGCGGCCTTGTCGACGGGGAGGTCGATCTCCTCGCAATCGACGTTGACGCGGATCGCGCTGCGCCCCTCCAGTCCCGCGATGGCCGAGGCGATGCGGCTGAGATAGGCGCCGGTGTGGATCGTCTCCCCCGCCTGCGATGTGGAACTGGTGGCGAACAGCTCCTCGTACAGCAGGCTCAGCGCCTCCACCCGCCGGCCGACCGCCCGCAGGGACTCGGGCGTGACCTTCCGGGTCGCCTGGATGCGGATCATGCTGACGACCATCGACAGGTGGTTCTTCACCCGGTGCTGCAGCTCGCGCAGCAGGTCCAGCGACTGCCGGTCCTGCCCCGTGTCGTCGTCGATCAGACGCTGCACACCGAAGTGGGTGGTCACCTCGCCCGCGTCGTCGGTGATCGGCGAGATCAGGAGCTGGTTGCGGAACGCCGTCCCGTCGGCCTTGTGGTTGGTGATCTCGACCTGGAACTCCTCGCCCGTGCCGAGCTTGCGGCGGATGTCCTCCACCGCCTCGCGCTCGGTCCTCTCGCCCTGCAGGAAGCGGCAGTTCCGCCCGATGGCGAATTCGCGACTGTAGAGCGTGATGCGCTGGAAGCCGTCGTTCACGAAGGTGATGGGATTGTCCTCGGCCCGGGCGTCGGTGATCACGATCCCCAGTTGCGCGCAAGAGGCGCTTCGCGCCGCCTGGCTGGCCTGCTCTTCGTCCATCTCCGGTCTCCTCGCCCCGCGCGAAATGGAGGGGAAATTATGCCGTTGACGCATGAAAGAGCAACCTTGCGGTTCATCCGGAAACGTACAGACGTCGCTGCCGCAGGGGTAAGTCAGCGGCAGCTCTGGCGCGGCGGTGGCGAACGCGGCCGGCTAACGGGTCAGCGACTGCGCCAGGCGCATCAGCTGCACCGCCTCGGTGCGGTAGCCGAACGGGTCCTCGCCCCGGTTCGCGTTGGCCAGCGCGATGGCCTCGTCGTAGCCCCAGTCGCCCAGGTAGTCCGACCCGCGCAGCAGCTGGCCGAAGCCGGCGATGGCGGCGGCGAAGGCGGCCTCGGTGTCGGGCGCGGTCACGGCCTCTCCGATCGGCGTCTCCATAAGGCGGCTGACGTCCTCGCCCGGCGCCTTCCAGCGCAGCCGCAGGAAGCCGAGCTCGCCCTCGGCCCCCGCGACCTGCTCGGGCTGGTAGCGCAAGGGGTCGGACAGCCGGGCCGGCGAGCCGACCGGCGTCACTTCGTAGAGCGCCGTCACCGAGTGCCCCGCCCCCAACTCGCCCGCGTCCACCGCGTCGTTGTTGAAGTCCTCGCGCCGCAGCGCCCGGGTCTCGTAGCCGATCAGCCGGTACTCCGCGACCTCGGCCGGGTTCCACTCCACCTGCACCTTCACGTCGCCGGCGATCGGGAACAGCGCGCCGGTCAGCTGGTCCACCAGCACCTTCTGCGCCTCGTTCAGCGTGTCGATGTAGGCGGCCGTGCCGTTGCCGTTCTGCGCCAGCGCCTGCATCACGGCGTCGTCAAGGTTGCCGCGCCCGAAGCCGAGGACGCTGAGGTACGTGCCGCTGTCCCGCTGCCGCTCCACGTACTCCGTCAGGCCGCCCGGCTCGCTGACGCCGACGTTGAAGTCGCCGTCGGTGGCCAGGATCACGCGGGAGACCTCGCCCTCCGCCGCCATCTCCTCCGCCACCCGGTAGGCCTGCTCCAGCCCGCCCTGCCCGTTGGTGGAGCCGCCCGCCGCCAGCCGGTCGAGCGCGGCGAGGATCGTGGAACGTTCGCCCGCCGGCGTCGCCGGCAGCGCCAGGCCTGCCGAGCCGGCGTAGGTCACGATCGCCACCTCGTCCTCGGGGCGCAGGTTGTCCAGCATCAGACGGAAGGACTGCTTCAAGAGCGGCAGCTTGGACGGATCCTCCATCGAGCCGGACGTGTCGATCAGGAACACCAGGTTCAGCGGCGGCCGCTCGGCGACGGCCGGCATCTCGCCCTGCAGGCCGATGCGGACGAGCTGCGTGTCGGTGTTCCACGGCGTCTCGAACACGGTCACCGTGGGGCGGAAGGGCGTGTCCGCGTCCGCGTCCGGCGCGGGGTAGTCGTAGGGGAAGTAGTTCACCATCTCCTCGACCCGCACCGCGTCGCGCGGCGGCAGCTGGCCCCTCGTCAGCGAGTTGCGGACGATCGCCCAGGACGCCGTGTCGACGTCGATGGAGAAGGTCGAGACCGGCTCCTCCACCGTGATCTTCACCGGGTTCGGCGCCTCGTTCGCGAAAGGTTCGGTGTCGGGCCGGGGCGGCGGCGCCATCTCGGGCGCCGGCGCGACGAGGCCCGCCACTGCGTCGCCATCGGCCTGCGGGGCGGTGGTCATCGCCGCGCCGCCGGGGGGCGCGACGCGCTGCATCACCTGCGGCGCGGGCGCGACGGCCGGCGGCGGCGGGGCGACGTCGGCGAGGCTCTCCTCGGCCGCCTCCGCCTCGGGCATCCGACCTCGGGGGGCGGCCTCCGGCGCGGCCTCGTCGGCCGGCGACGGCTCCATCGCAACGACCGGCGCGTCGGCCGCATCGTCCGCTTCAGCGTGCGTCTGCGTCTGCGTCTGCGCCTCCGGCGCCGGCGGCGCGGCGGGATCGGGCTGCAGCACCAACTCCGGCGTCTGGGGCCCGCCCAGCACCCCGGGCGCCGGGCGCCACAGGTCCTGCCCGGCGGGCGTCAGCAGCAGCCCGCAGGCGACGAGGGCGGTGGTGGCGGTCAGCCTGCCCCGGGTGGTGATCGCGTTCAGCATCCGTCTCACTCCTGGCCAGGCCCCCGCGTTCGGGGCCTCGGCGGTGAGACGGGAGGGATCCCGCGATCCTTGGAGCCGGTCGAAATTCTCCTGCGCCAGCCGCAGATGCGCGGCCCGCACGGCCGGGTCGGGCCGCGGCGTCGCGTCCGCGACGGCATCCTTCAGCGCGTCCAGATCGAAGTCGTCGTCACCCGGAGGGCTCATGCCTGCTCCTCCTCCTTCATCCGCTTCAGGCGCTTCTTCGCCTCGGACACGCGCCAGCTGACCGTGCCCTCGCTGATCCCCAGCACCTCGCCCGCCTCGGCGTGGGTGAGGTCGTCCAGGATCAGCGCCAGCGTGTCGCGCAGGTCGTCCGGCAGGCGCCCCAGCGCCGCCATCAGCCAGTCGGTCCGCGCCGCCGCCTCGTCGTTGCCGGCGCGCCGGTTCAGCTCCCAGTCGCCCCAGCCCTCGGCGGCCTTCGCGTGGACCGTCCGGCGCCGCCGCCGGTCGTGCGCGGCGTTCACCATCACCCGCCACAGCCATGTGGTGACCTTCGCCGCCCCGCGGAAGGAGGCGAGCTTGGCCGGCAGCGCGGCGCAGACGTCCTGCGTGAGATCCTCGGCCTCGGCCCGGCTGCCGGTCAGCCGGAAGGCCAGCCGGAACAGGCGGTCGTAATGCCGCTCCAGCAGCGCGGCGAAGGCCGCGCGGTCCCCGCCGGCCGCCGCTCTGGCGAGGCTTTCGTCCGTGGTGTCCATCAGCATCACGGTTGGTGGGACGCCGGCCAGCCGTCAATCCTTGGCCACAAGCGCAAGAATTTGCATCCGGCCGATGTCGATTGCGCTTGAAAGGCCGGTCCCGCCGAATACAACTTATAGTTGTGTCACCCGCGGATGCCTCACCATGAAACACGCCGCCGCCCTTCTCGCCGTACTCGCCGTCATCATCCTGTCCGTGACGTTCTACGCCCGCGGCTATCCCGGTGCCCTCGGCCTCGGCCTGATCGCAATCGGCGCAGCGGCAATCTTCGCCGGCCTGAACACGCCGATGCGCGACGAAGAGGACGTCGCGGAAGAGGAGGTGCGCCCGATCCGCGCGATGGCGCGGTTCGACGGGAACGCCGCCCCCCGCCGCGCCCGTATGCGCCGGCTGGACATGATGTCCCGCCGCCGCGCCGCGCAGGAGCGGGCCCGCGGCCAGCCCCGGCGCGAGAGCGCCTGACACGTCCCTCCCGGCCGACGCTGCGGAACAAAGCTTGAACCTGCGCCGGCGCGTGGCATCTTCGCGCCCATGAGCGCCCTGCCCCCACGCTTCGCCGACTGGTTCGCCTCGAAGGGCTGGACGATCCACCCGCACCAGGCCGACATGCTGGCGCGCGCGGACGCGCCGTCGCTGATGCTGATCGCGCCGACCGGCGGCGGCAAGACGCTGGCCGGGTTCCTGCCGACGCTGGCCGAACTTGCGGACGGCGGTCACGAGGGGCTGCACACCCTCTACGTCTCGCCCCTGAAGGCGCTGGCCGCCGACATTCGCCGCAACCTGCGCACCCCGGTGGAGGAGATGGGCCTGCCGATCCGGATCGAGGACCGGACCGGCGACACCTCCGCCCACGCCAAGAGACGCCAGCGCGCCGACCCGCCGCACATCCTGCTGACCACGCCCGAGAGCCTGGCCCTCCTCATCAGCTACGAGGACGCGCCGCGGATGTTCGCCGGCCTGCAGCGCGTCATCGTCGACGAGATCCACGCCCTGGCCGAGAGCAAGCGGGGCGACCAGCTGATGCTGGCCCTGTCCCGGCTGGAGGCGCTGGCGCCGGGCCTGCGCCGCGTCGGCCTGTCCGCCACGGTCGAGGACCCCGCCGGCCTCGCCGCGCAGCTGGCGAAGGCGCCGGACCCGTGCGAGATCCTCTACGCCGACCCCGGCCCGCCGCCCGACATCTCGATGCTGGTCACGGAGGAGCGGCCGCCCTGGGCCGGCGGCGGTGCCGCCTACGCCATCCCCGCCGTGCTGGAGGAGGTGAAGCGCCACACCACGACGCTGATCTTCCACAACACCCGCGCCCAGGCCGAGATCTTCTTCCACCGCCTGTGGCTGGAGAACGAGGACGCGCTGCCCATCGGCATCCACCACGGCAGCCTCTCCCGCGTCGCCCGCGACCGGGTGGAGGCGGCGATGCTGGCGGGCGAGCTGCGCGCCATCGTCTGCACCGGCACGCTCGACCTCGGGATCGACTGGGGCGACGTGGATCTGGTGATCCAGATCGGCGCGCCGAAGAACGTCAAGAAGCTCGTCCAGCGCATCGGCCGCGCCAACCACCGCTACAACGCCCCGTCCAAGGCGCTGATCGTGCCCGCCAACCGCTTCGAGGTGATCGAGTGCGTCGCCGCGCTGGAGGCCGCGCGCGCGGGCGAGCTCGACGGCGAGCCACGGGGCCGCGGGCCGCAGGACGTCCTCTGCCAGCACATCCTGATCCGCGCCTGCGCCGGGCCGTTCCTTGCCGACGACCTCTATGCCGAGGTCCGCACCGCCGGCGCTTACGCCGACCTGACCCGGGCCGAGTTCGACGACTGTCTCGCCTTCGTCGCCACCGGCGGCTACGCGCTGCGCGCCTACGACCGCTGGCAGCGGCTGAAGCAGGGGCCGGACGGGACGTGGTCCCTCCGCGACCCCCGCGCGACCACGCGCATCCGCATGAACCTCGGCACGATCATCGACTACGACAACGTCGACGTGCGGATGCGCGGCTCGCGCCAGATGCTGGGCGAGATCGAGGAAGGCTTCGCCGCCACACTGCATCCCGGCGAGACGTTCCTGATCGGTGGCCAGGTCGTCCGCTACGAGGGCCTGAAGGAGATGATCGTCGAGGTCTCGCGCCGCGCCGACAAGGAGCCGCGGGTCGCGACCTACGGCGGCACCAAGTTCTCGACCACGACCGAGCTGCAGCACCGCATCCTCGCCCTCATCAATTCGGACGACTGGTCGGATCTGCCCGAGCACGTCCGCGACTGGCTGTGGCTGCAGCAGGACCGCAGCCAGATGCCGCAGGCCGACCGCATCCTGGTTGAGAGCTTCCCGTTCGAGGGGCGCGCCCACACCTGCCTGCATACCTTCGCCGGCCGCAACGCGCAGCAGACGCTGGGCCTCCTTTTGACTCACCGGATGGAGCAGGCGGGGCTGCATCCCTTGGGTTTTGTCGCGACGGACTACGCGACGCTGATCTGGGGGCTGGACGAGGTGACGGACCCCGCGCCGCTGCTGTCGCGGGAGGATCTGACGGACGGGCTGGAGACCTGGCTGTCGGGCAACGCGGTGATGAAGCGGACCTTCCGGAACGTCGGCATCATCGCCGGCCTGATCGAGCGCAACCTGCCGCAGTTGAAGAAATCAGGCCGGCAGGCCACGTTCTCCTCGGATATCCTCTACGACACGTTGCACAAATACGACCCCGACCATCTCCTCCTGCGGATCACCCGGGACGAGGCGCTGCGCGGTCTCGTCTCCTTTGGCCGGATCGAGGAGATGCTGGGCCGCACCGCCGGGCGGGTGGATCACGTGCGGCTCGAGGGGCCGTCCCCGCTCGCCGCGCCGATGCTGCTGGAGCGGGGGCGCGTGCCGATCGAGGGCGCCGGCAGGCAACGGCTGATGGAGGTCGAGGCGGACCGCCTGCTGCGCGAGTCCGGCCTCGGCGCGCTATAGGCGCAGGACCCTTGCCCTCCCCGGCCCTCCCGGCCTAGGAACGCAGCATGAACACGCTCGACTTCCCCTTCGCCGGCCGCACCCTCACGGCACTTCCCTCCGGGGCGCTGTGGGACCGGGCGGCGGGATGGCTCTGCGTGTCGGACCTGCACCTCGGCAAGTCCGACCGCGTCGCGCGGCGGCTGGGGCTGATGCTGCCGCCTTACGAGGTGGCCGAGACGCTGGACCGCCTCGCCGCCGACCTCGCCGCCACGGACGCCCGCACGCTGATCTGCCTCGGCGATTCCTTCGACGACCTCGCCGCGGCCGAGGCGCTGGACGAGACGGATCGCCTCCGCCTCCTCGGCCTGCAGGCCGGGCGGCGCTGGATCTGGATCGAGGGCAACCACGATCCGGGGCCGTCCGGTCTCTCGGGAGAGCACCGGGCGGAGCTGTCGGTGGATGGCCTGACCTTCCGCCACATCGCGACGCCCGCCGCCGGCCCGGAAGTCTCCGGCCACTACCACCCCAAGCACCGCGTCGGTCCCGAAAGCCGCCCCGCCTTCCTGTTCGACGCCGACCGGCTGATCCTGCCGGCCTACGGCACCTATACGGGGGGCCTGCGCGCCACCTGTGCCGAGCTGTCGGCCCTCTTCCCCGGCCCCAGCTTCGCGATCCTGACCGGCCCGCGCCCCGTGCTGGTGCCGGTCACCGCCGGCACCGCCCGCCGGCAGCACCCGCCCCGGGTCCGGCCGCTCCGCCGGGCGGGCTAGCGCGGACTAGGCGGTCAGCCCCTCGGGCTCCGGCAGGCCGTTCGACCGGCAGCACGCGGTCAGCGTATTCGCCAGCAGGCACGCGATCGTCATCGGCCCGACCCCGCCCGGCACCGGCGTGATCGCGCCCGCCACCTCGGCGCAGGAGGCGTAGTCGACGTCGCCGACCAGGACGTTCTTTCCGTCCCGCTCCACCCGGTTGATGCCGACGTCGATCACCGTCGCGCCCGGCTTGATCCAGTCGCCCGGCACCATCTCGGCCCGGCCGACCGCCGCCACCACGAGGTCCGCCCGCCGCACCACGTCGGCGAGGTCCTTCGTCCGCGAATGTGCCACCGTCACCGTGCAGCTGTCGCCGAGCAGCAGCTGCGCCATCGGCTTGCCGACGATGTTCGACCGCCCGATCACCACCGCGTCCATCCCCGACAAGGAGCCGTGCAGGTCGCGCAGCAGCATCAGGCATCCGAGCGGCGTGCAGGGCACCATCGCCTTCTGCCCCGTCGCCAGACGGCCGACGTTGAAGATGTGAAAGCCGTCCACGTCCTTGTCCGGGTCGATCGCTGTGATGACGTTCGATTCCGACATGTGCTTGGGTAGCGGCAGCTGCACCAGGATGCCGTGCACGGCCGGATCGGCGTTCAGCCGGCCCACCAGCTCCAGCAGCTCCGCCTCGGAGACCGAGGCGTCCAGCCGATGCTCGAACGAGGCCATCCCGACCTCCTTCGTCATCTTGCCTTTGGAGCGGACATAGACCTGGCTCGCCGGGTCCTCGCCGACCAGCACGACCGCCAGCCCCGGCACGATCCCGTGCTCCTCCTTCAGCCGCGCCACGTGCTCCGCCACGCGCCCGCGCACGTCCGCCGCGAAGGCCTTGCCGTCGATCACCCGAGCGCCCATCGCCCTGCCCCTCTCATGTTGCCTGAAATATCCCCGCCGGAGGCAGCCGGCGCCCGTGGCGCCGGCCGGTCGAGGGGGGCTCGATGTCCCCCGAGGCCGCCCTCGCTCAGAACAGGCCCTCGATCTGGCCCGCGTCGTTCAGCCGGATCGTCTCGGCCGACGGCACGCGGGGCAGGCCCGGCATGGTCATGATCTCGCCGCAGATCACCACGACGAAGCCCGCTCCCGCCGACAGCCGCACCTCGCGGACCGGCACCGAATGATGCTCCGGCGCGCCGCGGCGGTTGGGGTCGGTGGTGAAGGAATACTGCGTCTTGGCCATGCAGATCGGCAGGTTGCCATAGCCCTGCTCCTCCCACGCATGCAGCTGGTCCCGCACCTTCTGGTCGGCCAGCACCTCGTCGGCGTGGTAGATGCGGGTGGCGATGGTCTCGATCTTCTCGAACAGCGGCATCTCGTCGGGATAGAGCGGCGCGAACTGCGACGAGCCGGACTCCGCCAGCTGCACCACCTTCTTCGCGAGATCCTCGATCCCCTCGGACCCCTTGGCCCAGTGCTTGCACAGGATCGCCTCGGACCCCTGCGCCTTGACGTAGTCCTTCACCGCCTGCACCTCGGCGTCGGTGTCGCTGACGAAGTGGTTGATCCCGACGACCACGGGCACGCCGAAGGATTTCACATTCGCGATGTGGCGGCCGAGGTTGGCGCAGCCCTTCTTCACCGCCTCGACGTTCTCCTTGTTCAGGTCGGCCTTGCCCACCCCGCCGTTGGCCTTCAGCGCGCGGCAGGTGGCAACGATCACCACCGCGTCGGGCGCGAGGCCGGCCTTGCGGCACTTGATGTTCATGAACTTCTCGGCGCCGAGGTCCGCGCCGAAGCCGGCTTCCGTCACCACGTAGTCCGCCACCTTCAGCGCCGTCGTCGTCGCGATCACGCTGTTGCAGCCGTGGGCGATGTTGGCGAACGGGCCGCCATGGACGAAGGCGGGGTTGTTCTCCAGCGTCTGGACGAGGTTCGGCTGCATCGCGTCCTTGAGGAGCACCGTCATCGCGCCATCGGCCTTGAGATCGCGGGCGTAGACGGGCGTGCGGTCGCGGCGGTAGGCGACGATCATGTCGCCGAGGCGCTTCTGCAGGTCCTTCAGGTCGCGGGCGAGGCAGAGGATCGCCATGACCTCGGACGCGACCGTGATGTCGAAGCCGGCCTCGCGCGGGAAGCCGTTGGCGACGCCGCCGAGCGAGGCGGTGATCTGCCGCAGCGCCCGGTCGTTCATGTCGATCACGCGGCGCCAGACGATGCGCCGGACGTCGATGTCCTGCTCGTTGCCCCAGTAGACGTGGTTGTCGATCATCGCGGCCAGCAGGTTGTGGGCGCTGGTGATCGCGTGGAAGTCGCCGGTGAAGTGGAGGTTCATCTCCTCCATCGGCACGACCTGGGCGTAACCGCCGCCCGCCGCGCCGCCCTTCATCCCGAAGTTGGGCCCGAGCGAGGCCTCGCGGATGCAGATCGCCGCCTTCTTGCCGATCCGGTTCAGCCCGTCGCCGAGGCCCACGGTCGTCGTCGTCTTGCCCTCGCCCGCAGGCGTCGGATTGATCGCGGTGACGAGGATCAGCTTGCCGTTCGGCCGGTCCTGCACACCGTCGATGAAGGCCTGGCTGACCTTGGCCTTGTCGTGGCCGTAGGGCAGCAGGTCGTCCGACGGGATGCCCAGCTTGGCGCCGATCTCCTGGATCGGCCGCTTGGACGCCTCGCGTGCGATCTCGATGTCGGTCTTGTGGCTCATCGCTTCTCCCCTCGGCCCGCGCCGTCCGTTTGGCGGGTGTGATGCCCCGGTTTCTGCCCCCTTGGCGAGGGTGGAGAGGGCCGGATTGCGACGGTAATCGCGCCGGAATCGGCGGCCGCCGGGAAATCGCGGTTCCGATCGGAAACGGCGTCCCGGTCAGGACCGTACACACGCGATCCGACCCGCCCAGGTCCGGAACCCGCGTCCGCGACTGCGGTTGATTCCGCACACGGGCCGGCCGCGGCACCACGTGCGTGGCGGCCGGCAACTTCACACCAGACCCTTTCGGTCCGCTGCGGCGGATCGGACCGACCAGACGGGAGGACCGACCCCATGCACAAGACCCACACCACTGCCACCGCCCTCACCCTCGCCCTTGCCGCGACCGGCGCACTGGCGCAGTCGGCCGAGACGCCGGTGAGCCCGTTCTGCGAGGCCGCCTTCATCCAGGGCGACACTGATTCCGACGGCTACATCTCGCCCGAAGAAGCGGCCGCCATCGCCAGCGGCGCCTACGAGAACATCGACGCCGACGAGGACGGCACGATCACCCGCGACGAACTCGCCGCCTGCACCGAAGCTGCGGCCGAGGCGACGCTCGCCGCGACCGACGATCCCGCCGCGGGCTTCGACGAGATGGACAGCGACCGGAGCGGCCAGATCGAGAGCGGCGAGATCGTGGCGCAGCTGCGCAACCTCGAGGCCTCCGGCGGCGCGGCGACGACCGGCTGGGCCGAGGCGTTCGTCATGCTGCCGGGCGGCGACACGGCGGCGGCGGACGACGCCGGCGACGCCGGCACGGAGATGGCGGACGCCGGCGCCGAACAGACCGCAGACGCCTCCACCATGACCGACGGCACGACGATGCAGGCCGAGCAGATGGCCAGCCGCCTCGGCCAGGCCCTGCGCCTGCTGGACGCGAACAACGATCAGGGCCTCAGCCGCGAGGAATGGGAAGCGCGCGGCGCGGACCGCGAGCAGATGATCGAGGCCGAACTGGACCGCATGTTCGGCAGCCTCGACACCGACGCCTCGGGCGACATCAGCCGCGAGGAGTACATGAACGCCGCTGACGCCCGCATGGGCCGCGCGACCGAACAGACGGCCGCCGACGGCGGCGCCGAGGCCGGTGGCCCGATGCCGGTGATCTACTACTACGTCCTGCGCTGAGCGGCGGCGCGCGGCACCAGCGCGACGGCCCACACGAGGAGGAGGGCGAAGACGAACTCCGCCCCCTCCTCGACCAGCGACAGCGACTTCACGACCTCTGGCCCCAGCTCGATCCCGAGCGGGGCCAGTTTCCTGTCGGCGCCGTCGATGCTCTTCGATCCGACGCCGAGGACGATGGCGACCGCGAGGCACCACGCCCAGGCGCTCCCGGTGCGAAGGCCGGTGGCGAAGGCACGCCGTCCCCGCCGCACCCACCGCACGAACGCCCAAAGGGCTACGGCGACCACGACAAGGCCGATCGCCTTGTGGGCCAGCGGGTTCGGCCCCCGGTAGAGATCCGACTTGAGGATTCCGTCGGCGAGGAAGGCCTTGTCGAGGTCGAGCTCTCTCCCCGCGAGGCCGATCAGCAGCACCGTCACCGCCCATCCGGCGCCGAGCGCGTGGCTTGGCTCCCGTGCCACCCACAGCAGCAGCGTCGCGACCAGCGCGGCAAAGCTCGCCCGCTCCAGCGCCCCGGTCTCCGATGTCAGCGGATCGCCGAGGCCGAGCGCCGCGGCCCCGCCCACCCACAGGACGAGGACCAGCGTGAGCGCCGCCGCGGTCAGCCGCGCGGTCCGGTCGCTCACGGCTGCCACGCCCGCTGTGCCGGCACGTGCAGCCGCACGGCGTCGCCGACGCGAAGCGTTCCCGGCCGCTCCACCCACGCCGTCACGCCGCGGCGGCCCTTCGCCGCCGCCTTGAACGCCTTGCCCTGCCCGCCCGTGGCCTTCGTCATCGTCACCGCCGGCTCCTGGCAGGGCAGGTTCTCCATGTCGACAACGAGGGTCGCGCCATCCGGCCCCTGCAGGCGCGAGGACGGCGGCAGGTGCGTCAGATCCGGAATCCCCTCGATCACCACCGAGGCGCCGACCCAGGCATAGTCGATCCGCTCCATCCCCAGCTCCGCCGCGACGGCCGCCATCTCCTCGACCGAGACGACGCACAGCTGCCGGACGTTGGCGATCTCGGTGCCCCTCGGGTGCTGCGCCGTCACGCGGCTGCACGAGGGCCGGGTGACGCCGGCATGGACCTCTCCCTCGTAGCCGCCGAAGCCCAGCGGCATCTCGTCCAGCGGGGCGCCGGTGATGACGAGGTTCTCCACCGGCACCGGCTGATAGCCGAGCCAGGCGATGCGGCCGACATGGTCGGTGGGCTCCAGTGCGGGCATGGGGGCGACTCCTCGACGATCCGGCCGGCACACTGCGCGGACGGCCCGCGGGACGCAAGGCGGGGGCGGACCGGCAGCGCGCCCCGCGCGGCAGCGTCGTCGCGATGGAGCCGCCCGCGCCCGGCGGGGCCGATCGCGGCGATCTGCGCAAGGCCTGCACGAGCCGCGGCTTGTCCGGCTGCGACGCCGCGGTAGGCTGGGGCTCACGGACACCATCCTGACCGAGGCCCCGATGATGCAACGCACTCCCTTTCGTCCCTGGCTCTGGGGCGGGCTCGCCGGCCTGCTGCTGATCCCGCTCGCCGGGATGCAGCTGTCGGCGGAGGTCGACTGGACCGGGGCGGATTTCGCCCTCGCCGCCCTGCTCCTCGCCCTGCTCGGCCTCGCGATCGAGGCGGTGCTGCGCCTGCCGAGCGCCGCGCTGCGGGTCACGGCCGTCACCGGCGTCGTCGCCGGCTTCGCCGTCCTCTGGGGCTGGCTCGCCACGATGTAGCAACGACGAAGGGCCCGGCGCTATGCCGAGCCCCTCTGGTCGTGTCTCACCTGGCGATCAGGCCGTCGGTTCCGGCTCCAGCCCGCCGTCGCCGGCCTTCTTGCGACCGCCGGTCTTGGGAATTGCCGTGACCGAGGCGCCGGACGAGGGCGGCGGGGTCGGGTCGGCATCGTCGTCGCCGCGGTTCAGCGGCTCGCCCGCTATCACGCGGGTGATCTCGCTGCCGGTCAGCGTCTCGTATTCCAGCAGGCCCTGCGCCAGCCGCTCCAGGTCGTCGCGGCGGTCGGTCAGGATCTGCTTGGCCCGGGCGTAGCCCTCGTCGATGATCTCCTTCACCTTGTCGTCGATCATCTTCTGCGTCGCGGCCGAGTGGCTGGCGCCGCCCTGGTAGGAGCCGAGATAGCTCTGCTGCTCGTTCGCGTAGTCGACGTAGCCGAGCTCGGGCTCGAAGCCGAACTGCGTCACCATCGCGCGGGCGATCTTGGACACCTGCTGGATGTCGGACGCGGCGCCAGAGGTCACGTTGTCCTTGCCGAACACCAGCTCTTCCGCGACGCGTCCGCCCATCGCCATGGCGATCTTGGACTTGTACTTCTGCAGCGAAACCGACAGCTGGTCCCGCTCCGGCAGCGACAGCACGAGGCCGAGGGCGCGGCCGCGCGGGATGATCGTCGCCTTGTGGATCGGGTCGTGCTGCGGGACGTTCAGGCCGACGATGGCGTGGCCGGCCTCGTGGTAAGCGGTCAGCTTCTTCTCGTCCTCGGTCATGACCATGGACCGCCGCTCGGCCCCCATCATGACCTTGTCCTTGGCGTTCTCGAAATCGATCATCGTCACGAAGCGCCGGCCCACGCGGGCGGCCATCAGCGCAGCCTCGTTCACCAGGTTGGCGAGGTCGGCGCCCGAGAAACCGGGCGTGCCGCGGGCGATGATGCGCAGGTCGACGTCGGGGCCGAGCGGCACCTTGCGGGCGTGCACGCCGAGGATCTTCTCGCGGCCCTTGATGTCGGGGTTCGGCACCTGGACCTGGCGGTCGAAGCGGCCGGGGCGCAGGAGGGCAGGGTCGAGCACGTCGGGGCGGTTGGTCGCCGCGACGATGATGATGCCCTCGTTCGCCTCGAAGCCGTCCATCTCGACCAGCAGCTGGTTCAGCGTCTGCTCGCGCTCGTCGTTGCCGCCGCCGTAGCCGACGCCGCGCGAGCGGCCGACGGCGTCGATCTCGTCGATGAAGACGATGCAGGGCGCGTTCTTCTTGGCCTGCTCGAACATGTCGCGCACGCGGCTCGCGCCGACGCCGACGAACATCTCGACGAAGTCGGAGCCGGAGATGGTGAAGAACGGCACGCCCGCCTCGCCCGCGATGGCGCGCGCGAGCAGCGTCTTACCGGTTCCCGGCGGGCCGACCAGCAGCGCGCCCTTGGGGATCTTGCCGCCGAGGCGCGAGAACTTCTGCGGGTTGCGGAGGAACTCGACGATCTCCTCGAGCTCTTCCTTGGCCTCGTCGATGCCGGCGACGTCGTCGAAGGTCACGCGGCCATGCTTCTCGGTCAGCAGCTTGGCCCGGGACTTGCCGAAGCCCATGGCGCCGCCGCGGCCGCCGCCCTGCATCCGGTTCATGAAGTAGATCCAGACGCCGATCAGCAGCAGGAACGGCAGCAGCGACAGGATGAAGGTCGTGAAGGTCGACTGTTCCTGGCTGCGCGCCTGCACCGGAATGTTCTCGGCGATCAGCAGGTCGGTGATCTGCGCGTCCTCGGGCTTGATCGTCACGTAGTCCCGGCCGTCGGTGCCGCGATAGCGCACCTCCTCGCCGTCCAGGGTCACCTGCGCGACGTTCCCGCTCTCCACCGCCGCGACGAAGTCGGAGTAGCTGCGGGAGTTCGAGGCCATCGACGACTGGCCGCCGGAGAACAGGTTGAAGAGCGCCAGGATCAGGAGGAACAGGACCACCCAGAAGGCGATGTTGCGCGCGTTACCCAAAAGCTTGGCTCCCTCCGAAGGTTCACGCGCGGGGGACGGTCCGTCGTCTCCCGGCGCGGCTGGCCACAATGTAAGGATCGGGGCCCGATCTTCAATGCGATAGCAGCACGTCGGGAAAAGGGCCGCGCGGCGGCAGAAGCCGGACGATGTGCGCCGGGCCGTGGCCGAGGGGGGCGCAGGCGACGAGGCGGCCGCCGGCCCAGACGGACGGCAGTCCGCGGAGCGTCTCGCGGGGTGGCCGCACCACGGGGAGCGCGAGCTGCGCGAGGCCGGCCTCGCCGAGGGGGCGGACCTCCATCCCCCTGATTTCGCTGCCCGACAGGTGCCAGCGCCGGTCCCAGGTCGCGCCATCGTCGCCGACCGTCGCCACCTCGTCCGCCACCGCCTTCGGCTCCCGGCAGACGAAGAGGCGATCGCCGCGGGCGATGCCCATGCCGCCGTGCAGGACCACCGTCCCGCCGGCGAGCCAGCGGTCCGCCGCGTCCTCCAGAGCCGCTCCGCGCGGGCGGTACTCCGCCGACGCGACATGACCCAAGGCCGCGGCGAACAGACGCAGCCGCGTGTCGGCGTCGAGCGCCGCGAAGCCGTCGCGGTCGAAGACCAGCGTCCCCGCCGCCAGCGGATCGGGCCGCAGCAGCGCCCGCGCCGCCTCGACCGCCCGCCGCTCCAGCGCCTCACGGGCGCGGCCCATCCGGGCGGCGGTGGCGGCGAGCCCCTCGGCGGTCACCCCCTCCTCCGCCAGCATGGACAGGGCGCGGCGGACACGGACGCGGTCGTAAGCCGGATCCTCGTTGGTCGGGTCGTCGACGAAGGGGATGCGCAGGGCCTTGAGATAGTGCCGCAGCTCGGCCCGCGAGGTGTCGAGGAGGGGGCGGACCACCTCCCACCCTCCTTCCATAGTCGCGGGCCGCGGCGGTCCGGCCGGAACGTGGATCGGGTGCAGGCCCGTCGGCCCGGGCACCCGCCGCCGTGCCGCCATGCCCGACAGCCCCTCCACCCCCGAGCCGCGGGCGAGGCGCATCAGCACCGTCTCCGCCTGGTCGTCCCTCGTGTGGGCGAACAGCACGTGCCGACAGACGCCGCGCCAGCGCCCGATCAGCTCCAGCCGCGCGCGCCGGGCCCGGTCCATCAGGTTGCCGCCCGCCGGCCGGTCCTCCCATCGCAGCACCGCGTGCGGCAGGCCGAGGCCGCGGCACTCGTCCGCGACCAGCGCCGCCTCGGCCGCGCTCTCGTTCCTCAGGCCATGATTCACGGTCGCGACCCGCAGGCGGACGCCGTAGACGCGCGCCCATCCGGCGGCGAGGTGCAGCATCGCCATGGAATCGCCGCCGCCCGAGACGGCGAGGCCGATATCCTCGGGAAAGTCGGGGCCGAGAAGCGCGCCCATCGACCCGGCGAAGCGGCGCGGCAGGTCGATCCCGCCGCGGCCTGCCTCAGCCGCCACGGCGCCGGATCACGAGCAGGACAGGCTCGTCATCATCGCCTGCGCCTGCCCCTCGGCCGGGCTGCCGGGGAACCGGGTGCCCACCTCGTTGAGCGTGATGCAGGCGTCCTGCACCTGTCCAAGCTGCGCCAGAGTGGCGCCGAGCTTGTAGAGCGCGTCGGGCGCGGTCGAGCCGTCGGGCGCGCCGGAGAAGGCTTCGAGGTAGGCGCGTGCGGCGGTTGTCAGGTCGCCCGTCGCCTCCAGCGCCTGGCCGCGGAAGTAGAGGGCCTGCGCCGACAGCGGGCCGCCCGGATAGTTCGACACGAACTGGCCAAAGAGGTCCGCCGCCTCTGCCGAATTGCCCGCGTCGAGAGCGGCCTTGGCCGCATCGAAATCCGCCTGCTCGTTCACGGCGAGCGTCGGACCGTCCGACGGCGGCGGCGCCTCGGGCTGCGGGATCTGCGCCTCGATATCCACTCCGCCGAGGCTGGGCGTGTCGCCGAGGGCGCCGATTTCGCAGCCGGGCTCCAGCTCGCAGATGCGGAACTCGAGGTCGCCGATCCGGTTCGTCCCGTCGGTCACGACGCGGTTGATCCGGTAGTCCAGCTCCTCGGCGCGGCTGGTGAGTCGCTGCACCTGCGCCTCGAGCGCATCCAGCCGCTCGAGCGCCGTGTTGCCCGTCGCCCCGGCCTGCGGCGCGCCGGTCGTGTTCAGCTCGGACCGAAGGGACTGCAGGTCGGCGTACACGACCGCGAGCTGCTGGCGGATGTCGGCCAGCGTCGACTCCTGCGCCCGCGCCGCCAGCGGCAGCGCCAGCGCGGCGGACATCGAAAGCACCCCGAGGAGTCTCATCCGCCCGCCCGCCATCACGAGATCGTCGCGATGGAGATGACCGTGACCGCCCGGCGGTTCTGCGAATAGCAGCTTTCGTCCGAGCAGACGGCGACGGGCCGTTCCTTGCCATAGCTGACGGTGCGCAGCCGGTTCGCCGGGACGCCCTGCGAGATCAGGTACTCGCGCACCGCGTTTGCGCGGCGGTCGCCGAGGTTGATGTTGTATTCCCGCGTGCCCTGCTCGTCCGCGTGCCCCTCGATCACCGCGAGGTAGTCGGAGTTGGTGAGCAGCCACTGCGCCTGCTGGTTCAGCGTCGCGCGGGCCTGGTCGGTCAGCGTCGACTGGTCGACGACGAACAGGACCCGGTCGCCGATCGTCTGGTTGAAGTATTGCGGGCTGCGCGGATCGTTCGGGCCGAGGGCCGAGGGGTCGAGCGCACCATTGCCGCCCAGCGTCTCGACGCCGCCGGCGCCGGGGCCGCCGGCGCCGTCCGCGAACCGGTCGGGCCGGGTGCAGGCACTCAGTCCCATTCCCGCGATCAGCGCCGCCACAACCACGTATTTCATGCCCACCACCCTCTTTCGTTGGCCCGGTCTCGCCCCGGGAACAATGCTAGCACGCGCCTCCCGGCGCCGGAAGAATCACTTCGCCGTCAGTTCTGCAGCGGTCCCCAGGACGCGTCCGAGGCGAAGCCCGGCGTCGTCACCTGCCGCAGGTTCCGCCCCGAGATGTCGACCGAGTACAGCGACGGTCCGCCGCTCGCCCCTTGCGTCTCTCGCGTGAACATCAGGACCCGCCCGTTCGGCGCCCAGGTCGGGCTCTCGTCCAGGAACGAGGTCGTCAGCAACCGCTCTTCCGAGCCGTCGGTGCGCATCACGCCGATATGGAAGCGTCCGCCCTCTTGGTTGGTGAAGGCGATGAGGTCCCCTCGCGGCGACCAGACCGGGCTGCCGTAGCGCCCCGCGCCGAAGCTGATCCGCCGCGGCTCCCCGCCCGAGGCAGGCATGATGTAGAGTTGCTGGGAGCCCGAGCGGTCGCTCTCGAAGACGATCTGCGAGCCGTCGGGCGAGAAGGACGGCGACGTCTCGATCGACGCCGCGTCGGTCAGGCGCGTGTGCTGCCCGGTGGCGAGGTCGGTGATCCAGAGGTCCGAGTTGCCGCCCGACGAGGCGGAATAGATGACCCGGCTGCCGTCCCGGCTGAACCGCGCGGCGATGGCCAGCTCGCCCGGCGCGGTCGGTACGGCGCGGGCGCCCGGCGCCGCCACCTGCAGCAGGTTGATCGCCGGATTGCCGCTGGCGTAGCTGGTATACAGCACCCGGTCGCCCGAGGGCGAGAAGCGGGGGCTAAGCACGATCGACGAGGAGTCGGTCAGGTACTGCAGGTTCGCGCCGTCGTAATCCATGATCGCGAGGCGCCGGGCGCGGTCGTCCTTGGGCCCGCTCTCGGACACGAAGACGACGCGGCTGTCGAAGTAGCCGCTCTCGCCGGTGATGCGCGAATAGACCTGGTCGGCAACCTTGTGCGCCATCCGCCGCCAGCCGTCGACGGTGCCGGCCAGCTGCTGTCCGGCCCCCAGTTCGGCGCCCGAGAAGACGTCGTACAGGCGGAACTTCACGACGAGGCTGCCGCCGTTGACCGACACCGCCCCAGTGATCAGCGCCTGCGCGTTGATCGCCCGCCAGTCGGGATAGGCGACCGGAGTGGCAAAGCTCGCCGGGCTGGAGATGAAGGCCGAGGACGGGATCTCGCGGAACAGGCCGGTGTTCGCCAGGTCCTGCGCGACGAGGCGGCTGATGTCCGCGGCCACCTGCTCGGCCCCCGGCGTCTCGGCCTCGAAGACGGGCACGGCGAAGGGGATCGGTTCGATCACGCCGTCGGTGATCTCGATCCGCAGGGGACCGTCCTGCGCGGTCGCGGGCGCGGCGAGGAACGCCGCCGCGATCAGGGCCATCGCCAGGCTGGAAAGTCTCTTCAGCATCGTCGTCCTCGTCGCGGCCGGTTTCGGCGGCCTTATGGGTCGTTGCGGACAATACGCAAGCGCGTGCGGTTCGGGTCCGGCAAAGAGTCGCGCGGATGTGGACTGCGCGCTTTCGGCCACGCCGTTCCTCACCGGATCCGCATCTCGCTGGGGTTGAAGGTCATCTCGACCATGCGCCACTGCTCGAACTTCTCGGGCGGCAGCGGGAAGCCGTCGGCCTGGCAGCGCAGGATCGCGCGCCGGGCGGACTCGAACGCGGCGGTCGCGGCCGCGCCCGACTCGCTGGAACCGATCATCGCGATGGAGCCGTCCACGCGGCCGCTGCGGTCGAGCGCGAAGGCGACGGTCACCGTCACCCGCGACGCCTCGGACCCGACGTCCACGTTCCAGCAGCGCTGCACGGCGATGCGGAAGGCGTCGCGCTCGGCGCCGGTCATCGGCGGGCCGGGGTTTGTCGTCGGCGAGGCCGGCGCCTCGGCCTGCCCCGCCCCGGCGGCGAGCGCGTCGGCCAAGGCGTCGGCCACCGCATCCGCCGCGGCGTTCTCGGAACTGGCGGTCTCGGTCTCGGCCGGCGCGGCGGGCTCCGCCGGCGCCTCCGGTTCGGCCGGTGCCTCGGCGACGGCCGGGCGCTCGGGCCGGACCGGCGGGCGCGGCGCGATGGTGGGGGCGAGCGGCGGCGCCGACGCCGGCTCCTCGGCCTCGGTCACGATCTCGGTCGTCGCCTCCTCGGGGGCGGTCGGCTGCTCCACCGGCTCCTCGATCACCTCGGCAGGCTCCTCCGCCGGCTCGGCGGTCTCCTGCACCACCGGGTCGGGGGCGGCGTCGGGCGGCGGCGCGGGCGCGGCCTCGGGCGCGACGCGCGGCGCCGGGCGCGGCACGGGGCGCGCGGCGATCTGCGGCAGCGGCTCGGACGGCGGGACGGCCTCCTGCGGCTGCGGCGCGGGCGGGGCGGGATCGGGCGGCGGCGGGGTCAGCTCGGGCGGCGTGTCGACCACCTCGGCCGGCGGCTCCGGCGGCGCCGGCGGCTCGGGCGGCGGCAGCTCCTCGGCCGGGGCCTCGGGCGGCGGCTCGGGCGGGGGCGCCTCGGGCGGCGGGCTCTCGGCCTCGGGCGCGGGCGCCTCGGGCGCGGCCTCGGACGGCGGCGCGGCGAGCGCCTCCTCCGGCTCGGTCACCGGCTGCGGCGTGGTGGCGGCGACGAGCTGGGCGTATTCCTCGCCCGAAACGACCGAGACCTCGGTCACCTCGAAGTCCAGCGGCTCGTGCGACAGCCCCCAGCCCATCAGCAGCCAGCCGATGAGCCCGGCATGTCCGGCGCCGGAGATGTAGGTGCCGACGGTCGCCATGGCCCGCTCAGCCGTCCGTGGCCGGGGTCTCGAGATCCGTCACGAGGCCGATGTTGGTGAAGCCGCCGGCATTGAGCAGGCCCATGACCTTGGCCACGGTGTCCCACGAATTGTGCCCGTCGGCGCGCAGGAAGATCCGGTCCGACGTCCGCTCGGCGGCGATGGCGCGCAGCCGGTCGACCAGTTCGGCCTCGCCGACCTCGGTCGTCTGGATCAGCACCACGCCCTCACCGGTGACGGTCACGGTCAGCGGCTCTTCCTGATCCATCGGCAGCGCGTTGGCCTGGGTCTGCGGCAGTTCCACCGGCACGCCGACGGTCAGCAGCGGCGCCGCCACCATGAAGATGATCAGAAGCACCAGCATCACGTCGACGAACGGCGTGACGTTGATCTCGGCCATCGGCTGGCTGCGCCGGCGGCGCCGGCGGCGCTTGCCGCCCCCGTCGTCCGCCGCCTTCATCACGCCCGCGCCCATGTCAGCTGTCCAGCTGGCGCGAGAGAATGGTCGCGAACTCGTCCGCGAAGGCCTCGTAGCCCGAGACGATGCGGTCGCTGTCGGCCGACAGCTTGTTGTAGAAGATGACCGCCGGGATCGCCGCCAGCAGGCCGAGGCCGGTCGCCAGCAGCGCCTCGGCGATGCCGGGCGCGACGACGGCGAGGTTGGTGTTCTGCTGCTCGGCGATCTCGATGAAGGCGTTCATGATGCCCCAGACGGTGCCGAACAGGCCGACGAACGGCGCGGTGGAGCCGACGGTCGCCAGCACCGGCAGGCCGCGCTGCAGCCGTCCCGCCTCCTTGGCGATGGCGACGTCCATGGAGCGGTCGATCCGCGCCTGCGCCCCGGCGATCAGCCCGCCGTCCTGGCGATGCGAGCGCCGCCATTCCGTCATGCCCGAGGCGAAGATCTTCTGGCTGGACCCGGTCGGGTTCGGCCCGATCTCGTCGTACAGGCCGTCCAGCGGCTCGCCCGACCAGAAGGAGCGGTCGAACACCGCCGCCTCCCGGCGGGCGCGGCGATACTGGATAAGCTTGTCGACGATGACCGCCCAGCACCAGATCGAGGCGGCGATGAGAAGGATCATCACCAGCTTCACGGTGATCGTCGCGCGGGCGAAGAGCGCCCACATCGTGTAGTCTGCTGCTGCGTCCATGGCCTGCTCTGATACCGCGGGGCCTCTGGCGGGCCCGTTGCGGGGCTCAATACCGGAAGTCGCGCGGGAAATCCAATCCGCTCGCGTTCACGGACGCGTTTTGTCGCCGAGCCGCGGCGCCCCCGCCGCGGCCAGCGCCGCCGGCAGGCGCACCGGGCGCCCCGACGGGCCGAGGCAGGCGAGCGTCACCCGCGCCGCGAACAGCGTCCGGCCGCCGCGCAGCACCCTCTGCACCAGCACCGCCCGCGCCGGACCCACCGCCTCCGGCACCGTCTCCACCTCGAGGAGGTCGTCGTACCGCCCGGGTGCGACGTAGTCCGCCTCGATCCGGACCACGGCGAAGACCTGCCCGGCGGCGCGCAGCGCGACCTGGTCCACGCCGAGCGCGCGGACCCACTCGCTGCGGGCCCGCTCGATGAACTTGAGGTAGTTGGCGTGATAGACGATGCCGCCGACGTCGGTGTCCTCGTAATAGACGCGCAGCCCGAAGCGGTGGCTCATCCCGCCGTCACCCGCGCGGCGAGGCGGAGCGCGAAGGCCGGATCCCGCGCCGCCGGCGGCAGGACCGGATCGTAGGCGGCGCGGATCACCGCGGCGATCTCCGGCCGCAGCACCGTCCTCCCCTCCGGCGTCAGCGCCAGCGGCGAGACCTCGGCGAAGGCGCGGTCGGACCACAGCAGCGCCACCTGCACGGCCTGCCCCAGCCCCAGGTCCTCCGCCGGCTGCGCGGCCAGCGCGCCGTCCATCCGCAGGAAGACGAAGGCGGCGCGGATCGCGCCCGCCTCGTCGAAGCGGAACATCCGGTACTGGCTCGCCCCCGCCGCGCCCAGCCGGGCCACCAGCGCATCCAACCCGCCGACGAGGCGGTCGAGGTTCGGCACGCCGAGCAGCTCGTCCCAGTCGCGGCAGAAGAACACCATGAGGTTGGCGCCGAGCTCGGGATCGGTCCCGGCCATCGGATGCCCGGCGAGCGCGAACACCGCCTCGAGCGCGCCCTTCAGCACCGGCAGCGCCTCCTCCTCGACCCCGAACACGACCGGCGTCACCGGCCGCCCCCAGCGCGCGAAGAGGAAACCGCCCGCCTCGCCCGTGAACAGCCTCTCGATCTCGTCCGCCCCGACCATGCCCCCCGCCTAGTCCGCCCCGCCGCCGGGGTAAAGCGCCCCTGCCGCGCGGGCGGTGCGTGCCGATCTCCGGCGCGCCCCCCGAGGCCGGGCGCCCCTTCGCGATTCGGCGGAGGGTCAAGGACGCGCGTCAGCGCGCCGGCGAAGCCGGGCGAAGCTCCTTGACGCTCCGCCGAATCGCATGACGCTCGAGGGAGGCGCGTTCAGGGCACACCTGCCCCTGAACCGCTTCCCAAGCAAAGGCGGCCACCCCTCCACCAAAACGACGTCCGAGGCGAGTGCCCTGCAGCCGGGGACGGCGGGCGGGGCGATGCGGCGCCGAAGGCGGGCGCGAGCGCCGCACGGCGTCCCTACTCCTCGAACAGCGACCCCTGCCCCGGCGCGCGCGGCGCCTCCAGCCCCAGGTGACGCCAGGCGCCCTGTGTCAGCATCCGGCCGCGCGGCGTGCGCTGGATCAGGCCCTGCTGCAGGAGGTACGGCTCGATCACCTCCTCCAGCGCGTCGCGCGCCTCGCTGAGGGCTGCGGACAGCGTCTCGATCCCGACCGGCCCGCCGCCGTAGCTCTCGGCGATCAGCGTCAGGTACCGCCCGTCCGCCCCATCGAGGCCGATGGAATCGACCCCCAGCCGCGTCAGCGCCCGGTCCGCGATCTCGCGCGTCACCGTCCCGTCCCCTTCGACGATGGCGAAGTCCACCACGCGCCGCAGCAATCGGCCGGCGATCCGCGGCGTGCCGCGGGCGCGGGCGGCGATCTCGTGCGCGCCGTCGGGCGAGGCCGGCGCGCCGAGCAGGCGGGCGGCGCGGGTGACGATCTCGTGCAGCTCGCTCACCGTGTAGAACTGCAACCGCGTCGGGATGCCGAACCGGTCGCGCAGCGGCGTCGTCAGCAGGCCGAGGCGCGTCGTCGCGCCGACCAGAGTGAAGGGCTGCAGCTCGATCCGCACCGTCCGCGCCGCCGGCCCCTCGCCGATCACGAGATCGAGCTCGAAATCCTCGAGCGCGGGATACAGCACCTCCTCCACCGCCGGGTTCAGGCGGTGGATCTCGTCGATGAACAGCACGTCCCGCGCCTCGAGGTTGGTCAGGATCGCGGCGAGGTCGCCCGCCTTCGCAAGCACCGGCCCGCTGGTCATCCGGAAGTTCACCCCCAGCTCGCGCGCCATGATCTGGGCCAGCGTCGTCTTGCCCAGGCCGGGAGGCCCGAAGAACAGCGTGTGGTCCATCGCCTCGCCCCGCCGCCGGGCGCTCTCGATGAAGACCTTGAGGTTGGCGCGCGCCTCCGCCTGCCCGATGAACTCGTCGAGGGACTGGGGGCGCAGCGCCTTGTCGGCGCCATCGGCCTCCTGCGGCGCGGGAGAGACGGGGCGGTCGGACATGTCGGTCATGGCTTAGCTTCCCGCCGCCGCGAATGCCACGGCCTCATCCCTTCGGCGCCAGCAGGCGCAGGGCGGCGCGGATCAGCGCCGCGGTATCGGCGTCCGGGGCTGCGCCTGCCGCCTCGGCGACCGCGCCCGCCGCTTCGCCGGGGCCGTAGCCGAGGTTGGACAGCGCCGACAGCGCCTCGGCCTGCGCCGCGCCGCCGCCCTTCGCCGGGGCGGGCCGCGGCGGCGCCGGGGTCTCGACGAGGTCCGCCTCGGCGTCCGGCCGGGGCGCACGCGCCGCCGGTTCCAGCCCGCCCATGGCCATCACGCCCGGCGCCTTGTCCTTCAGCTCGTTCACCACCCGCTGCGCGGTCTTGGGCCCCACGCCCTTGGCTTTCGCGATCCCCGACCAGTCGCCCAGCGCGATCGCCCGTCCCACGCCGTCCGGCCCCAGGGCGCCGAGGATCGACAGCGAGGCCTTGGCGCCGATGCCCTGCACGCTCATCAGCAGGCGGTGCCATTCCTTCTCGACCAGCGTCGGAAAGCCGAACAGCTGCAGCAGGTCCTCGCGCACCAGAAGGTCGGTCCACAGCGACACCGCCTCGCCCACG
Source organism: Wenxinia marina DSM 24838 (assembly GCF_000379485.1). Taxonomy (GTDB): domain Bacteria; phylum Pseudomonadota; class Alphaproteobacteria; order Rhodobacterales; family Rhodobacteraceae; genus Wenxinia; species Wenxinia marina. Next base: position 111,734 of record NZ_KB902279.1, read on the forward strand.
CCCGGCAGCGCGGCCATCACCCGGTCCGAGACGAAGACGACGTAGCCGACGCCCCGCACGTCGATCAGCACGTGGTCGGTGCCCCGGTATTCCAGCCGCCCGGCGATCCGCCCGATCATCCGCCCGCCCTCAGGAGCGCGGCCGACAGGTGGCCCGCGGACTGCAGGTGGTGCGCGTGGCACAGCGCGATGGCGAGCGCGTCCGCCGCGTCCGGCCCGGCGATCCTCACCCCCGGCAGCTGAAGTTTCACCATGTGCTGGATCTGGCGCTTGTCCGCGTGGCCGACGCCGACCACGGCCTTCTTCACGGCGTTCGGCAGGTACTCCCCCACCGTGAGCCCCGCCTCGGCCGGCACCAGCAGCGCGACGCCCCGCGCCTGGCCCAGCTTCAGTGTGCCGACGGCGTCCTTGTTCACGAAGGTCTGCTCCACCGCCGCGGCGGTCGGCGCATGCTCGGCCAGCACGGCCTTGAGCTGGCGGTAGAGGGCGAGGAGGCGGACCGACAGGGGATCCGTCCCCTCGGACCGGCACAGGCCGTTCGCGACGTGCCGGATGCGGGGACCGTCGACGTCGATCACGCCCCAGCCGAGCTGCCTCAGCCCCGGGTCGATGCCCATCACCCGCATGCCTGTCCCTGCCCGGTGTTGCCCCGTTTGCGCCACGCTAGCACAAACCGCGAACATTCGGAAAGAGGCGAGTTTCCGACGCTTTGCGGGCGGGGAGCGTCAGGGTCGCGAACGGACGGCCGGAAAGCGACATTCCGGCCGCCGATGACGACACCGCCGGAGGCGGATTCCTGCAATGATTACGGCGGTTTGAGGCCCAAACGAGACATGCGTTTCCAGAATGGGAGGCATGCCGGAATCGCGCTTCTCAGGGCATCGCGCGCCATCTAGATGCGCGCAATCCCGCCATTGGGACGGACCGGTTCGCCGGTCCCTCCCGCCAGTATCAGGACAGCCGCCATGGCCCATATCGAGCTTCCCCGGAACATCGCCGTCTCCATCGCGGCCGGCCGCGCCGTACGCACCGCCTACGACCTTCTCGACCGTCTGGTCGAATCGAACGACGCCCGGATCACCCGCTCGGCGCTGTCGAAGCTTTCGGCCCACGAGCTCGACGACATCGGCCTGTGCCGGGGCGACATCGACGCCATCGCCGCCGCGTCCTCCCGCCGCTTCTGACCTCAGCTCGTCCCGGCCGGGGACGACAGAAGGGCCGCCCCGGAGATGTCCGGAGCGGCCCTTTCATGTTGACCGAGCGTGAGAGGCGCTTGAGGTCGGCGGCCTGCGCCGCCTTAGAGGAGGTCGGTGACGACGCCCGCGAGGGCCTGCGTCACCGGGTCGAGAGCCATGACCCAGGCTCCGCCCTTCTCGACGAGGGTCCCCGAGGCAAGGGCGTCGACGCGGGCGGTATATTCCTCGGTCCCGAGTGAAACCAGGAGGAAGGTCTTGAAGGCCAGCGCGGCGAGGATGACCCCGAGGAAGCCGCGCAGGGGAAAGGCGGGACCGCGCCGGCGCGGGACCATGACGACGAGACCGTCCCTGTTCATCCTGCCGGCATAGCCGTTCTGCCGGATCCGCGAATGCTTGCGGCTCAGGCTCTTCAGGCGCTGGTCGAATGTGACAGCAGACTCGTCCATCTTCGGTTCCGTCCGTCGAGGCCCCCACCTCTTGCCACGAGGGTATCCCGCCGAAATGTGGCGGATTTTGGGCGGAGGGCCCGATTCAGACCGCGTTTACCGCATTCATTCCGCATTTCTGACGAGGAGCAGCGTGGTCCAGTCGCCAATCTCCTCGCGCCGCGCCTCATTGAACCCTGCACGTGCATAAACCTGCAGAATCGACTCCGCCTGCTCGGTCAGCAGGCCGGACAATATGGCGAGGCCGCCGGGGGCGATGCGCCGCGCCATCGCCGGCGCCAGGGCGATCAGCGGGCCCTTGAGGATGTTGGCGAGGACGAGGTCGTAGGGCCCGCCCTCCGACAGGCGCGGTCCGTCGAAGCCGGCCGCCTCCTCGCACAGGACGCGCCCGACGAGGCCGTTCGCCGCCACGTTCGCCTCCGCCACCTCGACAGCGACCGGATCGACGTCGCCGGCGAGCACCGGCGCCGCGTCGGGCCAGACGGTCGCCGCCGCCATGGCGAGGACGGCGGTGCCGCAGCCGACGTCGGCGATGGCGCGGAATGCCCGCCCCTCCGCGGCCAGGCGATCGATGGCGCGCAGGCAGCCGAGGGTCGTGCCATGGTGGCCGGTCCCGAACGCCATCGACGCCTCGATCAGCAGCGGTACGACGCCGTCCGGCACCTTGTCCGCGTCGTGCGCGCCGTGAACGAAGAAGCGCCCGGCCGCGACCGGCGCCAGCTCGCGCCGGACGTGGGCGACCCAGTCGCGCTCGGGCACTTCCGACACGGCGAAGGGCCGCGCCCCGTTGGACGCCGCCAGCAGGTCGAGAGCCACCGCATCCGGCGCCTCCTCGAAGTGCAGGCCGACCTCGAACAGGCCGCGGCCGTCCTCGATCTCGAAGACGCCGACGCCGAACGGCTCCATCGCGTCCTCGGCCGCCTCGGCCAGGGCCTCGGCCGCCGCCTTGCCCGTCGTCGTGGTCGTCGCCGTCCAGCTCGCCATTCTCGTCTCCATCGATCTGCCCGGTCCTTGGGCCGGTCGGGCGGCGGCGTCAATCACGTCGCGGTGTGCGGGGAACGGGATGCGGCGCGGAACGTTCCGGGAACGAAATCCGATGGAGGATCAGATGTCCGACCAGACCGACCACAGCCAGGATCTGCCCGGCAACCCCGAGAAGCCCGTCGACGAATGGGTCACCGGCGACGAGCCGATGACCGGCGCGCAGGCGTCCTACCTGCGCACCCTCTGCCACGAGGCGGGAGAGGAGTTCGACCCCGACATGACCAAGGCCGCCGCGTCCGAGAAGATCGACGCCCTGCAGGAGCAGACGGGCCGCGGCACCTGACGGCCAGCCGGTCCCCGACGGCGCGCCGAGCGCCCGGGCCCCTTCCGCGGGGTCCTGCCGCCGCGTCCTCGCGGCAGGACCCTGCCCTCCGGGGAACAGCGCGACCCAGGGAACAGCGCGAGCGGCGGCACGCCGCAAACGCGCCTACCCCCCGGCCTGCAGCACGATCTCCACCTGCCGTTCGCCCTCGCCGCTCCGAAGCGTCATCTCGACGCTGTCGCCCACCGCGTGCCGGTCGATGACGGCCAGAAGGTCGTCCAGCGTCGGCACCGGCTCGCCGTCCACGGCCGTGATGACCTCGCCCGGGATCAGGCGGCCGTCGCGCGTCATCTGCGCCGGCTCCACGCCCGCACCCGCGGGCGCGTCGAGGATCAACACCCCGTCCAGCCCCTGCCGATTGGCGGCCGCGTTGATCCGCGCGTCGAACAGGAACCCGAGCGACGGCGGGCTGTAGCTGCCCGTCTCGATCAGCTGCGGCACGACGCGTATCACGGTTCCGACCGGCACCGCGAATCCGATCCCGGCATTGGCGCCCGAGGGCGAGAAGATTGCGGTGTTCACGCCCACCAGCTGCCCCTCGTTGTCCAGGAGGGGACCGCCGGAATTGCCCGGATTGATTGCCGCGTCGGTCTGGATCAGTCCGCGGATCACGATCCGCCCCTCACCGAGATCGCGGTCGAGGGCCGAGACGATGCCCCGCGTCAGCGTCCAGTCCAGCCCGAACGGATTGCCGATCGCCAGCACCCCCTGCCCGACCTCGAGCGATCCGCTCTCGCCGAGGGGGAGGGGCGCCGGCAGATCCTCGCCCTCGATCCGCAGAACCGCGAGGTCATGAGTTGGATCGCGGCCGACGAGGCGGGCGTCGAAGGTCCGCCCGTCGGCCAGTGCGACGACCGCCGCGCTCGCCCCCTCGATGACGTGGTTGTTCGTCACCACGTGGCCCCGGTCGTCCCAGAAGAAGCCGGAGCCGGACCCCAGGGGCTGCGTCCCCGTGCGCAGCGTGAACCGGTCGCGCACCGTCGCGCTGGTCGAGATCGAGACCACGCTGTCGCGGCGGGCGCGGAAAACGGCGATCGTCGCCGCCTCGGCCTCGGCGCCCTCGGGCCTCACGGCGATCGCGGCCGGCGGCGGCGGCGGCGGCGCGTCGGCCTCGCCCGGCAGCCGGCGCCCGATCTCGACGCCGAGCCCGAGGCCGAGTCCCAGCGCGATGATGGCGGCGAACGTGACGAGAGCGCGCTTCCAGGGGTGGGTCCGGGCCATCTGTTATCCTCTATCGACCGGCTCCGGTGTTACGCCGCGAGCGCACGAGCCGAAACCCTCCGCGCTGGATTCGCAGGACGCGGGTGCTAGGGTTTCGGCCAACCGATATTGGAGCACCAGATGACGCTTTTCCCCTGCCTCGCCCGAAAGATCGCCGCGCCCGCCCTGCTGGCCCTCCTCGCCGGCGGCGCGAGCGCGCAGCAATGCGGCAACGACGCCTCCGGCTTCGAGCGCTGGAAGGCCGAGTTCGCGCCCGTCGCCCAGGCCAGCGGCATCGGCCAGCGCGGGCTGCAGGCGCTGGCGAACGCGCGCTACAGCCAGGCGACGATCAACGCCGACCGCAACCAGCGCGGCGTGCGCTACGCGCTGGACGACTTCATCCGCATCCGCCTCGGCAGCCTCGACAGCTTCGCCGCCCAGGCCCGGCGCGAGCGCGACCGCAACCCCGGCTTCTACCAGCAGCTGGAAAGCATCTACGGCGTGCCCTCCGGCATCCTCCTCGCCATCCACGGGATGGAGACCGGCTTCGGCCGGATCACCGGCAACGAGAACGTCGTCTCCTCGATCCTGACCGTCGCGTACGATTGCCGCCGCTCCGACTTCTTCCGGCCGCACGCCATCGCCGCCCTGCGGCTGGTCGACCAGGGGATGAATCCCGGCCAGTCCGGCGCCGCCCACGGCGAGATCGGCCACATGCAGTTCCTGCCTGGCAACGTGCTGCAGTACGGTCAGGACGCCAACGGCGACGGCCGGGTCGACCCGACCAACCTGACCGACGCGATGGCGACGGCCGCCAACTTCCTGCGCCAGAAGGGCTGGCAGCCCGGCCAGCCGTACCAGGAAGGCACCGCCAACTTCCGCGTCCTGAACGAGTGGAACGCGGCGACCGTCTACCAGCAGGCGATCGCCCTCGCCGCCGCCCGCATCGACGGCTGAGCCGACGCGGGGGCGCCGCCCGGCGCCCCCGCTCCCCTCCGGCGGCCCGGTCATGGGTCGTGATCGCGCCGGGCCGGGATCCGTCCCCGGACTCCCGACCAATCCGCGCCGAGCCGGTCCGGCCCACTCCTCCTCCGCCCCCTCCCCCATTGCGCTGCCTCCGGTCCTGGTGTTCGTTGCGTCCGACCGAGGAGGAGGACACCCATGACCACCCGACTGACCCGTCGTGCCACGCTCGCCCTGGCCGCGGCCTTCGCCGCCGCGCCCGCCCTCGCGCAGGACGGCTGGCCGTCCGGCCCGCTGCACGTCTATGTCGGCTTTCCCGCCGGCTCCTCGCCCGACACGCTGGCCCGGATCGTCACCGAACCGCTGGCCGAGCGGCTGGGCCAGCCGGTCGTGATCGAGAACAAGCCCGGCGCGGGCGGCGTGATCGGCATCCAGCAGATGCTGGCCAATGCCGGCGACGGCCTGACCTTCGGCACCACGATCAACGGCCCGCTCACCACCGCGCAGCGCACGATGGACGACACCGGCTACGACGTGGACGCCGACATCGTGCCGGTCACGCTGATCGCGACCTCGCCGCTGGTGCTCGTCGTGAACGCGGAGTCGGACATCACCGACCTGCAGTCCTTCATCGACGCCGCCGGGGCCGAACCCGAGGCGCTGGCCTACGGGTCGGTCGGACAGGGGTCCGGCGCGCATCTCACGGCCGAGCTCTTCGCCGACGAGGCGGGGGTGACGATGCTGCACGTCCCCTTCACCAGCTACGCCGAGGTCACGACCTCGATCGCGGGCGGCGAGATCGACGCCGGCTTCATGGCGCCGTCCGCGGCGCTGCCGCTGGTCGACGGCGGGCAGCTGCGGATGCTGGGCATTACCTCGGCCGAGCCCTTCGCGCAGGTCCCCGACGTGCCGGTAATGGCCGGTCGGGCGGGCCTGCCCGAGGATTTCCGCGCCGAACTGTGGAACGGATTCGTCGCCCCCGCCGGCACCGACGCGGCGATCGTCGAGCGGCTGACGACCGAGATCAACGACATCCTCGCCGATCCGGCGGTGCAGGAGCAGCTTCTCGCCATCGGCTGGGTCGCGGCGCCGGGCACCCCGGCCGAGATGGAAGAGCGGATCGCGGCGGACACCGAGATGTGGGGCGGCGTGCTCGACCGCATCGAGGCCGCCGAATAGCGTAAAGCGCGACAGGTGAAGCGCGACTGGCCGGACATCTGGGGCGGGCTGGCGCTCGCCCTGGTCGGGCTCGCCGCGGCCGGCTGGGCGTGGGTCCACTACGACCCCGGCACCTTGAGACGGATGGGGCCGGGCGCGTTCCCGCTCGGCCTCGGCCTCGCGCTCGCCGGGCTGGGGGCCGCGATCGCCGTGCCGGCCCTGCGCCGTGCCGGCGCACCGGTGAAGCCCGAGCCGTGGGCCGCGGCCTGCGTCCTCGCCGCCATCCTCGTCTTCGGCCTCGGCCTGCGGCCCTTGGGCCTCGTGCTGGCGACGGCGTCGGCCGTGCTGATCTCGACCCTTCCCGCCCCGCGGCCGGGCGCGGTCTGGCGCCTCGTGCTGGCCGCTCTCGTCACGGCGCTGACGGTCGTCCTGTTCCACGTCGGACTGCAGATGACCCTGCCGCTCTGGCCGCGGCTCTGAGGTGAGTACCTGGGACGGCCTTCTGACGGGCTTTGCCTTCGCGCTGCAGCCGGGCGTCCTGATCTACTGCCTGCTGGGCGTCACGCTCGGCACCTTCATCGGCGTCCTGCCCGGGATCGGGGCGATGGCCGCGATCTCGCTGCTGCTGCCGATCACCTACTACATCAGCGCCGAGGCGGCGCTCATCATGCTCGCCGGCGTCTACTACGGCGCCCAGTACGGCGGGGCGGTCTCGTCGATCCTGCTGCGGCTGCCGGGGACGCCGCAATCGGCGGTGACCGCGCTCGACGGCTACCCCCTCGCCCGGCAGGGCCGCGCCGGGGTCGCGCTCTTCACCTCGATGATCTCGTCCTTCGCCGGCTCGGTGATCGGGATCGTGGTGCTGGTCCTCCTCGCCGGGTGGCTGAGCCGGGCGGCAGTCGCGTTCGGCGCGGCGGACTACGCGGCGATGATGGTCCTCGGCCTCGTCGCCGCCTCCACCATCGGCAGCGCGCATCCGGCCAAGGGCTTCGCGATGATCGTCTTCGGCATGCTGCTGGGCTGCATCGGGACGGACGTCAATTCCGGCGTGCAGCGCTTCGTCATGGGACGGACCGAGATGCTGGACGGGATCAACCTCGTCGCGCTGGCGATGGGCCTGTTCGGCGTGGCCGAGGTGATCGGCAACGTCCGCGACCCCGACCGCCAGGCCGTCGCCGGACGGATCGGCCTGCGGGCCATGGCGCCGGAGCGCGACGACCTGAAACGCATGCCCCTGCCGGTCCTGCGGGGCAGCGCGCTGGGCAGCTTCTTCGGCGCGCTGCCGGGGACCGGCTCCACCCTGTCCTCCTTCCTCGCCTATGCGGTGGAGCGGCGCGTCGCCCGCCGGCCCGAGCGCTTCGGCCAAGGCGCGATCGAGGGCGTCGCCGGCCCGGAGGCCGCCAACAACTCGGCCTCCATCACCGCCTTCGTGCCGACGCTGACGCTGGGCATTCCGGGCGATCCGATCATGGCGCTGATGCTGGGCGCGCTGGTGATCCACGGCGTGCAGCCGGGGCCGATGATGCTGGAGACGCGGCCCGAGATGTTCTGGGGCCTCGTCGCCAGCTTCGGCATCGGCAACCTGCTGCTACTGATCCTGAACCTGCCGCTGATCGGCATCTGGGTGTCGCTGCTGCGGATCCCGTTCCGCTGGCTCTACCCGGCGATCCTGATCTTCGTCTGCCTCGGGGTCTGGTCGGTGCGCGGTCTGACCTTCGACATCGTGATGGTCGCCGGCATCGGCCTCGCCGGCTACCTGCTGGCGCTCGCCCGCTTCAACCCGGCGCTGCTCCTGCTGGGCTTCGTCCTCGGCCCGCTGATCGAGACCAACCTGCGCCGCGCCCTGCTGATCTCGCGCGGGGACCCGATGGTCTTTCTGGAGCGTCCGATCTCGGCCTTCTTCGTCGTCGCGACGGCGGGGCTTCTGGTCTATTCGGCGATCCAGGCCTGGCGGCGGCGGGAGACACCCGAACCGGGCGGGGCCAGCGCCGACGGGCCGTGACGTGCCGCGACGCTCGGATACTGGTGCCCGCGGCCGGACTCGAACCGGCACGGCCGAAGCCAGGGAATTTTAAGTTCCCGGTGTCTACCATTCCACCACGCGGGCGGGCCCGTCCGCGATAGCATGGCGGCGCCCGGCGCGGCCAGCGGTTCAGATGTCCTCGCCGGGCAGTTCGATCAGCATCGCCCGCTCGCCCAGCCACGGGTTCAGCGCCAGCGCGGCGCGCAGCGCCGCCTGCCCCTCGTCCATCCGGCCGAGGCCCATCAGCGTCAGCGCCCTGCCCGACAGCGCCGCCACGTGGTCCGGGTTGAGCGCGAGAGCGGTGTCGAGGTCGTCCAGCGCCGCCTCGTAATCCTGCACCAGGAAGGCCGCGAAGGCGCGCTGGTTGTAACCCTCGGCGTAGTCGGGACAGTAGTCGACGAGCCTGCCGAACAGCGCGCGCGCGGCGAGGAAATCGTAGGACTCGCGCCGCTCCATCCCGTCGTCGAGAAGCGCCTGCGCGGCCTCGTCCGGCGCGGCGGTCCAGAGCCGCCACAGCTCGTCCATCAGCACCCGCGCCTCGGCCTCGTCCGGCGCGACGGCCAGCCGTTCCAGCAGCGGCGCCGCGTCCGCGGTCAGGTCGGAGGCCGGCGGACACTCGGCGAGGGCCGGGGCGGCGAGGACGCAGAGGGCGAGGACGAGGCGCATGACGGAAAGTCTGTACGCCGCTGACCCTCCGTCAAGTCACGCCCCGGTGAGAGGCGCCGGCGCCCCGCCCTCCTTCACCGCCTGCATCGCCACGTAGGTCGAGGTCCCCGACACGTGCGGCAGGGTCGAGATCCGCTCGGCCAGCAGGCGCCGGTAGGCGGTCATCGACGGCGTGCGCACCTTCAGGAGGTAGTCGAACGCGCCCGCGATGAGATGGCACTCCTCGATCTCCGGCGTCTTCGTCACCGCCGCGTCGAAGGCGGCCAGCGCCGCCTCGCGGGTGTCCGACAGCCTGACCTCGACGAACGCCACGTGATCGCGGCCCAGCGCGATCGGATCGACGATGGCGCGGTAGCCGCGGATCACGCCCGCCTTCTCCAGCCGTCGCAGCCTCGCCTGGGTCGGCGACTTCGACAGCCCGATCCGCCGCGCCAGCTCGGTCGCGCTGATCCGGCCGTCGGCGGCGAGCGCGTCGAGAATCCGGCGGTCGAAGGCGTCGAGCTCGAGAGGTCGTTCGGCCAATTTCACTTCCCATTTCGGTTCGATCGGGCCGCCGTGCGCGAATGAGAGGGCAGATCGCCCGCCCGATCCCGCGTATCATAGTCCGACCCGCCAGCCAGGGACCAGCCCGAGGGACCGACACATGCCCCGCGATGCCGACTACGACCTCCGCGCCCTCGTCGACGCCCACACCCTCGCCGACGAGACGGCATGTCTCGACCGGCTGACCGGGGAGGCGGACCTCGACGCGGATGCCCGCGCCGCCATCACCGCCCACGGCGCCGACCTCGTCCGCCGCATCCGCGCGAACAGCCGCCCGGGCCTGATGGAGGTGTTCCTCGCCGAGTACGGCCTCTCCACCGACGAGGGCATCGCGCTGATGTGCCTCGCCGAGGCGCTGCTGCGGGTGCCCGACGCCGAGACGATCGACGCGCTGATCGAGGACAAGATCGCGCCGTCCGACTGGGGCCGTCACCTCGGCCATTCCTCCTCGTCCCTCGTCAACGCTTCCACCTGGGCGCTGATGCTCACGGGGCGCGTGCTGGACGAGGACCGCCCCGCCCCGTTCCGCGCGCTGCGCGGTGCCGTCCGGCGGCTGGGCGAGCCGGTGATCCGCGCCGCCGTGGGCCGGGCGATGCGCGAGATGGGCCGCCAGTTCGTCCTCGGCGAGGATATCGGCCGCGCGATGACCCGCGCGAGCGCGATGGAGGCGAAGGGCTACACCTACTCCTACGACATGCTGGGCGAGGCCGCCCGCACCGAAGCGGACGCCCGCGCCTACCACCTCGCCTATTCCCGCGCGATCTCGGCCATCGCCGGCGCCGCCACCCACGGCTCGGTCGCCGCGAATGCCGGCATCTCGGTCAAGCTCTCCGCCCTGCACCCCCGCTACGAGGTGGCGCAGAAGGCCCGCGTGATGGACGAGCTGGTGCCGCGCCTCTCTGCCCTCGCCGGCCTCGCCCGCGCCGCCGGCATCGGCCTCAACGTCGACGCCGAGGAGGCGGACCGCCTGTCGCTGTCTCTCGACGTGATCGAGGCGGTGCTGGCCGATCGCGGCCTCCGCGGCTGGGACGGGTTCGGCGTCGTGGTGCAGGCCTACGGCCAGCGCGCGCCCTTCGTCATCGACTGGCTGCACGCCACGGCCGGACGGCTGGACCGCCGCATCATGCTGCGCCTCGTCAAGGGCGCCTACTGGGACGCCGAAGTGAAGCGCGCGCAGGTCGAGGGGCTGGACGGCTTCCCCGTCTACACCTCCAAGCCCGCGACCGACGTCAGCTACCTCGGCTGCGCCCGCAAGCTGCTGCGCATGACCGACCGCATCTACCCGCAGTTCGCCACCCACAACGCCCACACGGTTGCGGCCGTCCTGCACATGGCGCAGGCCGAGGGCGTGAGCAGGGACTCGTTCGAGTTCCAGCGCCTGCACGGCATGGGCGAGACGCTGCATCAATTGGTCCGCGACGCCGAAGGCACCCGCTGCCGCATCTACGCCCCCGTCGGCGCCCACGAGGACCTGCTCGCCTACCTCGTCCGGCGCCTGCTGGAGAACGGCGCGAACTCGTCCTTCGTGAACCAGATCGTGGACGAGGACGTGCCGGCCGAGGCGGTCGCCGCCGACCCGTGGGAGGCTCTGGGCCGCCCGCGCCCCTTCCCGGCCGGGCCGGACCTCTTCGGCACGCGCCGCAACTCCGCCGGCTGGGACCTGACACACGCGCCGACGCTGGCGGCGCTGGACGAGGCCCGCGGTCCGTGGCTTGCGGCCCGCTGGGACGCGGCGCCGGTCCTGGCGACCGGCGCACAGGATCATCCCGCCCCGGCCTCCGAGCCGCGGCCCCGGCCGATCGGGGCACCGGGTCGGGCCCGGGGCGGGGACACCGAGGACGCCGGAGAAACACCCGCCCCGGCCTCAGATCCGGGACCCCGGCCGGGCGAGGCCCCGGGTCAGGCCCGGGGCGGGGACACCGACGACGCCGGAGAAACGCCCGCCCCGGCCCCCGAGCCGGGGCCCCGCGCGGTCGTAGCGCCAACACCCGTCTTCTCCCCCACCGACGGCACAAAGGTCGGCACCGTCCGCACCGCCACCCCCGCCGACGTCTCCGCCGCCTACGCCGCCGCCCGCACCTGGGATGCCCCCGTCGCCACCCGCGCCCGCATCCTGCGCGCCGCCTCCGACGCCTACGAGGCGCACGCGCCCGAGCTCTTCGCCCTCCTCGCCCGCGAGGCCGGCAAGACCCTGCCCGACGGCGTCGGCGAGGTGCGCGAGGCCGTCGATTTCCTGCGCTACTACGCCGCCGAGGCCGAACGGGCCGGCGACCGTCCCGCCCGCGGCGCCTGGGCCTGCATCAGCCCCTGGAACTTCCCCCTCGCCATCTTCACCGGCCAGATCGCCGCGGCGCTGGCCGCCGGCAACGCCGTCCTCGCCAAGCCCGCCGGCCAGACCCCGCTGATCGCCGCCCGCGCCGTCGCCCTGCTCCACGAGGCCGGCGTCCCGCGTGACGCCCTCCAGCTCCTCCCCGGCGGCCCCGACGTCGGCGCAGCCCTGACCTCCGACCCCCGCGTCGCCGGGGTCGCCTTCACCGGCTCCACCGCCACCGCGCTGAAGATCCGCGCCGCCCTGGCCGACTACGCCGCCCCCGGCACCCCGCTCATCGCCGAGACGGGCGGCATCAACGCGATGATCGTCGATTCCACCGCCCTGCCCGAGCACGCCGTCCGCGACATCGTCGCCTCCGCCTTCCGCTCCGCCGGCCAGCGCTGCTCGGCGTTGCGCTGCCTGTACGTGCAGGAGGACATCGCGCCGAAGCTGCTGACGATGCTGAAGGGCGCGATGAACGAACTGGCGCTCGGCGATCCGTGGGATCTGTCGACCGACGTCGGCCCGGTGATCGACGCCGCCGCGAAGGCCGGCATCGACGAGTGGGTCGCCCGCGCCCGCGCCGAGGGCCGCGTGATCCACGAGCTGCCGGCGCCCGTCGCCGGCACCTTCGTCGCCCCCGTGGCGATCCGCGTGCCCGGCATCGCCGCGCTGGAGCGCGAGGTCTTCGGTCCGGTCCTTCACGTCGCGACCTTCCGGGCGGAGGAGCTGCCGCGCGTCGTCCGCGACATCAACGCCACCGGCTACGGCCTGACCTTCGGCCTGCATACCCGGATCGACGACCGGGTGCAGGAGATCGTGGACAGCGTGGAGGCCGGCAACCTCTACGTGAACCGCAACCAGATCGGCGCCGTCGTCGGCAGCCAGCCCTTCGGCGGCGAAGGCCTGTCCGGCACCGGCCCCAAGGCCGGCGGCCCGCACTACCTCCCCCGTTTCGCCGCGCCCGCCCCCGCCGGCGCCGCCGCTGCATGGGACGACCCCGCCGACCCGGCCAACCTGAACGCCCGCCTCGCCGCCGCCGCGGCACGGCCAGCGCCCGAGACCGTCCCCGTCACCCTTCCCGGCCCCACGGGCGAATCGAACCGTCTCTCGACCCACCCCCGGCTGCCCCTGCTCTGCCTCGGCCCCGGCGCCGCGGCGGCCGAGGCGCAGGCGACCGCGGTCGAGGCCCTCGGCGGGCGGGCCGTCCGCGCCGGCGGGACGATCCCCGCAGAGGTGCTGACCGATCTCGTCCCCCTCGGCGGTGTCCTCTACTGGGGGGCCGAACCCGAGGCCCGCGCGTTCGAGCAGGCGCTCGCCCGCCGCGATGGCCCGATCGTCCCCTTGATCACCGCCATGCCCGACGCCGCCCACGCCCTGCTGGAGCGGCACGTCTGCATCGACACCACCGCCGCCGGCGGGAACGCCGCCCTGCTCGCCGAGGTCTCCGCCCCCGCCTGACGCAAGGGCGGCCGGGGCGGAGCGTCGGCCGCCGGCCCCGGAGGAGCAGGCGCGGGACCGGCACCCCTCGCACCCTCCGCACGATCGCGACGCCGTCCTCTCCCTCCGTCCCGAGCGGCCGCCAGGTCGGGGGCGACACGGTCTCCCGACGCTCCGGTGGCACCGCCGGGACCGGCCCGGGTATCCCCTGCTCCCCGCGCCCGGTGGCATCGGACTCCCAGCCCGGCCGCCCCCCGGCCGCCCCCCGGCCGACCGCCTCGGCCCGTCCGCCTTGCGTCCCGCCCCGAATGCCTCGTCTCCCCCCGGCGCCTCGGCCAGAGGCTCCATGCAACCGACCGGCTTCGCCCCTGCTGGCTCCTATCTTGCCCCAAATACCTCCGGGGTCCGGGGCAGCGCCCCGGGTCTCTCCGCCCGCGCGACCCTCCGGCACACGGCGCCGTCGCAATCGCTGGACAGAGCCCCCCCTTCCGGCGAAGGTCCGGGCCATGTTCCCGATCCGCGACCACAACCCGTCGAGCCGCTTCCCGTTCGTCACGGTCGCGCTGATCGCCATCAACGTCGTCGTCTGGCTGTGGACCGTTGCGGTCTTCACCGACGACCGGGCGCTGTGGGGTCTGTACCGGGACTACGCGCTGATCCCGGCGCTCCTGTCGAACGGCGAGGGCTGGCTCGGCCTCGTCACCTCGACCTTCCTGCATGCAGGGTTCTGGCACCTCGCCGGCAACATGCTGTTCCTGTGGATCTTCGGCGACAACCTCGAGGACGAGTTCGGCCATGTCGGCTTCCTCGCCTTCTACCTCGCCGTCGGCGTCGCGGCGGGGCTGGCGCAGTGGCTGTCCGAGAGGTGGTCGCCGATCCCGACGGTCGGCGCGTCCGGCGCCATCGCGGGGGTCATGGGCGCCTACCTGCTGTTCTTCCCGAAGGCCAAGGTCGACGTCCTGATCATCCTCGTCATCATCTTCCGGATCATCCCGGTCCCGGCCTGGCTGATGCTGGCGATCTGGTTCGGCATCCAGTTGCTCGGCGGCTTCGGCGCGCAGGCGGAATCGGGCGGCGTCGCCTACTGGGCGCACGCGGGCGGGTTCGTGGCGGGATTCGTGCTGGCCCTGCCGATCTGGCTGCGCCTCGGCGGGCCCGGCTTCTGGAGCCGGACGGAGGGGCACCCTCCGCACCCGGACGCGACCTACCCGGCGTCGAACATCCCCGTCGTGCGGCGCCGCCGCTGAGCCGTCAGGCGTCGCGGGCGCGGATCACCCCGGCGAAGCCCTCGAAGATCTCGGGGTTGGCGCACAGGATCGTGCCCGAGCCGATGGGGTCGTCGCCCTTGCGCACCGCCTCGACGTAGCCGCCCGCCTCCTGCACGATCAGCAGGCCCGCGGCGATGTCCCACGCGTTCAGCTCGCGCTCCCAGTAGCCATCGTACCGCCCCGCGGCCACGTAGGCGAGGTCGAGCGCCGCCGCCCCCCAGCGCCGCACGCCCGCGCATTCCGGCATCAGCCGCGCCAGGTCGGACAGGGACGCCGGCAGCGTCCGCTTGCCGGCGAAGGGGATGCCGGTCGCGAAGATGCCCTCGATCATCCGCCGCCGCCCCGACACGCGCAGGCGCCGGTCGTTCATCCAGGCGCCCTGACCCTTCTCGGCCCAGAACAGCTCGTCCTTGGCCGGGTCGTAGACCACGCCCGAGACGATCTGGCCCTTGTGCTCCAGCGCGATCGACACGGCCCAGTGCGGGAGGCCGTGCAGGAAATTGGTGGTCCCGTCGAGCGGGTCGACGATCCAGCGGCGCGTCGGGTCCTCGCCGTCGACCGGGCCGCCCTCCTCGCCGAGAAAGCCGTAGGAGGGGCGCGCCTCCATCAGCATCTCGCGGATCACCTCCTCGGCGCGGCGGTCGGCGCGGCTGACGAAGTCGCCGGGGCCCTTCGACGAGACCTGCAGGTTCTCGACCTCGCCGAAGTCCTTGACGAGGCCCCGGCCGGCGCGGCGCGCGGCCTTCATCATCACGTTGAGGTTCGCACTGGCGGCCATGCTCGTCGTCCCGTCGGAAGGTCAGGCGCGCCGTATAGGGGCTGGGCAGGGGGCGGGCAAGGGCGGGGCGCGGGGGGCCCTGCGGCGCGGGCGTCCGCCTGCCGGGAGCCGGGCGAGCGCCGGCCCGCGGGGTGGCGCTCCCGACGGCGCGGTCGTGGCACTCTATCGCGCCGCCCCGGACAACCTCGACCGTCTCGCAGGGGGCGAGGTAGCGCCGGCCCGGGGGGCGGGCCGGCGCCCGCCCGGCGGCTTCGCCTCGGTTCCGGGCGGCGAGCGCTGGCGGCGGCCCTGCAGCGACACCGTCGGCGCGGTCGCAGAACGTCCGTCGAGACGTATCGCCCCTCACCCCACCCCTGCCGGCGCCCTCTGCAGCTTCACCGCCTCCTGCCGGGCCAGGCGGATCAGGTGCGCCATGAACGGCCGTCCGGTATCCTCGGCCCGCGTCGCCACGTACAGCCGCCGCGTCAGCCCCCCGTCCGTCAGCCGCCGCGTCACGTAGTCGCCCGACGCCCGCACCTGCCGCAGCACCCAGTCCGGCAGCACGCTGACTCCGCGATTGGACGCGACCAGCAGCAGGATCACCGCCGTCAGCTCCACCTGCCGCACCGCCGCCGGCTCCACCTTGGCGGGCGTCAGCAGCTCGGTGAAGACGTCCAGCCGCGCCCGGTCGACCGGGTAGGTGATCAGCGTCTCGCCGCGGAAGTCCTCGGCCGCGATCCACTCCTTCCGCGCCAGCGGATGCGACGCGGCCGAGACGAAGGTCGGCTCGTAGTCGAAGAGCGGCGTGAAGTCGGTGTCCGGCAGGTCCTCGGGGTCCGACGACACGACCAGATCCACCTCCTCGCGCCGCAGCGCCGGCAGCGCGTCGAAGGCGAGGCCGGGACGGATGTCGATGTCGACGTCGGGCCAGGATTGGCGGAACCGCTCCAGCACCGGGAACAGCCATTCGAAGCAGGCATGGCACTCGATCGCGATGTGCAGCCGCCCGGTCTTGCCGGTGCGCAGGCCCGCGAACTCGGCCTCCAGCGCCGCCACCTGAGGCAGGATGCGCTCCGCCGCGTCCAGGAGGCGCCGCCCCGCCGCCGACAGCTTGAGCGGCTTGGACCGCCGCACGAACAGCTCCACCCCCGCCTGCTCCTCGATCCCCTTCACCTGATGCGACAGCGCCGACTGGGTGATGTTCAGCACGTCCGCCGCGGCGCTGAGGCTGCCAGTGTCGTGTATCGCCTTGATCGTGCGCAGGTGCCGGAACTCCAGATGCATCTTGCGGTACGCCTCATGATCGTCGTGAAGTTTATGAGTTTGTCTCACGCTGCACTGCATGAAACAAGTCGGCAACGCCCGGCGTTCGCCGGCAGACCCCCGATGCAGGTGCCCGCCATGACCCGACCCGCCCTCTCGTTCGAGTTCTTCCCGCCGAAGAACATCGAGGGCTCGTTCCGCCTCTGGACCTGCGTGCAGACGCTGGCGCCGCTGGCGCCCGAGTTCGTCTCCGTCACCTACGGCGCCGGCGGCACGACGCGGGAGCTGACCCACGACGCGGTCACCGCGATCCGCCGCACCACCGGCCTCAACGTCGCGGCGCACCTGACCTGCGTCGACGCGACGAAGGACGAGACGCTCGCCATCGCCAACAACTACGCCGAAGCGGGCGTGACCGAGATCGTGGCGCTCCGCGGCGACCCGCCGAAGGGCTCCGGCGGCTTCGCCGCCCACCTCGAAGGCTTCTCCGGCTCGGTCGAGCTGATCGAGGCGCTCGCCGCCACCGGCCGGTTCACCCTGCGCGTCGGCGCCTACCCCGAGAAGCACCCCGAGGCCGCGGACCTGAAGGCCGACGTGGAGCATCTCAAGCGCAAGATCGACGCCGGCGCCTCGGCCGCGATCACCCAGTTCTTCTTCCAGGCGGACACGTTCCTGCGGTTCCGCGACGCCTGCGACGCCGCCGGCATCCGCGCCCCGATCCTCCCCGGCATCCTGCCGGTCGAGAACTGGTCGGGCGCCCGCCGCTTCGCCGCCGCCTGTGGCACCTCGATCCCGCCGTTGATCGCCGAGGGCTTCGACCGGGCCGAGGCGCAGGGCGCTGCCGACCTCTACGCCACCGCCGTGGCGACGCAGCTGTGCGACAACCTCCTGACGGAAGGCGTGGAGCACCTGCACTTCTACACGCTCAACCGGCCCGAGCTGACGCGCGACATCTGCCACGCCCTCGGCATCGTCCCGAAGGTGGAGCTGCAGCGCGTCGCCTGATGCCGCCCCTCCCTCTCATCGAGCCATAAATATCCCGGGGGGGAGCGCGGCACGCGCGTCGGGGGGCAGCGCCCCCCGCGGCTCCGGCCGGACCGGCCGGAGCCGACGCCTCGACCGGTCCCCCGGCTTGCGGGTCGCCGGCGGGCCGGCCACAGTCGGCGCGAGCCACAGGAGCCCCGCCATGACGCGCCCGATCGGCACCCTCGCCCCCGAGGAACGGGCCGCGATGAGCGGCCTCGACTTCATGCGCGCCGTCGTGGACGGCACCGCGCCGCAGGTGCCGATGCACGTCCATCTCGGCTTCACCCTCGTCCGTGCCGACCCCGGTCTCGCCGGGTTCGTCGGCGCGGCGACCGAGGAGTGCCTCAACCCGATGGGCGGCGTTCACGGCGGCTGGTACGCCAGCCTCCTCGACAGCGCGATGGGCTGCGCGCTGATGACGACGCTGCCGCAGGGCACGTCCTTCACCACGCTGGAATTCAAGCTGAACATGATGCGGGCCGTCCGGCCGGGAGACCCGGTGACCGCCGAGGGTCGCGTCATCCACGGCGGCCGCCGCACCGCCGTCGTGGCGGCGGAAATCACGGCCGAGGGCCGCACCGTCGCGGCGGCCACCGGCACCTGCCTGATCCTGAGCTGACCGTCCCGCCCAGGGGGCGGGCGCGGCCGACCGTCAGGCCGCCGCCTCGTTCAGCAGCGACCAGACCCGCAGCGGCGTCAGCGGCATCGCCACCTTGCCGGCGAGGCCCCGCGCCGCCACCGCGTCGGCGACCGCGTTCGCGACCGCCGCCATCGCGCCGACCGTTCCCGCCTCGCCGCAGCCCTTCATGCCCATGACGTTGTAGACCGACGGCACGGGCACCGAGTGGAAGGCGACCCAGGGCATGTCGTCCGACCGCGGCATCGCGTAGTCCATGAAGGTCGCGGTCAGAAGCTGCCCGGTCTCGTCGTAGACCCCGTGCTCCATCAGCACCTGGCCAAGGCCCTGCGCGACCCCGCCATGCACCTGACCTTCGGCCAGCATCGGGTTGATGAGATTGCCGAAATCGTCGACGACGGTATAGCGCTCGACGGTGACGACGCCGGTCTCCGGATCGATCTCGACCTCGGCCACGTGGGCGCCGTTGGGGAACGAGCGGGCCTCCAGCTTGCCGACCGCTGTCTGCGTCAGCAGCTCCTCGCGCCCCCTGGCGCGGGCCATGTCGGCCACGTCCAGCATCGTCGGCGTCAGGTTCGAGCCGGGGATGCGGAAGCGCTCGTCGTCGAAGGTGATCTCGCCCGCATCCACGCCCTCCTCCTCGGCGAGGAAGGCCGAGAATTCGCGCACCATCTTGTCGACCGTCACCAGCGTCGCGTTGTTCTGCACGGTGACCGAGCGCGAGCCGCCGGTGCCGCCGCCGGTCGGGATCAGGTCGGAATCGCCCTGCACCACGCGGATCCGCTCCATCGGGATGCCGGTATGATCGGCGAGGAAGCGGGCATAGACCGTCTCGTGCCCCTGCCCGTTCGACTGGGTGCCGACTCGGATCTCCACCCCGTCCTCGCCGAAGACGACGGTCGAGGTCTCGGACGGATCGCCGAGAATCGACTCGATGTAGTAGCTAAGGCCGACGCCCCGCAGCCGCCCCCGCGCCTCGGACGCGGAGCGGCGCTGATCGAGCCCGGCCAGGTCCGCCTCCTCCCGGGCGCGGTCGAGGAGGCGCGAGAACTCGCCCACGTCGTAGGTGGTGCCGGTGGCGGAGGTATAGGGAAACTGGTCGGGGCGGATGAAGTTGGTCCGCCGCAGCTCCCACGGGTCGACGCCGAGCTCGCGGGCGGCGTTGTCCATCGACCGCTCCAGCACGTAGATCGCCTCGGGCCGGCCGGCGCCGCGATAGGCGTCCACCGGCGCGGTGTTGGTGTAGACGCCCGTCACCTCCAGCCGCGCGAGCGGGATGTCGTAGGTGCCGGGCATCACCTTGGAGAACAGCTCGGTCTGGATCATCTGTGCGTAGTTGGAGTTGTAGGCGCCGATATTCGACACCGATTCAACCTTGTAGGCGACGATCCTGTTGTTCTCGTCGAAGGCGAGGGTGGAGGTCGAGGTGAGGTCGCGGCCGCCGTTGTCGGTCAGCATCGCCTCGGTCCGGTCGGACATCCAGCGCACCGGGCGGCCGACCTTTTCGGCCGCGAAGGCGACGAGGAACATCTCGGGATAGGGCGAGCCCTTCATGCCGAAGCCGCCGCCGACGTCGGGCGTGGTCACGCGGAACTGCTCGGGGTCGCGGCCGAACCACTTGGCGAGATCGCCCTTCGGCCCCCAGACGCCCTGCCCGTTGACGCAGACATGGATCCGCCCGTCCGCCGCCTCGGCCCAGACGCCCCGCGGCTCCATCGAGTTGACGATGATCCGGTGGTCGGGGACGTCGAAGCGCACCACGCGGGCGGCGCCCGCGATGGCGGCCTCGACCGCGTCCTTGTCGCCGAGGCCGTAGGTGAAGGCGCGGTTCTGCGGCGCCTCGTCGTGCAGCTCCTCGCCCCCGGTGGCGAGGGCGACGTGGGCGGGCAGCTCGTCGATGTCGAGCTCGATCAGCTCGGCCGCGTCCTTGGCGGCGATCAGGCTGTCGGCGACGACCAGCGCGATCGCCTCGCCGACGTGGCGCACCTTGCCCTCGGCCAGCATCGGCCGCTTGGGATCCGCGCCGCGGGTGCCGTCGGGCTGCCTGACCTTGGTCGCGCCGATGCCGCCGGTCAGGCCCGCCTCGGTCAGGTCCGACGCGGTGACGATCAGATGCACGCCGGGAGACTCGGCCGCGGCGGAGGTGTCGATGCCGTTGATCCGGCCGTGGCCCACTGTCGAGCGAAGGACATAGGCGAACAGCGCGTCCGCCGGCGCCATGTCGTCGATGTAGCGACCGGCCCCGGTGAGGAACCGCGAATCCTCGACCCGGCTGACCGGCTGTCCCCGACCGAACTTCTCCATGACACCCTCGCTCCCGTCCTTCGCGTCCGGGGCGGAGCCTAGCGGCCGGGGCCGGACTGTCCAGACGCCTTCGGCGGCGTCAGAGCCGGTCGACCTCGACCGTGCGGCGGGCGCCGTAGCCGTTGAAGGTGGTGGTGACGCCGTTGAGGTACGCCCCCATCCCGTCGAACAGCAGCCAGTCGCCCTCGGCGAGATCCCCGGGCAGCGTCACCTCGCCCGGGATCCGGTCGAGGCTGTCGCAGGTCGGGCCCCAGACGGTGCGGGGCCGCGGCGGAGCGGTGCGGAGCGCGCCGCCCGGCGCGACGACGCGGATGCGGGGCAGCGCGAACGAGACGAACTCCGACAGCCCGCCATAGATGCCGTCGGCGAGGTAGATTGCCGAGCCGCGCACCGATTTCACCTCCACCCCGTAGGCGAAGGCGTCGGCGACGAGGCCGCGGCCCGGCTCGCAGACCAGCGCAGGGGACGTGTCGAAGGCCGCCGCGCCCCGGCGGATCGCGGCGAAGAACGGGGCAAGGTCGGGCGCGCCGCCGTCGCGGGCGGCCGGAAAACCCCCACCCACGTTCACCCGTCCGGGCCGCACGCCGGCCCGGCGGGCGATGTCGGCTGCGGCCGTGAGGTAGGTCTCCCACGCCCCGGGATCGGTGTTCTGCGTGCCGACATGGAAGGTCAGCGCCGGGCCGTAGCCGCGTGCCGCGACCACGGCGAGCAACTCGGCCGCCTCCTCCGGCTCCGCCCCGAACTTGGCGCCGAAATCGTAGGCCGCGCCCGCGACGGGCAGCTTGAACCGCACCGCGATCTCGGCGCCCTGCGGGAGCAAGTCCGTCAGCTTGTCCAGCTCACCCGCGCAGTCGACCGACCACGAGGCGACGCCGGCCGCGAGCCCGGCCGCAATCTCTCCACGGCTGCGGACCGGATTGTTGTAGTGCAGCGCCGCGCCCGGGCACAGGCGGCGGACCAGCGCGATCTCCTCGGGCGAGGCGACGTCGAACGCCGTCATTCCGCCCGCGCAGAGTCGTGCGATCACCTGCTCGTCGGGGTTCGCCTTCACCGCGTAGGTGACGAGGCCGGGAAAGCCGCTTCCGAACGACGCGAGCCGCCGGTCCAGCGCGGCCGGCGAGAAGTAGTGCACCGGCACGTCGCCGGCGCCGGCCGCCATGTGGGCCACGGGATCGCGGGGGATCGGAGCGTCGAACATCTGCCGGCCTCGTGCGGAGCGTCTCCGGGAAAAGCGTAAGGCCGGCCGATGTCGGATCGGCCCGGCAGACCGGCGAATCCGACTCCAACTTTCGGCGATCAGGCGATAGGACGGGCGACATGACGGACCTCGACCCCCTCGACCGCCAGCTCCTGACCCTGCTCGCCGCCAATGCGCGGGCCCCCGTCGCGCGCCTCGCGGCGAAGCTCGGCATCGCCCGGACCACCGCGCAGGCCCGGCTGGAGCGGCTGGAGCGGTCGGGCATCATCGAGGGCTACACCGTCCGCCTCTCCGACGACGCCCGCCGCAGCGTGATCCGTGCGACGGTGCTGATCTCGCTGACCCCCTCGGCGCAGGGGCCGGTGCTGGCGCAGCTGAAGAAGCTGCCGCAGGTGGAGCGGGTGCACACCACCTCCGGCCGGTTCGACCTCGCCTGCCAGCTCGCCTGTCCGTCCACGCTCGACCTCGACCAGACGCTCGACCGGATCGGCGAGATCGACGGCGTGCAGGACATGGAGAGTCTGATCCACCTGTCGACGCGGATCGACCGGGGGGCCTGAACACGAAAACCACGCGGTTTCCGCGCACGATTTCCGCGCGGAAATCGTGCTGCGGGGCGCAACCCCTGCACTTCCCCTCTCCTCTGGCCCGCGTTAGACCGCGCTGGCCCGCGAGAGGACACGAAAAATGCCGATGGAAAAGACCTTCGACGCCGCCGAGGCCGAACCGCGCCTCTACCGCCGGTGGGAGGAGTCCGGCGCCTTCCGCGCCGGCGCAAACGCCCGCGCTGGCGCCAACAGCTTCACCATCATGATCCCGCCGCCGAACGTGACCGGCGCGCTGCACCTCGGCCACGCGTTCAACAACACGCTGCAGGACATCCTCGTCCGCTGGCACCGGATGCGGGGCTTCGACACCCTCTGGCAGCCCGGGCAGGACCATGCCGGCATCGCCACCCAGCTGCAGGTCGAGAAGCAGCTGGCCGCGACGCAGCAGCCCGGCCGGCGCGAGCTGGGCCGCGATGCTTTCCTGCAGAAGGTCTGGGCCTGGAAGCAGGAGAAGGGCGGCACGATCATCGGTCAGCTCAAGCGCCTCGGCGCGTCCTGCGACTGGTCGCGCAACGCCTTTACCATGGCCGGCGCGCCGGGTGCGCCCGAGGGCGAGGAGGGCAACTTCCACGACGCCGTCATCAAGGTCTTCGTCGATCTCTACGACAAGGGCCTCATCACCCGCGGCAAGCGTCTGGTGAACTGGGACCCGCATTTCGAGACGGCGATCTCCGACCTCGAGGTCGAGAACGTCGAGGTGCCGGGCCACATGTGGCACTTCAAGTACCCGCTCGCGGGCGGCGCGACCTACACCTACGTCGAGAAGGACGCGGACGGCACCGTGCTCTTCGAGGAGGAGCGCGACTACATCTCGATCGCTACCACGCGGCCCGAGACGATGCTGGGCGACGGCGCCGTCGCGGTGCATCCGTCGGACGAGCGCTACGCGCCGATCGTGGGCCAGCTGTGCGAGATCCCGGTCGGGCCGAAGGAACATCGCCGCCTGATCCCGATCATCACCGATCCCTACCCCGACCCCGCCTTCGGCTCGGGCGCGGTCAAGATCACCGGCGCGCACGATTTCAACGACTACGCGGTGGCCAAGCGGGCGGGCATTCCGATGTACCGCCTGATGGACACCGCCGGCCGGATGCGGGACGATGGCGTTCCCTACGCCGAGGCGGCCGAGGTCGCGCAGTCCGCCGCCCGCGCCTGGCTGATCCGCAACGGCCACGCCACCGTCGGCTTCGCCGAGCAGCCGGTCTCGCTGTCCGAGGCCGAGGCCGACGCCCTCAACCTCGTCCCCGACCACCTGCGCGGCCTGGACCGCTTCGAGGCGCGGGCGAAGGTGGTGGAGGAGATCACCGCCGAGGGCCTCGCCGTGATGACCGAGGCGACGGACCCGCGCCTCGGCGCGCCGAAGGGCAAACCCGCCCCGGCCCCCGAGCCGGGGCCCCGCGCCGCAGGGCAGACCGCCGAGGTCCCGGATCAGGCCCGGGACGGGACTCCTCCGCTGGAACCCGAGGAAGGCGGCGAGGCCCGCGACGAGGCGGCCCAGCTGGTGCCGCTGGTCGAGGCCAAGCCGATCATGCAGCCGTTCGGCGACCGCTCCGGCGTCGTCATCGAGCCGATGCTCACCGACCAGTGGTTCGTCGACAGCGCCGCCATCGTCGGCCCCGCCCTCGACGCGGTCCGCGAGGGCCGCACCCGCATCCTGCCGGAGAGCGGCGAGCGCACCTATTACCACTGGCTGGAGAACATCGAGCCGTGGTGCATCTCCCGCCAGCTCTGGTGGGGCCACCGGATCCCGGTCTGGTACGCGCCGGACCCGATCGCCGACGACGACGATCGCTGGGCGCCGATCTGCGCCCCGACGGAGGAGGAGGCGCTGGCCCATGTCCGCGCCGGCCACGGCGAGGACGCCGACATCGTCGTGGTGGAGACCGAGGCCGAGGCCGACGCGATCCTGCGCGAAACGCTGGCGACCCTCGACACCGCGACCGAGGGGCGCATCCGCCAGGCGCAGGGGCCGATCCGCATCCCCGTCTGGCGCGACCCCGACGTCCTCGACACCTGGTTCTCGTCCGGCCTCTGGCCGATCGGCACCCTCGGCTGGCCGGAAGAGACGGAGGAGCTGAAGCGCTACTTTCCGACCGACGTCCTCGTCACCGGGCAGGACATCCTGTTCTTCTGGGTCGCCCGGATGATGATGATGCAGCTCGCCGTCACCGGACAGGAGCCGTTCCACACGGTCTACCTGCACGGCCTCGTCCGGGACGAGAAGGGCAAGAAGATGTCCAAGACGACGGGCAACGTGATCGACCCGCTCGACGTCATCGACGAATACGGCGCCGACGCGCTGCGCTTCGCGAACACCTCGATGGCCTCCATCGGCGGCGTGCTGAAGTTCAGCCTCGACCGGATCAAGGGCTACCGCAACTTCGGCACCAAGCTGTGGAACGCCTGCCGCTTCGCCGAGATGAACGGCGTGTTCGAGGCCCGCGGCGCCGGCGTGCCGCGCCCGCAGGCGACGGTGAACCGCTGGATCGTGGGCGAGACGGCGCGGGTGCGCGAAGAGGTCGACGCCGCGCTCGCCGCCTACCGCTTCAACGACGCCGCGAACGCGCTCTACGCCTTCGTTTGGGGCGTGGTCTGCGACTGGTACGTGGAGTTCTCCAAGCCGCTGCTGCTGGACGGCGCGGGCGAGGAGACGCGCGAGACGCAGGAGACGATGGCCTGGGTCCTCGACCAGTGCCTGATCCTGCTGCACCCGATCATGCCCTTCATCACCGAAGAGCTGTGGGGCCTGACCGGGGAGCGGGCGAAGTTGCTCGTCCACGCGGACTGGCCCGACTACACCGCCGCCGATCTGGTGGACGAGGCGGCGGAGGCCGAGATGCGCTGGGCGATCTCGCTGATCGAGGGCGTCCGCTCGGCCCGGGCGCAGATGAACGTGCCGGCGGGCCTGTACGTGCCCCTGGTCATGGAGCAGGCGGACGAGGCGGCGCGCACGGCGCTGGCGCGGAACGACGTCCTGATCAAGCGTCTCGCCCGGATCGGCGAGTTCTCCGAAGGCGCCCCGCCGCGCGGCTCCCTCGCGGTGCCGGTGCGCGGCGCCTCCTTCGCGCTGCCGCTGGCCGACATCATCGACGTCGGTGCCGAGAAGGAGCGGATCGGCAAGGCCCTCGGCAAGCTCGGCAAGGAGCTGGGGGGCCTGCGCGGGCGGCTGAACAATCCCAACTTCGCCGCCTCCGCGCCCGAGGAGGTGGTCGAGGAGGCGAAGGCGAACCTCGCCCTGCGCGAGGAGGAGGAAACACAGCTGAAGGCCGCGCTGGCGCGGCTGGAGGAGATCGGGTGACGGGGGGACGTGCGGAGAGATCCTGGGGCCCGGTGATGCAGGAAGACCCGCCTCGGGCCTGACCCGGGGCCCCGCAGGGCCGTCGCGCCGGGTAGTTCGAGGTCACGGCGCAAGGCCGGGACGGATGCCGCCCAGCGACTCAGGAGACCCCGCCCCGGGCTTGACCCGGGGCCTCGCGGAGCCGTCCCGCGGGGTGGATCGAGGTCCCTGTCTAACGAAATCATGTCAATGTGCTGGTGGCGGACGGCATCCCGTGAGGTCCCAGGG
>NZ_KB902280.1 GCF_000379485.1 Wenxinia marina DSM 24838
CGTCTCCGGTCATCAACACCGCCTCCCGGCGTCCCGACCGCGCCTCAGCGCCGCCGGTGAGGGGCTATCTACGGAGACTCGCTGAGGGTCGCAAGCACCTTTTTGAAGAATTTGCGACGGCCCCGGCGTCAACCTGCCAACGTGCTGAAAAACAAGGCTCACGCCCGCGTGTGGTGGGGGCCGAGACGCCCGTTTCGGCCCTGGGATCGCCCGCCCGGGCCCCTGAACCGGCGACTCGCTGGCGCCATCGCCGACTCGTGCCCTAGACTCGGGGGCGGGAGAGAGGAGCAAGACGCGATGTTCACCGCCACCCTATCCTTCGGCCTCGGCGACGAGATCGAGGCGCTGCGCGAGACCGTCCACCGCTGGGCGCAGGAGCGGGTCCGCCCGCAGGCCGCCGAGATCGACCGGACCAACATCTTCCCGCCCGCGCTGTGGCGCGAGATGGGAGAGCTGGGGCTGCTGGGGATCACGGTGCCCGAGGAATACGGCGGCGCGGACATGGGCTACCTCGCCCACGTCGTCGCGGTGGAGGAGATCGCGCGCGCCAGCGCCTCGGTCAGCCTCAGCTACGGCGCGCACTCCAACCTCTGCGTGAACCAGATCCGCCTGAACGGGACGGAAGAACAGCGGGCAAGGTACCTACCCCGCCTGATCTCGGGCGAGCATGTGGGCGCGCTGGCGATGTCCGAGGCGGGCGCGGGATCCGACGTGGTGGGGATGAAGCTGCGGGCGGAGAAGACGAACGACCGCTACATCCTGAACGGCACGAAGTACTGGATCACCAACGGGCCCGACGCAGACACCCTTGTCGTCTACGCCAAGACCGACCCCGAGGCCGGCTCCAGGGGGATCACGGCCTTCCTGATCGAGAAGGAGATGACCGGCTTCAGCGCCTCGCCGCACTTCGACAAGCTGGGCATGCGCGGCTCGAACACGGCGGAGCTGGTGTTCGAGGACGTCGAGGTGCCGTTCGAGAACGTCCTCGGCGAGGAGGGCAAGGGCGTGCGCGTCCTGATGTCGGGGCTGGATTACGAGCGCGTGGTGCTCAGCGGGATCGGCCTCGGGATCATGGCGGCCTGCCTCGACGAGATCATGCCCTACATGGCCGAGCGAAAGCAGTTCGGCCAGCCGATCGGGAGCTTCCAGCTGATGCAGGGCAAGATCGCCGACATCTACACCAAGCTCGGCAGCGCGCGGGCCTACGTCTACGCCGTCGCCGCCGCCTGCGACCGGGGCGAGGTGACGCGCCAGGACGCGGCGGCCTGCGTTCTCTACGCGTCCGAAGAGGCGATGACCTGCGCGCACCAGGCGGTGCAGGCGATGGGCGGCGCCGGCTTCATGAACGTGACTCCGGTGAGCCGGCTGTTCCGGGACGCCAAGCTGATGGAGATCGGCGCCGGCACGTCCGAGATAAGGCGGATGCTGATCGGGCGCGAGATGATGGCGGCGATGACGTGAGGGCGGAGGACTGATGGGCGGACTGTTCGATCTCGAGGCCGAGGGCGGCATCCTGCACGGCCATTTCGCATGGCTGGTGACGGGATTCGAATGGCTGGCCGCGATCATAGACATCGCGGCGATCCTGCTGCTGCTCGTCGGCGCGATCCGCTTCATCGCCGGCGTGACGATGGCCGAGATCTCGCGGAAGGACGCCGCGCGGGTGCGCAAGACCAACGCCGAGAGGATCGAGCTGGGGCGCTACATCCTCGCCGGGCTGGAGCTGTTCATCGTCTCGGACGTGATCCACACCGCGCTGTCGCTGGCGATGGCGGACCTGATCTTCCTTCTGGTCCTCGTCATCATCCGGTCGATCACCTCGTTCTTCCTGGAGCGCGAACTGTCGACGCTCCGCCAGGAGCTGGGGGATTGAGGCGCGTGGCGGCGGTGGCGCTGACGCTGGCGCTCGCCGCTGTCGCGATCTGGACATGGCGGGCGCAGGAGGTGCCGGACGCGACCGCCCTCGTGGCGCTGGCGGCGGCGGACTGGGCGCGGGACGGCGGCGATCCGGCGGCGTGCGTGGGCGTGGCGGACGAGGCCAGCCCGGCGGGAATCGCCGTGCATTGCGGGACCGGCGACGGACGGCGCAGCTATCATTTCGACGCCGCAGGGGGGCTGGTGCCACTGGAGCCGGGCGCCTGAGGCCGACCCTGTGCGACGCCATCGGCTGCGAAGCGACGTGCGAGGGCCGCATGCGCAGCAGGAGACGGCAACGGCGGAAGTGATCCGAATGGAGACGAAGGCGTTGGCATTCACGGACACCGAAGGAGAGACGACATGACCGGCACCACCGGCGCGGGCCTCCGCGCGCTCTACGTCAACTGCACGCTCGAGAAGGACCCCGCGAAAAGCCACACCCGCCTGCTGCTGGGCGCATCGGCCGACATCCTGCGCAGGAACGGCGTGGAGGTAGAGCATCTGCACCTGCTCTCGCACCAGGTCGCGCCGGGCATCAACCCCGACATGACCGAACACGGCTGGGACCGCGACGACTGGCCCGCGCTGTGGAAGAAGGTGCTGGCCGCCGACATCCTCGTCGTCGGCACGCCGATCTGGCTGGGTGAGGAAAGCAGCGTCTGCCGGCTGCTGATCGACCGTCTCTACGCGATGTCGGGAGAGTTGAACCATCTCGGCCAGTCGGTGTTCTACGGCAAGGTCGCGGGCAGCGTCGTCACCGGCAACGAGGACGGGATCAAGCACGTGGCGATGAGCCTCGGCTTCGCGCTCAACCATCTCGGCTACACGATCCCGCCGCAGGCCGATTGCGGCTGGATCGGCGAGGCGGGGCCGGGACCGTCCTACGGCGACGACGACGGCAATGGCGGGCGCGTCGGCTTCGACAACGAATTCACCCAGCGCAACACGACGATCATGTCGTGGAACCTGATGCACCTCGCGAACCTGCTGCGCGGCGGCATTCCGAACGAGGGCAACGACCGCAACGCCTGGAAGGCGGGGGCGCGGTTCGACTTCGCGAACCCGGAATATCGCAGCTGATGCGCGTGCTAGCCGCCCTCCTTCTGCTGGCCGGGCCGGCGGCGGCGCAGGATTTCACGCTGCGCTGGCTGGACGGCTGCCTTGCCGAGGCGGACCGGCTGGCGGCGGGCGGGACGCCGGCGACGGACTGGGACGGGACGTGGAGCCCCGGCTACTGCACCCGGCGGGCGGGAGAGATCGTCTGCGCCTACGACGGCGACCCGGCGGTCTGCCGCGACCGTCTGTACGCGCAGGTCACGGGGCGGACCTTCGCCGCCGTCGCCGCCCTGCC
The DNA here is from genome assembly GCF_000379485.1 of Wenxinia marina DSM 24838. Lineage (GTDB taxonomy): Bacteria > Pseudomonadota > Alphaproteobacteria > Rhodobacterales > Rhodobacteraceae > Wenxinia > Wenxinia marina. The sequence goes on from NZ_KB902280.1 coordinate 3,269, forward strand.
CGCCGCGCCGGAGGGCGCCGGGGCCTACGCCACGGCCCGGGCCGACGCCCTCGGCTGGCGGCCGATCACCGATTGCGGCAATCCCGGTCCGCCGCTGACCGAGGAGGCCTGCGAGGCGCGGAACATGGGGCTCTGGGTGGACGCGGTGGCCGCCGCCCAGCGCCTCGCGGCGGAGCTGCCGTGAGGACGCTGATCCTCGCCCTCTGCCTTGCCGGCCCCGCCTGCGCCGATCCGGCGGTCGAGGCGTGGGTCGAGGCCTGCATCGCCGACGGCGCCCGCGCCTTCGGCGGCGGCCGCGGCGCCCTGCCGCCCGAGGAGCAAAGGCACTGGGATCCTCCCTGGTACTGCCGCACCCGTGCCCTAGAGCTGTGCCGCTTCGCCGCCGATCCCGCCGCCTGCACCGCCGGCCTGATCGACGGCTACGCCGCCCGCGTCGGCCTCGACCCCGCCGCGCCCGGACCGTCCGCCTGCGACGACCCGGCCCGCGTCTCGGCCTACGACCTGCTCCCGCCCGGCCTCTGCCGGCTCGACGATCTGCGCGCCCGCGCGCTCGCCGCCCGGGAGGCGCTGGACGGCGGGGACGGAAGCGGGGATGGTTCGGGGAGGGAGGACTGAATGAGGCCATTCGCGATCTTCGCGCCGCTGCTCGCGGCCGCGCCCCTGCCCGCGCTTGCGCAGGACGTTCACGACGCCTACGCCAGCGGTGTCGCTGCCTGCTTCGAAGAGGCCCCTTCGGTCGAAGCCGCCCGCGCCTGCGAGGGCGCGGCCGCCGCGGCCTGCATGGACGGGGCCGAGGATGGGCAGACCACCTTCGGCATGGTCCAGTGCCAGCTCGCCGAACGGGACGCGTGGGACGCGCTGCTGAACCGCGAGTACCAGGACGCCATCGAGACCTTCGCCGCCGACGACGCGGCGGAGGCGAGCGCCGACTTCGCCCGCCGGGAAGAGAGCCTGCGCGCCGCCCAGCGCGCCTGGATCGCGTGGCGCGACGCCGAGTGCGCCTTGATGCAGGCCCTGTGGGGCGGCGGCACGATGGGCCAGGTCGACGCGGCCGGCTGTCTGCTCCGCCTGACCGCCGAGCGGACGGTGGATCTGCGGGCGCTGCGGGAGTCGCAGCCATGAAGCTGACCTCCGCCTTCGTCCCCGGCAGCGACGCCGCCCGCGACAACCGCGCCGCCCATCTGAAGATGCTGGAGACGGTCCGCGAGGCCGCCGAGACCGCCGCGTCCGGCGGCGGCGCGTCGGCGCGCGAGCGGCACCTCTCCCGCGGCAAGATGCTGCCGCGCGACCGGGTGGCCGGGCTGCTCGACCCGGGCACGCCGTTCCTGGAGGTGGGCGCGACCGCCGCGCACGGCCTCTATGGCGGCGACAGCCCCTGCGCCGGCGTGATCGCGGGCGTCGGCCGGGTGATGGGCCGCGAGGTCATGGTGGTCTGCAACGACGCCACCGTGAAGGGCGGCACCTACTACCCGATGAGCGTGAAGAAGCACCTGCGCGCCCAGGAGATCGCCGAGGCGAACCGGCTTCCTTGCGTCTACCTCGTCGATTCCGGCGGCGCGAACCTGCCGAACCAGGACGAGGTGTTCCCCGACCGGGACCATTTCGGCCGCATCTTCTTCAATCAGGCGCAGATGAGCGCGAAGGGCATCCCGCAGATCGCCGTCGTCATGGGCTCCTGCACCGCCGGCGGCGCCTATGTGCCGGCGATGTCGGACGTGACGATCATCGTGAAGGAGCAGGGCACGATCTTTCTGGCCGGTCCGCCTTTGGTGAAGGCGGCGACGGGCGAGGTGGTGACGGCCGAGGACCTCGGCGGCGGCGACGTTCACACGCGCCTCAGCGGCGTCGCCGACATGCTGGCCGAGGACGATTCCCACGCGCTGGCGCTGGCGCGTCAGGCGGTCGACAGCCTCGGCGCAGTGGAGCGGGCGCCGCTGGCGCTGCAGCCGGTGGAGCCGCCCGCCTACGACCCGGACGAACTGCTGGACGTGGTGCCCGCGGACCTGCGTACCCCCTACGACATCCGCGAGGTGATCGCCCGGGTCGTCGACGGCTCGCACTTCGACGAGTTCAAGCCGCGCTTTGGCACGACTTTGGTGACCGGCTTCGCCCACATCTGGGGGATGCCGGTCGGGATCGTCGCGAACAACGGGGTGCTGTTCTCGGAGAGCGCGATCAAGGGCGCCCACTTCATCGAGCTGTGCGCGCAGCGGAGGATCCCGCTGGTGTTCCTGCAGAACATCACCGGCTTCATGGTGGGCCGCCGCTACGAGACCGAAGGGATCGCCCGCCACGGCGCCAAGATGGTGACCGCCGTCGCGACGGCGGCGGTGCCGAAGGTCACGGTGCTGGTGGGCGGCTCCTTCGGGGCCGGGAACTACGGCATGTGCGGACGGGCCTATTCGCCGCGGTTCCTGTGGACCTGGCCCAATTCGCGGATCTCCGTGATGGGCGGCGAGCAGGCGGCGGGCGTGCTGGCGACGGTCCGGCGCGAGGCGATCGAGCGCCGGGGCGGCGACTGGCTGCCGGAGGAGGAGGCCGAGTTCAAGCGCCCCACGATCGAGATGTTCGAGCGGCAGTCGCACCCCCTCTACGCCTCCGCCCGCCTCTGGGACGACGGCATCGTCGACCCCCGCAAGACCCGCGACGTCCTCGGCCTGTCGCTCTCCGCGACGCTGAACGCCACGATCCCGGAGACACGCTTCGGCGTGTTCAGGATGTGAGCGGGATGGCCCCCTCCCCCACCCGCCCCGGCCCCGAGCCGGGGCCTCGCTGCGATGGGGCGCTACCGAAGGACAGCGTCTGGCCGCGGCCGGACGCTTCGACGCTTCGGTGCAGGCGCTCTATCGACCGGCCCCGGACGACCTCGACCGCCTCCGGGCAGTGTGTGGCCGCCCCCCGGCCAGACGCGGCTGTTCCGGGCGAGGAGTGGCGCGGCGGGTCCCCGTCGCCCCGAGCCTTCCGTCCCGGGCTCGACCCGGGACCTCGCTCCGCCCGCGACCATACTCCCGGCCCCTCGAGGCCCCGGGTCGGCCTCGGGGCTGGGCCCCCCTGCCCGCCGGGAGGGCAGCGGTTGGCCGCGGTCAGCCGCTCCCGCCCTTTCGTCGGAGCGCTTTATCCCTCACCCCCGCCGAACGCCGAGGTCCCGCTCTATCGGTGGCGTAGCGGCTGGCCGGGCGGCGGCCATCCGCTGCCCGGGCGGCTGAAGCCGCTATTCCGGGCGGGGAGAGTTTCCGGCGCTCGACAAGCGCCACATCGGGCGCCGGTCGCAGTACGCCCGAGTAACGAGGACCCGCGCGCGGGGATCGCCCGATGATCCGCACCCTCCTCATCGCCAATCGCGGCGAGATCGCCTGCCGGGTCATCGCCACCGCCCGGCGGCTCGGCATCGCGACCGTCGCCGTGCATTCCGACGCCGACGCGCACGCCCGCCACGTCGCCATGGCCGACCGCGCCGTGCGCATCGGCCCGCCCCCCGCGGCGGAGAGCTACCTGGACGCGGACGCGATTCTCGCCGCCGCCCGCGCCACCGGCGCCGACGCGATCCACCCCGGCTACGGTTTCCTCTCGGAGAACCCGGACTTCGTCGCCAGGGTCGAGGCGGCGGGCCTGATCTTCGTCGGCCCCCCCGCCAGCGCCATCCGCGCGATGGGCCTGAAGGACGCCGCCAAGGCGCTGATGGAGGAGGCCGGCGTGCCGGTCGTCCCCGGCTACCACGGCGCGGACCAGGACCCCGGCCTGCTGTCGCAGGAGGCGGAGCGGATCGGCTACCCGGTCCTCATCAAGGCCCGCGCCGGCGGCGGCGGCAAGGGGATGCGGCTGGTCGAACGGCCGCAGGACTTCGCCGCCGCGCTGGAGGGTGCGCAGCGCGAGGGGCGGGCGTCATTCGGCGACCCGGCGGTGCTGGTGGAGAAGTTCGTCACTTCGCCGAGGCACGTCGAGATCCAGGTCTTCGCCGACGGCCACGGCAACGTGGTGCACCTGTTCGAGCGCGACTGCTCGCTGCAGCGCCGGCACCAGAAGGTGATCGAGGAGGCCCCGGCGTCGAGGATGCCCGAGGAAGTGCGTGCCGCGATGGGCGCGGCGGCGACGCAGGCGGCGAAGGCCATCGGGTATGTCGGCGCCGGCACGGTGGAGTTCATCGCCGACGGCTCCCGCGGGCTCCGGCCGGACGGCTTCTGGTTCATGGAGATGAATACACGCCTGCAGGTGGAGCACCCGGTGACCGAGGCGATCACCGGCCTCGACCTCGTCGAGTGGCAGCTGCGCGTGGCCTCCGGCGAGCCGCTGCCGCTCGGCCAGGACGATCTGCGGATCGACGGCCACGCCTTCGAGGCGCGCATCTACGCCGAGGACGTGCCGAAGGGCTTCCTCCCCGCCACCGGCACGCTGGAGCGGCTGGCCTTCCCAGAGGCAACGGAGTTCGCCCGCGGCCCCGTCCGCGTCGATTCCGGCGTCCGCGAGGGCGACGCGATCTCTCCGTGGTACGACCCGATGATCGCCAAGCTGATCGTCCACGGCCCCACCCGCGCCGCCGCGCTCGGCAGGCTGTCCCGGGCGCTGGCGCAGACGCGGATCGGCGGGACCGTGACCAACCTCGCCTTCCTCGGCGCGCTGGCCCGGCACGAGGGCTTCGCCGCGGGCGAGGTGGATACCGGCCTGATCGGCCGCGACCTGGAGGCGCTGACCGAGGCCCCTGCCCCCGGCCCCGCCGCCCGGGCGCTGGCCGCCCTCGCCGCGCTGGACCTGCTGGACGCACCCGACGCGGCGGACCCCTGGTCGGCGCTCGCCGGCTTCCGCCTCTGGACGCCCGCGACGCAGACCGCCCGACTGACGCTGGCCGGCGAGACTGCGGACATCGCGGTCGAAGTGACCGCCCCGGGCCGGGCCACCGTCGAGGGTGCCGACACGGGCTACGCCCCTCACCCCGATGGCGGCTGGACCGTCGTGCAAGAGGGCGAGACGCACCGCCTGCACGCTGCGAGGGCCGGCGGCCGCGTCACCGTCTGGGACGGCGCCGGTGCGCACGTCTTCGACGTGGTCGATCCGCTCCGCGCCGCCGCGGACGAGGCGGGCGGGGATACGTTGGTCGCGCCGATGCCGGGGCTGGTGAAGAAGCTCTCCGCCGCCGCGGGCGACACCGTCACCGCCGGCCAGCCGCTCATCGTGCTGGAGGCGATGAAGATGGAGCACACGCTGACCGCCCCGCGGGACGGCAGGGTGGCCGAGGTGCACGCGGCCGAGGGTCGGCAGGTCGCGGACGGCGCGGTCCTCCTGTCGCTGGAGCCGGAGGATGGCTGACCCGGTCACCCTCTACGAGGTCGGTCCCCGGGACGGGCTGCAGAACGAGAAGGCGCAGATCGCGACGGCGGACAAGGTGCGGCTGGTCGACCTCCTGAGCGCCGCCTGCTTTCGCAAGATCGAGGTGACGAGCTTCGTCAGCCCCAGATGGGTGCCGCAGATGGCCGACGCGGCGGAGGTGATGGCCGGCATCCACCGCGCAAACGGCGTGACCTACGCCGTCCTGACGCCGAACCTGCGCGGTTTTGAGTCGGCGCTGGCCGCAGGCGCGGACGAGGTGGCGATCTTCGCCTCGGCCTCCGAGGGCTTCTCGATGGCCAACCTCAACTGCACCATCGCCGAGAGCCTCGAGCGGTTCGCCCCCGTCGCCGCCGCGGCGAAGGACGCCGGCGTCCCCCTCCGCGGCTACGTCTCCTGCGTCACCGACTGCCCGTTCGACGGCCCCACCCCGCCCGCCTCGGTCGCCCGCGTCACGGCGGCGCTGCGCGATCTCGGCGCCTGCGAGGTCTCGCTCGGCGACACGATCGGCGCGGGCACCCCGGAAACGGTGGGCGCGATGCTGAACGCGGTGATGCAGGAGCTGCCGCCCGGCCACCTCGCCGGGCATTTCCACGACACGGGCGGGCGGGCGCTGGAGAACATCGAGGTCTGCCTCGCCGCCGGCCTGCGCACGTTCGACTCCGCCGTCGGCGGCCTCGGCGGTTGCCCCTACGCGCCGGGCGCCGAGGGGAACGTCGCGACGGAGGCGGTGGCGGACCTGATGGACCGCCTCGGCCACCCGACCGGCATAGACCGCGCGCGCCTGTCCGAGGCGGCGGACTTCGCCCGCACCCTGAGGAGCCCGCGATGACCGACACGTTGACCACTGAGATCGACGGCCAAGGCGTCGCGACGGTCACCCTGAACCTGCCGGACAGCCGCAACGCCCTTTCGGGCGCGATGATCGGCGAGTTGACCGAGGCGGCGGAGCATCTGGGCGCCGACCCGTCCATCCGCGCCGTCGTGCTGCGTGGCGCCGGCAAGGTCTTCTGCGCCGGCGGCGACCTCACCTGGATGAAGGCGCAGATCGCCGCCACCCGGGCAGAACGGATCGCCGAGGCGACGCGGCTCGCGGACATGTTCGGCCGCCTGAACGAGATGCCCAAGCCGCTGATCGTGCGCATCCACGGCGGCGCCTTCGGCGGCGGCGTCGGGCTGGCCTGCGTCGCCGACGTGGCGGTGGCGGCGGAAGGCACGACGTTCGGCCTGACCGAGACGAAGCTGGGCCTGATCCCGGCGACGATCTCGCCTTACGTGATCGCGCGGATGGGCGAGGGGCGGGCGCGGCAGGTCTTCATGTCCTCGCGCACCTTCGACGCGGACGAGGCGGTGCGCCTCGGCATCGTCGCACGCGTCGTGCCGGAGCCGGAGTTGGACGACGCCGTGCGGGCGGAGGTGGAGCCGTTCCTGCACGTCGCCCCCGGCGCCGTCGCCGCCTCGAAGCGGCTCGCCCGAGAGCTGGGGCCGCGGATCGACGCACAGGTCGTCGCCGCGACGATCCTGCGCCTTGCCGACACCTGGGAGGGCGATGAGGCCGCGCACGGGATCGACGCCTTCCTGTCCCGGACGAAGCCCCGCTGGGCCTGATCGGCGCGGGTCAGCCGCGCAGCACCAGGACCAGCACCACCAGCACGGCGAGCCCCAGCACGATCCACACCCAGGCCGGCGTCTCTCCGTACCCGCCTGAATATCCGTGATCGTCGCTCCAGCTGCGGTTGCTGCTCCACGCGCGGTCCCGCTCGGTCCGGTCGCGGCTGCGTCGGCCGAGGAAGCCTGCGCCGGAGCCGAAGCTGCCGCCGCCCGAGGACCGGCCCCGGAACGAGCTTCCGCGCGAGGACGAGGCCCGAGAGACCGACTTCCCGAAGCCGCCGCGCAAGCCCGACGACGATTTGCGGCTGCCCTTCATGGCTCACCCTCCCGGTTCCCGCGCGAACGATAGCACGGACGTGCCCGCCGCCGAAGGTGCGAGAGCCCCGCCTTGCCTTCCCGCGCCCCCGCCCCTAGCATCCCGGGACGTGCGGACGGGAGAATCCGGCTCATGCCGGTGCCGAAGGAGCAATCGCCCCGGAAACTCTCAGGCCGAAGGACCGGCCGCGCGACAGACTCTGGAGAGAGGCCCGCAAGACGGGTCCGCCGAAGGGATAGCGATCTCAGGCGAAAGGACAGAGGGGCACCGAGGGTCCGCCGATGCGCGGGCCGGTGGAGCCATGGACGGGGGACTTGCATGACCGACCTCAAGCGGACGCCGCTCTTCTCGCTGCACGAGGAGCGGGGCGCACGCATAGTGCCCTTCTCCGGCTGGGAGATGCCGGTCCAGTACGCCCCCGGCGTGATGAAGGAGCACCAGCACACCCGCGCCGCCGCCGGCCTGTTCGACGTCAGCCACATGGGCCAGGTGATCCTGCGCGGGGACGGCGCAGCCGAGGCGCTGGAGGCGCTGGTGCCGGTGGACGTGGTCGGGCTGGCAGAGGGGCGGCAGCGCTATGCGCTGTTCACGAACGACGACGGCGGCATCCTCGACGACCTGATGGTGGCGAACCGCGGCGACCACCTGCTGCTGGTCGTCAACGCCGCCCGGGCGGAGCACGACATCGCCCACCTGCGCGCCGGCCTGCCGGACGCGGTGGAGGTCGAGCCGGTGGAGGACCGCGCCTTGATCGCCCTGCAGGGGCCGGCGGCGGAGCTGGCGCTGTCGGGCCTGCTGCCCGGCGTGACCGCAATGCGCTTCATGGACGTGGCCACGCTGCCCTGGGTCGGCGCGTCGCTCTGGGTCTCGCGGTCGGGCTATACCGGCGAGGACGGGTTCGAGATCTCCGTGCCCGCCGCGCGCGCCGAGAGCTTCGCCAAGGCGCTGCTGGCCGACCCCTCGGTGCAGCCCATCGGCCTCGGCGCCCGCGATTCGCTGCGGCTGGAGGCGGGGCTCTGCCTCTACGGCCACGACATCGACGAGACGACGACGCCGGTCGAGGCCGGCCTCGGCTGGGCGATCCAGAAGGTCCGTCGCACCGGCGGCGACCGCGCCGGCGGCTTCCCCGGCGCCGACACGATCCTCGCCCAGCTGGCCGACGGTGCCCCCCGCGCCCGCGTCGGCCTGCGCCCCGACGGGCGACAGCCGATGCGCGAGGGGACGGAGCTCTTCGCCGCCGACACCGGCGGAGAGGCCGTCGGCCGCGTCACCTCCGGCGGCTTCGGCCCCACGATCGAGGCGCCCGTCGCGATGGGCTACGTCCCCGCCGATCACGCCACCCCCGGCACCCGCCTCTGGGGCGAGGTCCGCGGCAGGCGTCAGCCCGCGACCGTCGCCCCCCTCCCCTTCGTCCCCGCCACCTTCAAGCGCTGAGATAGCCCCATGCTGAAATACACCGAAGACCACGAATGGCTGCGCCTCGACGGCGACACCGTCACCGTCGGCATCACCGAACACGCCGCGACCCAGCTCGGCGACCTCGTCTTCGTCGAACTGCCCGAGGTCGGACGCACGGTCAGCAAGGGCGAGGAATGCGCCGTGATCGAGAGCGTGAAGGCGGCGAGCGACATCGTCGCCCCTCTCGACGGCGAGATCACCGAGGTGAACGACGCCATCGTCGACGATCCGGCCAAGGTGAACGCCGACCCGGCCGGCGAGGGCTGGTTCTTCAGGATGAAGATCGCCGACGCCTCCGCCCTCGACGGCTTCATGGACGAGGACGCCTACAAGGCCCACGCCGGCTGATCGCCCCACGATTTCCGCGCGGAAATCGTGCACGGAAACCGCGCGGTTTCCGTTTCCCATCGGAGACCCTCGATGACCTTCGAACCCACGGACTACCTGCCCTACGACTTCGCCAACCGCCGCCACATCGGCCCCTCGCCCGAGGAGATGGCCGAGATGCTGAAGGTCGTCGGCGCCGACAGCCTGGACGCCCTGATCGAGGACACGGTGCCGAAGGCGATCCGCGCCGAGACCGCGCTCGACTTCGGCAAGCCGATGTCCGAGCGCGAGCTCCTGCATCACATGCGCGAGGTGGCGAAGAAGAACAAAGTCCTGCGCTCGCTGATCGGGATGGGCTACCACGGCACGGTCACGCCGCCGGCGATCCAGCGCAACATCCTGGAAAACCCCGCCTGGTACACCGCCTACACGCCTTACCAGCCCGAGATCAGCCAGGGCCGGCTCGAGGGCCTGCTGAACTTCCAGACGATGGTGTCCGACCTGACCGGCCTGCCGGTCGCCAACGCCTCGCTGCTGGACGAGGCGACGGCCTGCGCCGAGGCGATGACGATGGCGCAGCGCGTGGCGAAGTCCAAGGCGCGGGCGTTCTTCGTCGACCGCGACTGCCACCCGCAGAACATCGCAGTGGTGAAGACCCGCGCCGCACCGCTGGGGATCGAGGTGATCGTCGGCAACCCGGCGAAGCTGGAGGCGGATCAGGTCTTCGGCGCCCTCTTCCAGTATCCCGGCACCTACGGCCACGTCACCGACTTCACCGACGCCATCTCCGCCCTGCACGCCGCCGGTGCGGTCGCCGTCGTCTCGGCCGACCCGCTCGCCCTGACGCTGCTCAAGGAGCCGGGCGCGATGGGCGCCGACATCGCCGTGGGCAGCACCCAGCGCTTCGGAGTGCCGATGGGCTACGGCGGGCCGCACGCCGCCTACATGGCCTGCAAGGACGAGATGAAGCGCGGCATGCCCGGCCGCCTCGTCGGCGTCTCCGTCGACGCCCGCGGCAACCGCGCCTACCGCCTCGCCCTGCAGACGCGCGAGCAGCATATCCGGCGCGAGAAGGCGACCTCGAACGTCTGCACCGCGCAGGCGCTGCTGGCGGTCATGGCGTCGATGTACGCCGTCTTCCACGGGCCGAAGGGCCTCAAGGCCATCGCCCAGCGCATCCACCGCAAGACCGTGCGGCTTGCCGAGGGGCTGGAGGCGGCGGGGTTCAAGGTCGATCCGAAGCACTTCTTTGACACGGTGACGGTGGACGTCGGGCCATTGCAGGCGGCGGTGCTCAAGAGCGCCCGCGACGAGGGGATCAACCTGCGCCCCGTCGGCGAGAGCCGCGTGGGCATCACGCTGGACGAGACGACGCGCCCGGCGACGATCGAGGGCGTCTGGCGCGCCTTCGGCCACTTCAAGCCGGACGACGACTTCACCCCGCGCTACCGCCTGCCGGACGACATGATCCGGCAGACGGACTACCTCACGCACCCGATCTTCCACATGAACCGAGCCGAGACCGAGATGATGCGCTACATGCGCCGCCTCGCCGACCGCGACCTCGCGCTCGACCGGGCGATGATCCCGCTCGGCTCCTGCACGATGAAGCTGAACTCCGCAGCCGAAATGATGCCCGTCACCTGGCCCGAGTTCGGCGACCTGCACCCCTACTGCCCCGCCGACCAGGCGCAGGGCTACGCCGAGCTGATCGAGGACCTGTCGGCCAAGCTCTGCACGATCACCGGCTACGACGCCTTGTCGATGCAGCCGAACTCCGGCGCGCAGGGCGAGTATGCGGGCCTCCTGACCATCGCGGAATACCAGCGCGCGAACGGCGAGGGGCACCGCGACGTCTGCCTGATCCCGGTGAACGCCCACGGCACCAACCCCGCCTCGGCGCAGATGGTCGGCTGGAAGGTCGTCCCCGTGAAGTGCGACGAGAAGGGCTCCATCGACCTCGCCGACTTCGAGGCGAAGGCGACGCAGCACGCGGCCAACCTCGCGGCGGTGATGATCACCTATCCGAGCACGCACGGCGTGTTCGAGGAGACGGTCCGGGACGTTTGCCGCATCGCCCACGAGAACGGCGGGCAGGTCTACATCGACGGCGCCAACATGAACGCGATGGTCGGACTGAGCCGGCCCGGCGACCTCGGCGGCGACGTCAGCCACCTGAACCTGCACAAGACGTTCTGCATCCCGCATGGCGGCGGCGGTCCCGGCATGGGGCCGATCGGCGTCAAGGCGCACCTCGCGCCGCACCTGCCGCGGAACCCCATCGCGGCGGAGGGCGCCGGCCCGGTCTCGGCCGCACCCTTCGGCTCGCCCTCGATCCTGCCGATCTCCTGGGCCTACACGCTGATGATGGGCGGCGAGGGGCTGACGCAGGCGACGCGGGTCGCGATCCTGAACGCGAACTACATCGCCGACCGGCTGAAGGACGCCTTCCCCGTCCTCTACCGCGGCCGCACCGGCCGGGTCGCGCACGAATGCATCCTCGACGTCCGCCCGTTCGAGAAGTCGGCCGGCGTGACGGTGGAGGACATCGCCAAGCGCCTGATCGACGCCGGCTTCCACGCGCCGACGATGAGCTGGCCGGTGGCGGGGACGCTGATGGTGGAGCCGACGGAGAGCGAGACGAAGGCCGAGCTCGACCGCTTCTGCGACGCCATGCTGGCGATCCGCGAGGAGATCCGCGCGATCGAGGACGGCACGCTGGACGCCGCGAACAACCCGCTGAAGAACGCGCCCCACACGGTCGAGGACCTCGTGGGCGAGTGGGACCGGCCCTACAGCCGCGAGGCCGGCTGCTTCCCGCCCGGCGCGTTCCGTGTGGACAAGTACTGGCCGCCGGTGAACCGTGTCGACAACGCCTACGGCGACCGGCACTTCATCTGCACCTGCCCGCCGATGGAAGAGTACGCGGAGGCCGCGGAATGAGCGCGTTCGACGAGGACCTGTTCCTGAAGGGGCTGGAGCAGCGCAAGGCGACGCTCGGCCCCGACTACGTGCAGCGCAGCATGGACGGCGCCGATGCCTTCACCCGGCCGTGGCAGGAGGCGATGACCGCCTGGTGCTGGGGCTTCGGCTGGGGCGACGAGGCGCTGCCGCCGAAGACGCGGAGCCTGATGAACCTGTCGATGCTGGCGGCGCTCGGCCGGATGACGGAGTGGGAGCTGCACCTGCGCGGCGCCCTCCGCAACGGCGTGACGGCCGAGGAGGTGCGCGCGGCGATCCATGCGGTCGGCATCTACTGCGGCGTGCCGATGGCGCTGGAGTGCTTCCGCGTGGCGCGGAGGGTGCTGGAAGAGGAAGGGCTGCTGCCGCTGGACGAGGGGTGAGCCCGGATCGGAGGGCAAACCCGCCCCGGCCCTGAGCCGGGGCCTCTCGCCGCAGAGCGCCGGGCTTGCCGCGCGAGGTCCCGGCTCAGGGCCGGGACGGGATCTTTTGCAAAGCAACCTCGCCCTCCCGTCCACCCCGCCCCGGCCCTGAGCCGGGGCCTCTCGCCGCCCGAGGAACCTCCCGTGCCCCACGAGCATCCTTCGGGCCCGGCGTAGGCGCACCGCCCCCCGCCCTTCCCCTCTCTCCGCGCAGGGCTTAGCAACGTCCGCGAGGGAGGACCGCCCATGCCGCGTGACGAGCAACTGCCCCGCAACGAGGACGGCATCGCCGCCGTGCTCGGCCTCCTGCGCCAGCGCCTCGGCGACCGGTTCCAGACCGGCGAGGCGGTGCGGCAGCAGCACGGCCACACCACCACGTGGCTTCCGACGCAGGCGCCCGACGGCGTCGCCTTCCCCCGCTCCACCGACGAGGTGTCGCAGATCGTCGCCACCTGCGCCGAGCACCGCGTGCCGGTCGTCGCCTTCGGCACCGGCACCTCGCTGGAGGGGCACGTGAACGCCCCCGCCGGCGGCATCTGCATCGACTTCCGCGAGATGAAGCGAATCGTCGCCGTCCACCCCGAGGACCTCGACGTCGTCATCCAGCCCGGCGTGACGCGGACCGAGCTGAACACGCACCTGCGCGACATGGGCCTGTTCTTTCCCATCGACCCCGGCGCCGACGCCTCCCTCGGCGGCATGGCCGCGACGCGGGCCTCGGGCACCAACGCCGTGCGCTACGGGACGATGAAGGACAACGTCATCGCGCTGGAGGCGGTGATGGCCGACGGCACGGTCATCCGCACCGCCAGCCGCGCCAGGAAGACCTCGGCCGGATACGACCTGACGCGCCTGCTCGTCGGCTCGGAAGGCACCCTCGGCCTCATCACCGAGCTGACGCTCCGCCTGCACGGCATCCCCGAGGCGATGTCGTCCGCCACCTGCTCGTTCCCCACCGTCGACGCCGCCTGCGAGGCGGTGATCGCGACGATCCAGATGGGCGTGCCGGTGGCGCGGATCGAGCTGCTGGACCAGATGGCCGTGCGCGCCTGCAACGCCTATTCGCACCTCGACCTCCCCGAGACGCCGCTCCTGCTGCTGGAGTTCCACGGCAGCGCGGCGGGCGTCGCCGAGCAGGCCGAGACGTTCGGAGAGGTCGCCGCCGACGCCGGCGGCACCGGGTTCGCCTGGACCGCCTCGCCGGAGGAGCGGACGCGTCTGTGGCAGGCGCGGCACGACTTCTACTGGGCCGGCCTCGCGCTGCGCCCCGGCGCGAAGGGCCTGTCGACCGACGTCTGTGTGCCGATCTCGCGCCTGGCGGAGTGCGTCGGCGCGGCGCAGGACAAAGCGCGCGAGATGGACCTGCTCAGCTGCATCGTCGGGCATGTCGGCGACGGGAACTTCCACGTCATGCTGCTGGTCGATCCGGACGTCGCCGCCGACGTGCGCAAGGCGGACGACTACACCGCCTGGCTGGCGGAGCTCGCGATCTCTATGGACGGCACCTGCACCGGCGAGCACGGAATCGGCCAGGGCAAGCGCAAGTACCTGCGCAAGGAGCGGGGCGCGGCGGTGGACGTCATGGGGGCGGTCAAGGCGGCGCTGGACCCCGACGGCATCCTGAATCCGGGGAAGATCCTGCCGCAGACACCAGAGACCCCGCCCCGGCCCTGAGCCGGGGCCCCGATCGGCAAAGGGCACATCGCTCCCGCGAGGCCCCGGGTCAGGCCCGGGGCGGCTTTGCGTCTGACCTGACCGTCGCGTTGCGGTCCGCGAGGTGACCTCGCGCCCCCGCTCCCACCCTCGCAACTATCCGCCGTTCCCCACCGCACGCCCCTCGCCGTCCCTCGCCGTCCCCCGCCGGCCGCCCTAGGCTCCGCGCCATGAGACACGTCACCGACTTCCCCCGCCCGATCGAGGTCCACGAGGACATCCGGATCGAGATGCCCGACGGCACCCGCCTGTCCGCCCGCCTGTGGCTGCCGCAGGATGCCGGGGCCGACCCGGTCCCGCTGATCCTGGAGCATCTGCCCTACCGCAAGCGCGACGGGACCATCGCCCGGGACGAGCTGACGCATCCCTACCTCGCCGGCCACGGCTATGCGTGCCTGCGCGTCGACATGCGCGGCAATGGCGACAGCGAGGGGCTGATGGCCGACGAGTACACGCCGCAGGAGCTGCAGGACGCGTGCGACGTAATCGCATGGGCGCGGGCGCAGCCCTGGTGCAGCGGCACGGCGGGGATGATGGGCATCTCGTGGGGCGGCTTCAACTCGCTGCAGGTGGCGGCGCTGCGGCCCGAGGGGCTGAAGGCCGTCATCTCGATCTGCTCGACCGCCGACCGGTTCGCCGACGACATCCACTACAAGGGCGGCTGCCAGCTGGGCGAGAACCTCGGCTGGGCGTCGCAGATGCTGGCCTATTCCTCGCGCCCGCCGGACCCCGAGATCGTCGGCGACGGCTGGCGCGAGACGTGGCTGCACCGGCTGGAGAACCAGCCCTTCCTTCTGGAGGAGTGGCTGTCGCACCAGCGCCGGGACGCCTACTGGCGGCACGGATCGGTCTGCGAGGACTGGTCGGCGATCGAGGCGGCCGTGCTGACGGTCGGCGGCTGGCACGACGGCTACCGCAACACGCCGGCGAACCTTGTGTCGAACCTGAAGGCGCCGGTGAAGGGCATCGTCGGGCCCTGGATCCACAAGTACCCGCATTTCGCCGGACCCGAGCCGGCGATCGGCTTCCTGCAGGAGGCGCTGCGCTGGTGGGACCGCTGGCTCAAGGGGATCGAGACCGGGGTCGAGGACGACCCGGCGATGCGCCTGTGGCTGATGGACGGGATCCAGCCCCGCGCCTGGCTGGACGAGCGCCCCGGTCGCTGGATCGCCGAGGCGGAATGGCCGTCGCCGCGGATCCCGGCCGAGGTGTTCCACCTGACGCAGGAGGGCCTGACGACGCATGACGGCCCGCTCGACCGGCGCGTCTCGTCGCCGGCGGATTGCGGGCAGGCGACGGGGGAGTACTTTCCCTTCGCCTACGGCCCCGAGCTGCCGCTGGACCAGCGGCCGGACGACGCGCTGTCGGTCTGCTTCGACGGACCCCTCGCGCCCGAGCCGACGGACATCGTCGGCGCGCCCGTCGTCCGGCTGCGCCTCGCCGCCGACGCGCCGCAGGCGCAGGTGGCGGTGCGGCTGACCGGCGTGTTCCCGGACGGGACGTCGGCGCTGATCTCCTACGGTTTCCTGAACCTGGCGCACCGGGACGGCCCGGCAGAGCCGGTGCCGCTGGTCCCTGACGAGGAGGTCGAGGTGACCGTGACGCTCGACCAGTGCGCCTACCGCCTGCCGGCCGGGCACCGGCTGCGCGTCGCGATCTCCACCGCCTACTGGCCGTTCCTCTGGCCCTCGCCCGAGCCGGTGGAGCTGTCGCTGCGCGCCGGGCGGCTGGAGCTGCCGGTGCGGCCCCTGTCGAACGGTCCGGAATGGCACTTCGAGCCGCCCGAGGCGGCGCCGGCCTGGGATGCGGAGGAGGAGACGCCCGGCAGATGCACCCGCCGCCGCGAGGTGGATCTGGCGACCGGAGAATCGGTCATGACCGTCACCAACGATACCGGCCACCTGCGCGACCGCGCCCACTGCCTCGCCACGCGCGGGCGGTCGGAGGAGCGCTGGACCATCCGCCCCTCCGCGCCCACCTCGGCGCGGGCCGAGATGCGCTGGACAGAGGAGATGGACCGCGGAGACTGGCGGGTCCGCACGGAATGCGAGACGGCGCTGCGGGCGGACGAGACGCACTGGCACCTGACGGCGACGCTGAAGGCCTTCGAGGGCGACGAGGAGGTGTTCGCGAAGGCGTGGGACCGGAGGATCGCCCGCGACAACATGTGAAGCGGGCCGGGCGGCGGCGGGCAGCCGCCCGCCTCATGCCCATCGGGGCCCCGGCTCAAGGCCGGGGCGACCTTGCTTGAGGATTGGCCGGTGCAAGAACGGCTGCGGGCGCTCATGCCGGCAGCCCCCCGAAACCCCGCCCCGGGCCTGACCCGGGGCCTCGCGCCCCCGCAACCCTGCGACCCGAAAAGCAAACGGCGGCCCCGAAGGGCCGCCGCGTCCGTCGTCAGCGCCTGACGATCAGGACTCGAACCACCAGCGCTCGGTGGCCTTGTTGCCATCGTTGGCCCAGTTCGCGGCGACTTCCTCGCCATGCGCGAGACCCTCGCCCAGGCCCATGATGTAGTTCGCGAACATCGGCACGATGGCCCCGCCGTCCTCGTGGATGAGCTGCTGGGTCTCGAAGTACATCTCGGCGCGCTTCGCCTCGTCCAGCTCGGACCGCGCCGCGACCACCAGCTCGTTGAACCGGTCCGCCGCCTCGGTGTTGCGCCAGGCGGTGTCGTTCCACTCGGTGTCGTCGGTGTAGGCCGAGGTGTACATCCAGTCCTGCGTCGGGCGGCCGGACCAGTAGCAGGCGCACCAGCCCTTCTTGTTCCAGACGTTGGACCAGTAGCCGTCGGCCGGCTCGCGCACGACCTCGATCTCGATGCCCGCGGCGGCGGCCGAGGCCTGGATCAGCTGCGCCGCGTCGACCGCGCCGGCGAAGGCGGCGTCCGAGGTGGACAGCTGGATCGGCCCGGAATGGCCCGACTTCTCATAGTAGGACCGCGCCTCGTCGGGATCGTAGGTGCGCTGGTTCAGGCCTTCGGCATGGAACGGCACCGCGGGGCTGATCGGGTGGTCGTTGCCGACCGCGCCGTGGCCCAGCAGCACCTTCTCGACCAACTCGTCCCGGTTGATCGCCAGCTTCAGCGCCATCCGCAGGTCGAAGTTGTCGAACGGCGGCGTGTCGAGACGCATCGGGAAGGTGTAGTGCAGGTAGCCCGTCTTCTCGAGGATCTCGATCGCGGGGTTCCGCGCGACCAGCGCGACGGTCTTGGGATCCAGACGCTCGGCTGCGTTGACCTCGCCCGACATCAGCGCGTTCTGGCGCGCGGTGACGTCGATGATGGACAGCAGCTCGATCCCGTCGAAGTGGGCGGCGCCTTCCTTGAAGTAGTTCGGGTTCTTCGACGAGATCAGGCGCACGCCCGGCTCGTAATTCTCGATGATGTAGCCGCCGGTGCCGATGCCGGCGGTCGGGTCGATCTCGCCGTTTTCGGACGGCAGGATCAGCAGGTGGTAGTCGGACACCACGTAGGGGAAGTCCGCGTTCGGCCCGTCGAGGGTGAAGACGACGGTGTCCTCGCCTTCCTTGGTGATGTCGACGACCGGGTTCAGGATGCCCTTCGCCGCCGAGGTCGAGTTCTCGCCCCGGTGATAGTTGATCGAGGCGATCACGTCCTCGGGCGTCAGCGACTTGCCGTTGTGGAACTCCACCCCCGGGCGCAGCTTGAACGCCCAGACGGCGCCGGACTCGCGCGGCTCGAAGCTCTCGGCGAGCTCGGCGCGCAGGATGCCGTCGGGGCCGACCTCGGTCAGTGCGTTGCCGTAGGAAAAGCCGGTCATGACCGAGAAGTCGTTCTCGTAGGTCGCCGGATCGAGGCTGTCGGTGGTGGAGCCGGCGGCCATGCCGTACTTCAGCGTGCCTCCCGACTGCGGCGTCTGCGCCTCGACGCGGGTCGCCAGACCCATCGCAGCCGGGATCGTGACGCCGGCGGCGATGATCGAGGTCATGAAGCTGCGCCGGTCGATGTGACCCCGCGCATACTTCGCGGTTTGTCTGTCGATATAGAGAGCTTTCCGATCTCGCATCGGTGTCGCCCCTCCCCTGTTTTGGATTTGTAGTTGACTGGCGAGTCAATCTTGAACGTCTATAGGGCAGGATTGCAAGCCGATGCTTCGAAAACGTGACGGTCCGCGAGATCGAACGCCCGTCACGTTTGCAGCCCCGGCCGGTCTGTCCTAGCCTGCCGGCGCGCCCGGGAGGGGCGCACCAAGAACGAAGAGCTGCCAAAGGCGGCCAGAATAACGGGGAACGTTTCGCCATGCATCCGGTCCTGAAGACCGTGCTTCAACGACTCGCGCTCGGCCTGATGACGCTGTTCCTGGTGTCGGTTGTGATCTTCTCGGCGATCGAGATGCTGCCGGGCGATTTCACCCAGGCCGTCCTCGGCCAGGCCGCGACGGAAGAGACGGTGACCGCCTTCCGCCGCGAGCTGGGCCTCGATCAGCCCGCCATCGTCCGCTACGTCGACTGGATCGGCGGCGTGGTGACGGGCGATTTCGGCACCTCCTTCTCGGGACGGGCCGCCTCGGGCGTCGACCGCTCGCGCGAGGTGATCGCGCTGATCGCGCCGCGGCTGGAGAACACGCTGTTCCTCGCCTCGATGACGGCGATCGTCGCGGTGCCGCTGGCGCTGTTCCTGGGGATCACCGCGGCGCTGTGGCGCAACACGGCCTACGACAAGGGCGTCAGCGCCTCGACCCTGGCGACGATCTCGATGCCCGAGTTCTTCGTCGCCTACATCCTGATCCTCGTCTTCGCCTCGCTGTGGCCGGTCTTTCCCAGCCTCGCGAACGTCCGCCCCGACATGCCGTTCTGGGAGCGGGTCTACCGCTGCATCCTGCCCGCCACGACGCTGATGCTGGTAATCGTGGCGCACATGATGCGGATGACGCGGGCGGCGATCATCAACCTCCTCGCCCAGCCCTACATCGAGATGGCCCGGCTCAAGGGCCTGCCGGCGCGGACCGTGATCCTCAAGCACGCGCTGCCGAACGCCTGGGCGCCCATCGTCAACGTCATCGCCTTCAACCTCGCCTACCTCGTCGTCGGCGTCGTCGTGGTCGAGGTGGTGTTCGTCTATCCCGGCATCGGCCAGCTGATGGTCGACGCGGTGACGAACCGCGACATCCCCGTCGTGCAGGCCTGCGCGCTGATCTTCGCGGCCACGTACATCCTGCTGAACCTGATGGCCGACATCATCTCCATCGTCACCAACCCGAGGCTGCTGCACCCGCGATGACCGATACAACGGCCAAGACCCCGGACGAGTTCGCGCCGACCGACGCGGCCGAAGAGGACTACTCCGCCGCCTCGGAAGTGTCGCAGGTCAAGCTGCGCCGCACCCGGCGAGAGCGGGCGTGGCTGTCGCTGAGAAAGGCGCCGATCTCGGCCTGGATCGGCATGGTCCTCATCGCGATCTACGCCATCGTCGCGATCTTCGCGCCGCTGCTGGCGCCCTACGGCGAGGCCGAGGTCTTCGCCCAGCCCTACGCGCCCTGGTCGGCCGAGCACGTGTTCGGCACCGACCAGATCGGGCGGGACATCTTCTCGCGCCTGATCTACGGCGCCCGCAACACGATCGGCATCGCGCTGGCGACCACGCTGCTGGCCTTCGCCATCGGCGGCGGGCTCGCGCTGACGGCGGCGGTCCTGCGCGGCTGGACCGACCAGATCCTGTCGCGCCTCGTCGACGTGCTGATGGCGATCCCGTCGCTGATCTTCGCGCTGATGCTGCTGTCGATCTTCGGCTCCTCGGTGCCGTCGCTGATCTGCATCATCGCCGTCCTCGACAGCACCCGCGTCTTCCGCCTGACCCGCGCGGTCGCGATGAACGTCGTGGTGATGGAGTTCGTGGAGGCCGCGCGCCTGCGGGGCGAGGGCCTCGCCTGGATCATGCGGCGCGAGATCCTGCCCAACATCATGCCGCCCCTCGTGGCCGAGTTCGGCCTGCGGTTCTGCTTCGTGTTCCTGACCGTCGCGGCCCTGTCGTTCCTCGGCCTCGGGATCCAGCCGCCGACCGCGGACTGGGGCTCCATGGTGCGGGACAACGCCTCGCTGATCCAGTTCGCGCAGTACGACCTCAAGGCGGCGCTGACCCCGCTCCTGCCGGCGGCGGCGATCGCGATCCTGACGATCGCGGTGAACTTCGTCGTGGACTGGTTCCTGCACAAGACCAGCGGCCTGAAGGACGAGCATTGATGGCGAACGACGACCTTCTCCTCAGGATGCGCGGCGTCGAGATCGACGGCTGGTCCGACGAGCGCTGGCACGACATCATCAAGGGCGTCGACCTGTCGCTGAAGCACGGCGAGGTCCTCGGCCTGATCGGCGAGTCCGGCGCCGGCAAGTCGACGCTCGGCCTCGCCGCGATGGGCTACGCGCGGCCCGGCACCCGCATCAAGGGCGGCGAGATCGTGTTCGACGGCCAGGACCTGCGCAAGCTGTCCGAGCGGCAGAAGCAGCGCCTCCGCGGCAGCCGCATCGCCTATGTCGCGCAGTCCGCCGCCGCCGCCTTCAACCCCGCGCACACCCTCCTCGACCAGACGACCGAGGTCGCGGTCCGCCGCGGCCAGCTCGGCCGCAAGGAGGCCGAGGCCTACGCCCGCGAGCTGTACGCCGCGATGGACCTGCCGAACCCCGACCGGATCGGCGACCGCTTTCCGCACCAGGTGTCGGGCGGCCAGCTGCAGCGCGCGATGACGGCGATGGCCATGGCGTCCAAGCCCGACCTCATCATCTTCGACGAGCCGACGACCGCGCTCGACGTCACGACGCAGGTCAACGTCCTCGCCGCGATGCGCAAGGCGATCGAGCAGTTCGGCACCGCCGCGATCTACATCACCCACGACCTCGCGGTCGTCGCGCAGATGGCCGACCGCATCAAGGTGCTGCGCTACGGCGAGGAGGTCGAGGAGGCGGACACGCACACGATGCTGACCGCGCCGAAGGAGACCTACACCAGGTCGCTCTGGGCCGTCCGCTCGCTGGAAAAGCCGGGCGAGACCTCGGACGACAAGATCCTGCAGATCCGGAACGTCACCGCCGCCTACGGCAAGGTCCCGGTGCTGAAGAACGTCTCGATCGCCGTGCCGCGGGGCAAGACCGTAGCGCTGGTCGGCGAATCCGGGTCCGGCAAGTCGACGACGGCGCGGGTCGTCACCGGCCTCCTGCCGCCCAGCCGGGGCGAGGTGCTGTTCGACGGCGAGCCGCTGCCGCCCACCCTCGCCGGGCGCAGCCGCGAACAGCTGCGCCGCATCCAGATGATCTACCAGATGGCCGACACCGCCATGAACCCGCGCCAGACCGTGGGCGAGATCATCGGCCGGCCCGTCGCCTTCTATCACGGCGCGAGCCGCAGCGAGGTGCGCGCCCGGGTCGCCGAACTCCTGGACCTGATCGAGCTGGACGAGAGCTTCTCGGACCGCTTCCCCGGCGAATTGTCGGGGGGCCAGAAGCAGCGCATCTGCATCGCCCGCGCGCTGGCCCCGAACCCCGACCTCATCATCTGCGACGAGGTGACGTCCGCCCTCGACCAGATCGTGCAGGAGGGGATCCTCAAGCTGCTGCTGCGGCTGCAGAAGGAGCTCGGGGTCAGCTACATCTTCATCACCCACGACATCGCCACCGTGCAGGCGATCGCCGACGAGGTGGTGGTGATGTACCAGGGCAGCGTGGTCGAGCAGGGGCGCAAGGAAGAGATCTTCTCGCCGCCGCATCCCGACTATACCGAACTTCTCCTGTCCTCGGTCCCGAAGATGGAGCCGGGCTGGCTGAGCCAGGCCATCGCCGAGCGGCGCCAGCTGACGCCCTGACCGCGGCTCAGGCGGCGCGGGCCTGCCGCCACGACTGCGTCTCGTAGCTGCGGAGCCGCGGCGGCCGGGTCCGCGCGGCGCGGAGCGTGTCGACGTCGAGCTCGGCGAGAAGAGAGTGGGGCAGCGCGCCCGGACGGCACAGCAGCGCGTCGGGCGTCATCGGCTCCAGCGCCAGACCGGCGCTCAGCAGCGCCGCCGGCCGATCCAGCACGACCTGCGCCCAGTCCCGGACCCCCGGCCCGTCCAGCCGCTGCACCGCCCTGCCGTCGACAAGGTCGCTCGCGGCCGCCGTCGCCTCGGGCTCGGCGAACAGGTACTCGACCTCGCTTCCCGCGATCCGCACCCGCTGCTCGGCGGCGACGACGATATCCTCGCGCAGACCGTTGTAGGGCGCCCGCATCAGCACCGGCGCGAAGCCGCCCAGCGCCGGCAGCGGCTGGCGCACGGTCCGCAGCACCCGCGCGGTGCCGCCGTCCGCGGTCAGGACCGTGTCGCCCCGCCTCAGCGCACCGACCGGCGCGGCGCCGGACGGCGACTCGACCGGCAGGTCGGGTGACAGGGTCGGCAGCGGTCCGAGGGGCAGCAGGCCCTCTGCCACGGCGACCGCATCGACCGACGGGTCGATGCGCGTCGCCGCGTCCGTGATCAGACGGTGCAGGTCGCGGACCGGCAGGGGCAGCGGCCGATCGGCCGTCATCGCCCAGAACACGTCCCGGTCGAGAGCATGAACGGCCAGCGCGCCGGGCCCCGCCGCGGCGTCCCAGCGCCAGACGATGCGCAGCTGCTCTCCCGGAATCGCCTGCGTCTCGAGCCGGATCTCCTGGCTGCGCGCGCCCTGGCGGATGACCACCCGCACCCCGCCGCGCGGGTCGGCGCGCAGGACGAAGCCCGGCATGCCCGTTTCCCGGCCGGCGGCGCGCACAAGATTCTGCGCGCTCTCGGTCGCGTCGAAGCGGCACTCGGCCATCAGGGTCCCGCACTCGGCCAGCCCGCTCCCAGGGGAAGATCCGCCCCGCCCGTCCTCGCCGAGCCGCGCCCCGAACCGGTCGCGCATCGCGATCCAGTCCGGCCCGTCCGTGCCCGCCCTCACCTCGGGATCCTGCCTCACCTCGTCGACCATGCCTGAACAATCCCGCCGTCCTGCCGTCATGGTTGCCGACGATTGAGGCGCCCTCCTGCCCCGCCGGAGGTAATCCCTTGTCCTGCCTGTGACCGGAACCGAGCGCGGACGCGCCGCCGGCCACTGGCCAGCCCGCGCACCGCCGGCTAGTCAGGCGGCATGAGCCCCGTCGACCCCGCCGACCTCACCGCCCGCCTCATCCGCTGCCCCTCGGTCACGCCCGAGGAGGGCGGCGCGCTGACGCTGCTGGAGGAGGTGCTGACGGACGCCGGCTTCGCCTGCACCCGCGTGGACCGCGGCGGCACCGCCAACCTCTTCGCCCGGTGGGGCGACAGGGGCGCCGCCCGCAACTTCGGCTTCAACGGCCATACCGACGTCGTGCCGGTCGGCGACCGCGCCGAATGGACCGCCGACCCCTTCGGCGCCGAGGAACGCGACGGCCACCTCTGGGGCCGCGGCGCCGTCGACATGAAGTCCGGCGTCGCCGCCTTCGCCGCCGCCGCCTGCGATTTCGTCCGCGACACGCCCCCGGACGGCGCCGTGATCCTCGCCATCACCGGCGACGAGGAAGGCGACGCGACCGACGGCACCACCGCGCTGCTGGACTGGATGGCGGCGCAGGGCGAGCGCATGGACGCCTGCCTCGTGGGCGAGCCGACCTGCCCCGAGACCTTCGGCGAGATGATGAAGATCGGCCGCCGCGGCTCTCTGAACGCGCATGTCACGGTCACCGGCGTCCAGGGCCACTCCGCCTACCCGCACCGCGCGAGGAATCCGCTGCCCGCGATGGCGCGGCTGATGGACCGCCTCGCGTCGGAGACGCTGGACGAGGGGACCGACCATTTCGACCCCTCGACGCTGGCCGTCGTCACCATCGACACCGGCAACCCGGCCACCAACGTGATCCCCCGCCAGACCCGCGCCACGATTAACATCCGCTTCAACGACCGCCACACCGGCGCCTCGCTGACCGACTGGCTGCGGGAAGAGTGCGACCGCGTCGCGGGGGAGTTCGACGTGACCGTCGACCTCGCCGTGAAGGTCTCCGGCGAAGCCTTCCTCACCCCGCCCGGCCCCCTGTCCGACCTCGTCGCCGCCGCGGTAGAGGCCGAGACCGGCCTGCGCCCCGTCCTCTCCACGTCCGGCGGCACCTCCGACGCCCGCTTCGTCAGGGTGCACTGCCCGGTGGTGGAGTTCGGCCTCGTCGGCCGCGGCATGCACGGCGTCGACGAGAAGGTCGAGATCGCCCAGATCCACGCGCTGAAGGCGGTCTACGCCCGGGTGCTGCGGTCCTTCTTCGCCTGACCCTGTTCCCCTATCTTGCTCCAAATACCTCCGGGGGGAATTGGCCGTCAGGCCAAGGGGGGCAGCGCCCCCTTCCGACGCCCGGTGACGCGCCCCGCCCCCCGTGCTAGGTGCGCCCCCATGAGCGAGCTTCCCACCAAGGACGCGATCCTGAAATGGATCGCCGACAATCCCGGCCTGACCGCCAAGCGCGACATCGCCAAGGCGTTCGGCATCAAGGGCGCGCTGCGGATCGAGCTGAAGCGCATGCTGAAGGAGATGGCCGAGGACGGTCACCTCGAGAAGAAGCGCCACGGCTACCGCGACCCCGAGAAGCTGCCGCCCGTCACCGTCCTGACCGTGCTGGCGCCGACCGCCGACGGCGATCTCTACGCCAAGCCGATGGAATGGCACGGCGAGGGGGCGGAGCCCCGCATCCTGATCCTGCCGCGCGACGGGGACCCGGCGCTCACCGAGGGCGACCGCCTGCTCGGCCGCCTGACCGAGACGCCGGGCGAGGAGCAGGACTACACCGCCCGGATGATCCGCCGCATCGCCGCTGCGCCGAACCGGGTGCTCGGCGTCTACCGCCGCGACGCCGAGGGCGGGCGCATCGTCCCGGTGCAAAAGGGCGAGGGCCGGCAATGGACCGTCGCCAAGGGCGCCGAGAACGGCGCCCGCGACGGCGAGCTGGTGGAGGCCGAGCAGGCCGGCCCCAAGGGCCGCCTCGGCCTGCCGAAGGCGCGGATCGTCCGCCGCCTCGGCGATCCGGCGGCGCCGAAATCCGTATCGCTCATCGCGATCCACGAGCACGGCATCCCCGACGCCTTCCCGCAGGACGTGCTGGACGAGGCCGACGCGGCGAAGCCGGTGGGTCTGAAGGGGCGCGAGGACCTGCAGGACATCGACCTGCTGACCATCGACCCCGAGGACGCCCGCGACCGCGACGACGCGGTCCTCGCGCTGCCCGACGACGAGGCGACGAACCCCGGCGGCTTCGTCCTCTGGGTCGCCATCGCCGACGTGGCGGCCTACGTCCGCCCCGGCTCCGCCCTCGACCGCGAGGCGCGGCTGCGGGGAAACTCCACCTACTTCCCCGACCGGGTGGTGCCGATGCTGCCCGACCGGCTGTCCGGCGACCTCTGCTCGCTGCACCAGGACGTGCCGCGGGCGGTGATCGCGGTGCGGATGCGGATCAACGCGGCGGGCGAGAAGATCGGCCACGACTTCCACCGCGGCCTCATGCGCTCGCGCGGGTCGCTCGCCTACCGCGAGGTGCAGGCGGCGCTGGACGGCGCCCCGTCCGACCGGACCGAGCCGCTGCTGCCGACCCTGCGCACCCTCTACGACGCCTACGCCGCGCTCCGCCGCGCGCGCGAGTCGCGCCAGCCCCTCGACCTCGACCTGCCCGAGCGGCGGATCGAGCTGGACGAGCAGGGCAACGTCACCTCCGTCGCCTTCAAGGAGCGGCTGGACGCGCACCGGCTGATCGAGGAGTTCATGGTCCTCGCCAACGTCGCCGCCGCCGAGACGCTGGTGGCGAAGAAGACGCCGCTGCTCTTCCGCGTCCACGAGGAGCCGGACCCCGAGCGGCTGGAGGCGCTTCGCGAGGTGGCCGAGGCGTCGGGCCTGACGCTGGCCAAGGGGCAGGTGCTGAAGACGGCTCACCTGAACCGGCTTCTGTCGCAGGCCGAGGGCACGGACGAGGCGGAGCTCATCAACATGGCGACCCTCCGCGCCATGACGCAGGCCTACTATAACCCCGAGAACTTCGGCCATTTCGGCCTGGCGCTGCGCAACTACGCGCACTTCACCTCGCCGATCCGCCGCTACTCCGACCTGATCGTGCACCGCGCGCTCATCAGCGCTCACAAGTGGGGCGACGACGGCCTGTCGGCCGAGGACGAGGACACGCTGGAGCGGACGGCCGAACTGATCTCGCAGACCGAGCGGCGCTCGATGGCGGCGGAGCGGGACACGGTGGACCGCTACCTCGCCGCCTACCTCGCCGACCGGATCGGGACCGAGATCGGCGGCCGCGTCGCCGGCATCTCCCGCGCCGGCCTCTTCGTGAAGCTCGACGGGACGGGCGCCGACGCGCTGGTCCCGATGAGCCGGATCGGCGGCGAATACTGGCACTACGACCGCGACAGCCAGAGCCTGATGGGCGCGGACAGCGGCACGGTCATCACGATCGGCCAGCGCGCGCTGGTGCGGCTGGAAGAGGCCGCGCCGGTCTCCGGCGGGCTGATCGCCGAGCTGCTGACGCTCGACGACGCGGCGGTCGGCCGGGGTCCGGCGAAGGGCCGCGGCAAGGGCCGCCCGCCCCGCCGGCCCGGCGAGGCGAAGCGCAAGAAGGGCGTCAGGGACCGCAAGGTCCGGCGCAGCCGGACGCGGCACTAGGGTGTCCCGGCCCATGCGCACCTTTCTCGTCCTTGCCGGCCTTCTCGCGGGCCTCATCGTTCTGAGCATGATCCTTCTGAACCTCTTCGGCCTCGACGGTCGCATCGCGACCGGGATCGTCGCAGGCGTCGCCCTCGTCGCGGGGATCGTGGCGATGAGGCGCGGCTGACCGGGCCGAGGCGGCGTTCCGCCCGCCGCCCCCGCCGGCCCTTTCGTCCCCCTGCCCCGCCGCGCTAGGCTCGCCCCGAGGCAGAACACGAGTGGAGACGGTCATGGCGGTCAATCTGCGCAAGGGCGCGTTCCTGATGGCGGCGCTGGCGCTCGTCGCATCCTGCGGCGGCGCGCCGATGTCGCAGCCGTCCTCGACGGCCCCGGCCCCCGCCCCGGTGGTGCAGGCGACGCCCGCCCAGACCGCCGCCTTCCGCGAGTGGACCGCCGGCTTCCGGCCGCGTGCGCTGAACGCCGGCATCTCCGCCGCCACGTTCGACCGCGCCTTCGCGAACGCGGACTACCGCCCCGACGTGATCGACAGCCAGCGCAACCAGCCCGAGTTCAGTCGCACCCTGCGCCAGTATCTCGGCAACGCCGTCACCGACACCCGCATCGCCGAGGGGCAGCGGATGCTGTCGCAGTACGCCGGCCTGCTGTCCGAGATCGAGGCGCGCTACAACGTCGACCGCGAGGTCGTCGTCGCCATCTGGGGCCTGGAGAGCCAGTACGGCGCCCGCCGCGGCACCATACCCACGGTGGACGCGCTGGCGACGCTGGCGATGGCCGGCTCGCGGTCGTCCTTCTTCGCCGAGCAGCTGGTCGCGGCGCTGCGCATCCTGCAGAACGGCGACGTCACGCCAGAGAGGATGACCGGCAGCTGGGCCGGCGCGATGGGGCACACGCAGTTCATCCCGACCTCGTACCAGTCGCTCGCCGCCGACTTCCGCGGCGACGGACGGCGCGACATCTGGTCTGACGACCCCACCGACGCGCTCGCCTCCACCGCCCGCTACCTGCAGAACTCCGGCTGGCAACGCGGGCGGCCGTGGGGGATCGAGGTGCGGGTGCCGGACGGCGCCTCCACCGGCGGCAGCGCCAGCCCCGACGCCTGGGCGGCGCGCGGCATCGTGGCGGCCGACGGGCGGTCGATCCCGAACTACGGCAGCGCCGAGATCCTGCGCCCCGACGGCGCCTCCGGCCCCGCCTTCATGATCTTCCGCAATGCCGAGGCGATCCGCCGCTACAACAACGCCGCCGCCTACGTGGTGGCGGTCGGCTACCTCAGCGACCGGCTGAAGGGCGGCGCGCCGTTCCAGACGGTCTGGCCCGCCGGCGAGCGCGCGCTGACCGAGCCGGAGCGGATGGAGATCCAGCGCCGCCTCGCCTCCGCCGGCTACTACTCGGACGAGATCGACGGGCGGCTGGGTCCGGCGACGCTCGCCGCGATCCGGGCGTGGCAGCAGGCGAACGGCCAGACGGTGACGGGCGACCCGTCGCTGGCCCTTCTGCGGGCGCTTGGGGGGTAAGGGGCGACGGGCAGGGAACCGGCTGCAATCGGCTTGAAGCGCCAACTCGACACTGGCGTCGAACGCGCGTTCCACGTCCATGCGAGCCTGATCCGTGCCCTCAGGCTCCCAGCCGTGACGACCCCGCCCCGCCCGGAATCAGCCGCGCAAGCGGCTTGGGCAGCGGCTGGCCGCCCCCCCGCCAGCCGCTTCGGTGAGGTTCGTGCGCGCCGGCGAGGTCATCCGGTGCGGCGCAACAAAGCGCGTATCATGACCGTCGGGAGCCGCTGACCGCGGCCACCCGCTGCCCTCCGTCGCTCTGCGCCTATCCAGCTCCAATCGGCCTGAAGGGGCGCCCATTCACTCCACCGCGCAGGTGTCGCGCCCGGCGCAGGCCGTCACCGCCGCCACCTGCTCCTCCGTCGGCGCGACGAACGTCCAGAACCCGCACGGGTCGGCCAGGATCTGCGGCACGCCGTCCTCGCCCACCCGGGCGAAGGCCAGCACCTCGGCCCCGCTGGACAGCTGACCGCACCACGGACCCGCGCACTCCTCCACCACCTCGACGGCCGAGGCGTAGGGGGTCGTGAACCCGTCCGCGGCGAGGGACATCCCCTCGAACCGGCCTTCGGTCCGGAACGTCTCGTCCGGCGGGCCGTCGGTCATGACCAGCCGGTCTGGCCACGCCGCGTCGAAGGAGAGCGTGCCGAGGAGGACGACGTAGCTCTCCTCCGCCGCGTCTGCGGTGCCGTAGGTCCGGGTAGGATTCGGCGGCAGGCAGGACAGGGCCGACGCCGGAAGGGGCGCGAGGGCGCCGAGGAGAAGGGCGAGACAGGAGACGCGCATGGGTGAACTCCGGGATGCAACGTGTGGGGCCGGTATCGTCCCCGGCGCTCCGCTAGACCATATCACGACGCTCGCGCGGGCCGGTGATCGGATGGCGGCGCCGGCGCAGAGGCCGATGTCGCGGACGGGCACCGGGGCAGCTTCATCGTCGCCGGCCACCGCCGGATCAGATGGCCGGCCCCAGTTCTGCCAGCGCGGCCTCGTAGACGCCGCGCTTGAACGGCACGATCAGCGCCAGCGCCTCGTCCGGCGCGACCCAGCGCCAGGACGAGAATTCGGGGTGCGCGGTCTGAAGGTCGATCTCGTCGTCGGTGCCAAGGAACCGCATCAGCACCCAGTGCTGCGACTGGCCGCGATAGCGCCCCTTGAACGCCTTGCCGATCAGCTCGGCCGGCAGGTCGTAGGTCACGGGCTTCTCCGTCACCGCCTCGATCCGGACCCGGGCGGCGGGGAGGCCGATCTCCTCCTCCAGCTCGCGCAGGGCGGCGGTGGGCACGTCCTCGCCCTCGTCGATCCCGCCCTGCGGCATCTGCCAGGCGGGCTCGTCCATGTCGGCGCGCTGCCCGACGAAGACGCGGCCCCGTCCGTCCGCCAGCATCACGCCGACGCAGGGGCGGTAGGGCAGCGCCGCGGCCTCGTCCGGTGTCACTGGTCGGCCGCCGCCTCGGCCCGCTGCTGCATCGGCGCGTTGACCTGCGGCCCCAGCGCCGACAGCCCCTTCAGGATGTCGATCGCATAGGCGAGCTGGTAGTCCTCTTCCCGCAGCGCGGCGGACGCCTCGGCCCGGTCACGCTCTTCCTCGAGAAGCCGCAGCTCGTCCTCGGAGAGCGAGTCGTTGTCCAGTGCGCCGCGCAGGTCCGCCTCGGAGCGGAAGATCGGCGTCGCCGCCTCGTCCTCGGCATCCTCGTCCACCGGTGCCGGCCGGGGTTGTGCGACCAGGATGTCGGGCGCGATGCCCAGCGCCTGGATCGACCGGCCGGACGGCGTGTAGTAGCGCGCCGTCGTCAGCCGCATCGCGGCGTCCCCGCGCAGCGGCATGACCGTCTGGACCGAGCCCTTGCCGAACGACTGCTCGCCCACCACGATCGCGCGGCGGTGGTCCTGAAGGGCGCCGGCCACGATCTCGGACGCCGAGGCGGAGCCGCCGTTGATGAGCACCACGATCGGCAGCCCCTCGATCAGGTCTCCGGGCGTCGCGTTGTAGCGGTCGCCGTCCTCGGGGTCGCGGCCGCGGGTCGACACGATCTCGCCCGCGTCGAGGAAGGCGTCGGCCACGTAGACCGCCTGGTTCAGCAGGCCGCCGGGGTTGTTGCGCAGATCGAGGACGATGCCGTTGATGTTCTCGATGCCGCCGGCGGCGTCGATCTGCTCGGCCAGGCTCTCCTGCATGTTGGGGAAGGTCTGGTCCGAGAAGGTGGTGATCCGCAGGACGACGGTGTGCCCCTCGGTCCGGGCGCGCACCGCCTGCAGGCGGATCGTGTCGCGGATCAGGCTCACGTCGAACGCCTCTTCCTCGCCCTCGCGGACGATGGTGATGACGATCTCGCTGCCCACGGGCCCGCGCATCATCTCGACCGCTTCGTCGAGCGTGAGGCCGAGGACCGACTCGCCGTCGACGGCGGTGATGAAGTCGCCCGCCTCGATGCCCGCGGCGTCGGCCGGGGTGCCGTCCATCGGCGAGACGACCTTCACCCAGCCCTCTTCCTGCGTGACCTCGATGCCGAGGCCGCCGAACTCGCCCCTCGTCTGCACCCGCATCGCGGCGGCGTCCTCGGTCGAGAGATAACCTGAATGGGGGTCGAGAGAGGTGAGCATGCCGTTGATCGCCGCCTCGATCAGCTCGCTCTCGTCGACCTCCTCGACGTACTGGGCGCGGATGCGCTCGAAGATGTCGCCGAACAGGTCGAGCTGCTCGTACACGCTGGACGACTGCTCCTGCGCCAGCAGCGGGCCGGCGACCTGGGTGGTCGCCACGAGGCCGAGGACCACGCCGCCCGCGGCGGCCATCAAGAACTTGCGCATGTCTGCTCTCCCCTCGAAGGCGGCGCCGCGTTCCCGGCGCCCGCCCGTCACTGCCCGATGTCGAACCAGCCCGCCGGGTCCACCGGCGCCTGCCCTTCGCGCACTTCCAGATACAGGGTTTCGGACCGGTTGGCACCGCCACCTGCCCGCGTTTCAGTCAATATCGCGTCAACGCCCGGCGTCTCGCCGCCCATCAGGCCGATCGGCGCGCCCTCCGGCACCACCTGTCCCGCCTCGCCGAAACTCTCGGCCAGTCCGGCGAAGATCATCAGGACGTCCGGCGCAGGTTCGAGGATCAGCACGTTGCCGTAGTCGAGGAGCGGGCCGCGGAAGCGGATCGTCGCGGCGGCGGGACTCGTCACGAGCGCCCGCGGCGGCGTGGCGACGATGATCCCGGGCCGCTGGACGCCCGAGGCGTCGGCCTCGCCGGCGCCGCGGATCACCCGGCCCTCCACCGGCAGACGCAGGGTGCCCTTCCGCTGGGTCGCGTCGGGGATGATGTTGCGCAGTTCGCGGTCCACCGTCTCGGCGAGGCCGCCGGCGAAGGCGTCCAGCGTCTCGGTCGACGCGACGAGGAGAGCGGTCCGGACCGGATCCTCGGTGAAGCGGCGGGGCAGGTCCTCGCGGTTCTGCGCCGCCTCGGCCAGCGCCGCCCGCGCCTCCTGCGCGCCTTCCAGACCCTCGGCCAGCGTGCCGGCCGCCGAATCCTGCAGCGCCCGCAGCTCGGACAGTTCCTGCAGGTCCTCCTTCAGCGCATCCACGCGGGCCTGGATCGCCGGTGCCACGTCGGCGGCCAGCAGGCCGCCCCGGGCCGTGCCCAGCGGCCCGTTCGGATGCAGCAGCAGCATCGGCGCCGGCGCCCGCGCCATCGTCTGCAACGTGGCGAGCAGTTCCGACAGATCCTCCTCCTGCCCCGCCAGCTCGGCCTCCAGCGACTGCTGGCGGATCGCCACCCGGCGCAGGCCCTCGCGCAGGGCGGTCAGCCCCTCCTCGTAGGCGCGGACCGTCTCGCTCAGCGCCTCGATCCGCTCGGTCGCGCCCTCGCCCGCGCCGGCCAGACGCTCGCCCGCCGCCGCCAGCCGCTCGGCCGCGTCGCGGGCGGCCGCGGCGGTATCCACCTCGGCCAGCGCCGGCAGCGTCAACAAGACAGCGGCGCCCGCCGCGAGCAGGCGCCTCATCGCACCAGCAGGCTCCGCCCCGTCATCTCGGGCGGCAGCTCCACCCCCATCAGGTCCAGCAGCGTGGGCGCCAGGTCCGCCAGCCGCCCGTCCCGCAGGCCGGTCACCCCCTCCGGCGCGCCGACGACGACCACCGGCACCGGGTTCGTCGTGTGCGCCGTGTGCGGCTTGCCGGTCTCGGGGTCGACCATCGTCTCGCAATTGCCGTGGTCGGCGGTGACGACCATCGCGCCGCCCGCCGCCTCCAGCGCCTCCAGCGCGCGGCCGAGCCCCTGGTCCACCGCCTCGCAGGCGGCGATGGCGGCATCGATATCGCCGGTGTGCCCCACCATGTCCGGGTTCGCGTAGTTCACGACGATCAGGTCGTACCCGGCCTCGATGGCGCCCACGAAGGCGTCCGACACCTCGCCCGCGCTCATCTCGGGCTGCAGGTCGTAGGTCGCGACGTCTGGCGACTTCGGCATCTTGCGGTCCTCGCCGGCGAACGGCTCCTCGCGCCCGCCGTTGAGGAAGAAGGTCACGTGCGGGTACTTCTCGGTCTCTGCCAGCCGGAACTGCCGCAACCCCCTGGCCGCGACCCACTCGCCGATCGTGTTCACGATCTCCTGCTTGGGAAAGACGGTCGTGTACCAGGCGTCGTGGTCTTCGGAATAGTCCACCATCCCCAGCCGCGCCGCCAACTCCGGCACCGGCCCGCGGTCGAAGCCGTCGAAGTCCGGGGCGGCGATGGCGCGCAGGATCTCCCGCGCCCGGTCGGCGCGGAAGTTGGTGCAGAACACGCCGTCCGCCGGCGTCATCCCCGAGTAGTCGCCGATCACCGTCGCCTGGATGAACTCGTCGCCCTCGTCCGCGGCATAGGCCTTGTCCACCGCCTCCTCTGCGCTGTCCGCCGTCCGCTCGCCGCGCCCTTCGACCATCGCGCGGTACGCCGTCTCGACCCGGCCCCAGCGGTTGTCCCGGTCCATCGCGAAATACCGCCCCGTCACCGTCCCGACGATGGCGCCCTGGGGCAGGCCCGAGGTCAGCGTCGGCATGAACCCGTCGGCCGAGCGCGGCGGCACGTCCCGCCCGTCGGTGATCGCGTGGATCACCACCGGCACGCCCGCCTCGGCCACGATCCGCGCGGCGGCGAGGACGTGGGCGATGTGCCCGTGCACCCCGCCGTCCGAGATCACGCCCAGGATGTGGGCCGTCCCGCCGCTCTCCTTCAGCGTCTCGATGAAGTCCCGCAGCGCCGGCCGCTCCTCGAACGAATGCTCCTCGATGGCGAGGTCGATCTGGCCCAGATCCATCGCCACCACGCGGCCCGCGCCGATGTTGGTGTGCCCGACCTCGGAATTGCCCATCTGCCCCTTCGGCAGGCCGACGTCGGGACCGAACGTGGTCAGCGTCGCGTGCGGGCAGGTCGCCATGATCCGGTCGAAGGCGGGCGTGTCGGCCAGCGCGGGCGCGTTCGCCTCGCGCGCCTCGCGCAGGCCCCATCCGTCGAGGATGCACAGGACGACGGGCTTGGGATGGCTCATGGCTGGCTCTCCTCGGGCCGGACGGGGACGTTCTAGGCGCGCCCGCGGATGCATGCAAACACGCCCGCTCCCCTATCTTGCATTCAAATACCTCCGGGGTGAGCCGAACGCGAGGGGCAGCGCCCCTCACCCGAGCCGCCTCCGGCGGCGAGACAGGGGAACGCGCCGTCAGGCGCTCCGCCGGATCACGCCCGGTGATAGGGCGTGCGTGCGAGGATCTGCCCCGCCCGGTACAGCTGCTCGGCCAGCATCACGCGGACCAGCATGTGCGGCCAGACCATCGCCCCGAAGGACAGGACCGCGTCCGCCCGGTTCCGCAGGCCCGGGTCCAGTCCGTCCGCCCCGCCGATCACGAAGGCCGCCGTCGCCCGGCCCGCGTCGCGCCAGCCGCCGAGCAGATTCGCGAACTCCGGCGAGGACATCGTCCGCCCCCGCTCGTCCAGCGCGCAGACCGCCGCGCCGTCCGGGATCGCCCGCGCCAGCAGTGCCCCCTCCGCCGCCATCCCGCCGCCCTTGCGGTCGTCCACCTCCACGACCGACGCCGGGCCGAGGCCGAGGGCCCGCCCGGAGCGGTCGAAGCGTTGCAGGTAGTCGTCCACCAGGTCGCGCTCCGGCCCCGCCCGGAGGCGGCCGACGGCGCCGACGAGGACCTTCACGTCAGCGGAACTTGGCCGCGCGCGCCTCGGCGGTGGTGGCGGCGGGCGCCCACATCTTCTCGAGCTGGTAGAACTCGCGCACCTCGGGGCGGAAGACGTGGACGACGACGTCGCCGGTGTCGATCAGCACCCAATCCGCGGCCTCCTTGCCTTCCATCTTGGCGACGAGGCCGAATTCCTGCTTCAGCCGGTCGGCCAGCTTCTCGGCGATCGCGGCGACCTGGCGGGTCGAGCGGCCCGAGGCAATGACCATCCAGTCGCCCATGTCGGAGCGACCGCGCAGGTCGATCTGCACGACGTCTTCGGCCTTGTCATCGTCGAGGGAGGCGAGGATCGCTTGCAGCAGCTGATCGCTTGTGTAGGTGGCGCGGCTCGTCATGCGTGCGCCGGTCGAACTGGCGGCTCCGGCCGCCGGGTGGGTCTGGGACAGGTCATCGTCCTCCGGGTTGCACGCCGTGAAACGCGGCCCCGGCGCCGGGCTCTGGCTCGAATGTAGCCGCCGTCGCGCGACATTTCAATGAAACGGGACGCGCCGTCCCGCGTCCCGTTTCCGCATCGGCACGACCCCGAGCGTCCGGACTTTTCCGCTGCGTCCGTCTGCGCTATGACGACCCCGTCAGAGAAGGAGGGGAGCCCCGTGCACGCGCGCCGGTTCCACGATCGCACCCGAGGCCCCGTCGCCGCCCTGCGGACCCGTTCGCAGGGCTGACCCCGAGGCTTCGTCCGACCGGTCAGTCCGTCCGGCGCCCCCGTGCGCCACGCCTCTCTTCGACTGGACAGACCCCATGAGCCTTCTCGCCCTCTCCGCCCTCACCCTCACCCGTGGCGACACGCTGTTCGCCGGCCTCGACCTGACCATCGCCCGCGGCGACCGGATCGGCCTCGTCGCCGCCAACGGCCGCGGCAAGTCCTCCCTCCTGCGCCTCCTCGCCGGCGGCGACGAGGCGACCTCGGGCACGCTCACCCGCGGCCGCGGCTGCCTCGTCGCGCTGGTGCCGCAGGACCCGCCGGAGGAGTTGCTGCCGCTGCCCCTCGCCGCCGTCGCCGCCTCGTTGCTGGACGCCGAGACGGCGGAGACCGAGAGCTGGCGGGCCGAGATCGCGATGGACGACCTGGAGATCCCGCGCGACCTGCGCGAGCGGCCGCTCGGCGCGCTGTCCGGCGGCTGGCAGCGGATGGCCCTGCTCGCCCGGGCGGCGGTGCTGGAGCCGGACCTCCTGCTCCTCGACGAGCCCACGAACCACCTCGACCTCGCCCGCATCGGCCTCGTCCAGCGGTGGCTGGCCGCGCTGCCGAACGGCACCGCCGTCCTCGCCGCCAGCCACGACCGCGCCTTCCTCGACGCCGTGACCACCCGCACCCTGTTCCTGCGCCCCGAGACGTCGGCGGAGTTCGCCCTGCCCTACTCCGCCGCCCGCGGCGCGCTGGACGAGCGGGACGCGGCGGCCGACCGCGCCTTCGCCAACGAGATGAAGAAGGTGAAACAGCTGCGCCAGCAGGCGGCGAAGCTGAAGAACATCGGCATCAACTCCGGCTCGGACCTGCTGGTCACCAAGACCAAGCAGCTGACCGACCGCGCCGCCAAGCTCGAGGAGGCCGCCCGCCCCGCGCACCAGGAACGCTCCGCCGGCGCGATCCGGCTGACCAACTCCGGCACCCACGCCAGGGCGCTCCTGTCGTTCGAGGAGACGGAGATCGCCGCGCCGGACGGCCGCGTCCTGTTCCGCCTGCCCCGCATGTGGGTGGAGCAGGGCGACCGCGTCGCCCTCCTCGGCCCCAACGGCGCCGGCAAGACGCGGCTGATGGACCGGGTGACGAAGGCGCTCGCCGGCGGCGATCCGGCGATCCGGCCCGCCGCGTCGGTCGTCGCCGGCGTTTCGGACCAGGCGCTCGACCAGCTGGCCGGGTTCGACACCCCGTGGGAGGTCGTCTCCCGCGACTTCGACCACGGCGACGCCCGCTCCCGCGCGATGCTGGCGAGCGCGGGGATCGTCGTCGACCTGCAGCGCACTCCGCTGTCCCGCCTGTCCGGAGGCCAGCTCGCCCGCCTCGCCCTGCTGCGCCTGCGGCTGGAGCGGCCGAACCTCTACCTGCTCGACGAGCCTACGAACCACCTCGACATCGAGGGGCAGGAGGCGCTGGAGACCGAGCTGCTGGAGCAGGGCGCGACGGCGCTGCTGGTCAGCCACGACCGCGCCTTCTTCCGCGCGGTGGCGACGCGGGTGTGGGTCATCGACGGCAAGCGGCTGGTCGAGGTGGACGACCCCGACCCCGTCTTCGACCGGCTGATGGACGGCTAGGGCTTCGACAGGCGCAGGAGGGCGGCGCCGAGGATCGTGACGAAGGTCGAGACGAGCTTCGGCAGGTCCAGCCGCTCTCCCATCAGCCCGACGCCGATCAGCAGCGCAAAGACGATGGACGTCTCGCGCAGCGCCGTCACCAGCGCCAGCGGCGCCTGGGTGAACGCCCAGACGACGATGACGTAGGCGACGAACGACGCGCTGCCGCCGATCCAGAAGGTCCGCCGCGCCTCGCCCCGTGCCAGCCGGGCCAGAAGGCCCGGCCGACGCCACGCCATGAAGGCGGCGAAGACCACCGCGTTCACCAGCGCCAGCACCGAGAAGTAGCCGAGCGCGGTCCCCGCCAGCCGCGCCCCTGTCCCGTCCGACAGCGAATAGGCCGCGATGAACCCGCCCACGATGAGCGCGAGGCCCGTCGCCTTGCCGTTGCGCTGCCCGTCCCGGCTGCGCACGAGCCCCAGCGAGACGAGGCCCGCGGTGATGACCCCGACCGCCAGCATCTCCGTCCCCGTCAGGTGCGCGCCCATCAGGCCGACGGTGACCAGCGCCACCACCAGCGGGCCGGTGCCGCGGGCGATCGGATAGACCTGCGTCAGGTCGCCGTGGCGGTAGGCATTCATCAGGAAGACCTGGTAGCCGAAATGCAGCACGATCGAGAGGCCGACGAACGGCCAGCTCTCCGGCGCCGGCAGGGGGGCGACGAACAGCAGCGTCAGCGCGGCGAGCGGCGCGTGGCCGACAACGACCGCGGTCATCGACAGCTCCTTGTCGCCGCCGCCCTTGGCCAGCGCGTTCCACACCGCGTGCAGGATGGCGGCGAGGATGACCGCCAGAAAGACCGTGCCGCTCATGCCGTTGCCTCCTGCCTGCCGCCGTTCGACCACGACGCGGCGGGATTGGAAAGGGAGAACGGCGGCGGACCACCGCGCGGCACGCCGCACGGTCCACCCGTCCCGGCCCTGGGCCGAGAGCGCGCCACCACGGGGGCGCGCGGCCCGGGGAGCGCCCGGTCTTCAGCCGGCGTCCGCGAACAGCCCGTCGATGCGGGCGTAGCTGTCCTCCATCCCGTGTTCCATGCCGGACGCGAGCATCGCCGCCCGCGACTCGGCGTTCGGAAGGCGCATCCGCGCGGTCAGGAGGGTGCCGCCGTCGGCCGTGGGCTCGAAGGTCGTCGTGATCTCGTTGTCCGGCGTCGGGTCCGGCAGGTGCATCCGCTCGACGTGGACGATGCGGGAATGCGGCACCAGCTCACGGAACTCCCCGGTCAGGTGGAAGCCGCCCTCGCCGCCGCCCGCGGGCGCCCAGTCGTAGCGGATCGCGCCGCCCGGGCGGGGATCGCACTCGCAGCGGGGCATCTCCCAGCCGTCGGGGCCGGTCATCCAGCGGCGGATCAGGTCCGGCTCGACATGGGCGCGATAGACGAGCTCGGGCGGGGCGGCGAAGCGTCGGGTGACGACGACCTCGGTGTCGCCCTCGGTGGCGAGGGTCAGGCGGGTCGGGGCGTTCATGGGGCATCCTTTCGTTGCAGGTTGGCGAGGAGGGTGTCGAGTCGGTCGTAGTTCGCGGCGAAGGTCTCGCGCAGGCGCGTGCACCAGGCCTCGATCTCGCCCAGCGCATCGGGGTTGAGGCAACAGGGCCGGCGCGTCCCCTCGGCGCGGCGCAGGATCAGGCCGGCGCCTTCCAGCACCTTGAGGTGGCGGGTGACGGCCGGCTGGCTGATCTCGAACGGCTCGGCCAGTTCCATCACGCCGGCCTCGCCCTCGGCGAGGCGGGCGAGAATGGCGCGACGGGTCGGGTCGGCGAGGGCGGCGAAGAGGGTGTCGGTTCTATTCATACGACTCATGTTATATAATTCTTATGTAATGTAAAGCGCCTTCGCGGCACGACCGTGCGCAGCGGGCCGGGCCTCGCGCAGGGCGCGAACGCTCGGGCGGAAGCCGGACGGAAACCGCAATGGAGCGTCGAAATCCGGTCAGTCGCCGGAGACGGGACGGTCGGCCCGGGACGGGCGGGCGACCCCCAGCGTCGAGCCGTCCAGCACCTTCACCTCGCGCTGCGGGAACGGGATGGAGATGCCGTTCGCCTGGAACGCGTCCCACAGCGCGAGGTACACGTTGCCGCGGATGTTGGTGAGGCCTCCGGTCGGGTCGGTGATCCAGAACCGCAGGATGTAGTCCACCGACGAATCGCCGAAGCCGACGATGTGGCAGACCGGCGGCCGGTCGGCGAGGACGCGGGGCACCGCGCTCGTCGCCTCGATCGCGATACGGCGCACGTCGTGCGGATTGTCGCCGTAGGACGTGCCGAAATAGATGTCGAGCCGGACGAACCTGTCCTTGTGGGACCAGTTCACCACCTGACCGGTGATGAGATCCTCGTTCGGAATCAGGTACTCCTTGCCGTCCCGCGTGGTGATCGAGACGTAGCGGGCGCCCAGCGTCGTGATCCAGCCGAACGTCTCGCCGAGCGAGATCACGTCGCCCGGCTTGATCGACTTGTCGAGCAGCAGGATCACCCCCGAGACGAGGTTCGACACCACCTTCTGCAGGCCGAAGCCGAGGCCGACGCCGATCGCGCCCGACAGCACGGCGAAGCCGGTCAGGTCCACCCCGATCACCCGCAGCCCGATCAGGAAGGCCACGGTGAAGAACACGATCTGCAGGACCTTGACCGCGAGGACCTGCATCGACGGGCTGATGTCCTCGTTCGCGCGGATCCGGGACGCGGACGAGCGCGCGAGGAACTGCGCCACGAACAGCAGCACCCCGAGCCAAAACACCGCCCGCACCACCAGCCACAGCGACAGCCGCAGGTCGCCGAGCTGGACCGCGGCGCCGTCGAGGACGCGCACCGCCTCTTCCGTCAGGCCGAGGATCCGCAGCGTGATCCAGATCCAGGCGGACCAGCGGATCATCGACCGCAGCAGCGGATTCCCGATCAGCCGGGTCGCGAAGACGACGATCAGCCATGCCGTCGCGAGGTTCGCCGCGACCCCCAGGAGGTAGGACCGCGACGGCCACGTCGCCTCGCGCATGACCCAGACGACGAGCCACAGCAGGAGGACGAACCAAAACGCCCGCAGCCGCTTGTGCAGGACGACCAGGTAGCGCATCCGCCACATCGGCCAGTCGCGGCGCGAGCGCATCCAGTCGTGGAGCGGCGGCGCCGTGAGCCGCTTCAGCAGCGTCGCGGCGAGGAAGACGGCGAGCAGGATCAGCAGCTGGTACAGGTTCCACTCCCGCATCAGCCCGATCAGGAACAGCTCGATCTGGCCGAGGATGTCCTGACCGATCCCGAGCAGCTCCTGTGTCGTGGTCTGGTCCATGCCTCTCCCCTGCCGGGGAAATGATGGTGCGGCGGTGGCTTGGCGGCAAGTCGCGGGGTCGGGGGCGGTCCGGGTCGCCAGCGCCCGGCGTCCGGCCGCGGCCCGTCCGGACACCGGCGCCATCGGCCGACCGCCCGACGGCACTCGCCCCGGCTCCCGGTCCGTCGCTCCTGCCCTTGGCGCCCGCCGCCGCGCCGCCTAGGGTGGCGGCCATTGTCCAGCCGATTGATCCGATGCGCCTTCTCCGTCTCCTCCTCCTCGTCGCCCTCGCCCTCGCCGCCCCGGCCCTGACCGCGCAGGACGCGGGCGGACCCAACGGCCAGATCGCGGCCGAAAGCGACGCCGTCCTCGACGCCGACATCGCGGTGCGCATCCGAGAGATCCTGGCCGAGCTCGGCGGCTACGACGACGTGACCGTGCAGGTTTCCGAGGGAATCGTCCGGCTGCGCGGCACCGCGACGTCGCTGACCGACATCGAGGCGCTCGACGCGCTCGTCGGCCGGGTCGAGGGCGTCGTCGCGATCCGCAACCAGGTGACCGAGACGACGGACATCGGCCGCCGCCTGAACCCCGCGCTCGAGCGGTTCCGCGGGCGGCTCGACCAGTTCGTCACCTCGCTGCCGCTCGTCCTGATCGCGGGGGCCGCCTTCGCCCTCATCGCCTTCGTCGGACACCTGCTGTCGAACCGGGTCCGGCTGTGGCAGCGGATCGCGCCCAACGCCTTCATCGCCTCGCTCTACGCGCAGGTGGTGATGATCGTCTTCGTCGTCGGCGGCGTCGTTGTCGCGCTCGACGTCCTCAACGCCTCGGCGCTTCTCGGCACCATCCTCGGCGCGGCGGGCATCGTCGGCCTCGCCGTCGGCTTCGCGGTGAAGGACACGGTCGAGAACTACATCGCCTCGATCATGCTCTCGATCCGCCAGCCGTTCCGGCCCAACGACGTGATCGAGCTGAACGGCGACGAGGGCAAGGTGATCCGGATGACCAGCCGCGCGACGATCCTGCTGTCGTTCGACGGCAACCAGATCCGGATCCCCAACGCCATCGTCTTCAAGAGCCGGATCGTGAACTACACGCTGAACCCCGAAAGACGGTTCAAGTTCTCGCTCTGGGTCGCGACGGACAGCG
Source organism: Wenxinia marina DSM 24838 (assembly GCF_000379485.1). Classification (GTDB taxonomy): domain Bacteria; phylum Pseudomonadota; class Alphaproteobacteria; order Rhodobacterales; family Rhodobacteraceae; genus Wenxinia; species Wenxinia marina. The sequence goes on from NZ_KB902280.1 coordinate 44,491, forward strand.
ACCTCGCGCTGGCGCTCACGACGGCGCAGGACGTGGTGAAGGGGCTGCCGTTCACCCTGGCCGTCCCTGCCTCGGACGCCTGGATCGAGGGCGTGACCGACCGCGGGGTCGAGATCGTCACCGTGGGCTGGATCGACCAGCGCGGGACGTCGCTGCTGCGTGCCAAGGGCGAGGCGCTGCGCCTGGTGAAGCTGGCGCTGGCCGAAGCGGGGATCGGCCTCTACGACACCTCGCTCACCGTCCGCCTGCCCGGCGAGGACCAGGCCCCCGCCCCCGCCGCCCCGGCCGAGAGCCGCGAGGTCAAGGAGGTCGGCGAGATCACCCAGACCGCGCTTGACGACATCGCCGCGGCCGAGCGCGACAAGGCCGAGACGCAGGACTTCCTGACCGAGGACGCCAGGGCGGAGTGAACGCCGGAAAATGGGGTTGATCGTCCCGCGGGGCCGACGTAGACAGCCCCCGCTGATGGGGAGTGGCGCAACGGTAGCGCGACGGTTTTTGGTACCGCAGGTTGCAGGTTCGAATCCTGCCTCCCCAGCCAGCACTCCCCCGCATCCCCTGTCGCGCCTGACTGACGAGGCTGCCCGCACGCCGCGCCGACTGGCCTTCGGTAAGGCTGGATCTGGGTCGGCGTTCGGATAAGGTCGGGCCGGGGCAAGGCACGACGGTCAAAAAACGTCATTACGGGCAAGGAGGCACGGTGTCGTCGTGAGCGAAGACATGGCCGAGGCCCCTGTCCGGCTGGAGCGGCTGGAACGGGCCATGCGGGCGGCGGAAATCGGGGTCTGGGACTGGGACCTCGTCACCGACGCCTTCGACTATTCCCCGTCCGCCCGCGACATCTTCGGCCTGCCCCCGGAGGGGCGCCTCTCGATCGAGGACATCCGCGCGCTCGTCCACCCCGAGGACAGCGAGGCCACCCGCGCCGCGACGGGGCGCGTGCTGGACCCGCTGCTGCGCTCCACCGAAACCTACACCTACCGCATCCGCCGCGGCGATACCGGTGACCGGCGCTGGATCAGGGCGCGCGGGCTGGCCGAATTCTCGGGCGACGGCCCGGACGCCCGCGCCGTGCGCTTCACCGGCACGGTCGAGGACATCACCGAGGCCGAGGAGACGCGCCGCGCGCTGGCGATCAGCGAGGCGCGGCTGCGCATCGCGCTCGACGCGGCGGCGATGGCGGTCTGGGACCTCGACATCGAGAGCGACACCCTCGTCGCCGGGCCCGAGCTGAAGCGGCTGTACGGATTTCCGGAGGACTCCGATCCGACGCCCGCCGACCTGCGCGCGACCTACGCCCCCGGCGAGGCCGAGCGGCTGGAGCGCGAGAATGCCGAGGCGATGGCGCGGGGCGACACCTCGATCCAGACCCGGGTGCGCCACGTCCTCGGCGACGGGACCGAGCGGGTGCTCACCGTCCGCGCCGCCCTGGCGCCCGACGACGGCTCGGGACGCAGGCGGGCGATCGGCGTCGTCTTCGACGTCACCGACCAGGTGGCGAACGAGGAACGGCTCGCGACCATCGCCCGCGAGCTGCGGCACCGGATGAAGAACATGGTGACGATGGCGGGCGTCCTCGCCGGGCGGACCTGGCCGCGGGACGAGGCGCACGCGACCTACGTCGACCGGCTGCGGGCGATGGGCGCCTCCGCCGACCTGATGTTCGGCGCCGAGGACGGTCTCAGCGTGCCGCTCGTCGATATCGTCGACCGGATCCTCGCGCCGTTCCGCCGCCCGGGCAGCGACGGCATCGCGATGGACGGGCCGGACATGACGCTGCCCGAGCGGACCGCCTCGGGCCTGGCCATGGTGCTGCACGAGCTCGGCACCAACGCGACGAAGCACGGCGCCCTCAGCCGCAACGGTGGCGAGGTCCGGGTGGCGTGGAGAGAGACGCCGCGCGGCCTGCGCCTGCACTGGACCGAACGCGGCGGCCCGACGGTCTGCCCGCCGGCCGGCGACGGCTTCGGCATGGTGCTGCTCCGCCGGGCGGCGCTGCCATCGCCGCACGAGGTGTCGGTGACGTTCGACCCGGCGGGCCTGAGCGCCACGATCGACGTGGTGCTTCAGCCGATGTAGGCGCGCAGGGTCGCTTCGGTCCCGTCCCGCCACAGGGCGGTCAGGGCCGCCTCGAAGGCAGACGCGAACGTCTCGTCGTCCTTGAGGTCGCCGTAGACGTCCGACAGGCTCAGCCACTCGCGCGGGGCCTCCTTCGCCGCCCGGGCGCGGGCCTGCAACTTGTCCCAGTTGGGATCGTTCGGCGCGGTCTCGGCCCCGCTCTCGGTCGTGCCATGGCAGTAGCGGCACCACAGCGCGCTCTCCAGCGCGAGCCCGGCGACGGATCCGCCGCGGGCGAGGGCGTCGCGGATCGCGGGCACCACGAACTTCGGCTGACGATTCGACCCGTCGAGGCAGAGGCGGCGCACCGTGTCGCCGATCTTGGGATTGGCGAAGCGGCGCTGGATCAGCGCGAAATAGTCGGACGTGTCGGTGTCCGGCACCGGCGGCACGCCGGGAATGATCTCCTCGCGCTCGACCTTTTCCAGGAAGGCGGAGACGAGCGGATGCTCCATCGCCTCGTGGACGAAATGCACGTCGAGGAGGCCCGCCGGGTAGGCGATGACCGCATGCCCGGCGTTGAGAATGCGCAGCTTCATGATCTCGAACGGCACGACGTCCGGGACGAACTGCACGCCGACCTCTTCCAGCGGCGGGCGGCCGGCGGGGAAGTCATCCTCCAGCACCCACTGGGTGAAGCCCTCGCAGAAGACCGGCCAACCGTCCTCGATGCCCCACTCGTCCCGGCAGATCTGCCGCTCGCGGTCGGACGTGGCGGGCGTGATCCGGTCGACCATGCCGTTCGGGAAGGCGACGTTGGCCGCGATCCAGTCGGCGTAGGCCGGGTCGGACAGCCGGGCGAGGCCGGTCAGCGTGCCGCGGGTGACCTCGCCGTTGTGGGGGATGTTGTCGCAGCACATCACGGTGAAGGGCGCATGCCCGGCGTCGCGGCGGGCGCGCAGGCCCTTCAGGATCAGGCCGAACACCGTCTTCGGCGCGTCGGGGCTGGCGGCATCGGCGACGATGGCCGGGTGACCCGGGTCGAACCGGTCGCGGGCATCGAGGAAGTAGCCGCCCTCGGTCACGGTGAGCGAGACGATGCGGATCGCCGGGTCGGCGAGCCGGGCGGTGATCGCCGCCACGTCGGCGACGGGCAGGTAGTCGATCATGGAGCCGATGATGCGCGCGTCGCTGCGCCCCGCCTCCTGCTCCACCAGCGTCGTCAGCCAGTCCTGCGCCCCCAGCACCTCGCGCGCCCTGGCATCCCCGGGCATCACGCCGGCGCCGACGATGGCGAAGTCCTGCCCGAGCCCCTTCGCAAACAGCGCGTCGAGATAGGCCGCCTGGTGCGCCCGGTGGAAGTTGCCGACCCCGAAATGCAGGATGCCGGGGGTCAGGGCCGCCCGGTCGTAGCCGGGGGCGGAGACGCCCGCGGGCAGCTGCCGCAGGGCCGCGTCGGTCAGTCGGATCGCCATGTCGGCCTCTCTTCAAGCTGTCGTGTCTGTGCGCACCGGGTCGGCGGCTCAGGCGATGCGCAGCCCCTTGTCGTCGAACCGGTGGATGCGCTCGGGCTGCGGCGTCAGGTACACCTTGTCCCCGTGGTGCAGCCCCACCTCGCCGCCGGCGCGGACGGTGATCGGCTCCTTCATGCCGTCCACGTGGACGTGGAAGAAGGTGTCGCTGCCGAGATGCTCGGAGACGCCGACGGTGCCCTCCCACGTCCCCGCCTGCGGCGAGACGTCGATGTGCTCGGGCCGGATGCCGATGGTCCTGGCGCCGTGCTTCGCCGCCTCGGCCCCGTCGATCAGGTTCATCTTCGGCGAGCCGATGAAGCCGGCGACGAACAGGTTGCGCGGCTCGCGGTACAGGGTCAGCGGCGAGCCGACCTGCTCGATGTTGCCGGCGCGCAGGACGACGATCTTGTCCGCCATCGTCATCGCCTCGACCTGGTCGTGTGTGACGTAGATCATCGTCGTCTTCAGCCGCTCGTGCAGCTCGCTGATCTCGAGCCGCATGCCGACGCGCAGGGCGGCGTCGAGGTTGGACAGGGGCTCGTCGAACAGGAACGCCGCCGGCTCGCGCACGATGGCGCGGCCGATGGCGACGCGCTGGCGCTGGCCGCCGGACAGCTGGCCGGGGCGGCGTTCCAGGTAGTCGGTGAGGTTCAGCACCTTGGCCGCGTTCTCGATCCGGCGGTCCTGCTCGGCCTTGTCGATGCCGGCCATGCGCAGCGGAAAGGCGATGTTCTTGCGCACCGACATGTGCGGGTACAGGGCGTAGGACTGGAACACCATCGCCAGCTTGCGCTTGGCCGGCGGCGCCTGCGTCGCGTCCTCGCCGTCGATCCGGATCTGGCCCGAGGACACGTCCTCCAGCCCCGCGATCAGCCGCAGCAGGGTGGACTTGCCGCAGCCCGAGGGGCCGACGAAGACTACGAACTCGCCGTCGTCGATGGTGAGGTCCAGCGGCGGGATGACCTCGACCTCGCCGAAGCGCTTGGTCACTTTGTCGAGCGTGATGCGTCCCATGCGAAGTCTCCCTTACTTCACGGCGCCGAAGGTCAGGCCGCGGACGAGCTGTTTCTGGCTGAACCAGCCGAGGATGAGGATCGGCGCGATGGCCATGGTCGAGGCCGCCGACAGCTTGGCGAAGAACAGCCCCTCGGGGGACGAGTAGCTGGCGATGAACTTGGTCAGCGGTGCCGCCGACACGGTGGTCAGGTTCAGCGTCCAGAACGCTTCGTTCCAGGCGAGGATGATGTTGAGAAGGACCGTCGACGCGATGCCGGGGATCGCCATCGGCGTCAGGATGTACAGGATCTCGGACCGCAGGGTCGCGCCGTCCATCCGCGCCGCCTCGAGGATGTCGACGGGGATTTCCTTGAAGTAGGTGTAGAGCATCCAGACGATGATCGGCAGGTTGATGAGCGTCAGCACCCCGATCAGCAGAATGTAGCTGTCGTACATGTTCAGCCACTTGGCGATCAGAACGATCGGGAACAGGACGCCCACCGCCGGCAGCATCTTGGTCGACAGCATCCACATCAGGATGTCCTTGGTCCGCCGTCCGGGCACGAAGGCCATCGACCAGGCGGCGGGCACCGCGATCAGGATGCCGACGGCGGTGGAGCCGACGCTCAGGATCACCGAGTTCCAGAGGAACCGGAAGTAGTCCGAGCGGTCCTGCACGATGCCGTAATTCTCGGTCGTCCAGTCGAAGAAGAACCAGACCGGCGGATCGGCGATGGCCGTCGCCTCGGTCTTGAACGAGGTGAGGATGATCCAGAGGATCGGAAAGAAGATGATGAGGCCGACGATCCAGGCGAGGACCGTCCAGAGGGCCTTCTTCTGCGGCGTGACGGCGCGGGCCATGTCAGACGCTCCTTTCCGGATTGGGTGAAACGGTCGCCCCGTGGTGGCGCCCGTCCCGGGCCTGACCCGGGACCTCGATCGGCCGGGGGGCCACGGCGAGGTCGCGCTCCCCCGGCGCGAGGCCCCGGCTCAAGGCCGGGGCGGGCTCCCGGCTCAAGGCCGGGGCGGGCTCCCGGCTCAAGGCCGGGGCGGGTGTCCTGCGGTCACGCATCGAGGTTCTTCCCCACGATCCGCATCAGGAAGATCGCGACGATGTTGGCGAGGATGACGGCGATGATGCCGCCGGCGGAGCCGAGGCCGACGTTCTGGCTCTCGATCACGCGCTGGTACACCAGGTAGGTCAGCGTGCGGGTGCCGAAGGCGCCGTTCGTGGTGACGAAGATCTCGGCGAAGATCGACAGAAGGAAGATGGTCTGGATCAGGATCACCACGGTGATCGCGCGGGCCATGTGCGGCAGGATGATCCACAGGAACCGCGAATAGCCGGGCGCGCCGTCCATCTCGGCCGCCTCCAGCTGCTCGCTGTCGAGGGACTGGATCGCCGTCAGCAGGATCAGCGTCGCGAACGGCAGCCACTGCCAGCTGACGATCAGGATGATCGAGAACAGCGGCAGATCGCTCAGCCACGAGATCGGCTCGGCCCCGAAGAACTCCCACAGGTGCGCCAGGAGGCCGTTCACCGGGTCCATGAACATGTTCTTCCAGACCAGCGCGCTGACCGTCGGCATCACGAAGAACGGCGCGATGACGAGGATGCGGACGATCCCCTGCCCCCAGATCGGCTTGTCGAGGAGCAGCGCGAGGGCGACGCCGCCGACCACGGTGATCGCGAGGATGCCGCCGACCATGACGAGGGTGACGAGGATCGAGTCCAGGAAGGCCGAGGACGTCAGGAAGCTGGTGTAGTTCGACAGCCCGACGCAGCAGTCGAAGGCGCCGCGCATCGGCCGGTAGTCAAGCACCGAGAAATACAGCGTCATGATGAGCGGCACGAGCATCCAGACGAGCAGGACGAACACGGCCGGGGCCATCATGAGACGGGCGGCGGAACGGGAATGCTGGGTGGCCATCGGCGCCTCCTCCATGCGCGAGGGCGGGACGTTGCCGGTGGCGCGGGCCGCCGGTGGACCGGAGGGGCGGGGGAGGTCCGCCCTCTCCGGAGGATGGGGTCAGTGGGATCCCATCGTTCTGGTGAATCGCCCGCGAAAGGCGCCTCCGTCGGGAAGGATCGGCCGCCCTCGTCGGGGGCGGCCGGCCGGGATCAGTAGCCCGCGGCTTCCATCTCGTCGGTGGTGATCTCCTGCGCCGAGGCGAGGGCCTCTTCGGCGGTCATCTGACCGGCGAGCGCGGCGGAGAATTGCTGGCCCACCTGGGTGCCGATGCCCGCGAACTCGGGGATCGCGACGAACTGGACGCCGGTGTACGGCACCGGGTCGACCGCCGGGTTGGTCGGATCGGCCGCGTTGATCGAGTCCAGCGTCATCTGCGCGAACGGCGCGGCGGCGAGGTACTCCTCGTTCTCGTACAGCGAGGTGCGGGTGCCCGGCGGCACGTTCGCCCAGCCCTCTTCCGAGGCGACGAGTTCGGTGTAGCCCTGGCCCGTGGCCCACGAGATGAACGCCTTGGCCGCGTCGACGTTGTCGGACGAGGAGGGGATGGCCAGCGACCACGCCCACAGCCAGTTGCCGCGCTTGCCCAGACCGTTGTCGGGCGCCAGAGCGAAGCCGACGCTGTCGGCGACGGTGGAGTCGGTCGGGTTCGTCACGAAGGACGCGGCGACGGTGGCGTCGATCCACATGCCGCACTTGCCCTGCTGGAACAGCGCCAGGTTCTCGTTGAAGCCGTTGTTCGCCGCGCCCGGGGGACCGTAGTTGGTCATCAGGTCGAGGTAGAAGTTCAGCGTGTTGGCCCAGGCCTCGCTGTCGAACTGGGCGTTCCAGTCCTCGTCGAACCAGCGGGCGCCGAACGAGTTGCCCATGGCGGTCAGGAACGCCATGTTCTCGCCCCAGCCGGCCTTGCCGCGCAGGCAGATGCCGTAGATTTCGGCCTCTTCGTCGGTCATGGCCTCGGCGGCCTGGCGGATGAAGTCCCAGGTCGGCGCGTCCGGCATCTCGAGTCCGGCCTGCTCCATCAGATCGGTGCGGTACATCACCATCGAGCTCTCGCCGTAGAACGGCGCGGCGTAGAGCGTGCCGTCGACGGTCAGGCCGCCGGCGATGGCGGGCAGGATGTCGCTGGAATTCCAGTCCTCGGCCATGCCCTCGTCGAGGGAGACCAGCCAGTCGTTCGCGCCCCAGATCGGAACCTCGTAGGTGCCGATGGTGATGACGTCGTACTGGCCGCCGCCGGTGGCGATGTCGGTCGTCACGTTCTGGCGCAGCACGTTCTCCTCCAGCGTCACCCACTCGAGGGTGATGTCGGGGTACTGCGCGGTAAAGTCGTCGGTCAGGCCCTGCATCCGGATCATGTCGCCGTTGTTCACGGTCGCGATGGTCACGGTGCCTTCCTGCGCGGCGGCGAGGGTGCCGACGGCGCACAGCGCGGAGGCGCCCAGAAGGGCGCGGATGGTGGTGGTCATGAAGTCCTCCCGGTCTTGAGCATCTGGCTCTAGTGAGCATTTGCTTCGCTCACGGGCAGATTACCGGCAGCAGTGACCCTGTGTCAATTGCCCATCGCGCGGGCAGTCGTCGCAAAGGTGCGGCTTGGCGCACAACGGCGCATTCGCCGGTGCACGGGCTGTGCACGGCGGTGCAAGGGCGGTGCACCGGCCTCTCAGGCGTCGAGTAGCGCCTCGGCGGTGGTCTCATCGGTGGTGAGGGAATCGATCAGCCGGCCGCGAATCGCGGCGCGGATCGCCGGCAGCTTGGACAGGCCCTGAGCCGCGCCCATCGTCATCCGCGCCCGCCCCACATCCAGCTCGACCGAGCAGACGCGGCGCACGATGTCGTCGTCGAGGATCTCGCCGTTCCGGTCGTAGACCCAGCCGAGGATCTCGCCCACCGCGCCCTTGGCGCGCAGGCGGTCGACGTCCTCCTGCCCGATGAACCCGTCGAGCAGGATCGGGGCGTTCGCGCTCATCATCCCGATGCCGACGAACCGCGCGTCGGTCTGCGCCGACAGCGCGCTCGCCGCCGACAGGGTCTTCTGCCCCAGCAGCGTCTTCCGCTCCTCCACCGAGGCGGCGATGACTGGCAACGGCATCGGAAACGTATGCGCCGTCACCTTGTCGGTGATGGTGAAAAGCACGTTGTAATAGGCGGTCGAGCCGTCCGCGGCGATGTTGCCGGTCAGCGAGACGATGCGGTGGCGGGCGCAGTCGATCTTCGGCATGTGCTCCACCGCCGCGCGCAGCGTCCGCCCGGTGCCGAGGCCGATCGTCTGCGGATCGGGCCGCAGCAGCCACGCCTCGATCCGGTCGCCCACCGCGCGGCTGACCGCCAGCGACGAGGCCGCGTCGCCGGCGAGCGACGGCACGATCTCGCACTCGGTGAGGTCGAACCGGTCGCGCAGGCGCTGGGCAAGGTCGAGGCAGCGCGAGATCGGGTGGTCGATCCGCACCTTCACCAGCCCGGCCTTCATGGCCTGGCTGACGAGGCGCTGCGCCGACTGGCGCGACACGCCCATGATCTCGGCGATCTCGTCCTGGGTCTTGCCGGCGACGTAGGACAACCACGCCGCGCGCGCCGCTTCGTCCAGCCGCCGTGCCTGCCGATCCACCGTCACGACCCCTCCTCCGCCTGAGACGGGACTATCGTTCATCGGCGGGAGCCAATCAAGCAGGATGCTCGCTGCACGGGCAAACGCTCACTTTCTGCGGTGCAGCATTGCTCACGCAGCGAGCGAAAGCCCGAGCAACTCGCGGGCCTGCTGCCACGTCGCGACGGGCCGCTCGTACTGCGCGCAGATTTCGGCGGCGCGCTTGACGAGGGCCGCATTCGACGGCGCCAGCGTCTCGCGGTCGATCCTGACGTTGTCCTCCAGCCCCGTCCTCGCATGTCCGCCGGAGGAGATGGCCCACTCGTTGAGGACGATCTGGTTCGGCCCGATCCCGGCCGCACACCAGGGCGCGTCCTCGCCGAACAGGCGATGCACGGTGCGGATGTAGTAGTCGAACACGTCCCGGTCCGCCGGCATCGCGTTCTTCACGCCCATCACGAACTGCACGTAAGGCCGGTCGGCGGTCTGCCCCGCGTCCCACATCGCCTTGGCCTTGAGGATGTGGGACAGGTCGAACGCCTCCACCTCCGGCTTGACGCCGTAGGTGACCATCTCGGCCGCGAGCCAGTCCACCAGGTCCGGCGGGTTCTCGTAGACCCGCGTCGGGAAGTTGTTGGAGCCAACCGACAGCGACGCCATGTCGGGCCGCAGCGGCAGCATACCGCCCCGCGCCTGCCCGGCGCCCGAGCGGCCGCCGGTGGAGAACTGGATGATCATGCCGGGGCAGTGCTTTTCCAGCCCCTCCTTCAGGCGCGCGAACTTCTCGGGATCGGACGACGGCGTCTGGTCGTCGTTGCGGACGTGGGCGTGGACGATGCTCGCCCCCGCTTCGAACGCTTGTTGCGTCGACTCCACCTGCTCGGCCACCGTGATCGGGACCGCGGGATTGTTCGTCTTGGTCGGCAGCGATCCGGTGATCGCGACGCAGATGATGCAGGGCCTGCCGGCGATGTCGGTCATACGTCGAAGAACACCGTCTCGCCCTCGCCCTGCAGGCGGATGTCGAAGCGGTAGACCGGCATGCCGTCCCGCACCTCCCGCGGCGCGACCAGCGTCTTGCGCCGCCCCTCCCACTCGATGAGGTTCAGGACCGGGTCGTCCGCGTTCGCCGCGTCCTCGTCGCCGAAATACATCCGGGTATGCAGGCCGATGTTGATCCCCCGCGCCACGATCCACAGGTTCAGGTGCGGCGCCATCGGCCGGCCGTGGCGGCCCATCACGGCCCCCGGCTTCACCGTGTCGAAGCGCCACTCGCCGCTCTGGAAGTCGGTGACCGAGCGGCCCCAGCCGCGGAAGCCCTCCTCGACCTCGCCCTCGTGCTCGGGGTGCGCGTAGATGCCGGCGGCGTTCGCCTGCCACACCTCGATCAGGGCGTCGCGCAGCGGCGTGTCCATGCCGTCGATGATCCGCCCCTCGACGCGGATGCGCTCGCCCTTTGCGTTCGGCCCGGCGATGTCCAGCCCCAGGTCGTGGTCGAAGATCTCGATCCCCGTCGCCAGCGGCGCGAGTCCGATATGGACGTACGGTCCGGCGGTCTGCGAGGCCGTCTCGCGCAGGTAGTCCAGCTTCTGCGACATCAGTTGCCCTCCATCCGGTTCTCGAACATGGTCGAGCGCCGCCCCCGCAGCACCACGTCGAACTTCCACGCGATGGTGTCCAGCGGGATCGTCGCGTTGAGGTCCAGCGCGGCGGTCAGCTGCTCCACCGCCGACTTGTCGGGGAGCGTGGCGATGATCGGGCAGTGCGGGATCAGCGGGTCGCCCTCGAAGTAGAGCTGGGTGATCAGCCGCTGCACGAAGCCCGAGCCGAAGACCGACATGTGGATGTGCGCCGGCCGCCACGAATTGACGTAGTTCCGGAAGGGATAGGCGCCGGGCTTGATGCTGCGGAAGCAGTAATAGCCGTTCTCGTCCGTCAGCGTCCGGCCGCAGCCGCCGAAATTGGGGTCGAGCGCGGCGAAGTAGGTGTCCTTCACGTGCCGGTAGCGGCCGCCGGCGTTCGCCTGCCAGATCTCCACCAGCGTGTTCGGCACCGGGCGCCGGTTCTCGTCCAGCACCCGGCCGTGCAGCAGGATGCGCTCGCCGATTGCCGTCTCGCCGTCGGCCGCGTAGTTGGTCAGAAGGTCGTTGTCGCCGGGCGCGATGTCGCCCTGCCCGAAGGTCGGTCCGGTGGTCTCGGACGCCGAATTCTCCAGCGAGATCAGCGAGAACCGGGGCGATCGGGCGACCGACGTCTTGTAGACCGGCGTCAGGGCCGGCGGATGCAGGCTCCGGTCCCTCTGATAGAACTCGCCCAGTTTCGCCATCGGCCGACCCCTCCCTCATTTCGTGTCCGCGGAAACAGTTCTGCGCTGCGTCGCCGGCATTTGCAATGCACCGACACCCCGGAACCGGGGCGGCGCCGGCGCGCGTTGACGGCCCGTATGCACACGAAAGGGTGAGCCATGGCATCGCGCGCCGTCTGGAAAGGGCAGCTGAGGCTGTCGCTGGTCTCGATCCCGGTCGAGATGCACTCGGCCCACAAGTCCGGCTCGCGCGTGTCGTTCCGGCAGATCCACGGGCCCTCGGGCAAGAAGGTGCGGTACGAGAAGACGGTGCCGGGCGTCGGGCCGGTGAAGGCCGAGGACATCCTCAAGGGCTATGAGGTCGGCAAGGACGAGTACCTGCTGCTGGAACCCGACGAGATCGACGCGCTGAAGCTCGAGACGAAGCGCACGCTGGAGCTGGTGCAGTTCGTCGGCGTCGCCGAGATCCCGCCGATCTACTTCGACCGGCCCTACTACCTGATCCCGTCCGACGAGATGGCCGAGGAGGCGTACCGCGTGGTCCGCGATGCCCTGCGGCAGGCGCAGAAGGTCGGCCTTGGGCAGGTGACGATGCGGGGCAAGGAATACCTCTGCGCGATCCGCCCCTGCGGCGACGGCCTGCTGCTGGAGACGCTGCACTACGCCGACGAGATCCGGAACGCCGAGCCGCTGTTCTCGGAGATCGGCGACGAGGCGTCGGACGACGAGCTGCTGGACGTCGCGACGCAGCTGATCGATCGCAAGACCGGCCCGTTCGAGGCGGACGCCTTCACCGACCATTACGACGCCGCGCTGCGCAAGCTGATCGAGGCCAAGCGCAAGGACAAGGACGTGCCCCGCGCCCTGACCGAGGGCGAGGGCGACCGGCCGAAGGGCGGGAACGTGGTGGATCTGATGGGCGCCCTGAAGGCGAGCCTCGCGGACAAGGACGCGGCGCCGTCGAAGTCGCGGGCGTCGTCGAAGTCGTCCGGGGCGAAGTCGTCCGGAGCGAAGTCGTCGGGGACGACATCCTCGGGGGCGAAGTCCTCCGCGTCCAAGTCGTCGACCGCCAAGTCCTCCGCCTCGAAATCGTCGTCGAAAAGCGCGACCTCCAAATCCTCGACCGCCCGCCAGAAGAAGAGCGCCTGACCCATGGGCGCGCTCGACCGCTACATCGCCAAGCGGAACTTCGACCGGACGCCCGAGCCGATGGGCGGCGACACCGCGCCCGGCCCCGCGCCCCGCTACTCGATCCAGAAGCACGACGCCTCGCGACTGCATTTCGACCTGCGGCTGGAATGGGAGGGGGTGCTGCTGTCCTGGGCGATCACCAAGGGGCCGTCGCTGAAGACCTCCGACAAGCGGCTTGCGGTGCGGACCGAGGACCACCCGATCGACTACCTGACGTTCGAGGACGTGATCCCCGAGGGTTACGGCGCGGGCACGGTGATGCTGTGGGACGTCGGCCACTGGCAGCCGCTCGACCCCGTCCCCAAGGGGCTGAAGAAGGGGCACCTGCATTTCGCGCTGCACGGCCAGCGGCTGACGGGGCGGTGGAACCTGATCCGCATGAAGACGGACGACAAGGGCGACAACTGGCTTCTCATCAAGGAGGACGACGAGGCCGCGGGCCGGGCCGACCCGGTGCGGCGCTGGACGAAAAGCGTCTCGACCGGACGGACGATGGCGCAGATCGGCAAGGGCGGCGACGTGGTGCCTCCGGCCGAGCGCAAGGGGAAGGCGCCCGGCTTCGCCGAGCCGCAGCTGGCGACGCTCAGCCGCGTGGCGCCGCGACAGGTCGAGGGCCGCTGGCACGAGCTGAAGTTCGACGGCTATCGCACGCTCGTCGCGCTCGGCGAGGGCGGGCCGAAATTCTGGACGCGCAACGGCCACGACTGGTCCGACCGCTTCGCCGCCCTGATCCCGTGGTTCGACGCCCTGCCCTGCGACACGGCGCTGATCGACGGCGAAATCGTGGCGGGCGCCGGCCTGCACGGCTTCGGCACGCTGCAGAAGGTCATCAAGGCGGGCGGGCCCTACACCTTCCACGCCTTCGACCTGCTGTCGCTGGACGGCAAGAGCCTGGAGAAGCAGCCCCTCAAGGACCGCCGCGCGGCGCTGGAGAAGCTGCTGAAGGAGGTCGTCCCGCTCGGCGCGTTGCAGCTGTCGCCTCTGATCGAGGGCGACCCGGTCGCGCCGTTCGAGGCGGTCTGCGGCGCCGGCGGCGAGGGCCTCATCTCCAAGCGCATCGACGCCCCCTACCGGCACGGCCGCAGCGACGACTGGCTCAAGCTGAAATGCGAGCGGCGGGACGAGTTCGTCGTCGTCGGCTGGCAGAAGTCGGACAAGAAGGGCCGGCTTTTCGCCTCTCTGGCGCTCGCCACGTACGAGCAGGGCGAACTGGTCTATCGCGGCAAGGTCGGCACCGGCTGGGACGCGCAGACGATGGACGACGTGATGGCGGCGATGCGACCGCTCGCGCGCAAGACCGCCCCGGTGGAGGTGGAGCGGGCGGAGGCGAAGGACGTGACGTGGATCACGCCCAAGCTGGTCGCCGAGATCCGCTATGGCGAGATCACCGGCGACGGCCGCCTGCGCCACCCGGCCTTCATGGGCCTGCGGCAGGACAAGGCGGCGGACGAGGTGACGGCCGGCAACGACATCGCGGAGGTGCGCGAGGTGACGGACAGGGATCGCGTGGAGGTGGCGGGCGTCGGGGTCAGCAGCCCGGGCCGCGTCGTCTATCCGAAGGCGAAGAAGACCAAGCTCGACGTCGCCCGCTACTACGAGGCCATCGCCGACCGGATGCTTGTCGAGACGGCGAATCGGCCTCTGTCCCTGGTGCGCCTGCCCGAGGGGCTGGAGGGCGAGCGGTTCTTCCAGAAGCACGCCGGCAAGGGCTGGCCCGATGCGCTCAAGGACGTGGCGATCGAGGAATCGAATGGCAAGACGGCGGACTACATGTACGTCACCGACGCCGCCGGCCTCGTGGGCGCCGCGCAGATGGGCACCATCGAGTTCCACCTCTGGCCGGCGCACCGCGACCGGCTGGACCGGCCCGACCGCATGGTCTTCGACCTCGACCCCGACGAGGGGCTGGGCTTCGGCGAGGTGAAGGCGGCGGCGCGCGACCTGCGGGACCGGCTCGCGGACCTGGGGCTGGAGTCGGAGGCGATGGTCACCGGCGGCAAGGGCGTGCACGTGATCCTGCCGCTGCGCCGGACCGCGGGCTGGGACGCGGTGACGCTGTTCTCGCGGACGATGGCGACGCTGCTGGCGGAGGAAGAGCCGAAGCGCTTCGTCGCCACGATGTCCAAGGAGAAGCGCAAGGGCCGCATCTTCATCGACTGGCTGCGCAACGACCGCGGCTCCACCGCCGTCGCGCCCTTCTCGCTGCGCGCGCGCGAGGGGGCGCCGGTCGCGGTGCCGGTTTCGTGGGACGAGCTGGACGGCCTGGACAGCGCGTCCTCCTTCGGCATGGACGAGGGCCTGGAGCGGGACTGGCCTGCGGACCGGCCTGCGCCGCAGGGCCTGACGGCTGCCGTGGTGGAGAAGCTGGAGGCGTCGCTGCGCGAGACGTGATCGGCCAATCGGCGACGTCGGCACGATAAGGTTTGACCTGGAGCGGTCCTCCCTCGCAATATTCTTCCATCGCGCGGGCGTCGGTCGCCCCGCGGGTCCGGCCCCGGAGAAGGGCCGGGAGGGAGGAGACCGTGAGCCATTCGCCGGACGCCCCCGAGGGGGCGGCCCCGTCCATTCCGGCCCTGCTGAGGCGAAACGCGTCGCGCTACGGCGACCGTCCCGCCTATCGGGAAAAGGAATACGGGATCTGGCAGGAATGGACCTGGCGCCAGGCCCTGGGGGAGGTCGAGGGCCTGGCGCTGGGCTTTCTCGCGCTCGGTCTCGCCGAGGGCGACCATGTCGCCGTGATCGGCCGCAACCGCCCGGCGCTCTACTGGTCGATGGTCGCCGCGCAGATGTGCGGCGCGATCCCGGTGCCGGTCTACCAGGACAGCAGCGCCGAGGAGATGGCCTACGTCCTCGACCATTGCGGCGCGCGCTTCGTGATCTGCGGCGACCAAGAACAGGTGGACAAGGTGCTGGAGGTGCAGGAGGGCCTGCCCGTCGCGCAGTTGCTGTACCTCGACCCGCGCGGCCTCCGGAAGTACGATCACGGCAGGATGTGTTCTCTTGCGGAAGCGGCCGAAACAGCAGGCTCGCAGCGTGGAAAATTGCTCCTCGAGCTGGAGGCGCGTGAGGCGCGTCTCGGCCCCGATTCGACCTGCGTGATGCTCTACACCTCCGGCACGACCGGCCGGCCCAAGGGCGTCGTCCTCAGTAACCGCAACATCATCGAGACCGCCCGCGCGAGCTCGGAGTTCGACCACCTGCGCGCCACCGACGACGTGCTGGCCTACCTGCCGATGGCCTGGGTCGGCGACTTCATCTTCTCCATCGGGCAGGCGATGTGGACCGGGTTCTGCGTCAACTGTCCCGAAAGCGAGGACACGATGCTGACCGACCTGCGCGAGATAGGGCCGACCTACTTCTTCGCCCCGCCGCGCGTGTTCGAGAGCCAGCTGACGACGGTGATGATCCGGATGGAGGACGCGAGCCGGCTGAAGCGGCGGATGTTCGACCGGGCGATGATCTTGGCGCGCCGCGTCGGGCCGCGGCTGCTGGACGGGGAGCGGGTGTCGGGGATGGACCGGCTGCGCTACCGCATCGCGCAGGCGCTGGTGCTGGGGCCGCTCAAGAACACGATGGGCCTCAGCCGGATTCGCGTCGGCTACACCGCGGGCGAGGCGATCGGGCCGGAAATCTTCGACTTCTACCGGGCGCTGGGAATCAACCTCAAGCAGCTCTACGGCCAGACCGAGGCGTCGGTCTTCATCACCCAGCAGAAGGACGGCGAGGTGCGGTCCGACACGGTCGGCACGCCGACCCCGGGGGTGGAGCTGAGGATGGCGCCGTCGGGCGAGGTGTTCTACCGCTCGCCCGGCGTGTTCCAGACCTATTACAAGAACCCCGAGAGCACCGCCTCGACCAAGGACGCCGAAGGCTGGGTGGCGACCGGGGATGCCGGCTTCATCGAGGACGGGACCGGGCACCTGCGGATCATCGACCGCGCCAAGGATGTGGGGAAGATGGCATCGGGCGCGTTGTTCGCCCCGAAGTATGTGGAGAACAAGCTCAAGTTCTATCCCAACATCCTCGAGGCGGTGGTCTTCGGGAACGGCCGCGAGACCTGCGTCGCGTTCCTCAACATCGACCTCACCGCCGTCGGCAACTGGGCCGAGCGGAACAACGTCGCCTATGCCTCCTACCAGGAGCTGAGCCAGAACCGGCAGGTCCTCGACATCCTGCAGGGCCACGTCGAGGCGGTGAACGAGAGCCTCGCCGGCGACGAGATGCTGTCCGGCTGCCAGGTCCACCGCTTCCTCGTCCTGCACAAGGAGCTGGACGCCGACGACGGCGAGCTGACGCGGACGCGCAAGGTGCGGCGGCGGATCATCGAGGAGAAGTACGCCGACCTGATCGACGCGCTCTATGCCGGCCGGGACAGCGTCTACACCGAGACGGAAGTCACCTACGAGGACGGGCGCAAGGGCAGCATCAAGGCGACACTGGACCTGCGGGACGCGAGGGTCTGGCCGGTTGGCGAGTCGCGCAGGGTGGCGGCGGAATGAGTGCCCTGCCCGCCGCCGGGCCGGAGGCCGCGCCCAGCCGCCCCGTCCTGATGGAGCTGAAGAACATCACCCTGCGCTTCGGCGGGGTGGAGGCGATCAAGGACATCTCGTTCGACATCCGCGAGGGGGAGATCCGGGCGATCATCGGGCCGAACGGGGCTGGCAAGTCCTCGATGCTGAACGTCATCTCCGGCTTCTACCATCCGCAGGAGGGCGAGGTCTGGTTCCGGGGCCGGCGGCGGCCGGCCATGAAGCCGTACCAGGTCGCCCGCCTCGGCATCGCCCGGACGTTCCAGAACATCGCGCTGTTCGACGGGATGAGCGTGCTCGACAACGTCATGACCGGGCGCATCACCCACATGAAACGTGGGATCTTCGCGCAAGGCGTCTGGAAGGGCCCGGCGGAGCGGGAAGAGGTCGCGAACCGCGAGGCGGTGGAGCGGATCATCGACTTCCTGGAGATCCAGCGCATCCGCAAGACGCCGGTCGGCCGCCTGCCCTATGGCCTCAAGAAGCGGGTGGAGCTGGCACGGGCGCTGGCGGCGGAGCCGAAGCTGCTGCTTCTCGACGAGCCGATGGCCGGCATGAACGTCGAGGAGAAGGAGGACATGAGCCGCTTCATCCTCGACGTGAACGACGAGTTCGGCACCACCATCGCGCTGATCGAGCACGACATGGGCGTGGTCATGGACCTCTCCGACCGCGTCGTGGTGATGGATTACGGCCGCAAGATCGGCGACGGCACGCCGGCCGAGGTGCGGGCGAATCCCGAGGTGATCGACGCGTATCTGGGGGTGGCGCATGACTAGGAGCCCGGCATGAGCGCTGATTTCCTCTACGGCGTCGAAGTGGTCCTGAACGGGCTGATGGCGGGGGTACTGTATGCGCTCGTCGCGCTGGGGTTCGTGCTGATCTACAAGGCGTCGGGCATCTTCAACTACGCGCAGGGCGTGATGGCGCTGTTCGCGGCGCTGACGCTGGTCGGGATCATGGACGGGCAGGTGCCGTTCGGGCACCTGATCAACGCGATCTTCGGCACCGACCTGCACGGGTTCGGCTGGACGGTGCCGGCCTTCGCGGCGATCCTGCTGACGATCCTGGTGATGATCCTCTTCGCCTGGTGCGTGCACACGTTCGTCTTCCGCCACCTCGTCGGGCAGCCGCCGATCATCCTGTTCATGGCGACCATCGGGCTGGCCTACTTCCTCGAAGGCGTCGGCGACCTGATGTGGGGGTCGGACATCAAGACGCTGGACGTCGGCCTGCCGCAGGGGGCGTCGCTGTGGATCGAGGACTCGACCGCGTTCCTCGGCGGCGACGGGTTCTACGGCTTCTTCATCGACCGGCTGGACGTCGCGGCGACGCTGGTCGCGGCGGTGCTGGTCGCCGCGCTGGTGCTGTTCTCGCAGTACACCAAGCAGGGCCGGGCGATGCGGGCGGTGGCGGACGACCACCAGGCGGCGCTGTCGGTGGGCATCTCGCTCAACTTCATCTGGTGGCTGGTCTGGTCGCTAGCGGGGTTCGTGGCGCTGGTGGCCGGCATCATGTGGGGGGCGAAGTCGGGCGTGCAGTTCTCGCTGTCGCTGATCGCGCTGAAGGCGCTGCCGGTGCTGATGCTGGGCGGCTTCACGTCGATCCCGGGCGCCATCGTCGGCGGGCTGATCATCGGCGTGGGCGAGCAGCTGTTCGAGTACCTCGTCGGCCCGTCCATCGGCGGGGCGACCGAGAACTGGTTCGCCTACGTGCTGGCGCTGGCGTTCCTGGTGGTGCGGCCGCAGGGCCTGTTCGGGGAGCGGATCATTGAGCGGGTTTGAATTTAGAAATGTGGTGAAAATGCTTAGAGAGGCATCAATGCAGATTTATCGTAGTACGTGGTCGATCTCGTCCAGAAAACTTAAGGCTCTAGCTGCTGCTGCGGCCTGCATACCGGTAGGCTCGTGGGCACATGAGTTCGACAGTCTCGAAATTGCATCGTTCAGCCGTTCGAGTGACAGATATCTTGAAATCCTGCTGCAAGATACTGTCGCAGGACGCAGAATTATATGCGCGGCCTACAACGATTCGGGCGAACTAATCGCTTCGGACACCCAAATTACAGACAATCTCGCCACCAGCGTCTTGATCCGCTACTCGGGCAACGATGCGGCGACCGCTCGTTGCGTCTTCAATGACTAGCAGGGCCTTGTTGCGATGATCTACCGCGAGGCCGGGGACTTCAAGACGAACTACGTCTCGGACGGGCAGACCTTTCCGCTGCGGTTCGACCGCTGGGCCTATGGCCTGCTGCTGGCGGTGGCGTTCCTGGTGATCCCGTTCGTGATCGACGATTACTGGGCCAACGCGGTCTTCGTGCCGTTCCTGATCTACGCCATCGCGGCGATCGGGCTGAACATCCTCACCGGCTATTGCGGGCAGGTGTCGCTGGGAACCGGCGGCTTCATGGCCGTGGGCGCCTACGCCGCCTACAAGCTGATGACCGCCTTTCCGGACGTGCCGTTCCCGGTGCACGTCGTCCTCGCGGGCGGGATCACGGCGGCGGTGGGGGTGCTGTTCGGCCTGCCGTCGCTGCGGATCAAGGGCTTCTACCTCGCCGTGGCGACGCTGGCGGCGCAGTTCTTCCTCGTCTGGCTCTTCAACAAGGTGCCGTGGTTCTACAACTACTCCGCCTCCGGCCAGATCAGCGCACCCACGCGCGAGGTGTTCGGATGGGCGGTGACGGGACCGTCGGCGACGCCTGCGGCGAGCTACCTCATCTGCCTGATCTTCCTGACCGTGCTGGCGCTGATCGCGCGGAACCTCACCCGGGGCACGACGGGCCGGACCTGGATGGCGATCCGGGACATGGACATCGCGGCCGAGATCATCGGGGTGAACCCGCTGACGGCGAAGCTGTCGGCGTTCGCGGTATCCTCGTTCTTCATCGGGGTCGCGGGGGCGCTGTTCTTCGCGGTCTATCTCGGCGCGGTCGAGGTGGGCAGCGCATTCGGCATCCAGAAGTCGTTCCTGGTGCTGTTCATGATCATCATCGGCGGGCTGGGCAGCATCTTCGGCAGCTTCGCGGGCGCGGCGTTCCTGGTGCTGCTGCCGGTGCTGCTCAAGGCGATCGGGGTCGACATGCTGGGCTGGCCCACGGACATCGTGGCGCACATCCAGCTGGTGATCGTGGGCGCGCTCATCATCCTGTTCCTGGTGCTGGAGCCGCACGGGCTGGCGCAGCTGTGGCGGGTGACGAAGGAGAAGCTGCGGCTCTGGCCGTTCCCGTATTGACGGCGGACCCACCATACGACGGCCCTCCGGAGGAGGGAGGGCCGAAACAACGAAAGGGAGGAGACGACGATGAAGACCAAGACTCTGGCAGCGGCGGCCGCCGCGAGCCTTCTGGCGACCTCGGCGCTGGCCGATCTGGTGATCCCCGATCTCAGCTACCGCACCGGCCCCTACGCCGCGGGCGGCATCCCGTTCTCGGACGGCTACCAGGACTATTTCGAGCTGCTGAACCAGCGCGACGGCGGCATCGGCGGCGAGCCGATCCGGGTGATCGAGTGCGAGACCGCCTACGACACCGAGCGGGGCGTCGAGTGCTACGAATCCACCAAGGGCGAGGGCGCGCTGGTCTACCAGCCGCTGTCGACGGGCATCACCTACCAGCTGATCCCTAAGACCGCCGAGGACGGCATCCCGATGCACACGATGGGATACGGGCGCACCTCGGCCGCGAACGGCGCGGTGTTCCACAACATCTTCAACTACCCCGCCAACTACTGGGACGGGGCCAGCGTCATCGTCAACTACCTCCTGGACCAGAACGAGGGCTCGCTCGACGGCAAGAGGATCGCCCTGGTCTACCACAACTCCGCCTACGGCAAGGAGCCGATCCCGACGCTGACCCAGCTGAGCCAGGACCTCGGCTTCGAGCTGATCGAGATCCCGGTCGACCATCCGGGGCAGGAGCAGAGCTCGCAGTGGCTTCAGATCCGGCGCGAGCGTCCGGACTACGTGGTGATGTACGGCTGGGGCGTGATGAACCAGGTGGCGATCCAGGAGGCGGCCAACATCCGCTACCCGATGGACCAGTTCATCGGCATCTGGTGGTCGGGCGCCGAGCATGACGTGACGCCGGCCGGCGCCGCCGCCGACGGCTATCTCGCCGCCAGCTTCACCGGCCTCGACGACTTCCCGGTGCTGGACGAGATCCAGGAACTGGTGATCGACGCCGGCCACGGCGCGGGCGACGGGCAGAGCATCGGCAACGTGCAGTACATCCGCGGCATGTACGCCGCGATGCTCGCGGCCGAGGCGATCCGCACCGCGCAGGAGCTGTCGGGCAACACCGACATCACCGCCGCCGAGATGCGCGACGGGATGGAGGCGCTCGAGGTCACGAACGCCACGATGGAAGCCTGGGGCGCGCCGGGGATCGGGCCGGAGTTCTCTGTCAGCTGCCAGAACCACGGCGGGCCGGGCCGCGGCCTGATCGTGCGCTGGAATGCGTCGGAAGGGTCGTTCGAGCCGGTCAGCGACTGGATCGACGCCGACCGCGCCGGCGTAATCGACCCGCTCATCGTGTCGGACAGCGAAGCCTATGCCGCCGAGGCCGGCATCGAGGCGGGCTGCGAGTAGCGCCCTGCCCCCCGGCGGCGGTCCGTCATGGCCGGCCGCCGGGGGTTTCACACCCCCGGACCCCCGTGGGATATTTATGGCTCGGTGAGAGGGAGGGGCGACGCGCCCGTCCCCCAGGGAGGTGCGAGGTGGCGACGCCGGAGATGCAGGAGGCGCCGGAGGCGCGCCCCGCCGAGGGCGCAAGCGAGGCGCTCCTCGAGGTGAACAACATCGAGGTGATCTACAACCACGTCATCCTCGTCCTGAAGGGCGTGTCGCTGACCGTGCCGAAGGGCGGGATCACCGCGCTGCTGGGCGGCAACGGGGCGGGCAAGACGACGACGCTGAAGGCGATCTCGAACCTGCTGCACTCCGAGCGGGGGGAGGTGACGAAGGGCTCCATCCTCTATCGCGGCCGGCGGGTGCAGGACCTCTCGCCAGAGGCGCTGGTGAAGATGGGCGTGGTGCAGGTGATGGAGGGGCGGCACTGCTTCGAGCACCTGACGGTGGAGGAGAACCTGCTGACGGGCGCCTACACCCGCCGGGACCGGGCGGCGGTGCAGCAGGATCTCGAGATGGTCTACGGCTACTTCCCGCGCCTGAAGGAGCGGCGGCGCAGCCAGGCGGGCTATACCAGCGGCGGCGAGCAGCAGATGTGCGCACTTGGGCGCGCGCTGATGAGCCGGCCGGAGACGATCCTGCTGGACGAGCCGTCGATGGGCCTCGCGCCGCAGCTGGTGGAGCAGATCTTCGGAATCGTGAAGCGGCTGAACGAGGAGCAGGGGGTAACCTTCCTGCTGGCCGAGCAGAACACCAACGTGGCGCTGCGCTTCGCGCACCGGGGCTACATCCTGGAGTCGGGGCGGGTGGTGATGGACGGGCCGGCGGCGGAGCTGCGGGAGAACCCGGACGTGAAGGAGTTCTATCTCGGCGTGTCGGACGAGGGCCGCAAGTCGTTCCGCGACGTGCGCAGCTACCGCCGGCGCAAGCGCTGGCTGGCCTGAGGGCGGCGGCGCGCCGGAACACGGACGCGCGAGGGTACGTTGAGGTCCCGTAACGAACGGAGGCCCGACATGACCCGCAAGGACGTCGCGACGGCCCTGATCGACCACCAGGGCACGCTCTATTCCGAGGCGATCGGCGCGACCATCTCGCGCAACACCCCGCAGGAGCTGTTCCACTGGCTGATCGCCAGCATCATGCTGTCGGCCCGCATCTCGGCCGGCAACGCCGTCGAGGGGGCGGCCGCGCTGCGCGAGGCGGGACTGCACAAGATCGACGCGATCCTCGGCGCGGACCGGCACGACCTCGTCAAGGTGCTGAACGGCAACGGCTATGCCCGCTACGACGAATCCACCGCCGACTACCTGCGCGACACCGCGCGGCTGGTGGACGAAAGCTACGACGGCGATCTGCGGCAGATGCGCGGCGACAGCGCGGACGAGACGCTGAAGCGGCTGCAGCAGGCCAAGGGGCTCGGCAAGCTCGGCGCGTCGATCTTCGCGCGCGAGGCGCAGCTGGTGTGGGACGAGCTCTACCCCACGATCGACGGCAAGGCGGTCGAGATGGCGGGCGAGCTGGGGCTGCCGACCGAGGCGGAGGACCTGCGCGACCTCGCCGGTGGGCGCGAGCGCTTCGTGCGCCTCGTCGCGGCGCTGACGCGGGCGCGGCTGGAGGGGCCGGACGAGGCCGTCGAGGCCGCCGCCTGAGGACTGGCCAGCCTTCCCCGCTCCGCCTAGGCTGGCCGCGGGGAGGCGTTCGATGACCGAACATTACGACGACCTGGAGACGCGGGCGCCGGAGGCGCGGGCGGCGGCGCAGGAGGCGGCGCTGAACGCGCAGCTTTCGCGGCTGGGGATGGAGCAGGTCGGCCTGTCGGGCCTCGCCCGCCTGCCGGTGCTGCGCAAGGCCGACCTGGTGGAGCGGCAGCGGGCGCTGCCGCCCTTCGGCGGCCTCCATGTCGGGGAGATCAGTCACGTCTTCCAGTCGCCGGGCCCGATCTACGAGCCGGGCGGGGCGGCGCGGGACTGGTGGCGGTTCGGGCGCTTCGTCCATGCCTGCGGCATCGGCGCCGGGGACATCGTGCAGAACTGCTTTTCCTACCACCTGACGCCTGCGGGCACGATGTTCGAGAACGCGGCGCGGGCGGTGGGGGCGGTGGTCCTGCCCGCCGGAACCGGGCAAACAGAGCTGCAGGCGCGGGCGGCGGCAGACATCGGAACGACCGCCTACGCGGGAACGCCCGATTACCTGAAGGTGATCATCGAGGCCGCGGACGCCGCCGGGCTGACGCTGAGGATCGGCAAGTCGGCGGTGTCTGGCGGGGCTCTCTTTCCGTCCCTGCGGGAGTGGTACGCGGAGCGCGGGATCGCCTGCCTGCAGTGCTACGGGACGGCCGACCTCGGCCATGTCGCCTACGAGAGCGCGCCGGGCAGCGGGATGATCGTGGACGAGGGCGTGATCGTGGAGATCGTGACCCCCGGCACCGGCGACCCGGTGGCCGAGGGCGAGGTCGGCGAGGTGGTGGTGACGGTGCTGAATCCGGACTACCCGCTGGTCCGGTTCGCGACCGGGGACCTGTCGGCGGTGCAGCCGGGGACGTCGTCCTGCGGGCGGACCAATATGCGGATCCGGGGCTGGATGGGCCGGGCGGACCAGACGACCAAGATCAAGGGCATGTTCGTCCGGCCCGAGCAGGTGGCGGAACTGGTCAGGCGGCTGGGCGTCGCGCGGGCGCGGGTGATCGCCGGGCGCGAAGGCGAGGCGGACACGATGCTCGTGCGGCTGGAGGCCGGTGCGGTGCCCGAGGGAGCCGAGGCCGTGGTGCAGTCGGTGCTGAAGCTGCGCGGCAAGGTCGAGGCGGCGGCGGAGCTGCCGCGGGACGGCGTGGTGATCGAGGACACGCGGACCTACGGGTGAGGGCGCATCCGGCGGGGAGGGCGTAGGAAACGCTGCCGCAGCGTTGCGCCTTGTTCGGCGAGGCCCCGGGGCAAGCCCGGGGCGGGACCATCATGACAGCCGCACGCGCTTGCATGAGGCAACCCGTCCCGGCCTCGAGCCGGCGTGGTGATCGAGGACACGCGGACCTACGGGTGAGGGCGCATCCGGCGGGGAGGGCGCAGGGAGCGCTGCCGCAGCGTTGCGCCTTGTTCGGCGAGGCCCCCGGGGCAAGCCCGGGGCGGGACCATCATGACAGCCGCACGCGCTTGCATGAGGCAAGCCCGTCCCGGCCTCGAGCCGGGACCTTCCATCCATCGGGCGGGCCGCTCTGCTCGGGGGAACCGGCGGCCCGTTCCGCCGCGTTGATCCGCCGAACACGCCCCTCACGGAGTCTCCCCATGGAATACGGCATCTTCGGCCTGATCGTCCTGATCATCGACCTCTACGCGATCTATCAGGTCCTCACCTCCGGCGCGTCGACGGCGTCGAAAGCCGTCTGGACCATCGCGATCCTGCTGCTGCCGGTGCTCGGCGCCATCGCCTGGCTGCTGTTCGGGCCGCGCGGCGGCAAGGCCCACGTCTGACCGTCAGGGCCCGGCGAACGCTGCGGGCTGGGCCCCGCCGAGTGAAGCGGCAGGCGCGCCGGCCGGGTCCTCGTCGGCGGTCGACGGCTCGATCGTCGAGACCAGGCCCCAGCGCTGCAGCATACGCTGCTGCAGCCGCTTGGCCCGGCCGTTCCAGTAGCGCGCACCCTCGGGCATCTCGTCGTCGCTGTCCTTCGACTCGGCCCGCAGGTCGGGATTGGCGCAGAAGATCGCGAAGGCCATGTCGCGCCCCTCGAGGGTGGTGATGTAGCCCGCGAGCGACGAGACGAAGTTCAGCGTTCCGGTCTTGGCCGCGACGTCCCCGCGCGAGAACCGCAACCGCTCGCCCTTCTCGTCGGTGAGGGGAATGTCCTTCAGCAGCGGCTTCAATGCGCCGTCCCTCGAGGCGTGGACGAGCGTCCGGACCATCTGGCCCGCGCTGATGCCGGAGGCGTCGCTGAGGCCGGAATGGTCGGCGAAGCGGGCCTCGACCCCCGCCGCCTCGCCCAGCCACGTGGTCATGGCGGAGGCGGAGTGGACGAGCGACTCCGCGTCCCCCTCTCCCGCGGCGGTCGCCGACAGGCCGAGGCATTCTGCCGTCAGGTTCGTCGACCATTTCAGCATGTCCTGCGCCACCTCGTGGAGCGGTGCGCTCTCGAAGCGGGCGACTTCGATCAGGCCGAGGGGCAGTGCGCCCTCGCGCTCTCGCGGGTAGGGCAGCGTCAGGCCCTGCGCGGCGGCGAGGGTGCGGAAGACGTCGCCGGCATAGCCAGCCGGGCGCCGCACCGGCAGCCAGCGCGACCCGGCGTCGCCCAGAGCGCCGCGCGCAACGGTCCAGAGGTCGGCGTCGGGGCCGTTCTCGTAGGTGTAGACGGGCACCGATCGGTCGGCGACGGTCATCCGCGCCATCCTGACCTCCGGCCGGACGGTGTCCGAGCGGCCGTCCAGCGTGATCCGGTAATCGCCTCCCTGCCGCTCCCACGCGAAATGGACGCGGTTGTAGTTGAGGTTCAACCCCGAGACGGCGGGGTTGTAGCCGAGGTGGTCGAGCTGGCCCGGCTCGATCTCCTCCTCATAGGGCAGCGCGCCGCCCCACACCTCGAACGCGCCCGTCACGCGGCGGACGCCAGCGGCGTGCAGTCGCTGCGCGAGGGTCGACAGCTGATCGGTGTCGAGGCCGGGATCGCCGCCCCCGGCGAGGATCAGGTCGCCGTCGATCGTGCCGTCCTCGGACAGCCCGGCGGTCGCCAGCACGCGGGTCGTGAAGCGGTGGTCGGGGCCGAGCCGGTCGAGGGCGTAGAGCGTGGTGATCGCCTTCATCACGCTGGCGGGCGGCTGCGGCACGTCGGCGTCGCCGGAGGAATGGACCTCGCCCGTCTCGACATCCGCCAGCGCCCAGCCGACGACGCCGCCGAGGCCGGCCTCGGCGATGAGGTCGTCCATCTCGGGCCGCGCTTCGGGGGCGAGGCCGGGGACGAGGGGCGGCGCCTCGTGGTCGGGGCGCGGGCGGGGCCGGATCGCGGACAGCGGCGCCTCGGACAGGGCGGCGCTGCCGAGAGTGGCGAGGCCGGTGCCGAGGAAGGCGCGACGGGAGAACGGGCGAGTCATGCGGGCGACCCTACCCGCGCCGGTACGCGGGGTTCAATCGCCCGACCCTGTCACATCCGCGGCATGCCGCCACCCGCCGCCCGCGCGGATCGCCGTGGAGGAGGCCTCCGACATCGGCAGGTTGACGAAGCACCAGGCCGGCGGATCGGCGAACGGCAGGGCGCGAGAGGCGGAGGCGGGGAGGCGGGCGCGGGCGTAGACCCGGGCGGCCAGCGACAGGCGGGCGGAGATGCGCTCGCCCGGGCGGGCGAGGACGCCGACGGGCGTGTGGTCCATGATACGCCGCCAGCCGTCCCATTGCGGCAGCTGTTTCAGGTTGTCCGCCCCCATCAGCCAGACCCACCGCACGTCCGGCCGCCGCGCCCGCAGCGCCGCCAGCGTGTCGGCGGTGTAGCGGGTGCCGAGCCGCGCCTCGATGTCGCTGATGCGCACGCGCGGGTGGTCGATCAGCGCCTCGGCCGCCGCCAGCCGCCGGGCCAGCGGCGCCGGTCCCCGCGCCTTCAGCGGGTTGCCGGGCGAGACGACCCACCACACCTCGTCCAGCGCGAACCGGCGCAGCGCCGCCAGCGTGATCGCGACGTGCCCGGCATGGGGCGGGTCGAACGAGCCGCCGAGCAGGCCGACGGCGCGGCCGCGGCCGACCGGCAGCGGTGTCACGCCGCGCCGGGCGTGTAGTCGAAGCGGGTGAACCGCGCCTCGGCCGCCCGGCCCGAGACGTCGAAGCAGACCATGCCGACGAAGGCGCCGGTGAAGGAGGCATGCTCCCCCTGCCCGCCCTCGTCGGAGATGACCGCCGCGTTCAGCTCCCCGCCCAGCGCCTGCCATTCGCCCTGCTGCTTCCACCGGAACCGCTGGGTGCCCTTGTCCACCTCGACCCGCAGCGACACCGGGCCGGGACCGACAGGCACCGAATGGACGGGCCAGTCCAGGTCTCCCGCCGGCCAGTCGCCGGCGCAGGACATCACCGACAGGGTCCGCCCCGCGCCCTCGTCGTGGGACAGGATCGCGGCGTGGAACTTGTGGCGGTTGTAGTAGGTGATCAGGCCCGCCCCCTGCTGGTAGGTGTCGGGCGCGAAGTCGAGATCCGTCTCGGCGACGTAGGCGTGATCCTCCTGCCGGCGGGCGACGAGGGACTGCTCGAACCAGGACCCCACGCTCTCGCGGCCGATCAGGACGAGGGCGTCGTCCTCGCAGCGGAAGATCCGCTCCCATTCCGGCGTGCGCAGCCACTGGAACTCCGGCGGGAGCGGCCCGCCGAGCCGGCGGTGCACCGGCGCGCGCGGGGCCGAGACGGCGCCGCCCGGCGCGTCCACCTCGGCGGACGCGATCATGCCGCCCCGCTCCAGCCACAGCCAGCCATCGCGCCAGACGACCTTCTCCAGCCCGGTCTCGCGCCCCAGCGGGCAGAACCGCCCCTGCCCGTCCGGCCCCTCGATCGGACGGCCCATCAGGAAGGAGTGGTAGTGATCGCCCCAGTGCGTCTCGACGTACTGGCCGTGGCCGGTGCGCTGGACCGCGCCGTTGGAGCCTTCGGCGCACAGCACGTGCTTCTGCGGGTGCGTCTCGTACTGGCCGTCGATGGTCCGCGAGCGGGCCATGGTCACCGCGTGCTCGTAGCCGGTGCCGCCCTCGGCCGTCGTCAGGTAATACCAGCCGTCCCGCTTGAAGAGGTGCGGTGCCTCCGTCAGGCCCTTGTCGGAGCCCGGATAGATCATCGTCACCGGCCCCGTCAGTCCGCCTTCGGGCGACCATTCCTGCAGCACGATCCCGTCGAACCGGTCGTTCGCGCCGTTCACGCCGGACCCTGCCCAGCGGTGGTTCCAGCGCATGTTGACGAACCATTTCCGGCCGTCGTCGTCGTGGAACAGCGAGGGGTCGAAGCCGGAGGAGTTCACGTACCACGGATCGGACCAGACGCCGTCGATGGTCTCGCAGGCGGTGATGTAGTTGTGGGCGTCCTTGAACGCCCCGTCGAGGCGCTTGACGTCGGTATAGACCAGCCAGAACCTCTCGCCGTCGTGGGACAGGCACGGCGCCCAGATGCCGCAGCTGTCGGGGTTGCCGCGCATGTCGAGGAGGGCGGCGCGGTTCAGCGGGCGGGCGACCAGCTCCCAGTTGGCGAGGTCGCGGGAGTGGAAGATCTGCACGCCCGGGTACCATTCGAAGGTGGACGTGGCGAGGTAGTAGTCCTCGCCCACGCGCAGGAACGACGGGTCGGGGTTGAAGCCCGGCAGGACGGGATTGCGGATCATGCTGCCTCCACTGTGCGCCGGGCGACCCAGCGATGCTTGCCGATGCGGCGATTGGCGGTGAACCCGGCGCGCTCGAAGACGCCGAGCGTGCCGCAATAGAGGAACCCGGCCGAGGTCTTCTGCCCTTCGACCGCCTCGGGATAGCCCTCGACCGTGCCGCCGCCGGAGCGGGCGATCAGGTCCACGGCGCCGGCCAGCGCGTCGGCCGAGACGCCGGCCTTGCGGTGGCGGGCGTCGGTAAAGAAGCAGGTGACCCGCCAGTCCGGCAGGTCGCCCTCGCACGAGGACTCGTAGGCCTTGCGGTTCTTGATCTCCGGCAGGCTCGCCGTGGGGCCGTACTGCGCCCAGCCGATGCACGCGCCGCCGTCGAAGACGAGGGCGGCATGGGTCGTGCCCGCCTCCACCATCTGCCGCTTGGTCTCGCGGTTGGCCTCCGCGCCGGCAAAGGCGCGGGTGTGGAAGCCGATGCACCAGCAGCCGCCCCAGACGCCCTTGTGCCGCTCGATCAGGGCGGCGTAGGCGTCCCACGTGTCCGGCGACAGCGGCCGGACGTCAGGCATCCTCGCCCCGCGCCCAAGCGTCGAACTTCGCCTCGTCGGCGAACTCGTCGATCCGGGCCAGCTCGTCGCTCGAGAAGGTCAGGTTGCCCACCGCGCCGGCGCAGTCGATCACCTGCTCGGGCCGGCTCGCACCGATCAGCGCCGAGGTCACCGCCTGGTCCCGCAGCACCCAGGCGATGGCCATCTGCGCCAGCGTCTGGCCCCGCGCCCCGGCGATGGCGTTCAGCTCGTTCAGCGCGGCGATGGCCTTGTCGGACAGGCGGCCGGGGTCCAGCGACTTGCCCTGCACCGCACGGCTGCCCTCGGGAATGCCGCCCAGGTACTTCTTCGTCAGCATCCCCTGCGCGAGCGGCATGAAGGCGATGATGCCCATGCCGGCCTTCGTCGTCGCCTTCGCCAGCCGGTCCCGCTCGATCGTGCGGTTCAGCATGTTGTAGGCGGGCTGGTGGATCAGGCAGGGCGTGCCGAGGTCCTTGAGGATCGCCGCAGCCCTGGCCGTCTGCTCGGCGTTGTAGCTGCTGATCCCGGCATAGAGCGCGCGGCCCGAGCGGACGATGTGGTCGAGCGCGCCCATCGTCTCTTCCAGCGGGGTCTCGGGGTCGAAGCGGTGGGAGTAGAAGATGTCGACGTAGTCGAGGCCCATCCGCTTGAGCGACTGGTCGCAGGAGGCGATCAGGTACTTGCGGCTGCCCCACTCGCCGTAGGGGCCGTCCCACATCTCGTAGCCCGCCTTGGAGCTGATGATCAGCTCGTCCCGCAGGCCGGCGAAATCCTCGGCGAGGATCGAGCCGAAGGCATGCTCGGCGCTGCCGGGCGGAGGGCCGTAGTTGTTGGCGAGGTCGAAGTGCGTGATGCCTTGGTCGAAGGCGGTCCGGCAGATCGCCCGCTTGGTCTCGTGCGGGAAGTCGTCGCCGAAATTGTGCCACAGGCCAAGGCTGACGGCGGGCAGCTTCAGGCCGGACGCGCCGCAGCGGCGGTAGGTCATCCGCTCGTAGCGGGCGGGATCGGGGCGATAGGTCATGGGTGGTCCTCCGGGCGCCGCGGACCCCGCCGCATGGGGCCCCTGCGGCGGGCACATGACAGCCACGGGCGGGAGCCGTTGTCAACAAAGCGGCTAGAATTGCAGACTTAACCGTTTGGCATCCTCTCGCCGCCAATGTCCGCCGGCGACCTCGACAGGATGGACGATGCCGGCGCTGACCGCTGACGCGACGATCTGGCTGGCGGCCGTGACGACGGCGTGCGCCATCGGGGCGCTCGTCCTCACCACGCTGCGCCTGCGCCGCGCCCGCCGCGCGGCGGAGTTCGGCGAGATGGTCGCCGACCACGCCAAGGACGGGCTGGTGGTCCAGTCGCTGGACGGCCGGATCCTGTGGATGAACCGCGCCTATTGCGAGCTGTTCGGCCGCGCCCCGGCCGAGATGCTGGGCCGCAACCCCCTGTCGTTCGCGGTCCCGCCCGACCTGCGCCCGACCGATGAGGAGATCGCCGCCTTCCGCTATTCGGACGGCGAATTCGACGGCAAGATCCTGCTCTTCCACAACGTCCGCAAATCGGGCGAGATGTTCTGGAACGAGATCCGCTTCGCCCTGCACCGCCTGCCGGACGGGCGCGAGCGGGCGGTTCTCGTCTGCCGCGACGCCACCGACCAGGTGGAGAAGGAACGCCAGCTGCGCGCCGCGCACGAGGAGGTGACCTACCTCGCCCGCCACGACGCGCTGACCGGCCTCGCAAACCGGACCGAGTTCCTGCGCGTGGCGAGTGCGGCGCTGGCCGCGGGCGGACCGGCGACGGGTATGATCCATATCGACCTCGACCGCTTCAAGGAGGTCAACGACACGTTCGGGCATGTCGCGGGGGATGCCGTGGTCTGCCATGTCGCCGACGCCATCGCCGCCACCGCGCGGGCCGGCGACCTCGCCGCGCGGATGGGCGGGGACGAGTTCCTGCTGGTCTGCCCCGGCATCGGCTCGCTCGAGGCGCTGCGCGCCCGCGGCCAGGAGATCGCGGACCGGCTCGACCGGCCGCTGCGCTGGCGGGATCGGCGCATCCCCTGCTCGGTCTCGATGGGCGCCGCCCTGTCCGAACCGGGCGACACCTCGCCGCAGGACGCGCTCGGCCGGTCCGACCTCGCCCTGTACGAAGCCAAGCGGCGGGGCCGCGGCCGGCTGTGCCTGTTCGACGGCGATCTCAGGGCCCGCCACGCCGTCGCCGCCCACCGGGTGGAGCGGATCCGCCGCTCGGTCGCCGAGGGGCGGCTGGAGTTCGAGTTCGCGCCGGTGATCGACATCGCCACCGGCGCGGTCGAGGGGTTCGAGGCGGTCGTCCGCCACGACGGTGCCGCCGGGCCCGCCTTCGACCACCGTGATTTCCTCGCCGAGGCGCGCGGCCTCGGCCTTCTGGCCGAGGTCGGCTACGGCGCGATCGAGGCCGCGCTCCGCCTGCAGCGGACCCTGCGCGACGCGACCGGCCGATCCGTCCCGGTCGGCATCGCGGCCTCGCGCGAGCTGTTCCTGCATCCGCAGATCTTCTCGCGCCTGACCCGCGCCGCGGCGCGCCACGGCGTCACGCCCCACCTGTTGCCGATGGCGATCGGCGACACCGGGGTACGCGCCGTCGACGGTCCGGACGATCCGCTGCCCGGCACCATCCTCGATCTCGCGCAGATGGGCTTTCCGATCCTCCTAGACGAGTTCGGCACCCGGCCGGCGGCCATCGTTCGGCTGGCGCGGCTGCCGGTCGCGGGAATCAAGCTGGGCGCCGACCTCGTCGCGGGGCTGGAGGGCGATGCTGCGAGGTTCCAGATCGTGCGCGGCCTCGGCGGGATCGCCGGGGCGCTGGGCCTTCGGCTCATCGCCGAAGGCGTGGACACGGCCGAGACGGCGGCCTGCCTCGGTGCGATCGGTCGCTTCTCGGGCCAGGGGGCCTGGGCGGGCGCCCCGCTGCCCGCGGATGCGGTGGCGGACTGGCTGGCCGGGCGCCCCGTGGCGGAGCCGGGCCCCGTACCCGCCGGATCTCGCCGCGCGTCCGCCTGACCCGCGGCCGCGCGTTGTCCTCGCCCCGCCCCTTCGATAAAGCGGGGGCCGAACCTGGCGGGAGAAGTTTGCGATGGCTGCGTATCAGTTCGTCTACCACATGGACGGCGTGTCCAAGGCCTATGCCGGCGGCAAGAAGGTGTTCGAGAACATCCGCCTGAACTTCCTGCCCGGCGTGAAGATCGGCGTCGTCGGGGTCAACGGCGCCGGCAAGTCGTCCCTGCTGCGGATCATGGCCGGCCTTGACAAGGACTTCTCGGGCGAGGCGTGGGCCGCCGAGGGCGCCCGCGTCGGGTACCTGCCGCAGGAGCCCGAGCTCGACCCCGCGCTCGACGTGCGGGGCAACGTGATGGAGGGCGTGAAGGGCAAGCAGGCGATCCTCGACCGCTACAACGAGCTTGCCATGAACTACTCCGACGAGACCGCGGACGAGATGGCCCAGCTGCAGGACCAGATCGATGCGCAGAACCTGTGGGACCTCGACGCCCAGGTCGACGTCGCGATGGAGGCGCTGCGCTGCCCGCCGGACGACGCGAACGTCGACACGCTCTCGGGCGGCGAGAAGCGGCGCGTGGCTTTGTGCAAGCTGCTGCTCGAGGCGCCCGAGATGCTGCTGCTGGACGAGCCGACCAACCACCTCGACGCCGAGACGATCGCCTGGCTGCAGAACCACCTGATCGAGTACAAGGGCACGATCCTCGTCGTCACCCACGACCGCTACTTCCTCGACGACATCACCTCCTGGATCCTCGAGCTGGACCGTGGCCGGGGCGTGCCGTGGGAGGGCAACTATTCCAGCTGGCTGGAGCAGAAGGCCAAGCGGCTGGAGCAGGAGGCCCGCGAGGACAAGGCCAAGCAGAAGACCCTCGAACGTGAACTCGAGTGGATGCGCCAGGGCGCCAAGGCCCGTCAGGCCAAGTCCAAGGCCCGCATCCAGGCCTACAACGAGCTCGCCAACCAGTCCGAGCGCGAGCGGATCGGCAAGGCGCAGATCATCATCCCGTCGGGCCCCCGCCTCGGCAACCGGGTGATCGAGGTCGAGAACCTCAAGAAGGCGATGGGCGACAAGCTCCTCATCGAGGATCTGTCCTTCAGCCTGCCGCCCGGCGGCATCGTCGGTGTGATCGGCCCCAACGGCGCCGGCAAGACGACGCTCTTCCGCATGCTGACCGGGCAGGAGCAGCCGGACGAGGGCACGGTCGAGTACGGCGACACGGTGAAGCTGGCCTACGTCGACCAGTCACGCGACGCGCTCGACCCGGGAAAGACCGTCTGGGAGGAGATTTCTGGCGGGGCCGAGGTGATCGAACTCGGCGACGCCTCGATGAACTCCCGCGCCTATTGCGGCGCCTTCAACTTCAAGGGCGGCGACCAGCAGAAGAAGGTGGGCCTGCTGTCGGGTGGTGAGCGCAACCGCGTCCACATGGCCAAGCTGCTGAAGTCCGGCGGCAACGTCCTGCTGCTCGACGAGCCGACCAACGACCTCGACGTCGAGACGCTGCGGGCGCTGGAGGACGCGCTGGTGGACTTCGCCGGCTGCGCCGTCGTGATCTCGCACGACCGCTTCTTCCTCGACCGCATCTGCACCCACATCCTCGCCTTCGAGGGCGAGGCGCATGTCGAGTGGTTCCAGGGCAACTTCGAGGATTACGAGGAGGACAAGAAGCGCCGCCTCGGCGAGGACGCGCTGGAGCCGAAGCGTGTGAAGTTCAAGAAGTTCACGCGCTGACGCATGTGGGGAAAGAATGTTTCGCCGGCGGCCCTTGCGCTGGCGGCGGAACGCTCCACTTCCATAGGATGAAAACAAAAACCCGCCAGCCGCTGCACCCGCTCGACGCCTTCCTGTCCGTCCCGGGTCCGCAAGGTGCCGCCCAACGGAACGCGGACCGCGCGTTCGCGCCCCAGACTGCCCCCGAATCGCTCGGCGACAAGATCACCCGGGCAGCCCGCCTGATCACCGAGAGCGAGGCCGCGAGCCGCGAGGCGTCGACCGTGCGCCTGCGCAAACTGCGCCTGGCGAACGAGGCCGGGGCCATGCCCAAGGCCGGCCCGGGGCGAGTGCGAAAGCTGGCCGACCGCGCCTGAGCCGGTCGGGGCGCCCACGACCGCCCGGCGCCCGCAGATAGGGACCGAAGACGGGTAGAAAGCCCGTCCCACGCGAACGCTGGAAGAGGGTGTGCCGGGTCCGCACCGGTGGGTTCTCGATCCATCGTCCCTCCCGCGCCCGCCGCACGACCGCATCTTTCAGGCCGCCTCGCCGACCTCCCCCTTTTCCGGCGACCTGACGAAATCCGCCGGGAGCGTCCCCGCGCGGATCTCCCGGTGGATCGACGAGAAGGCCCAGTCCGCCGGGTCCGCCACTAACCCGTGCTTCACCGGATTCATCCAGCAATACCGTCGGTGCGCCTCGAACTCCGCGTCGTCGCGGATCGCGTGCTCCCAGAACCGGCGCTGCCAGATGCCGGCATCCTTCTTCCGCCGCCGCGAAGGCGACCGAGGCAGCGGCGGCAGGCCGAGCCTCACCCGGAAGTCGCGGGAGAACCGCGCTTTCAGAGCGCCCCACCGATTGGAGTAGTCGGCGTCTTCTTCGGGCAAGGTCCAGAGCGCATACAGGTGGTCGGGCAGAACGACCATCGCGTGGCAGGTCAGCGGCTTGAGCGCTGCCATGTGAGCGTAGGCCCGGCGGAGGAGGTCGACGTGGTCGATCAGCACGCCGCTCCCCGCCTCGGCGAGCTTGACCGTGAAGAAGTAGGTGCCGCCCGGCCCGCGGCGTCGCAGGTAAGCTGTCATTCCGGCAGTCTGGTCGATGCCGGGTTAAACCCGGGTGAATCGGCGGGTCGGCGCCGGGCGGTCCTTCTTTCGAAAGGAATCGTTGCAAACCGACCCGTGCTGCCCCATATGCCGTCTCGCTACCGATCTTCTATTCGACCTTCTGCTACGCCTACCGGCCCCAGAGTTCTCGAACCTAGACGTGACCGAGCCGGGCTGCCGCATCGTGCGGGCAGCGCAACAGAAGGAATTCACGAGATGGCCACTGGCACCGTGAAATGGTTCAACGCCACCAAAGGCTTCGGCTTCATCCAGCCCGACGGCGGCTCCAAGGACGTGTTCGTCCACATCTCCGCCGTCGAGCGGGCGGGCCTCACCGGCCTGAAGGACAACCAGAAAGTCCAGTTCGACCTCGAGAGCGGCCGTGACGGCCGTCAGTCGGCGACCAACCTGTCGCTGGTCTGAGGACCCGACCCCGCCTTCGGGCGGGCCGATGGAACCGGAAGGCCGGGCACCCCAGGTGTCCGGCCTTTTTCGTTGCTTGTCCGGCGCCCGCCGCCCTGCGACGGTGACGCCGGACGATCGACGGAGACCCCGATGCCCTACGCCGCCCCGCCCGCCGGCCTGCCCCGACAGGACAGCCTGCACACCCAGCGCGCCGTCTTCACCGAGGCCTACGCGGTGATTCCGGCAGGCGTGCAGCGGGACATCGTGACGAGCTACCTCCCCGGCTGGGAGGGTGCCCGGTTCTGGGTGCTGGCGCGGCCGCTGTCAGGGTTCGCCGAGACGTTCTCGCAGTACATCGCCGAGGTGGCGCCGGGCGGCGGATCAAACGCGGCGGAGCCGGACGCAGGGGCGGAGGCGGTTCTGTTCGTGACCCACGGGCAAGGGACGCTGACGGTCGGCGGCACGGCCCATGCGCTGGAGGCGGGGTCCTACGCCTATCTGCCGGCTGGCGCCGCGTGGTCGCTGAAGGCGGGGGAGGAGACGCTGCGCTTCCACTGGATCCGCAAGGCCTATGTGCCGGCCGAGGGCGTCGCGGCGCCGGAGGTATTCGTGACCCACGAGGCCGACGTGCCCGTGCGCTGGATGCCGGACACCTCCGAGCGCTGGGGCACGCAGCGCTTCGTGGATCCGGAGGACCTGCGCCACGACATGCACGTGAACATCGTGACGTTCGAGCCGGGCGGGACGATCCCGTTCGAGGAGACGCACGTGATGGAGCACGGCCTGTACGTGCTGGAAGGCAAGGCGGTCTACCGGCTGAACCGGGACTGGGTGGAGGTCGAGGCGGGGGACTTCATGTGGCTCCGCGCCTTCTGCCCGCAGGCGTGCTATGCGGGCGGGCCGGGACGGTTCCGGTACCTGCTCTACAAGGACGTGAACCGGCACGCGGCCTTGCGGGCGCGGTGAGCGGGGGCGGCGGCTCCGTCAGAGCCTCCATCCAACGCGAGGGCAGCGGCTGGCCGCGGACAGACGCTCCGACGCTGCGGTAGGAGCACTTCATCTCGCCTCCACCGGACGACCTCGACCGTCTCGCAGGTGGTGAGGAAGCGTCTGGCCGGGGGGCGGCCAGACGCTGCCCGGGCCGCTTGCGCGGCTGATTCCGGGCCTGGCGAGCTGCGAGGTGGCGCGAGCGGGGGACATCGCGCGAGGAGGTAGGATGGGTTCTCGACCCATCACCCCACCGTCCACGCCTCGTCGAACCAGTGCTCCTGCAGGTTCGCGCCCTCGCCGATCCGGTCGACCACGGCAAACAGCCCCGGCGGATGCAGCGGCGTGAGCACCCCGTGCCACGTCCCGCGGTGGAAGTTCACCGCCTGCCCGGGCGCGGTGCGGAAGGCCAGCGGCCGGCCCGGCGCGCCGCCCTCGTCCGGCGCGACGATCACGAGGAACGGGTCCGGCGACATCGGGACGAAGCACTGGCTGCCGTCGGGGTGCCGTTCCACCATTTCCAGCGCCAGGGGCAGCATCCGCGGCTCGGCCCGGAACAGGCTGATTCCCGCGCGGCCGTCGGTGAAGTCCAGCGCCGCGAGGTCGTGAAAGCGGCCGCAGAGGCCCTGGTTGATGATCCGGTCGGGCTCGCCCTCGGTGTCGAGAACGTCGCCGAACCGGGCGAACGCCTCCGCCGTCAGGGGCGCGACGGCGATCCGGCGGCTCACGCGCCGATCCATTGCAGAATGGCACCTTCGGGGAGCGCCCCGGTCTGGCGCGCCCGCTCGCGCCCGCCTTCGAAGCGGACCATCGTCGGGATCGAGCGGATGCCGTAGGCCTGGCTCGCGGCCGGCTCGGCCTCGGTGTTCAGCTTCACCAGGCGGGCGCGCCCCTTCAGCGTCCCGGCGGCGGCCGAGAAGGCGGGCGCCATCGAGCGGCACGGGCCGCACCAGGGCGCCCAGAAGTCGACGACCAGCGGGACGTCGTCATTCCGGGCCGCCTTGCGCAGGGTGGCGAGGTCGATCTCCACCGCCTTGCCCGGCATCAGCGGCGCGCCGCAGGTGCCGCATTTCGGCGCCTCGGCCAGCCGCTCGGCCGGCACCCGGTTGACCTGCCCGCAGTCGAGGCAGGTGAGCTTGCGTCCCGTCATCGTCTCCGCTCCCCTTTTCGCGACAGAGTTGGGCGACCCGGACGCGCCCGGCAAGGGCCGGGCGGTGTCGCAGGCGCGCCGCACGGCGCCGCGGAAACAGGCAGTTGCCGCCAGATCGCCCTGCCGGTCGCCGTGCACCCGGCCCGCCCATATGGCACAGCCCGACCGATGCGCCTAGGCTGGGCCGGGCGCGGTGCGCTTCGGAGGGAACGGATGTACGATTTCGCGGCGATCTGGGACTGGGCGGGCTTCGCCGTGCGCTGGCTGCACGTCGTGACCGCGATCGCCTGGATCGGCTCGTCCTTCTACTTCATCGCGCTCGATCTCGGCCTGAACCGCGACATCCCCGGCCCCGCGGACGGCGAGGAGTGGCAGGTCCACGGCGGCGGGTTCTATCACATCCAGAAGTACCTCGTGGCGCCCGACGCGATGCCCGAGCACCTGACCTGGTTCAAGTGGGAGAGCTACGCGACCTGGCTCTCGGGCGCCGCGCTCCTGATGATCGTCTACTGGGCCGGCGGGCATCTGTACCTGATCGAGCCCGGCAAGGCGGACCTCGCCCTCTGGCAGGGGATCGCGATCTCGGCCGCGTCGCTGGCGGTCGGCTGGCTGGTCTACGACGCCCTGTGCAAGTCGCCGCTGGGCGAGCGACCGACGGTGCTGATGCTGCTGCTGTTCGTCATGCTCGTCGCGATGAGCTGGGGCTACCACCAGGTCTTCACCGGGCGGGCGGCGATGCTGCATCTGGGTGCCTTCACCGCGACGATCATGACGGCGAACGTGTTCTTCATCATCATGCCGAACCAGCGGATCGTGGTCGCGGACCTCAAGGCGGGGCGCAAGCCGGACCCCAAGTACGGCAAGATCGCCAAGCTGCGCTCGACCCACAACAACTACCTGACGCTGCCGGTCGTCTTCCTGATGCTGTCGAACCACTACCCGCTGGCCTTCGCGACGGACTACGCGTGGATCATCGCGGCCCTCGTCTTCCTGATGGGCGTCACGATCCGGCACTGGTTCAACACCCGCCACGCCCGCAAGGGGAGCCCGCACTGGACCTGGGCGGTGACCGTCGTCCTGTTCGTCGTCATCGCGTGGCTCTCCACCGCGCCGATGCTGGACACCTTTGAGGAGGCCGAGGCGCGGGCGCTGACACCCTTCGAGACACGGTTCGCCGAGGCGGACGGCTTCGACGAGGCGCACGACATCGTCATGGGCCGCTGCGCCATGTGCCACGCGCGCGAGCCGGTCTGGGACGGCATCCGCTGGCCACCGAAGGGCGTGGTGCTGGAGACGGAGGGCGACATCGCGCGGCACGCGCGGGAGATCTACCTGCAGGCCGGGCTATCTCATGCCATGCCGCCTGCGAACGTGACGATGATCGGCGAGGAGGACCGACTGGCACTCGTCCGCTGGTACCGCGCGGCGACGAACTGAAGGGGGCCTCATGGCGATCACGGCGAGCATCACCCACCTGACGCACTACAAGTACGACCGGCCGGTGACGCTGGGCCCGCAGATCATCCGCCTGCGCCCGGCCCCGCACAGCCGGACGCGGGTGATCTCGCATTCGCTCAAGGTCTCGCCCGCCGGTCATTTCGTGAACCATCAGCAGGACCCCTACGGCAACTGGCTGGCGCGGTTCGTCTTTCCCGAGCCGGTAACGGAGTTCCGCATCGAGGTGGACCTCGTCGCGGACATGACCGTCTACAACCCGTTCGACTTCTTCACGGAGGAGAGCGCGCAGGAGTGGCCCTTCGGCTACCCCGAGGAGTTCCGCGAGGATCTGTCGATCTACATGACGCCCGAGGCGGCCGGCCCGCTGCTCTCGGCCTTCCTGGCCACGGTGCCGCGCGAGACGACCGGGACCGTCGATTTCCTCGTGGATCTCAACGCCCGGCTGCAGCGCGAGATCGACTACGTCGTGCGGCTGGAACCGGGCGTGCAGACGCCGGAGGAGACGCTGGGGTCGGCGCGCGGCTCATGCCGGGACACGTCGTGGCTGCTGGTACAGGTCCTCCGCCACCTCGGCTTCGCCGTGCGCTTCGTGTCGGGCTACCTGATCCAGCTGAAGCCCGACCTCGTGAGCCTCGACGGGCCGGCGGGGACGGACCACGACTTCACCGACCTGCATGCCTGGGCGGAGGTCTACCTGCCCGGCGCCGGCTGGATCGGCCTCGACCCCACCTCCGGACTGCTGACGGGCGAGAGCCACATCCCGCTGGCCGCGACGCCGCACTACCGCAACGCCGCCCCCGTCGTGGGCATGGCGAGCTACGCCGAGGTCGATTTCCACTTCGACATGCAGGTGACTCGGACGGCGGAGCATCCACGGATTACCAAGCCCTTCCCGGAGGAGAGCTGGGAGGCGCTGGACGCGCTGGGCCGCAAGGTCGACGAGGCCATCGCCGCCGCCGACATGCGGCTGACGATGGGCGGCGAGCCGACCTTCGTCTCCATCGACGATTTCGAGAGCGCGGAGTGGAACACCGCCGCCGTCGGGCAGACGAAGCGGGGGCTGGCGGACCAGCTGATCCGGCGCCTGCGCGACCGTTTCGCGCCAGGCGGGTTCCTGCATTACGGGCAGGGCAAGTGGTATCCGGGCGAGACGCTGCCGCGCTGGACGTTCTCCCTCTACTGGCGCCGGGACGGCAAGCCGATCTGGCGCGACGAGGCGCTGGTCGCGGGTGAGGCGCAGGAGACGGGCGCGACGGCGGAGGATGCCGAACGCCTGCTGGGGCGGATCGCCGAGGGCCTCGGCGTCGGCGGCGACCACGTGGTACCGGCATACGAGGACCCGGCGGAGTGGGTGCTGAAGGAAGCGGGCCTGCCAGAGAACGTCAGCCCGGAAAACTCGAAGCTGAGGGACCCCGAGGAGCGCCACCGCATCGCCCGCGTGTTCGAGCGCGGCCTGACCGAGCCGTCGGGCTACGTCCTGCCGGTGCAGCGCTGGCAGGCGCAGGCGGCGGGCCATCGCTGGAAGTCCGAGAAGTGGACCCTGCGGCGCGGCAAGGTCTTCCTCGTCCCCGGCGACAGCCCGGTCGGCTACCGCATCCCGCTCGGCTCCCTCCCCCACGTTCCGCCGTCGCAGTTCCCCTACATCCACGTCACCGACCCCTCCGTCCCACGCGGCCCCCTGCCCGACTTCGCCCCGCCCGACGCGCCCGAGCCGACGCCCGAGCGGCAGCAGCCGGTGACCGAGCCGGTGGCCTCCGGCCCGGTGCAGGACGTGATCGAGCAGGAGCTCGGTCCCGTCGGCGGCGCGGTCCGCACGGCGATGAGCGTCGAGCCGCGGGACGGGCGGCTCTGCGTCTTCATGCCGCCGGTGGAGGCGCTGGAGGATTACCTGGAGCTCCTGTCGGTGGCCGAGGCGGCCGCGGCCGAGCTGAAGCTGCCCGTGCATATCGAGGGCTACGCCCCGCCGCAGGACCCGCGCCTGAACGTCATCCGCGTCGCGCCGGACCCCGGCGTGATCGAGGTGAACGTGCAGCCGGCGCACTCCTGGGACGACTGCAAGGCCATCACCTTCGGCGTCTACGACGACGCGCGGCAGACCCGCCTCGGCGCGGACAAGTTCATGATCGACGGCCGGCACACCGGCACCGGCGGCGGCAACCACGTCGTCGTCGGCGGCCAGACGCCGGACGACAGCCCGTTCCTGCGGCGGCCGGACCTCCTGCGCTCGCTCATCCTGCACTGGCAGCGGCATCCGTCGCTGTCCTACCTGTTCTCGGGCCTGTTCATCGGCCCGACGAGCCAGGCGCCGCGGATCGACGAGGCGCGGCACGACACGCTGTACGAGCTGGAGATCGCCCTGGCGCAGATCCCCGACCCCGAGGAGGCGCCGCCGCCCCTGCCGTGGCTGGTGGACCGCCTGCTGCGGAACATCCTGATCGACGTCACCGGCAACACCCACCGGGCGGAGATCTGCATCGACAAGCTGTTCTCGCCCGACGGACCGACCGGCCGCCTCGGCCTCGTGGAGTTCCGCGGCTTCGAGATGCCGCCCGACGCCAAGATGAGCCTCGCGCAGCAGGTGCTGATCCGGGCGCTGCTGGCGCGGTTCTGGCAGAGCCCGCTGAAGGGCCGGCCGGTGCGCTGGGGGACGACCCTGCACGACCGGTTCATGCTGCCGCATTTCGTCTGGGCCGACTTCCTGGACGTGCTGCGCGACCTCTCCGACCACGGCTTTCCGGTGCGGCCCGAATGGTACGAGGCGCAAGCCGAGTTCCGCTTCCCGTTCTGCGGCGAGGTGGAGTACGACGGCGTCCATCTGGAGCTGCGGCAGGCGCTGGAGCCGTGGCACGTCCTCGGCGAGCGCGGCGCGATCGGCGGCACCGTGCGCTACACCGACAGCAGTGTCGAGCGGATGCAGGTGAAGCTGACGACGACCGACCCCGGCCGCTTTGCGGTGGCCTGCAACGGCCGGCTGGTGCCGCTGGCGGACGCGGGCACCAGCGGCGTCCGGGTCGGCGGCGTCCGCTTCAAGGCGTGGCAGCCGGCGGAGGCGCTGCACCCGGTGCTGCCGGTGAACGCGCCGCTGACCTTCGACATCTTCGACACCTGGACCGGCCGCGCGCTGGGGGGCTGTATCTACCACGTCGCCCACCCCGGCGGGCGCAATTACGAGACGTTCCCGGTGAACGGCAACGAGGCCGAGGCGCGGCGGCTGGCGCGGTTCGAGAAGATGGGCCACACGCCCGGCCGCTACCGCTCGCAGCCCGAGGTGCCGCATCCGGAGTTTCCGATGACGCTCGACCTGCGCCGCGCCCCGGGGGTCTGACGCCGCCCATGCCCGACCCCGCCGCCCGCGCCCTGCCCGACCTGTCGGCGCTGCTGACCGGCTACCGCCCGCCCCGCGGCGTCGCGGACGAGTTGCTGCGGCCCGACGGCTCGGTCCGGCCGGTCTGGCGGCCCCTGCTGGAGCTGCTGGCGGGGGAGAGCGCCGACGGCCTGCGCCAGCGCTTCGCCCGTGGCGAGCAGTACCTGCGGGACGCCGGCGTCTACTTCCGCCAGTACGGCACGGGCGCGGCCACGGCGACCGACCGCGACTGGCCGCTGAGCCCGCTGCCGGTGATGATCTCGTCCGAGGAGTGGATGCGCCTCTCCGACGGGATCGCCCAGCGCGCCGACCTGCTGGAGCGGGTGATGGCGGACCTCTACGGCGAGGGGCGGCTGGTGTCAGACGGCTACCTGCCCGCGGAGCTGGTGGCGGGCAATCCGGAATGGCTGCGCCCCCTGGTGGGCATCAGGCCGCGGTCCGGGCACC
Organism: Wenxinia marina DSM 24838; assembly: GCF_000379485.1. Lineage (GTDB taxonomy): Bacteria > Pseudomonadota > Alphaproteobacteria > Rhodobacterales > Rhodobacteraceae > Wenxinia > Wenxinia marina. The sequence continues at coordinate 87,811 of NZ_KB902280.1, forward strand.
ACCTGCACTTCCTGGCGTTCGAGATCGGCCGCTCGCCCGACGGGTCGTGGTTCGTCCTCGGCGACCGGGCGCAGGCGCCCTCGGGGGCCGGCTTCGCGCTGGAGAACCGGATGGCGACGAGCCGGGTCTTTCCCGACCTGTTTCCGGCCGCGAACGTGGAGCGGTTGGCCGGCTTCTTCCGCGCCTTCCGCGACGGGCTGAACGACCTGCGGGACGACACCGGCGGGCGGGTCGCGATCCTGACGCCGGGCCAGCACACGGACACCTACTACGAGCACGCCTACATCGCCCGCTACCTCGGCTTCATGCTGCTGGAGGGTGCGGACCTCACGGTCAGCGACGGCCGGCTCGCGGTTCAGACGATCAACCGGCCGGAGCCGATCAGCGTGGTCTGGCGTCGGCTGGACTCGCGCTTCTGCGACCCGCTGGAGCTGGACGAGGGCTCGACGCTCGGCACGCCGGCGCTGGTCTCGGCGCTGCGGTCGGGCGCGGTGACGATGGCGAACTGCCTCGGCTCCGGCGTGCTTGAATCGCGGGCGCTGCTGGCCTTCCTGCCCCGCATCAGCGAGCGGCTGCTGGGCGAGCCGCTGCGCCTGCCGAACATCGCGACCTGGTGGTGCGGCCAGCCGGCGGAGCGGCAGTACGTCCGCGACAACCTCGACCGGATGATGATCGGCCCGGCGCTGACGACGCGCCTGCCGTTCGACGGCGAGGCGACGACGATCCTCGGCGGCAAGGTCCGCGGCGGGGCGACAGGCTCCATCGGCGACTGGCTGGAGGCGGAGGGGGCGCGGCTGGTCGGGCAGGAATCGGTGACGCTGTCCACGACCCCGGCGATGGAGGACGGGCGGCTGGTGCCGCGGCCGATGGTGGTCCGCGTCTTCGCCGCCCGCACGCGCGACGGCTGGGCCGTCATGCCCGGCGGCTACGCCCGGATCGGCGGCGGCGTCGATCCCACGGCGCTTGCCCTGCAGGCGGGCGGGTCGGTCGCGGACGTCTGGGTGGTCAGCGACAGCGCGGTGAAGACCGACACGCTCACTGCTGCGGCGGGCGACGGGGCGCTGCGGCGGATGCCGGGCCTGCTGCCCGCCCGCGCGGCCGAGAACCTGTTCTGGCTCGGCCGCTACGTCGAGCGGGTGGAGAACGGCGTGCGGCTGCTGCGCGCCTATCACCTGCGCCTCGACGAGGCGGGGCGTCGGACGGGGCCGCTCCTCGACCACCTGGCGGAGACGCTCGACGCCCTCGGCCTCGACCCGGACGAGCCGCTGCCCGAGGGGTTGCTGACGCTGTTCGACGCCAGCCGGGGCTGCGCGGCGAAGGTGCGCGACCGCTTCTCCGTGGATGGGTGGAACGCCCTGAACGACGTCGCCGGCACCGCCCGTGCCTTCGCCGGGCGGATCGAGTGCGGGGACGACGCGGCGCGCGCGATGAGCGTCCTTCTGCGCAAGCTCGCCGGCTTCTCGGGGCTGGTGCACGAGAACATGTTCCGCTTCACCGGCTGGCGCTTCCTGACGATGGGCCGGGCGCTGGAGCGGGCGGCGCACACCGCGCACCTGCTGGCGGTCTTCGCCGACCCCGACGCGCCGGACGGCGCGATGGACGTCGCGATCGAGGTCGGCGACAGCGTCTTCGCCCACCGCCGCCGCTACGCCGTCGGCACCACGCGCGAGACGGTGATCGACCTCCTCGCCCTCGACGGCGGCAACCCCCGCTCGCTGATGTTCCAGGCCGACGTCCTGGCCGAGCAGGAACGCCTGCTGCCGACCGCCGACGCGCCCGGCCAGCTGAGCGAGGCGGGGCGGCGGATCCTGCGCCTGCGCACCGACCTCGCCGTCGCGCGTCCCGTGGAACTCGACGGCGACCGGCTGCAGGAGATGGCGGCCGGGATCGCCGCGATCTCGGACCTGCTGACCCTGCGCCACCTGGGCTGACCGATGGACCACGCGACGCTCTACGACATCAGCCTGCGCATCGCCTACGCCTACGACGCGCCCGCCGCCGCGAGCCGCGCGGTGCTGCGGATGCTGCCGCTGACGGGGCCCGGCCAGCAGCTTGTCACCGGCTTCGTCGACGCGCGGCCGGGGCCGGCGGTGCGGCGGGACGGGCGCGACTTCTGGGGCAACGCCACGGTCGAGATCGGATACGACACGGCGCTGGAGGAGGTGGAGTTCCGGTTCGACGGCCGGGTGCGGCGGCAGCGGCCCGACGACGGGCTCGACCTGTCGTGCGGCCTGTCGCAGCTGGCGTCCGAGCTGGCCGCGGCGCAGAGCCTGCACCCGCTGTCGCCGCAGCATTTCATCGGCACCTCGCCGCGCGTCGTCCCGGTGCCGGAGATCGCGGCCTTCGCCCGCGCCGCGACCGTGGAAAGCGGCTCGACCCTCGCGGCGGTGCGGGCGCTCTCCGCTGCGCTGCACGGCGAGTTCACCTTCGATCCCGAGGCGACCGACGTCACCACCGACCCGGCCGAGGCGTTCCGCAACCGCCGCGGCGTCTGCCAGGACATCAGCCACGTCATGATCGCCGGCCTGCGGGGGATCGGCGTGCCGGCGGGCTACGTCTCGGGCTTCCTGCGGACCGACCCGCCGCCCGGCCAGCCGCGGCTGGAGGGGACGGACGCGATGCACGCCTGGGTGCGGGCCTGGTGCGGGGCCGAGACGGGCTGGGTCGAGATCGACCCCACGAACGACATGCTGGCTGGGGTGGATCACGTCGCGGTCGCCGTGGGGCGGGATTATTCCGACGTCTCCCCGGTCCGGGGAACGCTTCGCTCGGCCGGGACGCACACGACGGAGCACCGGGTGGACGTGGTGCCGGTCGGCTGAGGCTCAGTCCTCGGTCCAGCGCCGGACGTGGGGGAGGTGGATGTCGAACAGGTCGAGGGCGCGGCCGACCGACTGATCGACCATCTCCATCAGCGAGCGGGGCTTGCTGTAGAAGGCCGGCACCGGCGGCATGATGATCGCACCCGCCCGCGTCGCCTGGTCCATCAGCGCGATGTGCCCGGCATGGAACGGCGTCTCGCGCAGCATCAGGACGAGGCGCCGCCGCTCCTTGAGGCACACGTCGGCGGCGCGGGGGATCAGCTCGCCCGCGTTCGAGGTGGCGATGTTGGACAGCGTCTTGACCGAGCAGGGCGCGACCAGCATCCCGATCGTGCGGAACGAGCCCGACGACAGCGCCGCGCCGATGTCACGGTGGCTGTACAGGACGTCCGGCAGCGCCTTCATCTCCTCGGCGTCCATCTCCACCTCGTCCTGCGCAGTGCGCAGGGCGGAGGGCGAGAGGATGCCGTGGGTTTCGATGTCGGGCACGTCCTTGAGCAGCTGCAGCGCGCGAATGCCGTAGATCACGCCCGACGCGCCGGTGATCGCGATGACGATGCGGCGGCGGGCGGTCATCGGGCGGCCTCGTGAAGCGGCCGAGGTGCGGCTGCGACGTCGCAGCCGCGAGGCGAAAGGGCCGGAGGCGGACCGCGGCGTCGCCCGGGGGCGCGCGGGCCGCAGGCGTGGCGGCCGGGTCCGGTCTGCGATGTCTCGATCATGCGCCGCCTCCCTCGCGCCCTGTCTGCCCGACGGGTGGAGGCAGGTCCAGCGAGGACGTCGATCCGTCGGCGCGCAGCGGGGCGAAGCGGCCGGCCTTGATACGACAGCGGGGCCCCGAAGGGCCCCGCGCGCGTCCGCAGGGGACGGAAAGGCTCACGCCTCTTCTTCGGTCTCCGCCTCTTCGGCGTCGCCCTCGTCACCCGCCGCGGCGGCGCCGCGGAGGCCCGACGGGGCCGAGATGTTGGCGATCACGAAGTTCCGGTCGACGGTCGGCTTCGCGCCCTCGGGCAGCGTCACGTCCTGGATGTGGATGACGTCGCCGACTTCCTTGCCGGTCAGGTCGACCACGATCTGCTCGGGGATGTCGCCGGCGATCACCGACAGCTCCACCTCGGGGCGGACCACGGTGAGGACGCCGCCGCGCTTGATGCCCGGGCTGGCCTTGTGGTTCTCGAACTCGACGTGGACGAAGATGTTCACGCGGCTGGTGCGGCGCAGGCGCATGAAATCGACGTGCGTCGGCAGGTCCTTGACCACGTCGCGCTGCACGCCGCGGCAGATGACCCGGACATCGTCCTGGCCGTCGACCTTGAGGTTGAACAGCGTCGACAGGAAGCGGCCCTGGCGCAGGCGCGCCAGCAGCTTGTTGAAGTCGAGGTTGATCGGAAGCGGGTCGTTGCCGCCGCCGTAGACGATGCCGGGTACCTTGCCCTCGCGGCGGGCTTGACGGGCGGCCCCCTTGCCTGTCCCCGTCCGGACCTCGGCGACAAGATCCGGGATCTCGCGTGCCATGTCGGTTATCCTTTGCGTTGGTCGGCCCCCCTCCAAGGGTGTGGGACCGGGTGGAAGCCCGGGCCTATAGGGGGGAATCCGGTGTTTGGAAAGGGGGGACGTGCGCCCCGCCGCGGCGGTGATGCAGCGTCCGAGAGCAAGAGCACCCGCCCCGGCCCTGGGCCGGGGCCCCGCGGCGAACGAGCGCTTCAGTCGAAAGAGGCCCCGGCTCACGGCCGGGGCGGGCGTTCCGATGCGACAGGTTTCGCCACCCGCCCCGCCCGGAATCGGCCGCTTCAGCGGCCCGGGCAGCGTCTGGCCACCCCCCGGCCAGACGCTTCCTCACCACCTGCGAGACGGCCGAGGGTATTCGGGGGTGGCGAGATAAACCGCGTCCACCGCGGCGTCGGAGCGTCCGTCCGCGGCCAGACGCCGCCCTCCGGTCGAGCTACGGCAGCGCGGACGCCGCCCGCTGGACGACGCACGGCAGCGCAAGGCCCCGCTTCCTACCGCATCGCCCGCAGCCACATCCGCCCGTAGGGCGGCACCCGGACCGTGCCGTGGCTCACCGCCAGCGGGGCGCCGGCCAACAGGTCCTCGTAGGTCTCCTCCGGCGCCAGCCCCAGCGCCCAGGGCGGGACGTCCTGCGCCCGCGGCTCGAAGTTGTAGAGACACAGGACCGGCCGGGCCTCGCCCTCGCGCTCCACCGCGAACAGCGACGGGTGGCCGAGGTCGAGGACCCGCGTCGGCAGGCCGGACGCCAGCTGCGTCGTCGCCTTGCGCACGGCGAGGATGAGCTTCGTCCCTGCGTGCAGCCGCGCCGCCGGCGACGTGCCCTTGCCCAGCCGCTTCACCGCGTTCCAGTCCATCCGCGGCCGGTGCATCCACCGCCCGTCCGCCGCGAGGTCCAGATCCTCCGCGTAGGAATGATCGTTCAACAGCCCGATCTCATCGCCCATGTAGATCAGCGGTATCCCCCCGAACCCCGCGATCAGCGCGTGCCCCAGCAGGATGCGCTCGATCGCCAGATCCACCTCCGCCTCGTCCCCCGAGGCCAGCGCCGCCTCCAGCCCCGCGAGCGAGGCGAAGCTGCCGTTGGTCCGCCGGTCCCCGGTCTCGGGGTTGGACTGGAAGTCGGCGCCGCGGGCGAAGCTGCCGGGGAAGCTGCCGTTGTAGAAGTCGGCGAGGAAGGTGCGGTGCCCCGGCCCCGACATGTGCGGGATCGCCGCCGCGTCCTCCTCGGTGATCGCCCAGCCGATGTCGTCGTGGCAGCGGATGTAGGTGGCCCAGCAGGCCCGGCGGAAGCTTTCGGGGAAGTGCGTCCGCAGGACGTGGGTCATCAGCCGGGTGTCCCGCGACGCCAGCGAGGACCAGAACTGCACCATCAGGTTGTTGTGGTAGGCGAGGTTGCTCTCGCGCCCGGCATGGCTTCCGACGCCGAGATACGGCACCAGATCCCGCGGCCCCACGATCGCCTCGGCCTTGTGGATCACGCCCGGCGCGGCGACGCGGGTCGCCTGGGTCAGCGCCTGCAGGATGTCGTGCACCTCCGGCAGGTTCTGGCACTGGGTGCCGAGGCGTTTCCACATGAAGGCGACGGCGTCGAGGCGGAACACCTCCACCCCCTTGTTGGCGAGGTGCAGGATCGTGTCGAGGACGGCGAGGAAGACCTCCGGATTCTCCCAGTTCAGGTCCCACTGGTACTCGTTGAAGGTGGTCCAGACCCATTTGCCGAGGTCGGGGTAGAAGGTGAAGTTGCCGGGCGCCTGGTCGGGGAAGATTTCCAGCAGGGTCTGCTCGTACTGCTTCGGCACGTCGTCGGTGTCGTACATCCGGTAGAAGGCCTGGTAGCGCGGATCGCCCGCCTTCGCCTTCTCGGCCCACTCGTGCTCCTTCGCCGTATGGTTCAGCACCATGTCGATGCAGGGGCTGATCCCGGCCTCGCGGAAGGCGCGGCAGACCGCCTCGAAGTCCTTCATCGTGCCGAGTTTCGGGTCGATGGCGCGGTAGTCCATCACCGCGTAGCCGCCGTCGGACTGGCCGGAGCGCGGCTTCAGGAGCGGCATCATGTGGGCGTAGGTGACGCCGAGGTCGGTCAGGTAGGGGATGCGCTTCGGCACGTCCTTCAGCCGGCCGGCGAAGCGGTCGACGTAGAAGACGTAGCCCACCATCTCCGGCCCGAGGAACCAGTCGGGATCGACGTCGCGCAGGAGGTCCAGCCGGCGCAGGTCGTCCGGACGTTCGGCGGAGTGCCGGGCGAGGAGGGTCTTGAGGTCGGCGAGAAGCCCGTCCAGCGCAGCGGCGCCGTACAGCTTCGACAGCGGGCCGATCAGGTCGCGCCGCCCCCGGGTCCAGCGCAGCTCGAACAGATCGTCCGGAGCGGTCTTCGCCGTGCGCGTGCTCGCCTTCGCCATGCCGTCCCCTCCGCTTGCGTGCCGCGACTCTGCCCGCGCCCCGGACGGGCCGCAAGGATCAGCCGTAGGCGGCGTGGCGCGGCAGGCCGTCCTCGGGCAGCACCTCCCACGGGGCCTTCGACGTGGCGAAGATGTGGGCCTGCGGCGTCAGCGACGGCGCGTCCGCGAGCGTGCCGTAAGCGACGTGCGCCCATTGCCCCTCGCGCACCACGGACCACAGGAGCGAGCCGCAGCTGCGGCAGCGCACGTCGTGCGCGCCGGCGGGGTCGCCGTGGATCAGCTGCGCGCCCGGCGGCGACAGGTCGGTCAGCCGGCCGATCTCGATCCCGCCGAACGGCTTGTTCGCGGCCCCGGTCGCCCGGCGGCATTGCTGGCAGTGGCAGATGAGGGCGTAGCGGAACGCGTCCTCGACCTCGTAGCGGCAGGCCCCGCACAGGCATCCGCCGGCGAGGCGCCCGCTCACTCCGCCGCCGCCCGCAGGGGCTCCGTCGCCCAGCGCCCCTCGAAATCGTCGGGGATCAGCAGGTTGTGCCGGCCGAGGTTCTTCACGTCCCGCTCGCCGCACAGCGCCATCGTGATGTCGAGCTCGCGGCGGATCACCTCCAGCGCCCTTGTCACCCCCGCCTCGCCCATCGCGCCGAGGCCGTAGATGTAGCTGCGGCCGATCATCGTGCCGGTCGCGCCCATCGCCAGCGCCTTCAGCACGTCCTGTCCCGAGCGGATGCCGCTGTCGAGCCAGACCTCGGAGCGCCCGCCGACCGCCCGCAGGATCGACGGCAGCATCCGGATCGAGGACAGCGCGCCGTCCAGCTGCCGACCGCCGTGGTTCGACACGATCATCGCGTCGCAGCCGAGTTCGGCGCATTTGCGGGCGTCGTCGGGGTCGAGCACGCCCTTCAGGATCAGCTTGCCGCCCCACTTGTCGCGCAGCCGCGCCACCTTGTCCCAGTCGAGCCTCGGGTCGAACTGCTCGGCCGTCCAGCTCATCAAGGAGCGGATATCGTCGACGTTCTTCGCGTGGCCGACGATGTTGCCGAACGTGCGCCGCTTCGTCTGCAGCATCTCGATCCCCCAGGGCCAGCGCGTCGGGATCGCCATGTCGGCGATGTTCTTCAGCGTCAGCCGCGGCGGGGCGGTGAGGTCGTTCTTGAGATCCTTGTGCCGCTGGCCGAGGATCTGCAGGTCCAGCGTCAGCACCAGCGCCGACACGCCCGCCGCCCTGGCGCGGGCGAGGATGTCGTCCACGAACTCCTCGTCCCGCATCACGTAGAGCTGGAACCAGAACGGCGCCTGCGTCGCCTCGGCCACGTCCTCGATCGAGCAGATCGACATGGTGGAGAGCGTGAACGGCACGCCGAACGCCTTGGCGGCGCGGGCCGCCTTGATCTCGCCGTCGGCGCGCTGCATCCCGCACATGCCCACGGGCGCCAGCGCCACCGGCATCGACACCGGCTCGCCCGCCATGCTCCCGGCGAGGGAGCGTCCCGACATGTCCACGGCCACCCGCTGGCGCAGGCGGATCCGGTCGAAGTCGCTGGTGTTCTCGCGGAAGGTCTGTTCCGTGTAGCTGCCGCTTTCGCAGTAGTCGTAGAACATCCTCGGTGTGCGCCGGCGGTGCAGGCGCTTGAGATCGTCGATGCAGGTTATGACGGCCATCCCGCCGGGTCCTCCGCCACAGCTCTCATCCATCCTAGCAACGCGCCCGCGGAGTGGCAATGCGGCGGGTTGCGCCGCCCCCGCCCGGCGCTAGGGTCCGCAGCCTGGCGAAGGAACGGCGGCGGACATGGAGACGATACTCTGGGGCACCTTCGGCGGGTTCGTCGCGATGGCGGCGACGACGCTGGGCGCGATCCCCGCGGTGATCGGCCGCTCGCTCAGCCAGCGGGCGAGCGACACGATGCTCGGCTTCGCCGCCGGGGTGATGCTGTCGGCCGCCTACTTCTCGCTGATCCTGCCGGGAATCGAGGTCTCGACCGAACGGACGGGGTCCGAGGTCGTCGCCGCGCTGATCGCCGGGGCCGGGATCGCCCTCGGCGCCGGCTTCGTCGCCTGGCTGAATGCGACGATCCCGCACGAGCATTTCCGTTCCGGCCCCGAGGGCCGCGACGCCGCACAGATCGCGCGGATCTGGCTGTTCGTGATTGCGATCACCATCCACAACTTCCCCGAGGGCCTGTCGATCGGCGTCGCCTTCGGCGAGGGCCGGGCCGGCGGGCTGTCCGTGATGACCGGCATCTCGATCCAGGACATCCCCGAGGGGCTGGCGGTGGCCGTCGCCGTCGTCGGCCTGGGCTATCCGCGGCGGACCGCGTTCCTGACCGCCCTCGGCTCGGGCGCGGCCGAGCCCGTCGGCGCCTTCGTCGGCGCCTCGCTGGTGTCGGTGTCGCACTCCCTGCTGCCCTGGGGCCTGACCTTCGCCGCGGGCGCCATGCTCTACATCATCAGCCACGAGATCGTGCCCGAGACCCACCGCAACGGCCACCAGCACCGTGCCACGGCGGGCCTGATCGTCGGGCTGATCGTGATGATGATCCTCGACGTGACGCTGGGATAGGCGCTCCGGGTTGATCCCGCGCGCCGGGGCGGGTTCGATGGCAGCCACGGGAGCCGCGCCATGTCCAACCCCCTCGTCCTCAGCCTGACCGCCAGCGCGATCGCCTTCGTCCTGGTGGCGGTGATGGCGGCCGCCTTCTGGCGGCTGGCCCGTCCGCGCTGGATGGGGTTCGAGGGGCGGACGCTCTGGGACTGGCTCGGCCTGATCCTCAGCCCCGGCGCGGTCGCCGCCGCCGCCGCCGGCTTCGGCGCGCTGCAGTTCGTGCTGTCCGAGCGGCGGGCGAACGAGGAGATCTTCGTCGCCTATGTCGACCGGGTCACCGCGCTTCTCGTCGATCCGGCCCTCGCCGAGGCGCCGGAGACGGCGCGCGCGGCGGGACGCGCGCAGACGGTGGCTGTCCTGTCCCTGCTGCCGCCCGAGCAGGCCGGCCGCGTCGTGCGCTTTCTCGCCGCCATCGGCCGCCTGGACGAGTTCGCGGGCGAGATGGAGGGCATCGACCTCACGCGCGCGGACCTCTCCGACCTTCAGATGAGCGGGATCGACCTCGAGGACGCCGCGCTGTCCGGGGCCGATCTGGAGGGCGCCGATCTGGAGGGGGCGGATCTGTCGGGAGCGGACCTGACCGGCGCCGACCTAGATTTCGCGGTGCTGCGGGACGCGGACCTGTCGGGAGCCGCGCTCGCGGGGGCGCTGATGCGGGGGACGGACCTCAGGGGCGCGGATCTGCGGGGGGCGATCGATCTGCGGACGGGGGACCTCGCCGCCGCCTGCACGGACGCCGCGACGCTGTTCCCGCCCGGCGTGGACGTCCCTCCGGCCTGCGCCGATCCGGCCGCGGAAGACGACGACGATGAGGAGGACGACGACGGCGGAGACGACTGACCGGCGACCGGCCCGGACCTCAGCCCCGGTGCGCCCCGTCGGCGAGGGTGCGGACGTAGTCCAGCACTTCGTTCACCGGGCGGCCCTCGGCGATCTTGCCGACGATGGCGGTGCCGACGACGGCGCCGTCCGCGACCTCGGCGATCGCCTGCGCCGTCTCGGGCGTGCGGATGCCGAAGCCGACGATGACCGGCAGGTCGGTGGCCTTCTTGATCCGCGCCACCTCGGGCGCCACCTGGGACGCCTCCGCGGCGGCGGCGCCGGTGATGCCGGTGATCGAGACGTAGTAGACGAAGCCGGTGGTGTTGGTCAGGACCTTGGGCAGGCGGCGGTCGTCGGTGGTCGGCGTCGCGAGGCGGATGAAGTTGAGGCCCGCCTCCTGCGCCGGCAGGCACAGCTCCTCGTCCTCCTCGGGAGGCAGGTCGACGACGATCAGGCCGTCGATCCCGGCCTCCTTCGCCTCGGAGAGGAAGCGGTCGACGCCGCGGGAATAGATCGGGTTGTAGTAGCCCATCAGGACGATCGGCGTCTGGTCGCCGGTGGCCCGCAGGGCGCGGGCGATGTCGAGCGTCTTCTCAAGCGTCTGCCCGCCGGCGAGCGCGCGCGCGCCGGCGAGCTGGATCGTCGGGCCGTCCGCCATCGGGTCGGTGAAGGGCAGCCCCAGCTCGATCACGTCGACGCCGGCCGATGGCAGGCCGAGGACGATCTGCTTCGACGTCTCGTAGTTCGGATCGCCCGCCATGACGTAGGCCACGAACGCCTTGCGCTTCTCGGCCCGCAGCCGGGCGAAGGTGTCGTCGATGCGGGTCATGGCGGCCTCCCGGGCTGGTCGAGCCGATGTGCCAAGGCAGAACGCGAAACGCAAGGAAAGGTTGGCCGGCGCCCCTGCCCGTCCCCTGCCCTGCCCGGGACCGCGATCGACCAGTCGCTCCCCATGCGAGAGGCCCGGGTCAGGTCCGGGGCGAACGAAAGGCGGTGCGGGCGAGCTGTCCCGGGGCCGCCACCCGGCGGACTGCGCTCCGTCACTCGCGCCCCAATGCGTCCCATGTCGCGGCATCGGCCGGCAGGATGAGGCCGAACTCCTCATGCAGGCACATCCCGACACGCTCGTTGTCAGCGAGGACATACGCCTCCTCGCGCGCCCCGGTCCGGACGGTGAACCGGCGGCCCGCCAGGGAGAGCCGCCGGCCGTCCGGCAGAGGCCGCGCGGCGACCGGGCGGACGCGGAAGTGCGAGGCGGGGTGCGTGGCGAGGTACCAGTTCGGCGCCTCGTGATCGACCGGCAGCGTCTCGGCCAGGTCGAAGCGGTAGAGCGGCTGCCACTCGGCGCCGACCAGCACCTCCAGCCGCCACGCCTCGCCCAGGGGGACGAGGCGCATCGGCTCGTGCGGGGTCGCCTGCACCGCATCTGTCAGCGCGAGCGGCGCGGTGGGCGTGCGCCCGCCGAAGCCGACGTCGATCAACCGCGGGCCGTCCGGCGTCTCCACGATCAGCGCCATGTGGCTGCGCGGCCCCGGCGGCGCGTCGGGCGGACGGCCGACCATGACCCGCGCGGCCACGTGGCGGACGGCGAAGCCCAGCGCCTGCAGCATGGCGGCCAGCAGCAGGTTCTGCTCGAAGCACCAGCCGCCGCGGCCGCCGCGCACCAGCTTGGCCTCCAGATCGGGCAGCGCGAGCGAGGGGGCGCGGCCGACCATCGCGTCGAGGTTCTCGAACGCGATGGCGGCCGGGTGCAGCAGCGCGAGCGCCTCCAGCGTCGGGAGGTCGGCCCGCGCCGGGCCGGCGTGGCCGATCCGCGCGAGGTAGGCGGGAAGGTCCGGGCTCACGTCAGCCATTCGTCTGTGTCGGATGGAGGGGCCGGCGCTTGCACACGCGCCGGCCGGCCAGCATCATGCGCCCTCCTGCTGCGGCGCATCGACCGAGACCATCCAGCGGATGCCCCAGCGGTCGCTGAGGGCGCCGAAGCCCGGCGTCCAGAACTCCGCCTTGAACGGCATGCGGACCTCGCCGCCTTTCCACAGCTTCTCGAACACGCCTTCGGCCTCGGCGTAGGTCGGATAGCTGACATGGACGTTGCAGCCGGCCATCGCCGGGCTGCCGTCCGGCGAGACGTCGTCGCTGCCGTAGATCCAGCTGCCGCCGCCGAGATGCAGCGCGGCGTGCATCACGGCGTTCGACGGGACAGCGCCGCTCATCTCGTCGTCCGGGGGCAGCTGGTCGAACCCTGCGAAGTCCGGCGTGCCTTCGGCGCCCAGGATGTCGGCGTAGGAGGTGAAGGCCTCGCGGCAGGAGCCGTTGAAGAAGAGGTAGGGCGTGGCGGTGGGCATCGGCTCCTCCGGGGGCTGAATTATATTGATATCAATTCAAATTGTGGACCTGGGGGTGAAGGACGTCAAGGCCGCCTTGCCCTCGGTCCGCCGGAAGCCTACCAGAGCGCGGTCTTTGCCGCGAGGAGAGTGCCGTGGGCTTTCGCATGGGGATCGTCGGGCTGCCGAACGTCGGCAAGTCCACGCTGTTCAACGCCCTGACCAGGACCGCCGCGGCGCAGGCGGCGAACTTCCCGTTCTGCACGATCGAGCCGAACGTGGGCGAGGTCGCGGTGCCGGATGCGCGTCTCGACCGGCTGGCCGAGATCGCGAAGTCGAAACAGGTGATTCCGACGCGGATGACCTTCGTCGACATCGCGGGGCTGGTGAAGGGCGCGAGCAAGGGCGAGGGCCTAGGCAACCAGTTCCTCGCCAACATCCGCGAGACCGACGCCATCGCCCACGTCCTGCGCTGCTTCGAGGACGGCGACGTGACCCACGTCGAGGGGCGCGTGGACCCGGTGGCGGACGCCGAAACGATCGAGACCGAGCTGATGATCGCCGACCTCGAATCGGTGGAGCGGCGGATGGCGAACCTCGTGCGCAAGCTGAAGGGCGGCGACAAGGAGGCGGTGGAGCAGCAGCGCCTGCTGGAGGCGGCGAAGGCCGCGCTGGAGGCCGGGCGTCCGGCGCGGACGGTCCAGGTGGCGGACGAGGACCGGCGGGCGTGGCGGATGCTGCAGCTGCTGACGGCCAAGCCGGTGCTGTACGTCTGCAACGTCGAGGAAGGCTCCGCCGCGACGGGCAACAGCCAGTCGGCGAAAGTTGCCGAGATGGCGGCCGCGCAGGGCAATGCCCACGTCGTGATCTCGGCGAAGATCGAGGAGGAGATCGCCCAGCTCGACCCCGAGGAGCAGGAGATGTTCCTGGAGGAGATGGGGCTGGAGGAGGCCGGCCTCGACCGGCTGATCCGCGCCGGCTACGAGCTGCTGAACCTGCAGACCTACTTCACCGCGGGGCCGAAGGAGGCGCGGGCCTGGACGATTGCGAAGGGGACGCTGGCGCCGCAGGCGGCGGGGGTGATCCACGGCGACTTCGAGAAGGGGTTCATCCGGGCCGAGACGATCGCGTTCGACGACTACGTCGCGCTCGGCGGCGAGAGCGCGGCGAAGGAGGCGGGCAAGATGCGCGCCGAGGGCAAGGGGTACGAGGTGAAGGACGGGGACGTCCTGCACTTCCTCTTCAACACCTGATCCGGCGGAGCGCCTGACGGCGCATTCTCTTGCGTTCGGGGGGCGTTCCGCCCCCGTCCGGTCCTGTCGGGCCGGACTCCCCCTGAGGATACTTGTGGCTCGATGAGAGGGAGGGGCGGATGCGCCCCGGGGTGGGCCCGCGGCGCCCGGCTGCGCGAGGTCCCGGGTCGGAGCCCGCGACGGGTTTTCACCGGGCGCTCCGGGCCGCCGCGGTTGAAGTCCGGTCCGCTGCCGTGGCAGGTACGGCCCTTGTCCCGTATCCGAAGGAGGCCCCGATGGCCGACCTCGCCCTCAGGCACAATCGCGAGCGCGATCTCGCCCCGCTGGCGCGGCTGCTGGCCGACGAGGCCGACCTCGCGCTGGTCAACCCGAACGCCAAGCATCCGTTCGATCCGCTGGAATGGCAGGAGCGCTGGCTGCACGAGCTGGACGACGAATCCTACTACGTGCTGGACGAGACCGGCCGCGAGGTGGGCTTCTTCGCATTGCGGGTGGGCGTGGGGCCGGAGGTGCGGCACCTCACCTACGTCTTCGTGGAGGAAGCAGCCCGCGGCGGCGCGGGGACGCAGCTTGCCGGAATGGCGGAGGAGGCGGCGCGGGCGCTCGGCGCGATGTCGATCACGCTGAAGGTCGAGCTGGACAACGAGCCGGCGCTCGCCCTCTACCGCTCCTCCGGGTACGAGGAGCTGGGCGTGCAGGGCAACATGGCGACGATGCGTCGGGACCTGGACTAGGCCGCCCGCATCTCTTCCAGTACCGCCTGAGCGGCGGCGAGATCGCGGCGGTAGCGCTCTTCCTCGGCCGCCTTCGCGTCGGCGTCGGGCAGGCGCAGGATGTAGCTGGGGTGCACCGTGAGAAAGACCGGGCCGTAGCGCGTCTCCTCCACCGTGCCGCGGCGCTTGAGGATGCCGGCGCGGGTGCCGGTCAGCGTCTCGGCCGCGGTGCCGCCCATGCCGAGGATCAGCTTCGGCTGCACCAGCTCCAGCTCCTTCTCGATCCACCAGCGGGCATGTTCGATGTCGCCGCCGTTCGGCGTCTGGTGCATCCGGCGCTTGCCGCGCATCTGGAATTTGAACCGCTTCACGGCGTTGGTGACGTAGGCGCGGCGGCGCTCGATGCCGGCGTCCTGCGCGATGCGGTCGAAGAGCTGGCCGGCGGGGCCGACGAAGGGACGGCCCTCCTGATCCTCGATGTCGCCCGGCTGTTCGCCCACGATCATCAGGTCGGCGTCCGGCGGACCCTCGCCCAGCACGACGCGGCCGTAGCCCTCGCGCTGGTCGCGACTCTCCTCGTCGGCCCGTGTCTTGAGGTCGTCCCAGCTCATCGGGGCGGCAACGCGGGGCGCGGCGGGGCGTTCCGGGGAGGCGGAGGCGCGGGCGGCGATCCGCTCTGCGAAAAGCGGCGGCAGGGTCGGCGCGGCCTCGGCCATCTCGCGGACCCGCGCCTCGGCGTCGGCGAGGAGGCCGGGAATCGCCTGCGCCTCTGGCAGGTTCTTCCAGTACTTCTTCGGCATCTCCGACGTCATCGCGTGGATCTTCACCCGGGCCGGGTTGAAGATGTTGCAGAAGTAGGTGCGCCAGAGCTCCTCGTTCGCGTCCTCGGGCAGGTCCGGCCGGGGCAGATCGTCGTGCAGCGTGAGGGTGCCGCCCTCGAACCGGGCGGAGACATCGGGCGTCGCGATCAGCCAGTCCATGTCGCCGAATCTGCGGACGAAGAACGGCGCCGTCAGTTCCATCGTGCGGTGCGTCGGCTCGAACCAGGCGGCGAAGGAGCGGCGGGGCGCGGTGCGGTCGCCGATCTCGCGGAAGCGGACGAAGGCCGTCATCTTGTGGCGGCAGCGCATGACGTGCTTTTCCATCTGCCGCAGGTAAGCGAGGTCGGCGTCGCCGCGATCTTCCATCAGCCGGCGTTCGCGCCGAAGGCGCCACAGCAGGGCGTAGAGGCGGGCGAAGCGCTGCGGGTCGCGGTGCCAGACCACCTTGCCCGCCATCCCGACGAAGGCCTTCGGGACCTTGATGTCGCCGGTCGCGGGCGGCGGCGGGGGCGCGTCGCCCTCGAACAGGGAGGGCGCGGCCTCGCCGTGTTCCCACAGCACGTCCTCGGGCGGAACGCGGGCCGCCAGCAGGCCGCGGGCGGCGTCGCGCCACGCCCGGTCGGTGCCGATGCGGGGAAGCGGCACGGCGCGCATCAGATCAGGGTCAGCTGTTCCGGCGGCGGCGCGAAGCGGGCGCGCAGATCCGCGGCATCGGTCAGCGCACGGGGCCGCCAGTCGAGGGCGGTGAGGAACGGCCGCGCCGCCTTGAGGTTGGCGCCCATGCGGGCGAGGTCGTCCCAGCGCAGCGTGCGGTGGCGGCGGCTGGTCAGGATGCGGCCGACCGTCTTGGTGCCGAGGCCGGGGACGCGGAGCAGCGCCTCGCGGTCGGCGCGGTTCACGTCGACGGGGAAGCTGTCGCGGTGCGCGATGGCCCAGGCGAGCTTGGGGTCGAGGTCGAGGTCGAGGTTGCCGTCCGGACGCGCCGCGGTGATCTCGCCCGCCTCGAAGCCGTAGAACCGCATCAGCCAGTCGGCCTGGTACAGACGATGCTCGCGCTGGAGCGGCGGCTTGATGAGCGGCAGCTTGGCGGTGGCATTGGGGATCGGCGAGAAGGCGGAGTAGTAGACGCGGCGCAGGCGGTAGTCGGAGTAGAGGCGCGTCGAATGCGTCAGGATCGTCGCGTCGGTGGAGCCGTCGGCGCCGACGATCATCTGCGTCGACTGCCCCGCGGGGGCGAACTTCGCGGGGCGCTTGCCGCGGAAGCTGCGCTCCTTCGCGGCGTCCAGACGCTGGCGCGTGTCCCGCATCGCGCCGCGGATCTGGTCGGGGTCCTTCTCGGGCGCGTACGCCTTCACCGCGTGGTCCGTCGGCATCTCGACATTGATCGAGATGCGGTCGGCGAGAAGGCCCGCCTCCTCGATCAGCTTGGGATCGGCGTCGGGGATCGTCTTGAGGTGGATGTAGCCGCGGAAGTGATGCTCCTCCCGAAGGGTCCGGGCGATGCGGACCATGTCGCCCATCGTCTCGTCGGGCGAGCGGATGATGCCGGAGGAAAGGAACAGGCCCTCGATGTAGTTGCGCCGGTAGAATTCCAGCGTCAGCGTCACGACCTCCTCCACGCTGAACCGGGCGCGGCGGGTGTTGGAGGATACCCGGTTCACGCAGTAGGCGCAGTCGTAGATGCAGAAGTTCGTCATCAGGATCTTGAGGAGACTGATGCAGCGGCCGTCGGGCGCGTAGGCGTGGCAGATTCCCGACCCCTCGGTCGAGCCGAGGCCCTTGCCGTCCTTCGAATCGCGCCGGGTGGTGCCGCTGGACGCGCAGGAGGCGTCGTAGCGGGCGGCGTCCGACAGGATCGCGAGCTTGTCCTGGAGCGAGAGGCGCGACATCGGGATATACTTATGTTCGCCTAATGTTCCCGGCAAGCGCCCTCGGGCGCGCAGCGGCGGAATGCCGCGAGCGGAGCGGAGCGCGACTGGTGCGCCGCCGGCCGCCTCGCGGGCACCATCCCGGCCGATCGGTTCTGGCCTTAACGGGGGTGAAAGGTTCCTGCCCTAATGCTTCGGCCCATCGGGGCGCGAAGGAGGTCGGCCGATGTGTAGCTTCCGGGCCGCGGCGCTGATCGCGGCGGCGGTCATTTTCGGCGCATGGCCTGCGCTGGCTCAGGAAGAGGGGCCGTTCCGGCGGGTGGACCTTCCGCCGATCGAACATGCGGAGGCGACGCTCCGTGTCGTTGCACCGGACGGGACCGCCACGGTCTACACGCCCGAACAGCTCGAAGAGGTGGGCACATGGGCATTGACGACCGCCACCCCCTGGGAGGACGAAGTGAGGTTCGAGGGTGTCCTGCTGGCCGACCTTCTCGCCCGACACGGTCTCGCCGGCGTGGGCGTCGAGGTGATCGCCGAGAACGACTACGTCACGCGGATCCCACCCGACCCGCAGGTCACGGGTGCCCTTCTCGTCGCCACGCGGGCCGACGGTCACTCCATCGGCCGGCGTGAGCGGGGCCCGATCTACTTCGTCGCGCCCGCCGACCGGGTCGGCCCCGATCGGCCGGTCCAGCTGAACCATCTCGTCTGGATGGCGGCCGAGATTCGCCCCGGACCCTGAGCGGCCGATGACTCCGCGGCGCAACCGGGTCCGACGGTTCTTCGATCTCGACGCTCTGCTGGATGCGCTCGCGACGCCGCGGGGGACGGCGCTGATGCTGTCGCTTCTGGTCGCCCTCGCCGCGTCGAGTGTGATCCAGATCCGGAACGCCGCCAGCCGTGTCGCAGAGGCGGAGGCGATGTTCCGCGGGCCGGGCGTCCGCGAGGCCGCGGTCAGCCTCGCCGACATGCAGCGCCTCGCCCAACTCATCGCTGCCGCGGGCGAGGACGGGCGACTGGCCCCGTCCGAGAGGGCCGCGATCGGGGGAGCCCTCGACATGCTGTACGTCCGCAACGTGAACCTGCAGATGATCGCGGCCCGGGGCGACCCGACCGGTGGCGGCGCAATGGCCATCGCGTGGCTGTCCGACATCGTGGACGAGGTCGATGCCGCGATGGCGACGGCGGACGACAGCCTGCCGCCGCTTCAGACGGCGGCGGACGGGACGCTCGTGTCGGCCCGGTCAGCGATCACCCGCTGGCTGGAGGAACTGCACGCCGCGCAGACCACGGCGTTGCGCGCGGCGCTCGGCTCGATGGAGCGGCTGACCCGGATCCACGCCGGTTTCCTCGGGCTGATCGTTGCGGCGGGCGGCGGCCTGATCCTTCTTCTGCGCCGTGAGGTGCTGATCCGCCGGACCCGGAACGAAGCCGAGCGCCGCGCGTGGCACATCGCCTACCACGACACGCTGACCGGCCTGCCCAACCGCACCAGCTTTGCCGAGATGGCCGGGACCGTCTTCCCGCCCCGCCCCGGCGCAGCGCCGGTCGCGCTCGCCTGCATCGACCTCGACGGCTTTCGCGCCATCAACGACGGGCACGGCCAGGCCGCCGGGGACGATGTGCTGCGCCATGTCGGCCAGGCTCTGGCGAGGCTGGCGGCGCGCGAGGGGCTGTTCATCGCGCGGATCGGCGGCGACGAGTTCGCGGCGATCCTACCCGCGACCGGCGCGGCCGGCCTCGCCTCGCTCGGGCGCAGGATCGGCGCCGCCATCGACCGACCCGTCCCGGCGGCGAACGCCTCGATCCGCGCCTGCGCCTCCATCGGCATCGCCGAGGCGGCACAGGTGGCCCGGCTGGCGGCCGCCGGGCCCGACACGATGGTCCGCGCCGCGCAGTTCGCACTGGCCCGGGCCCGCGACGACGACGGAGCGGGCGCCCTGCGGCTGTTCGATCCAGAGATCGCCCGCGCCTTCGCCCGCCGCCGCGAGCGGCTGGAGGCGCTCGGCCGCGCCGCCGCCACCGGCGAGCTGGAAGTCTGGTTCATGCCCAAGGTCACGCTGGCGACCGGCGCGCTGGCCGGTTTCGAGGCGCTCGCCCGCTGGCGGCACCAGGGCACGCTGGTCCTTCCCGAGGAATTCGTCTCGCTGGCCGAGGAGAACGGCCAGATCGCGGGTCTCGACAGCTTCATGCTGCGGGAAGCGGCCCGTGCGATGGCAGACTGGAACCGCCGGCACGGCACGGCCCTCGGCGTCAGCGTGAACCTCTCGCCCCAGCGCCTCGGCCAACCCGGCCTTGTCGCCGAGGTCGAGGCCGCGCTCGCCGCCTCGGGTCTGCCGGCGCCGCTGCTGACGCTGGAGCTGACGGAAAGCGCGGCGGTTCACGACTGGGCAACGGCGATGCGCCTGCTGACGGCGCTGCGGGCGCTCGGCTGCCGGATCTCGCTCGACGACTTCGGAACGGGCTATTCGTCCCTCGCCTATCTGCGCACCCTGCCGGCCGACGAGGTGAAGCTCGACAAGAGCTTCCTGACCGACCTCACCGAGGCGGAATCGGCCCGCCGGATCGTCGCTGCGGTGGTCGAGATCGCCCGCTCCCTCGGCCTCGACGTGGTTGCGGAAGGGGTGGAGACGGCAGCGCAGGCCCGCATCGCCGCCACCCTCGGCTGCGCCATCGGCCAGGGTTTCCGCTTCGGCCGCCCGCGGCCGGCGGCCGATCCATGGCCCGACCCGGCAGACGGCTCGTCGTGGAGAGCCGAGCAAGGGGCCGCCGCGGACCCGACGACAGCGACGCTTGGACGGGCCAGCGCCTGACGGCCCCGTCCTGCGAGCCGTGAGTGGACAGGCCCGTCCGACAGCCCGGCGCTGCCGGGAAACTAGATCCTCATGCCGCGAAGAACAGCGGCGACGTCGGCCCCGGTCCGGCCCACGTCCAGCCGTTCGACCTCCGAAGTGGCCGCCTCGATCGCCGAGTTCCAGGCCGTGTCCCGCTCGTCCAGAAGGAGGTGCAGCGTCAGATATGCCGTGACGGCGAGGCGGCTCGCCTCGCCCGTCCCTTCGTGGGCCGCGAGAGCCCTGATGCTCGCCCGCAGATCAGCGGCCAGTGTCTCGACCTGCTGCCGTTCCGTCGTCTCCATTCCGCGACCTCCGATAAACGGGCCTGCAACGCCCGCGCCCGGCGGTTCGATCCGCGAGCCACACACAGAGCGGGAACCGTGCCGCAAGCGCAACGCCGGCGCAGTCGATGCCAGCCTGCCGGCGGGGAAGGACGCCCCCGCGCCTCCGGTCGGTCGCGCTCCTGCCACGAACTCACCACATCTCAGGGTAAACAAAACCTTGCGTCTTCGAGTATTGATCGGTGTGGGTGGTGGTGCCGTGGATCTTCTTCTGAATTTCGTCAACGGACTCGGGATGATGGCGCTCGCCACCGGGTCCTACGCCATCGTCCAGCGGCGCGGCTGGGACCGGTACGTCCGCCACCTCCTCATCGGCCTCGTGTTCGGGGTCGGCGCGTCGCTGATGATGTTCAACACCGTGGTCGTGGGCCCCGGTGTCATCGTCGACAGCCGCAACCTCTTCGTCGCCTTCTCCGGCGCCTTCGTCGGGCCGGTCGGCGCGGCGGCGTCGCTGCTTGTGGCCTGCACGACGCGACTGGCGATCGGCGGAAGCGGCGCCGCGCTCGGCATCGCCTCGATGATGCTCGCCGCCGGCGTCGGGCTGGTCTGGAACCAGGGCCGGCTCCTGCGATCCGCCCCGAACTGGGCGCGCTTCTCCGCGATGGGGCTCACCGTGTCGCTGTCGCTGGCGACCGTCCTTCTCCTCCCCGCCGAGCAGCGGAACAGCGCGCTGCAGAACTTCGTGCCGATCCTCGTGGCCTTCAACATCCTCGGCGCGCTGATCTTCGGCGCGATGATCGAACGGGAGCGCGCCCTGGCGCGCCACGAGCGCCGGCTGACGCGCCAGACGATGACCGATCCCCTCACCGGCGCGCTGAACCGCCGGGGGCTGGCGCGGCGCTACGAGGATCTGATGCCGCGGATGGAGGAGAGGGGCGGCGCCCTCCTCCTCATGGACCTCGACCACTTCAAGGCCGTCAACGACACCCACGGCCACGCGATCGGCGACGAAGTTCTGAAGGGCGCCGTCGCGGCAGCCCAGGACGTCTGCCGGGCCGAGGACAGCGTGGTGCGGATCGGAGGCGAGGAATTCGCCATACTGCTTCCTGCGGTCGGTGCGGCCGCCGCGTACCGCATCGCCGAGAGGGTGCGGCTCTCGATCGAGGGCATGACCCTCCCGGACTGCCCGCGCCTCCAGGTAACGACGAGCATCGGCGTGGTGCACTTCGACGGCGGCGTCCCCCTCCTGTCCGAGGCGCTGACCCGGAGCGACCGCGCCCTCTACGCCGCCAAGCGCGGCGGCCGGAACAGGACGGTAGCCGACGTCCTCTCGCCCGTCGAACCCCCAGCGCAGCCGGAGGCGAGCCTCCTGCTCCAACCACGGACCGGACTGGCCGGCGGCGCCTGACATCGCGGACTCCGGGCCCTTCCGTCCGCCGCTGATCGGCCACCCGACCAAGGAGGAGGCCGACCCGTCAGCCTCCGTGAACCCGTCGGCCCCTCGTTCCGGTCGAACCCTGCCACGCTCGCATCTCGTTGGTCCGGCTCACTCACCGCTCGCCAAACCGGACTTTCGCCTTGTTCCTCTCGGGACCGGTCGCTAAACGGGTCGACGGAGACGTGGCCGAGTGGTCGAAGGCGCTCCCCTGCTAAGGGAGTAGGCGGGAAACCGTCTCGTGGGTTCGAATCCCATCGTCTCCGCCACCCATCATGAGATCGTCCATGCCGGGCCCGCCCGGTCGTTGCGGCTGGCTGACCGCGAGAGACGGCGGGCGAATAAACCTCCGCCGCCTATTGCTGCGGTGCAGCATGGCCCCATCTCTTTACAGAGGACCGGCGATGCCGGTCCTGCGGCCGCGACGGCGGCCGGACCTGTCCGGGGCGTCGGCCCCCTGCCCGAAAGGCGACCGAGATGGATGACTTCAGGGAGACGATGCGGCGCTCGCTTCAGATGACGCGCGCCGGAGACCCCGCAGGCGCGACGAAGCTGATCCAGGACTCGCTGCGGCGCTCGCGGTCTGACGTCCGGGCGGAGCCGTCGGTCGAGCCGCTTGCCGCACCGAAGGGCGCACCGCGCCGGCCGGCCGCAGCCGCGCCCGGCGGCCCGGTGGAGGATGCCGAGATCCTCGAGGTGACCCCCCCGAAGGTGAGCCCCGCGACCGGCCGTCCGGCGCGCGCCCGCAGGGCCGGCGGGGGCCCCGGCCTCGCCGCCCCTCCGGGCGCCCGGTTCGAGCGGCGGCGGCATACGTGCGTCCACGGCGCGCGCGACTACCTCCTCTACACGCCTTCCGGCCCCGTAACGGGCGCCCTCGTCATGCTGCACGGCTGCACCCAGAGCGCCGAGGACTTCGCCCGCGGCACCGCGATGAACGCCGCCGCGGAGACGGCGGGTTTCGTCGTGATCTGGCCCGAGCAGGGGCGCGGCGACAACGCGTCGCTCTGCTGGAACTGGTTCCGGGGCGAGGATCAGGCCGCCACCGGCGGAGAGCCGGCGCTGCTCGCCGATCTCGCCCGCTCCGTGGCCCGCGACACCGGGATCCCGGACGGCCGGGTGTTCGCAGCCGGCCTTTCCGCCGGCGGCGCGATGGCCGCGATCCTCGGCCAGACGCACCCCGACCTCTTCGGCGCGGTCGGCGTGCATTCCGGCCTCGCGCCCTGCTCCGCCCGGGACGTGATGTCCGCCTTCGGCGCGATGCGCGGAGACGCCGCCCCCGGCGCCCGCGCGCTGACGCTGCCCTGCATCGTGTTCCAGGGCCTGTCGGATCAGACCGTCGCTCCGGTGAACGCCCAGCGCGTCACGGGACCGCTCAGCGACACCCGCACCTGCGCCCATTCCGGCGCCGCCCGCTCCGCCCGCGTGACCACCGGCCGCAACGCCGCCGGCAGTGCCGTCGAGCTGTGGGAGATCGACGGAGCCGGCCACGCCTGGTCCGGCGGCGCCACGACGGGCAGCTACACGGACCCCAAGGGCCCGGACGCCTCGGTCGAGATGATCCGCTTCTTCCTCGCGCAGGCCCGGGCTCGAGCCGGCGACTGAGCGCGGGCTCGCGGGCGATCTGGCAGCGACGTCGCATACCCGCCGCCCGCAGCGCCCGGCACGGACGCTGCGGGAGGGTGCCACGTGCTCCGGCGCCGCAGCCGGCGCCCCTGACGCGTCTACGGCAGGCCGCAGGCGCGGCGGATCGCCCGTTGGACCGGGCTGGGCGGCAGGGCCGGGTCGAAGGGTGCGACGGGCAGCAGCGGCGGTTGCGCCAGCACGCGCACGCCGGTCCCGCGGTTCGGCTGTCCTGCATGGACGAGGAACGGGTGGCACAGCCAGACCGTCCCCGCAGGACCCGTGGCCAGCGCCCGAGAGCAGTCGGCGGTCGAGGCGAAACCGTCCGCCGCGAGGTCGCGCAACGACATCCCCGCCTCGCCGAAGGGCAGCAGCTCGCGCGCGATCTGCCGATGCGAGCCGAGGCGGATCCGGGTCGGCCCGCCCTCCTCTCCCACGTCGGAGAACAGGAACAGCATCAGCAGAAGCCGCCCCCGGCTCGTCACGTTGGCCCGCCAGTCCATGAAGTCCGGGCTGTCGCCGAAGCTGACGTCGACGTGCCACCCGGTGTCGGCGGGCGCCTCGTCCGAGGGGTAGCGCAGGACGAAGGTCCCCATCGCCCCGGGCCGGACCCAGCGGCCGGCGCCGGCGAGGGCGTCGTAATGGGCGTGGAGCCGCGGCGTGTTGGCCGCGGCGACCGCAGGCGGCGCCGTCAGCATCCCGAGGCGCAGGACGGGGACGCCGTTCGCCGGTCCGGCCTCGCGCAGCGCGATCCCGCGCACTTCCGCCGCGAGGGCGGGGTCGAAGGCGTTCTCGACCCTCAGGGCGCCGGTCTCGATGAAACGGTTGATGTCGGCGGCCGACGGGCCGCCGTTGGGTGTGGTGGTCATTGCGATATGCTCCATGGGCGCGCCTCTCCGGACGGCGCCTCTTCGTTCCGATCCCTGGCCGGCGCGGGGCCGGCCGCCCCTGTCAGGCGGCGGGTCGGATCCGGATGTGGTGCATCATCATGGGCGCGACGGTAGGACCTCTCCGCCCGCGATGTCCAGCGGCTTGACCGGCCCCGCCGCTTTGTTTAGCTCCCGGCGCTTCTTTTGCTGGAGGTCTCATGGGCAGGCGCAAGGGCCGCGACGTCTCGGGCTGGCTGATCGTGGACAAGCCGCGCGGCATGACCTCGACCGCGGTGGTCAACAAGGTGAAGTGGGCCTTCGACGCGAAGAAGGCGGGCCATGCCGGCACGCTCGACCCCGAGGCGACGGGTCTGCTGGCGGTCGCGCTCGGCGAGGCGACCAAGACGGTCCCCTATGTGACCGACTCGCTCAAGGCCTACGCCTTCACCGTCCGGCTGGGGCAGGCGACGAACACCGACGACGCCGAGGGCGAGGTGACGGCGACCAGCGACGCGCGGCCCACCGACGAGGAGATCAAGGCCGCGCTCGGGGCCTTCGTCGGCGAGATCAGCCAGGTTCCGCCGGCCTTCTCGGCGGTGAAGATCGACGGCCAACGCGCCTACAAGCGCGCCCGCGAGGGCGAGACGGTGGAGCTGGCGGCGCGGCCGCTGTGGGTGGAGGAGCTGGTGCTGACCGACCGGCCCGACGCCGACCATGCCGAGCTGGAGATGACCTGCGGCAAGGGCGGCTACGTCCGCGCCATCGCCCGCGATCTCGGCGCCGCGCTCGGCTGTCACGGTCACGTCGTGGCGCTGCGCCGGCTGTGGTCGGGGCCGTTCGACCTGGAGGGCGCGGCGACGCTGGACGAGATCGAGGCGGGGGCGAAGGACCCCGCGCTCGACCGGCTGCTCCGGCCGGTCGAGGCGGGTCTCGCCGACCTGCCCGAGGCGACCTGCCCGGCGGCGAGCGTCGGTCGGCTGCGCAACGGCAACCCGGCCAGCGTCATCGCCCCGTCGGACCTGCAGTTCGGCGACGAATGCTGGGCCAGCCACGACGGCCGCGCCGTCGCGGTCGGCACCTACATGGGCGGCGAGCTGCACCCGTCGCGTGTATTCGTGGCCGACGGCACACCCGGTTAACCACTCCGGCCGGTTTGCCGCCGAACCGCGCCTCTGCGTGCTAGTCTGCACCGCGGGTGATGGGGTGTCGGGCGCCGGGCGGACAGGTCGGCGCTGCAAGGACGGGTGTGCGCGGATGCTGGCTTTGATGGGGCTCCTGGGGATGGCCGTCGCCGGGATGGTGCTGCTGCCGGTCCCCCGGCCGCACGAGGACGATCTCGCCGACGACCGGGAGGAGACCGACCCCCTTGGAGGCGAGGAGGCGGGCGATGAATTCGGCGACGACCCGAACGCCGATCCCACGATCCGCTTCACCGGGCCGCGCGACGATGTCGTCCTGGGCACGGAGGTGCAGGATTATCTCGACGGCGAAGAGGGCGACGACACGGTCGACGGCGCGGGCGGCGACGACTTCCTGCATGGCGGGCCCGGCGACGACGAGGTGCGCGGGAGCGCGGGGAACGACAGCCTGTACGGCCATATCGGCGACGACCTGCTCTCGGGCGAGGCGGGCGACGACGAGTTGAACGGCGGCGGCGGCGACGACACGCTGTGGGGCGGCGAGGGCGACGACTCGCTGCTCGGCTCGCTGGACGACGACAGCCTGTCGGGCGGCGCGGGGCGCGACGTGCTGCACGGGGGCTCCGGCGACGACATGCTGGACGGCGTCAGCGGCGAGATCGCGGCGGCGCCGGACTACCTGAACGGCGGCGCGGGGGACGACGCCCTTCTCGGCGGGGCGGGCGACTCGCTGAACGGCGGGACCGGCGCCGACACGTTCGGCCTCGCCCTCGGGACCGGGGACGGCTCCGCCACGCTGGTCGAGGATTATGACCCCGACGAGGACGCCCTCGTCCTGGTCTACGACGGCTCCGGCCCCGAGCCGGAGCTGGGGTGGGAACCGGCCGGAGACGGCGTCCGCCTGACCGCCGACGGCGAGCCCATCGCGCTGATCCGGGGCGTGACCGAGCTGGACCTCGGTACGGTGCAGCTGCTGCCGCGCTGAGGGCTATACACGCGGGCGGAATCCCTCTATAGGCCGCGCTTCCCTCCACGGGCCCTGCTGGACGACATCCCGGCTTGCGCCATCACCCATGAAGGAGACCCCGATGTCGATCACCGCCGAAGAGAAGCAGAAGCTCATCAAGGATTACGGGACGAAGTCGGGCGACACCGGCTCTCCCGAGGTGCAGGTCGCGATCCTGTCCAGCCGGATCGCCACGCTGACCGAGCACTTCAAGACCCACAAGAAGGACAACCACGGTCGCCGCGGCCTGCTGAAGATGGTCGCCCAGCGCCGCAAGCTGCTGGACTACGTCAAGGCCCGCGACGAGGCCCGCTACCAGTCGCTGATCGAGCGTCTCGGCCTGCGCCGCTAAGCTCGGCGACAGACGATTTCCAGGGG
This sequence comes from Wenxinia marina DSM 24838, assembly GCF_000379485.1. Lineage (GTDB taxonomy): Bacteria > Pseudomonadota > Alphaproteobacteria > Rhodobacterales > Rhodobacteraceae > Wenxinia > Wenxinia marina. The sequence continues at coordinate 114,500 of NZ_KB902280.1, forward strand.
CGCGGCCGGGAGACCGGCGGCGCCCTTTCCACGTCCGGGGGTCACTTCAGCTGGCTGTCCTTCGACCCGCGGCGGTTGAAGCCCGGGCGCGACTTGAAGGCGCGGTCGCGGCCGGACTGGCAGTCCACGCACAGCTTCACGCCCGGGATCGCCTGACGGCGCGCCTCGGGGATGTCCTCGCCGCACTCGGCGCATTCGGTCGCGCTCTCGCCCTCGGGGCGGCGGGTCGCCCGCATCCGGGCGAGTTCGTCCGAGATCGACGCCTCGATCTGTTCGTTCACCGCGCCGTCGCGGCTCCATCCTCCGGCCATGTGCGGCACCTCCTGCCCGGCAACATAGGCATGCGGCCCCTGCCGTGCGAGTCACGCGGCGTCCCGGTTGACCGAAGGGCGGGCGAGGGCGCAGACCGAGGGGCGAGGAGGAGACGGCCATGATCCCCGCGCTTCGCGTCCTGATGCACATGGGCGGCCTGCAGCGGCTGTTCCCGTTCTGGCTGTCGGCGCTCGTCGCCTTCGTCGTCTGGTTCTCGCCCTGGCTGCTGCTGGCGGTGGCCTATGGCGTGGCGATCCAGTTCTTCGTCGAATACGCGATGCACCGGTTCCTCTACCACCGGAAGCCGCCGACCGAGCAGAGCCCGTTCAACGTGCTGTACCGCGCTCATATCGGCCACCACGAGTTCCCGCACGACCCGGAGTTCTTCACCGGCGACGACCACTGGTTCGCGGTGCGGTTCGGTCTCGGTTCGGCGGCGCTGCACACGCTGGTCCTGTGGCCGTTCCTCGGCCTCGGTCCGGCGGCGCTGGCGGCGTGGGTGGCGCTGTTCCTCGGCTCGGTGTCGGCCTTCGCGTTCTACGAGTTCTGCCACACGATCGCGCACCTGAACGTGCCGAAGGGCTGGCTGGGCCAGCGGATCACCCGCGATCACCTGGCGCACCACCTGCAGGATCACGAGGCGACGTTCCATGTCAGCTTCGGCATGGGCTGGATCGACCGGCTGTTCGGCACGGGCCACGACCGCGAGACGGCGCTCGCCCGCTATGACCGGAAGACGATCCTGTCGCTGGGGATGGACCCGGAGGACCTGCGGCTGGTGACGGCGCGCAAGGCGTGGAACCTGCCGCCGCGGCCGGGGATGAAAAAGCCGGGGATGAAGCGGGCGGGATGACCGGGTCGTGACCGCAGCGGCGGCAACCGCCCGGGCCGCGGCGCGTTCAGGCGGCATGATCCGACCGCTTGCCCTCTGCCTCGCCCTACTCGCCGCCCCCGCCCTTGCGCAGGATCCCGATCTCGACGCCTGGACCGCCCGCACGGCGGTCGAGGACTACTTCGCCGCCATCGACGCGGGCGGCTATGCCGCCGCCTGGGCAATGTGGGACGACGGCGGTGCGGCGAGCGGGCAGACGGCTGCCGCGTTTGCGGAGGGGTTCGACGAGACCGGCGCGGTCGCGGTCTTCACCGGACCGCTCCTGTCGATGGAGGGCGCCGCGGGGTCGATCTACGCCAACGTGCCGGTGCGGATCGAGGCAGAGCTGAAGGATGGCACCGCGCAGCATTTCGCCGGCACCTTCGTCATGCGCCGCGCGAACGGCGTGCCGGGCGCCGATCCGGGCTGGCGGATCAGCGCGGCCGACGTGGCCCCCGAGTGATCACTCGATCGCGACCGTGACGGTGAAGGTCGCGGGCGCGTCGGCGGCGCTCACCAGTTCGACGATATACTCGCCGCCCATCGGCAGCTCGGCCGACAGACTGTCGCCCACGTCGACCGGGTCGTGGATCACGGTGTCCACAGGTCCGCGGACATAGAAGTAGCCGGGCGCGTCGGACACCACCTCCACCGACAGGGTCTGCACACCGTCGGCGGCCAGCGCGAACTGCATCGTGCCTCCGGCCTCCACCTCGCGCTCGAGCGTGGCGGAGGCTTCGCCGTCAGCGAACTCCACGCTCTCGGGCGCGGCCGCAGGCGGGGCGTTCAGCACCTCGTCCCGCTCGTCCGCGTCCATCACCACGGCCAGCTCCTCCACCGTGCCGCCGGCGGCCGTGCAGCGCCACAGGGTCTGGCCGCCGTCCCGCAGGTAGACGGTCGTTCCGGCCTCGGAGAAGGAGGAGGACACCACCTCGGCCGCGCTCTGCCCGCCGGCGGCGAGCATCACGCCGCGCAGGGCGTCCATGCAGGCGGTCGGCTCCTCGGTCTGGGCGATGGCCGGCGCGGCGAGAAGGGCGAAGGGGACGAGGAGGCGCGTCATGGTCATCTCCGGCAACATCTGGATCATCGGCCGGGCAGGTGTCCCGGCTGGCGGACATGGCAAGGGAACGCGCGTCCCTGCGGCGGGGTCCCGCACGCGTTCCGGCTTTTCAAATGGGGGCATCTCGCCTATATGCCGCCAATCTCGAACGCGGCGCCCTGACCCCGGCGCATGGGATGAGGAAGGGGTCGGCGGCAATGGGGCCGCCAGCACATGCGGGAGACCCGGCATCCGGCCGGGAGCGCTCCCGAGACAGGATGATGAATGTTCAACGAAGTTAAGAAATCCATCCAGTGGGGGGATGAAACCCTCACGCTGGAATCGGGCAAGGTCGCCCGCCAGGCCGACGGCACCGTCGTCGCGACCCTGGGCGAGACCACCGTCATGGCGAACGTGACCTTCGCCAAGACGCAGAAGGAAGGGCAGGACTTCTTTCCCCTGACCGTCCACTACCAGGAAAAATACTATGCCGCCGGCAAGGTGCCGGGCGGCTTCTTCAAGCGCGAGGCGCGGCCGACCGAGAAGGAAACGCTGACCGCCCGCCTGATCGACCGTCCGATCCGGCCGCTGTTCGTCCCCGGCTTCAAGAACGAAGTGCTGGTGATGTGCACCGTCCTCAGCCACGACCTCGTCAACGACCCCGACATCGTCGCGATGATCGCCGCGTCGGCCGCGCTGACGATCTCGGGCGTGCCGTTCATGGGCCCGATCGCGGGCTGCCGCGTCGGCTATGCCAACGGCGAGTACAAGCTGAACCCCGCCGTCGACGACATGCACGACCTGCGGAACAACCCCGAGCAGCGGCTCGACCTCGTCGTGGCGGGGACCAAGGACGCGGTCATGATGGTCGAGTCCGAGGCCTACGAGCTGACCGAGGACGAGATGCTGGGCGCAGTCACCTTCGCGCACGAGCAGATCCAGCCGGTGATCGACCTGATCATCGACCTCGCCGAGGATTGCGCGAAAGAGCCCTTCGACTTCCAGCCGGCCGACTACTCGGACCTGCTGGCCAAGGTGAAGAGCCTGGGCGAGCAGAAGATGCGCGACGCCTACGCCGTCTCCGACAAGCAGGAGCGCGTGGCCGCCGTCTCGGCCGCCAAGGAGGCGATCCGGGCCGGCCTCAGCGAGGAAGAGCTTGCCGACCCGAACCTCGGCACCGCCCTGAAGAAGCTGGAATCGGCCGTCCTGCGCGGCGACGTGGTCAAGAACAAGCGCCGCATCGACGGCCGCGCGCTCAACCAGGTCCGCCCCATCGTGGCCGAGACCGGCCTCCTGCCGCGGACCCACGGCTCGGCCCTGTTCACCCGGGGCGAGACGCAGGCGCTGGTCGTGACCACGCTCGGCACCGGCGACGACGAGCAGTTCATCGATGCGCTGCACGGCACGTTCAAGTCGAACTTCCTGCTGCACTACAACTTCCCGCCCTACTCGGTCGGCGAAGTGGGCCGCGTCGGCTCCCCGGGCCGTCGCGAGATCGGCCACGGCAAGCTCGCCTGGCGGGCGCTGCAGGCGGTCCTGCCGGCCTCGACCGACTTCCCCTACACGCTGCGCCTCGTCTCCGAGATCACCGAGTCGAACGGCTCGTCCTCGATGGCGTCGGTCTGCGGCGGGTCCCTGTCGATGATGGACGCGGGCGTGCCGCTGAAGGCCGCGGTCGCGGGCGTCGCGATGGGCCTGGTGCTGGAAGAGGACGGCTCGTGGGCGGTGCTCACCGACATCCTCGGTGACGAGGACCACCTCGGCGACATGGACTTCAAGGTCGCGGGCACCGAGGCGGGGATCACCTCGCTGCAGATGGACATCAAGGTCGCGGGCATCACGCCGGCGATCATGAAGCAGGCCCTCGCCCAGGCGAAGGAAGGCCGTCTGCACATCCTCGGCGAGATGAACAAGGCGCTGTCCGGCGTCGGCGAGTTCTCCGTCCACGCCCCGCGGATCGAGACGATGACGATCCCGACCGACAAGATCCGCGAAGTGATCGGCTCGGGCGGCAAGGTCATCCGCGAGATCGTGGAAGTGTCCGGTGCCAAGGTCGACATCAACGACGACGGCGTCATCAAGATCGCGTCCCCGAACGGCGAGGCGATCCAGAAGGCCTACGACATGATCTACTCGATCGTGGCCGAGCCCGAAGAGGGCAAGGTCTACAAGGGCACGGTCGTGAAGCTGGTCGACTTCGGCGCGTTCGTGAACTTCTTCGGCAAGCGCGACGGCCTCGTGCACGTCTCCCAGATCGAGAACCGCCGCCTGAACCACCCCTCGGACGTCCTCAAGGAGGGCCAGGAAGTGTGGGTCAAGCTGCTCGGCTTCGACGATCGCGGCAAGGTCCGCCTGTCGATGAAGATGGTCGATCAGGAGACCGGCGAGGAGATGAAGAAGGAAGAAGCGGCGGAGTGATCCGCCCCCTGTCCTGATCGAACGGGCCCGCTTCGGCGGGCCCGTTTGCGTTTCGACCGTCCCTTTCCGAAGGCGGGCGCGCCGCGTAACAGTCTCATGACGCTTTCACGACGACCGGACGCGATGACCTCTTCGATCGACGCCGTGCTCCTGTGGGTCGACGGCAGCGACCCCGCCCACCGAGCGCGGCTGGCCCGCGCGATGCGGGAGGCGGGGCGGTCGCCGTCCGGCCGGGACGTCGCCACCGCCCCCACACGCTTCGCGCAGCAGGGCGAGATCTACGTCGCCGTCGCCTCCCTCCTTCGATTCGCGCCGTTCGTGCGGCGCATCCACATCGTCACCGACGCGCAGCGGCCGCCCCTGATCGACGCCTTCACCGAGGCGGGCCTGTGCACGCCGGACCGGATCCGCATCGTGGATCACCGCGAGATCTTCGCCGGCTTCGAGGAGGCGCTGCCGACCTTCAACTCGCGGAGCATCGAGACGATGTGCTGGCGGATCGAGGGGCTGGCGCCGACGTACCTGTACCTGAACGACGACTTCTTCCTCGCCGCGCCGACGACTCCGTCCGATATGTTCGATCCGGCCGGGAGGCTGCGCCTGCAGGGGCGATGGCTGTCCTCGCTGCCCGAGCGCCTGCGCCTGGCCGCGCGGCCGCTGCGCCGGCTGGCCGGTCAGAAGGTGCCGCGACCGAACTACAGGGCCTTCCAGGCCAGGGCGGCCGCGCTTGCCCGATACCGACGACGCTACCTGCGGGTCGATCACCATCCTCACCCAATCCGCCGCCAGACGCTGGCCGACTGGCTGGGTGCGCGGCCTGACCTCCTTCGCGCTCAGATCGCCCCGCGGTTCAGGGATGCCGCGCAGTTTCACGCGATCTCGCTCGCGAACCACCTGGACCTCGCGGCGGGGCGGGCCGTGGTGACGGGGCCGGCGGACTTCGCCTACCTCGCCCCCGGGCGGGAGGACGTGCAGGATGCCTTGCAGCGGGTCGCGCGAGGCGAGGTAGCCAGCGGCTGCGTCCAGAGCCTCGACGTCATGCCGGACGCGGTGGCGGCCGAGGTGACGACGACGCTGGCCGCGGCGATGGGCGAGCACCTGCCCGCCATGATCCGCCGGGCCATGGGATGGCCGGCCGCTCCCCCTCACCCACCCGCGCCGGGACTCACGCCCCCGAGAGGCAGGGGATCCCGGAATTGATCGTCTTGCCGTTGCGGCCTATGTCAGACCGAAAGCGGCGTCCGCCGGACTGCCGCCACCATGATGATGCCCGGGGGCTTCGAACCGTATGCTGACACGACGTCATTTCATCTGGACCTCGGCCATGGCGGTCGCCGCCGGCCGTGCGGCGGCGCAGGACGCCTTGGACGCCGGTCCGCTGGAGCTGGAGGTCACGCCGGGGGGCGGCGCCGTCGCGCCCGCTCCCGAGGCGAACCCCTACGGCCTGCCGATGGACGGCAACCCGCTGTCGCCGACGCTGGTCGACGTGCAGCCCGGTCTCGCGCCGGGCGTGATCCACGTCGATCCCAACCGCTTCCGCCTGTACTGGACGCTGCCCGAGCCGGGCAAGGCGATCCGCTACGCCGTCGGCATCGGCCGCCGCGGCCTGTACGAGAGCGGGACGTTCCGCGTCGGCGCCAAGCAGGAGTGGCCCAGCTGGCGCCCCACCGACGAGATGATCGAGCGCGACCCCGACCACTACGCCCAGTACGCCGACGGCATGCCGGGCGGCCCTGACAACCCCCTTGGGGCGCGTGCGCTGTACCTGTACCGCGGCAACGTCGACAGCTACCTGCGCATTCACGGCACCAACGCGCCGTCGACCATCGGCACAGCGGTGTCGAACGGCTGCGCCCGGCTCACCAACGAGTACATCGTCGACCTCTACCGTCGGGTGCCGATGGACTCGCAGGTGTTTCTCTACAACCGCTTCACCTGAGACGCGACCCGACGGCCACACCGCCGCGGCGATGACGAAGAGGGCTCGGGCGTGTTAACCGCCCGGGCCCTCTTCGTGTGGTAGAGTCCCGCCCAGGACAGGAGGGAGCATCGAACCCATGACAGTCACCCGTCGACATTTCCTCGCCAGCGCCGCGGCCGCCGTCTTCGCTGCGCCCGCCGCGGCGCAGACCGCCGAGCAGCGGGTCGTGCAGATTCCCTACGAATGGTTGCCGACCGACGTCGAGCTGGCCGCCGCGACGCAGCCGGGCGTGATCCACGTCGACCTGGCGAACACCTGGCTGTACTGGATCACCGGCCCGCAGGCGGCGCGGCGCTACAAGATCGCCGTCGGCGCCGCAGGCCGCAACTTCCGCGGGCAGGCGACGATCCGGCGCAAGGCCGAATGGCCCTCCTGGACCCCCACCGCCTCGATGATCCGGGCCGAGCCGCACATCTACGCACAGAGCGCCGGGGGCCTTCCGGGCGGGCATCCGCGCAATCCGCTGGGGGCGCGGGCGCTGTATCTGTATCAGGGCAACCGCGACACGCTGTACCGTATCCACGGCACGCCGCAGCCCTGGACGATGGGGCGCAGCTTCTCGTCCGGGTGCATCCGGATGATCAACGAGCACATGATCGACCTGTACGACCGCGTGCCCATCGGCACCCGCGTCGTCGTCGGGTGAGTTTCGGCCCGGGCGACCGGGCCGCGTTCCTGCAGGCCCGCCTCCGGGCCGAGCCGGTGCCCCACCGGGGCGATCTCCGCCTGCTCGTCGCGCACGACCGCTCGCGCCTGTCCGACCTCGACCGGCTGACCGGGCGGGCGCAGCCCTACCCCTACTGGGCGCACCTCTGGCCGGGGGGTCTGGCGCTGGCGCAGCATCTGGGGCGGGTGCCCGAGATCGTCCGCGGAAAACGGGTTCTGGATCTGGGCGCCGGGACCGGACTCGTCGCGGTCGCGGCGGCACGGGCCGGCGCGGCGGAGGTAACGGCCTCCGACCTCGATCCGATGGCCGAGACGGCGATCTGGCTCAACGCGGGGCTGAACGCGGTCGAGGTGGAGACGGTGGGCGACCTTCTTGGCGGCCCGGCCGGCGAGGCCGAGATGATCCTGGTCGGCGACCTGTTCTACGACGCGCGGATCGGGATGCGGGCGCTGGCCTACCTGCGCCGCTGCCAGCTGGCGGGGGCCGAGGTGCTGATCGGCGATCCCGGCCGCGCGCCCCTGCCGCGGGAGGCGCTGACGGCGGTGGCGACGTACCCGGTGCGCGACGTGGGCGACGATCCGCGCGGACCGGAGCGGACGGCGACGGTGTGGCGCCTGTAGGGTGGGTGAAACCCACCGCGACCGGCCCGACGGTGGGTTTCACCCACCCTGCCCGCCCGGCGAACCGGGCGGGTGGATGGCTGGTTCAGGCCGGCTGCTTCGTCGTCCGCAGGTACGGCAGCACCTTCTTGAAGTCGCCGAACTTGGCCTTGGCGTCGTCGTCCGACAGCGTCGCGGGGATGATGACGTCCTGCCCGACCTGCCAGTTCGCCGGGGTCGCGACGCCCTTGCCCGAGGTCAGCTGCAGCGCGTCCAGCGCCCGCAGCACCTCGGCGAAGTTCCGACCGACCGTCATCGGATAGGTCATCGACAGCTTCAGCTTCTTGTCCGGGCCGACGATGTAGACGACGCGGACCGTCGCGGTGTCGTTCGGCGTGCGGCCATCGGGCAGGTACGCCTCCGCCGGCAGCATGTCGAACGCCTTGGACAGTTCCAGCCCGTTGTCGGCGACGATGGCGAAGTCGGCCTTCGCGCCGCCCGCCGTCTCGATGTCGGCTTTCCACCTCACGTGCTCGTCGACGCCGTCGACGGATACGCCGAGAACCTTGGTGTTCCGCTTGGCCCACTCGTCCGCGAGCTGCGCCACGGCGCCGAACTCGGTGGTGCAGACCGGGGTGAAGTCCTTGGGATGGCTGAAGATGATCGCCCAGCCGTCGCCGATCCAGTCGTGCAGGGCGAAGCTGCCCTGGTCGGTGGTGACGGTGAGGTTCGGAATCTCGTCGTTGATGCGCAGCGCCATGGGGCACCTCCTTTCGTGTCGACTTGGCCCCGATATAGGCGCACCCCCGCCATCGGTGCCAGTGCTCCTGCGGATTTCAGGACATCCGGCCTGCGCACGCTTCCGCCGGGGAACAGGCGGTCTGCTCGCGTGGAGAGGTGCGGAACGCGGCGCCGCCGACTCTACTTCATGTGCAACAGAGCACGCTTCCTGATCGCAGCTGCCTATTCGGCGCGTTCCTGCCGCGCCCTATCTTCAGCGCATCGCAGGAGGATCACACCATGCTGACCCAGATCAACGGCCTTCACCATGTCACCGCGCTCGCCTCGTCGGCGTCCGCGAACAACGCGTTCTTCACCGACACACTCGGCCTGCGCCGCGTCAAGAAGACGGTGAACTTCGACGCGCCCGACGTCTACCACCTCTATTACGGCGACGCCGCCGGCACACCCGGCAGCGTCATGACCTACTTCCCGTTCCGCAACGCGGCCCGCGGCCGGCCCGGCACCGGCGAGACAGGCGTCACCGCCTTCGCCGTACCGACGGGCACGCTGACGGCGTGGTCCGACCGCCTCGCCGGCCGCCAGGTGGCCAATCTCGCGACCGAGAGCCGGTTCGGCGAGGCCCGCCTCGCCTTCGACGGCCCGGACGGGGAACGCCTGGCGCTGGTCGAGGCGGAGGACGATCGCGCCCCCTGGACCCAAGGCGGCGTACCCGAGGAGATGGCCATCCGCGGCTTCCACTCCGTCGGCCTGCGCCTGGCGGACGTCGGGGCGCAGGGCGAACTTCTGCGCTTCATGGGCTACGAGGAGGCCGGGCGCGAGGGCCACGTGACCCGCTTCTTCCTGCCGCGGCACAACGGCGCCGGCGTGGTGGACATCGAGGTCCGCCCGGATCTGCCGCACGCCACACAAAGCGCCGGATCGGTCCACCACGTCGCCTTTGCCGTCGACAACCGGGCCCGACAGCTGGAGGTGCGCGAGGCCCTGGCCGATACCGGCTTCCAGGTGACGCCACCGATCGACCGGGACTACTTCTGGGCGATCTATTTCCGTACGCCCGGCGGCGTGCTGTTCGAGGTGGCCACCGACGAGCCCGGCTTCGCCCGCGACGAGGATCCGGCGCACCTGGGGGAGGCGCTGAAACTGCCGAGCCAGCACGCGCATCTGCGCAGCCGTCTCGAGCGCGAGCTGGAGCCGCTATCGTGACCTACGACGCGGCCCGCACGAGGGGGGCGCCCGGCGCCCCCCTGTTCCTCACCTTCCATGGCACCGGGGGGACCGAACGACAATTCCACGGCCTCGCGGGACAGCTGCGCCCCGGCGCGCATGTCGTCTCCCCCCGCGGCGACGTCAGCGAGAGCGGCGCCCTGCGCTACTTCCGCCGAACCGCAGAGGGCGTCTACGACATGGACGACCTCGGCCGACGGACGGAGGCGATGGCCGACTTCATCGCCGCCGAGCGCGCTGCCGCAGGCGCGGACCGGGTGATCGGCCTCGGCTATTCCAACGGGGCGAACATACTCGCCTCCGTCGCCTTCGCCCGGCCCGAGCTGGTGGACGACCTGATCCTGTTCCACCCGCTGATCCCGTTCGACCCGCCGCCGGCGCCGGGCCTGACCGGCCGGCGGATCCTCGTCACCGCCGGCGAACGCGACCCGATCTGCCCGCCGGGTCTGACGCGCGCCCTCATCGCCCGCCTCCGATCCGGCGGCGCGATCGTCGACGCGCACTGGCACCCGGGCGGGCACGAACTCGTCCCGTCCGAGATCGCGGCGGCCCGGGCTTTCCTGGAGGCCTGAGGGCGGAAGGTGGAAACGCAAAAGCGGCGCCAAGTACTGGCGCCGCTTTTTGCTGATGTGTGTGATTTGGTTGCGGGGGTAGGATTTGAACCTACGACCTTCAGGTTATGAGCCTGACGAGCTACCGGGCTGCTCCACCCCGCGCCAAGTCGGTATCGTTAAGAGAGAGGTTAGCCGTTTCTTATCAGGTCTGGCGGTGACTTACTCTCCCACGTCTTGAGACGCAGTACCATCAGCGCGACGGGTCTTAACTTCC
>NZ_KB902281.1 GCF_000379485.1 Wenxinia marina DSM 24838
GACTTCTCGCGCCCCGGCAAGCCGACCGACAACGGGTTCATCGAGGCGTTCAATTCGAAGCTCCGGGCGGAGTGCCTGAACGCCCACTGGTTCATGAGCCTTGCCGACGCCCGCGAAAAGCTCGAGGATTGGCGTAGGCACTACAACGAGGACCGACCCCACAGCGCGATCGGATACAACGTCCCGATCGCGATGCATTTTCCCGATGGCGCGACCAGCCCGTCATCGTGAGACGGCCGGAAAAATCCAGCTTCCGGCGGTCCAGCGCTGGGGAGCGGAGCAACGGCCGGAAAAATCCAGCTTCCGGCGGTCCAGCGCTGGGGAGCGGAGCAGCCTCGGCCGAGCATCGAATCAGGAGCCGGGGGTGGGAGGTCTTTGCAGTTTCGATGTCGCGCGCCTCCGGAGGGTGCAGGCCACGACATCACGAACTGGGGACGATGGCACTCGCGGGCGCACGCCGGTGGCGTCCGTGCCTTCCGGCCCCGGCGACCGGGCCCGAGGTGAATCGGACGCAAGCGCGACTTCAGGCGCTCGGCCGATCGAGGTGGTGGGTCAGGCCCGGGACGTGTGATCGCTCGTGGGACGATCTCTCGAAGGCTGCGTGCAGGGGACTTCGAGCGTCTCCCCGGACCCTCAGCTCTGCCCGCGCGACAGCGCCGCGACGCCGGTGCGCGCCACCTCGACCAGCCCCAGCGGACGCATCAGGTCGGCGAAGGCGTCGATCTTCTCGGGCGTGCCCGTCACCTCGAAGATGAAGCTCGACAGCGTGGAATCCACCACGTTGGCGCGGAAGATCTCGGCCAGGCGCAGCGCCTCGATCCGCTTGTCGCCCTCGCCGGTGACCTTGAAGAGGCCGAGCTCGCGCTCCACCGCGCGGCCCTCGACGGTCAGGTCGTGGACCTCGTGCACCGCGACGATGCGGCCGAGCTGCGCCTTGATCTGCTCGATGATCTGCGGCGTGCCGGAGGTGACGATGGTGATCCGGCTGCGGTGGCCCTGGTGGTCGACCTCGGCCACCGTCAGGCTCTCGATGTTGTAGCCGCGGCCCGAGAACAGGCCGATCACCCGCGCCAGCACGCCCGGCTCGTTCTCGACCAGCACGGCCAGCGTGTGCCGCTCCACCGCGTCGCCGTAGGCGGAGCGCAGGTTGTAGGCCGAATGGCTGGTCGAGCCCTTCTCGATGTTCAGAGGTGACATCCCCGTCTCCTTGTCAGCGTGTCAGCAGGCGAGCCGCGCATCGTAGGTGTTGACGCCCTGCCGCTGGGTGAGGCTTTCGACGTCGCAGCCGGTGGCCATCACCACCGCCGCCTCGGCGTTGCGGAAGAGGCGGCCCTGGTTGGCGATCCCGGTCGAGAAGTTGCGGACGGTGGCGGTGCGGCCCTGCCGCTCGACCGAGAAGACGTCGCCGCCGATCTCCACCCGCTCGCCCTCGCCGCGGAGATCCACGACGGCGCCGCCGGTACAGGCGGCGAGGGTCAGGACAAGGGCGAGCGCCCGCACCGGGTCAGCCCAGCTGCACCAGGGCGTGGCGCTTGCGCCCCGCCGAAAGCTTGACCGGCGCCGAGAGGCGCGCGGCGTCGAACATCAGGCCCGGATCGCTCACCACCTCGTCGCCGACGCGGGCGCCGGCGCTGTCGATCAGGCGCTTGGCTTCCTTACCCGACGCGGCGAGCCCCGATCGCACCAGCAGCTGCGTCAGCGAGATGCCCTCGCCCACGTCGTCCGCGCTCAGCGTCAGCGTCGGCAGGTCGTCCCCCACGCCGCCCTTCTCGAACACCTCGCGCGCCGTCGCCTCGGCCGCCGCCGCCGCCTCGGTCCCGTGCAGCAGCCCCGTCACTTCGTTCGCCAGACGGATCTTCGCCTCGTTGATCTCGGCCCCGCCGAGGGCGCCGAGGCGCTCGCACTCGTCCACCGGCACCTCGGTGAAGAGTTTCAGGAACCGGCCCGCGTCCGCGTCGGTCGTGTTGCGCCAGAACTGCCAGTATTCGTAAGGGCTCAGCATGTCGGCGTTCAGCCACACCGCGCCGCCCGCCGTCTTGCCCATCTTCCGCCCGTCCGACGTAGTCAGGAGCGGCGTCGTCAGGCCGAAGATCTCGTGCTCCAGCACCCGGCGCGTCAGGTCGATGCCGTTGACGATGTTGCCCCACTGGTCCGACCCGCCGAACTGGGCGAGGCAGCCGTAGCGGCGGTTCAGCTCCAGGAAGTCGTAGGCCTGCAGGATCATGTAGTTGAACTCCAGGAACGACAGCGACTGCTCGCGGTCGAGCCGGGACTTCACGCTCTCGAACGACAGCATCCGGTTCACGCTGAAATGCCGGCCGATGTCGCGCAGGAAGGACAGGTAGTTGAGGCCGTCCAGCCACTCGGCGTTGTTCAGCATCAGCGCGCCTGTCGGGCCGTCGTCGTAGGACAGGAACCGGGTGAACACCGTCTTCAGCCGGTCAGCGTTGGCGTCGATCTGCTCGTTCGTCAGCAGCGGACGCTCGTCGGCGCGGAAGGACGGATCGCCGACCTTCGTCGTGCCGCCGCCGATCAGGGTGATCGGCTTGTGCCCCGTCTTCTGCAGCCAGCGCAGCAGCGTGATGTTCACCTGGTGGCCGACATGCAGCGACGCCGCCGTCGCGTCGTAGCCGACATAGGCGGTGACGACCTCCCGCGACAGCCGCTCGTCGAGGCCCTGATAGTCGGTGCAGTCGGCCAGGAAGCCGCGCTGCATGATCGTGGCCATGAACTCGGACTTGGGATGGTAGGTCATCGCCTCTCGCCGCCTCGCACCTTGCATGTCCCCGACTTGCGTCTTCCCGTCGGGTCGGCGCACTCTATAGGGCGAAGCCGGGGCGGGGGGAACCGCCCTTTGCGGGGCAAGCGGGGCACGGGATGGGCGCTGGCAGAGACGACCCGTGGCGGCGGGGTCCGGTGAGGGCGCTCGGCGCGATGTCGGGCACCTCGCTGGACGGCGTGGACGCCGCGATGATCGAGACCGACGGCGAGACCGTGACCGGCTTCGGCGAGGCCGCCTACCGACCCTATTCCGACGACGAGCGCGCGGTGCTGCGCGCCGCCCTCGGCCGCTGGGAGGGGCCGGAGGTCGACGCGGCGGCCGAGGTGGTCGAGACCGCCCATGCCGAGCTGCTGGCGACGTTCGAGGACGTGGACGTGGTCGGCTTCCATGGCCAGACGCTGGCGCACGATCCGCGCGGCCGCGGCACCCTGCAGGCCGGGGACGGGCGGCTGCTGGCCGAAGTGCTGGGCCGGCCGGTGGTCTGGGACTTCCGCTCCGCCGACGTGCGCCTCGGCGGGGAGGGGGCGCCGCTGGCACCGTTCTTCCACTTCGCGCTCGCGCGGCACGTCGGGGCCGCGGCGCCGCTCGCGATGCTGAATCTCGGCGGCGTCGGCAACCTGACGTGGATCGACCCCGCCGCCGCGCGTCCCGAGGATACCGGTGCCTTGCTGGCCTTCGACACGGGGCCGGCCAATGCGCCGATCGACGATCTCGTCGCCCGCCGCACGGGGGAGCGGCGCGACGAGGGCGGGGCGCTGGCGGCGGCGGGCGAGGTGGACGAGCGCATCGTCGAGCGTTTCCTCGGCCATGCCTACTTCTACCGGATGCCGCCGAAGTCGCTGGACCGCGACGCCTTCGCGGCGCTCGCCGAGGCGGTGGCGCCGCTGTCCGACGCCGACGCGGCCGCGACGCTGACCGCCTGCGCGGCGGCGGGGGTGATGCGGGCGATGGAACATTGCCCGGCGCCGCCCGAGCGGCTGCTGGTCACCGGCGGCGGGCGGCACAACCCGGTGCTGATGGCGATGATCGAGGCGGGCGTCGACTGCCCGGTCCAGCCGGTCGAGGCCGCCGGCCTCGACGGCGACATGCTCGAGGCGCAGGCCTTCGCCTATCTCGCCGTGCGGGTGGCGCGCGGCCTGCCGACCTCGGCCCCGGGGACGACCGGAGTGCGGGCGGCGGTGGGGGGCGGCACGCTCAGCCGGCCGGGAGAGCTGGTGGTGGCGTGAGCGCCGTCGCCGTCGATGGAAGGCGACGCCGAGCATTTGGGGCCGACCCGTCCCGGGCTCGACCCGGGACCTCGACCCTCTGGGCACTGGCCCATCCGCAGCGAGGCCCCTGCTCGGGGCCGGGGCGGGTAGGCCTCTCCGGCTGACCGCCTCCCTGACCGCTACCAGCTGCCGCTCGCGCCGCCGCTCTTGTCGTCGTCGGGCGCGTCCGTCGACCTGGACGCGGGCCTCGCGCCGCCGGCCGGCTTCGCGCCGGCCTTGCCCGGGGCCTTGGAGCCCGGCTCCGGCTCCGTCCGCGCAGCCGATTTCGTCGCGTCCTGCGGCTCGGCTCCGCCCGCAGACTTCGTCGCCTCCCGCGGCTGCGTCCCGCTGGCCGATTTCGTCGCCTCGCGCGGGACCGCGCCGCTCGCCGACGTCGTCGCCTCGCGCGCCTGGGGTCCGCTCGCCGACGTCTTCGCCTCCGTCGGCACCACCCCGCTGGCCGGCACCGCGGCGGCCGTCATGGCCGGGCTGCCGGTCGGCCGTGCGCCGCCGCTGGCCGAGGTGGCCCTGGACCGCGCCGGATCGGGCTCTTCCCTGGGGATCGTGTAGCCCTCGCGCTCCACGTGGCCGCAATGCGGACAGGTGGTGCGGACTTCGCCGCGGCCGGCGTGGTCGACCGTCGCCTCCTGCAGGGTGACCCGCTCGCGCGTCAGGCCGGTCTTGCCGCAGGCCGCGCAGGGCATCGCGGCGAGCTTGGCGGCCGAGCGGCGCATCAGCGCCCAGATGCCGGCCGCCGCCGCCACGATGATCCCGCCGAACCACAACAGCGCGTTGCCGCCGCCCTCGGCGTCGCCCCCGGCCGCGCCCACCGGCTCGGCCGCCGCAACCGGGGTCTCCTCGGCGGCGACCGTCGGCGCGACGATCCGGCTGACGATGGCGTCCGCCCCGGCGGTGATGCCTTGCGCGAACTCGCCGTCCTGGAAGGCCGGCACAACCTCGTCGTCGATGATGCCCTGCGCCTCTTCCGAGAGGTCGGCGAAGGCGGGGCCGAGCCGGATGGCAAGGTCGCGGTCCTCGGAGATGACGAGGAGCATCGCCCAGCGACCCTCGGTCTGGTCGCCGAGCGCCCATTCGCCGGCGAGCATCTGGGCGTAGTCCGACACCTCCTCGCCCATCGTGTAGAGGCCGGAATTGAGCAGCGTGACGACGACGACCTCGGCATTCTCCTCCTGCCGGACGGCGATCAGGCGCTCGGCCAGTTCGGCCTCCTGCACCGGGGTCAGGAGGTCGGCGTCATCGGTGATCGGGGTCTCGCCCCGTGTGGGATAGACCTGCGCGAGGGCAGGCAGGGCCGCGAAAATGGCGGCGACGGTCAGGATCAGGAAACGCATGTCTGAAGGTCACTCCTTCGTGAGCAATGCGTCCACGATATCCCCGCCGAGTGAATTGCCAAGCCTTTCGAACCGCCCGTCCCCGAACATCTCCTCGGCCGCGTCGCGGATCGTGCGGTGCGTCACCCGCGCCAGCGACGAGCCGAGGGACAACCGCGCCGCCCCGGCGGCCGCGAACTCCGCCACCGTATGGCCCCGCATCGCGCCCGCGATCAGCACGTTCACCGGCCCCGGCACTTCAGAGCAGACGCGGCCCACGGTCGCGAGGTCGGGCAGCAGCGGCGCGTACAGGCAGTCGGCGCCCGCCGCGGCGAAGGCGGTGAGCCGCCGGACCGCCTCGTCCACGTCGTAGCGGCCGGTGAGGACGCCGTCCGCCCGCGCCGTCAGGACGAAGCTGTCCGGCAGCGCGCGGGCCGCCGCGGCGGCCGCCCGGATACGTTCCACCGCGAGGTCGAACGCGTAGGCGTCTTCGCCCGGCAGCGCCGTGTCCTCGATGCAGATCCCGGCAAGTCCGATTTCGGCGGCAAGACGCACCGTTTCGGCGCAGGTCTCCGGGCTCTCGCCGAAGCCGTTCTCGAAGTCGCCCTGCACCGGCACGGTCACCGCCCCCACGAGGTCTGCCGCGTGCGCCAGCGCCTCATCCCGGCTGACCGTCCCGCCGTCCGGCCGGCCGAGGGTGAAGGCATGGGCGGCCGAGGACGTCGCTATGGCCTGCGCCCCCAAAGCCGTGAGCATCTTCGCCGAGCCGCGGTCCCAGGCGTTCGCCAGGATGAACGGCCGGCCGGGCACGTGCAGCGCCCGGAATTGCTCTCCCATCGTCATCGTGCCGCACCTCTCCGCGCTCCCGCCCGCGCGGCCGCGAAGGCGAGGAGCCGCCCCAGCGCGTCCGCGTAGGCCGCATCCTCGACCGTCATCGCGACGCGGACATGGCCCGCCGCCGCGGCGCCGAAGCTCTCGCCCGGCATCACCGCCACGCCCTCCGCGTCCAGCAGCCCCTCGGCGAAGTCGGAGCCCGACAACCCTGTCGCGCGGACGTCCAGCATCGCGTACATCGCCCCGCCCATCGGCGCGAGGCCGACCGCCTGCTGCCGCGCCACCAGGTCTCGCGTGATCTCCCGCCGCCGCCGGAACGGCTCGGCGATCCGCGCCTCGAACTCCGGCCCCTGCCGCAGGGCGTAGAGGCCCGCCTGCTGGACGAAGCCCGGGATGCCGTAGGTCGTGTGCGTGGCGAGGTCGATCATCGCGGCGATGGCGTCCGGCGGTCCGATCACCCAGCCGAGGCGGCTGCCGGTCATCGCGTGGCTCTTGGACAGCGAGCCGACGACGAGCGTCCGCTCCGCCATCCCCGGCAGGGCGCGGGGCGAGAGGTGCGCCCCCTCCCACACCTGCGCGTCGTAGACCTCGTCCGAGATCAGCCACATGCCACGGTCCGTCACGACGCGGGCGATCCCGTCCAGCGCCGCGCGGTCGTAGACGACGCCTGCCGGGTTGTTCGGCGTGTTGATCAGCAGGCTCCGCGCCCCCTGGGCCGCCTCCGCCAGAGCGGCCGGGTTCGGGACGAAGCCGCGGCTCGCCGGGGCGGGAACGGCGACCGGGATCGCGCCGGCGGCGCGGACGGTGCCGGGGTAGGTGGCGTAGTAGGGGTCGATGAACAGCGCCCGGTCGCCCGGATCGCACGCCGCCATGTGCGCGGCGAACAGCGCGGCCTGCCCCCCGGGCGTGACGAGGACGTTCTCGGCCCGCGTCTCCGCCCCGGTGGTCCGCGTCACCCGCTCCGCGATCGCCTCCCGCAGGGCGGCGGAGCCGGCGATGGGCGAATAGCCGGTGTGTCCGCCCCGCGCCGCCGCATCCATCGCCGACAGGATCGAAGGATCGGTCGGCACGTCGTGCTCGCCGATGGTCAGCTCGACGATGGGCTGGCCGGCCTCCTTCAGCGCGCGGGCGCGGCGATAGAGGCCCCAGCCGTCGTCGCCGCCGGTGGTGAGGGTGGTGATGCGTCTCGACAGGGTCATGGCGCGCACCTCGCCCCGGAGGGCGCGTGCTGTCAATCGCGCTCCAGCAGCACCGGCCCCGGCCCCTCGTCCGCCCGCGCGTCGTCGGGATTGTAGAGCGCGCAGCGGTCGAGCGAGAGGCACCCGCAGCCGATGCACCCGTCGAGCTTGTCCCGCAGCCGCGTGAGCGCCGCGATCCGGGCGTCGATGCCGGCCCGCAAGTCCCGCGAGATGCGTGTCCAGTCCGCCTGACTGATCGCCCGGTCGGGCGGCAGGTCCTTCAGGTGCCCCGCGATCTCGGCCAACGGCAGGCCGAGCTTCTGCGCCGCCATGGCGAAGGACAGGCGCCGGATGTCGGACCGGGCGTAACGCCGGTGGCCGCCCGCGTTGCGCACGGGCGCCAGGATGCCGTGCGTCTCGTAGAAGCGGATGGCCGACACGGCGAGGCCGGTGCGGGCGGCAAGGTCGCCGATGGCGAGGCCTTGCGAGGGCAGGGGACGGGGCAAGGAAGATGGTCCTTGATCTGAAGTGCGCTTGAGAAATTACACATGAGTCGTCCCGAACGCCACACAAAGGAGAGAGACGATGACGATACGCATCTGCGCCAACCCGCTGGAGGCCCGCCTGATCGAGCGCGACGGCCTCGGCTGGGGGCTCGACTACGCTTGCGGCTGCCTGGACGCCGTGACCGACGGCGCCCGCCGCCAGCGCCGGCGCCTCGTCCGCCGCCTGATCGACGCCGTCGCCCGGAGGACCGCGTGATGGCCGGCCGGATCGAGCACGCGAACGTCACGGTCGCCGACCCCGACGCCACCGCCGCGATGCTGAGCGACCTGTTCGGCTGGCACGTCCGCTGGTCGGGCCCGTCGATCCACGGCGGCCGGTCGGTGCATGTCGGCACGGACGACGATTATCTCGCCCTCTACGCCGGCCCCGCCGCGCGGGGGCAGTCGGCCGCGCCGGACAGCTATGTCACGAAAGGCGGGCTGAACCATATCGGCATCGTCGTGGACGACCTGGATGCCGCGGAAGCGCGGGTGACGGCCCGCGGCTACGAGGCCCACAGCCACGCCGACTACGAGCCCGGACGACGGTTCTACTTCCGCGAGGAGAACGGGATCGAGATCGAGGTGGTGAGTTACGGATGAGGGGGAAGGGCGCCGAAACCCAAGAGGCGGTTTCGGACGACCCGGCCCGTTGACCACGAGCCGCCGCTCCAACCCAACACAACCCGCCCCGGCCTCGAGCCGGGGCCTCGCGGTCCCGGGGCAGGCGCCCGGCGGAGCGAGGTCCCGGGTCAGTGCCCGGGACGGGTTTGCTGCGGGGACGGGGAGCCGCGCCCCCGCCTTGAGCCGGGGCCTCGCCATCATGGGGCTGGCGCCCGGCGGGCGGGGTCCCGGGTCAGGCCCGGACGGGTTTGCTGCGGGGACGGGGAGCCGCGCCCCCGCCTTGAGCCGGGGCGGCAGGAGTCGCGGCGCGAGGTCCCGGGGCAGGCCCGGGACGGGTTGTCCCATGGTGACGCGCCGAGCCCTCGGGGCGGACGCCCCGGGGACCCGCCCGTTCTGCCACGACACGCCCGCCCCGGCCCTGAGCCGGGGCCTCGTGAAGACCGGGCGCCCGGCGACGCGAGGGCCCGGGTCGGGCCCGGGACGGGTCGGCCCTTGTATTGCCGCCTCGACGTGTACTCGGGGCCGGGAATTGCCGGTCAGGCTTCGGGGACCGGCTGCAGCGCGGCCTGCGTCTTCTTCGGCAGGCCCGCCCGGACCGTGCGGTAGGACACCAGCAGCCGGTGCCGCAGCAGCGCCTCGTCCGCGCCGCCATCGAGTGCGATCTCGACCCAGCTGCGGTGGAAATACTTCGCCTTCGGCCAGCCGAAGAGGTCGTTCAGGTGCTCGGCCTCCTCGACCGATCCGCACTTCACCGCGACCGCCTCGTTCACCGCGCCGATGCAGGCGAACATCTTGCCGCCGACCTTCCACGCGTCGTGCCCGCCGCCCCAGGGGTCGGACACCTCGGCGCCCGGAAAGGTCTCGCAGATGCGGTTGACTGTGGCCCGGCTCATGGGGTCAGGCTGGGGCATGGACGAGGACATGACAAGATGGGTCGCGCTGCTGCGCGGGGTGAACGTGGGCGGCGTGAAGGTCGCGATGGCGGATCTGCGCGCCGCGGCCGAGGGGCTGGGGTGGCGGGACGCGCAGACCTACATCGCCTCGGGCCAGATGGTGTTCCGTGCCGCGGGCGAGGACGACGCGCTGGCCGGGGACCTCCGCACGGCGCTGAAGGATCGGGCGGGCGTGGACACGCCCGTCATGGTGCTGCCGAAGGTGGACCTCGACGCGGCACTCGCCGACTGCCCGTTCGAGCCCGAGGAGGGCAGCCATGTCCACGTCTTCTTCCTCTGGGACGCCCCCGAGGTTGACATCGACGCCTACCACCGCTGGAAGGCCGACGACGAGGAACTGAAGGTCGACGGCCGCCGCGCCTGGCTGCACGCGCCCTCGGGCATCGGCCGCTCGAAGCTGGCGGAGCGGCTGGACAAGGTCCTCAAAGGCACCGACATGACCGCCCGCAACCTCAACACCGTCCGCAGGCTGGCCGAAATGCTGGACGCGATGGACGCAGAGGGCTAAGAAGGCCGCATGAAGAGCATCTGCATCATCGGCTGCATCATTCCCTGCTGACACCACGTCGCGGGCCGCTCTTTCACACCTTCCCAAACCGGTTGAAATCAGTCAGGCCCGCGGGCGAACCCCGCGAGAGGTCCCATGACGACGATCCGGCTGACCAACACGCTGACGAAGCGCAAGGAGACGTTCGAGCCGCTCGATCCGCGGAACGTGCGGATGTACGTCTGCGGGCCCACCGTCTACGACCGCGCCCACCTCGGCAACGCGCGGCCCGCGGTGGTGTTCGACGTGCTGTTCCGGCTGCTCCGCCACGTCTACGGGGCGGAGCACGTCACCTACGTGCGCAACATCACGGACGTCGACGACAAGATCAACGCGCGGGCGGCCGAGAGCGGGCGGACGATCCGCGAGATCACCGACGAGACGGCGCAATGGTATGCCGATGACATGGCGGCGGTGGGGGCGCTGACGCCCACCCACACGCCGCGGGCGACCGAGTGGATCGCGCCGATGGTGGCGATGATCGAGGAGCTGATCGACGGCGGCCACGCCTACGAAGCCGAAGGCCACGTCCTGTTCCGCGTCCGCAGCGACCCCGCCTACGGCCGCCTCTCCGGTCGCTCGGTCGACGACATGATCGCGGGCGCCCGCGTCGAGGTCGCGCCGTACAAGGAGGACCCGATGGACTTCGTCCTCTGGAAGCCCTCCACTCCCGATCTGCCCGGCTGGGACAGCCCCTGGGGCCGCGGCCGCCCCGGCTGGCACATCGAATGCTCGGCCATGGCCGGAGAGCTGCTGGGCGAGACGTTCGACATCCACGGCGGCGGCATCGACCTGGCATTCCCGCACCACGAGAACGAGCTGGCGCAATCCTCCTGCGCCCATCCGGACGCCGGCTTCGCCCGGGTCTGGATGCACAACGAGATGCTGCAGGTGGAGGGCAAGAAGATGTCGAAGTCCCTCGGCAACTTCTTCACCGTCCGCGACCTGCTGGACCAGGGCGTGCCGGGCGAGGTGATCCGGTTCGTGTTCCTGGGAACGCACTACAGCAAGCCGATGGACTGGACGGAGAAGAAGCGGGAGGAGGCGGAGGCGACGCTGCGGAAGTGGCGGGCGCTGACGGACGGCGTCGAGCCCGGTGCCCCGCATCCCGAGGTGCTGGCCGCGATCGCGGACGACCTCAACACCGCCGGCGCGCTGGCCGTCCTGCACCGCCTCGCCGGAGAGGGCGACGCCGCAAGCCTCGCGAGCTCCGCCGCGCTCCTGGGGCTGCTCGGGACCGACCTCGGCGGATGGGAGACGGCGCCGGACCTCGGGCCGTTGGCCGAGCGGCTTTCGGCGCTGCGGGCCGAGGCGATGGCGTCGAAGGACTTCGCCGCCGTGGACGCGATGAAGGCGGCCCTCGCCGCCGCGGGCGTCGAGGTGCGGATGTCGAAGGGCGGCGTCGACCTCGTGCCGGGCGCGGGCTTCGATGCCGGCAAGCTCGGGGCCCTGACGTGAGCGCGGGGCGGCAATCGGGGAGGGGGGCCGTCTGCCCCCCGCGTGCTGGCGCACGCCCCCCCGAGAGGTATTTGCAGCAAGATAGGAGCAGGGGGCGGGCGCGATGACCGAACGGCTCTATCTCTACGACACCACGTTGCGGGACGGGCAGCAGACGCACGGGGTCCAGTTCTCGACCGGAGAGAAGGTCAGGATCGCGGGCGTGCTGGACCAGCTCGGCCTCGACTACGTCGAGGGCGGCTGGCCGGGAGCGAACCCGACCGACAGCGAGTTCTTCGAGACCGCGCCCACGATGCGGCCGACGCTGACGGCGTTCGGCATGACCAAGCGGGCAGGACGCTCGGCGCAGAACGACGAGGTGCTGGCGGCGGTGCTGAATGCGGGCACGCCGGCCGTCTGCCTGGTCGGCAAGACGCACGATTTCCACGTCTCCACCGCCCTCGGCATCTCGCTGGAGGAGAACACCGAGAACATTCGCCAGAGCGTCGCCCATGTGGTCGCCGAGGGGCGCGAGGCGCTGTTCGATGCCGAGCACTTCTTCGACGGCTGGAAGGCGAACCGCGCCTATGCGCTGGAGGCGGTGCGGGCGGCCCACGAGGCGGGCGCGCGGTGGATCGTGCTGTGCGACACCAACGGCGGCACGCTGCCGCATGAGGTGGGCGCGATCGTCGCCGACGTGATCGCCGCCGGCATCCCGAGCGAGCGCCTGGGCATCCACACCCACGACGACACCGGCAACGCGGTCGCCAACACCCTCGCCGCCGTGGATGCGGGGGCGCGGCAGATCCAGGGCACCCTCAACGGCCTCGGCGAGCGCTGCGGCAACGCCAACCTCACCACGCTGATCCCGACGCTGCTGCTGAAGGAGCCCTACCGGAGCGCCTTCGAGACCGGCGTGACGATGGAGGCGCTGGCGGGCCTCAGCCGCGCGTCGCGGCTGCTGGACGACATCCTCAACCGGGTGCCGCTGAAGCAGGCGCCCTACGTCGGCGGCGCCGCCTTCGCCCACAAGGCGGGGCTGCACGCCAGCGCGATCCTCAAGGACCCCTCGACCTACGAGCATGTCGACCCCGCCCTCGTCGGCAACGTCCGCATCGTGCCGATGTCCAACCAGGCCGGGCAGTCCAACCTGCGCCGCCGCCTCGCCGAGGCGGGGCTGGAGGTGGCGCCGGGCGCCGCCGCGCTGCCGGCCATCCTCGACCGGGTGAAGGCGCGCGAGGCCGAGGGCTACGCCTACGACACCGCGCAGGCGAGCTTCGAGCTGCTGGCGCGGGCGGAGCTGGGGCAGCTGCCCCGCTATTTCGAGGTGGAGCGCTACCGCGTGATCTCGGAACGGCGGCGCAATGCGCGGGGCGAGGTGGTGGTGGAATCCGAGGCGGTCGTGACGGTCCAGTTGCCCGACGGGTCCAAGCGCACCTCGTTCTTCAAGAACGAGCACGCGCAGGAGATGCAGGACGCGGGGCCGGTCAATGCGCTGTGGCAGGCGCTCAAGTCCGACCTCGGCCCCCATTCCGAGGTGGTCGAGGACATGCACCTCGTCGACTTCAAGGTGCGGATCACCAACGGCGGGACCGAGGCGGTGACCCGGGTCATCATCGATTCGTCCGACGCCACCGGGCGGCGCTGGGCGACGGTCGGGGTCTCGGCGAACATCGTCGACGCCAGCTTCGAGGCGCTGCTGGATGCGGTGACCTGGAAGCTGGTGCGCGACCTCGGGACGGTCGGGGCGGCTGCGTGAGCGGCTTCTTCGCCGTCCACAAGGGGCTGCCCCGGGAGGGGCCGGGGAGCGAAGCGGACGTCGCGCGGGTGGCGGCTTCGGTCGGGCAGGTCTCCCGGCTCTGCGATGCCGGCTGCGGGCCTGGGGGCGATCTCGCGGCGCTGCGTACCGCGTTTCCGAAGGTGCGCATCAGCGCGGTCGACGCGCACGCGCCGTTCGTCGGGACGGTGCGGGACGCGCATCCGGATGTCGACGTGCGGGTCGGCGATCTTCGGGACCTCGGCGGGCCGTACGACCTGATCTGGAGCGCCGGGGCCGTCTACATCGTCGGCATCGCGGCCGCGTTGCAGGCGTGGCGGGGCGCCCTGGCGCCCGGCGGGCACGTCGCCTTCTCGCATCCGGTGTTCTTCTCGGACGACCCGTCGGACGAGGCGCGGGCGTTCTGGGGCGGCTACCAGGCGCAACCCGTGGCGGCGGTGCTGGACGCGGTCGCGGCCGCCGGCTGGTGGGTCCGCGACCAGTGGCCGGTCGGCCCCGAAGGGTGGGAGGCGTATTACGGCCCCCTCGAGGCGCGGGCGAAGGAGCTGATCGGCGCGACCGACTCGAGGACGATGCGTACCGCGGCGAGACTGGCCCTCGAAGAGGCGACGGCCTGGCGCCGGCACGCCGACGAGACCGGCTATCTCTTCATCCTCGCGGCCCCGGTGTGACCGTTGCCGCCTGCGCCGAGATCGTCCGCAGGGGCGACCCCGACCGCTTTCTCGCCGCGATGGCGGCTCCGGTGGAGGCGCGCGCCGCGCTCTTCCCGCTCTACGCCTACAATGTCGAGATCGCCCGCGCGCCCTGGGTGTCGGCCGAGCCGATGATCGGCGAGATGCGGCTGCAATGGTGGCGCGACGCGGTGGCCGAAATCGGCGAGGGCAAGCCGCCCAGGGCGCACGAGGTCGTCGCGCCGTTGGCGGAGGTCGTGGCAGAGCGAAATCTGCCGATATGGCTGCTTGACGGAATGGCCGAGGCGCGCCGGCGGGATCTGTGGCCGGAGGACTTTGCCGACGCGGACGCGCTGATGCAGCATCTGGGCGCGACGGCGGGGCACCTGATGTGGCTCTCCGCGCTCGCCCTCGGCGCGCCGGCGGGGCTGGAACTGGCGGCGCGGGACGCCGGCCTCGCGCAGGGCCTTGCCGCGTGGTTGCAGGCGGTGCCGGACCTGCGGGGGCGGGGCCAGAGGCCGCTGCCGTCGGCGGAGCCGGAGGCCGTCGCCACCCTCGCCCGCGACGGGCTGGCGGCGCTGAGCCGGGCGCGGGCGGCGCGGGTCGGGGAGGCGGTTCCGGCCTTTCGCGCGGCATGGCTTGCGGGGCCGATCCTGCGGCAGGCGGCGGCCCGGCCCGAGCGGGTGCTCGAGGGCGGCCTCGGCGTGTCGGAGTTCCGCCGCCGCGCCTCGCTCGCCTGGGCGGCGGCGCGGGGGCGCTGGTAGGTCAGGCGCGGGACGAGCGCATCCCGGGCACCTTGGCGACGGCCGGGTCCGCCTCCAGCCGGGCGTAGTCCGCCGAGTCGCGGGCCACCAGCGCGACCCGGCCCTCGGCATCGTGGTGGATGCCCCAGCCGTAGCTCTTCACCAGCGGCGAGGTGCGCAGGCAGGCGCGGCCGGTCGCGAAGTAGTCCGCGCGGAATGCCGCGCGCTCCGCCTCGGCGATGTCCTTGCGATCCGCCTCGACCGTCGCGATCACGTCGTCGCTGGTCAGCGCGTAGGGCGCGGCCGCGATCATCCGGTACTGCCGCTCGGCCACCGTGCCGGGACGGTTCGGAACCGATGCCCTCCTTGCCCGCGTGTCGGCGGAGACGGTGATGAGCGTGTTGCGATAATTCGTCGTATGCACCGCCGCCCTCTCGCGATGTTCCGCTTCCGTTCTAGGCCCGCGCGCCGTCCCGGTCAACGGGGCGCAGCCACAGCCAGAGCAGCGCCGCGACGGCCAGCGTCAGCGGCGGGACCATCGCGATGTTCACCGCCGCCCAGCCGCTCTCGGCCGTGCCGCCGGCGCAGTTCATCAGCCCGCCCGACGCGAGGCTGCCGAGGGTGACCGAACCGAAGACGATCATGTCGTTCAGTCCCTGGATGCGCCCGCGCTCGGCGTCGATATGGCGGGCGGTCAGCATCGCCGTCGCGCCGATGAAGCCGAAGTTCCAGCCGATTCCGAGGAGGATCAGCGCGCCGAAGAAGTTCGTCAGCTCGACCCCCGCGAGGCCGACCGCGGCCGAGGCGCCGAGGATCGCGAGGCCGATCGACACGATCCGCGTCGCCCCGAAGCGGGCGATCAGGTTGCCGGTGAAGAAGGAGGGGACGAACATCGCCAGGACGTGGGCCGACACGATGTCGGCCGCGTTGTCGCGGGTGTATCCGCAGCCGACGACGGCCAGCGGCGTCGAGGTCATCATCAGGTTCATCAGCGCGTAGCTGACCGCGGCGACGAGGATCGCGACGGCGATGCCGGGGGTGCGGATCATCTGCCCCAGCGAGCGTCCGGCGTCGGCCACCGCGCCGGCGGCGCGGCGCGGGGCGGGCAGGTCGAGGCCGAAGAACAGGAACACGCCGAGGGCGTTGATCGCCATCGCGGCGGCGTAGGTGCCGATGAAGGGGATCGCCGTCAGGTCGTCCGTCACCTTCACCAGCTGCGGCCCGATCAGCGCCGAGGCGAGGCCTCCAGCCATCACCCAGCTGATCGCCTTGGGCCGGAACGCGGCCGAGGCGGCGTCGGCGGCGGCGAAGCGGTAGAACCCCTGCGCCGACATGTAGATGCCCGTCAGAAAGCTGCCGGCGAGGAGCAGACCGAAGCTGCCGACCGACAGGCCCAGTGCCGAGACCGCGGCGCCGAGGAACCCGCCCGCCGCGCCGATCTGGAAGCCGAGTCGCCGGCCGCGGCGCTGCATCAGCGGGCTCAGCCAGGGCGCGGTGGTCATCGAGCCGAAGACGATGAGAGAGATCGGCAGCGTCGCGAGGCACGGGTTCGGCGCCAGCATCTGCCCGGCGAGGCCGCCGATCACGAACAGCATCGGCATCTGGCTGCCCAGCAGCGCCTGCGCGAGGATCAGGACGCCGACGTTGCGCCGGGCGCGGCGGTCGGTGTCGGCGGAAAGGGCGGCGTCGGTCATGCCGCCCCGGTTACGCCCCCGCCGGAGGAAGGTCCATCGGCTCGATCAGGTGCAGGAACGAGCCGGAGACGCGGCCGAGCCGCAGGCCCGCGTCGAGGAGGTCGGCGCCTTCGGCATCGCTCACGTCCGTCAGGAGCGGGTCGCCTTCGGCGCGGAGCGTCCGGGCATAGTGGAACTCGTGAGCGGCCCAGGGTCCGGCGAGCGGCCCGGCGACGACACGCGCGCGGCGATAGCCGAGGTGCAGCCGGGGGGCAGCGAAGGAGGTCTCGAGCCGCAGCAGGCCCGCCATCGCATGCCGCGTTCCGGCCGCGTCGACGAGACCGTCGCCCAGAACCATGTAGCCGCCGCATTCTCCCACGACATCAGCCGTCTGAGAGGCTTTCCTCAGGCTTTGCATGAAAGTCTGCGCCACGCTCAGGCGCTGCGCGTGAAGTTCCGGATAACCGCCCGGCAGATAGACGAAATCCGCCCCCGGCACCGTCTCGTCCGCGAGCGGCGAGAAGAAGGCGATCTCGGCGCCTGCCTCGCGCCAGTCGGCGAGGAGGTGGGGATAGCTGAAGCCGAAGGCGGCGTCGCGGGCCACGGCGATGCGCTGGCCCGGCGGGCGGCGCCGGGGCGGCACGGCTCCGCCTGTCGGCGGTCGCGCCAGCCCTTCCAGCGCATGGAGATCGATCCGCTCCGCGACGGTGCGGCCGGCGTGGGCGAGGAAGGCGTCGAGGTCGTCGCGCTCCTCCGCCTGGACGAGGCCCAGGTGGCGGGAAGGATGCGCGAGCGCGGCATCCCGCGGGATGGCGCCAAGGACGGGGACGTCAAGGGAATCAAGAGCCTGCCGCAGCATCCTCACGTGACGCTCCGACCCCGTCCGGTTCAGGATCACGCCCGCGATCCGCACCTCCGGGTCGAACCCCGCAAAACCGGCCACCAGCGCCGCCACCGACTGGCCAATCCGCGCAGCGTCCACCACCAGCACGACCGGCAGGCCCAGCACCTTCGCGAGATCCGCGACCGATCCGCCGCCGCCTGCCGCGCCGTCGAACAGTCCCATCGCACCTTCGACGATCAGCAGGTCGTCCGTCGCCGCCAGCGCCCGCAGCCGCGCCGGCGACATCGCCCAGGCGTCGAGGTTCACCGACGGCGCGCCGCAGGCCGCCTCGTGGAAACGCGGGTCGATGTAGTCCGGCCCCGACTTCGCGCCCCGCACGGCCACGCCCCGGTCCCGGAACGCCCGCAGCAGGCCAAGCGTCACCAGCGTCTTGCCGCTTCCCGAGGCGGGGGCGGCGACGATCAGGCCGGGCATTCAGCCCGCATCGGAGAGCCGCCGCGTGCCCAGCGGATCGGCGTCGGCGGCCTCCCACGGCTCGGCCAGGACCTGCCGCAGCAGGACCGTCCGCCCGACGCACAGGATCGCCGGCGGCTCCAGTCCCGCCGCGTCGATGTCCGCCTCCAGCCGCGCAAGGGTCGTCTCCAGCACGCGCTGGCGGGGCGTCGCGGCCTCGCAGACGACCGCGCAGGGCTCGTCCCCCGAGCGGCCTGCGCCGATCAGCGAGGCGGCGATGCGGCCGACATGCTTCATCCCCATGTAGATCACGATGACCTGGCTGCCGCGGGCGATCGCGTCCCAGTCGAGGGCGGAGGGCGCCTCGCCGGACTGGTCGTGGCCGGTGACGAAGGTGACGGACTGGTTCACGTCGCGGTGGGTGACCGGGATGCCGGCATAGGCGAGGCCGCCGATTCCCGCGGTCACGCCCGGAATGACGCGGACGGGGACGCGGTGGGCGACCAGCGTCTGCGCCTCCTCGCCGCCGCGGCCGAAGACGAAGGGATCGCCGCCCTTCAGCCGCAGGACGCGCTTGCCGGCCCGCGCCAGCTCCACCAGCCGCAGCGAGATGTCGCGCTGCTTGGCCGACGGCTTGCCGCCGCGCTTGCCGGCGTAGATGTGCTCCGCCCCCGGCGCGAGGTCTAGGATCGTGGTGTCGACGAGCGCGTCGTAGACCACCACGTCCGCCTGCCGCAGGCCGTTCAGCGCGTGCAGGGTCAGCAGGCCCGGATCGCCCGGCCCGGCGCCGCACAGCCAGACCCATCCGGGCTGGAACACCGGCAGGCCGGCGGGAAGAGTCGACTCGCTCATGTCCCCGTCATGCCACCTCGCGCCGCTGCGGCAAAGCGCGGGCGCGACCATTGGCGGCGCAGGTGCGTCCCGCTAGTGTCGCGCGGCGATGACCGACACCCCCCTCCGCCGCGGCTGGACCACCGGCGCCTGCGCGACCGCGGCGACGAAGGCTGCGCTGACGCGGCTTTGGGGCGGGAGCTGGCCCGAGGCGGTGACGATCCGCCTGCCGAAAGGGGAGACGCCGAGTTTCGCGGTGGCGCACAGGGCGGAGGGCGACGGCTGGGCCGAGGCCGGCATCGTCAAGGACGCCGGCGACGACCCCGACGTGACGCACGGCGCGATGATCGTGGCGCGCGTGGCCGGCTCGCAGGGCGGCGTGATCTTCCGCGCGGGCGAGGGCGTCGGCACCGTCACGAAACCCGGCCTGCCGATCCCGCCGGGGGAGCCGGCGATCAACCCGGTGCCGCGGGCGATGATGGACGAGGTGGTGGCGGAGCTCGCCTCCGAGCACGGGCGGGCGCCGGACGTGGAGATCACCATCTCCGTCCCCGGCGGCGCGGCGCTGGCGGCGAAGACCTGGAACCCCCGCCTCGGCATCGAAGGGGGCCTGTCGATCCTCGGCACGACGGGCATCGTCCGCCCGTTCAGCTGCGCCGCCTGGATCGCCTCGATCCACCGCGGCATCGACGTGGCCCGCGCCTCGGGCCAGGCCCACGTCGCCGGCTGCACCGGGGCCACGTCGGAGAGGGCGGTGCAGGCGCGGTACGGCCTGCCGGACCATGCGATGCTCGACATGGGCGACTTCGCGGGGGGCATGCTGAAGTACCTGCGCCGACACCCGGTGGAGCGGATCACCATCGGCGGCGGCATCGGCAAGCTGGCGAAGCTGGCGCAGGGGGCGGGGGATCTGCATTCGGGGCGCAGCCAGGTGGATCTCGGCCGGCTGGCGGAGTGGGCGGGGGACGCGCGGGTGCAGGGCGCGAATACCGCGCTGGAGGCGCTGACGCTGGCCCCGCATCTGGCGGACATCGTCGGCCGCGAGGCTGCCGCGGCAGCGCTCCGCCTGCTCCGGCCGGAGACCCCGGTCCGCCTCGGCGTCGTCGTGGTCGCCCGCGACGGCACGATCCTGGCGGAGGCCGAGGCGTGAAGGTCCTCCTCCTCGCCGGCACCCGAGAGGGGCGCGAGATGGCGGAACGGCTGTCGCGCGCCGGCGTGCCCGCGCTCGTCTCGCTGGCGGGCGCGACGGACCGGCCGCTGCCCCTGCCGCTGCCGACGCGGCGGGGCGGCTTCGGAGGGGCGGAGGGCTTTCTCGACTGCCTGCGGGTCGAGGGGATCACGGCCGTGGTCGATGCCACGCACCCGTTCGCCGCCCGCATCACCGATCGCACGGGGCGACTGTGCGCCGAGCAGGGCGTCCCCTACCTGCAGATTCTCCGCCCCGGCTGGCAGGAGGGCGACGGCGACCGCTGGACCCGCATCGCCCGGCTGGAGGACGCGGCCGGGCTGATCCCCACCGGCGCGACGGTCTTCCTCGCCACCGGGCGGCAATCGCTGGGCGCCGCCGCAGAGCTCGCCGGGCGTCGTCTCATGCTGCGGGTGATCGATCCGCCCAAGGAACCGTTCCCGATCGAGGGAGGGGACTACGTCGTCGGCCGCCCGCCCTTCACGCTGGACGCCGAGAAGGCGCTGTTCGCGCTGACCGGCGTCGACTGGCTTGTCGTCAAGGATTCGGGCGGCGACGAGGGCCGGGCGAAACTGGACGCCGCCCGCGCGCTCGGGCTGCCGGTCGCTTTGATCGACCGACCGCCGCTGCCGGACGCGCCCCGCGTGACGACGGCGGAGGCGGCGATGGCATGGGTGCGGGGCCTGCCGCTGTGAGCGTCGGGCGGATCATCGTGGGCGACGCTTGCGTCGCCGAGGGCGCCGAGTGGCTCGCCGTCGCCGAGCCGCGCTTCGCCCCGGCGCTGGCGGCGGTCGGCCCGCTGCCGCTGCGCCGGACCAGCGACGGCTTCGACCGGCTGTTCAACGCCATCATCGGCCAGCAGGTCTCGGTTGCCTCGCAACGGGCGATCTGGGCGCGGATCGAGGCGGCGGGGCTGACCGATCCGCAGGCCGTCCTCGCGGCCGACGACGAGACGCTGCGCGCCGTCGGCCTGTCGCGGCCGAAGATGCGCTATGCCCGCGCGCTCGCCGGGGCGGGCATCGACTATGCGGCGCTGCGCGAGACGCCCACCGACGAAGTGATCGCCACTCTCACCGCCATCCCCGGCATCGGGGTCTGGACGGCGGAGATCTACGCCATGTTCGCCCTCGGCCGCGCCGACGTCTTCGCCCCCGGTGACCTTGCGCTGCAGGAGGGGGCGCGCCTTCTCTTCGACCTGCCCGAGCGGCCGACGGAGAGGGCGCTCCGCGAGATGGCCGGGGCGTGGAGCCCGTGGCGCAGCGTTGCGGCCCGTGCGCTGTGGGCCTACTACCGGCACGCCAAGGGCAGGGAAGGGATCACATGACACGCGCACTGGACGCCGGCCGGCGAGAGCCGCTTTCGGGCGAGACCCGCTCGGCCGTCATCTTCCTGCACGGCTACGGCGCCAACGGCGCCGACCTGCTCGGCCTCGCCGACCCGCTGGCGGAGTTCATGCCCGACACGCTGTTCCTCGCCCCCGACGCGCCCGAGGCCTGCGCCGGGGCGCCGTTCGGGTTCCAGTGGTTCCCGATCCCCTGGATCGACGGGTCGAGCGAGGAGGAGAGCCGCGCTGGCGCCGTCCGCGCGGCCGAGGACCTCAACGCCTTTCTCGACGGCGTGATGGTGGACGAGGATCTGCTACCCGAGCAGGTCATGCTGTTCGGCTTCTCCCAGGGGACGATGATGGCGCTCCATGTCGCACCGCGCCGCGAGGATCCGGTCGCCGGCGTCGTCGCCTTCTCCGGCCGCCTGCTGGAGCCGGAGCTGCTCGCCGACGAGGTGGTCAGCCGCCCGCCGGTCCTGCTGGTCCACGGCGACCAGGACGAGGTCGTGCCGCCGCAGTCGCTGCCCGACGCCGCGCAGGCGCTGCAGGAGGCCGGCTGGACCGAGGTCTACGCCCACGTGATGAAGGGCACCGCCCACGGCATCGCGCCGGACGGCCTGCAGGTGGCGCTGGCCTTCATGCGCGAGCGGCTGGGACTGGGCTGACGGCGGGCGGCCTCAGCCGTTCAGCAGGCGGGCCGCCGCGGGGGCGTAGTAGGTGAGGATGCCGTCGCAGCCGGCGCGCTTGAAGGCGAGAAGGCTCTCCATCATCACCGCCTCGCCCTTCAGCCAGCCGTTCTGCGCGGCCGCCTGCAGCATCGCGTACTCGCCCGACACCTGGTAGGCGAAGGTCGGCACGCCGAAGCCGTCCTTCACCCGGCGGCAGACGTCGAGGTAGGGCATCCCCGGCTTCACCATCACCATGTCGGCCCCCTCGGCGAGGTCGCGGGCGACGCAGCGCATCGCCTCGTCGCCGTTTCCCGGGTCGATCTGGTAGGTCTTTTTGTCGCCCTTGAGCGCGGCGGACGCGCCGACGGCATCGCGGAACGGACCGTAGAAGGCGCTCGCGAACTTGGCGGCGTAGCTGAGGATCGCGACGTCGCGGTGGCCTTCGGATTCCAGCGCCCCGCGGATCGCGCCGATCCGCCCGTCCATCATGTCCGAGGGGCCGAGGATGTCGGCCCCCGCCTCCGCCTGCGCCAGGGCCATCTTCACCAGCGCCTCGACCGTCTCGTCGTTCACCACGTCGCCGTCCCGGACGTACCCGTCCTGGCCGTCGATGTTGTAGGGGTCGAGCGCGATGTCGGTCATCACCGCGATGTCGGGGCAGGCGTCTTTGATCTCGCGGATCGCGCGATTGGTGAGGTTGTCGGAATCCCAGGCCATCGCGCAGTCGGAGGTGCGCGCCTCCATCGAGGTGTAGGGAAAGAGGCAGATCGCCGGGATGCCGAGGGCCTGCGCCTCGCGCGCGGCGGCACCGATCCGGTCGACCGTGCGGCGCACGACGCCGGGCATCGAGGGCACGGGCGTCTCCTCGTCGCGGCCCTCCATCAGGAAGACCGGCCAGATGAAGTCGGCCGGAGAAAGTGTGTTCTCGGCCACCATGGCGCGCAGGGCCGGAGTGCGGCGGACGCGGCGCATCCGGGCGGCGGGGTAGGGCGCGGGAAACTGTACGAGGGGCGTAACCATGCGGAAACTGCCTTTCATGTCACACCCCGAGCGCTCGCACGGATCGGCCTCGGCGGCAAGTCTGGCGGCCCGCCGGGGCCGCCGCTAGGGTCCGCGCGAACCGGCCCGCCAGAGGCCGCCGCTGCCAGCAACCGACCGATCCCGGTGACCTTTACCCAGACCCTCTTCGAAGTCATCGACATGCGGTCGTTCTCGAACCTGTGGTTCTGGATCGTCCTCGCGGTCATGTGGTCGTCGGCCAGCCACTACGTCATGGGCATCCCCTACGACATGCTGATCCGCGCCCGCCGGCACGGCGGGCAGGCGACGGCCGACCTCGAGGACATGGTCCGGGTGATGGTCAACCGGATCCTCTACATCACGCGCCAGTCGGGGCTGTGGCTGCTGGGGTTCGGCGCCTTCCTGATGACCGCGCTCCTCGTCCTCGCCTTCTGGTACTGGGTGGAGTTCGCGCAGGCCGTGGTCCTGCTCGCCCTGCCGATGAGCCTCGTCGGCGCGATGAGCATCGCGACCGCCCGCCGGATCGAGGCCGAGCAGCCCACGGGCGAGGCGCTGTTCAAGCGGCTGACGCGGCACCGGCTGTGGACGCAGGTGATCGGAATGGTGTCGATCTTCGTCACCGCGATGTTCGGCATGTACCAGAACCTGACGGTCAGCCCGATCCCGGGCTGGTAGGCTGCGGACGGGGAGAGGGGCGGCGCTCAGCTGCGCGGGGTTCGGTCAAGCCTTGCATCTGCAAGAGACCCCGCCCCGGCCCTGAGCCGGGGCCTCGCCCTGTCCAGCACTCTGTCACGTCGGGGCCCCGGCTCAAGGCCGGAGCGGATCGACAAAAGCGCCGCCGACAGCGCCCGTGGCCTCCTCACGACACCGTTCACCGTGCGCGGCGCGCCAGTTGACTCCGCCCGCGCAAGCCGTAGGTCAGCGCCATGCCTCGCTCCCCCTCCCACGTCACCGTCTCGGGCGCGCCCGAGGGGTTCGACGCCCGCCTGATCCTCGACGAGATTTCCCGCTCCGGCGGGCCGGTCGTCCATGTCGCTCGTGACGACCGCCGGGCCGAGGCGATGCGCGCCGCGCTCGCCTTCTTCGACCCCGCGCTGCCGGTGGTGACCTTTCCGGCGTGGGACTGCCTGCCCTACGACCGCGTCTCGCCGTCGGCGGACATCACCGCGACCCGGATGGCGACGCTTGCGGCCCTCGTGCACCGGATGCCCGAGCGCTTCGTCCTGCTCACCACGCTCAACGCCGCGACGCAGCGGGTGCCGGCGCGCGAGGTGCTGAAGGACGCGGCCTTCATCGCGAACGTCGGCAGCCGGGTCGACGAGGACGCCCTGCGCAAGTTCCTCGTCCGCATGGGCTTCACCCAGTCGCCCACGGTGACCGAGCCGGGCGACTACGCCGTCCGCGGCGGCATCATCGACATCTACCCGCCGGGGCAGGACGGGCCGGTCCGGCTCGACCTGTTCGGCGACGTCCTCGACGGCGCGCGGCGCTTCGATCCCGCCACCCAGCGCACGACCGAGAAGCTGAAGACCGTCGAGCTCGCCCCCGTCTCGGAGGTCATCCTCGACGACGCGGCGATCACCCGCTTCCGCCAGAGCTACCGGATCGAGTTCGGCGCCGCCGGCACCGACGACCCGCTCTACGAGGCGGTGAGCGCGGGGCGCAAGCAGGCGGGGATGGAGCACTGGATGCCGTTCTTCCACGACCGGCTCGAGACCCTGTTCGACTACCTGCCGAACGCGACCATCACCCAGGACGACCAGATCGACGCGGCGCGGGACGCGCGCTGGACGCTGGTGGAGGACGCCTACGAGACCCGCCGCGCCGCGATGGCGCAGAAGGGGCGGATCGACACCGTCTACAAGCCTGCGCCGCCGGGCGGATTCTACCTGGACGACGCCGCCTGGACCGCGGCGCTGAAGGATCGCCGCGTCCTGTCCTTCGCGCCGCTGAAGCAGCCGACGGGCCCCGGCGTCACCGACGCGGGCGGGCGGATCGGCCGCGACTTCGCGCCGGAGCGACAGGCGGAGAACGTGAACGTCTTCGCTGCGCTGGCGAAGCACGTGAAAGCGAGGGCGGCCGACGGCCCCGTGGTGATCGCCAGCTACTCCGCCGGCGCGCGCGAGCGGCTGGAGGGGCTGATCGAGGACGAGGGCATCGGCGAGACGATCCCCGTCGACAGCTTCGCCCGCGTCGGCAAGTCCGGCGTGCACCTCGCCGTCTGGGCGCTGGAGCATGGGTTCGAGGCGCCGAACCTCACCGTCATCTCCGAGCAGGACGTCCTCGGCGACCGTCTGATCCGCCAGTCGAAGAAGCGCCGCCGCGCCGAGAACTTCCTCACCGAGGCGCAGTCGCTGTCGCCCGGCGACCTCGTCGTCCATGTCGACCACGGCGTCGGCCGCTACCACGGGCTGGAGGTGGTGACCGCCGCCGGC
Organism: Wenxinia marina DSM 24838; assembly: GCF_000379485.1. Classification (GTDB taxonomy): domain Bacteria; phylum Pseudomonadota; class Alphaproteobacteria; order Rhodobacterales; family Rhodobacteraceae; genus Wenxinia; species Wenxinia marina. Next base: position 25,104 of record NZ_KB902281.1, read on the forward strand.
GCCGCGCACGAGTGCCTCAAGATCGAGTATGCCGAGGGCGCGACCCTGTTCCTGCCGGTCGAGAACATCGAACTGCTCAGTCGCTACGGCCACGAGGAAGGCCTTCTCGACAAGCTGGGCGGCGGCGCCTGGCAGGCCAAGAAGGCGCGCCTGAAGGAACGCATCCGCCAGATGGCCGAGCGGCTGATCCGCGTCGCGGCCGAGCGGGCGCTGCGCAAGGCCCCCGTCCTCGATCCGCCGGACGGCATGTGGGACCAGTTCCTCGCCCGCTTCCCCTATGCCGAGACGGACGACCAGCTGCAGGCGATCGAGGAGGTGCTGGAGGACATGGAATCCGGCACGCCGATGGACCGCCTCGTCTGCGGCGACGTCGGCTTCGGCAAGACCGAGGTGGCGATCCGCGCCGCCTTCGTCGCCGCCATGTCCGGCGTGCAGGTCGCCGTGATCGCGCCGACGACGCTGCTGGCGCGGCAGCACTACAAGGGCTTCGCCGAACGCTTCCGCGGCTTTCCGATCAACGTCCGCCCGCTGTCGCGCTTCGTCTCGACCACCGACGCCAACCTCACGCGGCAGGGCCTCGCAGACGGGTCGGTGGACATCGTCATCGGCACGCATGCGCTGCTGGCGAAGGGGGTGAAGTTCAAGAACCTCGGCCTGCTCGTCATCGACGAGGAGCAGCATTTCGGCGTCGCCCACAAGGAACGGCTCAAGGCGCTGCGCTCGGACGTCCACGTCCTGACGCTGACCGCGACGCCGATCCCGCGGACGCTGCAGATGGCGCTCTCCGGCGTGCGCGAGCTGTCGATCATCGGCACGCCGCCGATCGACCGGCTCGCCATACGCACCTATGTCAGCGAGTTCGACAGCGTCACCATCCGCGAGGCGCTGCTGCGCGAGCACTTCCGCGGCGGGCAGTCGTTCTTCGTGGTGCCCCGCCTGTCGGACCTGCCCGAGATGGAGGACTGGCTGAAGCGCGAGGTGCCCGAGGTCAGCTACGTCGTCGCCCACGGCCAGATGGCGGCCGGAGAGCTCGACGACCGGATGAACGCCTTCTACGACGGCAAGTACGACGTGCTGCTGGCGACGACGATCGTCGAGAGCGGCCTCGACATCCCGACCGCCAACACGATGATCATCCACCGCGCCGACATGTTCGGCCTGGCGCAGCTGTACCAGATCCGCGGCCGGGTCGGCCGCTCCAAGACGCGCGCCTACGCGTATCTCACCACCAAGCCGCGCAGCCCGCTGACGCCGAACGCGGAGAAGCGCCTGCGCGTCATCGGCTCGCTCGATTCGCTCGGCGCCGGCTTCACGCTGGCGTCCCAGGATCTCGACATCCGCGGCGCCGGAAACCTCCTCGGCGAGGAGCAGTCGGGCCAGATGCGCGAGGTCGGATACGAGCTGTACCAGCAGATGCTGGAGGACGAGATCGCGCGCATCCGCTCGGGCGCGGGCGAGGCGATGCCGGACGAGGGCAGCTGGGCGCCGCAGATCAACCTCGGCGTTCCCGTGCTGATCCCCGAGGAGTACGTGCCCGACCTCGACGTCCGGCTCGGCCTGTACCGCCGCCTCAGCGACCTGTCGACGAAGGTGGAGCTGGAAGGCTTCGCTGCCGAGCTGATCGACCGCTTCGGCAAGCTCCCGCGCGAGGTGAACGTGCTGCTGACGATCGTGCGCATCAAGGCGATGTGCAAACGCGCCGGCATCTCGCAGCTGGACGGCGGGCCGAAGGGCGCGACCATCCGCTTCCACAACGACAAGTTCGCCTCGCCTCAGGGGCTGGTGGAGTTCATCCAGGGACAGGACGGGCTGGCGAAGGTGAAGGACAACCGCATCGTCGTCCGCCGCGACTGGAAGGACGACAAGGAGAAGATCCGAGGCGCCTTCGCCATCGCCCGCGACCTGGCGGAGAAGGTCGAGGCGAGCAAGAAGGAGAAGGCGAAGGCGGCGGCGAGCTGACAGCCGGCGCCGGCGGTCAGCCCTCCGCCGGCTCCAGCGGCGTGATCTTGAGGAGGGCCACTCGGTTCTCCTCCTTCTGCAGCACCTCGAAGCGGAAGCCGTGGAAGGCGAAGACCTGCCCCTCGGCCGGGATCAGCTGGGCCTCGTGGATCACGAGGCCGGCGACCGTGTTCGCCTCCTCGTCCGGCAGATGCCAGTCGTGCAGGCGGTTGAGGTCGCGGATCGTCATCTGGCCCTCGACGAGGTAGCCGCCATCCTCGGTCCGGGCGACCTGCGCCTCGCTCTGGACGTCGAACTCGTCGCTGATCTCGCCGACGATCTCCTCGAGGATGTCCTCGAGCGTGATCAGGCCCTGCAGCGTGCCGTACTCGTCCACCACCAGCGCGAAGTGCGTGTGCCGCTTGAGGAACTGGCGCATCTGGTCGTCGAGCGTGGTGTATTCGGGGATGAAGTAGGGCTTCATCGCCACGCTGAGGATGTCGAAGTTCGCCATCTCCGCCTCGTTCACCTGCCCGTCGTCGCGCAGCATGCGGTTCAGCGCGCGCAGCAGATCCTTGGCGTGGAGCACGCCGACGATGTTCTCGGGCGTGTCCTTCCACAGGGGCAGGCGGGTGTGCGGGCTCTCCAGCACGCGGGTCAGGATCTCGGACACCGGCAGGCCGGCATCGAGCGTCTCGACCTGGCTGCGGTGGCGCATGATCTCCTCCACCGCGCGGTCGCCGAGGTCGAGCGCGCCGAGGATGCGATCGCGGTCTTCCTTCTCGATCGCGCCCTCGTCCTCGCCGAGGGACAGGGCGCCCGCAATTTCCTCGCGCACGGCGAGGACGGAGGCGTCGGGATCGGTGCGCACGCCGAAGACTCGCAGCACGCCCCGGACGATCAGCCGGACGAGCGAGACGACGGGCGCCAGCACCTTGACGATCAGCGAGATCGGCGCGGCGACGGTCGAGGCCATGCTCTCGGCGTTGGTGATGGCGTAGGTCTTGGGCAGCACCTCGGCGAAGATCAGCACGAGAACCGTCATCACCAGCGTCGCGAGCGCCACGCCGCCGTCGCCGACCACGCGCGTCAGCAGCGCGGTCGCGAGCGAGGTCGCGAGGATGTTGACGACGTTATTGCCGAGAAGGACCGAGCCGATCAGCCGCTCGCTGTCCTCGGTCACGTCGAGGGCGCGGGCGGCGCCCTTGTGGCCCCTGTCGGCGGCGGAGCGCAGCTTGCCACGGCTCGCGGCGGTGAGGGCGGTCTCGGAGCCCGAGAAGAAGGCCGAGGCGACGAGAAGGCACAGGATGGCGCCGGCGGTCATCCAGAAGGCGGCGTCGGAGAAAAGGGGGGTCATCGGTTCCATGGGGCGCACTTGCGCGATTGTGTCTTAATGCGGCCAGATCGAGCCGTGTTCAACCCGCCGCGCCGGTCCGCCCGGCGACGACGGCGGCGGCAGGACGGTCGATCGGCGCCGCGGCCGCAGCGGGGCATGGTCCTGCGCTCAACCGGCCGGGGCCTCGGCGGTTCCGCCGCCATCCTCGCGTGCGAGAGGGTGATGCCGCGTCACCAGCTCCCGCAGGCGGGCGTCGAGGACGTGGGTGTAGATCTCGGTCGTCGAGACGTCGGCATGGCCGAGCAGCGTCTGGATCGCGCGCAGGTCCGCGCCGTGGGCGAGGAGGTGGGTCGCGAAGGCGTGGCGCAGGGTGTGCGGCGAGACCTTCGCCGGAGACACGCCCGCCCGCACCGCCAGCTCCTTGATGAGCGCGTGGAAGCGGTGGCGCGTCAGGTGCCCCTCGCGCCCGGTGGAGGGGAACAGGAACCGCGACGCCGGGCGGCCCTTCGCGCGCGCCGCATCCTCGGCGGCGTCGCGCCTGATCAGCCATTCGGCCAGCGCCGCCCGGGCGGGGCCGGACAGCGGTACCATCCGCTCCTTGCCGCCCTTGCCCTTCACCAGCAGCATCCGCGGATCGCCCCGCACCGCCGCGACGGGCAGCGAGACCAGCTCGGTCACCCGCAGGCCGGTGGCGTAGAGCAGCTCCATCAGGCAGGTGTCGCGCACCGCCTCGCGCCCCTCGCGGGCGGCGTCGATCAGGCGCGTCGCCTCGTCCTCGGTCAGCGTCTTCGGCAGGCGCTTGTCCTTGCCGGGGCCGCTGAGGCGGATCGCGGGATTGTCGTTCCGCCACCCCTCGTCGAAGGCGAACCGGTAGAGCTGGCGGATCGCCGACAGGCGCCGGGCGCGGGTGGCGCGGGACAGGCCCTCGGCCTCGCACGAGACGAGGTAGTCCTCGATGTCCGACTGCGCGGCGGTCGCGAAGGACGCGCGTCGATGCGCCAGCCAGCCGGCCGCGTCCTTGAGGTCCCGCCCATAGGCCAGCAGCGTGTTGCGCGCGGCCCCCGCCTCCGCCGCCTGCGCCTCCAGGAAGACCGAGATCCAGCCGGCATCGTCCCGTGGCGCGGTCATCACGGCGCCCGGTCGAGGATCAGCACCTGCAGCGCCGCGCGCCGGGCGAGATCCTCGAGGCCGACCGCCCGAAGGGTGGCCAGCGCCCCCGTCAGGGCCGTCGTGTCGCCCGCGAGGCCCTGGTTGAACTGGGTGCCGGCGCGAAGAAGCGCTTCGCCCAGACGGCCCGCCTCTATCAGTTCCGCCGCGCTCTGCGGCACTTCGGCGCCGGCGAAGGCCGCCACGATGGCCGTCTCGGCCGGGCCGGAGGGCGACAGACCGGCGACGTCGCCCCGCGCCACGCCGTTCAGAAGGCGGCCCGTGCCATCGTCGGCGGGGCGCGCCAGCGCCGCCGCCTCGTAGTCCGGTGACAGCAGCGCGATACGGTGCGCAAGCGCCGCCGCCTCGCCGGTCAGCGGGACCCCGGCCAGGGCGGCGGCGTATTCCTGCGCGAACGGCACCTCGGCGCGGATCGCCTCCATCGCCGCCCAGGCCTCGGGCAGCGCCTCCGCCACGGCGGCCGGCCCGTCCTGCAGCGCCGCCTCGAAGCGCTGGATCGCCGCGGCGCGGTCCCAGACGCCGCCCGACGCGCCGGGGCTCTGACGGGTGTAGAGGTCGAACAGGACGTTCTGCGAGACCGCGCCGTTGCGCGCCAGCCGCTCCGCCGCCTCGATCTGGAGCCGCCAGGCGGTGATCTCGCGCAGGTCGGCATGGGCGAAGGCCCGGGGCAGGTCGGCGGTCGGCAGCGCCTCTCCGATCGCTTCGTAGAGGCGGAACATCAGCGGCGTCACACGTTCGGGCACCGGCAGCGGGAACGCCGTCTCGTCCAGCGTCACGTCGAGGAAGCGGGTCAGCAGCGCCTCTTCCTCGGGCGTCACGTCGCCGAGCGCGATGGCGGTGTTCAGCGTCAGCGCCGCCGCGTTCCAGTCGCCCTGCCGTGCGAGGCAGAAGACGCGGGCGGGCAGGGTGGGCGCGATGGTCGGGCGGTCGCGCATGGCCGCGCAGGCCGCGTCCTCGGTCCCCAGCAGAAGCGAGACGTCGAACCAGCGGCGGAACCGCTCGGGGTCGTCGACCGGTCCCGCGGCCTCCAGCAGCGCCGCCGCCGGCTCCAGCGCCCCGAGGTCGAGGAGCTTGTCGACGCGGGCGAGGAACAGCGCGCCGCCCGGGCCGGCGTCCATCGGCGGATCGGCCTCCGCCAGCATCAGCATCGAGATCAGATCCTGCATCGCCGGTAGCGTCTCGATCCGCTCGCCCCGGACGAGCTCAGTCAGCGCCGCCTCGGAGGAGCGCGACCACAGGCTCGCCGGCAGGCCGGTGACGGATGGGGGCAGCAGGCCGACCGGATCGGCCGTCGGCTGGTCGAGCGGGGTCACCGTGATCTCCGGCGAGGTCGCGTCGCCCGAGACCGGAGGCTCGGCCGCGGCCGGGTTCGCGGCGGGCGGCGCCGTCTCGACGCTGCGGGATAGCCAGTCGATCGCCGACAGAGGTGCGTCGGCCTCCTGCGCGGCGGCAGGGCCCGCGAGCGCCGCCAGCGCGACCAGTCGGGCGAGCGCGCGCATCAGTCGGTCGGCGTCAGGGTGACCGGCTCGGTCACCTGCCGCTCGGGCGCGGCGAAGTCGTCGGGGAAGAAGACGGGGCCGACATAGGCATAGGCCACGAGGCAGATCGCGGCGAGAAGGACGAGCCAGAACAACAGCTTGATCAGTCTCCACATGCGCCTGTTCCCTTCCTGCCGTCCTGCCCGGCGCCGTTCCGGCTGCCTGTTCCGCCCGACTTATATATGGCTTTTCGCCCAAGTTCACGCCATTCAGGTCCGCGCGGCGGGAGCGGGCCGCGAGTCAGGGCGGACAGGCCACACGGCCCCGGCCGGGAGGGGAAGGACGGCGATGCAGCGGGCGGCGGGGCAGGCGGGGACAGCGGCACGGCCGCGCCCCTATCGCCTTCACCGGACCGTCGTCCTCGTCGGCATGATGGGCTCGGGCAAGAGCGCGGTGGGCCGCACGCTCGCCGGGCGGCTCGGCGTGCCGCACATCGATTCGGACGTCGCGATCGAGGAGGCGGCCAACGCCACCATCGCCGAAATCTTCGCCCGCGACGGCGAGGCCTTCTTCCGCGATCGCGAGCGGGCGGTGATCTCGCGCCTGCTGTCCGGCCCGCCGGTCGTCCTGTCCACCGGCGGCGGCGCGTTCGTCTCGGCCGAGAACCGGCGCATGATCTCGGAGCGAGGGGTGTCGATCTGGCTGGACGCTGCGCTCGACACGCTGTGGGAGAGGGTGCGCCACAAGGACACCCGCCCGCTCCTGAAGGCGCCCGATCCGAAGGGCCGGCTGGCCGAGCTGATGGAGGCGCGCACGCCCCTCTACGCCGAGGCGGACCTGTCGGTGGCCAGCGAGCCGGGCTACAGCCTCGACCAGACGACGGATCGGGTGATCGCGGCCCTGCTGACCCGGCCCGACGTGCTGACGGAGGAGACCGCATGAGCATCGAGACCGTCCGCGTCGACCTGCCGGGGCGCGCCTACGACATCCGCATCGGCCCCGGCCTGCTGGACGGCATCGCGGCTGACCTCGCTCCGCTTCTGCGCCGGCCGCGGGTGCGGATCGTGACGGAGGAGAGGGTCGCGGCTGCGCACCTGCCGCGGCTCGAGGCGGCGCTGGACGCCGGCGGCGTCGATCACGCGACGCTGGTGCTGCCGCCGGGCGAGGGGACCAAGGGCTGGGACGGGCTGTCGCGGACCTGCGAGTGGCTCCTCGCCGAAGGAGTGGAGCGCAAGGACGTCGTCGTCGCCTTCGGCGGCGGCGTGGTGGGCGACCTCGTCGGCTTCGCCGCCGCGGTGCTGCGGCGAGGGACGGCGTTCGTGCAGGTGCCGACGACGCTGCTGGCGCAGGTCGACAGCTCGGTCGGCGGCAAGACCGGCATCAACACGCCGCAGGGCAAGAACCTCGTCGGCGCGTTCCACCAGCCGCGGCTGGTGATCGCGGACACCGGCCTGCTGTCGACCCTGCCGGAGCGCGACTTCCGCGCCGGCTATGGCGAGGTGATGAAGTACGGCCTGCTCGGCGACGCGGACTTCTTCGCCTGGCTGGAAGGGGCCGGGCCGTCGCTGCGGGACGATCCCGCGGCGCTGGTCCGTGCCGTCCGGCGGTCCTGCGAGATGAAGGCCGAGATCGTGATGCGCGACGAGACCGAGGAGGGGGACCGGGCGCTCCTGAACCTCGGCCACACGTTCTGTCATGCGCTGGAGGCGGCGACCGGATATTCCGATCGGCTGCTGCATGGCGAGGGCGTCGCGATCGGTTGCGCGCTGGCGTTCGAGCTGTCGGCGCGCCTCGGCCTCTGCCCGCAGGAAGAGCCGTCGCGGGTGCGGGCGCACCTCGCCGCGATGGGGCTGAAGCGGGATCTGGCGGACATCCCGGGCGACCTGCCGGACGCGGAGGGGGTGCTGCGGCTCATGGCGCAGGACAAGAAGGTGCAGGACGGGCGCCTGCGCTTCGTCCTCGCCCGCCGGATCGGGGAGGCGTTCGTGACCGCCGACGTGCCGCGCGAGACGGTGGCCGGGATGCTGCACGAGGCGCTGGCGGCGCGCTGATCGGCCGCTTGCCGCCCCGGCCCGCGCGCCGTAACACCGCGCCCATGCCAGAGACCGTCCCGCCCGCCTTCGTCCTGATCCGCCCGCAGATGGGCGAGAACATCGGCGCCGCCGCGCGGGCGATGTGGAACTTCGGCCTCGCACGGATGCGTCTCGTCGATCCGCGCGACGGCTGGCCCAACCCGGCCGCCGCGGCGATGGCGAGCGGGGCGGGACGCCTGCTCGACGCCGCCGGCCTCTACGCCACGACTCCCGAGGCGGTGGCCGACGCCACCCGCGTCTACGCCACCACGGCCCGCCCGCGCGGCCTGACGAAGCCGGTCCTCACCCCCGAGGAGGCGATGCGCGAGGCGGCGGGCATCGTCGCGGAGGGGGGCCGCGTCGCCGTCCTCTTCGGGCCCGAGCGGACGGGGATGGAGAACGACGACATCGCGCTCGCCAACGCGATCGTCAGCGTGCCGGTGAACCCGGAGTTCCCGTCGCTCAACCTCGCCCAGTGCGTCCTCCTCATGGCCTACGAGTGGCGCCGCGCCGCCGAGGCGGCCGAGGCGCGGCGGGACGAGATGGCCGGCGCGACCTGGGCCACGGCAGGCGACGTGGAGAGTCTCGCGCGGACCTACGAGGCGCGGCTGGAGGAGACGGGCTTCTTCTTCCCCGCCGACAAGGCGCCGGGCATGAAGATGACGCTGCGCAACCTGTGGAGCCGGATGCCGCTGACCCGGCCGGACGTGCAGATCCTGCACGGCATCCTGCGACACTTGGCCCGGCGGGGCGGCGGGGCCGGCTGACTTGCGGCCCCCGGGCGGCGGGCCTAGCTTGCCGCCCGCCACGACACGACCAGCGGACGGACGATCTCATGGGCCTGAAACCCGGCAAATCCCGCGCGATCTTCGAGGAGGTGACGACGACCGAGAAGGCCGTCGCCGCCCCCGGCCAGATCGACCGCGGCCGCGGCGGCGCCCGCGGCGCGATCCGCGTCTGGCTGATGATCCTGTTCGCGCTGGTCTGGGTGATGATCGCCGTCGGCGGCGCGACGCGTCTGACCGACTCGGGCCTGTCGATCACCGAGTGGGCGCCGATCTCGGGCGCCATCCCGCCGTTGAACGCGGCCGACTGGGAGGCGCAGTTCGCCGCCTACCAGGAGACCGACGAGTTCCAGCAGCAGAACAGCCAGATGACCCTCGACGAGTTCCGCTCGATCTTCTGGTGGGAATGGGGGCACCGGCAACTCGGCCGGGTGATCGGCCTCGTCTGGGCCGTCGGCTTCCTGTGGTTCCTGGTGCGGCGGCAGATCCCGCCGGGCTGGACCGGGCGGCTGATCATCCCCGGCGCCCTCGGCGGCCTGCAGGGCGCGGTCGGCTGGTGGATGGTCTCCTCCGGCCTCGGCACCGGGCGGCTGGACGTGGCGAGCTACCGCCTCGCCGTCCACCTCGGCCTCGCCTTCGCGATCCTCGGCCTCCTGGCGTGGTACGTCTTCGCCCTCGGCAGGAGGGAGGCGGACCTGATGCAGGCACGGCGCAGCGCCGAGCGGCGGCTGTTCGGCGGCGCCACCGGCCTGATGCACCTGACCTTCGTGCAGATCCTCCTCGGCGCGCTCGTCGCCGGCATCGATGCCGGCCGCGCCTTCCCGACCTGGCCGCTGATGGGGAGCGGCTGGCTGCCGCCGGAACCGTTCACGCTCACCCCTTGGTGGCGCAACTTCTTCGAGGATGCGGGGCTGGTGCAGTTCGTCCACCGCTGCGCCGGTTACCTCCTCGCCATCCTCGGCGTCGTCGTCTGGGCCCGCGCCCGCCGCTCGCCGCACCCGGCGACGCGCTTCGCCTTCAACGCCATGCTGGCGATGGTCGCGGTGCAGATCGTCCTCGGCATCATGACCGCGCTCTATTCCGCGCCGCTCGGCCTCGCGCTGATCCACCAGCTCGGCGCCGTTGCCCTGTTCGTGCTGATCCTGCGCGGCCGCTTCCTCGCCCGCTATCCGAAAGTCCAGTCCATACGAGGCCGCGCATGACCGCCTTCGACGAGCTCCTCGCCTTCCAGCGCGAGACCGAGGCCCTCTCCCAGATCGCCGGCCGGCTCGGCTGGGACCAGGAGACGGTGATGCCGAAGGGCGCGGGGCCCCAGCGCGCGGAAGAGCACGCGGCGATGGCGAACGTCCTGCACGCCCGCCGCACCGACCCGCGCATCGGCGAGTGGCTGGCGGCGGCGGAGCCGGCGGACGAGGTCGCCGAGGCGCACCTGCGCCACATCCGCCGCGACTACGAGCGGATGGCGAAGGTGCCGGCGCGGCTCGCGGCAGAGATCGCGCGCACGACCTCGCTCGCCCACGCCGTCTGGGCGCAGGCCCGCGCGGACGAGGATGTGGCCGCCTTCCTGCCGATGCTGGCCAAGGTGGTCGACCTCCGCCGCGAGGAGGCGGACTGCCTGCGGGGGCAGGGCAGCCGCTACGACGCGCTGCTGAACGACTACGAGTCCGGCGCGTCGTCGACGCGGATCGCCGGCATGTTCGACGCCCTGCGCCCCCGCCTCGTCACCCTGCGCGACGCGATCCGCGAGAAGCCGGCGCCGCAGCCGCTCACCGGGACCTTCGCCGAGGAGGGGCAGCTGGCGCTCAGCCAGGAACTTGCGGCGACCTTCGGCTACGATTTCGGCAACGGCCGGATCGACAAGGCGGTGCACCCGTTCTCCAACGGCTCCGGCCTCGACGTGCGCATCACGACGCGGACCAACCCGCTGGACCCGTTCAACTGCTTCTATTCCACGATCCACGAGGTCGGCCACGCCGCCTATGAGCAGGGGATCGACCGGGCCTACCTGCTGACGCCGCTGGGGCAGGGCGTCTCGATGGGGGTGCACGAGAGCCAGAGCCGCATCTACGAGAACCAGCTCGGCCGCTCCCGCGCCTTCGCCGGCTGGCTGCACGGGCGGATGACGGAGACCTTCGGCGACCTCGGCGTGGCGGACGCGGACGCCTTCTACGCCGCGATGAACCGGGTGCACGAGGGCTACATCCGCACCGAGTCGGACGAGGTCCAGTACAACCTGCACGTCATGCTCCGCTTCGACCTGGAGCGGGCGCTGATCGCGGACGACCTGCAGGTCGCGGACCTCGAGGCGGCGTGGAACGACCGCTTCCTCGCCGACTTCGGCTTCGCCGTCGACGTGCCGTCGAACGGCCTGCTGCAGGACGTCCACTGGTCCGAGGGGCTGTTCGGCTACTTCCCGACCTACTCCCTCGGCAACGTCTATGCCGGCTGCCTGCACCAGGCTCTGCGCACCGCCGTCCCCGATCTCGACGCCGCACTGGTGCGCGGCGACACCGCGCCCGCGACGGCGTGGCTGCGCGAGACCGTGCAACGCCACGGGGGCCTGCGCGAGCCGCGGGCGACCATCGCCCATGCCTGCGGGTTCGAGCCGTCGGAAGCGCCGCTGCTTGACTATCTCGAAGGCAAGTTCGGCGCCCTCTACGGCCTCTGACGGCGAAGGTCCGCCTCCCCGGAAGCCGTGAATGGATCGGGTTCGGCCGTCATGCGTAGACTGGCCGAACGCGACCCTATCCGGAGGTCAGACGATGTCCGAAAATCTGAATGACGCTCTCGACCGGCTCGAGGACGGCGACTGGGACGGGGCGCACGCCATCGTCCAGGACATGCCGAGCGAGGAGGCCGCCCGCGTCCACGCGCTGCTGCACCGCATCGAGGGCGACCGCTTCAATGCCGAGTTCTGGTACAGGCGCGCCGGCCGCCGCCGGTTCGAGGGCAGCGAGGAAGAGGAGATCGCGCTGCTGCGGTCCGAGCTGAGGCACTGACCGCCGGCCCGGCGGGTCAGTGCCAGTCGGGCTTGCGCTTCTCCAGGAACGCCTGAATGCCCTCGGCGGTATCGCGCATCAGCATGTTCTCGACCATCGCGGCGCCGGCCAGCGCGTAGGCATCGGCCTCGCCGCGCTCGCCCTGGTCGTAGAACAGCCGCTTGCCGATCCGTACCGCGCCCGACAGCTTGCCCGCCACGGTCCGCGCCAGCTCCTCCGTCGCCGCCGCAAGCTCCGCCTCCGGCACGGCGCGGTTGATCAGGCCGATCTGCACCGCCTCGTTCACCTCCACGAAGCGTCCTGTTGTCAGCATCTCGAATGCCGCCTTGGCCGGGACCGCCCGGGTCAGCGCGACCATCGGGGTCGAGCAAAACAGGCCGATATTCACCCCGTTGACGCCGAACCGCGTGCCTTCGGCCGCCACGGCCATGTCGCAGGTCGCGACCAGCTGGCAGCCCGCGGCCGTCGCGATGCCGTGCACCTGCGCGATGACGGGCTGGGGCAGGGCGCGGATGCTGCCCATCAGGCGCGAGCAGCGGCCGAAGAGGTCCCCGAAATAGGCCGCGCCGCGATCTTCGGACTGGCGGCCCGCCTGCATCTCCTTGAGATCGTGGCCGGCGCAGAAGGCGCGGCCGGCGCCGGAGAGGATGACGACCTTCACGCCCGGGTCCGCCGCAATGGCGTCGAACGCCGCCTGCAGCTCCGCCAGCATCGCGTCCGACAGCGCGTTCAGCCGCTCCGGCGCGTTCATCGTCAGCCGGGCGATGCCGCCCTCGTCCGTCCGCTCCACCAGCGCCATGCTTGACCCTCCCGCCGCTCGCGTGAAGCGTATGCGCCGGGCGGGACGGAGGAAAGACCATGCCGACGATGGATGCCGCAGATCTGGCCGCGTTCCTGGCCAGCGACTTCCCGCAGGTGTCGGACGATTACGTGATCGACGGCCCGCCCGACATGGGCCTGCGCGTGCGCCTCAAGCCGGCGGAGCGGCACCTCCGGCCCGGCGGCACCGTTTCGGGCCCGACGATGTTCGCACTGGCGGATGTCAGTGTGTACCTCGCCATCCTCGCCGAGATCGGGCCGCAGGCTCTCGCGGTCACCACGTCGGCGTCGTTCGACTTCATGCGCAAGCCGGCGGCGGGGGCGGACCTGATCTGCGAGTGCCGCCTGCTGAAGCTGGGCCGGGTCCTGGCGGTCGGCGACTGCCTGATCCGCTCCGAAGGAGACGAGGCGCCGGTCGCCCGCGCCAGTCTCACCTACTCGATTCCGCCCTCGCGATGAAACGGCCCTGAAAAAACGGGCCGGCGCAGGGAGCGCCGGCCCGGGAGGAGGCCGCCAGCGCCGGGGAGACGCGAGGCGGCGGAAGAGATCGTGAGTGGTGTCAGGCCTTCCAGAACGGGCGCGCCGCCTCAACCTCGGCCTCGCCCAGATCCAGCCCGATATCGCGCAGCAGGTGCGGATCGAGGCGTGCCAGCGCACGGCGGCTGGACCAGAGCTGCGCCCAGCGGGCGATGGGCCAGGCGGCGTCGGCGGAACGGAAGGCGGGGGCGATCGGGAGCGATCGGGCGGCGGGCATTGTCCTGGTCCTTTTGTTTCGATACAATTTGCACTGTTGCGGCATCTTTTGCTACAATCCGCCGCGGGTGACTGTCGAGGAGAGTTTTGTGGCCGATACAATCTGGTGGCCGGATCTCGCCGGCGATCACGTGAAGAAGACCCAGGGGCTCAAGGTCTCGATACGCGGCGCCATCGCCTCGGGCCGGATCGGCGTCGGCGCCCGCCTGCCGCCGGTGCGCGAGGTCGCCTGGCGGCTCGGCATCACGCCGGGGACGGTCGCCAAGGCCTACAAGGACCTCGTCGACGACGGCGTCCTCGAGGCCGTGGTGGGCCGCGGCACCTTCGTCGCGACCGAGGCGGCGCCGGTCGCGCCGCCGGTCCATGCGGGCTTTCTGGAACGCCTGCCCGAGGGCATGGTCAACCTGCGCAGCGCCGAGGTCGCCGACGTGGGGCAGGCGGACGCGTTCCGCGAGGCGATGCGGGCGCTGCCGCCGGCCGGCCCCGGCGATTACGTCGGCTACCCGCTCACCGGCTTCGACATCACGCTGCGCCGCCACATCGCCGACTGGTTCGCGGCCCCGGCACATGGCGAGATCGCGGCCGAGGACGTGGTGCTGACGCAAGGCGGCCAGCACGCGCTGGTGATCCTGATGCAGACGCTGCTGCACGGGCCGCGGCCGGTCGTCCTGACGGAGGAGCTGGCCTATCCCGGCATCCGGCACGCCGCCGCCCTGGTGCGGGCCGACATCGCGGGCGTGCCGATGGACGACGAGGGGCTGCTGCCCGACGCGCTCGACCGGGCGGCGACGGAGACCGGGGCCCAGCTGCTTTGTACCAGTGCCGAGGCACACAATCCGACGACGGTCCGCACCTCCGACGAGCGGCGGGCCCGGATCGTCGCCGTCGCCCGGGCGCACGGGATGCAGATCGTCGACGACAACTGCTTCTGCCCCGCGGGCGCCGCCGCCCCCGGCTACCGGACGCTGGCGCCCGAGCGGTCGTGGCTCGCCGTGTCGCTATCCAAGAACCTCAGCCCCGACATCCGCGTCGGCGCCATCGTCGCGCCGCCCGGCGGGTCGGCGGCCGTGCGGCAAGTGGCGCAGCAGCAGTTCTTCGGTCTCGCCCGGCCGCTGGTCGAGGTGGTGACGGCGATCATGGAGTCCGGCCGCGCCGCCGGGTTGCGGGATGCGATCCAGGCCGCGAGCGGACGCCGCGTCGCGATGGCCCGCGAGGCGCTGGCCGGCTGGGACGCCGCGATCCGCGACGACGTGCCGTTCGTCTGGCTGCGGATGCCCCGCGGCTGGCGCGCCTCGTCCTTCCTGCGTGCGGCCGAGGCGGCGGGCATCCGCCTCAAGGCCGCCGACGAGTTCGCGCTGATCGACGGGCGCGCGCCGAATGCCGTCCGCCTGACGCTGACGTCCGAGCAGGACGACGGGCGCTTCCGTGCCGCGCTGGACCGCCTTGCCGGCCTTCTCGCGCAGCCGCCGCTGGAGGTGGACGTCTAGGCCGTCCGGACGCTTAGCCGCCGAAGGCCCAGTCGCCCGCCGCCTCCCACGGGCCGCCGCGATAGTGCCAGAGGAGGAGGCCGGTGCCCGTCCCCTCGAACGGCGCGAAGCCGGCGGCGAGGCGGGGATACGCGTTGTCCTCCGTCGGGATCTTGTTCTGCACCGTCACGTGCGGCCGCCACCCCTGCCGGTCCTGTCGGGTCAGGCGGTCCTGCCAGCGGACGGCGAGGTCGGCGCGCAGCCGGTCCAGCGCCTCGCTGCGGACGCGGTAGGCGACGCCGGGACGCAGGTCCATCAGCTCGGCGAAGCGGAGGGGCAGGGGAGGCGTCCGCGCCGCGACCTCAAGGAGCGCCTGGCCGATCGGGACGAGGTCGTCGCCCGGCAGCGCGTGGAACAGCGTCAGGTGCGCGGGCAGGCGGTAGCGCCGGTCGGGGAACAGCGCTCGGCGTTCGGCATCGAACCGGGCGAAGGTCGCACGGTCCAGGGCCAGGGTCAGAATCAGCGGCGCGGTCATGGGCGGGAGTTGGAGCAGCGGCCGGCGGCGGCAAGCGCTATGGGGTAACCTGTTACCGTAATTTCAAGCCATTGTTTCGACGTTGTTTTTCGGCGCGGATCGCGCTTGACCGGGCCGCGGCGATCTCTATAACCCGCCCATCCCGAACGCCGGGCGGTCCGCCGCCCCCGACTGATGAGACCAACGATGAAAACCTTTACCGCAACGCCTGCGGACATCGAGAAGAAGTGGATCGTGATCGACGCCGAGGGCGTCGTCCTCGGCCGGCTCGCCTCGATCGTCGCGATGCGCCTGCGCGGCAAGCACAAGCCGACCTTCACGCCGCACATGGACATGGGCGACAACGTGATCGTCATCAACGCCGACAAGGTGCAGCTGACCGGCCGCAAGCGCGAGAAGCCGAACTACTGGCACACCGGCCACCCGGGCGGCATCAAGTCCCGCACCACCGGCGAGATCCTCGAGGGCGCGCACCCCGAGCGCGTGGTGATGCAGGCCGTCAAGCGGATGCTTCCCGGCAACCGCCTCAGCCGCCAGCAGATGACCCACCTGCGGGTCTTCGCCGGCGCCGAGCACGGCATGGACGCCCAGCAGCCCGAGAGCATCGACGTGAAGTCGATGAACAAGAAGAACACGAGGACCGCGTAAATCATGGCCGAACAAGTCAATTCGCTCGAAGAGCTGGGCGCGGTCGCCGGCGACGTCGCCGTGGCAGAGCCCGAAACCCCGCGCGAGCCGGTCCGTGACGAGCTGGGCCGCTCCTACGCCACCGGCAAGCGGAAGGACGCGGTCGCCCGCGTCTGGATCAAGCCGGGCTCCGGCAAGTTCCTGATCCGCGACGCCAAGGGCAAGTACATCGACTACACCGCCTACTTCGCGCGTCCGGTGCTGCAGATGATCCTGCGCCAGCCGTTCCAGATCGCCGGGGTCGAGGGCCAGTTCGACGTCCAGGCGACGGTCGCCGGCGGCGGCCTGTCCGGCCAGGCCGGCGCGGTCAAGCACGGCATCTCCAAGGCGCTGCAGCTGTACGATCCGTCGCTGCGCTCGGCGCTGAAGGCCGCCGGCTTCCTCACCCGCGACAGCCGCGTGGTCGAGCGCAAGAAGTACGGCAAGCGCAAGGCGCGCCGCAGCTTCCAGTTCTCGAAGCGCTGATCCCCGCTGCACCGAGTATCGAGAGGGCCGCCCCACCGGGCGGCCCTTCTGCGTTGCCCGGCGGGACCGCCGGCCTCCGTGCCGACCGCCTGCGGTCAGGCCGGAGCCGCCGCTGCCCGATGTGCGGGCAGGGAAGAAACGCACCCTGCGGAAGGGACAGAACCGCCTTGATCTTTCCGCGGCCGTTGCCCAACCATCGGGCGGGGCACTCGTGGGGAACGTGACGGACAGATGGCCATCGGGACCTGGCTGACGACGGAGCGCGGTCGCGCGGCCACGCTTGTCGTCCCCCCCTTCGTCTACGCGCTTCTCCTGCTCGCCATTCCGGTCGGCGCGGTGATCCTGTTCTCCTTCTGGACGCAGGACTTCATGACCGTGGACCGGACGTTCACGCTGGACAACTACCGCGAGATCGCGACCACGCCGGTCTACGGTCTGCTGCTGCGCCGCTCGCTGTTCGTGTCGGGCACCGTGACCATCGTCACCGTGCTGCTGGCCTACCCGATCGCCTACTTCGTGTCGTTCCACGTCCCGGCGCACCGCAAGTCGCTGTGGCTGTTCCTGATCACCATCCCGTTCTGGACCAGCTACCTGATCCGCGTGTTCCTGTGGAAGGTCATCCTCGGCTACAACGGCGTCATCAATTCCGGACTGCAGGGCCTCGGGATCATCGACGAGCCGCTGACCTTCATCCTCTACAACGTGAACGCGGTCATCATCACGCTGGCGCACGCCTTCGCGCCGTTCGCGATCCTGCCGATCTTCGTGGCCCTGGAGAAGATCGACCGCTCGCTGCTGGAGGCGTCGCAGGATCTGGGCGAGACGCGCCTGACCACCTTCCTGCGGGTGACGCTGCCGCTGTCCATGCCGGGCCTCGTCGCGGCGGTCCTCATCGTCTTCATCCCCACCATCGGCGACTACGTCACGCCCGAGCTGATGGGGGGCGCGGGCGGCAAGCTGATCGCGAACATGATCCAGACGCAGTTCCTGCAGCTGAACAACGCGCCGCTGGGCGCCGCGCTGGCGCTGGTGGCGATGGTGTCGGTGACGGCGATCAGCCTCGTGTTCATCCTGCTCAACCGCCGCTGGCTGAGGGGGCGCTGATGCTGCGGGGCTACGCCGTCCTGTACCTGATCTTCCTCTATGCGCCGATCGCGCTCCTGCCGATCTTCGCCTTCAACGACGGCTCGATCATCGCCTTCCCGCTGCAGGGCTTCACCACGCGCTGGTTCTCCGAACTGTGGACCAATTCGGCGCTCCACAACGCGGTGCAGAACTCGCTCTTCATCGCGGTGATGACGGCGGTCTTCGCGACGCTCCTCGGTATCTGCGCCGCCCGCGCCGGCGCAATGGCGAGCTTTCCGGGCAAGCAGGGCATCCTCGGCTTCGTGATGCTGCCGCTGGTCCTGCCCGAGATCATCGTCGCGGTGTCGCTGCTCATCGTGTTGCGGCAGGTCCTGGGCCTGCAGCTGTCGAACTGGTCGGTGATCGCGGCGCACGTCCTGATCTGCACGCCGTTCTCCATCGCGATCCTGAACGGCGCGTTCCAGAACCTCGACCCAGCGATGGAGGAGGCGGCGATGGATCTGGGCGAGAGCCGCTGGTCCGCCTTCCGCCTCATCACGCTGCCGCTGGTCATGCCGGGGATCGTCTCGTCGCTGCTGATCTCGTTCACCATCAGCCTCGACGAGTTCATCATCGCCTTCTTCCTCACCGGCACGAACCCGACGATGCCGGTCTACATCTGGGGCCTTCTGCGCTTTCCCGGCCAGCTGCCCGTCGTGATGGCGCTGGGGACGATCCTCGTCGCGCTGTCGATCATCCTGCTGACCATCGCCGAATATTATCGCCGCCGGGGCCTGGCCCGTGCGGGCGTGGCCGATACCGGAGGCTTCCTGTGACCCGCCCGCTGATCCATCTCGAAAGCATCCACAAGTACTACGGCGACTACCACGCGCTGCGCGGCATCGACCTCGACATCCGGCCCGGCGAGTTCTTCTCGCTGCTGGGGCCGTCGGGATGCGGCAAGACCACGCTGCTGCGCACCATCGCAGGATTCGAGGACGTCTCGTCCGGCAACATGTTCATCGACGGCCGCGACATGAAGCGGGTGCCGGCGAACCAGCGGCCGACCAACATGGTGTTCCAGTCCTACGCCATCTTCCCGCACCTGACCGTGGCCGAGAACGTGGGCTTCGGCCTGCGGCGCGACCCCCGGCCGAAGGCCGAGAAGGCGAAGGCGGTGGAGGAGGCGCTGGAGATGGTGGGCCTGCGCGGCTACGGCAAGCGGGCCGCGCACGCTTTGTCGGGCGGCCAGCGCCAGCGCGTGGCGCTCGCCCGGGCGCTGATCCTCAAGCCCAAGGTCCTGCTGCTGGACGAGCCGCTCTCCGCCCTCGACAAGAAGATGCGCGAGCAGATGCAGGTGGAGCTGATCCGCCTGCAGCGCAGCGTCGGCATCACCTTCATCCTCGTCACCCACGACCAGGAGGAGGCGCTGGTCATGTCCGACCGGATCGCGGTCATGTTCGAGGGCGAGATCGGCCAGATGGCCGACCCCGAGACGCTGTACCGCCGCCCCAACAGCCGCCGCGTGGCCGAGTTCATCGGCAAGATGAACATCCTGCCCGGCCACGTGACCGAGGGCGGGCCGGGCGTCACGGTCGACGTCGCCGGTCTCGGCCGGGCCGAGGTCGCGACCGAGCAGGCGCCGGGCGGCGTGGTGGCAGGCGACACCGCCGTCGGCATCCGGCCCGAGACGCTGGCGATCCTGTTCGAGGGGGAGGAGACGACGCGGCGGGTGGTCGAGGGCGTGGTGGACGAGGTCGTCTACTACGGCGACATGACCTACTACGACGTCCGCGTCGACGGGGTGCCCGAGCCGCTCAACATCTCCATGAAGAACCTCATCGGCCGCCCGGTCCTCGACGTCGGCACCCGCACGCGGGTCGCGTGGGACGAGCGCTCGCTGGTGGTCCTCGCCCGGTAGTGCGGCCTGCCGGCGGCGAAGCGCCCAGACTGACTCGGCGCCATCGGCGGTTTGTGGCTGCACGTCCGCAGCCGTCGTAACCAATCCGGAGGCACGCCGTTGTGGGCTCGACCTGTCGGGGAGACGCCCCGCAGGACGAGGACGGCCTGACGGGGCATGCGGGTCGTCGATCATTGGTCACAGGAGGACCTCATGACCAAGACCACCAACATCTTCGCCGCAGCCGTCGCTGCCCTGTCGCTTTCGGCCGGCGCTTCCTACGCGCAGGACCAGGAGGGCCTCGTGAACGTCCTCGTGGACGGCAACAACGTCCAGGTGCCGATCGACGTCGCCGCCAACGTCTGCGACGTGTCGGTCGACGTGCTGACCTCGCTCGTCGGGACCGAGGACACGGCCTGCGAGGTCGACAGCGAGACCGCCGCGGCCAACGACTTCCCCGGCTACGAGGAATCGCCCGGCAACGGGAACGGCCAGCAGAACGGCCTGGTGAACGTGGCCGTCGAAGGCAACAACGTGCAGGTGCCGATCGGCGTCGCCGCGAACGTCTGCGACGTGGACGTCTCGGTGATCCAGGAGGCCCGTGGCACCGACGAGAGCGTCTGCGACATCGACCAGGAGACGGCGGCGGCGAACAACTTCCCGACGCTGCGGGACGCCCAGCCGGCGGACACGACGATCGACGACCAGGGCTGACGTCCGACCGGACGACGAGCGCTGCTCGAACGGGACCCCGGCCGCAGGCCGGGGTCTTTCGTCTCGACGGAGCGATGAAGGTCCCAAGCGAGCCGCGAAGGAAATTTAACGAATTTCCCTCTGCGCCAGACGAAGGTTCGACGAGTATTCTTCGCGCCGCTCCGGCCGCGGCGCGACATCCCGCCCCGGGAACCTCGCCCAAACCCTCCCGGTTGCTCCGTCGAGAGGAGAGACCATGGCCCATACCCTGACCCTGCAGAGCGTCGCCCCCGTCACCCACGACACCCATCACCTGATCTTCGACCGGCCCGAGGGCTATTCCTGGACGCCGGGGCAGGCGACGCTGCTGTCGCTGGACCAGGAGGGCTGGCGCGACGAGAAGCGGCCCTTCACCTTCGTCTCCTCGCCCGACGCGAGGACGGTCGAGTTCGTCATCAAGTCCTACCCCGACCACGACGGCGTCACCAAGCGGATCGCCCAGCTGTCGCCCGGCGACACCGTCATCGTGCGCAGCACCTGGGGCGCGATCGAGGACAGGGGCCCGGGCACGTTCCTCGCCGGCGGAGCGGGCATCACGCCCTTTATCGGCATCCTGCGCGAGCGGGCGCGGCAGGGCGGCGCCGGGGGCTCGACGCTGATCTTCTCGAACGCCACCGAGAAGGACATCATCCTGCGCCAGGAATGGGAGGGGATGGAGGGGCTGCGAACGGTCTTCACCCTCACGGAGGAGGAGGTGCCGGGGCTGGAGCACGGCCAGATCGACGGGCCGTTCCTCGACCGCCACGTCACCGACTGGGACGGCGTGTTCTACGTCTGCGGGCCGCGCAAGATGGAGGACACGCTGATCGAGGTGCTGAAGGGCAGGGGCGTGCCGTCGCAGCGGATCATCAGCGAGGATCACCCGGACTGATCGGCGGGCGGCGTCACGCAACCCGCCGCGTCTCGCCCGCGTTTGCCGTCAAAGGACAAGGAGACACACCATGAGCGACGCGGAAACCACCCAGGACCACGACACGATCCGCAAGTGGGCGGAGAAGCGGGACGGCCACCCGGCCAAGGTCGACACCGGCGGCGAGGGCGGCATCCTCCGGATCGACTTCGGCGAGCCCGAGGACCGGCTCACCCAGATCGAATGGGACGAGTTCTTCGAGATCTTCGACGGAAACGGTCTGCACTTCCTGTACCAGGAGCGGACGAAGGACGGCGGCACCAGCCGGTTTCACAAGTTCACGAACGAGGCGGCGTGAGGTCAGCCTGCCAGCCACTTCGCCTCGTTCTCCTCGATCGCCTTGATGCGTTCATCGGTACGCGGGTGGCTCAGCAGCCAGGCCGGTGTGGCGCCGCCGCGTCCGCCGCTGAGCCCTTCGAGCTTGCGAAACATTGATTTCTGAGGGCCGGCCCCGAGGCCGGCCTTCATCATGAGGGCCGTCGCATAGGCGTCCGCCTCGTACTCGTCCCCGCGGCTCATCTTGGCGGCGACGAGGCTGACGAGGCCGGTCGCGAGATAGCCGCCGATGCCGGGCAGCACCCGGTTGAGCAGCAGCGCCAGGGCGGTGCGCACCGCATTCTGGCCCGAGAAGTCGATCATCCGCCGCTTGGTGTGGCCCAGGGCCACGTGCCCCAGCTCGTGCGCGATCACGCTGGCCATCTCTTCGGCGCTCACCGCGCCCGAGCGGAACTTGTCGTAGAACCCGCGCGTGAGGAAGATACGACCGTCCGGGGCGGCCAGACCGTTCACGGCGTCGATTTCGTAAAGATTGACCTTAATCCTCGGCAGATCGAGCGCCTCGGCAAGTTTCCGCGTTGCAGCAAGGAGCCTCGGGTCGGCCAGCTCCGTCGATTTCTCGTCC
This sequence comes from Wenxinia marina DSM 24838, assembly GCF_000379485.1. Lineage (GTDB taxonomy): Bacteria > Pseudomonadota > Alphaproteobacteria > Rhodobacterales > Rhodobacteraceae > Wenxinia > Wenxinia marina. Next base: position 47,133 of record NZ_KB902281.1, read on the forward strand.
AGTTCGCGCGCGGTGCGCCACGCGGAAAAGCGATAGACGGCAATGCCGTAGCCGATGGCGAGGAGGATCGGGAGGAACTTCAGCACGCCCATAATATGGGGATCGGCCGGGCGAACGACAATTGATGCACTCTTGCCATACTCCGCCGAAGCGGGCATCAATAGGGAACTTCGCGCTTTCTCTGGCGTCTTCTCCCCGTAGCAGCAGTCAAGAAGAATGGCGAAGATGTTTAGCGATAACGAACAGAGCCTGTCCGATCAGGCGGGAGTCTGCCTGAAGGCGGCCTACCGTGTGTCGCACGACGCCGAGCCCCGGTTCGACGCCTTGCTGGAGCGTCTGCGCGAGGCCGCGAAGACTCCCGCGACGAGCGAAGCGGGACGCTAGGCCCTGCCCATGAGCAGGCGCATCCCCCTGTCCAGTCCGTCCAGCGTCATCGGCACCATGCGCTCCGCGCCGACGATCTGCTGCATCATCCCGACCGACTGCGTGTAGGCCCACTGCCGCTCCGGCAGCGGATTGATCCACAGGATCCGCGGCCACCGCTCCGCCGCGCGCCGCAGCCAGACCTCCCCCGTTTCCTCGTTCCAGTGCTCGTTCGCCCCGCCCGGGACTGCGATCTCGTAGGGACTCATCGCAGCGTCGCCGACGATGACGCAGCGCCAGTCGGGGCCGTAGGTGTTCATCAGATCCAGCGTCGCCGTCCGCTCGCTCCAGCGCCGCGCGTTGTCGCGCCACACGAACTCGTACAGGCAATTGTGAAAGTAGGCGTGCTCGAGGTGACGGAACTCGGACCTCGCAGCCGAGAACAGCTCCTCGACCACCTTCACGTGCGGGTCCATGGAGCCGCCCACGTCCAGCAGCAGCAACACCTTCACCGCGTTACGCCGCTCCGGCCGGGTCCTGACGTCGAGCCAGCCGCGATCGGCCGTCGCCCGGATCGTGCCGTCGAGGTCCAGCTCGTCCGCCGCCCCGTCGCGGGCCCACTGGCGCAGGCGGCGCAGCGCGATCTTGATGCTCCGCGTTCCCAGTTCGACGCCGTCGTCGAGATCGCGGAACTCGCGCCGGTCCCAGACCTTCGTCGCCCGCTGGTGCCGGCTCTCGTCCTGCCCGATGCGCACGCCTTCGGGGTTGTAGCCGTAGGCGCCGAAGGGCGAGGTGCCGGCGGTGCCGATCCATTTGCTGCCGCCCTGGTGGCGGCCCTTCTGCTCGGCCAGACGCTCGCGCAGCGTCTCCATCAGCTTGTCGAAACGGCCGAGCGCCTCGACCTCGGCCTTCTCCTCCTCCGTCAGGTGCTTTTCCGCCAGCTTGCGCAGCCAGTCCTCCGGCAGGTCGAGCGCGTTCAGGATGTCGTCGACCGTCAGCCCCTCCAGTCCCCGGAACGCCTGTGCGAAGGCGCGGTCGAAGCGGTCGATGTGCCGCTCGTCCTTGACGAGGGCGGCGCGGGCGAAGTGGTAGAAGGCGTCGATGTCGTAGATCGCGAGGCCGGCGCGGATGCCTTCGAGAAACGTCAGGAACTCGCGCACCGACACCGGCACGCCGGCGGCCCGGAGCGTCGCGAAGAAGCCCAGGAACACGGCCCCGGCGCCCGGCTCAGGCCATGGCGCGCGACACGAAGATCAGCGCGAACAGGCCGAGAAGCGCGCCGATCAGCGCATGCACCGCCGCCCATTGCAGGAGGTCGGCGGTCCGCCCCTCGCGGGCGCGGGCGCGCAGGGCGCCGATCAGGGCGCCGAGGACGAGACCGGCGAGGGGCAGGATCATCGGACGGGTCCTTCTGGCGGGGGCGACAGGCCGGCGATCTCGGCGAGGCGGTCGCGGACCGCCGCGTCGGGGCCGAAGCCGTAGCGCGCCCAGCCGAGGCTGTCCAGCCGCACCGCCGCCGCGTCCGAGCGCTGGCCCATCGCCTGCAGCGCCTCGGCGCGGACCATCATCAGGCTGGACATCAGCGCCGCGTTCTCGTGCGCCTCGGCGGCCGGGATGCCGCTGGTGGCGAGATCCAGCGCGCGGGCCGCGTCGCCTCGGCCGAGGGCGTCGGCGGCGAGGTGCAGCAGGACGTGCGCCTCGTGGAGCCGCGTCTCGGGCCGGGCGGCGAAGAGCGTCCGCGCCTCGGCCAAGACGGCCATGGCGGCGCCCGGGTCGCGGCCCACGGTCAGCCGGCCGAGGACGTAGAGGGAGAAGCCCCGCTCCGGCCCGGTCGTCCCCGCCGCCAGCTCTGCCGCGCGCGCCGCCGCCGCGCGGCGCGCCGGGCCGCTGCCGGTTCCCAGCGCGGTGCGCATCGCGTCCAGCCACGCGGCCGAGGCATCGCGGGGGAGGGCGCCCGGCCGCTCTCCGCCCGGGTTCAGTCGGGCGAGGACCGCCGGCAGCCGCGCCGCCACCTCGCCCTCGCTCATCCCCGAGCGCAGTTCGGGCGCGTAGAGCGCGCGCAGGACCAGCATGTCGAAGCCGGTGAGGATCGTGTGGATGTTGTCGTCGTTGAAGACGGAATCCGGCAGACGGTACAGGTCGTTCGGCGGTCCCAGCGCCTGCGCCAGCTCCTCGTGCAGGCAGTCGCGCACCTCCTGCGGCGCCTCGTCGGCGGGCAGGAAGATCGCGGCGCGGGTGCGCTGGCGCAGCAGCGTCCAGTCGATCACCGGTGCGTTGCGCAGGGCGAGGTACTCGCCCCACGACCGGACGTTCGGGACCGTGAAGCAGGCGGCGCCGGGCACCGCACGCACCAGCTCGGCCTTCGGGACCGCGACGACGGTGATCGCCGCCACGCGGCCGTCGACGGGGCGGATGTCGATCCCGGCCTCGGTGCGCAGCCGCGCGACCAGCGCCGCGAGGTCGTGGCGCAGGGCCGGAGACGGCGCGCCGGACAGCGTCACCGTCACCGGCCCCTCGAACCGCGTCAGGACAGGAACCGTACGTCCGCTCTCCATCCGGAAGGCGAGGTCGAGGATGTCGCGGGCCATCTCGACGTTCGGCCGCATCGGCGGCGGAGCCGTCCGTCCGGTCGGCATCCGCATCGGCGGCAGCGCAAGCTCGGCCGGCTGCGCCCGGCTCACGGGGCCGCCTGCCGGTCCCGGGGCGGCCGCCGGGCCGCAGGCCGCGAGCAGGGCGCACAGAAGGAGCGCCCGCCTCACGGCAGCGGCCTGTCGTAGCGGATGAACGCGCTCTTGCGGCCGATGCGGTCGTAGAGACGCCGGGCCGTCGCGTTGAAGTCCTGCGTCAGCCAGTAGACCCGCGGCGCGCCTTCCTTGTCCGCGGCGGCGTAGACCGCCTCGATCAGCGCCCGGCCCACGCCCGTGCCGCGCACCTGCGGGTCGGCGTAGAGGTCCTGCAGGTAGCAGACCCTGTCCTGCCGCCAGCCGTGCCGGTGGAACAGGTAGTGCGCGAGACCGACGAGGTGCCCGTCCGCCTCGGCCACCAGCCCGTGGAAGTCGTCCGGATCGCCCGACAGCAGCCGCGCGAAGGTGGCGTCGTACTGCGCCGCGGGCAGCTCGGTCTCGTAGAAGGCGAGATAACCTCGCCAGAGGCGCGCCCAGTCGAGGCGGTCGGCAGCGGCGAGCGGGCGGATCAGGATCTCGGTCACGTCGGGTCCACGACAAGGAAGCACCGTCCGACAACCGTCGGGGCGGGCAGGAGCCACTCTGCCGCCCACGCCGGTGCCGGTCGAGGGGTCAGCGCCGCTGGCCCCGCGCCATGAAGGCGAGGCGCTCGAACAGGTGCACGTCCTGCTCGGTCTTGAGGAGCGCGCCGTGCAGCCGCGGCAGCGCGTCCGTCGCGCTGCCCTTCAGATCGTCGGGCGACAGGTCGTCCGACAGGATCAGCCGCAGCCAGTCCAGCACCTCGGAGGTGGACGGCTTCTTCTTCAGCCCCGGCGTCTCGCGGATCTCGTAGAACCGGGTCAGCGCCGCGGTCAGCACCGCCTCGCGGATGCCGGGATGGTGGACCTCGACGATCCGCCACATCGTCTCGATGTCGGGAAAGCGGATGTAGTGGAAGAAGCAGCGCCGCAGGAACGCGTCCGGCAGCTCCTTCTCGTTGTTCGAGGTGATGATGACGACCGGCCGGTGCCGCGCCCGCACCGTCTCGCCGGTCTCGTAGACGTGGAACTCCATCCGGTCGAGCTCGGTCAGCAGGTCGTTCGGAAACTCGATGTCGGCCTTGTCGACCTCGTCGATCAGCAGCACCACCCGCTCGTCCGCATCGAAGGCCTGCCACAGCTTGCCGCGGCGGATGTAGTTCGCGACGTCGTGCACCCGCTCGTCGCCGAGCTGGCTGTCCCGCAGGCGGCTGACGGCGTCGTACTCGTACAGGCCCTGGGCGGCGCGGGTGGTCGACTTCACGTGCCACTCGATGAGATCCATGCCAAGCGAGGCCGCGACCTGCCGGGCCAGCTCGGTCTTGCCCGTTCCCGGCTCTCCCTTCACCAGGAGCGGCCGCTCCAGTGTGACCGCGGCGTTCACCGCGATGGCCAGATCGTCCGTCGCCACATACGCGTCCGTGCCCGTGAAGGTGCCTGCCACCGTGCTGCCTCATCCTTGCCCGGGGCACAGGATAGGCCCGCACGGGCACGGCCACAACGCATGACACAGGCAGGGAAATCCGGGGGGTGACAGCGTTGGACCGACGGAGTATGTGGGCGCCATAAGGGGGGTCGACGTGTCGAACGACCTTGAAAATCACGGTGACAGGTTCGGGGGAGCAGCGATGAAGGCCGAGGTCTTTGTACCGGATGATTACCGTCCCGCCGAGGACGAGCCGTTCATGAACGAGCGCCAGCTCGAATACTTCCGCCGCAAGCTGTTGCACTGGAAGTCCGAGCTGATGGCCGACAGCCGCGACACGATCGAGGGCATGCGCGACCAGACCCGCAACATCCCCGACATCGCCGACCGCGCGAGTGAAGAGACCGACCGCGCGCTGGAACTTCGCACCCGCGACCGCCAGCGCAAGCTGGTCGCCAAGATCGACAGCGCCCTGCGCCGGATCGACGAGGGCGAGTACGGATTCTGCGAGATCACCGGCGAGCCGATCTCGCTCAAGCGCCTCGACGCCCGCCCGATCGCCACGATGAGCCTCGAGGCGCAGGAGCGGCACGAGCGGCGCGAGCGGGTGCACCGCGACGACTGACGGGCGCCGCGTCAGGCCGCGCCTTGGCGGTGTCGCCCGATGATTAACCATTCGTCAACCACCGATACCTCATTCTGCCGCGGACGACGCGGGCAGGAGGGGACACATGGGACGCACGTTGATCGCGGCGGCGCTGACGGCGCTGAGCACGGCCGCGACCGCAGACCCGGAAGGTTCGGTGAGGTCGGCGTACCTCGCCTGCGCGGTCTTCGATTCGACGGGTCTACTCAGCGCCCCGTGCGAGGTGTCGGGCTGGCATTCGGCGGTCGACGTGAGCATCGACACCTCCGCCCGCGAGGCGCAGGAAATCTGCCGCGGCGTGGCGGCGATGCTGCGCGACAGGGCGGCGCTCTTCGATCCCGGCTGGTCCCTGCGCATCTACTCCCCGTTCTCGAGCGGCAACACGATCGCGACCTGCGGCCTCTGATCCCCCGGGCCGCATGGACCTGACAGGATGCCCGGCCACGATCGTCGGCGGCGGGATCGGCGGCATGGCCGCGGCGCTGGCGCTGGCGCGGGCCGGGGCGCTTGTGACGGTGCACGAGGCGGCGCCGGCGCTGACGGAGGTCGGGGCGGGCCTGCAGGTCAGCGCGAACGGGCAGGCGGCGCTGCGGGCGCTCGGCCTGGCGGACGCGCCGGCGGGCGCCGTCGTCTCCACCGGCACCGTGATGCGCGGGCACCGCGGCCGGGCAATGACGCGCCTGCCGCCGCCGGCCGCGGGGGCGACGTGGTACGTCCACCGCGCGGACCTGCTGTCGATGCTGACGGAGGGCGCACAGGCGGCGGGCGCGCGGATCGTCACCGGCTCGCGTCTCGCACCCGGAGAGGCGGGCGGCGATCTCGTCGTCGCCGCCGACGGCTCCCGGTCGGCCCACCGGGTGCTGATCGACGGCCCCGCCGAGGCCCGCTTCGCCGGGCAAGTCGCGTGGCGGGCGCTCGTCCCGGCCGAGGGGACGCCGGCGCCGGAGGCGTCGCTGACGATGGGGCCGGGGGCGCATGTCGTCTCGTATCCGCTGCGGGGCGGGCGTCTGATGAACCTCGTCGCGGTGGAGGAGCGGCGGGACTGGACGGAGGAGGGCTGGCGCCTGCCCGGCGATCCGGCCGAATTCCGGCGCCGCTTCTCCGCCTTCGGCGGTCCGCTGGGCGACCTGATCGCGCGGGTGGAGGAGGTGAACCTCTGGGCGCTGCACCTGCGCCCGGTCGCGGAGCGCTGGCAGGACGGCCGGACCGCGCTGCTGGGGGACGCGGCGCACCCGACGCTGCCCTTCGCCGCCCAGGGGGCGTGCCTGGCGCTGGAGGATGCGGCGATCCTCGGCCGGGCCCTCGCCCTGGCGACCGACATCCCCGACGCGCTCCGCCGCTACGAGGCCGCCCGCCGCACCCGCGCGGCCCGTGTCGTCCGCCTCGCCGGCGGGAACGCCTGGCGCTTCCACGTGCGCTGGCCGCTGACATGGGGCCGGGCAGTGGTGCTGCGGCTGGGGGGCGGGCTACTCGCCCGCGGAATGGACGCGGTTTACGACCACGACCCCGCCACGGTCGCCCTGTGAGACCGTATCGGGAAACGGCCGGCGCATCCGCGCCGTGACCCGCTCCAGCACCTCGTTGGTGCGGTAGTCGACGCGGTAGAGGTCGCCCTCGATCCGCATGTAGACCCACGGCCCGTCCGGCACGGGCAGGCCGTAGTAGCTCAGCTCGTGCACGATCCGCGTCGCGTCCCGCGGCAGGATCGCCCCGATCTCCACCGGCGCGGGGCCGAGGTCGCGCGCCCGCACCGCCTCTGTCCGCACCTCGGCGCAGCTGGCGCCCGCGGCCGCCATGCGGCACTGCGCGGAGGCGGCCTGCGGCAGCGCGAGGGCCGCCGTCAGGAGAAGGACCTCACGCCGCAAGGTCGAGCCAGACGGGCACGTGGTCCGACGGCTTGTCGCGGCCCCGCACCTCGGCCTCGATCCAGCACTCGGTCATCAGGTCCGCCGCCTGCGGCGTCAGAAGGTGATGGTCGATGCGGATGCCGTCGTTCCTGTCCCAGGCGCCGCGCTGGTAGTCCCAGAACGAATAGTGCCCGCCGCCCGCGACCCTCGCACGAAAGGCTTCGGTCAGGCCGAGGTTCAGCAGGCGCCGGAACGCGTCCCGCGTCTGCGGCAGGGCGAGCGCGTCGGTGCGCCACGCCTCGGGCCGCCTGGCGTCCTCGTCCTGCGGGATCACATTGTAGTCGCCGCAGAAGACCGACGGCATCTCGGACGCCAGCACCTCTTCCACCCGCGCCTTCATCCGCGCCATCCAGCCCAGCTTGTAGTCGTACTTCGGACCGGGCGCCGGGTTGCCGTTCGGCAGGTAGAGGCCGCACAGCCGCACCGCCTGCCGGTCGCCCATCACCGTCGCCTCGATCCAGCGCGCCTGGTCGTCGCGGTCGTCGCCGGGCAGGCCGCGCGTCACGTCCTCCAGCGGCAGCCTCGAGAGGATCGCGACGCCGTTGAAGCCCTTCTGGCCGTGCGTCTCCACCCGGTAGCCGAGATCCTCGAAATGCTCGCGCGGGAACGCCTCGTCCTGCGACTTGATCTCCTGCAGGAGGGCGACGTCGGGTGTCCGCTCCTCCAGCCAGGCGGTCAGCGCCTCGATCCGGGCGCGGATGCCGTTGATGTTGAAGGTGGCGATGCGCAAGGGTAGGTCTCTCGATGATGCGGCGGTCGCGTCCGACCCTGGGGGTCGGGGGCGCCGGGCGCAAGACCCGCCGGCCCTACATCGAGAACGAGACGCCGCAGCCGCAGGACGAGGTGACGTTGGGGTTGTCGACGACGAAGCGCGCGCCGATCAGCTCGTCCCGGAAGTCGATGACGGCGTCCTGCAGGAACGGCAGCGAGACGCTGTCCACCACCACCCGCTCGCCGCCCGGACCCTCGAGAACGAGGTCGTCCTCGGCCGGCTCGGCCAGGCTGATGTCGTACTGGAAGCCCGAGCAGCCGCCGCCTTCCACCGCGACGCGCAGGGCCTTGCCGTCGGCCTGCGCGCCGATCTCGGTCAGGCGCTCGTAGGCGCGGGGGGTCACTTTCGGGGGCAGGGTCAGCATGGATCGCCTCTTCAGGTCGGGCCGAAACGGGATATAGGGGGGACAGGCAAGACGAACAAGAACAGAGGGGGAGCGGCATGGGCGCCGCCTACGCCTCGCGCCCGGAGGAGAGCAGGGGACGGCTCTTTCCGGAAGAGGAAAGCACCTTCCGCTCGCCGTTCCAGCGGGACCGCGACCGGATCATCCACGCCTCGGCCTTTCGCAGGCTGAAGCACAAGACGCAGGTCTTCGTCGAGCACGAGGGCGATTACTTCCGCACGCGCCTGACCCACTCGATCGAGGTGGCGCAGGTGGCGCGGACCGTCGCCGCGGCGCTGGACCTGAACGTCGAGCTGACCGAGGCGGTGGCGCTGGCCCACGACCTCGGGCATCCGCCGTTCGGGCATACGGGGGAAGAGGCGCTGAACGACCTGATGGCGCCCCACGGCGGGTTCGACCACAACGCCCAGGCGATCCGCATCGTCACCTCGCTGGAGCGGCACTACGCCGAGTTCGACGGACTGAACCTCACCTGGGAAACCCTTGAGGGGATTGCCAAACACAACGGGCCCGTGCCCGCGCCGTATCCTTATGCGCTCGCCGACTACAACGCCCGCCACGACCTGGAGCTGCCCACACACGCCAGCGCCGAGGCGCAGGTCGCGGCCCTCAGCGACGACATCGCCTATTCGCACCACGACCTGCACGACGGCCTGCGGGCCGAGCTGTTCTCGACCGACGAGCTGGCCGAGCTGCCGGTGCTGCGGGACTGCTTCGCCGAGGTGGACCGCGCGTATCCGGGCCTGAACTACTACCGCCGCCGGCACGAGGCGCTGCGCCGCTTCTTCGGCATCCTCGTTGAGGACGTGATCGGTCTGGCCCGCCGCACCCTGGCCGACGAGGGCCCCCGCTCCGCCCAGGAGGTGCGCCATGCCGGACGCATGATGGTGAGGTTTTCCGATGATTTGTGGGCCGACCTGAAGGTGATCCGCCGGTTCCTGTTCCACCGGATGTACCGCCACCCCCGTGTCGTCGAGATGCGGGCGGAGGTGACGCAGGTGATCTCGGACCTGTTCCCGCTGTTCATGGCCGATCCGTCCAACCTGCCCAGGCAGTGGCGCAAGGACGTGGCCGAGGCGGCGGACGACACCGCGCTGGCCCGGATCGTCGCCGATTACATCGCCGGCATGACCGACCGGTTCGCGATCCAGGAACATGCGCGGCTGACGGGATCGGACATGGTGGAGCGCACGCGCGTCCTCGGCATCGCCTGACGGCGTCCGGCGCTCGCGCTTCGCGCATCGCCCCGCCCGCCATCCCCGGCGCCGCAGGGCTTTTGCCGTAGCGCCGAGCGGGAGCGAGAGGTTCCCGCCTCTGCTTGGGAAGCGGTTCAGGGGCAGGTGTGCCCCTGAACGCGCCTCCTGTCAGCGTCATGCGATTCGGCGGAGCGTCAAGGAGCTTCGCCCGGCTTCGCCGGCGCGCTGACGCGCGTCCTTGACCCTCCGCCGAATCGCGGGGGCCTTGACGGGGGCGGTGTGAGCGGCACCTTCGGGCGAGCAATTCGGGGAGCGGACGATGGAACACGGCCTGTCGCCGGTGATGGTCTTCGCGGCGGTGGGCGCGATCGGCGTGGGTTCGCAATGGCTGGCCTGGCGGCTGCGGCTGCCGGCGATCGTGCTGATGCTGGCCGCGGGCGTGCTGATCGGGCCGGGGCTGGGACTGATCGACCCGGCCCGCGACATCGGCACCCTGCTGCAGCCGATGATCGCCGTCGCGGTCGCGATCATCCTGTTCGAGGGCGGTCTCACGCTGAACCTGCGGCACCTTCGCGACGCCCGAGAGGGGGTGCGCCGGCTGGTCTGGCTGGGCGCGCCGCTGGGCTGGGTGTTCTCCACGCTCGCACTGCGCTGGGGGGCGGGCCTGTCGTGGGAGAGCGCGACGGTCTTCGGCGGCATCATGATCGTGACCGGCCCCACCGTCATCGCGCCGCTGCTGCGGCAGGCGCGGCTGGCGCGGCGGCCGGCGCAGTTGCTGCAGTGGGAGGCGATCCTGAACGATCCGGTCGGCGCGCTGGCCGCGGTGCTGGCTTTCGAGGTCGTGCTGGTGCGCTACAGCAGCACGACGGTGGGCGAGGGCATCTTCGACCTCGTTCTCGGCGTCGTCGTCGCGGCGGCCCTCGGCGCCGGCGCCGGCTACGGGATCGCACGGGCCTTCCGGCGCGGCGCGGTGCCGGAGTTCATGAAGGTGCCGGTGCTCTTCGCGCTGCTCCTTGGCGTGTTCGCTCTGGCCGACGCGGTGCTTCACGAGAGCGGCCTGCTGGCGGTGACCGTGATGGGCCTCGTCATCGCCAATTCGGACCTGCCGTCCTACACCGAGATCCGGCGGTTCAAGGAGTACGCGACGGTCCTCCTCGTCTCGGGCGTCTTCGTCCTTCTCGCCGCGTCGCTGGACCTGTCGCTGATCTTCGCGCTCGATTGGCGGGCGCCGTTCTTCGTCGCGCTCGCCGTCCTCGTCGCCCGGCCGGCCACCGTGTTCCTGTCCTTCCTCGGCTCGCGCGTGCCGTGGCGCGAGCGCGTCCTGCTGGCGCTGACCGCGCCGCGGGGCGTCGTCCTCGTCGCCGTCGCCGGCCTTTTCGGAGAGCGGCTGGTGGAGATCGGCGTCGCGGACGGCGCGCAGATCGCGCCGCTGGCCTTCGCCCTCGTCGCGGCGACGGTCCTGCTGCATGGCTTCGCACTGCGCCCGCTCGCGCGGCTGCTCGGCCTTTCGGGCGGGGCGGTGCCGGGGGTCGTGCTCGTCGGCGGCTCGTCCTTCGCCAAGGCGCTGGCCGAGGCGCTGCACAAGGCGGAGGTGCCGGTGCTGCTGACCGATCCGAACTATTCCCGCCTGCTGCGCGCCCGCGTCGAGGGGGTGCCGGTCTTCATGGGCGACATCCTGTCCGAGGCGGCGGAGGAGAACCTGGAGCTGATCCATTACGACACGCTCATCGCCGCCACCGACAACGACGCCTACAACACGCTCGTCGCGACCGACCTCGGCCCCGAGTTCGGTCGCGAGACGGTCTTTCAGGTCGCCCGGGAGAAGCGCGAGAGCGCGCGGCACCAGCTGCCGGCGACCCTGGGCGGGCGGCCGTTCGGCGGTGACGCCACGCTGGCAGACCTGACGCAGGCGATGGCGGACGGCTGGAAGGTCCGTGTCACCCGTCTGACCGAGGAGTACGACCTGGCCGCCTGGCGCGACGACCGCCCCAACGCGCGCCTTCTCGCCGTGATCGGGCGGGACAGGACGATCCGCTTCGTGAACGACGGCGAGGATCTGTCGCCCGGATCCGACACCCGGCTGGTCGCCCTCGTCCCGCCCGACGAGGTGCGGGCCGCGCGCGAGGCGCGGGCCGCGGGCGAGGAGGCCGCGTTGACGCGCGACGGCGGAGTGGTAAAGGCGGGGACCTGAAAGGAACCCGACCCATGAACCTCTTCGCCGATATCCGCGCCCTCGTCGTCTCCACCCTGGAAGGGATGGCGCGAGACGGCGTGCTGCCGGAGGGGCTGGATTGGTCCAACGTGGCGGTCGAGCCGCCCCGGGACGCGGGACACGGCGACATGGCGACGAACGCCGCCATGGTGCTCGCCAAGCCCGCCGGGCAGAAGCCCCGCGACATCGCCGAGGCGTTGGCGGGGCGGCTGACGGCGGACGACCGCGTCGCCTCGGCCGAGGTGGCGGGGCCGGGTTTCCTGAACCTGCGGCTTGCGCCGGGCGTCTGGCAGGGCGTCGTCGCCACCGCGCTCAGCAATCCGGGCTACGGCCGGTCGGACATGGGGCAGGGCGCGAAGGTCAACGTCGAATACGTCTCGGCCAACCCCACCGGCCCCCTGCATGTCGGCCACACCCGGGGCGCCGTCTTCGGCGACGCGCTGGCGGCGCTGCTGGAGTATTCCGGCCACGAGGTGACGCGGGAATACTACATCAACGACGGCGGCGCACAGGTCGACACGCTCGCCCGGTCGGCGTTCGAGCGCTACCGCGAGGCCTGCGGCGAGGAGCCGGAGATCGCGGAAGGCCTCTATCCCGGCGACTACCTGATCCCGGTCGGCGAGGCGCTGAAGGCGAAGTACGGCACCGACTTGCTGGGCAAGGACGAGCAGTACTGGATGGCCGAGGTGCGCGACTTCGCCACGGAAATGATGATGGACCTGATCCGCGAGGATCTGGCCGCGCTCGGCGTGAAGCACGACGTCTTCTACTCCGAGAAATCGCTCTACGGCACCGGCCGGATCGAGGAGGCGATCGCCGACCTGCAAGAGAAGGGCCTGATCTACAAGGGCGTGCTGGAGCCGCCGAAGGGCAAGGTGCCCGAGGACTGGGAGCCGCGGGAGCAGACGCTGTTCCGCTCCACCGCGCACGGCGACGACGTGGACCGCCCGATCATGAAGTCGGACGGCGCCTGGACCTACTTCGCCCCCGACATCGCCTACCATTTCGACAAGATCGAGCGCGGCTTCGACCAGCTGATCGACGTGTTCGGCGCCGACCATGGCGGCTACGTCAAGCGGATGAACGCGGCCGTCGCGGCGCTGTCGGACGGGCGGGTGCCGGTCGACATCAAGCTGACTCAGCTGGTGAAGCTGTGGAAGGACGGCGAGCCGTTCAAGATGTCCAAGCGGGCGGGGACGTTCGTCACCCTGCGCGACGTGGTGGACCAGGTGGGGCCGGACGTCACCCGCTTCCACATGCTGACGCGCAAGAACGACGCGCCGCTCGACTTCGACTTCGACAAGGTGCTGGAGCAGTCCAAGGACAATCCGGTCTTCTACGTCCAGTACGCGAACGCCCGGATCAACTCGGTCCTGCGGCGGGCGCGCGAGGGCGGGATCGACGTCTCGGACGCCACGCTCGCGGCCGCCGACCTGTCCCGCCTCGACCACGAGGCGGAGGCCAAGCTGATGAGGACGCTCGCCGAATGGCCGCGCCTCGTCGAGATCGCGGCCCGCACGCACGAGCCGCACCGGGTGGCGTTCTACCTCTACGACCTCGCCAGCGACTTCCACGCGCTATGGAACCGCGGCAACGACGAGCCGGCGCTGAAGTTCGTGCAGGAGGGTGACGCGGTGGCAACACAGGCGAAAATCGCGCTTGCCCGGGCCACCGGCGTTGTGATTTCGGCCGGCCTCGGTATTCTCGGCGTGACCCCGCTGGAAGAGATGCGCTGACCTCAGTGCCGCGGCGGGGTGGGTCAGGACCCGCAACAGGGCCGGCCTCCGAGCGGTAGACGACCGGGGAGACGACAACTCCGGCGGCATGAGGCGAGCGATGGCAGTGACACCCGACGCACATGGTGCGGACCCCGAGTCCGTGGACAATCCCGAGGCCCACGTCCCGCTGGCCGCCCGGGCCGGCAGGGCGATGCAGATCGGCGCCGCGAGCGTGTCGCTGGCACTGATGGTCGGCGTCGGCGTCTGGGGCTACCGCCTGATGGTGCGCGACGCGACCGGAATTCCCGTGGTGCGCGCGATGCAGGGCCCGCTCCGCGAGCGGCCCGAGGCGCCGGGCGGAGAGGTGGCGTTGAACGTCGGCCTTGCCGTGAACGCCGTGGCCGCCCAGGGCGGCGCGGCGCCGACCGAGGAGACGATGGTGCTGGCCCCGCCCGGACAGGGGCTGACGGAAGAGGATCTGATCGCCAGCCCGATGCTGGAGAACGAGGACAGCATGCGTCCAGAGACCGGTGTTCCGGCCGAGGAGGCGCCGACCGCGGCCTCGATCGGCGCGGACGAGGTGGGCGGGGTCGAGGACCGTCCCCTGTCGGCCGACGAGGTGCTGGCGCTGGCCGACCGGATCGCCGCGGGCGCCGCGCCGCTGTCCGGCCTGCCGCCCGAGGAGGTCGCCTCCGGCCCCGGCGCCCCGGCGCCGACGGACCTGATCGCCGCCTCGGTCCCCGGCGTGTCGCGCGCCCCGCGTCCGCCGTCGCGGCCGCGCACCGCCGCCGCCGCTCCGCAGATCACGGATGCCGAGCACACTTCCGCCATCGCCGTCCGGGCCGAGGCATTCCCGCTCGGCACCACGCTGGTGCAGCTGGGCGCCTACCCCGACGAGGGCGCGGCCACCGCCGCCTGGACCCGCATCTCCAGCGACTTCTCTGACTTCATCGCCGGCCGCGAGCCGGTGATCCAGGCCGCCGAGAGTGCCGGCCAGACCTTCTACCGCCTGCGCGCCATCGGCTTCGAGGATCTCGCCGACGCCCGCCGTTTCTGCTCGGCACTCGTCGCGGAAGAGGCCGACTGCATCCCCGTCGTCGTCCGCTAGGAACCCCGCATGGCCCCCGTCGCTGCGATCATCGGCCTGGAAGGCACCACCATCGGCCCCGAGGAGCGGGCGTTCCTGCGCGAGGCCGATCCCTGGGGCGCGATCCTGTTCGGCCGCAACGTGGACAGCCCCGACCAGCTGCGCGTCCTGACCTCCGACTTCCGCGAGATCGTGGGCCGCAACGCGCCCGTGCTGATCGACCAGGAGGGCGGCCGCGTGCAGCGCCTGCGCGCCCCGCACTGGCGCGAATTCCTGCCCGCGCTCGACCAGATGAAGCGGGCGACCAACCCGATGCGCGCCCAGTGGGTGCGCAACCGCCTGATCGCGCACGAACTGCGCGAGGTCGGGGTCGACGTGAACTGCGCACCGCTGGCCGATCTGGTCGAGGCAGGCACCCATCCCGTCCTTCTCAACCGCCTCTACGGCGACGACGTGGCGACCGTCGTCGACGCCGCCCGCGCCGCGGCGGACGGGATGCTGGCGGGCGGGGTCCTGCCGGTGCTCAAGCACATCCCCGGCTACGGCCGGGCGCAGGTGGACAGTCACCTGTCGCTGCCCCGCATCGACGCCGCCGCGGGCGCGCTGGCCGAACGGGATTTCGCGCCGTTCCGGGCGCTGTCCGACCTGCCGATGGGGATGACCGCGCACATCGTCTTTTCCCGCATCGATGCCGACCGTGCCGCGACCGTCTCGCCGTCCCTGATCGCGATGATCCGCGACCAGATCGGTTTCGACGGCCTGCTGATGTCCGACGACCTGGGGATGGAGGCGCTGTCCGGCACCCCGGCCGAGCGGACGCGGGCCACGCTCGCCGCCGGCTGCGACGTCGCCCTCTACGGCAACGGCACGCTGGACGACCGCCGCGCGGTCGCCGAGGCGGCTCCGGTGCTGCAGGGACAGGCGTTGACCCGGGCCGAGGCCGCGCTCGCCCGACGCCACCCGCCCGAGCCCGTTGACATCGGCGCCCTCGACGACGAACTTGGTGCGCTGTTGGCCTGAGGGGTCGCGATGATTGGTGCGGAGGTGTTCGAGGGCGGCGTGGCCGAACGGCTCGCCGCCGAGGCGCTGATCGTCGACGTCGACGGCTTCGAGGGGCCGCTCGACCTGCTTCTGACGCTGTCGCGCACCCAGAAGGTCGACCTGCGCCAGATCTCCATCCTCGCGCTGGCCGAGCAGTACCTCGCCTTCGTCGAGCAGGCCAAGGCGCTGCGGATCGAGCTGGCCGCCGATTACCTCGTCATGGCCGCGTGGCTCGCGTTCCTGAAGTCCCGCCTGCTCCTGCCGCCCGATCCGACCGAGGAGGGGCCCTCGGGCGAGGAACTCGCCGCGCACCTGGCCTTCCAGCTGGAGCGCCTGCAGGCGATGCGCGAGGCGGCGGCCAAGCTTATGGCCCGCGACCAGAAGGGCCGCGACTTCTTTTCCCGCGGCCTGACCGAGGACGTGGCGCGGGTCCGCACCGTGCGCTGGACCGCGACCCTCCTCGACCTGATGCAGGGCTACGCCCGGATCCGCACCCGCGACGAGTTCCGCCCCTTCGTCATGGACCGCGAGGCGATCATGACGATGGAGCAGGCGCTGGACCGGATGCGCCACCTCATCGGTTTCGCCGGCGACTGGACCGACATCGCGTCCTATCTGCCCGAAGGGTGGGAGACGGACCCGGCCCGCCGCCGCTCCTCCACCGCCGCCACCTTCGCAGCCTCGCTGGAGCTGGCCAAGGAGGGCAAGGTGGAGCTGCGGCAGGCCGAGACCTTCGCGCCGATCCAGCTGCGCCGCCGCGACCGCCATGGCTGATCCCGACGAGACGCCCCCGCGCGAGACGCTGTTCGAAGCGCCGCCGATGGCCGAGCAGGAGCGCATGGTCGAGGCCATCCTCTTCGCCACGGCCGAGCCGGTGACGGTGGCCGAGCTCGCCGGCCGGATGCCCCACGGCTGCGAGCCGGCCCAGGCGCTGGAGCATCTGCGCCGCCGCTATGAGGGCCGGGGCGTCGGCGTCGTCCGCGTCGGCGACGCCTGGGCGATCCGCACCGCGCCGGATCTCGGCTTCCTGATGCGCAAGGAAACGGTGGAGACGCGCAAGCTGTCCCGCGCGGCGATCGAGACGCTGGCCATCGTCGCCTACCACCAGCCGGTCACGCGGGCCGAGATCGAGGAGATCCGCGGCGTCAGCGTCTCCCGCGGGACGGTCGACCAGCTGCTCGAGATGGAGTGGATCCGCTTCGGCCGCCGCCGCATGTCGCCCGGCCGCCCCGTCACCTTCGTCGTCACCGAGACCTTCCTCGACCATTTCGGCCTGGAGAGCGCGCGCGACCTGCCGGGGCTCAAGGAGCTGCGCTCCGCCGGCCTGCTGGACAACCGCCCGCCGCCCGGCACGCCCGCCCCGGGCGACGAGGACGACGACGGCGAACAGGCTGCCCTGTTCGAGGACGAATGACCGAGCCAGACCCAGCCCCCGCGCCACCCCCGCCGGAACCCGACCGCCCCGCCCCGGGGCAGGCAGTGGAGGTGCGCCCGCTCGACCGGCCGGAGGACGTCGGGCCCCTCGAAGCGTTGCTTGCCGAATACCTGCAGCTGGTCGCCGACCAGTTCGATCCTCCGCGCTTCGACCCCGTCGCCGCCCTTGCCGACACGATGGACCACCTCGCCCAGACCCTGCCGCCGAAGGGGCGGACCTTCGGCGCGTTCGAGGGCGACGCGATTCTGGGTACCGCGATGGTGCGGATGGTCGGACCCGGCCGGGCGGAACTGAAGCGGTTCTACGTCCGCCCCGAAACGCGGGGGCGGGGGGTGGGCGCCGCGCTCCTCGGGGCGGCGATCCGGCAGGCGCAGACGCTCGGCGCGACCGTCCTGCTGCTCGACACGGTCGACAGCCTGACCGCCGCGCGGCGGCTATACGAGGGGTTCGGGTTCCGCGAGCGGGGGGCCTACGACGAGGCCGATTCGCTGCGCACGCCGCGGATGCTGGACCGGATCGTCTTCTACGAGCGATCCTTCTGATCCATCTTCACCGGATGGTAAGGCTCTGATCCCATCCTCGGCGCACGTTTCCGCGGGGTGCCACGATGATCCGACCGCGCTTTGCCGTCGCTCTTCGCCGGCCAAGCCTTGCGCCGCGTACCATCCGGCGGCTGTCGTTCGCCTGTCTGGTCCTGCTGTGCCTCGCGCTGCCGCTCGTGATCGCCGGTCGGATCCACGAGGTCCGGACGCAGCGGCTGTCGACCGAGCTGAACCTCGCCGTCCTGGGGCTGGAGCGGTCTATCGGCTATGGCGGCCTTATTCATCTGTTCAAGAACGCGGTCCTGCGCGGCGCGGAAGAGCCGGCCTATCTGTCCGGCGCGGAGGAGGCCGCCGCTCGCGCGCTGGCGTACATGGACAAGATCGAGCTGATCCAGCGTGACCTCGGCCTCGGCGTCGGCCTCTCGAACCAGCGGCAGGCCATCACGGCCTACGCCGAGGCCGTCGCAACCATCCGCGCGATGCACGCCGCCGGGCGGCCGATCGCCGAGATCGACGCGGCGGTACGCTACGACGACGTCCCCGCGCTGCGCGACGTCTGGGCCCTGCACGCCCGCATTGCCGAGGTGCTGAACGACCGGCTCGACGCACTCCGCCCCGTCGTCTCGATCCTGTCCCATCTTGCGCTCGTCAGCCTGTTCTTCCTCGTCGTGGGCGGTCAGCTCTACCGCCTGACCCGCAGCGCGACGACATGGAGACGTTCACCGGCATCGCCGCGCACGACCTGCGGGGGCCGCTCCTGCAGATGCAGGATCTCTCGCGCTTCCTCATCGAGGACCTGTCCGAGACGCCGCCCGACATGGCCGAGGCGCGGCGCCTCGCGGACGGCATTTCCCGCGCCGCCGCGCGGCTCGACCGGGTGGTGACCGGGACGCTCGACTACGTCCGCGCCGGCAGGGAGGAAGGCTCGGCCCTCACCGACCTCGGCGGAATTATCCGGGATATCGCCGCCGCCTGCCTGCCGTCCGGCGCCCGTCTGACGGTGGAAGGAGAGCTGCCGGCGGTGCCGGCCCGGCCGGTGGAGATGGACATCGTCCTGCGCAACCTCATCGACAACGCGGTGAAGCATCACCCGCACCGGACCCCGACGATCAGCGTCACCTACCGCCCCGGCGCCGGCGGGCGCGCCCATGTCGTGGAGGTGGCGGACGACGGCCCCGGCATCCCGCCGGAGCGACGCGACACTCTGTTCCGTCCCGGCGGCACCGTCGCGGGAGAGGAGCGGGGCATGGGCCTCGCCATGGTCCGCCGCCTCGTCGACGGCTGGGGCGGCACGGTCGACGTCGCTGACGCGCCGGGCGGCGGGGCGCTGTTCCGCGTGGCGTGGCCGGGCTGAGGCGGGTGGCGCGTCACCGACAACGGGAGAGGCAGAGCGGACATCGACCGTCGGACGCAGCGACAGTGTTCGCAGCGGTGCGACCGGTGCCCGACGGTGCGCGGCAGGCGTGAAGCCGGCTCAATCGCACCGAGGCGGCGCTCAGTCCGCGCGGAAATGCTTGGACAGTTTCAGCCCCTGGCCCTGGTAGTTCGAGGCGATGCCGGCCCCGTACAGCTGCCGCGGCACCTCGGCCATCCGCTCGTAGATCAGCCGCCCCACGACCTGCCCGTGCTCCAGCACGAACGGCGCTTCGTGGCAGCGCACCTCCAGCACGCCGCGGCTGCCGGCGCCGCCCGCCGCCGCCCACCCGAAGCCGGGATCGAAGAAGCCGGCATAGTGCACGCGGAACTCGCCGACGAGGGCGAGATAGGGGGCCATCTCGGCGGCGTAGGCGGGCGGGATCGCGATCGCTTCGCGGCTGACGAGGATGTAGAACGCGCCGGGGTCGAGGATGATGTGCCCGTCCTCGGCGTGGACCTCCTCCCAGTAGTCCGACGCACGGTAGTGGCCGACCTGCGCCAGGTCGATCAGCCCGGTATGCGGCTTCGCCCGCCAGCCGACCAGGGTGCCGGACGCCGGCCGCAGATCGACCGAGAAGCCGAGGCCGCCGGAGATCTCCGCCGGCCCGTCCACGATCGGCGTGTCGGCGTGCAGCGCCGCCAGCTCGGGATCGCCGAGCCGCGTGTCGCCATCCCGAAAGATCACCTGCGTCAGCATCTGCCCCTCGCGCGCCACGACCGAGAAGGAGCGCGGACAGATCTCCACCCAGAGCGGCCCCCGATAC
Organism: Wenxinia marina DSM 24838; assembly: GCF_000379485.1. Lineage (GTDB taxonomy): Bacteria > Pseudomonadota > Alphaproteobacteria > Rhodobacterales > Rhodobacteraceae > Wenxinia > Wenxinia marina. The sequence continues at coordinate 66,762 of NZ_KB902281.1, forward strand.
CCGGCAGGTATGCGATCGAACTCGGTCCCGCGGTCGGTCAGCACCCGCGTCAGCAGGTCCAGCCGGCCGATGGACGACTTCGCCGACGCCGCGCCGGACACCCCCTCCGGCAGCACCAGCGATTCGAGGAGGGGGACGACGTAGACGCAGCCCTTCTCCAGCACCGCGCCGGAGCTGAGGTCGATCTCGTGCATGGTGAAGTCGGCGAGGCGCCGCTCCACCGTCCGGCTGCGCCCGGCGAGGAACGAGGCGCGGACGCGGTAGGCGCGGGGACCGAGCCGCAGGTCGAGGGAGGCCGGCTGCACCTGGCCGGGCGCGATCGGCACGGCGGTCGACACGCTCCTCGACGCGATCAGCGCCTCGATCTGCTGGCTCGCAAAGACACCCGCCATGTAAGTTCCCGCAACCCCGTGCCGACGCAGCCCTAGACGGGCGGCGGGGCGGGGTCAAACGGCGGGTGATGTTGGTCGGGCTAGCAGGACTTGAACCTGCGACCTTCCGTCCCCCAGACGGACGCGCTACCAGGCTGCGCTATAGCCCGACTGGGGGCGGGTATTGCGCAGATGCGCGGCGAGGGCAACCCCCGCCGCACAGGCAAACTCCGGGTGTCAGGACGGCCCGTGCCCCATCCGCTCGATCACCGCCGAGAGGCGGATCACCGGCCCGGCGAGCCGGTCGCGCCGCCGACGCAGCGCGCCCCGATCGGCGGCGAGAATCGGACCGAGCAGGCCGGCGGGTGGCGCCGAGTGAACCGCCATGGCGGACGCCGGGTCGGGCGGGGCGGGGGGCGCCTCGTGATCCGCCGCAGCCTCGCCGGCCCGGTCGGCGAAGTCGCCGGGAGAAGGCACGGGCGCGGGCTCCGGATCGGGTGTCGCTGCGCGGGGGTGCGGACCATCTTCGACTGCGCCGATTTCCACGTCGTCGGAGTCCGGCCCGCTGCCGAAGGCCGCCTCGGCCTCCGTCGCTTCGCTTTCCTCTTCCACGGACGCGTCCTCGGAAAACCGCTCGGGCGGCGAGGCCCAGCCTCCGACCTCGGCGAGATCCGGCCCAGGTTCGGCATCGACAGGCCCCGCTTCGGGCATGTCCTCGGCCGTCGGCTCCGCGGCGTCCTCCGTCTTCTCCGGCGCAGGCGCGGCGGAGCCGTCCTCGCCTTCGGCCGACGCCGCGTGTGCGGGGTCGGCCGGAGCCGCATCCTCGCCCGCGGGCGCCTCGGCCATCTCGGCGTCGGACTCGTCGGCCTCCGCCGGCGTGCGGCCGGGGAAGGACAGGACGGTTGCCTCGGGCGGCTCGGCCTCGATGAAGGGCGCGGGCGGCACCTCGTCCTCCGCCGCGACGATCTCCGCCTCTTCCACGTCCTCGCGGACCGGACGCCGGGCGGGCGGCGGCATCTGCCGCGGCGCGGCGGCGGCGTCGAGAGGCGGTGCAAGGGCAGTGACGTGCCGTACGCCCTGTTCGCGCAGCAGCTTCTGCACGCCCTTGATGGTCATCCCGTCGTCGTGCAGCAGCTTCTTGATGCCACCGAGAAGCAGCATGTCGTCGGGGCGGTAGTACCGCCGCCCGCCGGCCCGCTTCACCGGCCTTACCTGGGCGAACTTGCTCTCCCAGAAGCGCAGGACGTGCGCCGGCGTGTCGAGCCAGTCGGCGACTTCCGAGATGGTGCGGAAGGCGTCGGGGGATTTCGCCATCAGTCGGCCCGGTTGCCCGCGGCGACCCGGTCCTTCATCAGGTGCGACGAGCGGAAGGTCAGGACGCGGCGGGGGTGGATCGGCACCTCCTCGCCTGTCTTGGGATTGCGGCCGACGCGGGCCGCCTTCTCGCGGACCGAGAAGGTGCCGAAGGACGAGATCTTCACCTGCTCGCCCCGGACCAGCGCGTCCGAGACGTGCTGCAGCACCGATTCGACGAGGTCCGCGCTCTCGTTCCGGGACAGGCCCACGGCGAGGTGAACCGCTTCGGAGAGGTCCATCCGGGTGAGCGTCTTGTCGGCCATCGCAAGCCCCCTTCGCGTTCGGAGAGACCTTGGGGGACGGGATGTTAGCTGTCAATGTTCAAGGGGTTGCGGCGCCCGGCGAAGGCACGGGAATCCGCCGAGGCGTCACCAGCGCAACACGACCGCGCCCCAGGCAAGACCGCCGCCGATCGCCTCGCAGACGAGGAGGTCGCCCCGCTTAATCTGCCCGCGCTCCACCCCGGTCGACAGGGCGAGGGGGATCGACGCGGCCGAGGTGTTGCCGTGGTCCTGCACCGTCACCACCACCCGCTCCATCGGCACGCCCATCTTGTTCGCGGTGGCCGTGATGATGCGCAGGTTCGCCTGGTGCGGCACGATCCAGTCGACGTCCGCGCCCGTCAGGCCGACCTTGTCCAGCGCGGTGTGCGCGGTCTGGGCCAGCTTCTCGACCGCGTGGCGGAAGACCTCCTTGCCCTCCATCCGCAGGACGCCCGTGGTCCCGGTGGAGACGCCGCCATCGACGTAGAGGAGGTCCTTGTACCGCCCGTCGGAATGCAGGTCGGTGGCGAGGACGCCGCGGTCGTCGGTCGTGCCGTCGCCCTCGCGCGCCTCCAGCACCACGGCGCCGGCGCCGTCGCCGAACAGGACGCAGGTGGACCGGTCGGTCCAGTCCATCAGGCGGCTGAACGTCTCGGCCCCGATCACGAGCACCTTGGTCGCCTGGCCGGACACGATCAGCGCGTTGGCGTTCGACAGCGCGTAGACGAAGCCGGCGCAGACCGCCTGCACGTCGAAGGCGAAGCCGCCGGTCATGCCGATCGCGGCCTGGACGATGGTCGCCGCGGACGGGAACGTGAAGTCGGCGGTGGAGGTGGCGAGGACCAGCCCGTCGAGGTCGGAGCCGTCGATGCCGGCCGACGCGAGCGCCTTGCGGGCCGCGGCGATGGCGAGGTCGGACGTCGTCTCGCCCTCGGCCGCGAAATGCCGCCGCTCGATCCCGCTGCGCGAGCGGATCCACTCGTCGGACGTGTCGAGCGTCGCCTCGAATTCGGAATTGGGGACGACGCGGTCGGGCAGGTAATGGCCGACGCCGGTCACCACGGCCCGCGTGATCGGCCCAGTTGCGGCGCGTGTGGTCATCGTGCGTCCTCGTCCCCCTGCGGGGGCATGGGGCCGCCCGAGGCGGCATCCTGTGCAAGCGCCGCCGCGGATGCAACCCGCGCGGCCAGCCGCTCGGCGAAGCCGAGGCCGGCGAGGCGGTACGCCAGTCCGAGCGCCGCGGCAACGCCGGTCTCGTCCGACGAGCCGTGGCTCTTGATGACCGTCCCGGCGAGGCCGAGGAAGACGCCACCGTTCACCCGGCGCGGGTCGATCCGCTCCTGCAGGCGGCGCAGCGCGCCCCGCGCCAGGAACGCGCCGGCGGCGGCGAGCGGGGTGGAGGTGAGGGCGGCGCGGAGCTGGTCGATCACCAGGCGGGCGGTGCCCTCGCCGGTCTTCAGCGCGACGTTGCCGGTGAAGCCGTCGGTCACGATCACGTCCACCCGGTCGGACGGCAGGTCGCTGCCCTCGACGAAGCCGATGTAGTCGTAGCCGCCCTTCGGCGCGACGCGGCCGATGATCTCGTGCGCGACCTTCAGCTCGGCCCGGCCCTTGTGCTCTTCGGTGCCGACGTTGAGGAGGCCGACCCGCGGCCGTTCGATCCCGAGGCCGTTGCGGGCGTAGGAGGCGCCCATCAGCGCATAGGCCAGCAGGTCCTGCTCGTCCGCGCGGATGTCCGCGCCCATGTCGAGAACGACGTTGAACCCGGCCGGACTGCGAGAGGGCCAGAGCGCGGCGATCGCCGGCCGGTCCACGCCGTCCAGCTTGCGCAGGCGCAGCATCGACACCGCCATCAGCGCGCCGGTGTTGCCGCAGCTGACGCAGGCCTGGGCGCGCCCGTCGCGGACGGCGTCGATCGCGGACCACATCGAGGTGCCCTTGCCGCGCCGCATCACCTGCGCCGGCTTGTCGTCCATCGAGACGACCTCGGCCGCGTCGACGATTGTGACGGCGCCGCCGATGCCGCGGCGGGCGATCTCGGGCTCCAGCTCGGCCGCGCGACCGTGCAGCAGGACGCGTGCGTCCGGCTCGCCGTCCAGGAACAGCTTCAGGCCCGCGACGACGGCCGCGGGCCCCTTGTCGCCGCCCATCGCGTCGACCGAGAGAACGATGTCGCCGGTGCCCGGACGCCTGTCAGACGGAGTGGTCATGACCTCGGGTCAGGGCGCGGCCCTCAGGCCGCGTCCTCGTCGAGGTCGACCTCGTTGGCCATCGCGACGACCTCACGGTCGGCGTAGTGGCCGCAGGACGGGCACACGTGGTGCGGGCGCTTCAGCTCGCCGCAGGAGGGGCATTCGTTGGGGTTGGCGCCGGTCAGGCCGTCATGGGCCCGACGCATGTTGCGGCGCGACTTGGAAACTTTGTTCTGCGGGACAGCCATGTCACAACCTCGGGTCTGTCGGAGCGGCGGTCTCTCGCGGCCCCATGTGGTCTTCTGCGTTTCGCGGATTCGGGCGCGTCATAAACCCCTGCCGCGGCCCTGTCGAGACGCGATCCGGAAACGCGATCCGGAAAAGAGCGCGGACCATAGCCCCCGTGCGGCCGGACGCAAGCCGGATTTCCGCTCCGCGCCGCCGCGTCACTTGCCGTCGGCGTCGTCGTCGCCGCCGATGCGGTCGCGCAGGGCCTGGAGGCCGGCGAACGGCTTCGCCTCCTCGCTCTCGATCGGCGCCGCGCCCGGCTCGGTCACGGTGAGGTCGACCTCTTCCACGCCCTCGGCGCGGGGGTAGAGGGGCAGGGCAAGGGCCAGCGCCTCGATCATCACCTCAGCGAGGTCGAGGCTGGCGGGCAGGGGCCCGGCCTCGTCGTCGTCGGGCATCTCGACCTCCTCGCCCGTCGGCTCCTGCCAGCTTTCCAGGTAGCGGCGCGTCACCGGATCGTCGATCCGCGTCACCACCGGCTCCAGCGTCACCACGCAATCCTGCACGACCGTCGCGCCCAGCGTCGCCTCGAGCCGCCAGTCGCGCCGCCCCTCCGGGTCCAGCCTGCCGGCGAAGCGCAGCTTGCGGACGCCCCGGATCCCCAGGGCGTCGGCCACCGCCGCGCGTCCGGCGGCGTCGGGCTCGAGCGAGACGTCGATCGGCGCACGCTGCGCGCCGCCGGACAGGCGGACGACGTGACGGGGCAGGGCGGAGGGCTGGGCCACGGCTGCGGTCCTTTCTTGAAACGGGAGGTCCTGTCGGTGTAATCCCCCATGAAACGGGCAGGCAAGGGGAGCGAGGGCATGAGGAACGGCCGCATCGGGCGGACGCTGCGGCGTGCCGGCCTTGCCGTCGCGCTGGCCGCCGGCCTCGCCGCCTGCACCGCGCAGATCCGCTACCACGGCTACATGCCGCTGCCGGAGGACCTTGCCGCGCTGCAGGTCGGTATCGACACGAGGGAGACCGTGGCCGAGGCCGTGGGCACGCCCACCACGGGCGGCGTGCTGAACGAGGGCGGCTACTACTACGTGCGCAGCCAGTTCCGCCACTTCGCCTTCTACGAGCCGCAGGAGATCGACCGGCAGGTGCTGGCGATCACCTTCACGCCGGCGGGCGTGGTCCGGAACATCGAGCGGTTCGGGCTGGAGCAGGGCCGCGTCGTCGTGCTCGACCGCCGGGTGACCGACGACAACGTGCCGGACCGCACCTTCATCCAGCAGCTCCTGCGGAACTTCGGCAACTTCGACGCCGCGACGATTATGGGCGACAACGGTCTGCCGTAGACCCGGTCGGGGGGGGGGCGGGCGCGAATGAAATTCGGCGCCCATTCTGCGTCGGAGGAGAACCCTCGTCGAGATTTCTTCGCGCCCCGATGCCGATCGTGGCGCCGAGCCGGGGACGCCCTCGTCGCAGCGAGGCAGCGGCGGCGGCGGGACCGGCTCCAACGATTGGCCGCCGGTCGCCCGGCCTTCAGTCCTTCGGCTCGAACTCCAGCGCCACGCCGTTGATGCAGTAGCGCAGCCCCGTCGGCTGCGGTCCGTCCGGAAAGACATGCCCCAGATGCGCCTCGCAGCGCGCGCAGTGCACCTCGGTCCGGCGCATGAAGAAGCTGCGGTCCTCCTGCTCGTCCACCGCCTCGCCTTCGACCCCGTCGATCGGCCTGGTGAAGCTCGGCCAGCCGGTGCCGCTGTCGAACTTGTCGGCCTGGTCGAAGACCGGCTGGCCGCAGCACACGCAGGTGTAGGTGCCGGGGTCCTTGGGGAAGTCGTCGTGGGTGAACGCCCGCTCGGTCCCGTGCTTGCGCGTGACCTTGTAGGCCAGATCGCTGAGCTGGGCCCGCCACTCGGCGTCGGATTTCGTGACCTTGTCCATCGAATGTCTATGTCCCTGTCAGGTTCGCCCGGTATCTAGGGGCGGGGCAGGGCGGTGCAAGGCGGCGGGAATGGCGCTCGACAGGCAGACGGCACGCTACCGGACGCGGCACGGGGGTACGCCTGCGGATCTGGTCGCCGCGCAGGAGCTGCGGCACCGCGCCTTCGTCGAGGCGGCCGGGCTGCCGCCCCGTTCCGGCGGCCTCGACCGTGACAGGTTCGACGCGGTCTCGCGCCACGTCCTGATCGAGGACACCGCGACCGGCACGCCGGTCTGCACCTTCCGCTACCGCGTCCTGTCACCGGCCGATGCGGCGGCGGACAGCTATACCGGCGCGCTCTACGACCTGGCCCCGCTCGTCGCCCTCGCGGGGCCGATGGTGGAACTCGGCCGCTTCTGCGTGGCGCCCGGCGCGGCGGACCCCGATGCCCTGCGCCTCGCCTGGGCACGGCTGACCCGGATCGTGGACGAGGCCGAGGCGACGCTCCTCTTCGGCTGCGCGTCCTTCGCCGGCGCCGATCCCGCGCGGCACGCGGACAGCCTCGCCTGTCTCGCCGCCCGCCACCCCGCACCGCCCGGTCTGTCGCCGGGCCGCCGCGCGCCCGCCACCGTGGCTCTGCCGACATCCGGCGATCCCGCCTCCGGATGGCGGGCGATGCCGGCGCTCCTGCGGACCTACCTCGCGATGGGCGGCTGGACCTCGGACCATGCCGTGATCGACCGCGAGATGGACACCGTCCATGTCTTCACCGCGGTCGAGACGGCGCGCGTGCCGCCCGCCCGCGCCCGCGCCCTGCGGGCCCTTGCAGAGGCCGCGGCAGGCGGCTAGCTGCCGCTGCATGGCCCGTCCCCCCCTCCTGCAGCTCTCCGACGTCACGCTCTCCTGGGGCGGCGATCCCGTGTTCGACGGCGTCCAGCTGAACGTGCAGCCGGGGGACCGGGTGGCGCTGGTCGGGCGCAACGGATCGGGCAAGTCGACGCTGATGAAGGTGATGGCCGGGCTGGTGGAGCCGGACGCGGGCAGCGTCACGACCGCCCCCGGCACGACGGTCGGCTACATGGAGCAGGACCCCTCGATGGCGGGCTTCGCCACGCTCGGCGACTTCGCGGCGAGTGCGCTGGGGCCGGCCGAGGCGTGGCGGGTGGAGGCGGTGGCCGAGGGCCTGCGGTTCGACCCCGGCGCCGATCCCGCCACCTCCTCGGGCGGCGAGCGGCGCCGCGCCGCGCTGGCCAAGCTGATGGCCGAGGCGCCGGAGCTGATGCTGCTGGACGAGCCGACCAACCACCTCGATATCGCCGCCGTGGAGTGGCTGGAGCGCGAGCTCGGCCAGACCCGCGCCGCCTTCGTCCTCATCTCCCACGACCGCGCGTTCCTGCGGGCGCTCACCCGCGCAACCCTCTGGATCGACCGGGGCGAGGTGCGGCGGCAGGATCGCGGGTTCGAGCGGTTCGAGGAATGGCGCGACAAGGTGTGGGAGGACGAGGACCTCCAGCGCCACAAGATGGACCGCCGCATCAAGTCGGAGGGGCGTTGGGCGGTCGAGGGCATCTCCGCCCGGCGCAAGCGCAACATGGGCCGCGTCCGGGCGCTGCAGGACCTGCGGGCCGAGCGCGCGTCGCAGACCCGCCGCCAGGGCGCGGCGGCGCTGTCGCTGTCCCACGGGCCGACCTCCGGCAAGCGCGTCATCGTGGCCGAGCATCTGTCCAAGGGTTTCGGCGGCCGGCCGATCGTCCGCGACTTCTCGCTGACCGTGCAGCGGGGCGACCGGGTCGGCTTCGTCGGGCCGAACGGGGTGGGCAAGACGACGCTCCTGAAGATGCTGCTGGGCGAGGTGGCGCCGGACGAGGGGACCGTCACGCACGGGACGAACCTCGCCGTCGCCGTGTTCGACCAGGCCCGCGCCGCGCTGGATCCCGACCTGTCGCTCTGGGACACGCTCGCCGGCGACCCCGCGATGCGGGTGGCCGGCAAGGCCGACCAGGTGATGGTCCGGGGCGAGCCGCGGCACGTCGTGGGCTACCTCAAGGATTTCCTGTTCTCCGAGGACCGTGCCCGCGCGCCCGTCCGCTCGCTGTCGGGCGGCGAGACCGCGCGCCTGCTTCTGGCGCGCCTGATGGCGCGGGAATCGAACGTGCTGGTGCTCGACGAACCCACCAACGATCTCGACATCGAGACGCTGGACCTGCTGCAGGAGGTGCTGTCCGACTATGCCGGCACGGTCCTCCTCGTCAGCCACGACCGCGACTTCCTCGACCGGGTGGCGACGACCACCGTGGCGATGGAGGGGGACGGCCGCGCCACCGCCTATGCCGGCGGCTGGTCCGACTACCTGTCCCAGCGCCCCGACCGCCCCGCGCCGCCGCCCGTCCGGGCGGAGCCGGCCCGTGCCGCACCGTCCCAGCCCGCCGCTGCACCGAAGGCGAAGGCGGACGGCCTCAGCTACGCCGAGCGGCACCGGCTGGAGGCGCTGCCGGCGCTGATCGACAGGCTGACGGCCGAGATCGGCAAGCTCGAGACACTGCTCGCCAAGGCCGACCTCTTCCACCGCGAGCCGGCGAAGTTCCGCAAGGCGTCCGAGGCGATGGCCGAGCGGCAGGCGGCTCTGGCGGCGGCCGAGGAGGAGTGGCTGACGCTCGCCGAGAAGGCGGACGGGTAGGGCGTCCGTCCCCGGCCCCGGAGGGGCCGCCGCCAACCGCGCTGGGGACGCGGCGGGACAGGCGGGCGGGACGGACGCCGGACCCGCGCGCCAGGGACAGACGGCGCGCGGATCGTTCGGTAGGGGTCAGCCCTCGTCGGCCACGGCGCCGGTGAGGTCCACCTGGGCGACCATCGTGTCGCCGTAGAACAGGAACGCCACGTCGGCGGCCTCGGGGACCATCCAGACGACGCGCCGCGTCGCGCTCTCGCCCGGATCGACGCCGTTGAACTGATCGTCGAGCAGCCGGTCCATGAACCGCTCGCCCGCGGGCCAGTAGGTCGTCCCGTCCGCGGCGACGAGGCGGAAGAAGCTGGTCGACCAGTGGAATCGCTCCTCGTTCGCGGTGCGGTTGGAGGCTGTGGGCGCGATCTCGATTTCGACATCGGCAAGCACGTGGCCCGGCAGCGGCGTCAGGACCGACCCGATATCGAGCCCCGCGCGCCGGTCCTCGAGGGCGATCCGGCGGTAGCGGTCCACGTCGGCGATCGTGAAGGCGGCGAAGCTCGCGGCGTCCACCTCGCGGCCGACGGCAGGCACCGTGACCTCGCCGCTCCACCCCGGCTCGCCGGGAAAGGTCAGGGTGCCGCCGGACGTACCCTCGGGGACCAGGAAGACGCCCTGCCAGCGGGCGTCGGCATCGCTCTCGGGCCAGTTGTAGGGCCGCGAGACCGACAGGCCGGGCGAGCCCAGCTCCATCATGCCGAGATAGTCGTAGGCGCCGATGGCCTGCAGTTCGGTCCCGTCGGGCAGCGTCAGCTTGATGTCCGAGCTGTTGATCGAGACCCGTTGCAGGTCGTCCGACCAGGGGACGTCGAGGATCAGACTGACGCCGAAGAAGATCTGGCCCTCGACACGGGCCACCTCGGTCAGGCCGATGGGCCGGACGTCACGCTCGTTCCACAGCACCATGCTGTCGAAGGCGGCCGTCTCGGACGAGATGAGGTCGAGGCCGGTCTGGGCCAGGGCGGAGAGGGGGGCGAGCGACAGAAACAGAGCGGCGACGGAGCGGCGCATGAAATGTCCTTCCAGGAATACGCGTAGCAATAATGCCCGCGATCCTTGGACGCGCCGCCCCGTCTGTCAACCGCTTAACGCAGCGTCGGCGTCAGCCGTCGAAGTTCACTTCCTCCATCACCCGCAGCGCCTCGCCGCGGTGTCCGGCGATCTCGCTGAGGTCGATGCGGTCGCCCTGGAACTCGCCCCAGGAGGCGACGAGTTCCGACGGGCTGGCGCCGTCGATGACCGGATACTCGTTGTTCACCTCCGCGTAGATCTCCTGCGCCTCGGGAGAGACGAGCCATTCCATCAGCTGCAGCGCCTCGTCCCGATTCGGCGCCGACTGCGTCATCGCCACGCCCGAGACGTTGATGTGGGTGCCGCCGTCCTCGAAGGTCGGAAAGACGATGCGGACCGAGTCCGCCCATTCCTGCTGCTCGGGATCCGACAGCATCAGGCCCATGTAGTAGGTGTTGCCGAGGGAGATGTCGCACTCGCCGGCCCAGATCGCGCGGACCTGCGCCCGGTCGTTGCCCTCGGGCTTGCGGGCGAGGTTCTCGCGCACGCCGGCGGCCCAGTCGCGGGCGTAGTCGACGCCGTGATGGGCGATCATCGCCGAGGTGAGGGCGAGGTTGTAGTCGTGGGTGCCCGAGCGGGTGCAGATGCGCCCCTCCCACTGGTCGGAGGCGAGATCCTCGTAGGTCGTGATCTCGCCGTCGGCCACGCGTTCCTTGCTGGCGTAGACGATGCGGGCGCGCTGGGTCAGGGCGAACCACAGGTTGTCGGGGCTGCGCAGCTCGGCCGGGATGGCGTTGGTCAGCACCTCGGACTCGACCGGCTGGACGACGCCGGCATCGACGATCTGCTGCAGGTTGGCGATGTCGACGGTCATGACGAGGTCGGCGGGCGAGCGCGCGCCCTCGGCGCGAAGGCGCTCGACGAGGCCCTCCTGCACGAAGGCGAGGTTCACGGCGATGCCCGTCTCTTCGGTGAAGGCGTCCATCACCGGCTGGATCAGCTCGGGCTGCCGGGTTGTGTAGATGTTCACGTCGGCCAGCGCGGGCGCGGCGATCAGCGCGGCGACGGCGGTCAGGCAGGTGGCGCGAAGGGTCATGCGAGGTCTCCTCTGGTCTGGCGGCTGTATCTCCGACAAATTCTCTCGGGTCAATTCCGATTGTTTTTGTCGGGGCGGCGGGCGACCGAAGGATCGGGGGCGATCGGACCGCAGGAGCTCACCCGCACCGGGCCTGACCCGGGGCCCCGAGCGCACGCCCCGTGACAAGAGGGGCCCGGATCAGGCCGGGGCAAGATTGCCAGGTCGGGAGCCGCGACGCACTGCAGCGCCAGTCCCATCGAGGCCCCGGGCCGAGCCCGGGGCGGGTTAGTGCGGGGGCCGCCACAGTCCTTTGCTTGCGCGGCGAACGGGGACGGGCTTGCCGGCGAGGCCCCGGATCAAGCCCGGGGCGGGTTTTCCCCCGAGTTCACCACGATCCCGATAAGGCCCCCGTGCAACAGGAGCGCCCCTGCCAGCGGGGCAGCGCGGCCCCGGGCCAGGCCCGGGGCGGGTTTGCCTGAGGGCCGCCCCGGTCCTTCACCTGCACGGGGGAACCGGAACCGGCATGCCGGTGAGGCGCGGGGGAGCGGGTTAAGGTCGGGGAGCGCGCCTAACTCCGCGCGCCCTTGTCCCGTGCCCTCACCTCGTTCCAGATCGCGTCCATCTCGGCCAGGTCGCTGTCCTCGGGCCGCTTCCCCCGCGCGGCAAATTCGGCCTCTATCGCCCGAAACCGGCGCACGAATTTCCCGTTCGCGCGGCGCAGCGCCGCCTCCGGTTCCACCCCCAGATGCCGGGCGAGGTTGGCGCAGACGAAGAGCAGATCGCCCATCTCCTCCTCCACCGCGTCGGGCGTCAGCCGGTCCCGCGCCTCGACCAGCTCCGCCGCCTCCTCGGCCAGCTTGTCCAGCACCTGGCCCACCTCCGGCCAGTCGAACCCGACCCGCGCCGCCCGCTTCTGCAGCTTCACCGCCCGCAGGAGCGCCGGCAGGCCCACGGCCACGTCGTCCAGCACGCCGCCCGCGCCCTTCGCCGCGCGCTCGGCGGCCTTCACCGCCTCCCAGTCGCGGGTCTGCTGCTCGGCCGACTTGTCCCGGCTCTCCTCGCCGAAGACGTGGGGATGGCGCGCCACCATCTTGTCCGCGATTCCCCGCGCCACGTCGGCGAGGTCGAAATGCCCCGCTTCGTCCGCCATCTGCGCATGGAAGACCGACTGGAACAGCAGGTCCCCCAGCTCGCCCTTCAGCTCGTCCCAGGCCTGCCGCTCGATCGCGTCGGCGACCTCGTAGGCCTCCTCGATCGTGTAGGGGGCGATGGTCGCAAAATCCTGCTCCACGTCCCACGGACACCCCGCCACCGGATCGCGCAGGCGCGCCATGATCGCGGCCAGCCGCTCCACCTGCCGGGCGGCGCCGCCGGAGCGGTCGTGGACGATGTCGACGCTCTCTTTCATTCGGCCCCGTTCTCCCCGATGCTGCGCCCGCAACCTGTCGCCCTGGCCGCCCGGAGTCCATGCCATGCCCGTCCTCAATCGCATCGCGTCGTTCGAGGACGACCTGACCGCGTGGCGCCGGGCGCTGCACCGCCGGCCGGAGCTGAAGTTCGACTGCCACGGGACCGCCGCCTTCGTCGCCGAGCGCCTGCGGGAGTTCGGCGTGGACGAGATCCACGAGGGGATCGCGACCAGCGGTGTCGTGGCGCTGATCCGCGGCCGGGCCGAGGGGGGGACCGTCGGGCTGCGGGCCGACATGGACGCGCTGCCGATGGATGAACTGACGGGGGCGGAGCATGCGTCCGAAGTGCCGGGCCGGATGCATGCCTGCGGCCATGACGGGCATACCGTGATGCTGCTGGGCGCCGCCCGCTACCTCGCCGAGACGCGCAACTTCGCGGGCACGGTGGCGCTGATCTTCCAGCCGGCGGAGGAACATGGCGGCGGCGCGAACGTGATGGTGCAGGAGGGGGTGATGGAGCGCTTCGGCATCGACGAGGTCTATGCCCTGCACAACGCCCCCGGCACGCCGGTCGGCGCGTTCTACACCAATCCGGGGCCGATCATGGCGGCGGTCGACACGTTCGATATCACTCTGACCGGCAAGGGCGGGCACGGCGCGATGCCGCACGATGCGGTCGATCCGATCGTCGCGGCCTGCGGCGTGGTGCAGGCGATCCAGACCATCGTCAGCCGCAACCACCGGGCGGATGACGCGCTGGTGATCTCGGTCACGCAGATCCACACCGGAAGCGCAGACAACATCGTCCCCGAGACCGCCTACATCAACGGCACCGTCCGCACCTTCGACCGCGCCGTGCAGGCGATGGTGCAGCGCCGGCTGGCGGAGATCGTGGAGGGGCAGGCGGCCGCCTACGGCGTCACGGCGGATCTGCGCTACAACGTCGAGTATCCGGCCACGATCAACGAGCCCGGCCGCGCCGCCTTCGCCGCCGAGGTGGCGCGGGAGGTGGGCGTCTCGGTGGACGCCGAGGCGGGGCCGGAGATGGGGGCCGAGGATTTCGCCTACATGCTGGAGGCGCGGCCCGGCGCGTACCTGTTCCTCGGCAACGGCGACAGCGCCGGGCTGCACCATCCGAAATACGATTTCGACGACAGGACGGCGCCTTACGGGGCGTCCTTCTTCGCCCGGCTGGTGGAGCGTGCGCTTCCGGTCTGATTGGGCGATCCGATTGTGCGCCTGCCGGCGCATTCCCTTGCGTTCGGGGGGGGCGTTCCGCCCCCGTCCGGCTGACGCCGGACTCCCCCTGAGGATATTTATGGCTCGATGAGAGGGAGGAGGGCGGTCTTGCCGGGCCGGCCGGGGCGGCTAGACTGACCGGCACCCCTGAACGACCCCTGCGAGGTTCCATGTCCGCCGACGGCACCCCCTCCGACTGGGCGCTCGACCGCGCCCACGTCCTGCACCCCTGGACCAATTTCGGCCCGTTCGAGGCCGAGGGCTCGCTCGTGATCGAGCGGGGAGAGGGGTGCTGGCTGTGGGACGCGGAGGGGCGTCGGTACTTCGACGCCGTGGGGGGCATGTGGTGCACCAATCTCGGCCTGGGGCGCGCCGATCTGGCGGACGCGATCGCCGACCAGGTGCGGACGCTCGCCTTCTCCAACTCGTTCGTGGACATGGCGAACCCGCCGTCGGCGCGGCTGGCGGCGAAGCTGGCGGCGCTGGCCCCGGGGGACCTGAACAGGGTGCACTTCACCACCTGCGGCTCCACCGCCGTCGACACCGCCTGGCGGATGGCGCGCTACTACCACGCGGCCCGGGGCGAGCCGGGGCGGACCCACGTGATCGCGCGGGAGAACAGCTACCACGGCTCCACCTACATCGGGCAGTCGATCGGCAAGCGCGACGGCGACCGGGTGCCGGAGTTCCTGTACCGGACCGAGGGCATCCACCACGTGACCTGCCCGCATCTGCGCACCGCGCCGGACGGGATGGCCGAGGCGGCCTTCACGGACTGGCTGGTCGCCGAGTTCGAGGCGAAGATCGAAGAGGTGGGCGCCGAGCGGATCGCCGCCTTCTTCGCCGAGCCGATCCAGGCCTCGGGCGGCGTGATAGTGCCGCCCAAGGACTACCTGCGCCGGATGGCGGAGGTCTGCCGGCGGAACGGAATCCTCTTCGTCGCGGACGAGGTGGTGACGGCGTTCGGGCGGATCGGCCACTGGTTCGCCTCCGAGGCGGAGTTCGGTGTGGTGCCCGACATCATCACCTGCGCCAAGGGGCTGACGTCGGGTTATCTGCCGCTCGGCGCCGTCATATTTTCGGACCGCATCTGGCAGGCGATGGCCGAGGGCGGGGCGCGGTGGTTCACGTCGGGCTTCACCTATTCCGGCCACCCGGTCGCCTGCCGGGCGGCGCTGGAGGTGATCGGGATCATGGAGCGGGAGGAGATCCTCGCGCATGTCGAGGAGGTCGGCGCGGTGTTCGAGGAGGCGTGCTTCGGCCTCGCCGAGATGCCGACGGTGGGCGAGGTGCGGGGGCGCCGGCTGATGATTTGCATCGACAACGTGGCCGACAAGGCGACGGGGCGGACATTCCCCGACGAGGTGAACATCGGCAAGCGAGTCTCGGACGCCTGCGAGGCGGACGGGCTGCTGGTCCGGCCGATCGGGCACATGAACGTGATGTCGCCGCCGCTGGTGATGACGTCCGATGACGCGCTGCGGGTCGCCGATACGCTCGGCCGGGCGCTGCGGCGGGTGGCGGACGAGCTGGTCCGCGACGGGGTGAGGGTCGCCTGATGGCGCTGGAGGATGCGGGCCGGCAGGTGGACCACGCCTTCACGCGGGAGGACCTGAAGGGGCGGTCGTTCGAGAACACGTTCGCGGGGGCGACGTCGTTCCTGCGGCGGCGCTACACCAAGGATCTGGCGGGCGTCGATCTCGCCGTGACCGGCGTGCCGTTCGACCAGGCGGTGACGAACCGGCCCGGCGCGCGGTTCGGGCCGCGGGCGATCCGGGAGGCGTCGGCGCTGCAGCCCTACGATCCGCCCTACGGCTGGGACGGGTTCGACCCGCTGGAGGAGTTCGCGGTGGCCGACTACGGCGACATGGCGTTCGACTACGCCGACGTCGCCTCGGTCCCCGCGGCGATCGAGGCGCACGCGGGCGCGATCCTCGGCGCGGGGGCGCGGATGCTGACGCTGGGCGGGGACCATTCGGTGACGCTGCCGCTGCTGCGGGCCCACGCCGCGACGCACGGGCCGCTGGGCGTGGTGCAGTTCGATGCGCATTCCGACCTCTGGCCCTCGGGCGACGGGCGGCGGATCGATCACGGGACGTTCCTCTACACCGCGGTGAAGGAAGGGCTCGTCGATCCGGCGCGGTCGATCCAGGTGGGCATCCGGACAGTGACGGACGATTATCTCGGGGTGGAGTTCGTCGATGCGCGCACGGTGCACGAGCGCGGCGCCGCCCATGTGGCGGCCAGGGTGCGCGAGCGGCTGGGGGACGGCGCCTCCTACCTGTCCTTCGACATCGACTGCCTCGATCCCGCCTTCGCGCCCGGCACCGGCACGCCGGTCTGGGGCGGGCTCGCCAGCTGGCAGGCGGCGGCGATCCTGCGCGATCTCGCCGGCATCAACTTCGTCGGCGGCGACGTGGTCGAGGTCTCGCCGCCCTACGACCCGGCCGGGATCACCGCCGTCGCCGGGGCGCATGTCGCGACCGAGCTGATGTGCCTGCTCCTCTGGCCGCGGCGCGGGCAGGGCGGCTGATGCGGCGACGCCCGTGGCTGTGGCGGGTGCCGCTGGTGCTCTTCGCGGTGGTGGCGCTCGCCATCCGGTTCGCCCCCACGGATGCCGGAGCCTGGGCCCTCGATCCCGGCGCGCCGGACTTCACGCCGCCGGAGGCGGCGGCGGTGTTCTGCCCCGAGCCGGGAACGCGTCACTTCGCCGAAGCGACGGAGGCCGACCTCGTCCGGCTCGGCGCCATCGCGGAGGCGTGGCGGGGCACGCGGCGGATCGCGGGGGAGGAGGGCGGCCCCGTCACCTGGCAGACGCGCAGCCGGATCGTGGGCTTTCCCGACTATACCAGCGCGGCCCTGCGAAACTGGGGCGAGGTCACCGGCCTCTGCATCGTCGCACGGCAACGCTACGGCGCGTTCGACTGGGGCGTGAACGCCCGCCGCGTCGGGGACTGGGTGGCCGGGCTGTGGGGGCTGGAAGAGAGGCCGCCGATGGTGGCACCTGCCGCCTGGACAGGGGGACCGGGATGACGAACCAGCCGATATCCGGCAACGACCTCGCCCGGTTCTCCGGGCCGCAGACCTTCATGCGGCTGCCCGAGGCGCAGGATCCCGCGGGCCTCGACGCCGCACTCATCGGCGTGCCGATGGATATCGGCACCTCGTGGCGCTCGGGCACCCGGTTCGGGCCGAAGCAGATCCGCGAGCAGTCGGCGATGATCCGGCCCTACAACGTGCAGACCGGCGCCGCGCCGTTCGACGGGCTCAACCTCGCCGATCTCGGGGATGTCGCGATCAACACCTTCTCCCTGTCCGAGACGATCCGCATCGTCGAGAACAGCTACGATCGCATCCTGCGCCACCCGCTGATTCCGTTGACCCTGGGCGGGGATCACACGCTGACGCTGCCGGTCCTGCGGGCCGTGGCGAAGGTACATGGCCCCGTGGCGCTGGTTCACGTGGACGCCCATGCCGACATCAACGACGAGATGTTCGGGATGCGCGAATGCCACGGCACGGTGTTCCGGCGGGCGCGTGAGGAAGGGCTCGTAGATCCGCGAAAGACCTGGCAGATCGGGCTGCGAGGCACCGGCTACTCCGCCGATGATTTCCGCGAGGCGGCGGGCTGGGGCTTCCACATCCGGCAGGCGCAGCAGCTGTGGCACCAGAGCCTGAAGCCGCTGGCCGCCGAAATCCGCGAGCAGATCGGCGACGCGCCGGTCTACATCAGCTTCGACATCGACAGCCTCGACCCGGCCTTCGCGCCCGGCACCGGCACGCCCGAGATCGCCGGGCTGACGACGCCGCAGGCGATGGAGCTGATCCGCGGGCTGCACGGCCTGACCATCGTCGGCTGCGACCTCGTGGAGGTCTCGCCGCCCTACGACATGGCGGGCACCACCGCGCTCACGGCGGCGAACCTGATGTTCGAGATGCTGTCCATCCTGCCGGGAGTGCCGTTCCGATGATCGGCTGGTTCGCCCTCCCCGTCGCCGTGCTCGCCGGTCTCGGTGGCTGGGTCCGCCTCGCGCCGGAGGACGCGGCGCGCTTCCACGTGGCCGGCCCGCCGCGGCCGGTCGGCGACTACCCCGCGGAGGGCGGGTTCGAGGTGCGGCGGCCGGCGCCGCCGGACGCGCTGGCCCGCCTCGCCAGGGTGGCGGAGGCCGAGCCGCGGACGCACCGTGCGGCCGGTTCGCCGAAGGAGGGCATGGTGACGTGGATCAGTCGCTCGCGCCTGTGGGGGTTTCCGGACTATACGACCGCCTGGATCGACGAGGCGGGGAACCTAGCCGTGCATGGCCGCCTGCGCTTCGGCAAGGGCGACATGGGCGTGAACCGGGAGCGGGTCACACGCTGGCTGGACGCGGCAGGGCTGGCTTGACCCCGGACCGGCGGCGCGCGATGCACGGCCGATGATCGCGTCCGACACCCTCGACCAGATCACCGGCCGCTTCGAGTATCTCGAGGCGCGGCTGAACGCCGGTCCGTCCGCGGACGAGATCGCGAAGCTCAGCCGCGAATATGCCGAGCTGAAGCCGGTCGCCGACACCGTCGCCGGCTACCGCGCGCTCGTCGCCGAGATCGCGGATGCCGAGGCGATGCGCGCCGACCCCGAGATGCGGGCTCTCGCCGAGGAGGAGCTGCCGGCGCTCCGCGAGCGGCTGGAAGAGGCCGAGCAGGCCGTGCGCCTCGCCCTCCTGCCGAAGGACGCCGCGGATGCCCGCCCCGCGATCCTGGAGATCCGCCCCGGCACCGGCGGCGAGGAGGCGGCGCTCTTCGCCGCGGACCTGCTGCGCATGTACCAGCGCTACGCCGACGCCCGCGGCTGGCGGTTCGACATCGTGGAGGAGCAGGCGACCGAGCTCGGCGGCATCCGCGAGCTGATCGCCCGGATCGAGGGCGAGAACGTCTTCGCCCGGCTGAAGTTCGAGAGCGGCGTGCACCGGGTCCAGCGCGTGCCCGAGACCGAATCGGGCGGCCGCATCCACACCTCGGCCGCCACCGTCGCAGTCCTGCCCGAGGCCGAGGCGGTGGACGTGGCGATCGACCCGGGCGACATCCGCATCGACACGATGCGGGCGTCCGGCGCCGGCGGACAGCACGTGAACACCACCGATTCGGCGGTGCGGATCACGCACCTGCCGACCGGCATCGTCGTCACCTCGTCGCAGAAGTCCCAGCACCGCAACCGCGAGATCGCGATGGAGGTGCTGCGCGCGCGCCTCTTCGATCTGGAACGGAGCCGCGCGCAGTCCGAACGCTCCGCCGACCGGCGCGCCCAGGTCGGCACCGGCGACCGGTCCGAGCGGATCCGCACCTACAACTTCCCGCAGGGGCGACTGACGGACCACCGGATCGGCCTCACGCTCTATTCCCTCGGAGAGGTGATGAACGGCGACCTCGACGGCGTGATCGACGCGCTGACGGCAGAGGCGCAGGCGGCGCTGCTTGCCGAGGCGGGGGCGTGACCGGGTCGGCCCTTCTCGTCGCCGCCGTCCGCCGGCTGGGCGAGGCGGGCGTCCCCGACGCGGCCCTCGACGCGCGCCGGCTGCTCGCCCACGCGCTCGGGATCGCGCCGGACCGCCTGACGCTGCACCTGCCCGAGGCGGTCCCGGATGCGGTCGCCGCCGCTTACGAGGCGCTGATTTCCCGCCGCGCCGCGCGCGAGCCGGTGGCGCAGATCACCGGCCGGCGGATGTTCTACGGCCGCGAGTTCCTCGTGACCGCCGATGTCCTCGACCCGCGTCCGGAGACGGAAGTGCTGATCGAGGCGGCGCTGGCCGCGCCGTTCGAGACGGTGCTCGACCTCGGCACCGGGTCGGGCTGCATCCTGCTGACATTGCTCGCGGAGATGGAGGGCAGCCGCGGCGTCGGCACCGACGTCTCCGGCCCGGCCTGCGACGTTGCCGAGGAGAACGCCCGCCGCCTCGGCATGGGCGACCGAGCGCGCATCGTCCACACCGACTGGTGGGCCGGCGTCACCGGGAGCTTCGACCTCATCGTCTCCAACCCGCCCTACATCGCGGCCGCCGAGATGGCCGGGCTGGAGCCCGAGGTTCGCGAGTGGGAGCCGCGCGGGGCGCTGACGGACGAGGCCGACGGCCTCGGCGCCTACCGCACGATCCTGTCGGGCGCGCCACAGCGGCTGGTCCCGGGTGGCCGGCTGATCCTCGAGATCGGGGCGGGGCAGGGGGCGGCCGTCGTCGACCTGGCCCACCGCGCCGGTTTCACCGAGGTGCGGCGGATCCGCGATCTCGACGGCCGGGACCGCGTCATCGGGGCCGAAGTCGCGCCGGACGTGCCGTTCTAGGCACTGATCCGCGTGGTCGGGCGGTTTTTTCGGGCGTTGCCTCTTGTCACCGCGCCCCCCGCATGTTTAGTCGGACTTGCACGACGGGTGAGGACGCAGCCGCGCCCTCCCCGCGAGGCAGGTCGCCAGATCATCCCGCGGTTCCTCCAGCGCGCCACGACCACGGCGCAGCGGACCCGGACAAGACCAACCTTCAGGCCGAACGAAGAGCCACATGAGATCATCCAAGTCACGGTCGCGGGGCAACAAGAACCGCAACAACCGTCCCTCGGGCGGCAACATCGTCAACCGTGTGTTCGACTCGTCGGGCCCGGACGGCAAGGTGCGCGGTACGCCCCAGCAGATCATCGAGAAATACACCCAGCTCCACCGCGATGCCCAGCTCGCGGGGGACCGCGTGGCCGCCGAGAACTTCGCGCAGCACGCCGAGCATTACCTCAGGATGCTCGCCGAGGCGCAGAAGGAGATCGACAAGCAGCGCGAGGACCAGGAAGAACAGAACCGCCAGCGCCAGGCGGACCGCGACCGCGAGCGTGCGGCGCGCCTGAAGGCGCAGGAGGACGGATCGTCGGGCGGCGACGACGAGGGCAGCGACAGCGGCCTCGTGGAGACGCCCGAGGCGCGCGCCGACCAGTCGGGCGGCCGGAACCAGAATGACCGGAGCGACCGGGGCCAGAACGATCGGGGCCAGAACGATCGGGGCGATCGTCCGCAGGACGGCGGCAGCGACCAGTCCGCCGATCAGGGCGCCCAGCCCCCGTCCGCCGAAGAGGGTGGCCGCAAGCCGCGCCGTCCGCGCCGTCCCCGCAACAAGGGCGGCGACGAGAGCGGCGGCGACGGACCGCAGCAGGGCAACCCGGCCGAAGCCGCCGAGTGACGACATGGGCCCCTCCGGGGGCCTTTTTCGTGGGGAAGCGGGACAGCCGCAGCCGCCTGCCGATCTCCCGGTGTCGTGACTGTCATGCAGGCGCCAATCCCGGTCCGCCGTGATCGGTAGGGGGGACACCCCCCGTGGCCGCCGGCCTCAGGTCCCGGCCACCGCCCGTGCCAGCGCGCAGAACCGCTCAAGGTCCACCTGCTCCGCCCGGTCGGTGGGTGCGATGCCGACCGAGACCAGCCGGTCCTCGATGTCGGGCGCCAGGCCGCGAAGGGACGCCCGCAGCATCTTGCGCCGCTGGTTGAACGCCGCCGCCACGACGCGGGACAGGACTACGGGATCGGCCGGGTAGCGGGGCGCGGGCAGGGCGGTCAGGTGGACGACCGCCGAGTCGACCTTGGGTGCCGGCGTGAAGGCCCGCGCCGGCAGCGTCATGGCGATCCGCGCGTCGGTGCGCCATTGCGCCAGGATCGCGAGACGCCCGTAGGACTTCGATCCCGGCCGCGCCACGATCCGCTCCGCCACTTCCTTCTGGAACATCAGCGTCAGGCTCTGCCAGTACGGCGGCCAGTCCGGCGGCGTCAGCCAGCGGACCAGCAGCTCGGTCCCGACATTGTAGGGCAGGTTCGCCGCCACCCGGATCGGCGGCGTCAGGTGCGCCAGCGGATCGACGTCGAGCGCGTCGCCGTGGATCACCTCCAGCCGCCCCGGCGCCGCGGCGGCGATCTCGGCCAGCGCGGGCAGGCAGCGGGCGTCCTTCTCGATCGCCAGCACGCGGCGCGCCCCCTCGGCCAGCAACCCCCGCGTCAGGCCGCCGGGGCCGGGGCCGATCTCCAGCACGTCGCAGGCGGTCAGGTCGCCGGCCATCCGCGCGATCTTGGCCGTCAGGTTGAGGTCCAGCAGGAAGTTCTGGCCCAGCGCCTTCTTCGCCGACAGGCCGTGCGCCGCGATCACGTGGGAGAGCGGCGGCAGGTCCTCCACGCTCATCGCGGCCTCCGAGCCCGCGCTGCCGCCATCGCCGCCGCCATGCGGAGCGCGGCGATCATCGACGTGGGGTCCGCCACGCCGCGGCCGGCGATGTCGAAGGCGGTGCCGTGGTCGGGCGAGGTTCGCACGAAGGGCAGGCCCAGCGTCACGTTCACGCCGCCGGCGAAGTCGATCGTCTTGATCGGGATCAGCGCCTGGTCATGATAGGCGCAGACGGCGGCGTCGTAGCGCGAGCGGGCGGCGGCGTGGAACATCGTGTCGGCGGGCAGGGGGCCGGTGACGTCGAGGCCCTCGCCCCGCAGCGCCTCCAGCGCCGGGATCATCACCGCCAGCTCCTCGCCGCCGATCTTGCCCGCCTCGCCCGCATGCGGGTTGAGGCCGGCGACGGCGATCCGGGGACGGGCGACGCCGAAATCGCGGGTGAGGCTGGCTGCGGTGATGCGGATCGTCTCGCTCAACAGATCCGCCGTCAGCGCCTCCGGCACTTCGGCCAAGGGAATGTGGATGGTCGCCGGCACCACCTTCAGCGCGTCGCAGGCGAGCATCATCACCACCCGCTCCACCCCCGCCAGCGCGGCGAGGAACTCGGTATGGCCGGGGTAGGCGAAGGCCGCGCCGTCGATCAGCGCCGCCTTGTGGATCGGCGCGGTACAGAGGGCGGACGCCGCGCCCGAACGGACGAGGGCGACGCCCTCCTCGATGGCGGCGACGACCCCGGGCGCGTGGGCGGGGTTGGGCGTGCCGGGTACGGCAGGGGGGCCGAAGTCGCGGGCGAGGACGGGCAGGGCGTCCGGCGAGGGCGCGGAGACGGGCGCCGACACCTCGCGGACCGGCGTGCCGGCCGGCAGGTGGCGGGGGTCGCCGATCCAGGTGAGGGCGATCTCGGCCGCGAGCGCCGCCCACGCCTTCGCCGCGACCTCCGGCCCGACCCCCGCGGGCTCGCCGCAGGAGATGACGACGCTCATTCGACCCGGATGGCCGCGTTGGCGCGCAGGTCGGCGAGGAGCGCGTCGGCGAGGCTGGTCAGCTGCTGGTTCCGCAGCTGCGCCCGCACCGAGTCGCGGTCCGCCGCGGCGGCGCCGGCGTTCCGGCGCTGGCACAGCATCAGGAAGACCAGCGTCTGCCCGTCGGGCGAGGTCAGCGCCGTGGACACCTCGCCGGGGTCGAGCTTGGCCAGCTCCAGCGCGATGTCGGAAGGGATGTCGGCCGGCGCGGTCTCGGTCCGCTGGAACTGGTTCTCGCCCAGCTCCTCGCGGGCGATCGGCCAGAGATCCTCGCAGGTCTCGATCCGGCCGCGCAGCAGGGCGGCCTGCTGCAACCCCTCGACCGAGCGTCCGCCGGGCAGGCCGACGATGGCGTAGTCGAGGAGGTCGGGCGTCTGCGGCGCGCTCACCACCTCGCGCACGTCGCGCAGCTGGAACAGCGCGATCCCGTTCGGGATCTCGATGGGCTCTGACACTTCGCCGGGCGCGAGATCCAGGATCAGCGGCTGCAGCGGCGCCGGGTAGCGGTCGATCGGCAGCCAGTCGAGCCGGCCGCCCTGCTCGCGCGAGGGCAGGGCGGAATATTCCCGCGCCGCCGCCTCGAACGCGCCGGTCGAGGTGACGCGGGTGATCTGTGCGGCGATCCCCCGGGCCTCGGCCGCGCGCTGCGGCGGGGCGGGGATGATGATCTCGCTCAGCAGAACCTCGATACTGGCCTCGCGCGTGCCCTGCGTCGCGAGGACCTGGTCGATGTCGGATTCCGTCACCTGCGCTCGGTCCTCGAACCGGGCGCGGATGTAGTCGCGCCAGCTGACGTTGATGCGGACGTAGTCCCGGAACGTCTCTTCCTCGACGCCCGCCTCGGCGAGGATGGCGAGGAACTCGGGCAGGGTGCGGTCGGCGCGGGCGGCGAAGTCGACGAGGGCGTTCTGCAGGCCCTCCTCGGTGATGGACAGGCCGACGCGGGCGAACTCCTGCTCGCGCACGCGATCGTCGATCAGCTGCTCACGCGCGAGGCGGGGCAGGTCGCCGCGGGTGCCGAACAGGTCGAGGAGGCGCTGGCGCTGCTCGATCTCGTAGTAGGTGACGGCGCGGTCGCCGACGTGGATCGCGGCCGAGAACGGGCTCTGCGCCGCGGCCGGCAGGCCGAAGGCGCCCGCAAGCCCCAGAACCAGCCCGAAGAATGCTGTCCGCATCGCCATCCGCCTTCTCCCGCCCCCGCTTCAGCCCCGGTCAGTTCCTGCACCGGCCGGGCGGCACGGCCCCCACGCCCTCGGCCGAAAAACCGAGGAGACTGACCTCCAGACCGAAGTCCGTGGTCGGGTCCTGCTCTTCTCCGGACGTGTAGCTGCGGGAGATCGAAACGTCCACCTCGACGCACTCGTTGCGCCAGCCGACGCCGAACCCGGCGGTGACCGGCCGCGCGTCCGACAGGTCGTAGCGCCCTTCCGCGGCGAGCGACCAGCTCGGCGTCACCTGCCAGCGGCCGTCGACGGTCCATTCGGCGATCGACTCCTCGCGCCCCTCGGACCGGGCGACCGGCAGGTAGACGTATGTCGCGGAAAGATCGACCGTCGGCGAGGCCCAGGCGAGGCGGGCCTCGGTCTTGTCGAACTCCAGGTCATCGTCGAACACCGTCCGCGCCCGCGCCGTGATGCCCAGCGGCAGGTCCAGTCGCGCCGACAGCAGCCAGTCCGACGACAGCCCGTTGAGGCCCGAGGCGAGGTCGAAGCCGGTATCCGCCTCCGCCCGGTAGATCCGGCCCGCCGTGAGGCCGAGCTCGGTCCCGTCCGCGGCGATCAGCGTGTAGGACAGGCCCACGGCCACCCGAGCGCCGTCCTCGCGCGCATCCTCGCCCGGGTAGCGGGTGAGGGCGTCGAGGTTGCCCTCGTCGAATTCCACCACCGCGCTGTCCTCGTTCGGCACCGCGCCGCCGCGGTTGGTCGACCAGGCGACCGCGAGCAGCGGCTCCAGCAGGTGCGCGGTGCCGCCGGTCCCTCGTGCGATCAGCGGCCAGCGCAGGGTGGCCTGCACCGCCGGGGTGACGCGGGTGACGGTCCGGTCGAAGGCCGGATCGTCCGCGATCCGGTAGAAGCCCAGCTCCACCGAGCCGCCGCCGCTGAGGACGAAGCCGGCGGGCAGGATCGCCTGCCGCTGCCAGCCGGCGAAGGCGCCGGCGCGGGCGACGTCGCGGGCGAGGTCGCCGGTTCCGTCCGTGGTGCGCAGCAGCGCCTCGGCCGCTCCGCCGAAGGTCAGCGTGCCGCCGAACGCGGCCATGCGCCGCTCGTAAGCCGCCCGCCCCTCCCAGGGCGGCAGGGCGCCGTCCACCTCGTCCTCGCGGAAGGTGCGGTGGTAGGCGAGGTGCGCCTCGGCCAGGCTGTCCGCCGTCACTGCGGCGTAGCCGACGAACGAGGTCAGGCGGTCCCGGTCCGAGATGCCGTAGTCGGTGAGGTAGTCGGGGTCGCTCGACGCCTCGAGGCCGAAGGTCAGCGTCCGGCCGGGCGCGAGCCGCCATTCCCCGTCGGCGAACAGGTAGCCGCGCACCTCGCCGGGCCGCAGGCTGTCGCGGCTGACCGCGCCCGTCGCCTCGATCTCGCCCGACAGCCACGCCTCGCGGTAGCGGGCCTCGACACTCGTCGTCTCGCGCGACAGGTACGGCGTCAGGGTGAGATCCCGCGACGGGCCGAGGGTGACGAAGTAGGGCAGCTTGATGCCGAGGCCCAGCCGGTCGGTCGTGCGGATCCGCGGCACCAGCAGGCCCGTCGCCCGCTCCACCGTCGGGTCGGGCAGGCGCATCGCGGGGATCCACAGGACCGGCACGCCGCGGATCAGGAAGGTGGCATTCTCGAAGTAGAGCTGCCGTTCCACCTCGTCATGCACGACCTGGGCCGCGCGGATCTCCCACAGGGGAGCCCGGCCGTCGCAGACCTGGCAGGCGGTGGCTGCGGTGCGGGTCAGCGCCGAGTAGCGCCCGTCGATCCGGTCGATCCGCCCGGCGGTCAGCTGAAGCTGCCGCTCCAGCACCAGCCGCGCCCCGCGCAGGAGGCCGTTCTCCAGCCGCGGGTCCAGTTCGGCCCGCTCGGCCGTCACGATCTCGCCGTCCGGCCCCTGCAGGAAGATCGGCCCGTCGATGCTCAGCCGGTCGGCGGCCTGGTCGTAGACGATCCGCGCCGCCGACAGGCGGGAGCCGTCGTAGAAGGCCTCGACGTTGCCCTCGGCGATCAGCCGGCCGGCGGCGTCCACCGTGACGCTGTCGGCGACGAGGCTCGCGGTGCCCTGCGCCGAGGCCAGCGCGGGCCAGAGCGCGAGCAGGAGGACGAGCAGGCCCCTCACCCGTCCTCCAGGTGCAGGATGACCCCCAGCGTCAGGGCGATGGCGGCGGCCGGCGGCGCCCACGCGGCGAGCGCGGCCGGGATCTCGCCGTTCTCGCCGAGAACGGTGGCGAAGTTGCGCAGGAAGTAGACGCCGAAGCAGACGAGCATGGCCGACAGGACCATCACCCCGGTGCGCCCGGCGCGGTGGTGGCGCATCGTGAAGGCCGCGCCGATCAGCATCATCGCGACCAGGAAGGCGGGCGAGGCCAGCTCGGTCTGCAGCGCGACCTCGTGGCGGCGGGCGGCGAAGCCGGCGGCGCGCAGACGCTCGATGAAGGCGGGCAGTTCCCAGACCGGGATCGTCGCCGGGTCGCCGAAGCTGTCGCGGATCTGGTCCGAGGTCAGCGTCGAGGGCAGAGTGAGGCGCGGATGTTCCTCGGCCAGCGCTTCGGGGACCGCGCCACCGCCCAGCGGCCAGACCTTCGCGTCGTAAAGCGTCCAGCCCCCCTCCCCGAGGATCGCCCGCGCCGCCGCGATGCGTTGCACCGGGCCGCCGCGGTCGCCGCTCTCCTCGGCGAAGGTCAGGAAGGTGGCGTCCCACAGGACCGTGCCGTCCTGGTTGGTCCGCGCCGCGTTGATCACCGTCTGCCCGCCGGCGCCGCCCTGACGCAGCCACAGCCCGCCGGCGTCGAGGCCGAGGGCGCTGTCCTCGCCGCGGATCGTCGCCACCCGGGCGTCGTATTCGCGCGCCGTGACCGCGACGATCGGATTCAGCGCCGCGACCGCGACTGCCCCGATCAGGACCGTGACGAGGAGCGGCCCGGTGAGCGCCCGCAGCGCCGAGCGGCCGGCGGCACGCGTCACCACCAGCTCGGACGAGCGCGACAGCGAGAAGAAGAGGAACAGCGTCGCGATCACCACGACGAGCGGCAGGATGCGGTACAGCGCCCCGGGGATGTCGAGGGCGGAGAGACCGAGCAGCGCGCCGAGGCCGGTCTCCTCGCCGCCGAAGCGGCGGGCCTGCTCGATCAGGTTCACGAAGAGCAGGATCGTCACGAACACGCCGAGCGTGCCGAGGAACGTCATCAGGTAGCGGCGGGCGAGGTAGCGGAACAGGATCACGCCGCCGCCTCCCGCCGCGGGCGGCGCCGCAGCAGTTCGGGCCGCGCGGCGATGGTCAGCAGGACGAGGACCATGGCGGCCCCGGTCGCGGTCGGCAGGTAGAGCAGCGGCCAGCGCCCCGCCGCGCCGGCGACCACGCTCGTCACCCAGCCCTCCAGCCCCTTCACCACGACGGTCAGCCCGATGGCGAGGAGGATCTGCCGCCAGACGCCGAACCGGCTGAACCCGCCGACGATCAGCGCCGCGAAGCCGATCAGCGCCCCCACGCAGGCGAGCAGCGCGTCAGCGATCCTCTCGTGCCCCTCGGCGACCAGTTCGCCCTCGGTCCACCCGGTCTCGGCCTGCAGGTCCGGCCCGGCGGTCAGCAGCTCGGGCGTCGGCACCTCGCGGGGGCGCCGCGCCGCGTCGCCGCCCGAGGGGAGAAGGGACGCGACGTCGTAGGCCAGCTCCTCGAACGTGGTGACGCCGAGGCGCCCGGTCGCCGCGGACAGCGTCTGCACCATGCCGTCGATCATCACCAGCTGCGGGCCGGCGTCTGTCCGCACCAGGAAGGCGCGGGTCGCGGTGTAGGTGATCTGCGCCTCGGGCTCGCGCGTGTCGGCGAGGAACAGGTCGCGGATCTCGCCGTCGGGGGTCACGTCGCGGATGTAGATCGTCATCCCCTCGACCGGCGCCAGGAACTGCCCCTCGCGCAGGAGGCGCGCCGTCGCGTTCTCGGCGATCTCGTCCTGCCGGTCGGCGAGCCGCGCGGCGGCGGCGGGGATCAGGACGTGCGTCAGCACCGACATGACGAGCGCGATCATCAGTCCGAACACCGCGAACGGCCGCGCCAGCCGCCAGGGCGAGAAGCCGGTCGCGCGGACCACGGTCAGCTCGCTCTCGGCGGTGAGGCGGTTTGTGACGTAGATCGCCGCGATCACGGTCGAGATCGGCACGACGATGCCGATCAGCTGCGGCAGGGCGAGGACCGTCAGCTCGAGGAACACGCCGATGCCCTGGCCGTCCGAGATGATCTGGTCGAACAGGCCGACCGCGCGGTTGATCCAGTAGACCATGATCAGGACCAGCGCCGACAGGCCGAACAGCCACAGAAGCTGCGACAGCACGTATCGGTCGAATCGTCCCATGCGCCTCCGCCCGGGCCCGGAGGCGGGCCCGGCGGGACGCTACCCGATCCGGCCGGCGGGGGAAACTTCCCTTCGGCCGGTGCGGGGGCTACCAAGGGCGCGCTTCCGCCCAACGAGAGGTCCCGAATGCCCGTTCCCGCGCTCACCGTCGCCGCCCCCGATGCCGCCGCCCTCGCCGGGCGCGAGGGCCGGATCGCCCTCGTCCTGCCGCCCGACGGCCGGCCGGACGCTCTGGCGCGGCGGCTGGACGGGCTGACGAAGGGCGCGGTGAAGCGCCTCCTTGCCAGCACGAAGTGGGACGGGATGAAGGACGGCGACGTGGCCGAGCTGGCCTTCCCCGCCGGCCTCGCCGCCGAGGCGGTGCTCGTGGCCAAGCTGTCGCCGAAGGCGGACGCCGACGCCGCCCGCAGGGCCGGCGCGAACCTCGCCGCGAAGCGGGGCAAGGGCGACCTGCTGATCCATCTCGGCCGGTCGAAGGCGGGGGCGGAGATCGCCCTGGGCGCGCTCCTGCGCGCCTATGCCTACGACGCCCACCGCACGAAGAAGTCCGAGGAGACAGGCGCCATCGAGTTGTGGACCGACGCCGAGCCGGACCTGACCGCCGTCCGGGCCCTGGCCGAGGGCGTCCATTTCACCCGCGACCTCGTCAACGCCCCCGCCAACGTCCTGACGACGACCGAGTTCGCGGACCGCCTGTCGGCCCTGTCCGACGTCGGCCTCAAGGTCGAGGTGCTGGAGGAGGACCGCCTCGCCGAGCTCGGCATGGGCGCGCTGCTGGCGGTGGGGCAGGGGTCCGCGAGCCCGTCCAAGGTCGTCGTGATGGAGTGGCGCGGCGGGGCCGAGGGCGAGGCGCCGCTGGCGCTCTGCGGCAAGGGCGTGGTCTTCGACACCGGCGGCATCTCGCTGAAGCCCGCCGCGGGGATGGAGGACATGACCTCCGACATGGGCGGCGCCGGCACCGTCGCGGGCGTCATGCGGGCGCTCGCGCTGCGCAAGGCGAAGGCCAACGTCGTCGGCCTCGTCGGGCTGGTCGAGAACATGCCCTCCGGCACCGCGACGCGGCCCGGCGACATCGTCACCTCGATGAAGGGCGACACGATCGAGGTGGTGAACACCGACGCCGAGGGCCGCCTCGTGCTCGCCGACGTGCTCTGGTACGCGCAGGAGACCTACAAACCCGCCGCCCTCGTCGACCTCGCCACGCTGACCGGTGCAGTGGTCGTCGCCCTCGGCAACGAGATGACGGGCGTGTTCTCGAACGACGACGCCTTCGCCGGCGCGCTGTTCGCCGCTGCGGATGCCGAGGGCGAGGGCGCGTGGCGGCTGCCGATGGGACCGGCCTACGACAAGCTGATCGACACGCCGCTGGCCGACATGAAGAACTCGGGCGGCCGGCCCGCCGGCTCGATCACCGCAGCGCAGCTGCTGCGGCGCTTCGTGAAGGACGACGTCCCTTGGGTGCATCTCGACATCGCCGGCACCGCGACGGCGAAGTCCGGCCGCGACCTCGCCCCCAAGGGCGCGACCGGCTGGGGCGTCCTGACCCTCGACCGGCTGGTGCGCGACCGGTTCGAGACGGGCTGAGAGTCATGGGCGCGGCCTACTTCTACCACCTGACCGAGAGCCCGCTGGAGGCGGCGCTGCTGACGCTGCTGCCGCGGGCGCTGGGGCAGGGCTGGCGGGTGGAGGTGCGGGGCCGCGACGAGGGGATGATGGAGCGGCTGGACCGCGCGCTCTGGACCGGGCCGGAGGAGTCGTTCCTGCCGCACGGGCTGGCGGGCGGGCCGCACGACGCGCTGCAGCCGGTGTTGCTCACCTCGGGCGGCGCGGCGGCGAACAGGCCCGCCTGCGTCATGGCGGTGGACGGCGCGGACGTGACGGCAGAGGAGGGTGCGGCGCTGGAGCGGGTCTGCGTTCTCTTCGACGGGATCGAGCCGGCGGCAGTGGAGCGCGCCCGCCACCAGTGGCGCGAGCTGACGGGCGGCGGGCTGGAAGGGCAGTACTGGGCACAGGAGGCGGGGAAATGGACGAGGAAGGCATGACGCTGCCGGATGGTCCGTGGGAGGGCGGCTGTCAGTGCGGCAAGGTCCGCTTCCGCGCCGAGCGGCTGCACGAGGCGGGGCACCTCTGCCACTGCCGCATGTGCCAGAGGGCTACGGGCAGCCTGTTCGCCGCCCTCGTCGGCATCGCGCGCGCGGAGCTCGTCTGGTCCGGCCCGTCCGCGACGTTCCGCAGCTCGACCAACGTGGAGCGCCGCTTCTGCCCGTCCTGCGGCACCGCGCTCAGTTACGAAGGCGACGGCGACGACGTCGTCGGCGTCTCGATCGGCGCCTTCGACCGCGCGGCGGACGTGCCGATCGACAGGCAGAGCGACACCTACGCTCGCCACCCGTCGCTCAGCGCCCTGCGCTGGCTGCACGAGGATTTCGCCGAGGATTACGGCCCGAACCCCGACAGCCTGCAGGACCCGCGCTAGATCGACAGCCGCGCCGCGTGGCTGCCCCGCTCGCGGTAGGGCGTCGTGTCGTAGTGCGCCCGGTAGCATTTCGAGAAGTGCGACGGCGAGGTGAAGCCGCAGGCGAGCGCCACGTTGATGACGCTCATGTCGGTCTGCATCAGCAGGTTCCGCGCCTTCTGCAGCCGCAGCTCCATGTAGTAGCGCTTGGGCGAGCGGTTGAGGTAGCGGCGGAACAGCCGCTCCAGCTGCCGCGTCGACATTCCGACTTCGTGCGCCAGCGTCGCGGGCGAGATCGGGTCCTCGATCGCCTGCTCCATCTTCTGCACCACGGTCGACAGCTTGGGATGGCGCACGCCGATCCGCGTCGGCGTCGACAGCCGCTGGGTGTCCTGGTCGGTGCGGATTGAGGAATAGATCAGCTGGTCGGCGACCGCGTTGGCGAGGTCCTCGCCGTGGTCGTCCGCGATCAGCTTCAGCATCAGGTCGATGGAGGCGGTGCCGCCCGCGGTGGTGATCCGGTTGCCGTCGACGACGAAGACCGACTTGGTCAGCTTCACGTCCTCGAATTCCTCGGCGAAGCTGTCCTGGTTCTCCCAGTGAATCGTCGCCTTCTTGCCGTCCAGCAGGCCCGCCCGCGCCAGCGTGTAGCCCGCGGTGCACAGGCCCGCCATCGTCACGCCGCGCCGCGCCTCGCGCCGCAGCCAGTTGAGGATCCGCCGGGTCGTCGCGGCCTGGACGTCGATGCCGCCGCAGACCATGACCGTGTCCTCGCGCTCCAGCTCGTCCAGATCCATGTCGGCCGTGAAGGTCGTGCCGTTGGAGCAGGTGACCATGCCGCCGCCCTCGACCGCCGTCACCCAGGAGTAGAGCTGCTGGCCGCCCATCCGGTTCGCGATCCGCAGCGATTCCACCGCGCAGGCGAAGCTCAGCATCGTGAAGTTCTCGAGAAGGACGAACACGAACCGTCGCGGCCGAAGCCCCGCGGTCTTCACCTCGACGGTCTGCGGCTGGATGTCCATCTTCACTCGGGGTGTCTCGGGGTTGTGCGCAACCTCACCAGCTTTGCGACGCAGCCGCAAGGGGTCGGCGCCGGGCGGGCGGTCTTCCGAAAACCCTTTGCCAGAAGGTCCGCGCCGCGCATAGTCTGATGCCCATGGGACACCGGACGGCGCGCTCTCTCGCCCTGGCAGCGGCACTGCCCTGCGTGACGGCCTCGGCGGACGACGCCGGCGACGTCTGGCGGCTGGACCCCGAGGCGGCGGGCTGCCTGGTTCAGAGCCTCGAGACCTACCGCGCCGCGCCGGTCGAGCCGGTCATCATCGTCCTCGGCGCGTGTCCCCAAGTCGACCCCGTCGCCGCGCTCGCCCGGATGACGCAGAGCAACGGCACGCCGCGGGTCCGCACTGCACCGGGCGACGGTCCCGACGAAGTGATCGTCTTCACCCGGGCCGAACTGGAATGCCTCGACGCCGGAGAATTCGTCGAGTCGGACGGGGTCGTGCTGGTGCCGCGCGTTCCGGCCTGCTGAGCGCGTGACGACGCAGTGGCATGGGTCGCGGACCGACCGCTGGGTCGCGGCGACGCAGATCGTCGCGAACCTCGGCGTCATCGCCGCGCTCGTGCTCGCCGGACTGACGCTGGAGCAGGACCGCCGCTTCGTCCGCGGCGCCGCCAGCGACGAGCTTGTCGCCACGTTCCACGGCGATCGCCTTGCCGAGGCGCGCGGCATCCTGTTCGAGCTGTGGGCCGGTCGCGACCTGTCGGCGCTCGCCCAGACGGACCTGCCGCGGTCCACCGTCGATGCGCTGGTCTCCCGGATGATCCGGACGGCGACGGTCGATCGCACGGCCGTGCTGCGCGCCATCGCCGACATCGCCTCGTTCTTCGACGGGCTGGAGGCGTGCCTCGCCTCGGGTCGCTGCGACGACGTCGAGCTCAGCCGGCGGCTCGGCGGTTACGCGCTCGATTTCGAGTGCATCTACCGTGGCCAGATCGAGGAGATGCGGACGCGGATGCTGCTCGCGGACCTCGGTCGCGGGCTGCAGGAGTTCGCGGCGATCCAGGGAAGCTGCGACCGCCTGCCGCCGCCCGAGGATGTTTCGTCGCCGGGCGCCGACGCGAGTGCCGCGGCTGGCCTTGGCGGCGAAGTCCCCGGGGGTACGACGACCGGAATCAACGCTGCGCCGGCTGTACCAGAACCGCCCGCCACCGAGTAGGAGTCCCTCCATGCGCCTCGCCGTCATCGCCGCTGTCGCAGCCCTCTTCGCCGGACCGGGCGCCCTAGCCGCCACCTTCGAGCTGTCCGACATCGCACGCCGCCCGGATCTGCCGCAGTACCCGCCGCCGCCCCGGTTCGAGATCCGCCTGAGCGGAGAGATCGTCCCCGGCGACGTCGAGCGGCTGGAGGCGATGATGGCCGACGCCGATCCCGAAGGCTTCGGCCCGTACAGGCTGGTCCTCGACAGCCCCGGCGGGAATCTCGACGCCGGACTCGCCTTGGTGGACGCCATCCGGGCGCGGTGGGTCCAGACCTACATCCCGGCCGACGTCGCTTGCCTGTCCGTCTGCGCCCTCGTCTTCATGGCCGGCACCTACCACGACGGTGACGGCGAGTACGGGCCCTGGCGCGAGATGCACCATACCGCGACGCTCGGCTTCCATGCGCCGTTCGCCGTCGCCGGCATGGCCGAGCTCGACCCCGACGTGTCGGCGCTGCTCGCGCCCGCGGCCGAGCGCGGCGCCTCGCTCGCGGCGGCCGAGCTGACGGCGCTCGCCCTCGACAACGTCCTGCCGCAGAGCCTGGTGCGCGAGCTGCTGACCTACGATGCCAGCCAGTTCCTCTACATCGACACCGTCGACCGCGCCGGCCGCTGGGGCATTCCGCTGGAGAACGCCCGCCGATTGACTGCGTGGGAGCACGAGCCGCTCGCCCGACTGTGCGACAACGGCCACTGGTGGGGTCTCGATCGACCCATGGAGGAGCGGCCCGAGGGATATCTGCAGTATCTCATGGTGCCGTCCGAGTGGGCCTTGCAGTCACTGGAGGAGGGGCGCTGGGGCGAAGGCGGCATGGAATACGAGTGCCTCTTCACGAACGGCGCCGACGGCGTCGTGATCGAGGTGCGGTCGGGCCTGCTGCTGGCGCCCGTCGCGCTCGGCTGGCAGGCGCTGCCGCCGGAGACGCTTCTGCGCGACCTCGGCCCGCCACAGATCGCACCGCCCGAGCCATGGCGCAGCGCCGCACTGGACCTGCCGCCCGAGACGGCCGGACCCTGCCGCGATGGCACGATGTGGCTCGGTCGTCGGGCGGACGACGGGACCGACGTCTCTGCCGGGCTCTACTCGTGCGACAGGTCGGTCGAGATGCTCCGGTTCGAATGCGACGGCCGCGGACGGGTCGAGGTCCGGCTGGGCGTTCCGCCGGACATGGCGCCCGGAGGTTCATTCGATGCGACGTTGTCGGTCGACCCCGGGGCGGTGCCGCCGCGGACCCAGTATCTGAACGGCACGGTCGTCGCCGACCGGGGGGCGCCGCAGGCCAGTCTGGGACGCTTCGAACCCGGGTCGGTCGTCCTGGAATGGCTGTCGGCCGGGAGCGTCTTCGAGATCGCCTCGTTCGATCATGGCACGGCGCGCGCGCACCTCGCCGGGTCGCGCGCGGCCCTCGCCTATGTCGTTCATGGTTGCAACTGACGGTTTTGCCGTTGGCCACGGTGCGATGCGCCGCTATAGGAACCCCCTGCGGCGGAACAAGAGGACAGGGCCGCGACGGAGGACGAGATGAGCAACTGGCAGAAGACCGACTGGCGCGACCGCCCCCGGGTGCAGATGCCCGACTATGCCGACGCGGCCGCCCTCAGGGACGTGACGGACCGCCTCTCCTCGTATCCGCCCCTGGTATTTGCAGGCGAGGCGCGGCGCCTGAAGGCTGAGCTCGCCAAGGTCAGCCGCGGCGAGGCGTTCCTGCTGCAGGGCGGCGACTGCGCCGAGAGCTTCGCCGAGTTCGGCGCCGACAACATCCGCGACACGTTCAAGCTGCTCCTGCAGATGGCGATGGTCCTCACCTTCGGCGCCAAGGTGCCTGTGGTGAAGGTGGGCCGCATGGCCGGCCAGTTCGCCAAGCCGCGCTCGGCCCCGACCGAAACGGTCGGCGGGGTGGAGCTGCCGTCCTACAAGGGCGACATCATCAACGGCTTCGACTTCACGCCCGAGGCGCGCACCCCCGATCCGGCGCGGATGCTGCAGGCCTACACCCAGTCGGCGGCGACGCTGAACCTGCTCCGCGCCTTCTCGACCGGCGGTTTCGCGGACGTGCACCGGGTCCACGCCTGGACGCTCGGCTTCACCGACCGCGACGAGGCCGAGAAGTACCGCGATCTGGCGCAGCAGATCTCCAACGCGCTCGACTTCATGACCGCCGCCGGGATGACCGCGGCGACCAACCACGAGCTGGCGACGGTGGACTTCTACACCAGCCACGAGGCGCTGCTGCTGGATTACGAGGAGGCGCTGACCCGCGTCGATTCCACCTCCGGCAAGTGGCTGGCGGGCACCGGCCACATGATCTGGATCGGCGACCGCACCCGCCAGCCCGACGGCGCGCACGTGGAGTTCTGCCGCGGCGTGATGAACCCGATCGGCCTGAAGTGCGGGCCGTCGATGACGTCCGGCCACCTCAAGGCGCTGATCTCCAAGCTGAACCCCGCGAACGAGCCGGGGCGGCTGACGCTCATCGTCCGCGTCGGCGCCGGCGCGGTGGCCGAGCATCTGCCGCGCCTGATCCGCGCGGTAGAGGAGGAGGGCGCGAACGTCGTCTGGACCTGCGATCCGATGCACGGCAACACGATCAAGTCCTCCACCGGCTACAAGACCCGCCCCTTCGACAGCGTCCTGCGCGAGGTGAAGGAGTTCTTCGCCGTGCACCAGGCCGAGGGCACGGTGCCCGGCGGCGTGCATTTCGAGATGACGGGCCAGGACGTGACCGAATGCACCGGCGGCGTCCGGGCGGTCACGGACGAGAATCTCTCGGACCGCTACCACACCGCCTGCGACCCGCGTCTCAACGCCAGCCAGGCGCTGGAGCTGGCGTTCCTCGTCGCCGAGGAGCTGTCGGCGCGGCGGAAGGTCATGCAGGAAGCGGCCGCAGGCTGACCCCGCCGGCCCGGCGCCCGCGCCGGGCCGCGTCGCGCACGCGTCGTTGACCGCCTCCGGCTCGACCGGGGGGGTCTTCGCGACTGTCCTGACGACGTGAGATGGAGCGGGTAGCGGGAATCGAACCCGCGCGTTCAGCTTGGGAAGCTGACAGGCTACCATTACATCATACCCGCCTGCGCCGTCCGACGTATGCCAAGCCCCGGACCCCGTCAAGACGGCAAGCCGACCACCTCGGAGGGCCGCTGATGGCCGATGTCGATACCATTCCGAAAGCGAAGGCGAAGCCCGGGACAGAGCGGCCGAAGCTGTGGAAGGTGATCCTGCTGAACGACGACTTCACCCCGCGCGACTTCGTCGTGGCGGTGCTGAAGGCGATCTTCCGGATGACCGAGGGCGAGGCACTGGGGGTGATGCTGACGGCGCACCGCAGGGGCAGCTGCGTCGTCGCCGTCTATACGCGCGAGATCGCCGAGACGAAGGCCCGGCAGGGCAACGAGGCGGGGCAGGGGGCGGGCTACCCGCTCGCCTTCACGACCGAACGCGAGACCTGAACGCGGAACGGGCCGCCCCATGGGCGGCCCGTCCGTCTCGCGTCGATAAGCGAGATCTTACATCTGCGGCATCAGAACGCCGTCGATCACGTGGATCACGCCGTTCGAGCTCATGATGTCGGTCGCGATGATCCGCGCCTCGGGAGAGATCACCTGATCGGCGCTCTCGACCTCGGCCGCGATCTCGATCGCGTCGCCGTTCTCCTCGAAGTAGATGTTCTCGCCGGCGGTCAGCGTCCGGGCGTAGAGCCGGTCATCCAGCATCTGCAGCGTGGTCTCGCCGCCCGTCGGCATCGCGCCGTCGAGGCCGGCCTCGATCTCGGCCGCACCGATGTAGCCCGGCACGACGTGCGCGCGCAGCAGCGTCTCGAGCGAGGCGGCGTTCTCGGGCAGCAGCAGGTTGTCGAGCGTGCCTTCCGGCAGCCGGGCGAACGCTTCGTCCGTCGGGGCGAACACGGTGAACGGGCCCGGACCCATCAGGTCCTCGGCGAGGCCGGCGGCCTGCACGGCGGCGACGAGCGTCGAGAAGTTCTGAACCTGCATCGCGTTCTCGGCGATGGTGGCGTCGGCGCTCAGCGCCTCGCCATTCTGGATTTCGGCCATCTGCGCGGAGGCAGCGGTGCCGAGGCCGAGGATGGAGGCGGTCAGAAGGGATTTGGTGAGGGTACGCATTGGTAACTCTCCTATTATCCATTGTCGTGCACCCCGCTGCCTGCAGGGCGCTTCGGGGGGACAACGGGTCCGCCCATGGCACCGTTCCTGGACCGAGGCTGACGACTGCGTGACCGACGGGTGAGGACCGCGGGCGGCTCGACGCTCGACCTCTTTCAGTCCCGCGCGCGGCGCCGCCGTGGCCGGTCGCCCTCGCCTCCGCCGGTGTTGAAACGGACGTCGGGAAGCGTGACGACCCCGCGCAGGTTCGGAAACGGCGCCGTCGCGTGGGGCAGGGCGTTCGCGGCGACGAAATGCTCCTGGAAGCGGGGTTCGATCGCGGTCTCGACCTTGTGGATCGCGCGCACCGTCTTCTCCACCGCCGCCCGCGCGGCGACCGAGCAGAGGGCGATTCGCGCGCCGGTCCCGGCGGCGTTGCCCGCGCTCGTCACCCGGTCCAGTGGCACGTCCGGGATCATCCCCAGCACCATCGCGTGCTTGGGCGAGATATGGGCGCCGAACGCCCCGGCGAGCACGACGCGGTCCACCTCGTCCACGCCGATCTCGTCCATCAGCAGCCGCGCGCCGGCGTAGAGCGCCGACTTCGCCAGCTGGATCGCCCGGATGTCGCCCTGGGTGACGAGGATGCGCGGGCCGCCGTCGGCGATTCCGTCGTGGATCAGGTAGGCGTGGGTGCGCCCCTGCGCCTCGGACCGCGCCGTGCCCGTCTGCTCGGCCGAGCCGATGAGGCCGCGATCATCCACCAGCCCCGCCATCCGCATCTCGGCCACCGCCTCGATGATGCCGGAGCCGCAGATGCCGGTGATTCCGGTCGTGGCGGTGGCGGCCGCGAACCCGTCCTCGTCCGACCAGAGGTCGCTGCCGATGACGCGGAAGCGCGGCTCCTTGGTCGCCGGATCGATCTCCACCCGTTCGATCGCACCCGGCGCGGCGCGCTGGCCGGAGCTGATCTGCGCGCCCTCGAAGGCCGGCCCGGTGGGCGACGAGCAGGCGAGGACGCGGCGCCTGTCGCCGAGGAGAATCTCGGCATTGGTGCCGACGTCGACGATGAGAACGAGGTCCTCGGACTGCTCCGGCGCCTCGCTGAGGGCCACGGCCGCCGCGTCCGCGCCCACGTGGCCGGCGATGCAGGGCAGAATGAATGCGCGGGCGGCGGGGTTGAGGTGGGTGAGATCCAGCTCGGCGGCGTCCAGCGACACGCTCTCGGACGTGGCGAGCGCGAAGGGCGCCTGTCCCAGCTCCACCGGGTCGATGCCCAGCAGCAGGTGGTGCATCACCGGGTTGCAGACGAACACCGCCTCGACGATGTCGCGCGCCTCGATCCCCGCCTCGGCCGCGATCTCCGCCGCCAGCCGGTCCAGCGCCTCGCGCACCGCGCGCGTCATCTCGGCCGCGCCGCCGGGATTCATCATGGAGTAGGAGACCCGGCTCATCAGGTCCTCGCCGAACCTGATCTGCGGGTTCATCACGCCCGCGCTCGCCGTCACCTCGCCCGTGACGAGGTCGGTCAGGTGCGCGGCGATGGTGGTGCTGCCCACGTCGACGGCGAGGCCGTAGAGCCGCCCCTCATGGAAGCCCGGCCAGATGTCGAGGACGCGGTGGTGGTCGTCCCGGTGCCCCTTGTGCAGCGCGACGGTGACCTGCCACTTGCCCTTGCGCAGCGCGGGCTGGAGGCGGGACATGACCGGCAGCGGCGCGCTGATCCTCTCGATCCCCCATTCGGTGCGCAGGGCTTCGCCCAGTCGCTGGAAGTCGCCGGACGGCTCGTGCATGTCCGGCTCCTGCACGTCCACGAGGTACAGGCGCGTCGCCGGGTCCATCGTGATGTCCCGCTGCGTCACCGCCTTGCGCACGACCTGCCGGTGCACCTGGCTCTCGGGCGGCACGTCGATGACCACGTCCGACAGGACCTGCGCCTGGCAGCCGAGGCGGCGACCGCTCTTTAGGCCCCGCACGCGATCGTACCGCTCCTCCACCTTGTTCCACTCGCTGAGGGCGCCGCCCTGGACCGTCACGCCGTGCTTGGGAAACTCGCCGTAGGAGGGGGTGATCTGGCACTTGGAGCAGATGCCCCGCCCGCCGCACACGCTGTCGAGGTCGACGCCCAGCTGCCGCGCCGCGGTCAGGACGGGCGTGCCGGCCGGAAAGCGGCCGCGCTTGCCGGACGGGGTGAAGATGACGAGCGGGTCCTGGGACATGCCGGGGGGCCTTGTGGCTGGATCGCGCGGACCATAGCCGTCCCCGCGCCGGCGGAAAGCCCGGCCGCGGCATTTTCCGCGCCCTTCGCGTCAGCCGAGAAGGCCGCTGCCGAACACCCAGACCACCGCCGGCACCGGCAGCACCGCCACCAGCAGCGTGGCGAGGACCGGCCCCGCCCGGAACAGCCCGCTGAGGCCGGCGATCAGCAGGATGCCCCCGCCACCCCCCAGCACCACGTTGCCGGGCAGGTTTATCAGCACGCCCAGCGTCACGTAGCGCCAGTCCGTCAGCAGGGCCGCCACCGGCCGCGGCAGCCGCTCTCCCAGCGCCGCCAGCCGCGCCTCCGGCGGCAGCGCCTCCAGCCGCGCGATCAGCGCGCCCGCCCGCCGCAGGCGCAGATCGGCGCAGAGCCGCCCGAGGAACGGCAGGGGGATGTACCGCCCGGCGAGATAGGCCAGCATCAGCCCCGCCACCGTCGCGACATAGGCCACCGGCGCCATCTCCGCCCCCCGCATCACGAGGATCGAGACGCCGATCTCCACCGCCGGCACGAACGGAATCGCCAGGAGCAGCGCATAGGCCACCAGCCCTGCGGCGAGGATTGTTCCCCGCACCGCGCCGCCGCCGGACTCCAGTCGGTGGGCCAGATCCATCGCCCGGTCCGATATCGCCAGCAGCAGCGCGACGGCCGCCGCCACCAGCGCCAGCCGGATCAGGCCGCGCAGCCAGCGCCGGGAGGGGGGCTCGCCTGTCATCCGTCCCTCATGCCGCACCGCGGCGGCGGGCGAAAGGCCAGCCGGCAGAACGCCCTTTCCGCCTTCCGCCATCCATGCCATAGGGAGCCGCCAAACGATGCCAGCCCCAGGAGACGGCGCATGGAGATTCGCGAGGCCCTCACCTTCGACGACGTCCTTCTGGTGCCCGCGGCCTCGTCCGTGCTGCCCTCGACCGCCGACACCCGGACCCGGGTCACGCGCGGGATCGAGATGAACATCCCGCTGCTCTCCTCCGCGATGGACACCGTCACCGAGAGCCGGATGGCCATCGCGATGGCGCAATCGGGGGGCATCGGCGTCATTCACCGCAACCTCGACGTGGAGGTGCAGGCGCAGGAGGTGGCGCGGGTCAAGCGCTTCGTCTCCGGCATCGTCTACAACCCGGTCACGCTGACGCCCGACCAGACCCTCGCCGACGCCCGCGCGCTGATGGACCGCTACAACGTCACCGGCTTTCCCGTCGTGGGCGAGGGCGGCCGCGTCGTCGGCATCGTCACCAACCGCGACATGCGCTTCGCCGCCGACGATGCGACGCCGGTGCGGGTGATGATGACCTCCGACAACCTCGCCATGCTGACCGAGCCGGCGGACCTCGACGAGGCGCGGTCGCTGATGAAGGCGCGGCGGATCGAGAAGCTGCTGGTGACCGACGGGCAGGGCAAGCTGACGGGCCTGCTGACGCTGAAGGACAGCGAGCAGGCGGTGCTGAACCCGGTCGCCTGCAAGGACCGACTCGGCCGCCTGCGCGTCGCCGCCGCGACCACCGTCGGCGACGCCGGGTACGAACGCAGCGCCGCGCTAGTGGACGCCGGCGTCGACATCGTCGTCGTCGACACCGCCCACGGCCATTCCGAGGGCGTGGGCAAGGCGGTGAGCCGCCTCAAGGCCTTGTCGAACGAAGTTCAGGTGATTGCCGGCAACGTCGCGACCGCCGAAGGCACCCGCGCGCTGATCGACGCGGGCGCCGATGGGGTGAAGGTCGGGATCGGTCCCGGCTCCATCTGCACCACGCGCATGGTCGCCGGCGTCGGCGTGCCGCAGCTGACCGCGATCATGGACAGCGCCTCCGCCGCCGGGGACGTGCCGATCATCGCGGACGGCGGCATCAAGTTCTCGGGCGACTTCGCCAAGGCGATCGCGGCCGGCGCGTCGGCGGCGATGGTCGGCTCCATGATCGCCGGCACCGACGAGAGCCCGGGCGAGATGATCCTGTACCAGGGCCGCTCCTACAAGAGCTACCGCGGCATGGGCAGCCTCGGCGCGATGGCCCGCGGCTCCGCCGACCGCTACTTCCAGAAGGACGCGGCCAGCGACAAGCTGGTCCCCGAGGGGATCGAGGGGCAGGTGCCCTACAAGGGCAGCGCCCACGCCGTGGTGCACCAGCTGGTGGGCGGGCTGCGCGCCGCGATGGGCTACACCGGCTGCGCCACCGTGGACGAGATGCGGACGAACTGCCGCTTCGTGAAGATCACCGGCGCAGGCCTGTCCGAGAGCCACGTCCACGACGTGCAGATCACCCGCGAAAGCCCGAATTACCGCATCGGATGAGGCGGTTGGAGTTCGAGGTTGACGCATGACGCCCGGCGCCCGCGCTGCCGCGGCCATTGCCGCACTGGACGCCATCGTCGCCGGCGCCCCGGCCGAGCAGGTGCTGACCCGCTGGGGGCGCAGCGCGCGATATGCCGGCTCCGGTGACCGCGCGGCGGTGCGCGACCTCGTCTACGACGCCCTGCGCAAGCGCCGCTCCGCCGGGGCGGCGGGGGGCGGCTCGGACGGCCGCGCGCTCATCCTCGGCCTCCTGCGGCTGTCGGGCGACTCCGCCGGCACGCTCTTCACCGGCGAGGGACACGCGCCGTCGCCGCTCACTGCGGAGGAGGCCGGGCACCAGACGGGCCCGCTGACCGACGCCGAGCGGCTCGACTGCCCCGACTGGCTGCTGCCACTCGTCCGCGACAGCCTCGGCATCGCAGCCGAGCCGGCGCTTCTCGCTCTGCGCGAGCGGGCGACCGTCTTCCTGCGCGCGCGCGGCGACCGCGCCGCGGCGGCCGCGTCCCTCGCGGACGAAGGCATCGCGACGCGGCCCCATCCGAACGTGAGCACCGCGCTCGAAGTAATTGCGAACGCCCGAAAAATCCAGAGTTCTGAATCCTACGGGAAAGGCCTTGTCGAGCTGCAGGACGCCTCCTCGCAGGGCGCCATTCTCGACCTGCCGCTGCGGCCCGGTCTGCGCGTCCTCGACTACTGCGCCGGCGGTGGCGGCAAGGCGCTCGCGCTGGCGGCGCGGGAGCGGCTGGAGATCGTCGCCCACGACGCGGATCCGCGGCGGATGGCCGACCTTCCGGACCGGGCGGCGCGCGCGGGGGCGGAGATCGCGATCGCTCGTCCCGGCGAGCTTTCCGGCGATTTCGATCTGGTGGTCGTGGACGCACCATGCTCCGGTTCGGGCACGTGGCGACGGACCCCCGACGCGAAGTGGCGTCTCACGCCCGACCGACTGGACGACCTGTGCCGCCTGCAGCGCCGGATCGTCGCCGAGGCCGCGGCCCGGGTGCGGCCTGGCGGCAGGCTGGCCTACATGACCTGCTCCCTGCTGAGCACTGAAAACGAAGACATTGTCCCCCATGCCCTGGCCGGTCCCTGCGCCGGCTGGGACGCGCTGCCGCCGCGCCGCTGGCAGCCGGACGGGGCTGGCGACGGCTTCTTCCTTGCGCAGCTCGTCCGGCCCGGGGCGGCGCCCGTTTGACCGGTCGGGCCG
This sequence comes from Wenxinia marina DSM 24838, assembly GCF_000379485.1. GTDB lineage: Bacteria > Pseudomonadota > Alphaproteobacteria > Rhodobacterales > Rhodobacteraceae > Wenxinia > Wenxinia marina. Next base: position 109,831 of record NZ_KB902281.1, read on the forward strand.
ACGGGTGCTTACTGTCCGGGTTTACCGGCCGTTAGGACTTGGCGGCGAGTGTCGGGACGACCGAATCGTCAGGGGTTCAGATGTCGCAAGCAGAGACGGGCAGCGTCGGCTCGGGCGTCGGGCGTGACGCCGGGTGGCGGCGGGCTCTGCCCCGCGGCCCCGTCCTTCTCGCCCTTGGGATCGCGCCCCTGGTGGGCGCGCCACTGGTGCCGACCATCGGCCTGCAGCTTGCACTCGTCACGCTTTCCGGCGTGCTGATCTCGGCGGGGGCAGGGCTGATGCTGCTGGCCCGCGGGGCGATCCACGCGCGACCGGCCACGCGCGATCTCGCGGGCGAGGTGATCGAGGTGGACAGCGCACCGGCCTTCGTGGCCGGCGCCGCCGGGCGTATCTCGCTGCGCAACGCGGCCGCCCGCGAGTCGCTCTCGCTCGCGCAGGCGGAGACGGTCGGACGGGCCTTCCGCGACTACTTCGCCAATCCGACAGCGGTCCAGATCCGGATCCAGGCCGAGGCGGCGGAGAAGGGTCATGCGCGCGAGGACGTCGTGACGCGCCGCGGGCACCTGCGCGTCTCCGCCGCGCGCCTCGGCACCGGCGACTTCGCCTGGCGGATCGAGGAGATCGCCGGCCGCTCCGGCGGCCGCGGCACCGACTCGATCTCGCTGCCGATGCTCACCGCGGGTCCGTCCGGCACCGTGCTCTACATGAACGAGGCGTTCCGCCGCCTGACAGGCGCCCGGGCCCGCTCGCTCGACCGGATCTTCCGCGACCTGCCGCTCGCCTCGGGCCGGATGCACGTGGTCGAAGGCGCGGACGGTCCGGTGAGCTGCCTCGTCGCCGAGATTGCCGGCGCCGGTGGCCGAAGGGAGGTATACCTGCTGCCCGGCGCGACGCCCGCCGAGGCCGCGAACCCACCACCGCCGCTGTTCCAGGATCTGCCGCTGCCGCTCCTGCGCGTCACGCCCACGGGCGAGCTCCTCGACGCGAACGAGGCCGGACGCGCCGTCGTGGCCGCTTCGGTCGCCCCCGGAACCCGCCTCCCTGACCTGCTCGACGGGCTGGGACGCCCGATCGCCGACTGGCTCCGCGACGTGGCGGACGGACACAGCCCCGGCGGCCCGGAATTCCTGCGCACCACGGGCCCGGAGGAGAGGTTCATCCAGGTGATGCTGCATCCGACCGGTGCTGGCGCCGACCGCCACCTCGTCGCGGTCCTGACCGACGTGACTGAGCTGAAATCGCTGGAGGCGAAGTTCGTCCAGAGCCAGAAGATGCAGGCGATCGGCCAGCTCGCCGGCGGCGTGGCGCACGACTTCAACAACCTTCTGACCGCGATCTCGGGCCATTGCGACCTTCTCCTGCTGCGGCACGACGAGGAGGATCCCGACTATCCCGACCTGATCCAGGTGCGCCAGAACTCCAACCGCGCCGCCAGCCTCGTCAGCCAGCTCCTCGCCTTCTCGCGCAAGCAGAACATGACCAGCGAGATCATCGACCTGCGCGACGCCCTGTCCGACGTTGGCCACCTTCTGAACCGGCTGGTGGGCGAGAAGGTCCGCCTGACCGTCCGGGATGAACCGGACCTGCCGCCGGTGCGGGCCGACCGGCGGCAGATCGAACAGGTGCTGATGAACCTCGTCGTGAACGCGCGGGACGCGATGCCCGATGGCGGAGAGGTCGTCATCGAGACTGCCGACGTGACCCTGTCGGGGCCGCTCCGCCGCGACCGCGCCACCGTCCCCCCCGGCCGGTGGGTCCGTGTCCGCGTCGTCGACGAGGGCATCGGCATCGCGCCCGACAAGATGCCGAAGATCTTCGAGCCTTTCTATACCAGCAAGCGCATGGGCGAGGGCACCGGCCTCGGTCTGTCCACCGCCTACGGCATCGTCAAGCAGTCCGGCGGCTTCATCTTCGCCGACAGCGAGGAGGGGCGGGGCACGACGTTCACCCTGTACTTCCCCGCGCAGGCCTGGCCGGTCGAGGTCCGCCCGGCCGACCTGCCGCAAGCGCCCGAGCTGCCCGAGGCGACGGCCAGCGGCGTGATCCTCCTCGTGGAGGACGAGGCGCCGGTCCGCGCCTTCGCGTCGCGCGCGCTGCGCCTGCGGGGCTACTCCGTCCTCGAGGCCGACAGCGGCGAGGCCGCGCTCGAGGTGCTGGCCGACCCGCAGAACCACGTCGACATCTTCGTCACCGACGTCATCATGCCCGGCAAGGACGGCCCCACCTGGGTGCGCGAGGCGTTGGAGAGCCGTCCCGACACGAGCGTCGTCTTCGTCTCGGGCTATGCCGAGGACGATTTCAGCGCCCAGCGCGCCGCGATCCCCAATTCCGTCTTCCTGCCCAAGCCCTACTCGCTCGCCGACCTCTGTCGCACCGTGCACGACCGGTTGCCGCAGACACCCGGCGCACCGCCAGACTGATCTCGCCGCCGCATGCTGCGCTCTCTTCACCGCTGACCGATGCACCGCACGGAATACACGCACGGGACCCGTCAACCGTCCGACAGGTGATCCTTCAGGCGCGCCAGCGCATCGTCCCAGTTCGCCGCGATCTCCTCGATCCAGCCGGTGGCGTGTGCCAGCCGCTCGGGCCGGAGGCTGATGCGGGTCTCGCGGCCGACCCTGGTCCGGACCACGAGGTCCGCCTCTTCCAGCACCGCGAGGTGCTTGGACACCGCCTGGCGCGTGACCGGGAGGCCTTCGGCGAGGCGCGCCACGGGACAGGGTGCCCCGCCGGCGAGGCGGCCGACGAGGGCGAGCCGGATCGGATCGCCCAGTGCCGAGAAGAGGCGCGCAAGGTCCGGCGCATCAGCCCCCAAGGTACTCGCGCACCCGCCGCGACTGGATGTCCCAGCCCGGTTCGTTCCTAGCGCGCATGTCCGGCGCCTGGTCGGGGGGCAGGTTGGAGAAGCCGCTCTCGGTGATGGTCAGGCGCGTCCCGCCGTCGGCGGTCGGATCCAGAGCAAAGGTCACCAGCGTGCTCTTCGCGGCGATGTCGGGATCGTCCGGGTCGGGCTCTCCGACCATCGGCCAGCGGAAGGCGAAGGTCCGCGGCGGGTCCAGGACCTCGACCCGGAGCCAGAAGGGATGCTCGGTCCCCGTATCGTCGATGACGACGCCCCGGCTGACCTCGCCGGGGCGGAACGGTCGGTCGAGACGCGCCCTGAACCACGTGCCGAAGGCGGCGTGGTCGGCGATCGCGGCGAAGGCCCGCTCCGGCGGGGCGGGCAGGGTGACGGTTCGGACGATGGCATCCTGCATTGGCAACCTCCTGGTTGCCGGATGAATATGCGGCCCGCCCGTCAAAAGCAACCGAAAGGTTGCGCTTCGCGCCGTTGCACGCCATGGGCCGGGGTGAGACAACGGGCGCGCCAGACCGCCACGACAGGAGCCGCGCCATGTGGGACGTCCTCAAGAGCCATCACGCGAGCGTCGAAGGCCGGCGCATCGAGGACCTCCTCGACGCGGACCGGGCCGCGACCTTTTCGGTCCGGGTGGGCGAGATGCTGTTCGACTACTCCAAGACGAACCTCGACGAGACCGCGCTCGGCCTGCTGACGGACCTCCTCGACCGGACCGGCGTCGCCGCCAAGCGCGGCGCGATGTTCGCCGGCGCGGCGATCAACGAGACAGAAGGCCGGGCGGTGCTGCACACCGCGCTGCGCAACCTCGACGGCGGCCCGGTCGAGGTGGACGGACAGGACGTCATGCCGGGCGTTCTCGCCACCCTCGACCGCATGGCGCAGTTCGCGGCGGACGTCCGCGACGGCAGGGTCACGGGGCAGGGCGGCCGCATCACCGACGTTGTGAACATCGGCATCGGCGGCTCGGACCTCGGCCCCGCGATGGCGACGCGGGCGCTCGCGCCCTACCACGACGGGCCGCGCTGCCACTTCGTCTCGAACGTCGACCCGGCGGACATCTCCGAGGTGCTGGCCGGCCTCGACCCGGCCACTACGCTGGTGATCGTCGCGTCCAAGACCTTCACCACGATCGAGACGATGACCAATGCCCGCACCGCCAAGGCGTGGATGTCCGAGAGGGTGGCCGACCCGACGGCGCAGTTCGCGGCCCTCTCCACCGATCTTCAGAAGACCGGCGCTTTCGGCATTCCCGAGACGCGCGTCTTCGGGTTCGAGGACTGGGTCGGCGGGCGCTACTCGATGTGGGGCCCGATCGGCCTGTCGCTGATGATCGCCATCGGGCCGGAGGCGTTCAGGGCCTTCCTGCGGGGCGGGCAGGCGATGGACCGGCATTTCCAGGCGGCGGAGTGGCGCGACAACATGCCCGCGCTCCTCGCAATGGTCGGCCTCTGGCACAACCAGGTCTGCGGCTACCCGACCCGCGCGGTGCTTCCTTACGACAACCGCCTCGGCCGGCTGCCGGCCTACCTGCAGCAGCTGGAGATGGAATCGAACGGCAAGGGCGTCTCGATGGACGGCGAGACGCTGCAAGTGCCGTCCGGCCCCGTCGTCTGGGGCGAGCCGGGCACCAACGGACAGCACGCCTTCTACCAGCTGATCCATCAGGGCACGCAGGTCGTCCCCTGCGAGTTCCTCGTCGCCGCCCGCGGCCATGAAGACGACCTGCACCACCAGCACCGGCTCCTCGTCGCCAACTGCCTCGCCCAGTCGGAGGCGCTGATGAAGGGGCGGACCCTGGACGAGGCCCGCGAGAAGGTGCGCGGCAAGTATGACGGCGACGAGCTGGAGCGTCAGGCGAAGCACCGCGTGTTTCCCGGCAACCGCCCCTCCACGACGCTGGCCTACCCGCAGCTCACGCCCGAGACGCTCGGCATGATCGTCGCGCTCTACGAGCACCGCGTCTTCGTCGAGGGGGCGGTCCTCGGCATCAACTCCTACGACCAGTGGGGGGTGGAGCTGGGCAAGGAGCTGGCGACGGCGCTTGGGCCGGTGGTCGAGGGGGAGGAGGATGCCGGCGGCAAGGACGGCTCGACGGCGGCGCTGGTGGGGTTCCTGCGGGCGAACGGGCTGTAGAGCTCACCGTCGCGCCCGGGCAGCGCGGGGCCCCGGGTCGGGGCCGGGGCGGGACGGTCCTTGGGTGCCCCACCCGTCCCGGGCTCGCCCCGGGACCTCGACCGGAAAGCGGCCCGGTCCCCTCTTGGAACCCGCCCCCCGTCGCCCCCGTTGCCCCGGCGGAAAGGGGACCCCATGACCGATCTCGAGACCACGCTCTGGGAGAGCGAGAAAAGCTTCTGGATGGAAGGCGCCGACTTCTACGAGAGCCGCCTCGCCGACGGGGCGTTGATGGTCCTGCCGTACCCGGTGGGCCTGATGCGACGGGATGCGGCGATCGACGCGATCCGGCAGGCCCCACGTTGGGGCGGAGTGGAGTTGTCGGACCGGGCCGTGACCCGCCGCGGCGCGACCGCGGTCCTGTCCTATCGGGCGACCGGCTGGCGGGACGGGGACGGGGTGCCCTACCGCGCCCTGTGCGCCTCGACCTACGTCGAGGACGACGACGGCACGTGGCTCATGCTGGCACACAACCAGCAGGCGCTCGGCGAGGACGTCGTGTGACCGACGCCGCGGCGGAGGACCGGGGCGCAGACGAGACGCTGCGCCTGATCTTCCGCGACCAGCGCGCGCTTGCCCACGTGCACGACCCGATCCATCGCGACCTCTCGGCCGCCGCCCGCTGCGGCGACAGCCTGTTCCTGTCTTGCGACGAGACCGCCGGCATCGACCGCCTGACCGAGGGGCCTGACGGCTGGCAGAACCACGCCCACTTCCCCCTCGGCCGCCTGGTCGACCTGCCGGCCGGGCCGGACGGCGAGATGGATATCGAGGGTCTGCATTGCGACGGCGACTGGCTGTGGATCGTGGGCAGCCACTCGCTGAAGCGCGGCAAGGCCGAGCGGGACGAGAAACCGCTGGAGGAGAGCCTCGAGGACCTCGCCGAGATCAAGCGCGACCCCAACCGGTTCTTCCTGGCGCGCGTCCCGCTGCTGCCGGGCGAGGGCGGGGCCGAGCCGGTCGCGATCGCCGGCAGCCGCCGGATCGCACATATCAAGCTGAAGCCGAACAAGTCCAAGCTCAGGAAATGGCTGAAGAAGGACCGGCACCTGCGGCCCTTCCTCGATCTGCCGTGCAAGGAGAACGGGTTCGACATCGAAGGCATCGCCGCCCGCGACCTGCGCGTCTGGATCGGTCTGCGCGGCCCGGTCCTGCGCGGCTGGGCGATCATCCTTGAGCTGGAGATGAAGATCACCGGATCGGGCCGCCTCAAGGCGAAGCGGATCGACGGCAAACGGCGCTACCGCAAGCACTTCATCGACGCGGCCGGGATGGGCATCCGCGATCTGTCGCTGGATGGCGAGGACATCCTGATCCTGACCGGCCCGACGATGGCGGGCGACGGCCAGTGCCGGGTCCTGCGCTGGCGGGATGCTGCCGGCTGCACCGGGACCGGCTTCCGCCGGGGCGCGGAGGTGACCGAGGTGCTGACCGTTCCCTATCGCGGTCCCGTCGATCATGCCGAGGGGCTGGCGCCCTGGACCGAGGGCCGATGGCTCATCGTCTACGACAGCCCGGCCGGGCGGCGGCTGACGACCCGGGGCTCCGAGGTGACGGCGGACGTCTGGCGCCTGTCCGATGCCGGTTCGCCGGTGCCGAACGCCGAGGGCGGCCCGCCGGGCACGGCGTGACGGCGCGACTACGCGCATTGCGCACTGCACGGACGAAAGGACGGGTAATATACCGTTAACCTTTCATTAACGAATCGGCTTGCTCCATGAAACGCAATCTGGTCGCGCTCGTCCTTCTGGTCGCAGGCGCTGCCGCGGCCGATCCGGCCCGCGTCTCGTCTCCGCCCGTCACGCTGGATCATCCGCTTCTCGCGCCGCTGATCGAAGCGCAGTCCTTCGACTGCAGCAATCGCAGCTGTACGCAGCTGAACAGCTGTGCCGAGGCATGCCACAAGCTGCTGGTGTGCGGCCAGCGCCAGCGGGACGGCGACAACGACGGAATCCCGTGCGAGAACCTCTGCTCCCGCCGCTGCTGACCTACTCCGCCGCTTCCGCCTGCACGGTCTCCGGCGTCCTGGTCTCGGGGTCGAGCCGACGCGACCACATCATCAGCCCCAGCGCGATCGTCGAGCAGACGAACACGCCCCACATCAGCGGCAGCGGCGTGCCGTCGAACATCAGTCCGATCGGCGCCGCGATCGCCACCGCCAGAACGGTCGACACCGCGCCCACCGCCGAGGAGGCGAGGCCCGCGATATGGCCCGTCGGCTCCAGCGCGAGCGCGTTGAGATTGCCGAAGGTCAGCCCCGCCATCGCGAACAGCGACACCGACCAGGCGAAGAACAGCCAGAACGGCGGTACCGCCGACAGGACGCCCGTCACCTCGCCCAGGATCAGCACCCCGGTGAGAAGCGTCTGCGCCGCGTAGGCGGTGACGGCGATCCGCCGCATCCCCAGCCGCATCACCAGCGATGCGTTGCCGATCGTGCCGACGCCCGAGATCAGGCCACCCAGCAGGAACCAAGCCGGGAAGCTCTCGGCCTTGCCGTAGGCGCCGTCGTAGATCTGCTGGATCGAGGAGAGGAGCGCGAACATCTGGGCGAAGCCGACCGTCAGGACGGTGGTGTACAGGACCACCAGCCGGTTCGACGCGACCTCCTTCAGCGCCATCCACAGCGTCCCCGCGCGCAGCGGGCGGCGGCTCTCCCTCGGCAGCGTCTCGGGCTGGCGCAGGTTCATCCAGGTGGCGCCGGTCAGGCCGAACAGCACGAAGGCGACGAAGACGCCGCGCCAGCCGAACCCGTCGATGATGAGCGACCCGACGAAGGGCGCCATCGCCGGGACGATGATGAAGACCATCATCACGAACGACATCAGCTGCGCCATCCGCCGCCCGGCATAGAGATCGCGCACCATGGCGAGCACGGCGATCCGCGGCGCCGCCGCGCCGATCCCCTGCAGCACCCGCGCCGCGAGCAGCCATTCGAGGCTGTTGGCCAGCGCCGCCGCGGCCGCGGCGCACATGTAGAGCGCGAGGCCCGCCGTGATGACCGCCTTGCGCCCGAACGCATCCGACAGCGGCCCCGAGACGAACGTGCCGAGGCCCATGCCGAACACGAACGCCGTCAGGACCAGCTGCGCCTGGTTCGGATCGCCCGGCGACAGGACCTCCGCAATCTCGGGCAGGGCGGGCAGCATCGCGTCGACCGAGAAGGCGACGGTGGCGAAGAGAAAGGCGCAGAGGCCGACGAATTCGGGCCGGGACAGCTGGCGGGTGGGCGCGCGCATCAGGCGGACCCCGCCGCGTCCGGGGTACCGTTCGGGGCATCCTCGCCGGCCAGCTCGTCGATCACGCTCTGCCACAGGTCGGGCGGCTGTGCGCCGACGACGACGTGACGCTGGGCGACGATGAAGGTCGGCACGCCCGTCACTCCGGCCTGACGGGAATGGGCGTCCCGCGCGGCGATCTCCTCGCGGTCGCCGTCGCCGGCGAGCAGGCGCTCGATCAGCCCGGCGTCGAGGCCGATCCCGGCGGCGATCTCCGTCAGCACCTGCCGGACGCCGATGTCGCGCCCCTCCACGAAATAGCCGCGGAACAGGGCGGTGACGGCTGCGGTCTGCCGGCCCTCCAGCCCCGCCCAGTGGATCAGCCGGTGCGCGTCGAGCGTGTTGGGCGTCCGCTCTATCCGTCCGAAGTCGATGCTCAGCCCCGCCGCCTCGGCATGGCGCTGGACGTTGGCGTAGGCCTCGACCGCTTTGTCCCGCCCGCCGAACTTCGCCTCGAGATACTCCCGCCGGTCGAGGCCGCCGGCGGGCATGTCGGGGTTCAGCTGGAACGGGTGCCACTCGATGACGAAGGGGTGCAGCGGCCGGCTTTCCAGTGCGCGATCGAGGTTGGCCTTGCCGATGTAGCACCACGGGCAGAGCGGGTCGGACAGGATGTCAAGCTTCACCATGTCTGGCCTCCCAGTCGGTTTTCAGTCGCTTGCGCAGGAGCTTGTTGTTCGCGCCGCGTGGCAGCGCGTCCACGCGGACATAGAGCCGCGGGCACTTGTATCGAGCGAGCCTCTCGGAGGCGTGTGCGGCGAGCGCGGCCTCGTCGAGCGGTTCCGGTCCGGTCCAGAAGGCGGCGATCACGGTGGCGTCCGCCTTGACGCGCACTTCCACCGCCGCCGCCTCGGTCACGCCCGGATGCGCCGCCAGCGCCTCCTCGACCTCCACCGGCGAGACCCGGTAGCCGCCGGCGTTCATCATGTCGTCCGCGCGGCCCTCGTAGACGAGCGCGCCGTCCGGGCCGCGCCGGGCGATGTCGCCGGTCAGGAACCAGTCGCCGTCGAAGCGGGCCGCCGTCTCCTCCGGCTGGTCGAGGTATCCGAGGAAGAGGCCGGGGTCCGAGCGGTGGACGGCGATGGTGCCGTAATCGTCCGCCCCGCCGCGCAGCGCGATGCACCGCCCCGCCTGCGGATGGCCCAGCGTCCCCGCCGGCGCCGGCCGGGTCGGTGCGCCGGAGACGAAGGTCGAGCACTCGGACATCCCGTAGGCCTCGTGGATCTCGGTCCCCGTCGCGGCGCGCCAGCGGTCCCGCAGCCCCTCGGGCAGCTTCTCTCCCGCCGACAGGGCGTGCCGCAGGCGGGGCAGGGCGGGCATCCGGGTCCGCAGCATCTGCCGGAACACGCCAGGCGCTGCGGCGAAGATGGTGGCGCCGTGATCGGCGAGCAGCCGGGGCAGGGCGGTCGGTGCCGTCGCCGCCCCGGGGATCAGCGCGGTCGCGCCCATCGTCCAGGGGTCCATCAGCCCGGTGCCGAGCGTGTAGGTCCAGTTGAACGCGCCGGCATGGAGCAGCCGGTCGTCGGCAGTCAGCCCGGTCCAGCCATCCACCATGAAGGTCCGGCCGAGGATCGCGCGGTGCGCATGCACCACCGCCCGCGGCCGCCCGGACGTGCCGGAGGTGTAGATGATGTAGGCCGGGCGCTCGGGGTCGCCCGTGTTCCACTCGGCCGGCGGCAGTTCGTGGAAGGCCCGCGCCTCGGCAGCCGGCAGCACCCGGCCTGGATCGTCCGGCAGCGCCACGCCGCCCTCCGCGAGCGTCAGCGCCGGCCCGATCTCGGCCGCGATGCGGGTGATCTCCGGCCCCGTCAGCTGCGACGAGGTCGGCACCGGCACGATCCCCGCGGCGATGGCGCCGAGATAGGCGATCGGAAAGTCCGCGCTGTTCCCCAGCCGCAGCACCACCCGGTCGCCGGGGGCGAGGCCCATGTCGCGCAGTCCCGTCGCCGTCCCGCGGACCGCCGCGATCAGCCGAGCATAGCTCCACGCCTCGGACCCGTCGGGTCCCAGTACCTCGAGCGCGGCCTTGTCCGGCGTCTCCGCCCCCCGGGACAGGACGTGGGCAGCGAGGTTGAAGGGGCGGGACATGGCGCCTTCGCTACGCCCGCCCCGCCGGGGTTTCAAGCGCCGCCCGGGCCACCGCCGGACCGGTCCCGCCAATTCCCGACATCGCTCCATCGCATGTCCCCAAACACGCCGGCGACCGGCCCGCGGCCCGGACGCCGTTCCGGACGGCGCGCCGTCCGCCGTTGCCGCCTCGCGCGCCAGCGTCTAGGAGATGCCGACATGCCCCCCGCCGAGAATGCCAGCCTGATCCGTATCGCCCGCGCCGCCGGCCCGGACGAGCCGGCCGCGCCGCTCGACCTCGGGGCGCGGGTGCGCGAGCTGCGCAAGGCCAAGGACTGGACGCTGGAACAGGCGGCGCAGCGCGCCGGCCTTGCCCGCTCCACCCTCTCGAAGATCGAGAACGGGCAGATGTCGCCGACCTTCGACGCGCTGAAGAAGCTCGCCACCGGTCTCGGGATTGGCGTGCCGCAGCTCTTCACGCCGCCGTCCGAGGACCGGATCACCGGCCGGATGGCCCTGACCCGCGCGGCGGAGGGGGCGGGGCAGCTAACCACCACCTACGAGCACACGCTGCTGGCCGAGACGCTGTCGAGGAAGAAGATGCTCCCCTACCGCGCCCGCATCCGCGCGCGGCGGATGGAGGAGTTCGACGGCTGGATCCGCCATGACGGCGAGGAGTTCCTGTACGTCCTGACCGGCGTGGTCCGCCTCTATACCGAGTTCTACGAGCCGGTGGAGATGAAGCGCGGCGACAGCGCCTACTATGACGCCACGATGGGGCACAACGTGGTTTCGGTCAGTCCCGAGGACGCGACGATCCTGTGGGTGACGTCGCTGGCCTGAGGTGGGCGGACGGCTTGGCCACGCGGCGCCGACCCGCGGGGGGCGCTGCCCTCCGTCTTGCCGGAGGCAGGCTCCGTCAAGACTTCCCCCGGGATAATCGTGGCTCGATGAGAGGGAGACGGGTCGCCGCTGGCGTTGGCGCCGCGCTGGGCGAAGGGGCATCGGGGTCGGCCGTGGCGTTCGTGCGCCTGACCGAACGTCCCCGGGGGGAGCGAGAGGCCCCACTCAGGGCCGGGGCGGGCGTCCCGTTGAAGACCCGTCCCGGCCCTGAGCCGGGACCCCGAGGGCGGGGGCGCCGACCATCGGGCCCCGGCGGGGGGCCGGGGCGGGGTCAAGCGAGCGGCCCCTTCAGCTGTCGTCCTCGCTCACGCCAACGGGCGGCTCGGGGCTGTCGTCGTCGCCGAACTTGCCGTCCTGGGAGTAGGCGTCCTCGTCGGCCGCCATCTCGGACCGTGAGGCGAGGATGCGCTGGTTGTCGACGTCCTCCTCGGTCATCACGTCCGCCGGCACCTCGCCTTCCAGCCACTCGCCGATCTCTTCGTCGGCATCGAGGGCGTCGTCGTCCGGCTTCGCTTCGGCGATGAGGCGGGCCAGGGCGGAGCGGTCGCCCTCGACCGCGTCGACGTCGTCGCCGTCGAGCTCGGGCCAGCGGGTGAGGATGCGCGGCACGAAGGCGTGCCAGTTCTGCGAGACGTCGGTCCAGTCCATGGGTCCCTCCGGATGATCGTTGCGCCGGGGGAACGGGGCGGCGCGGGCCGCGGTTCCAGCCGGGCCCGAACGGACGCGGGACCCCGAAGGGCCCCGCACCGGCGTCATTCCTCGTACCACCAGACGTCCGGCTGCCAGCCGGGCCAGTCGCCGAAGATCGGGATCGTCTCGGGATGGTGCAGGTTCGCGTCGTAGGCGATCCAGCTGACGTTCCACTGGTAGGTCGGGATGACGAACCGCCCCGCCGTCAGCACCCGGTCGAGCGCCTGCGCCGCGGCCAGGAAGTCGTCCTGGCTGGTGGAGGTCAGCAGCGTGTCGATGAGGCCGTCGATCGCCTCTGACTTCACGCCCATCAGGTTCCTGCCGCCCGGTTCGTCCGCGAGGTCCGAGCCGAAATAGAGGTACTGCTCGTTCCCCGGCGACAGCGAGAGGGCGCGGCGGTAGTAGGTCATGTCGAAGTCGTAGGCGTCCGTCCGCTCCTTGTACTGGGCCGAGTCCACCAGCGTGATCTGCGGGAAGATGCCGACCCGCTCCAGCGACTGGACGTACATGTCTATGATCGACTGGTTCTCGGTCGAGCCCTGCTCGAGCAGGATCTCGAGCTCCATCGGCTCTCCGGCCTCGTTGGTGAGGCGGCCGTCCTGCACGGTCCAGCCCGCCTCCTCGAACCTCTCCAGCGCCGTCGCGATGCCGGCGCGGTTGCGCTCGGACCCGTCGGAGACGGGCAGGGCGTAGCCCTCGAGCGCGCCCTCGGGCAGGTCGTCGTAGCGTTCCAGGAATTCCCGGACCCGCCCCTCCGCCGGGCCGTCGGTCATGCCGAGCGGCGAGTTCGAGAAGTAGGAGGTGATCCGCGGCTGCTCGCCGCCCGTCATCGCGTCGTTGATGAACTCGAAGTTGAAGACATGCATCATCGCGTCGCGCACGCGCCAGTCGTCGAACGGCGCCCGGCGGGTGTTCATCACGAAGCCGGTCATCCCCGAGGGCCGGCCGTGGGGCAGCACCTCCTTCACCACCTCGCCGTTCTCGGCGCGGGGGAAGTCGTACTGCTGGCTCCAGCGGGCGTAGTTGAACTCGCGGGTGAAATCCGTCTCGCCGGACTTGAACGCCTCGAAGGCGGCGGTCTCGTCCCCGAAGAAGTCCATCCGGATCGTGTCGAGGTTCATCGTGCCGACGCGGAACGGCACGTCCCAGCCCCAGTAGTCGGGGTTGCGCGTCAGCTCGACGTAGCGGCCGTACTCGTAGTCGCTGACGACGTAGGGGCCGGACGTGATCGGCACGACCTGGCCGTCCGATTCGGCGAAGTCGACGCCCTCCCACTGGGCCTTCTGCAGGATCGGCCGCATGCCGGCGATCAGCGCCAGCTCGCGGTTCTCGGTGTTGAAGGTGATGCGGACCGAGCGCTCGCCCGTGGCCTCGATAGACTCGATCTGGGACCAGAAGCTGGCGTAGCGGGGGTGGCCCTGCGTGCCGAGGGTCTCGTAGGACCAGATCACGTCCTCGACGGTGACGGGCGTGCCGTCCGAGAACTCCGACTCGGGGCGCAGGGTGAATTCCACCCAGGAGCGGTCCTCGGCCGTCTCCACCGATTCGGCGAGGAGGCCGTACAGGGTGAACGGCTCGTCCAGGGTCCGGCCCATCAGGCTCTCGCTGACGAGGTAGGTCAGCTGCCAGGGGACGTTGCCCTTGCGGATGTAGGGGTTGAGGCTGTCGAAGCTGCCGACCTCGGCCGTGGCGAGCGATCCGCCGATGGGGGCGTCGGGGTTGGCGTAGGGCAGGGACACAAAACCCGGTGGTAGGGCGGGCTCTCCGTACATAGCTATGCCATGCTGCTGTGCTCCGGCGGCGGTGGCCCCCAGCGCCAGAGCGGCCGCGAGGCACCCCGCCCCCAGGCGCGCGAAAAAGTGCGGTCTCATCTTGGCGACGATCCTTCTGCTCCCCGTTATCGTTGACCGGGACGGTAAACGGGGCAGCCAGCGTTATCAAACTTTTAGGTTGGACAACGGCGCGCGATCGCCTATAACAAGGGCACTGCTCGATAGGTTTCTTGCCTGTATGAAACCTGCCTCAATAACTCAACGCCCGCCTCGTGCGGGCGTTTTTTTTGGTGTCTCGTGCAGTGTCGATGAGGGGTCCCGGTCGGCTGCCGCGAGACCGTCGCGACGGCCGGCGCCGTGCCGTCCGGCCGCTCCGGCAAGGCGGGGCTTCCCATCCCGCACCCGCGGCGTATCTTCGCCGCAGGGCAGCAACGACAGGGAGCGGCGCATGGACCTCAAGGGAAAGACGGCCGTCGTCACCGGTTCGACCTCCGGCATCGGCCTCGGCATCGCGCGGGCGCTCGCGAGCGAAGGGGCGGACATCGTCCTCAACTCCTTCACCGACAGCGAGGAGGACCAGGCGCTGGCGAAGGACCTGGCGGCCGAGTTCGGCGTGTCGGTGCGCTACATCAGGGCCGACATGTCGAAGGGCGACGAGTGCCGGGCGCTGATCGCGCAGGCGGGCGCGTGCGACATTCTGGTGAACAACGCCGGCATCCAGCATGTCGCGGCGATCGAGGCCTTTCCGGTCGAGAAGTGGGACGCGATCATCGCGATCAACTTGTCCTCGGCCTTCCACACGACGGCCGCGGCGCTGCCGATGATGCGCAGGGCCGGCTGGGGCAGGGTGCTCAACGTCGCCTCCGCCCACGGCCTCACCGCCTCGCCCTTCAAGGGGGCGTATGTCGCGGCCAAGCACGGGATCGTCGGCTTCACCAAGGTGACGGCGCTGGAGACGGCGGAGGAGCCGATCACCGCCAACGCGATCTGCCCCGGCTACGTGCTGACGCCGCTGGTGGAGGCACAGATCGCCGACCAGATGAAGGTGCACGGCATGGACCGCGAGACGGTGCTGCGCGAGGTCATGCTGCTGCGCCAGCCGTCGCGGCAGTTCGCGACGGTCGAGCAGATCGGCGGCACCGCCGTGTTCCTCTGCTCGCCGTCCGCGGACCAGATCACCGGCACGACGATCAGCGTCGACGGCGGCTGGACCGCGCTCTGACCGGCCGGGGACGGGGGGCTGTCCAGGGTAGTCCCTCTTAATGGCTGACCGTCCCGGGCCTGAACCGGCAACTGTAACCTCAGGGGTTGGCTGTCGCGTAGTCCTTGGCGTCGCGGAGCATGGCGTTGAGGACGGTGAGGAGCTTGCGTGCGACGGCGATGATGGCCTGCTTGGGACGCTTTCCGGCGGCCTCGAGGCGGGCGCGGAAGGCGGCGAAGGCAGGGTCCCGGCGCGAGGCCTGCAGGCCGGCGAGGTAGAGCAGCGAGCGGATC
>NZ_KB902282.1 GCF_000379485.1 Wenxinia marina DSM 24838
GCCCCGCAGGATCGCCGGCGGCCGACCGGCGATCCGCTCGCTGCTCTACCTCGCCGGCCTGCAGGCCTCGCGCCGGGACCCTGCCTTCGCCGCCTTCCGCGCCCGCCTCGAGGCCGCCGGAAAGCGTCCCAAGCAGGCCATCATCGCCGTCGCACGCAAGCTCCTCACCGTCCTCAACGCCATGCTCCGCGACGCCAAGGATTACGCGACAGCCAACCCCTGAGGTTACAGTTGCCGGGTCAGGCCCGGGACGGGAGGGCTTAAAATGCCTTCGACCTGAGCCTCCGTCTGGACCGCAGCCGCTTCGGCGGCGCGGGCATTGCCTCGACGCCCCCCGGGTCCAGACGCTTCCGCACTCCGTGCGAGACCTTGGTGGTCGTCCAGCGGAGGGCAGATAAAGGACTCGGGCCGCGCCGCCGGAGCGTCTGCCTGCGGACGGACGCCGCCCCCTGTCCATCCGCACGCGCACTCCGCCCCCTCGCCCGCGCCCGCGCCGACGCTATCCTGTCGCCCATGGGCGTTCTCAGCTTCACCGACCGCGGCATCTGGTGCGAGGCCGGCGGGTTCTACATCGACCCCTGGCGGCCGGTGGCGAAGGCGCTGGTCACCCACGGGCACAGCGACCACGCGCGCTGGGGCATGGACGCGTACCTCTCCACGGACATCGCGGCGCCGGTGATCCGCCAGCGCCTCGGCGAGGACATCCGTCTCGACACGATCCGCTATGGCGAGGTCCGGCGGATCGGCGAAGCGGACGTCAGCTTCCATCCGGCGGGCCACGTGCCGGGCTCGGCGCAGATCCGCATCGAGGTGCAGGGCGAGGTCTGGGTCGTCTCGGGCGACTACAAGGTGGTGCCCGACGGCCTGTCCGACCCGTTCGAGCCGGTGTCCTGCCACGCCTTCGTCAGCGAATGCACCTTCGGCCTGCCGGTCTTCCGCTGGACCCCGCAGGACGAGTTGAAGCGGCAGATCGACGGCTGGTGGGCGGCGAACCGGGCGGCGGGGCGGGTGTCGATGCTGGGCGCCTACGCGCTGGGCAAGGCGCAGCGGCTGCTGGCGATGGTCGATCCCGCGGGGCCGATCCTGACCCACGGCGCGGTCGAGAACGTGAACGAGACGCTGCGCGCGCAGGGGATCGCGCTGCCGGACACGATCCGCGTGACGCCCGAGACGAACGTGAAGGACTATTCCGGCGCGCTCGTCATCGCGACGCCCAGCGCGCTCGGCACGCCGTGGGCGCGGCGCTTCGGGACGGTGTCGTCGGCCTTCGCCTCCGGCTGGATGGCGCTGCGCGGCGTACGGCGGCGGCGGGCGGCGGACCGGGGATTCGTCGTGAGCGACCACGCCGACTGGGACGGGCTGAACGCCGCGATCCGCGAAACGGGGGCGGAGCGGGTCTTCGTCACCCACGGCTACACGTCGAGCTTCCGCCGCTGGCTGGAGGGTGAAGGCTACGACGCGGGGATCGTGGCGACGGAGTGGGAGGGGGACGAGGCGGCGGAGGATGCAGGCGTGGAGGAGGCGTCGTGAGGGTGGCAGCCAGTCGCCGTATGGACCCGACCCCGTGGAGGGCGAGGTCCCGGGTCAGGCCCGGGACGGGTGGAGATGACCCCGCCCCGGCCCTGAGCCGGGGCCCCGCGCGTCGGAGCCCCCCGCCATGAAACGTTTCGCCGCCCTCTTCGCCGCCGTCGACCAGACGACGAAGACCAACGCCAAGGTCGCGGCGCTGGCCGACTATTTCCGCGAGGCGCCGGAGGCGGACAAGCTGTGGACGCTGGCGCTCTTCACCGGTCGCAGGCCGCGGCGGACGATCACCGCCGGGCGGCTGCGGGACTGGGCGGCGGAGGCGGCGGGGCTGCCGCTCTGGCTGTTCGAGGACAGCTACGCCGTGGTGGGCGACCTGGCCGAGACGATCTCGCTGATCCTGCCGCCGCCGACGCGGTCGAGCGACGAGTCCCTCAGCTTCTGGATCGCCGAGATCGGGCGACTGTCGAAGCAGGACGAGCCGGCCCGCAAGGCCGGCATCCTGGATGCCTGGGACCGGCTCGCGCCGGCGGAGCGGCTGCTCTTCACCAAGCTGCTCACGGGCGGCTTCCGGGTCGGCGTCTCCGCCCGGCTGGTGACGCGGGCGCTGGCGCAGGCGAGTGACGTCCCCGAGGCGGAGCTGCAGCACCGGCTGATGGGGTCGTGGACCCCGGCCAACACGTCATGGAAGGGGCTGATCGAGGCGCCGGACCCGACGGCCGACGCCAGCCGGCCCTATCCGTTCTACCTCGCCTACCAGCTGGACGACCCCGGCGACCTCGGCGACCCCGCCGACTGGTTCGCCGAGCGCAAGTGGGACGGCATCCGCGGCCAGCTGATCCTGCGCGGCGGCGACCACTACCTGTGGTCCCGCGGCGAGGACCTGATGACCGACCGTTTCCCCGAGCTGGCCGAGCTGACCGACCGCCTGCCGCCCGGGACCGTAATCGACGGCGAGGTGCTGGCCTGGGACGGCGACGCGCCCCTGCCCTTCGCGCGGCTGCAGCCCCGGATCGGCCGCAAGACCGTGCCGAAGAAGCTGCTCGCCGAGGCGCCGGTGATCCTTATGGCCTACGACCTGCTGGAGGAGGGCGGCGCCGACATCCGCGAGGTGCCGTTCCAGGAGCGGCGGGCGCGGCTGGCTCGGCTTGTCGAAACCCTGCCTCCGGGGGCGCCGATGCGGCTGTCGCCGGGGGTGGACTTCTCCGATCTCGACATGCTCGTCGAAGAGAGGGCGGCGTCGCGCGATCTCGGCGCCGAGGGGCTGATGCTGAAGCGGCGCGCCTCGCCGTACCTGTCGGGCCGCAAGCGCGGCGACTGGTGGAAGTGGAAGGTCGACCCCCTGACGATCGACGCGGTGATGGTCTACGCCCAGGCCGGGTCCGGGCGCAGGGCCAACCTGTTCACCGACTTCACCTTCGCGGTGTCCGATGGCGACGAGTTCGTGCCCTTCACCAAGGCCTATTCCGGCCTGACCGACGCCGAGTTCCGGCAGATCACCGCCTGGGTGCGGCGCAACACCCTGCAGCGGTTCGGGCCGGTGCGGCAGGTGCCGCCCACCCAGGTCTTCGAGATCGCGTTCGAGGGCATCCAGGCCTCGCCGCGGCACAAGTCGGGGGTCGCGCTGCGGTTTCCGCGGATGCTGCGCTGGCGGAAGGACAAGCCGGTGGGCGAGATCGACACGCTGGAGCACCTGAAGGAGATGCTGGCGGCGTACGGGTGAACGGTCCAACCGGCGCCCGTCCCGGGCTTGAGCCGGGACTTCTGTGCTGGCCCGGGGGTCAACGCGAGGGCAGCGGCTGGCCGCGGCCAGGCGCTCCGACGATGCTGGTCTGAGATTTATGGCGCCGCTCCGCTTGACAGTGATCGTCTCGCAGGTGGCGAGGAAGCGTCTGGCCGGGGGGCGGCCAGACGCTGCCCGGGCCGCTGGCGCGGCTGTTCCGGGCGGGCCCAGGCCCGAGGGCACTCCTGCCGTGCCCGACCCCGTTGCCGCGTCTCGCCCCCTCCGCCCTTTCCCCCCGCGCCGCTCTGGCCTATCTCGGGCCGACACCGACAGGAGGCCGACCCCATGCACAATCCCGTCTTCGACGCCGATGCGAGCGGCGGCGCCAACCGGTTCGGCGACCTGCCCGAGTGGGACCTCACGGACCTCTACGCCGCCCCGGACGCGCCCGAGCTGAAGCGCGACCTCGACTGGCTGGAAAGCGCCTGCGCCGAGTTCGCGCACGACTACGAGGGCAAGCTGGCGACGCTGGATGCCGAGGGGCTGCTGGACGCGGTCAAGCGGTACGAGCGGATCGACGTGATCGCCGGGCGGATCATGTCCTACGCCGGCCTGCGCTACTACCAGCTGACGACCGATGCCGGCCGCGCCAAGTTCCTGTCCGACTGCCAGGACCGGATCACCTCGTTCACGACGCCGCTGGTGTTCTGGAGCCTGGAGTTCAACCGGCTCGAGGACGAGCACCTGGAGCGGCTGCTGAACCAGAGCCAGGAGCTGCACCGCTACAAGCCGGTCTTCGACCGGATGCGGGCGCTCAAGCCCTACCAGCTGTCGGACGAGATGGAGCGGTTCCTGCACGACCAGTCCACCGTCGGCGCCAGCGCCTGGAACAAGCTGTTCGACGAGACGATCGCGGGCCTGACCTTCCATGTCGACGGCGAGGAGTTGAACATCGAGGGCACCCTCGACCTGATGACCGAGCAGGACCGCGCCAAGCGCGAGGCGGCGGTGCACGCGCTGGCCGAGGTGTTCGGGCAGAACCTCAAGACCTTCGCCCGCATCCACAACACGCTGGCCAAGGAGAAGGAGATCGAGGACCGCTGGCGCGGCATGCCGACGCCGCAGACCGGCCGGCACCTGTCCAACCACGTCGAGCCCGAGGTGGTGCAGGCGCTGCGCGACGCCGTCGTCGCCGCCTATCCGCGCCTGTCGCACCGCTACTACCGGCTGAAGGCGAAATGGCTGGGCCTGGGCACGCTGCAGGTCTGGGACCGCAACGCGCCGCTGCCGATGGAGACCAAACGCGTCGTGGGCTGGGACGAGGCGAAGGCGACGGTGATGGACGCCTATTCCGCCTTCGACCCGCGGATGGCCGACCTCGCCGGGCCGTTCTTCGACCGCGGGTGGATCGACGCCGCGGTGAAGCCGGGCAAGGCGCCGGGCGCCTTCGCGCACCCGACGGTGACCGAGGTGCACCCGTACGTGATGCTGAACTACCTGGGCAAACCGCGGGACGTGATGACGCTGGCGCACGAGCTGGGCCACGGCGTTCACCAGGTGCTGGCGGCGGGCCAGGGCGAGCTTCTGTCCTCCACCCCGCTCACGCTGGCCGAGACGGCGAGCGTGTTCGGCGAGATGCTGACCTTCCGCAAGCTGCTCGCCAAGGCGAAGGACAAGACGGAGCGCAAGGTCCTGCTGGCCGGCAAGGTCGAGGACATGATCAACACGGTCGTCCGGCAGATCGCGTTCTACGACTTCGAGTGCAAGCTGCACGCCGCCCGCGCGAACGGGGAGCTGACGCCGGACGACATCAACGCGCTGTGGATGTCGATCCAGGCCGAATCGCTCGGCGACGCGTTCGAGTTCGCGCCGGGCTACGAGACGTTCTGGGCGTACATCCCGCACTTCGTGCACTCGCCCTTCTACGTCTACGCCTACGCCTTCGGCGACGGCCTGGTGAACGCGCTCTACGCCGCCTACGAGGAGGGCGACGACGGCTTCCAGGAGAAGTACTTCGCGATGCTGAAGGCCGGCGGGTCAAAGCACCACAAGGAGCTGCTGGCGCCCTTCGGCCTCGACGCGTCGGACCCGGCCTTCTGGGACAAGGGCCTGAACATGATCGAGGGCTTCATCGACGAACTGGAGGCGATGGAGGAATGACCGCCGACGCAGGCACCTTCCGCCCGGTGGGCGAGGAGGTGCTGTCGGCCGCCTGGGGGCGGCTGACGCGCTATACCTACGATCTGCGCCTGCGCGACGGGACGTGGCAGCGCCAGGTGCGCGAGGTCTACGACCGCGGCCACGGCGCCGCCGCGCTGTTGTACGACGAGGCGGCGGACACGGTGCTGCTGATCCGGCAGTTCCGGCTGCCGATGCAGATCAGCGGCCAGGACCCCTACCTGATCGAGGTACCGGCCGGCCTGCTGGAGGGTGCGGACCCGGCGGAGCGAATGCGCAGCGAACTGATGGAGGAGACCGGCTACGAGGTCGGGCCGCTACGGCACGTCTCCGACCTGATCATGTCGCCGGGGTCGGTGAGCGAGTACGTCGCCTGCTTCACCGGCCGCTACCGCCGCGAGGCGCAGGCCGGCGAAGGCGGCGGCGCGGCGGACGAGGGCGAGGACATCGAGGTGCTGCACGTGCCCTTCGGCGCGGCGATGGAGATGGTCCGCGACGGCCGCATCCGCGACGCCAAGACGGTGATGCTGCTGCAGCATCTCGCGCTGGAGCGGGCGGGCGCATGAGCGACGTCGTCCTCGCCCCCCTGCCCCGCGACGCGGTGGACGAGGTGCTGCACCTGCGGCTCGGTCCCGGGCAGGACAGCTTCGTCGGCGCGATCCGGCAGATGGTGGGGGAGACGCGGGAGAGCGTGGATTTCCACGTGATCCGGGCGGGCGACGAGGCGGTCGGGTTCTTCAAGATCGACCGCGCCTACGGCGAGGATTCGGGCTTCGCCGGACCGGACGATTACGGTCTGCGCGGCATGCTGATCGGGCACCAGTACCAGGGCCGGGGCTACGGCCGGGCGGCGCTGGAGGCGCTGCCGGCCTACCTGCGGCGGCGCTATCCGTGGGTGGACCGGGTCCGGCTGACGGTGAACCACCGCAATCCGGTGGCGACGGCGCTGTACCTCGCCTGCGGCTGGCGCGACACCGGCGAGGTGGCGGAGGGCGGCCGGTCCGGTCCGCAGGCGATCCTGGAGCTGCCGCTGAAGCTCGCAGTGGGCGGTTCGGCGGAGGTCTGACGACGGTCGGGCTCGGTGTGCCCCTATCGCCGGGGCCCCGGATCAGGTCCGGGGCGGGTATCCTGCAACGCGCCGGGCCCGCGCCGTCAGTCCAGCTCGGTCCAGGGCCAGGGCTTCACGTCGGACGCGGCGGTCTGATAGCGCGCCGCCTTGGCGATCCAGATGCCGAGGGAGGTGCCGAACTCCGCGATCTCGGCGTTCGGCTCGCCCCGCTTGAGCAGCATGACGACGTACTGGATCACCGTCGCCACCGTCAGGATCGTGGAGGCGAGGGACAGCATCACGGCGATCAGGATCATGTAGACGAGGCGCAGGAGCAGGCCCTCGCTTTCGGCCTCGGGCTGCTCGCCGGTCATCCGGCCCATCGCCTTGTCGTCGTCGGTCATCATCGGCCCGTTCCCTCCCGCGCCTTGCTCAGGACGGCGTCCATCGCCGCCTGCGTGCCGCGGCTGAACTCCAGCGGGCACGCAAACGGCACGCCGTCGCGGACCGAGCGGCCGAACGCCTCGACCTGAAGGACATAGTGATTGACCCCCGGAAACCGCCAGGTGGTGACTTCCATACCCGGCCGCTCCAGCACCAGCCGCGCCTCGCCGAAGACGTTTGCGTTGAACGGCACCGGCAGGGTGAGGACGCCGGTGCGGCCGTGGAAGACGACCTCCTGCCGCAGGCCGAGGCGGGTGGAGACGAGACCGTCGTACGAGAAGGACGGGAAGTCAGCGGCGAAATGGGCGAAGACGTCGACGCCGCCCTCGATGTCCACGTCGGCGAAGCGGATCGTCTCCGGCTCTTCCCCCGTGGCGAAGCGGACGCCGCCGAGGGCGTAGACCCCGATGTCGGACATCGCCCCGCCGCCGACGTCGGCGCGGTTGCGGATGTTGCCGGGGTCGGGGTTGTTGTAGCTGAAGCGGACGTCGACATGGGCCAACTCGCCGATGGCGCCGTCGGCCAGCATCTCGCGCGCCTTCACCCATTGCGGGTGATGCACGATCATAAACGCCTCCGCGGCCAGAAGGCCGGTCTCGTCGCGTCTGGCGATGACGGCGTCGATGTCCGCGGCCCGCATCGCGACCGGCTTCTCGACGAGGACATGCTTGCCCGCGTCCAGCGCCTTCAGCGCCCATTCGACATGCAGCGTGTTGGGCAGCGGGACGTAGACCGCCTCGATGTCCGGGTCGGCGAGGAGCGCGTCGTAGCCGTCATGCACCCGCAGCCCCGGTGCGAGGGCTGCGAAGGGCGCGGCCTTCGCCCGGTCGGACGTGGCGAGCGCAAGGAGGTGGGCGTCGCGGGCCGCGTGAATCGCGGGGGCCATGTGGGTCAGTGCGAAATTGGCGGCGCCGAGGATGCCCCAGCGGATCGGGTCTGTCATCTTCCCTCCGGGTCGTGCGGGGCGCAGGAAACGACATAATCGACCGTGGGAAAAGCCCGGGCGTGGATCCCGCCCTGAGGCGACCCCCGACAGCGGAATGGCGCCGCCGGGGCGACACTCAATCGAGCCCCAGTTGGACGGGGACCGGAACGCGGCGCCGGCCTCAGGCCGACGCCAGCATCCCGCGCTCCTTGGCGAGGTCCTGCATGCGCTTCTGCAGCTTCTCGAAGGCACGCACCTCGATCTGGCGGATCCGCTCGCGGCTGACGTCGTAGCGGCCGGAGAGGTCCTCGAGCGTCACGGTCTCGTCCGAGAGGCGGCGCTGCATCAGGATGTCGCGCTCGCGGTCGTTCAGCACGTCCATCGCCTGCGCCAGCAACTCGCGCCGCGATTCCAGCTCGTCCCGCTCGGCGTAGTCCTCGGCCTGGTTGGCGTCCTCATCCTCCAGCCAGTCCTGCCACTGGGTCGCGCTTTCGCCGTCGGCGCCGACCATCGCGTTCAGCGAGGCGTCGCCGCCCGACAGGCGCCGGTTCATCGAGACCACCTCGTCCACGGTCACGCCGAGGTCGTGGGCGATCCGCTCCACGTTCTCGGGGCGGAGGTCACCCTCCTCCAGCGCGCCGATGCGGGCCTTGGCCTTGCGCAGGTTGAAGAACAGCTTCTTCTGCGCCGATGTCGTGCCGAGCTTCACCAGGCTCCACGAGCGCAGGATGTATTCCTGGATCGAGGCGCGGATCCACCACATCGCATAGGTCGCGAGGCGGAAGCCCTTCTCGGGGTCAAAGCGTTTCACGGCCTGCATCAGGCCGACGTTCGCCTCGGAGATCACCTCGGCCTGGGGCAGGCCGTAACCGCGGTAGCCCATCGCGATCTTGGCCGCGAGGCGCAGGTGCGAGGTGACCATCTTGTGCGCGGCCTCGCGATCCTCGTTCTCGACCCAGCGCTTGGCCAGCATGTACTCCTCTTCCGGTTCCAGCATGGGAAACTTGCGGATTTCCTGCAGGTACCGGTTCAGGCCCTGTTCCGGGGACGGTGCCGGAAGAGACGCATAACTCGCCATCCATGTCCCTCCTGATCATGTAAATGGACTTAACATCCATATGGGAGCGGTAACGGGCCGTTCAAGCCCATAGCATTCGTACGTTCACAAAGAATGAATCCGTCGTACCCTATGTTCCGACCCTGCGACATACCGCCCCGCGCATGCCCACCCTGCGAATATGCGGAGGTCGTCAGCCGCGGAGGGCCGCGATCAGCGCCCGCAGGTCCTCCGGCAGAGGCGCCTCGAACCGCAGCGCCTCTGCGGTGACGGGGTGGTCAAAGCCCAGCGTCGCGGCATGGAGCGCCTGTCGCGGGAACGCCTCCGCCTCGGCGGCGCCGGGATGAGCCGCAGGCAGTCTGCGCCGCCCGCCATAGACCGGATCGCCGATCAGCCCGTGCCCGGCATGGGCGAGGTGCACGCGGATCTGGTGGGTCCGCCCCGTCTCGAGCCAGCAGTCGAGCAGCGCGGCGGCGCCGAGATCCTCCACCACCTGCGCCCGCGTCACCGCGTGCCGGCCCTGGTCGAAGCTGACCGCCTGCCGCTGACGGTCCGTCCTGTGACGCCCCAGAAGGCTCTGCACCTTGACGATCCCGCCGGGCTCCACGCTGACGCCGCGGACGCCGCGCAGGCGTGGATCGCCCACCTCGGGTACACCGTGGCAGATCGCGGCGTAGTGCCGCTCCACGCAGTGGGCGGCGAACTGGTCGGCGAGGCCGTGATGCGCGCGGTCGGACTTCGCCGCGACGAGGAGGCCGGACGTGTCCTTGTCGATCCGATGGACGATGCCCGGCCGCCGCTCGCCACCGATCCCCGAGAGGCTGTCGCCGCAATGGTGCATCAGCGCGTTCACCAGCGTCCCGTCGGGCGAACCCGGGGCGGGGTGGACCACCATCCCGGCGGGCTTGTTCACCACGATGAGGTCGGCGTCCTCGTACACGACGTCGAGCGCGATCGCCTGCGCCGAGAGGTGCGTCTCCTCCGGCGGGCCGACCGCGACCGTGACCTCCGCCCCCTCTTCCACCGCCGCCTTGCCGTCTGTGACGACCGCGCCGTCCACGCGCACCGCGCCGTCCGCGATCAGCCGCGCGAGGCGCGAGCGGCTCAGGGCCGCCGCCTCTGGCACGTCGCGGGCCAGCGCCTTATCAAGGCGCCCGGGCGGCGACGGCCCGATCCGGAAGGAGACGCTGTCCATGGCGGACGATCCCGAGCAAGAGGTCCTGCCGCCGCAGGTCGCCTATCTGCGGCGCCTCGTGACGGTGCTGACCGTGGTGATGATCGCCGGGTTCCTAGTGCTGATCGCGGCGCTTGTCATCCGCCTGAACGCCGATCCCCTGCCTCTGCCCGACCGCGTGAGCCTGCCCGAGGGCGCCGAGGCGCGGGCGTTCACGCAAGGGACGGACTGGTTCGCCGTGGTGACGGACGGGGACGAGATCCTGATCTACGACCGCGCCACGGGGGCGCTGAGGCAGACCGTCGCCGTAGAGCGGGAGTGATGGTACCGCCTCCCTGGCTTGAACAGGGGACCTCTGGATCCACAATCCAGCGCTCTAACCAACTGAGCTAAGGCGGCACTGGCGCGCCTCCTACCCCGGTCGGCGGCGCCGATCAAGGGGCTGGCGGTCGAGGTGAGGGATTTGCCCGGCAGGTCCGCCGGGGCCGATACCGGCACCCGACGCTTTGTCGCTGCCGACTCTTCTGGTCTCGGGACATGTCGCCGAACGACAGCAGGGCTGCGTCTGGCCGCGGTCGGACGCACCGACGCTGCGGTGGGGGCGGTTTATCTCGCGGCCCCGGATGACCCTGGGCGTATCGCAGGTGGACAGGAGGCGTCTGCCCGGGGGGCGGCAAAGACGCTGCCCGGGCCGCTGGCGCGGCTGTTCCGGGCGGGGCGGGCTTTCTGCCGCCTTGATCCGTGAGTCGGCCCCCGCCCCCGCCGCTTGCGATGCTTCCGCCGCGGCGCTATTTCCTGCCCCACCTCCCGCGGAGACCGGACATGGGCATCAACACAGAACGCGACATCGAGGCGAACCTGCAGATCGGCCCGACCGACAGCGGGATGGTGCGGCTGTTCATCGAGGCTTCGGGCGGCGTCGAGATCCCGATGGATTTCGAGCCGGAGGAGGCCGAGGAGATCGCCGAGGAAATCCTCGCCGCGGCGAAGGCCGCGCGCGGGGTCGGATCCAAGCGGAAACGCTGACGGCGAGATCGCGGGCGACTCGCCCGGCCGCGGCGCCGCCGCTCTCCCCGACGTCTCAGCCCCAGGCGGACAGGCTGACGCCCGGATCGCGGGCCGCCTGCGCGCGCAGCGCGGCGTGGCGGGCGAACTTCTGCAGCATCACCTTGCGCCGCGCCCCGGCGAGCCGCGTCTCGGGCCCCATGCGCAGGATCTCGGCGTCGTAGCCGTCGGCGATGATCAGGCCCGTCCCTTCGGGCAGCAGGTCCGTCGGAAACGCCTCGTCCACCGCCCAGAAGAACCGGTCGCACCAGTCGAGATAGCCCTGCCATTTGCGGTCGGACGTATAGTCGACCCGGCTGGACTTGCACTCGACCACCCAGATCTCGCCCTTCGGCCCCAGCGCCATGACGTCGACCCGCAGGCCCGGCGTCGGCACCAGCTCCTCCACCGTGACGAAGTCGTGGCCGAGAAGGTGACGGCAGACGCCGCGGGCGAGCCGCTGGCCCGGCGTCAGGACCGGCGCGTCGGGCAGGAGGAGGCTGTCGTCGGGCATGGGGCAAATCTGAACAATCCGTGAACATGCGTCAAGCGGGCGACGCTCACGAGGTGGTGCGCCCCGTCATCTCCCCCGCCTCGCCACCTTTCCGCCCCACACGACCGGCAAAAGGTTAACAGCTGGAGAGAGGAGCCGCCCCATGACCACGCTGACCGCCTTCATCGCGGACGTGACCTGCTTTGAGGTCGTGGTTTCGCTCCTCGCCGTGGGCGTCGCCGAGCGGCTTCTGTACCTCCTGCCGGCCTCGGTCGTCGGACCGGGCGGCTGGCTGCTGGACACCGGTCCGGCCGCTGCCGAGTAACCGCCGCCGCCCCCTTGCGGGCGGCCCCGCCGCGCCCTACTTCATGCAGTGGCGGGTTCCTGCTCCATGCGTGACACGGGTCGATTCCGGTGGCCTTAATCACTCTCGAGGGAGCTGGCTCTGACCGGGCCCTGGTCCGGTTACCTGGCGCCCACCTGTATACACAGGTCCTCGGGAATGCAGCACCCCACGGTGCGAGTGGTGCCCGCCACACCCTGCCCTGACGGCCCCGGACGATCAGCCCGCCATGCGGGTCAGCGTCAGGAACGACACCCCCGAACTCAGCAGGTTGATTCCCAGCATCAGGCCCAGCGCCCAGAGCGCGGTGCCCGGCAGGCCGAGGATCAGCAGCACGCCCAGCGCCACCGAGCAGATCGCCGAGAACAGCAGCCACCCCGCGCCCCGCCCGGCCGGGCGGTGCTGGTTCCACAGCATCAGCTCCATCACGCCCTGGGCGAGGAACAGGATCGCCATGAGGAATGTCAGGCCGATCAGCCCGGTCAGCGGAAAGAAGGCGAGATAGACGCCGGCGGCGATCTGCAGCACGCCGATTGCGCCCGTGGCCAGAGCGGACCGCCAGCGCCGCGCCTGGAAGGCGGAATAGAGGACGATTGCGCCGCTCAGCAGCAGCAGCCAGCCGATCAGCACCTTGGCGGCGATGGAGGCGACGAGCGGGAACAGGATCGCCAGCACGCCGAGGACGATCAGCGCCCAGCCGAGGAAGGTGAACCGCCCGCGATGCTCGGCGATGGCGGCGCGCAGGTCCTCAGGAAGGGTCGGCCGGTCGGTCATGGGGCACTCTCGCGCGGATCGGGACGTACTGGCGCAGGCCGCCACGGGGGCCGCCCGACGCTTCATCCTCGGAGCCGAGCGCCATGACGGCAAGGCCGAACTGGACGCCGGCGAAGACGATGCCGTTGGCGACCCACAGCATCAGAATTGCCAGGAGACCGTCGGGCGAGGTCGTCACGAGATGGCCGAGGTTGCCGACGTTCAGGGCGAGAAGCAGCGCCACCAGCGCGGCCGCGACGGCGAAGCCGATGGCGCAGTTGACCACGTAGAGGCGGATCAGGGACGGCATCGCGGGGCCTCCGGCCGGGCTCAGAACGCCTCGGGGCGCGCCTCGCGGGCCATGTGGTCGAGAACCGCGTTCACGAAGCCCCCCTCCTTCCCCTCGGGAAAGAACGCGCGGGCCACCTCGACGAACTCGACGATCACCACCTTGGGCGGCGTTTTCTTCATCACCAGCTCGGCCCCCGCGGCGCGGAACAGCGCGCGCAGCACCGAATCGATCCGCGCGATCGGCCACTTGGCGACGAGCGCCCGGTCGGTCATCTGGTCGATGCGTGCCTGTTCGTTCACCGCGGCGTCGAGCAGGCCGCGGAACGTGTCGACGTCGCCCTCGGCCATCTCGCCCTCGTCGTAGACGGCGCCGAAGCGGTGATCCTCGAACTCGCGCATGACCGCCTCGACAGTCTGGCCCGACACTTCCATCTGGTAGAGCGCCTGCACGGCGTAGAGCCGGGCGGCGCTGCGGGCGAGGCGCTTGGCTTCCAACTTCGCGCTCATGCCAGCGGCCCGTCCTCGCCGGCGACCTGCACGCCGCGGCCGAAGCCGACGTCCCTGCGCGCGCCGGCCCACTTGCGGCCCAGCGCGATCAGGTGCAGCGCCGCGGCGGCCGCGCCGCCGCCCTTGTTCTGGCCGCCCGGGTCGGCCCGCACCGCTGCCTGCTCGTGGGTCTCCACCGTCAGGATGCCGTTGCCGATGCAGTGGCCCGACAGCCCCAGCAGCGTCAGCGCTCGCGAGCTGTCGGCGCAGACTGTCTCGTAATGCGTGGTCTCGCCGCGGATCACGCAGCCGAGCGCGACGTAGCCGTCGAAGTTGGACAGCCGCCCGGCCATGCCGATCGCGGGGCCGATCTCCAGCGCGCCGGGGACGACGATCTCTTCCCAGGTCGCGCCCGCCGCCTCCAGCTCGGCCCGGGCGCCGGCGAGCAGGCCGTCCGCGATGTCGCGGTAGAACGGCGCGGTGACGATCAGCACCTTCACCGGCGCGTCGAAGTCGGGGCGCGGCAGGGTCTCGTGGGCGGGTCCGGCCATCAGCGGCCTCCTCCGATCGGGCGGGTGCCGACGATGCTGAGGCCGTAGGCCTCGAGCCCGACGACCTTGGGGCGGGGCGAATTAGTCAGCAGCACGATGTCGTGCAGCCCCAGCGACGACAGGATCTGCGCGCCGAGGCCGTACTGCCGCAGGGTCTGCGGCGAGGCGCCGCCCTCGGGGTGCAGCGTCATGTGCAGGTCGCGCAGCAGGACGAGGACGCCCCGTCCCTCGGCGGCGATGGCTTCCATCGCGTCGCCGAACTCGTTGCGGCGGCCGGGCCCGCCCGCGCCGACGATGTCGAGCATGGGGTCGAGGGCGTGCATCCGCACCAGCACCGGGTCGTCGCCCGAAATGTCACCCTTCACCAGGACGATATGCTCGGCCCCTTGCGTCTCGTCCGCGTAGATCCGCAGCCGCCACTCGCCGCCGAACTCGGAGGTGATCGTCTCCTCGGTCCGCATCCGGACGAGATTGTCGTGGCGGCGGCGGTAGGCGATCATGTCGCTGATCGTGCCGATCTTCAGCCCGTGGCGCTGCGCGAAGGCGATGAGCTCGGGCAGGCGCGACATCGTGCCGTCCTCGTTCATCACCTCGCAGATGACGCCCGCGGGCGCGAGGCCGGCGAGGCGGGAGAGGTCGACCGCCGCCTCGGTATGGCCGGCGCGGACGAGGACGCCGCCCTCTCGGGCGCGGAGCGGAAAGACGTGGCCCGGCGTCGCGATGTCGGCGGGCCCCTTGGACGGGTCGATGGCGACGGCGACGGTGCGGGCGCGGTCGTGCGCCGAGATGCCGGTGGAGATGCCCTCGCGCGCCTCGATCGAGACGGTGAAGGCGGTCTCGTGCCGGGACGAGTTGTAGGACGCCATGAGCGGCAGGCCGAGCTGGTCCACCCGCTGCCCCGGCAGGGCGAGGCAGATGAGGCCGCGGCCGTGGGTCGCCATGAAGTTGATCTTCTCCGGCGTCGCCATCTGCGCCGGGATCACCAGGTCGCCCTCGTTCTCGCGGTCCTCGTGGTCGACGAGGATCACCATGCGGCCGTTGCGGGCCTCCTCGATGATCTCCTCCACCGAGGAGATCGCGTCGGACCAGTCGCGCTCGACCGGACCGGGCTGTTCGTAGGCTGTGGACATGGGCTCTCCTTGCGGGGCCGAGATAGCGGCTGCCCCGCCGCTTGGAAAGGGCCGGGACGCGCAGGGGCTGTGCGGACGGGTGCTGCCGGGGGGAGTAAGCGCCAGAGGTGCGAGGCGGGGGCCATCACCGCGCGAGGCCCCGGCTCGGGGCCGGGGCGGGTCTTCCGGCGTATCCGGTGCCGCAGACCACCCGTCCCGGGCCTGACCCGGGACCCCGAGACGCCCGGCGCGCCCGGTGCGGCGGACGCCCTAGCCCCCTCAGGGCCAGATGCTCCACACATACAGGCCATAGCCGGCGAGGAGGACCGCCCCCTCCCACCGCGCGATCCGCAGGCCCGTCCAGGCGAAACCGACGAGCAGGACCGAAACGCCGACCATGACGAGGTTGTCGAAGCTGACGATCTCGGCCGGGACCGGCCCCGGCGCCATCAGCATGGTCGCGCCGGCGATGCCGAGAAGGTTGTAGATGTTGGAGCCGACGATGTTGCCGAAGGCGACGTCACCCTGCCGCTTGAGCCCCGCGACGACCGAGGTGACGAGTTCCGGCATGGAGGTGCCGACGGCGACGATGGTCAGGCCGATCACCGTCTCGGAGATGCCGAAGCCCCGCGCCAGCGCGACCGCGCCGTCCACGAGGAACCGGCCGCCGAGGACCACGAGCACGAGGCCGCCGATCGCGATTCCGGCGGCGACGAGGGCGCTTCCGGAGGCGCGGGGCCGGGTGCCGGGATCGGCGTCCTGCAGGGCGGCGCCCTTTTCGTAGGCCGCGCCGTGGTCGACGGTCGCCGTCCGCTCCTGCCGGAAGGCGGTGTAGATGTAGACGACCAGCGCCACGACGAACGCCGCCCCGACCGCGCGGCCGAGGGGCATCGCGGCGGCGAGGAGGGCGAAGACCAGCGCGACCGCCACCATCACGGCGCCGTCGCGCTTCAGCGTCGACGACTGGACGGCGATCGGAAACAGCAGCGCCGCCACCCCGCCGATCAGCAGCACGTTCGCGATGTTGGAGCCGACGACGTTGCCGTAGGCGATGCCCGGCGCGCCGGCGAGGGCGGCCTGCACCGAGGTCACCAGCTCGGGCGTGGAGGTGCCGAAGCCGACCAGCGTCAGGCCGATCACCAGGGGCGAGACGCCGAACCGCGTCGCCACCTGCACCGCGCCGCGCACCAGCAGCTCTCCCCCCGCGATCAGGAGGACGAGACCTCCGACCAGCGGCACCCACACCTCGAACATCACGACCTCCCCTTGAGCGTTCGGCGGCATGTGGGAGGCGTCCGGCGGCGTTTCCAGCCCCCCCGCGAGCGACGGCGCCGATAATTTCGCCGCCGGTTGCGCGTTCCGCTATTCCAGGCCGGCGGCCATGGCAGCGGCTCCAGAGGCGGCGGCAACGCAGGAAACCCGCCCCGGCCCTGAGCCGGGGCCCCACGGAACCGGGTGCTTCGTGGCGCCGGGGCCCCGGCTCAGGGCCGGGGCGGGTGAGTCCCGCGGTCTCCGTCCGGACTCGAGCCCCGTCCGGCACCACGCGAGCAGACGGTCAGCCGCTGACGAAGAACCGCTCGGCCGGGATCGTGCCCGCAAGGCGGGCGGCGGCGCACCAGTCGCGCTCCACCGCCGTTGCGGCAACGAGGACGGTGCCGGCGCGGGCGGCGCGCCAGTCGGCGAGCGCCGCGTCCAGCCGGTCGCGCATCGCGGCCCAGCTGTCGGTGAAGGCGGGCGCCTGCGTCGCGGCGTCGATCCGCCCGCCCGCCCCCGCGACCAGCGCCGCCGGGTCCGCCGGCCGGTAGACCGCCGCCAGCCGCGCCGCGTCCGTCCGCTCCAGCCGTGCCGCAACCGCGTCCGGCAGCTCCGTCGCCCCACGCCGCAGCTCCAGCGCGTTGCCCGAGAACAGGAACGCCACAATGTCGTGCCCCGACGTGGCGCGGATCGTCGCGTAGGTCCGGTAGTCGATGCCCAGCCGCTCCGCCCGCTTCACCCGCAGCCGCACCACCTCCAGCGGCAGCGACGGCAGCAGCGCCTCCCGCGCCTTCGTCCACGCGGTCCGCCGCCAGCTGGCGCCCGGCTCCATCGTGGG
Organism: Wenxinia marina DSM 24838; assembly: GCF_000379485.1. GTDB lineage: Bacteria > Pseudomonadota > Alphaproteobacteria > Rhodobacterales > Rhodobacteraceae > Wenxinia > Wenxinia marina. Next base: position 17,236 of record NZ_KB902282.1, read on the forward strand.
CCCGCCATTGTGGCCGGGGCCGGGCGTCACCTGTAGTCCCCCAGCCGCGCCACGTAGCGGGCCATCGTGTCGACCTCGAGGTTGATCGCGTCGCCCACGGCGGCCTGCCCCCACGTCGTCACCTCGCGGGTGTGGGGAATGACGTTCACGCCGAAGCGGGCGCCGTCCACCTCGTTCACCGTCAGCGACGTGCCGTTCAGCGCGATGGAGCCCTTGGGCGCGATGAACTTCGCCAGCCCTTCGGGCGCTTTAAGGCTCATCCGCATGCTGTCGCCCTCGTCGTGCATCTCCACCAGCTCGGCCACGCCGTCCACGTGGCCCGAGACGATGTGGCCGCCGAGTTCGTCCCCGACCCTGAGTGCGCGTTCCAGGTTCACCCGCTTGCCCACGGGCCAGCCGTTGCGGCCGATGTTGGTCTTGCTGACCGTCTCGGCCGAAATGTCGACGTCGAACCAGGCGCGCGGCTCCTCGCCCAGCGCCACGACCGTCAGGCAGACGCCGTCGCAGGCGATGGAGGCGCCGATCTCGATGGTGGAAACGTCATACGACGTGCCGATCCGGGCGCGCAGGTCGCCCCGCATCTCCACGGCGAGGACCTCGCCCATGTCGGTGATGATGCCGGTGAACATGCCGCCTCCGGATTGATCCGGGCTCAGAGGTAGACGCTGCGCCGCCGCGCCGCAATGGCCGGTCAGGCGCGGCGGACGGGCACCTGCCGCTCGGCCAGGGTGCGGTGGAACAGGTCGAGGACCGCCTCCTCGCCGTGGGTGCGGGCCAGCTCGCGCAGGCCGAAATGCACGTGCGCGATCTCGACGTAGTAGTCGACGAAGGCATAGTTCGTTCCCGCCCCGGCGGCGGCGCCGATGATCGGCACGGCCTGGCTCGCCAGCTTCTGGCCCAGCACCGCCGCGAAGCGCGGCGCGACCTTGCCGATGAGCTTGTGCAGCGCCGGACCGGTGATGCTGAGCCGGGCGCCGACGAACGAGGTGTCGATGCCGTCGTCGCTGTCCCCCGGCGCACCGGCGCCGAAGACGCGCAGACACTCCGCCCGGGTCTCGGGCGTGGCCGGATCCTCGCCGTGGGCGGCGGCGACGCCCTGCACGGCGCGGAAGATCACGGTGGTCGCCACCGGCAGCTCGGCCAGCGCCGTCGGCAGGCCGCCCAGGCCGCCGAGCGCACCCGACAGGGTGCCGATCACCCGGTGCGCCCGGTCCGATGCGATGCGGTCGCCGAACGGTCCGCGGCGACTGGCCGAGGCGGCCTCGTAGGCGCGGGTGAGCGCCGCGCGGGCGGCGCCCTCGATCTGGCTGCGGGCGCCCTTGGGCAGCATCTTCATGCCGTCCTCGACCTGCCCGCCGGCGAAGGAGATCGCCCGCATGATGATGCCGTTCGCGGCCCGCTGCCGGGCGGCCAACTCGCGCACCTTCTCTTCCGCCGCCTCGTCCAGTGGGGCGGGCGGCTGGTCCGGGTTGATCTCGCGCAGCCTGGGCTCGTCGCTCATGACCGGAAGATGGGGGCGCCGGGGGCGGGCGTCAATCTGGCCGCGGTGCCGGCCGAGCGGCCGGAACCGCTATACCGGCACTCCCCCACTTCGTCACCGCCCCCGTCACCCCGACCCAGCCGCCGGGCGCCAGCTCGATCCCCAGCACCCGCTCGGGGTTGGTGGGCGGCGGCATCTCGACCCCTTCCAGCCTGCGGAAGCCGAAGCGGCGGTAATAGGGGTAGTCCCCCACCAGCATCGCCCGCGGCCAGAACAGCCGCCGCGCCGCCTGCATGGACCGGAAGATCAGCAGCGCGCCCAGCCCCTCGCCCTGCCGCGTGGGGTGCACCGCCACCGGGCCGACCAGCAGCACCGGTCGGGAACCGACCTGCGCGGGCCAGACCCGGATCGCCCCGGCCAGCACCCCCTCGCCGTCCCGCGCGGTCAGGCAGAGCGGCCCCACCGGCGCCACGCCGTCGCGCAGCCGATACGACGACAGCGCGGTCCGCCCCGGCGCGAAGCAGGTGTCGTAGAGGGCCTCGACCTCCCACCAGTCGGCGGGCGCCTCCTCGGCCAGCCGGTATGCGTCGCCCTGCCCCATCCGTCCGTCCCGGCCGCCTGATCGCTGGACCCGTGGCTTACATGGGGCTAGGTCCGGCCGCAAACCGGAGGACACGGATGTTCTATCGCCCCGAGGACGGCCACGGCCTGCCCCGCAACCCGTTCAACGCCATCGTCACGCCCCGCCCCATCGGCTGGATCAGCACCCGCGGCACCGACGGGCGCGACAACCTCGCGCCCTATTCCTTCTTCAACGCGGTCGCCTACACGCCGCCGCAGGTGATGTTCGCCTCCACCTCGGCCAAGGACGACCGCGACGGCACCAAGGACAGCGCCGGCAACATCCGCGACACCGGAATCTTCTGCGTGAACGTCGTCAGCTACGCCCTGCGCGACGCGATGAACGCGACCTCCGGCAGCTACGACCGCGGCACCGACGAGTTCGAGCTGGCAGGGCTGGAGAAGGCCGCCTGCGAGACCATCGACTGCCCGCGCGTCGCCGCCGCCCCGGCGGCGCTGGAATGCCGGGTGGTGGAGCAGATCGCGCTGCGGGGCGAGGCGAACCTCCTCACCATCGGCGAGGTCACCGGCGTGCACATCCGGGACGAGCTGCTGGTGGAGGGGTTCCTCGACTACACCCTGTTCGAGCCGCTGACCCGCCTCGGCTACCAGGACTATTCGCGGATCACCGAGATCTTCTCGCTGAAGCGCCCGGGCTAGACACCCCGGGCCGCGAGCCTACGACGCCGCCCCGTCGTAGAAGGTCGCCTCCTTCGCAAGCGCGTGGCCGTCCACGCCGTCGAGGACCCGCGCGTTGACCGCGACCGTCTCGGTCCCGTCGGGCATCCGGCCGTATCCGAACGCCTCGATCCCGCAGGTGGCGCAGAACAGGTGCGCGATGACCTCGTTGTGGAACCTGAACTCCGTCAGCGCGTCCTCGCCGGACCTCAGCGTGAAGGCCGTCCGCGGCGTGAAGGCGAAGACCGACCCGAGGCGCCGGCAGCGCGAGCAGTTGCAGATGACCGCGTGCGTCAGATCGAGCTCCGCGCTGAAGGTCACGGCGCCGCACTGGCAGCTGCCGTCGTAGGTCCGGGCCATGGTCGTCGCTCCTGATCGGTTGCCCGGGCGCGCTTGTCAGCCCCGCCCCCGTCTGATTTTCTCCCCCTCGTGCGTCAGGGGCAAGGGCGGCGTTGGAACGGGTTCTCGGCATCATCGGCGGCTCCGGCGTCTACGGGATCGAGGGGCTGCAGGACGCGCGCTGGCAGGCTGTGGACACCCCCTGGGGCACGCCCTCCGACGAGATCCTGACCGGCCGCCACGACGGCGTCTCCATGGCCTTCCTGCCGCGCCACGGCCGCGGCCACGTCCATGCGCCGGGCGACGTGCCCTACCGCGCCAACATCGACGCGCTGAAGCGGCTCGGCGTCACCGACCTCGTCTCGGTCTCCGCCTGCGGCTCGTTCCGCGAGGAGATGGCGCCGGGCGACTTCGTCATCGTGGACCAGTTCGTCGACCGCACCCGCGGCCGGCCGTCGAGCTTCTTCGGATCGGGCTGCGTCGCCCATGTCGGCCTCGCCCACCCCGTCTGCGGCCGGCTGGCCGAGGCAGCGGCGGAGGCGGCCGAAGCGGCGGGGGCGACGGTCCATCGCGGCGGCACGTACCTGGCGATGGAGGGGCCGCAATTCTCGCCCCAAGCCGAGAGCCTGCTCTACCGCGACTGGGGCTGCGACGTGATCGGCATGACCAACATGCCTGAGGTCCGCCTCGCCCGCGAGGCCGAGATCTGCTACGCCACCGTTGCGATGGTCACCGACTACGACAGCTGGCACCCGGGCCACGAGGCGGTGGACGTCGCGTCCGTGCTCGCCACGCTGGCGGCGAACGTGGCGAAGGCCCGCGCCTTCGCCGCCGCGCTGCCGGGCGCGCTGGGGGCCGAACGGGCGCCCTGCCCGCATGGCTGCGACCGCGCCCTCGAGAGCGCGATCATGACCGCACCCGAGCGGCGCGACCCGGCCCTGCTGGCCCGCCTCGACGCGGTCGCGGGACGCGTTCTGTGAGGGCGACGCTCGCCGCCGCTCTGGTCGCGCTGGCCGCCCCCGCGGCGGCGCAGGACTACATCGTCACGCAAGGCCGCCTGACGGACGAGGAATTCTACCGCCTCGTCGCCTGCGGCGCCGCGCCCGGGGGCGAGTGCCGGATGCCCTACGTCCGCTGGCCCCGCGGCCGCGCCTCCGCGTTGAGCGTGGGGATCGACCGCGCGCCCGCGGGTTATCCCCGCGCCCTGGCCGAGAACGTCTCGGACGCGCTCGACCGGGCCATCGACGAGATCAACGGCATCGGCTCGGCCCTGCAGCTCAGCCGCGCGCCCGGCAAGGCCGCCGACGTCGTGATCCGCCTGATCGAGGTGGGCGACGGCGAGGCGGTCAGCGGCTCGGGCGTCCCCGAACTCGAGGGCGAGCCGATGGGCGCGGCCTACGTCTACGTCTGGTGGAACGGCCGGATGGAGATCACCGAGGCGCGGATCCTGATGGCGGACGACCTGCCGCACTACGAGGTCTACCCGGTGCTTCTGGAGGAGCTGACACAGGCGATGGGCTTCCTGAACGACATCCGCAACCCGCTCTACGACAGCGAGTCGGTCTTCTCCGAGGACTCGAACGCGGTCATGACCCTTGGCCAGCAGGACCGGGCGGCCCTCCTGCGGCACTACCCGGCGCTGCGCTGATGGCGGACGTCCGCGACTACATCCGCACCATCCCGGACTTCCCGCACGAGGGCATCCTGTTCCGGGACGTGACCACGCTGTTCGGCGACGCCCGCGGCTTCCGGATGGCGGTGGACCAGCTGCTGCACCCCTTCATCGGCACCCGGATCGACAGGGTCGCGGGACTGGAGGCGCGGGGCTTCATCCTCGGCGGCGCGGTGGCGCACCAGCTGTCGGTCGGCTTCGTGCCGGTGCGCAAGAAGGGCAAGCTGCCGGGGGAGACGATAGAGGAGGCCTACCAGCTGGAGTACGGCACCGCGGTGCTGGAGGCGCACGTGGACGCGGTGCAGCCGGGCGAGCGGGTGCTGATCGTCGACGACCTCCTCGCGACGGGCGGCACCGCCGAGGCCGGGATCAGTCTGGTCGAACGGCTCGGCGGCGAGGTCGCGGGCTGCGCCTTCGTGGTGGACCTGCCCGACCTCGGCGGCCGCCGCCGGCTGGAGGCGCTCGGCGTGACGGTGCACGCGCTCACCGCCTACGAGGGCGCCTGAGGGACGCGCCCCTCCGCGATTCGACGGAGGGTCAAGGACGCGCGACGCGCGCCGGCGAAGCCGGGAATCCTTGACGCTCCGGCGAATCGCCTCACGCTGGATGAGGCGCGTTCAGGGGCACACCTGCCCCTGAACCGCTTCCCAAGCAGCGATCCCGACCTCTCCGCCAGCGCCTCCGCCTCGGCGTTGCGCGGGCTGCAGCCGGTCGCCGCGTATTTTCGTGACATGCAAAGGAGGGGTCCATCCCCGGGACGGCGGGCGGGCGATGCGCGGCCGAAGGCCTGCGCGAGCGCCGCACGCCGTCACGCCCGCAGGACGGCCCCCGGATTGAGGAGGCCCAGCGGGTCGAGCGCCGCCTTCACCGCGCGCATCATCGCCAGCTTGGTCGGGTCCGCGTAGCGCTCCAGGTCGTCCACCTTCAGCCGCCCCACCCCGTGCTCGGCCGCGACCGAGCCGCCCCGCGCGTGGACGAGGTCGTGCACGGTCCGGGTGACCTCGCCGCGGATGGCGCGGTAGTCCTCCTTGGGCCCGCCGGCGGGCGGGAAGGCGTTGTAGTGCAGGTTGCCGTCGCCGAGATGGCCGAAGCAGTTGATCCGCACCCCGTCGAACCGGCCGAGCGCCGCCGCGGCCTCCTCAAGGAACGGCGGCACCTCGGACAGGGGCAGCGAGACGTCGTGCGAGGCGATCGCGCCGACGCGGCGGTTCGCCTCGGGGATGGTCTCGCGCAGGCGCCAGAAGTCGGCGCGGTCGGCCTCGGACGCCGCGAGGACGCCGTCGGTGGCGAGCCCCGCCTCCGCCGCCGCCTCGAACAGCCCCTCCAGCGCCGCCGCCGGATCCTGCCCGGCGCCGAGCCCGAGGTCGACCAGCACCATCCAGTCCGGCACCGGGTCCAGCGGCACGCGCAGGTCGAGGCCGGTCTCGGCGAGGAAGTCGACGCCAACCCGCGAGATCAGCTCGAAGCCGGACAGGCCCTCGCCCACCCTCCCCTGCGCCAGCGCGAGCAGGTCCAGCGCCGCCGCGGGCGACGGCACGGCGAGCATCGCCGCTCCGGTGGCAGCGGGCCGCGGGACGAGGCGCAGGGCGGCGGCGGTGATGATGCCGAGCGTCCCCTCCGACCCGACGATCAGGTCGCGCAGGTCGTAGCCGGCATTGTCCTTCCGCAGGCGCGTGAGCCCGTGCCAGATCGCGCCGTCGGCCGTCACCGCCTCGATCCCGAGGCAGAGCGCGCGCGCGTTGCCCCAGCGCAGGACGCCGGTGCCGCCGGCGTTGGTGGCCAGCAGGCCGCCGATGCGGGCCGACCCTTCCGAGGCCAGCGACAGCGGGAACAGCCGCCCCGCCTCGTCGGCCGCCCGCTGCACGTCGGCGAGGATCGCGCCCGCCTCGGCCACCAGCACGCTTTCCTGCGGGTAGACGGCGCGGATCGCCGCCATCCGCTCCAGCGACAGGATGAGGGGCGCCGCCCCCTCCTCTGTCAGCTGACCGCCGACGAGGCCGGTGCCGCCGCCGTAGGGGACGATGCCCACGCGCGCCCCGGCGCAGGCCCGGACGACGGCCGCGACCTCCTCCACCGACCCGGGCGCGACGACGAGGCCGCGGCCGCGGAAGCGGCCCCGTGGCTCCTCGAAGTAGCGGGCGGCGTCCTGCCGGACGGCGAGGCCGGGGAGGGCGGCGCGAAGGCGGTCCAGGAACTCTGGCGTGGCGTCTGTGAGCATGGGGCGGAGATGACCACCCGCGCCGGGCGGGGGCAAGGTCACTCCAGCCAGGACGGCTCCAGGATCATCACCGTCGGCCGGTCCGGCAGTGCGTCCCGCGACAGCACGACCTCCGGGCCGCCCGGCCGCTCCACCCGGTAGCCCGCCTCCTCCATCCCGGCGGCGAACGCCTCCAGCGTGCCGCGGCCGAACCAGTGCATCGGGATGACCAGCGAGGCGCGCATCCGCTCCATCGTCGCCAGCACCGTCGGGATGTCGAGCGTCATGCCGCCGTCCACCGCCACCAGCGCCACGTCGACGCGGCCGATCCGGGCGTAGTCCTCGTCCGTCGGCTCGTGGTGCAGGTGGCCGAGATGGCCGATGCACAGGCCCGCCGCCTCGAACACGAAGACCGAGTTGCCGTCCGGCACCGCGCCGCCGAAGCCGTCACGGATGTCGGTCGGCACGTTGCGCACCAGCACCTCGCCGAGGTCGAGGTGGTGGTCGGCCGGCCCCCCGCCCTCGCCCCAGCCGGGCAGGACGTGGGGGATCGCGGGGTCGGGCGCGCGGGTCCAGTGGGTGGAATGGGCGCGGTTCATCGTCACCACGTCGGGGATCATCCGGGTCGGCCCGACGAAGCCGTTGAAGTCTGTGACGAGGTTCAGCCCGGACGGCAGCCGCAGGAGGAACATCGAGTGGTCGATGTAGTGCAGCCGGAAGGTGTCCGCCTCCAGCGGGTCGGCCCAGGCGGCGGGGACGACCTGCGCGGGCGCCTCGGCGAAGGCGAGGCAGTGGGAGGGGATGCGCTCCTGCGCGGCGAGCGGCAGGGGGAGCACGGCGAGGAGGAGGGGAAGGAGGCGCATGGGCGGGAAGGATAGGCGCGGGATCGCTCCGCCGGTCCTCACAACCCCGCGAGAGCCTTACCCCGCGTCGGTCCGCCCCCGCCGGTCGCTGCGCAGGTTGGCGTAGAGGACGTGGTTGCGCCAGCGGCCCGCGATCTGGAGGTAGCTCTGCGCCACGCCCTCGTACTTGTAGCCGCAGCTTTCCAGCAGGCGGCGCGAGGGTGTGTTCTCGGGCAGGCAGCCGGCCTCGATGCGGCTGAGGTCCATCGCGGTGAAGGCGTGGTGCACCAGCGCCTTGATCGCCTCGCGCATGTAGCCCTGCCGGGCGAAGGGCTGGCCGGTCCAGTAGCCGGTCGTGCCGGACTGCGCGGGCCCGCGCCGGATGTGGTCGAGGGTGATCGCGCCGAGGAGCTGCGAATCCTCCCGCCGGATCAGGAACAGCGGGACCGCCGAGCCCTGCGCGATCGCCCGCTGCGCCCAGTAGACCCGGTTGGTGAAGCTCTTGCGGCTGAGATGGTCCTCGGCCCAGGTCGGCTCCCACGGCTGCAGGAAGGCCGCCGAGTCGCGGCGCAGGTTGGTCCAGGCGCGGAAGTCGGAATGCTGCGGCGGCCGCAGGGTCATCCTCTCGGTCTCGAGCCGGAGCTTCCGGCGCTGGCCGAGCATCAGGCCGCGAGCCTCTCCCTGAGCGCGTCGAGGCTGGGCGCGCGCTTGGCCGGTCCGTAGAGGGTCAGGGCCATCCGCTGGTCCGTCGCCAGCTGGCCGCTGAATGCCGCGACGTCGGCGGTGGAGACGGCGTCGATCCGGCCGATCACCTCCTCGATCGTCGGCACCCGGCCCCAGATCGCCAGCATCCGCGCCAGCCGCTCCGCCCGATGCGAGGGGCTCTCCAAGCCCATCAGCATGCCGGCCTTCATCTGCGCCCGGGCACGGTTCACCTCGGCCTCGGTCATGTCGGCGGCGGATCGGCGGATCTCGTCCATCGTGAGCTCGGCAAGGGCGCCGATCTGCTCGCCCGAGGTGCCGGCATAGAGCGTCACCATGCCCGTGTCGGCATAGGCGCCGGCCTGGGCGAAGATGGTGTAGCACAGGCCCCGCACCTCGCGGATCTCCTGGAACAGGCGCGAGGACATGCCGCCGCCCATCGCGGTCGCCCAGACCTGCGCGGCGTAGATCCGGTCGTCCCGGTAGTGCGGCCCTTCGAGGGCCATGGCGAAATGCACCTGCTCCAGCTTCTTCAGCACCCGCCGCTCGCCGCCGGTGAAGGTCGCGGGCTCGCAGACCTTGGCGGCGGGGACCGGGGCGAGGTGGCCGAACAGCCGCTCGGCCGCGCGGCAGATCGCGTCGTGATCGACCGCGCCGGCGGCGCAGAGGATCATCTGGCCGGGGCCGTAATGTTCGGCCACGAAGCCCGACAGATCCTCGCGGCTGAAGCCGGACACGCTCTCCACCGGGCCGAGGATGGTGCGGCCGAGCGCCTGGCCCGGATAGGCCGTCTCCTGCAGCCAGTCGAAGACGATGTCGTCGGGCGTGTCGAGCGCCTGGCCGATCTCCTGCAGGATCACGCCGCGCTCGATCTCGATTTCCTCGGCCGAGAAGCGGGGGTTCAGCAGGATGTCCGAGATCACGTCGAGGGCGAGATCGACGTCGTCCTCCAGCACCCGGGCGTAGTAGGCCGTCATCTCGCGCGAGGTGTAGGCGTTGATGTAGCCGCCGACGTCCTCGATCGCCTCGGCGATCTGCAGGGCGCTGCGGGTCTTCGTGCCCTTGAAGGCCATGTGCTCGAGGAAGTGGGCGATGCCGTTCTGGTCGGCCCGCTCGTGCCGGCCGCCGGCATTCACCCAGATGCCGATGGAGGTGGACTTGAGGCCCGGCATCTCCTCGGTGGCGATGCGGAACCCGTTCCCGAGGGTGTGCAGCCTGACCGTCACGCGCGCCTTTTCTCCCGCACCAGCGTCTGCAGCGCCGCCAGGTCGTTGGCGGACCGCGTCATCCGTTCCGGCCGGTCATACAGGTCCGCCATCCGGGTGGGAAGGGGCGGACGAATGCCGGTCGCCTGCTCGACGGCGTCGGGGAACTTGGCGGGGTGCGCGGTGGCGAGCGTGACCATCGGGGCGTCGCCCAGGTGTGCCTCGGCCACGTGCACGCCGACGGCGCTGTGCGGGCAGAGAAGCTCTCCCGTCGCGGCGAGGGTGCGGGCGATGGTGGCGCGGGTCTCGTCCTCGGACGCGCGGCCCGAGTCGAAGTGCTCCTTCAGGAACTCCCACGCGCCCTGCCCCACGGCGAAGCCGCCCTCGTCCGACAGCGCCTTCATCTGGGCCGCAATGGTCGCGCCGTCACGGCCGTAGGCGTCGAAGAGGACACGTTCGAAGTTGGAGCTGACCTGGATGTCCATCGACGGGCTGATCGACGGCTCCACCCGGCCCTTGCGCTGCTCGCCGGTGGCGAGGGTGCGGTGCAGGATGTCGTTCTGGTTCGTCGCGACCACGAGCCGGCCGACCGGCAGGCCCATCGCCTTGGCGACGTAGCCGGCGAAGATGTCGCCGAAATTGCCCGTCGGCACGGTGCAGTCGACCGTGCGGTGCGGCGCGCCGAGGGCGGTGGCGGCGGTGAAGTAGTAGACGACCTGCGCCAGCACCCGGGCGAGGTTGATCGAGTTGACGCCCGCCAGCCCCACCTCGTCGCGGAAGACGTGGTCGTTGAACATGTCCTTGAGCCGCGCCTGGCACTCGTCGAAGTCGCCGTCCACGGCGACGGCGTGGACGTTGTCCTCGGCCGGGGTGGTCATCTGGCGGCGCTGCACCTCGGAGACGCGGCCGTGGGGGAAGAGGATGAAGACGTCGACGTTGGGCAGGCCGCGGAACGCCTCGATGGCCGCGCTGCCGGTGTCGCCGGAGGTCGCGCCGACGATGGTGATCCGCTCGCCCGAGGCGGCGAGCGCGGCCTGCATGAGCTGGCCGATCAGCTGCATGGCGAAGTCCTTGAAGGCCAGCGTCGGCCCGTGGAACAGCTCCAGCAGGAAGTGGTTCGGCCCCAGCTGTTTCAGCGGCGCGCGGGCGGGGTGGTCGAAGCCGGCATAGGCGGCGGCGACGAGGCGGCGCAGGTCGGCGTCCGAGAAGTCACCGGCGACGAAGGGCGTCAGGACGCGGACCGCGACCTCCTCGTACGGCAGGCCGGCGAGGGCGGCGATCTCGTCCGCGGTCATCGTCGGGATCGCATCGGGGACGTAGAGGCCGCCGTCGCGGGCGAGGCCGGTCATCATCGTCTCGGTGAAGCCGAGGGAGGGCGCCTGCCCGCGGGTGGAGATGTAGCGCATCAGCTGTCCTTTCGGGCCGACCTCAGGGCCAGATACACGCTCATCCCCGCCCAGACGAGGGCGAGGCCGAACCACTGGATCGCGTAGCCGAGATGGTTGTTCGGGATGCCTTCCGTCGTCACCGGCAGGGGCGCGGTGCCGGGGAGGGCCGGGTCGATGTTGCGGGCCACGAGGAGCACCGGCTCGGCGTCCAGCGCCTGGGCTAGGCCGGTCAGGGTGCGGCCGGTGCGGGCGTTGACAGCATCGACCTCCGGCACCTCGGTGCCTGCCGGGCGTTCGAGGTTCCCGTCGATCCGGACCTCGCCCTCGGGGAGGTCCGGAGGCGCGCCATAGGGCGACAGGCCGAGATCGACCATGACCCGACGGCCGTCCGTCTCGAACGCCGCGACGATCAGCTCCTCGGAGCCGGAATGGACGATGCGGACCAGCGGCGGGACGAGGCGGCCCGTCGCCTCGACGGCGAGGTATTCGTCGCCCTCCCCCTCCGGCAGCGCCACCGGCACGGCGGCGATGGCGGCTTCGATCCGCGCCAGCTCCGCCTCCTTCCAGTCCAGACGCCGCAGCTGCCACAGGCCGAGCGCGACGAGGACGGCGCAGCCGGCGAGGCCGAGGGCGAGGGGAAAGATCAGGCGGCGCATCGCGGGGTCCGTAAGACGGAAGAGGCGGGCCGCGGCCCGCCTCGGAAGGGGCGCGCCGGGGCGCCCGGGGGCGGGGCGGTCAGCCGCCCCAGACGTAGATCGCGGCGAACAGGAACAGCCAGACCACGTCGACGAAGTGCCAGTACCAGGCCGCGGCCTCGAACCCGACATGCTTCTCGGGGGTGAAGTCGCCGCGGTAGACCCGCAGCAGGCAGACGGCGAGGAAGATCGTGCCGATCACCACGTGCGCGCCGTGAAAGCCCGTCGCCATGAAGAAGTTCGCGCCATAGATGTTGCCGGCGAAGCCGAAGGCGGCGTGGCTGTACTCGTAGACCTGGAACACGGTGAACAGCGCGCCCAGCAGGATCGCGAGGATCAGGCCCCACTTCATGTCCTGGCGGTTGTTCTCGTGCACCAGCGCGTGGTGCGCCCAGGTGGCCGCGGCGCCCGAGCAGAGCAGGATCAGCGTGTTGATCAGGGGCAGGTGCCAGGGATCGAAGGTGACGATGCCTTCCGGCGGCCAGACGCCGTCCTGCGCGGGGGAGTTCGGCCCCATCGGGTACAGCGCGTGCTTGAAGAACGACCAGAACCACGCCGCGAAGAACATCACCTCGGACATGATGAACATGATGACGCCGTAGCGCAGGCCGATCCGCACCACGGGGGTGTGGTCGCCCGCCCGGCTCTCGGCCACGACCTCGGCCCACCAGGCGTACATCGTGTAGAGGACGCCGACGAGGCCGATGAGGAACATCCACGGCCCGCTGTCCTTCATCCACAGGACCGCACCGAACAGCATCACGAAGGCCGACACCGCGCCGGTGAAGGGCCAGATCGAGGGGTGCAGGATGTGGTAGTCGTGGTTCTTTTCGTGCGCCATGTCTCTCGTTCCCTAACCGGCCCCGTTCGGCCGAGGCTTCGTCAGTTGGTGTCTATGGAGGGGGCGTCCGCCCCGGTCAACGCCTGCGGCGACAGCGCGGCCTGCTCGCTCTCGTCCTCGGGCAGGTCGATCTCGTAGAAGGTGTAGCTGAGGACGATCTCGTGAACATACTTCGCCTCGCGGTCGTCGACGATCGCCGGATCGACGAAGAAGCTCACCGGCATCTCCACCGTCTCGCCCGGCTGCAGCACCTGTTCGGTGAAGCAGAAGCACTCGATCTTGTCGAAGTAGCCGCCCGCCGCGTACGGCGCGACGTTGAACGACGCCTGCCCCGCGACGGGCCGGTCGGTCGGGTTCGACGCCTCGTAGAAGGCGAGTCCGGTCTCGCCGATGCGCAGCGTCATCTCGCGCTGCATCGGCAGGAACTCCCACGGCATGTCGGGGTCGGTGTTGGCGTCGAAGCGGACGGTGATCGTCCGGTCGAGGATGGTGTCGGAGGCCGCCTCGGCGACGTTGGTGGCGCCGCCGAAGCCGGTGACGCGGCAGAACCAGGAATAGAACGGCACCGCCGCCCAGGCGAGCGCGCCCATCACGAGGACGACGCTGACCGCCATCGCGGCGACGCGGGTGTTCGGGTCCTTGATGCGGCGGTACGGGTTCATTCGCCGTCCTCCCCTGCGCCGGCCGCCTCGGCGGCGGCGCGCTCTGCGGCGATTATCTCCTGCGTGGGGCTGGCGACATGGTCGGCCCCCTCGATGACGCGGATGTCGCCGAGGCCCAGCACCTTCACGACCGTGAGGCCGAAGACGATGGCGACGAAACCCACCAGCACGAGGCCGAGGCCGAGGTTCCGGCCGCGCCGGCGGTGGTGCAGCTCGTGCTCGACCTTCAGGACCATTGCAGCGCCCCCGCGAGCGGTGTCGCCTCGACCAGCAGCAGGCCGAAATGCAGGAACAGGTACCACAGCGACAGCTTGAACAGCCCGCGCTCCGCCGCGTAGCGGTCCGCCTCGGCGGCCGCGTCGTCGCGGCGCCAGACGCGGATCGCCCCGCGCAGGAACAGCGCGTTCAGCACCAGCGCGCCGGCGAGGTAGACCGGTCCGCCGACCGACGTGAAGCCGAGGCCGAGGGCGACCGGGATGAGAGCCAGCGTGTAGAGCAGGATGTGACGGCGCGTGGCCGGCCGGCCGTGCGTCTCGGTCAGCATCGGCACGCCGGCGTCGCCGTAGTCGGACTTCACGAACAGGGCGAGCGCCCAGAAGTGCGGCGGCGTCCACATGAAGGTCAGCGCGACCATCAGCCAGGCCTCAAGGCTCATCGAGCCGGTGGCGGCGACCCAGCCGACGAGCGGGGGGAAGGCGCCGGCGAGGCCGCCGATGACGATGTTCTGCGGCGTCGAGCGCTTGAGCCAGATCGTGTAGACCACGGCGTAGAAGAAGATCGTGAAGGCGAGCCAGGCGGCCGCCATCCAGTTCGTCGCCAGCCCCAGCATCAGCACCGAGAAGCCCGACAGCCCGACGCCAAGGCCCAGCGCCTCGCCCGGCGCGATGCGGCCCGCGGGGACCGCGCGGCCGCGGGTGCGGCGCATCCGGGCGTCGATGTCCGCGTCCCACCACATGTTCAGCGCGCCGGACGCGCCGCCACCGATGGCGATGCACAGGATCGCGACGAAGCCGATGAAGGGATGCACGTCGCCCGGCGCCACGATCAGCCCGACCAGCGCCGTGAACACGACGAGCGACATCACCCGCGGCTTCAGCAGGCTGACGAAGTCGCCGAATCCGGCCTCGCGCGTCATGTCGTCGGTCAGGCTCGCGTCGCTCATCTCGGTCCTCTCGCCGGTGGGGCCGGGGCCCGGGCCCGTCCCGCCCGCCAGCTCACCAGCTGCGATAGTCTTCGTCCTCGCGGATGCGGGTCAGCCACGCCTCGTAGTTCTCGGGAGAGACCACCTTCACGGTGATCGGCATGTAGGCGTGGTTGATGCCGCACAGCTCGGAGCACTGGCCGAAGTAGACGCCCTCGGCCTCGGCCTCGAACCACAATTGCGCGATCCGGCCCGGCACCGCGTCCTGCTTCACGCCGAAGGCGGGGATGGTCCAGGAGTGGATGACGTCGGCGCCGGTGACGTCCATCACGACGGTCGCGCCGACCGGCACGACGACAGCGGTGTCGGTGGCGAGGCGGAACTCGTCGGCCGAGTATCCCGCCTCCTCGAGCTGGGCGACGATCTCGTCGTTGAGGTTACCCTCGCCGGCGCCGATCATGAAGCTCTCGAAGGCGATGTCCTCGTCGGTGTACTCGTAGCCCCAGTACCACTGGTAGCCGATCACCTTGATGTGGACGTCGCCCTCCGGGATCTCCTGCTGGTCGAACAGGACCGGCAGGGAGAAGGCGCCGATGAAGACCAGGACGACGATCGGCACCACCGTCCAGGCGATCTCGAGCGGGGAATTGTGGGTGAAGCTGGCCGGGTTCGGGTTGCGGCGGGCGTTGTAGCGGAAGATCACCATCGCCAGCAGAGCGATCACGAAGACCACGATGACGCTGATGATGACCAGCACCATGCCGTCCAGCCAGTGCAGGTCGCGGGCGAGGCCGGTCGCGGCGGGCTGGAAGCCGACGCCGCCCTGGGTCGGCGCGCCGATGATCGGCAGGTCGGCCAGCGGGTCGGCGGCGTCCTGCGCGGCGGCGATGCCGCCGGTAAGCGCGGCGAGCGCGGCCGCGGCAAACGTCTTGAAGCTCCTGGTCAGGTTCATGTCCTACCCTTTTCCGACCCACGTCACGGGCGGCCCGGCGCGACCGCCCGCAGGCAGCCCTTGTCCCGGGCGACGCGGCCCCCATCTGGCTGGGCAAGGGGCCGCCCGTCCTCTCACCGGCGCTATTCCCACATTCGCCGTGTCGGAACAAGGCCGCGGGCTTGCGTCAAACGGCCGCTTTTGATCGAGATCAGGGACCCCGAGGAGACCACCTGCCCATGTCCGACGCCCCCTTCCGCCCGTTCGAGGACCTTCTGGACCGCGACGCCGCCCTCGCCCAGCTGCGCGAGGCGACCGCCGGCGCCGACGACGGCGAGCTGTTCCTGGAGCGCCGCCGCTCCGAGATCCTGTCCTACGACGACGGCCGCCTGCGCACCGCCAGCTACGATGCGTCCGAGGGGTTCGGCCTGCGCGCCGTCCGGGGCGAGACCGCGGGCTACGCCCACTCCACCAGCATCGACGAGCATGCCCTGCGCCGCGCCGTCGCCACCGCGCGGCTGGCCGTAGGCGCCGGCGGCGGCACGCTCGCGGACGCGCCGCCGCGGACCAACCGCCGGCTCTACGGCGACGCCGATCCGATGGCGGACGCGGCCTTCCCGGTGAAGGTCGACATGCTGCGCGAGATCGACGCCTACGCCCGCGCCGCCGATTCCCGCGTGGTGCAGGTGACCGCCAGCCTCGCCGCCAGCCACCAGGAGGTCGCGATCCTGCGGCCCGAGGGCGACGTCTATACCGACGTCCGCCCGATGGCGCGGCTGAACGTGTCGGTCATCGTCGAGGAGGACGGCCGCCGCGAGAGCGGCTCGGCCGGAGGCGGCGGGCGGCACGGCCTGCTCGACCTGCTGGAGCCGGGGCACTGGACGAAACTGGTGGACGAGGCGCTGCGGATCGCCCGGGTGAACCTGCACGCGGTCCCCGCGCCCGCCGGCGTCCTCGACGTCGTGCTCGGACCCGGCTGGCCCGGCATCCTGCTGCACGAGGCGGTGGGCCACGGGCTGGAGGGCGACTTCAACCGCAAGGGGTCGAGCGCGTTCGCGGGGCTGATGGGCACGCAGGTGGCGTCGAAGGGCGTGACGGTGCTGGACGACGGCACGATGCCAGACCGGCGCGGGTCGCTGACGGTGGACGACGAGGGGACGCCGTCGGGGAAGAACGTGCTGATCGAGGACGGGGTGCTGGTCGGCTACATGCAGGATCGCCAGAACGCGCGGCTGATGGGCGTGGCGCCGACGGGGAACGGCCGGCGCGAGAGCTTCGCGCACATCCCGATGCCGCGGATGACGAACACCTACATGCTCGCCGGGCGGGACGATCCGGCGGACATGGTCGCCGGCCTCAGGGACGGCATCCACGCCGTCGGCTTCGGCGGCGGGCAGGTGGACATCACCAGCGGAAAGTTCGTGTTCTCCTGCACCGAGGCCTACCGCGTCCGGAACGGCCGCCGCGAGGAGGCGCTGAAGGGCGCGACGCTGATCGGCGACGGGGCAACGGCGCTTCAGAAGATCCGCGCCATCGGCAACGACCTGGAGCTGGACCCCGGCATCGGCAATTGCGGCAAGGCCGGGCAGTGGGTGCCGGTGGGCGTCGGCCAGCCCTCACTGCTGATCGGCGGGCTGACGGTGGGCGGGGCCGAGGCCTGAGCGCGTGTGAGGATTTTTTCGGGAAGCCCGTCCGCATTTACTCCGGCTTAACGCCTGCGGCCTAAACAGGGCACTGCGACGGGTCGGGCCGGGGAACGGCGGTGCAGACAGGGGAAACCCTTCTTCCGCTCACCCCCCACTCCCACCACCCGGAAGATCGCGCCCGGCTCTCCGCCGCCGGCCCGTCGCACCTGAGAGGCCTGCTCCTAGGTCGGCGGCCGCCCGTAAAACGCGGGCGGCCGTTGCTCTCGGGGCTGCTCTTCCATCTTTTTTCTGATGGGGTTGGGCGCGTCCCCCGCCCGCTGGCGGCCGTTTGGCGGCGTCAGCTCGCTCACATGAGCCCGACACGCCCAGCTTCGCGCGGATGCGGTCCTCGCGGTCCGGAACCATCGGCTGCCAAGCGGCCGGCCCGCTCCACCGTTCCGTCGCGGGCCGGATCCGGATTGCCACCTGCGATTCACGGGGCGTTAACTTCTATGGTCACATCATGGCGGCGTCTGCTGCTGCCATGATCACATGACCGAATCTGCCCTCGCCGCCGTGCTGCCACGGCTGCCCGTGACCGATGCCGACGAACGCGCCGTCTGGCTGCGCCTGATCCGCTCGCGCCGGGTCGGGCCGACGACCTTCTGGCGCCTGATGGACGAGACCGGCAGCGCCGCGGCGGCGCTGGAGGCGCTGCCACAGGTCGCGGCCGCGGCCGGGGTCGACGACTACGCGCCCTGCCCCGAAGGCGTCGTCGCCGCCGAACTCGCGGCCGGCCGCCGGGCCGGGGCGCGGCTCGTCGCCCTGCCCGACCCGGCCTACCCCGCCGCCCTGCGCGACCTCGCCGACGCGCCGCCCCTGCTGTGGGTCCGGGGCGAGGCGGCGCATCTGAACCGCCCGTCGGTCGCGCTGGTGGGCGCGCGCAACGCCTCGTCCCTCGGCACGCGCATGGCGGCCCGGCTGGGGCGGGCCTTGTCGGGGGCCGGCCTCGTCGTCGTCTCGGGCCTTGCCCGCGGCATCGACGCCGCCGCGCACCAGGCGGCGCTTCCGGCGACGGTCGCGGTCTGCGCCGGCGGGGTCGACGTCATCTACCCGCAGGAGAACGCGGACCTTGCCGGACGGATCGCCGCCGACGGCGCCCTGGTCTCGGACCAGCCGATGGGCCTCGTCCCGCAGGCGCGGCACTTCCCGGCGCGCAACCGCCTCGTCTCGGGCCTCGCCGGCGCCGTCGTGGTGGTCGAGGCGGCGGCGAAGTCGGGCAGCCTGATCACCGCGCGCACCGCGCTGGACCAGGGGCGGGACGTCCTTGCCGTGCCGGGGCACCCGTTCGACGCCCGCGCAGCGGGATGCAACCTCTTGATCCGCGACGGCGCGACGCTGGTCCGCGGCCCCGAGGACGTGCTGGAGGCGCTGGGCCCGCTCGCCGCCGCCCCGCCGAGGGCGCACCGCGAACAGGCTCCGCAAGAAACCCCCGCTCCGGCCCGCCCCGCGTCGCGCCCCCTGCGCGAAATCGCGGCGCTGCACCGCGTCATCCTCGACCGCCTCGGCCCCTCGCCGATGGCCGAGGACCAGCTGATCCGCGACCTCGGCACCCCCGCCAGCGCGGTCTCTCCCGCCCTCACGGACCTGGAGCTCGAGGGCCGGATCAGCCGCCAGCCGGGTGGCCTCGTGGCACGGCTCAACTGATCGCCCGGACGCCGCCGCGCCGTACCCTCCCGCCCCGGCGGCCGGACCGGCCCGCGACCGGAGGACGGACGGCGGCGCATTGACAAGCCGGGGTCACCGCCCACATCTGACGCCCACCCCACCGGCCCGCCGCCCCCCGAAGGAGAGCCAATGCCCGTCGTCGTTGTCGAGTCCCCGGCCAAGGCCAAGACGATCAACAAGTATCTGGGGCCCGACTACACCGTCCTGGCGTCCTACGGACACGTGCGCGACCTGCCCCCCAAGGACGGCAGCGTCGATCCCGACAACGACTTCGCGATGGAATGGGAGATCGCGGCCGACAGCAAGAAGCACGTCAAGGCGATCGCCGACGCGCTGGCCGGCGATCCCGAACTGATCCTCGCCACCGACCCCGACCGAGAGGGCGAGGCGATCAGCTGGCACCTGCAGGAGGCGCTGACCAAACGGAAGGCGATCAAGGCCGGCACCCAGGTCAGCCGCGTCACCTTCAACGCGATCACCAAGGCCGCCGTCGCCGAGGCGATGAAGGCGCCGCGGCAGGTCGACGCCCCGCTGGTCGAGGCGTACCTGGCGCGGCGGGCGCTGGATTACCTCGTCGGCTTCAACCTCTCGCCCGTCCTGTGGCGCAAGCTGCCGGGCGCGAAGAGCGCCGGCCGGGTGCAGTCGGTCTGCCTGCGCCTGATCGTCGAGCGCGAGATGGAGATCGAGGCGTTCCGCCCGGTCGAATACTGGACGGTGAAGGCGCTGCTCGAGACGCCGCGCGGCCAGACCTTCGAGGCGCGTCTCGTCACGCTCGGCGGCAAGAAGCTGGACCGCTACGACCTCAAGAACGAGACCGCGGCCGACATGGCGGTGCAGGCGATCCGCTCGCGCGACCTCAGGGTCGCGTCGGTCGAGGCCAAGCCCGGCACGCGCAACCCGTCCCCGCCCTTCATGACGTCGACCCTGCAGCAGGAGGCGAGCCGGAAGTTCGGCATGGGCGCCCGCGCGACGATGAGCGCGGCCCAGCGCCTCTACGAGGCCGGGCTCATCACCTACATGCGGACCGACGGCATCGACATGGCGCCCGAGGCGGTCCACGCCGCCCGCGACGCCATCGCCGCGCGCTTCGGCAAGGAGTACGTCCCCGACTCGCCGCGGATGTACAAGAACAAGGCCAAGAACGCGCAGGAGGCGCACGAATGCATCCGGCCGACCGACATGGCGGTCGATGCGGACAAGGCTCGCATCTCGGAATCCGACCAGCGCAAGCTGTACGACCTGATCTGGAAGCGCACCCTCGCCAGCCAGATGGCGGCGGCGCGGCTGGAGCGGACGACGGTCGAGATCGCCAGCGCCGACGGCGAGGTGGGCCTGCGCGCGACCGGCCAGGTGATCCTGTTCGACGGCTTCCTCGCGATCTACGAGGAAGGCAGGGACGAGCCCGACACCGACGAGGACGGTCGCCTGCCGCAGATCGCGCAGGGCGATCCGGCGAAGAAGAGCCAGATCACGCCGGAGCAGCATTTCACCCAGCCGCCGCCGCGCTACACCGAGGCGACGCTGGTCAAGCGGATGGAAGAGCTGGGGATCGGCCGGCCGTCCACCTACGCCTCGATCGTGACCACGATCCAAGACCGCGGCTACGTCGCCAAGGATCGCGGCCGGCTGGTGCCGGAGGACAAGGGGCGCCTCGTCACCGCGTTCCTGTCGAACTATTTCCGCCGCTACGTCGACTACGACTTCACCGCCGACCTCGAGGAAGACCTCGACAAGGTCTCGGCCGGGGACGGCGACTACAAGGAGCTGCTGCGCCGGTTCTGGCGCGACTTCTCGGCCGCGATCGCCGAGACGGCCGAGCTGCGGATCACCGACGTGCTGGAGAAGATCAACGAGGTGCTGGAGCCGCACCTCTTTCCGCCCAAGGAGGACGGCACCGACCCGCGCCTTTGCCCGAACTGCGGCGCAGGGCGTCTGTCGATGCGGACGGCCCGGTCGGGCGGCGCCTTCATCGGCTGCTCGAACTATCCCGAGTGCCGCTACACCCGCCCGTTCGGCCCGCCGGGGCTGGAGGACGATCCTTCCGTCATCGGGCCCGACGGCCGCGTGCTGGGCGAGGACCAGGGCGACCAGATCACCCTGCGCGACGGCCGCTTCGGCCCCTACGTCCAGCGCGGCGAGGCGACCGAGGAGCAGCCCAAGCCGCCCCGGGCATCGCTGCCCAAGGGATGGCCGGCCGCCGAGATGGACCTCGAGAAGGCGCTGCTGCTGCTGAACCTGCCGCGCCCCGTGGGTCCGCACCCCGAGGACGGCGAGATGATCGAGGCCGGGATCGGCCGCTACGGGCCCTACGTGAAGCACGGCAAGGTTTACGCCAACCTCAAGGAGGTGGCCGAGGTCTTCGAGATCGGCATGAACCGCGCGGTCGAGGTGCTGGCGCAGAAGGCCGCGTCTCGCGGGGGCCGCGGCGGCGCGGCGGCCGCCAAGCCGCTGAAGGAGCTGGGCGAGCATCCCTCGGGCGGCGCGATCGCCGTCATGCCGGGTCGCTACGGACCCTACGTGAAGTGGGAGAAGGTGAACGCCACCATCCCCAAGGAGCGCGAGCCCGAGAGCGTGACGCTGGAAGAGGCGATCGCCTGGGTCGACGAGAAGGCGGCGAAGAAGGGCGGCAAGAAGAAGGCCGCGCCCAAGTCGACGTCGAAGAAGGCTCCAGCCAAGAAGACGGCGTCGGCGAAGAAGACGTCCGCGGCCGGCAAGACGGCGAAGGCCGCATCGAAGAAGGCCGCCCCGGACGAGCCGTCCGACTGACTTTCGGGGGCGGCCGGCGGAAAGCAGCGCAAACACGTGCCGCCGCGGCCGGTTCCCGCCGAAATGACGTTTTACGGCGGCGCTGTCCGCGAAGAACGTCAGGTCTCTGAGTTTTATCCAGACTTTACAACACTCTAGGCCGTATTGCGCCACTTCTGGTTGTCGCCCCACGACCACGATCGGTGCAAGCCCGCCCTCGCGCTATCGACCGCGCCCGCCTTGCGGACCATGTGTCTCCCATCTGGGCAGCGCCCGTGTTCCCACACCAGATGCAGGATATGCACATGAAAAACCTTGCCTATTTCGGCGCCGCAGCCATCGCCGCCTTCACCGTCGGGACCGCCGCCTCGGCGCAGGTCGGTCTCGGAGCCGGGCCGGCCACCGATGCGGCCGAGCTCAACGAGGACCTGATCGAGGATATCGAGGACGATGCCGAGCGCGACATCGGCCGCTTCGGCAACGAAGGCCGTCCGCAGGGCTTCACCGGCTCCCTCGCGCTGCGCGCCACCGCCGCGTCGGGCAACACCGACAACTACAACCTCGGCATCGGCACGGATCTCGGCTACGTTGCCGGGCCCAACGGTTTCGAACTGCAGCTGAACTACTCCTACGGTGAAGAGGACGGCGTCCGCACCGACGAGAGCCTGTTCTACACCGCCGAATACACTCGCGACTTCACGCCGCGCTTCTTCGGCTACGCCAAGCTGCAGGGCTCGATCGACGACTTCTCGTCCTACCAGTCCGACACGTTCCTCACCGTCGGCGCGGGCTACCGCATCTACAACACGCCGACGATGCAATGGTCGGTGCAGGCCGGCGCGGGCTACCGCTATGCCGAGTTCAACGACTTCACCGACAGCCTGACCGACCTCGACTTCAGCGAGCCGGCCGTCGCCCTGTCGTCGGACTACGCCCATCGCCTGACGGAGACGGTCTACGTCACCAACGACACCGACGTGCTGTGGTCGGACAGCGACACGGTCGTGTTCAACGACCTGGCGCTGTCGGTCGCGATGACGGACACGCTGGCGCTGCGCACCAGCGTCCTGACCGAGTACCACTCGGACCCGCTCCCGGGCTTCGAGGACACCGACAACACCTACGGCGTCTCGGTCGTCTACAACTTCAACTGACCGACCCCCGGCGCCGCCTTCGGGCGGCGCCGGCCCCCACGAATTGACATCCCCGCCGCGGGTGGCACAAAGGCCCCGTTTTCAACCGCGGAAGGGACGGACATGCAGAAGGTCTACGACAACGCGGACGCGGCGCTCGAGGGGCTGCTGTTCGACGGCATGTTCATCGCCGCGGGCGGCTTCGGCCTGTGCGGCATCCCCGAGCTCCTGATCGACGCCATCGTCAAGGCCGGGACGAAGGACCTGACCATCGCGTCGAACAATTGCGGCGTCGACGGATTCGGTCTCGGCAAGCTGCTGGACACCAAGCAGATCAAGAAGATGCTGTCGTCCTACGTCGGCGAGAACGCCGAGTTCATGCGCCAGTACCTCAGCGGCGAGCTGGAGCTGGAGTTCAATCCCCAGGGCACCCTGGCCGAGCGGATGCGCGCCGGCGGCGCCGGCATCCCCGGCTTCTACACCAAGACCGGCGTCGGCACCGTGGTGGCCGAGGGCAAGGAGCTGAAGGAGTTCGACGGCGAAACCTACGTGCTGGAGCGCGGGATCGTCGCCGACATCTCCATCGTCAAGGCTTGGAAGGCCGACGACACCGGCAACCTCGTGTTCCGCAAGACCGCGCGCAACTTCAACCCGCCGGCGGCGATGTGCGGCAAGGTCTGCATCGCCGAGGTGGAGGAGATCGTGCCGCGCGGCAGCCTCGACCCCGACCACATCCATCTGCCCGGCATCTTCGTGCACCGCCTGATCCAGGGCGAGCACGAGAAGCGGATCGAGCAACGCACCGTGCGCAAGCGCGAAGAACAGTCCGGCGCCGCTGCCGGCGAGGAGGTCTGAGATGACGATCAAGGCGAGCGAGATCGAGAGCCTGCTGCAGGACAGCGGCACCGGCGAGGTGTTCATCGAGATGGACGCGGCCGAGGTCGAGATGGACACCGGCCACCACGACCTCAAGGCGCTGGCCGAGGCCTGCGGCTACGTTCCCGGCGGCCCCGCCTCGCGCGACGGCCGGGTCGGCCAGATCTTCCACCCCAAGCCGGAGGCCTGAGGGATGCCCTGGGACCGCAACCAGATGGCGGCGCGGGCCGCGCAAGAGCTTGAAGACGGCATGTACGTCAACCTCGGGATCGGCATCCCGACGCTCGTCGCGAACTACGTCGGCGACAAGGACATCACGCTGCAATCCGAGAACGGGATGCTGGGCATGGGCCCCTTCCCCTACGAGGGCGAGGAGGATCCCGACCTCATCAACGCCGGCAAGCAGACCATCACCGAACTGAACCGCACCAGCTACTTCGACAGCGCCACCAGCTTCGGCATGATCCGCGGCGGCAAGATCGCGGCCGCGATCCTCGGCGCGATGGAGGTGGCCGAGAACGGGGACCTGGCGAACTGGATGATCCCCGGCAAGCTGGTCAAGGGCATGGGCGGGGCGATGGACCTCGTCGCCGGGGTCGGCAAGGTGATCGTCGTGATGGACCACCAAAACAAGGCGGGCGAGAGCAAGGTGCTCAAGTCCTGCACCCTGCCGCTGACCGGCGCGGGCGTGGTGGACCGGATCATCACCAACCTCGGCGTGCTGGACGTGGTCGAGGGCGGCCTGAAGATCGTCGAGACCGCGGACGGCGTCACCGAGGACGAGATCCGCGCCGCGACCGAGGCGACGATTGTCTGACGCGGCGGCGGCGCCCGAGGTCCGCAAGGAGGTCGACGGTCACAAGGCGCGGTTCGTGATCGCGCTGCCCGAGGGCGAGGCGGAGCTGACGCTGTCCATCGCCTCGCCGACGATGGTCATCGCCGACCATACGGGGGTGCCGAAGGCGCTGGAGGGCCGGGGCCTCGCCCGGCGCCTTCTGGACGCGCTGCTCGCGGATGCGCGGGCGGAAGGGTACAAGATCGTGCCGCTCTGCCCTTACGTGAACGCGCAGCGACGGCGGCACCCGGAATGGGCGGACCTCTTCACCGGCTAGGTCAGAGGTTGTTCACCGCAAAGACGCAGCCGTCCGAGATCAGGACCGGCGGCGTCTGGCACAGCCCCCGTGCCACGGCGAACGCCGCCAGCACCTTGGGCACGTAGCCCCGCGTCTCGGCGTAGGGCGGCACCCCCGCGTTGTCCCGCACCGCGCCCTCCCCTGCGTTGTAGCCGGCGAGCGCCAGCACCGGGTCGCCGTCGAAGTGCCCCAGCAGCCAGTCGAGGTAGCGCACGCCGCCGCGGATCGACTGCCGCGCGTCCAGCCGGTCGGTGACGCCGAATCGTTCGGCCGTGGCCGGCATGAGCTGCATCAGACCGGCGGCGCCGGCATGGCTCTCGGCGTCGGCGCGGCCCGCGCTCTCGACCGAGATGACCGCGAGGACGAGCGCGGGCGAGACGCGTGTGCCCACCGTCTCGGCCATGATGGCGGCACCGTGCACGCGGGCGATCTCCTGCAGGCCCTGGATCCGCGGGCTCGGTGCGCGGGTGCCGTCGGGCGCGGAGGACAGCGCGCGGATCGCGAGTTCGAGGCGGCCGGGGCCGGTGTCGGCGAGACGGGGCGAGACGGCGGCCCAGAACCACTCGTATCCCGAGGGTGCCGGCAGATCGATCTGCGGCACGCCCGGCGCCACGACTGCGACGACGTCGGCCGGCGCCGGCCGCGTCTCGCCCGAGAAGGCGCTGTTGCCGGGCCGGATGGCGCTCTGCGCATCGGGGTCGATCTGCACGTTGATGCGGGGGCCGTTGCCGGAGGGCGGCACGCTCACGCGGCGGAAGGTGAAGTCGGGCTGCAGCCGGCCGTCTTCGGCCAGGAGCGGCGCGCCCGGGGCGCACAGCGCCGCGCACAGCGCGGCCCGCGCCAGGGTCCGTGTCGTCATGATGCCTGCCTCGAGGGTCGTCTTTTCGTTGACGCGACGATGCCACGGCAGCGGGGCACCATGCCAGCCGGCCGGCGTCGCATGGGGACGAAGGCGCGTCGAATCGGCCACGTCCGATCCGGGCAGGGACGGACAAACGAAATACCTACCTAGAATTTTATCTGCAAATCATGGCCTTGCGAGAAGCCGGCCGGGGTTCGATCTCCCAAAAATACACGATTGGCGACAAAATCCCGCCCCATTCGGAAGGGCATAAGGGGTCATCCAAGACGGGGATCGGGCCAACAGAGAGGCCGGCCCGAACAGATCCGGCGGGATATGAGAGACCGAGTGAAACCCCTGAGGAGGGATCTGGAATGCAAAAGCTCATCAACTTCATCCGTGACGAAGACGGCGCCGTGACGGTCGACTGGGTCGTGCTGACCGCCGCCGTGGTCGGCCTCGGCATCGTCGTCCTGGGTTCGGTGCGCACCGGCGCCACCGGCCTGGCGACCGACATCCAGGGCGAGCTCACGCTCGACAACGCCCAGGGTGCAACCCCCTAACAATTGCGCCTGAAGTACGGGAAAGGCCGCGCCCTCGGCGCGGCCTTCTGCTTTCGGGACCGACCCTCTTGCGGATCCCGCCATAGGACTGCGCCCATAGAAGGGTCAGACCCAATCCCCATTGCCGCCACATTCCGAAGGCAGACCGACGTCGGGCGATTGCCGTCCGAACAGGCTCAGGAGGCCGCGAGATGTTCAGTGTTCTTTCCCGCTTCCGAGATGACGAAGTCGGCGCCGTCACCGTGGACTGGGTCGTCCTCACGGCGGCGGTCGTCGGAATGTGCGTGGTGGTTATCTACGGTATCCGCACGGCGGCCGTGGATCCGGCCGACGGTATCGGGGCGTACCTGTCGACCTACGAGATCGAGTGACGCCAGCCCGGCCCCGGCACCACGCCCAAGGAGGATAAGATGAGAGCAGTATTCGGACTTGTTCTGATTGTCGGGCTCGGCCTCGCCGGCTTCGCCGTCTACATGGTGCAGGGCTACTTCGAGCAGCAGCAGCAGGCCCTCGCCCGCGAGCGCGCCGCCGCCCGCGAACAGACGCCTACAGTCGAGATTTACGCCGTGACCCGCGACATCGGCTACGGCGAGGAGCTGACGCCGGCCGACGTCGCGGTGATCCGCTACGCCCAGCCGCACCTCCCCGCCGGCACCTTCGCGACCGAGGAGGAGCTGTTCCCGCAGGGCGCCGCCAATCCCCGCACCGTGCTGCGCCGGATGGAGGCGAACGAGCCGGTCCTGGCCAGCAAGGTGACGGGCCCCGGCGAGCGGGCCGGCATCACCACGCGGCTGACGCCGGGCATGCGCGCCTTTACCGTCTCGGTCGACGCGACCTCCGGCGTGTCGGGCTTCCTTCGCCCCGGCGATCGCGTCGACGTGTACTGGACCGGCCAGATGCCGGGCAGCAATACGGGCGAGGTCACCAAGCTGATCGACACCGCCCTCGAGATCATCGCCGTCGATCAATCCTCGGACGCCGACCGGACCGAGGCCTCCGTGGCCGATACCGTGACGGTGCAGGTCTCGCCGCAGCAGGTGGCGCACCTTGCGCAGGCGCAGGCGACCGGGTCGCTGTCGCTGTCACTCGTCGGTCTGCAGGACGAGACGATCGCCGCCGCGATCGAGGTCGACCAGCGCGCGCTGCTGGGCATCGTCGAGCAGGCCCCGATCGTGGAGGAGGTCGAAGAGGCGCCCGAAGTCTGCACGACCCGCGTCCGCCGCGGAGCCGACGTCGTCGACATCCAGATCCCCTGCGCCACCAACTGAGCCGACGTGCCGAACGGCAGGGCCGCCCGCGAGAACCACGGGCGGCCCCGTCGTGGGTCCGACCCGCAGAAAAGCGACATTGTTGCCGGCATCCCACATGAAATCTTCCGAGCAAGGCGCCGATTCTTGCCTCAAAGCCACGTGACGGGCATCGTGCTGCAATCGAGGGGCGAAAAGATCCCTAATCGGGCGTGATCGGAAGAGGCAGGTCACATGAAATTTGACAGATTCGTTCGCGTGGCCGTCGCCGGTCTCACGCTTGCCGTTGCGGCACCCCTTCCGCAGCAGGCGGCGGCCGAGACGCTGCGGGTCCTCGCCGGATCGCCGTCCCGCGCCCTGCAGGTGCCGATGAACCGCGCGGTCGTGGTCGAAAGCGACGTGCCGTTCGCCGAGCTTTCCATCGCCAACCCCGGCATCGCCGATATTTCGTCGTTGTCGGACCGCACGATCTACGTCCTCGGCAAGGAGCCGGGGCGCACGACGCTGACGATCCTCGGGGCTGACGGCAACCTGATCACCAACGTCGAAGTGCAGGTGACGCCGGACGTCGCGGAGTTCCGCGAGCGGCTGTCGCAGATCCTTCCGAACGAGCAGGTCGAGGTGCGGACCGCCAACGACGGCATCGTCCTGTCCGGCACCGTAAGCTCCATCGCCGCCCTGGACGCGGCGCTGGAGCTGGCCAATCGCTATGCCCCCGACCGCGTGTCGAACCTGATGGCGGTCGGCGGAACGCAGCAGGTCATGCTCCGCGTCCGCTTTGCCGAAATGCAGCGCACCGTGGCCAAGGAACTGTCCAGCTCTCTGGGCCTCGGCGGCGTCGCCCTCGGCGGCGACCTCGGCCTTTCCGGCGGGACGAACGCGCTCGCCAACGCCGGCGCGCTCGCCAGCGGCCTGGACGGCGGCATTCCCGCGGCCAACAACGCCAACGGCGCCTTCCTCTTCGGCTTCAACGCCGGCGGGGTCGAGGTGGGCATCCTTCTGGAGGCGCTGGAGAGCCGCGGCGTCGTCCGCACGCTGGCCGAGCCGAACCTCACCGCCCTCTCCGGGCAGGAAGCCAGCTTCCTCGCCGGCGGCGAATATCCGATCCCCGTGCGCGGCTCGGACGACGGCGGCGTGACGATCGAGTACAAGCCGTTCGGGGTGGAGCTGAACTTCATCCCCACCGTCGTGAACGACGACCTCATCAACATCGAGCTGCAGGCGGCGGTCTCGTCCATCGACCCGGCGAACGGCATCACGACCAACGGCTTCCAGGTCGACGCGTTCCGCCGGCGCGAGACGCAGACGACGGTCGAGATGCGCGACGGCGAGAGCTTCGCCATCGCCGGCCTGCTATCCGACGACTTCCGCGACCTGAGCGGCCAGGTGCCGTGGCTGGGAGACGTGCCCGTCCTCGGCGCGCTCTTCCGGTCGGCCGAATACGAGCGGTCGCAGACCGAGCTGGTGATCATCATCACGGCGCACCTCGTCTCGCCGGTCCGGGGCGACGCCCTGGCGCTGCCGACCGACCGGGTCCGCCCGCCGACCGAACGCGACCTCTTCCTGTTCGGCCGGGTCTCATCCGACGAGGCGCCGGCGACCGGCGCGGCCGGTGAAGTGGCGCGGCAGGACTTTTCCGGCAGCTACGGCTACGTGCTGGACTGACAGGAGCGAAGGCCATGCACAGACTGACCTTTTCCGCGGCGGCGCTCGCCTTCCTGGCCGCCTGCCAGCCCGGTTCGCCCGGATACAGCAGCTTCAACAGCGAGGCCGGCTCTGTCGAGACGACCTCGGTCTTCGGCACCGCGGTGATCGAGAACTACATGACGCAGGTCGATCCGGCGCAGGCGCGGCACGCGCTGGCGACCCGGTTCGCGGCCGAGGTCGATTCGACCGTCACGTTCGCCTTCAACTCGGCGCAGCTTGACGCGCAGGCGCAGGCGATCCTGCGGCGGCAGGCGACATGGATCCGGCAGTTTCCGGAGCTCAGGTTCAGCGTCTACGGCCACACCGACCTCGTCGGATCGGACAGCTACAACTACCAGCTGGGCCTGCGCCGGGCGAACGCGGTGGTGAACTACCTCGGCAGCCTCGGCATCAGCCGGTCGCGCCTCGAGGCCCTCGTCTCCTACGGCGAGCAGCAGCCGCTGATCGTCACCCAGGATCGCGAGCGGGCCAACCGGCGCACGGTGACCGAGGTGTCGGGCTTCGTCGACGCCGGCGACGGCAGCCATTGCTGCCTGAACGGCCAGTACGCCGAGATCATCTTCCGCGACTACGTGGCGAGCGCCGAACCGCCGCCGCGACTCGACGGTGTCACGGGCGAAGGTTTGACCACGGGCGAGTGACAATGACATGCCGGGCCCTCCGAGGCCCGGCAACAACGGTTCGGGGGAAGCCGACAATGTCCCTCCCTTCCCAACAATTTCACACATCCGGCCCCATTCCCGCCGCCTTTGAGGGCGAAGCACAGGGAGCAAGGGGCAGGTGCGTCCATCGGGGACGCCCTGGTTTGGCCCCGGAGCGCGGGCCAGCAGGGCCGTGGCGCACCGGGATGATTGGGAAGTGGTAAACGACATGAGCAGCAGCGCGAATGCAGTCCTGCAGGCCGAGCCGGCGCCGATCCGCGCCTGCACGGTCAGCCGGGACGTGCAGATCTTCGATCTGCTGATCGAGGACATGGAAGCCGCCCTCGGCGAGGCGTGGGGCGATCTCGGCTTCTCGGACGCACTCTCGTTCCTCGAACAGCCCGACGCCGGTGATCTGGAGTTCATCGCCATCGCGCTGGACGCCGAGGACGAGGCGGACCTGTCGCTGGTGATCGACATCGTCGCCGCCGCCAAGGCCCGGGACATCAAGGTGATCCTGATCACCGAGGACGTGAGCCCGGCCTCGCTGCACAAGCTGCTGAAGGAGGGCGGCGACGAGTTCGTCCCCTATCCCCTTCCCGAGGGGGAGCTGGTCCGCGCCATCACGCGGTCCAGGCAGCCCGCGCATGCGGCGCCGGTGGACGACGTTCCGGACGAGAACCGCACCAAGATCAAGGCGACGGGCGATCGGTCCGGCGTGGTCATCCCCGTGCAGGGCATGGCCGGTGGCACCGGCTCCACGACGCTGGCGGTCAACCTGGCGTGGGAGCTGGCGGGCGTCGACGGCGCCGACGCGGCCCGCGTGGTGCTGCTGGACCTCGACCTGCAGTCCGGCTCGGTCTCGACCTATCTCGACCTGCCGCGGCGGGAGGCCGTGCTCGAATTGCTGTCGAACACCGATGCGATGGACAGCGACGCCTTCATGCAGGCCTTGCTGACGTTCCAGGACAAGCTGCAGGTTCTCACCTCGCCGAGCGACCTGATCCCGCTCGACCTGATCGGCCCGGGCGACGTGCAGAAGCTGATCGAGATCGCGCGGACGAACTTCGACTACGTCGTCATCGACATGCCCAAGACGGTGGTCGAGTGGACCGAGACGGTCCTGTCCGAGGCGCACATCTACCTTGCCACGCTCGAGCTCGACATGCGCTCGGCGCAGAACACCCTGCGGCTGAAGCGCGCGATGCAGGCCGAGGATCTGCCGTTCGACAAGTTCCGCTTCGCACTGAACCGCGCCCCCGGATTCACCGACCTCAGCGGCAAGAGCCGCGTCAAGCGGCTGGCCGAAAGCCTCGGCATCGCGATCGAGGTGCTGCTGCCCGACGGCGGCAAGCCGGTCGCCCAGCAGGCCGACCACGGCGTGCCGCTGGGCGTGGGCGTGCCCAAGAATGCGCTGCGCAAGGAAATCATGAAGCTCGCCCGCTCGATCCACGAGATCAACGTCGGCGAGGAAGTCGAAGGCCGGAAGAAGGCCCGCAAGACATAAGTCGCGGAAGGATTACCGATGTTCGCGAAGTACAAGAAGACAGACACCGCCCGCCCGGTCGCGCCGGCCCAGGCTGCGCAGCCTGCGGCCGTCGCGCCGCGTCCGGCCGAGCCGAGTGTTGCCCCCGTCGCCGCCAAGGCGCCGCCGCAGCAGCGCACCCCGGCGCAGGTGCCGCCGCAGGACCGCGAGAAGAAGCGCAAGGAGAGGCTGGGCGAGATCAAGCTCGAGCTCCACAAGGCGCTTCTCGACAACCTCAACCTCTCGGCCCTCGAGAAGGCGTCGGAGACGGACCTCAAGGCCGAGATTCAGGCGATCTCTGCCGAATCGCTCGACGACATGGGCGTCGTCCTCAATCGCGAGGAGCGGCAGCAGCTGTACCAGGACCTCTACGACGAGGTGAAGGGACTCGGCCCGCTGGAGACGCTGCTGAAGGACGATTCGGTCTCGGACATCCTCGTGAACGGGCCGCAGCAGATCTTCGTCGAGCGGAACGGCAAGCTTCAGCTGTCGGACATCACGTTCAAGGACGAACGCCACCTGATGCGGATCATCGACAAGATCGTCTCGGCCGTCGGCCGGCGAGTCGATGAATCGAACCCCTACGTCGACGCCCGCCTGTCGGATGGCAGCCGCTTCAACGCGATGGTGCCGCCGATCGCGGTCGATGGCTCGCTGGTGTCGATCCGGAAGTTCAAGAAGGACAAGCTGGGCATCGACGACCTGGTGAGGTTCGGCGCCTTCACCGAGGAGATGGCCGCATATCTGCAAGCCGCAGTATCGACCCGCCTCAACATCATCGTCTCGGGCGGGACCGGCTCGGGCAAGACGACGACGCTGAACGCCCTGTCGTCCTTCATCGACAATTCCGAGCGGATCCTGACGATCGAGGATACCGCGGAACTCCAGCTGCAGCAGACCCACGTCGGCCGGATGGAGAGCCGCCCGCCCAACGTCGAGGGGAAGGGGGCGGTCACGCCGCGGGATTGTCTGAAGAACGCCCTGCGGATGCGGCCCGACCGGATCATCGTCGGCGAGACGCGCGGCGAGGAGGTCATCGACATGCTGCAGGCCATGAACACCGGTCACGACGGGTCGATGACGACGATCCACGCCAACTCCGCCCGCGACGGTATCAGCCGTCTCGAGAACATGATCGCGATGGCCGGCATCGAGATGCCGATCAAGGCGGTTCGCAGCCAGATCTCCTCGGCGGTGAACCTGATCGTGCAGGCCAGTCGTCTGCAGGACGGGTCGCGCCGGATGACCTCGATCACCGAGATCACGGGCATGGAGGGCGAAGTCATCTCGCTGCAGGAGATCTTCCGCTTCCAGCGGGTCGGCCTCACGCCCGACAACAAGATCATAGGCCACTTCACCGCCACCGGCGTCCGCTCGCACTTTTCCGAGCGGTTCCGCCTGTGGGGCTACGATCTTCCGCCGTCGATATTCGAACCGTTCTCGGGGTAGCGCGTCATGGTAATCTCGGCAGAGCCGATCATCTACGCCCTGATCTTCATCGCGGTCCTCGCGCTGGTTCAGGGCATCTATCTCGTCGCGTTCGGCAAATCGATCAGCCTGAACGCGCGGGTCAACCGCCGTCTCGAGATGCTCGAGAAGGGCGCGGGGCGCGAGCAGGTGCTGGAACAACTCCGCAAGGAGATGTCCCAGCACATGAAGTCGCGGTCGATCCCGCTGTACGCCATCCTCGCCGAGAAGGCGCAGAAGGCGAACATCGCGTTCACGCCGTCGCAGCTGGTGCTGCTGATGGTCGTGCTGACGGGCGTGGCCTTTGCCGGTCTGACCTTCGGCACCACCGCCGGGCTCGCGGTGCGGGCGGGGGTCGCGGTGGCGATGGGGGTCGGCGGCGTCTTCGTCTGGGTCAACCACCTCGCCAAGAAGCGCATGTCGATGATCGAGGAGCAGCTGCCAGAGGCGGTGGAGCTCATCGTGCGCTCGCTGCGGGTCGGCCATCCGTTCAGCTCGGCCGTGTCGATCGTGGCCAGAGAGGTCCCGGACCCTCTCGGCTCGGAAATGGGCGTGATCGCGGACGAGGCCGCCTACGGGCGCGACATGGGCGACGCGCTCAAGCACATGGCCGAGCGGATCGACATGCAAGACATGCGGTTCCTCGCGGTCGCGGTGAACATCCAGCAGCAGGCCGGCGGCAACCTCGCCGAGATCCTCGACGGTCTCGCCAAGGTCATCCGGGCCCGCTTCCGCCTGTTCCGCAGGGTCAAGGCGATCACCGCCGAGGCGAAGTGGTCGGGCAACTTCCTGTCCGTCTTCCCCCTGCTCGCGCTGGTCGGGATCAACGTGATGGAGCCGAATTACTACGACGACGTGAAGGAGACCTTCGTCTTCGTGCCGGCCTGCCTCGCCGTCGGAGCCTTCCTCGTGACGAACGTCTTCGTCATGCGCAGCCTCGTCAACATCAAGGTCTGAGGGGAGAACGGGCGAATGGACATCCTCGAAGACCTGAACGCCATGCTGACCGACATGATGGGCCCGCTCGGCCCGCTGACCGCGGTCCTGATGCTCGGCGTGGTCCTCATCCTCATCACGCTGCCGGTCCTGCTGAAGAAGCGGGAGGACCCGCTCGAGAAGCTCAAGCGCGGCCAAGCCCCGGCGGAAGAGCCGATGACGGCCAAGAAGGATCGCCTGCGCCAGTCGGGCGGCAAGGACAAGCTGGAGAAGTACGCCAACTTCCTCGAGCCGCAGAAGGCCGAGGAGCTCAGCGCCGTCCGGCTGAAGCTGGTGCAGGCCGGCTACCGCACGAAGAACGCCGTCCGGATCTATCACTTCTCGCAGTTCGCGCTCGGGATCGGCTTTCTCGTCCTCGGGTCGATCTACGCGCTCTACGTCTCTTCGACCGGCGACCCGACGACGACCGACCTCATCCTCTACACGCTGGGCCCCGGCTGCGCCGGCTACATGCTGCCCAAGTACTGGGTGACCAAGCGCCAGCAGAAGCGCCGGCAGGAGATCGAGAACGGCTTTCCCGACTCGCTCGACATGATGCTGGTCTGCGTCGAGGCGGGCCAGTCGCTGGACCAGGCGATCATCCGGGTCTCCAAGGAGTTGCGCGCCGGCTTTCCCGACCTCGCCGACGAATACGAGCTGGTCAGCTACGAGATGAAGGCGGGCAAGGACAAGACGAGCGTCCTGCGCGACATGGGCGAGCGCTGCGGCGTGTCGGACATCAGTTCGTTCGTGACCGTGCTGATCCAGTCGCAGCAGTTCGGCACCTCGATCGCTGACGCGCTGCGGGTTTTCTCGGCCGAGATGCGGGACAAGCGGGTGATGCGGGCGGAGGAGAAGGCGAACACACTGCCGGTCAAGATGACATTGGCGACCATGATGTTGACGGTTCCGCCGCTTCTCATCATCCTGATCGGGCCGTCGATCTTCGAGATCTACATGACCCTCGGCGGCGGCGCGCAGGCGGCGACCGGGCTGGAGTAATAGCGGCCCGAACGCTCCCTGCGCGACAGTAAGGGGACGCGCAGGGAGCGGCGCCGGGCAGCATGATCTTTCGAGCGGTGGCTATCCTCGCCGTCTGCGCCGGCCTCGCGGCCTGCGGCGGCGACGAGCTGAACGACGGCGACGGCGTCTTCGCGCCCGGAGTGGCCGGCGAGAGCGACATCGACGGCCTCATCGTCGGCCACCGGCTGATGGCGGCGGGACAGTACGAGCTGGCGCTGCGGGCCTACACCCGCGCCGCGGCCCAGCAGGGCCTCAATGTCGACACCCTGTCCGCCCTCGGCAGCGCGAACCTGCGGCTCGGCCGTCTGGGGCAGGCCGAACGGCTGCTGCGGCAGGCGATCGAGGAGGACGAGGACTTCCCGCCGGCCTGGAACAACCTCGGCGTCATCCTGATGGAGCAGGGCCGGACCGGCGAGGCGTCCGAGATGTTCCGTCGCGCCTATGCAACGGACGACGGCAATTCCGACCAGATCCGGGACAACCTGCGCTTGGCGCTCGCCAGGCTGGAACAGCCGCTCTATGCTGAACCGCAAGACGAAGGTCAGTTCGAACTGATCCGGCGCGGACAGGGTGATTTCCTGATCCTCACCGCGCCCTGAGGCAGAAGAGCAGAAGGACGCACGAAGATGCGCCACCCGATCGCCCCCATGGCCGGCGTTGCCGCGCTCGTGTTGCTGTCCGCGTGCGGCGGCGGAAACGTCGATGCCGAGGCCGAGGTCGCCCGCGCGATGCAGGACATCAACGTCATCGACGAGAGCAACCTCAACGACGTCATGCTCACCGTGGCCGACCCCAACGAGGCGGTGAACTACTTCCAGCGCGCCAGCGGCTCCGCCCCCGACAGGGTGGACCTGCGCCGCGGCCTGGCCCGGTCGCTGATCCGGGCGAACCGCGTGGCCGAGGGCGTCGTCGCCTGGCGCGGCGTCGCCGAGGACCCCCAGGGCACGGACGAGGACCGCGTCAACTACGCCGGCGCGCTGATCCGCGACAACCGCTGGGACGACGCCGAGGCGGTGCTCGACCAGGTGCCGCCGACGCACGAAACGTTCGACCGCTACCGGTTCGAGGCCATGGTGGCGGACGCGAACGAGGAGTGGGACCGCGCCGACAGCTTCTACGAGACCGCGCTGGGGCTGACGACGACGCCGGCGGGGGTGCTGAACAACTGGGGCTATTCCAACCTCAGCCGGGGCAACTACCGCGAGGCGGAGCGGCTGTTCACCGACGCGCTGCGGCACGACCCGGACATGTTCACCGCCAAGAACAACCTCGTCCTCGCCCGCGGCGCGCAGCGGCAGTACGACCTGCCGGTGATCCGGATGACCCAGGTCGAGAAGGCGCAGCTGCTGTACACGATGGCGCTGACGGCGATCAAGCAGAACGACCTAACGATCGGCCGCAGCCTCCTGCAGGAGGCGGTGGACACCCACCCGCAGCACTTCGAGGAGGCGTCGCGCGCGCTCGCCGCCCTCGAGAGCAACGTCTCGAACTGACCGGGGCGGACGGGCGGTGGAGACTCCTGCCCTCGCGGCCGCCTGTTTCCTGGTGCCGGCGCTGCCGATCGGCCTGTGGGTGGCCTGGTCCGACCTGTCGCGGATGAAGATACCCAACAAGGCGGTCCTGGCCCTGGCCCTCGGCTTCGCGGTGGTCGGCCCGTTCGTCCTGCCGCTGGCCGACTACGGCTGGCGCTGGGTCCACCTCGCCGTGATGCTGGTCGTCGGGATCGTCGCCAATGCGGTGCGGCTGATG
The DNA here is from genome assembly GCF_000379485.1 of Wenxinia marina DSM 24838. GTDB lineage: Bacteria > Pseudomonadota > Alphaproteobacteria > Rhodobacterales > Rhodobacteraceae > Wenxinia > Wenxinia marina. Next base: position 53,608 of record NZ_KB902282.1, read on the forward strand.
GGCGCGGGGGACGCCAAGTTCATCGCCGCTGCGGCGCCCTACGTGGCGCTCGGCGATCTCGGCACCGTGGCGCTGATCCTCGCCGCTGCGTCCGTCCTCGCCTTCGCCGGGCACCGGCTGGCGCGGGTCAGCCCGCTGCGCGCCCGGGCGCCGGACTGGCACAGCTGGGAGGCCGGGAACCGCTTCCCCTTCGGCCTGCCGCTGGCGATGGCGCTGATCGCCTATCTCGCGCTCGCCGCCCTCGCGGCCTGACAGGCGCCGCCGCCCTTTCCCACTTTCGCCACGTTTGCCCGGCACCTTTTCCGCGATTGCGCGCCGGGGCGATCTCCGTCCCGCGCCGGCCGAACAGACGGGGCATCCGAGAATGAACATGCAGGTCACCGGCGTCGTCGCGCCGCCCGCGCCGAAATCGCTCGAGGGGATGCAGCTGCCCCCGGTGATGATGCGCGACATCCTCATCAAGACGATGTTCCGCCAGAACGTGAGCGAGGCGTCGGAGATCGCAAATGCGATCTGCCTGCCGCTCGTCGTCACGCAGGAGCTGATCGACATCGCCCGGCGCCAGCGCCTGCTGGAGGCGACGGGCACCATGTCGGCGAACGCCGGCAACGAAATGGGCTACCAGCTGACCGAGGCGGGCAAGGCCCGCGCGCTGGATGCGCTGGCCCAGTCCGAGTACTACGGCGCGATGCCCGTCCCGCTGCCGGTCTACGCCGAGCAGGTCAAGCGGCAGTCGATCCGGAACGTCGCGATCACCCGCGACCAGCTGACCGCGGCGATGGGGCACCTGATCCTGCCGCCGACGCTTCTCGACCAGCTCGGCCCCGCCGTGGGCGCCGGACGCTCGATCCTGATGTACGGCCCGCCGGGCAACGGCAAGTCGTCGATCTCGAACGGGATCCGCGACGCCCTCGGCGACAAGATCTACGTGCCCCGCGCCATCGAGTATGCCGGCCAGGTCATCACCGTCTACGACCCGATCGTGCACTCCGCCGCCGAGGCCGAGGTGCAGGACGAGACCTCGCTGCGCCGCACGACGGGCCGCTACGACACCCGCTACGTCCGCTGCGACCGGCCCACGGTCATCACCGGGGGCGAGCTGTCGCTCGACATGCTGGACCTCGTCTACAACCCGGTCGCGCGGACCTACCAGGCGCCGCTGCAGCTGAAATCCACCGGGGGCGTCTTCATCATCGACGACCTCGGCCGCCAGGAAGAGCCGCCGCAGAAGATCGTCAACCGCTGGATCGTGCCGCTGGAAGAGAACAAGGACATCCTCGCCCTGCAGTCGGGCGAGAAGTTCGAGGTGCCGTTCGACACGCTGGTGATCTTCTCGACCAACTTCCACCCCAACGAGATCTTCGACAAGGCCGCGCTCCGCCGGATCTTCTACAAGATCAAGATCGACGGGCCCGACCAAGAGAACTTCCTCAAGATCTTCGCGCTGGTGGCCCGCAAGAAGCGGATGCCGCTGGACGAGAAGGCGCTGATCCACCTGCTAAAGGTGAAGTACCCGACGATCGACAACGAGTTCGCGAACTACCAGCCGGTGTTCCTGATCGACCAGATGATCTCGATCTGCGAGTTCGAGGGGATCCCCTACCAGATGACGCCCGAGCTGGTCGACCGGGCCTGGACGAACATGTTCGTCCGGGAGGAGACGATCGTTCACTAGTCCGGCGCATCCCGTACGGCAAGAGCGCCGCGGCGCCGCCACGGACCACGCGCCCCGGCCCCGAGCCGGGACCTCGCGCAGCGGAGTGCACCCCGGAGGAATCAGCGGCGCAAGCCGCCCGGGCAGCGTCTGGCCGCCCCCCGGCCAGACGCTTCCTCGCCACCTGCGAGACGATGAAGGTCAGGCGGGGGTGGCAAGATAAATCGCCCCCACCGCCGCGTCGGAGCGCCTGTCCGCGGCCAGCCGCTGCCCTCCGTCCCGCAGAAACCTACCCCTCCCGCCCTTCCATCAGGAACCGGTGCGGCTCTGACCGGAACTCCCGGCTCCACAGCACCCAGACCACCGTCACGACCGCCACCGCCAGCGCTGCCGCCCCGAACAGCCACGCCATCGCCCCCAGAGCGAAGTACATCGACCGCAGCCCGCGATTGAAGTTCCACGCCGCGCGGACGTTGATCTCGCCCGCGATCCGCGCCAGCCGCGGCCCGGTGGGATCGGCCCGGTCCTCCGGCACCGCCGCCATCAGGACGGCACAGTAGCCGAACAGCCGGTGCGCCCAGACGAAGCGCAGGAAGGCGTGCGCCAGCAGCAGGGCGACCGGCAGCAGCCGCACCTGCCACAGCAGCTCCGGCGCGTGCCCCAGCAGGCCCTCGGCCCCGGTCAGCGGCGACGGGTTGCCGATCAGCGCCAGCACGCCGCCCACCGACAGCAGCGTGGTCGAGGCGAAGAACGATGTCCCCTGCCGCAGAGTGCCGAGGATCTGGCTGTCGAAGATCCGCACGTCCCGCGTCAGGAACACCTTCATCCACGCCCGCCGGTGATCCGCCATCATCACCGTGACCGAGGGGCGCCGGCCGCCCGGATGCTCGATCCGCCAGCCGGTCGCGAGGTGCGCGACCAGCAGCAGCGCCAGCGCGGCGAGATCGTAGGGCCCGAGGACCGACAGGACGAGGTCGAGCGTCATGGCGCGACCCTAGGGCGCGGCCGGCCGGCTGTCACCGCCTTGCCGCGCTGCCCCGCCGGCCCTAGACCGGGAGGGCCGGATGGAGGACGCCGCCGATGGAGATGCCAGCCCCCGACGCGCGGGTGATGGCCCGCAAGGCCCGCATCGTGCAGCGCCTGCAGGAGGCGGTGCCCTCGGGCGGCGTCATCCACGATCCCGCCGAAACCCGCGCCTACGAATGCGACGCGCTGACCGCCTACCGCTGCCCGCCGCTCGCCGTCGTCCTGCCCTCGTCCACCGCGGAGGTCGCGGCGGCACTGAAGGTCTGTCACGAGGAGGGCGTGCCGGTCGTGCCACGCGGCGCCGGGACCTCGCTCGCCGGGGGCGCGCTGCCGACGGCGGATTCGGTGATCCTCGGCGTCGCCCGGATGGCGCAGGTGCTGGAGATCGACACCGCGAGCCGGATCATCCGGGTGCAGACCGGTCGCACCAACCTGTCCGTCACCGGCGCGGTCGAGGATCTGGGCTTCTTCTACGCGCCCGACCCGTCCTCGCAGCTCGCCTGCGCCATCGCGGGGAACATCGCGATGAACTCGGGCGGCGCGCACTGCCTGAAATACGGGGTGACGACGAACAACCTCCTGGGGCTCACGCTGGTGCAGATGGACGGGACCGTGGTGGAGCTGGGCGGCGCGCATCTCGACGCCGCGGGGCTGGACCTGCTGGCGCTGGTCTGCGGCTCGGAAGGGCAGCTCGGCGTCGTGACCGAGGCGACGCTGCGCATCCTGCCCAAGCCCGAGGGGGCGCGGCCGGTGCTTATTGGCTTCGGCAGCTCCGAGGTCGCCGGCGCCTGCGTCGCCGACATCATCCGCGCCGGCCTCCTGCCCGTCGCGATCGAGTTCATGGACCGCCCCTGCATCGAGGCGACCGAGGCCTTCGCCGGCGCCGGCTATCCGATGTGCGAGGCGCTGCTGATCGTCGAGGTCGAGGGCAGCGACGCCGAGATCGACGAACAACTCGGCCTCATCACCCAGATCGCCCGCGGCCACGATCCGGTGGAGGTGCGCGAGGCCGCCAGCGCGGACGAGGCGGCGCGGATCTGGCTCGGCCGCAAGTCGGCGTTCGGCGCGATGGGGCAGCTGGGCGACTACATGTGCCTCGACGGGACGATCCCGGTGAGTGCGCTGCCGACCGTGCTGGGCCGGATCGGCGAGATGTCGGCCGAGTACGGCCTGCGCGTCGCCAACGTCTTCCACGCCGGCGACGGCAACATGCACCCGCTGATCCTGTTCGACGCCAACAGGCCCGGGGACCTCGAGACCTGCGAGGCCTTCGGGGCGGAGATCCTGAAGCTGTGCGTCGAGGTCGGCGGCTGCCTGACCGGCGAGCACGGGGTCGGGATCGAGAAGCGGGATCTCATGTCGGTGCAGTACGCCCCTGCCGACCTCGAGGCGCAGATGCGGGTGAAGGACGTGTTCGACCCCAGGTGGCTGCTGAACCCGGCCAAGGTCTTTCCCTTGGGCGCCTCCGCCGCGCGGCGGGCCGGCTGAGTGCGCGCGCCGGCGGACGAGGCGGAGCTGGCCGAGGCGGTCGCGGGCGCAGAAGGCCCGCTCGCCATCGTGGGCGGCGGCACCTGCGGCGTTGCGGTGGCGGGCGAGCCGCTCTCGGTCGCGGGGCTCTCCGGTATCACGCTCTACGAGCCGGGCGCGCTGACGATGGTCGCCCGCGCCGGCACGCCGCTGGCCGAGATCGAGGCGGCGCTGGAGGCGGAGGGGCAGCGGCTGGCCTTCGAGCCGCCGGACTTCCGTTCGCTCCTGGGCACCGACGGGGAGCCGACCATCGGCGGCGTCTTCGCCACCAACGCCAGCGGGCCGCGGCGGATCGCGGTGGGGGCGGCTCGGGATTTTCTGCTGGGTGTCCGGTTCGTGGACGGGACCGGGACGGTGGTCCGCAACGGCGGGCGGGTGATGAAGAACGTCACCGGCTACGACCTGACGAAGCTGATGGCCGGGTCCTGGGGCACGCTCGGCGTGCTGACCGAGGTCGCCTTCAAGGTGCTGCCGAAGCCGGCGGCCTCCGGTCTAGTCACCATCCAGGCTCTGTCGCCGGAGCGGGCAGTGGCGGCGATGGCGGCCGCCCTCGGCTCGCCCTTCGAGGTGACGGGCGCGGCGCACCTGACCGAGACGCCGGGCGACGTGCCCGGGACGATGCTGCGGATCGAAGGGAGCGAGGCGTCGGTCGCCTACCGGCTGGAGCGGCTGGCGGCGCTGATGGCGCCGTTCGGGAATGTCGCGAAGTCGAATGGCGCGGACTGGGCGCGGGTCCGCGACCTGACCTTCTTGGAGGGCGGCGATGCGGACGTCTGGCGCCTGTCGGTCCGGCCGACGACGGCGGCGGAAGTGGTGGCGCGTCTGCCGGAAGGCGCGCGGGTGCTGCTGGACTGGGGCGGCGGGCTGATCTGGGCGGCGGTGCCGCCGGGGACGGATGTGCGCGGGGCGGTCGGGCCGTTGTCGGGGCACGCGCGGCGGGTGCGGGGCGGCGGCGGCGGGCCGCGCTTTCCGCCCGAGGCGGCGCCGGTCGCGGCGCTGAGCGCGGGGCTCAGGGCGCAGTTCGATCCGCGCGGCATCCTGAACCCCGGACTGATGGGATAACGCATGCAGACGCACTTCACCGAGGAGCAGCTTCAGGACCCGGGGCTGGCGCGGGCGAACCAGATCCTGCGGGCCTGCGTGCATTGCGGCTTCTGCACCGCGACCTGCCCGACCTACCAGGTCCTGGGCGACGAGCTCGATTCGCCGCGCGGGCGCATCTACCTGATGAAGGAGATGCTGGAGACCGGGCGCGACCCGGATCCCCGGACGGTCCTCCACATCGACCGCTGCCTGTCCTGCCTCGCCTGCATGACGACGTGCCCCTCGGGAGTGCACTACATGCACCTCGTCGACCACGCCCGGGCCTACATCGAACGCCGCTATCGCCGTCCGCCGATGGACCGGGCGCTGCGCTGGCTGCTGGCGCGGCTGCTCCCCCACCCCGGCCGCTTCCGGCTCGCGCTGCTGGCGGCGCGCGTGGGCAGGCCGTTCCGGGCGCTGGTGCCCGAGCCGCGGCTGCGGGCGATGCTGGAGATGGCGCCGCGCCGCCTGCCGCCGCCATCGCGGAACGACGCGCCGCAGACCTTCCCGGCGCAGGGCGAACGGCGGATGCGGGTCGCGCTGATGAACGGCTGCGCGCAGAAGGCGCTGAACACCGACATCAACGACGCGACGATCCGGCTGCTGACGCGCCTCGGCGCGGAGGTGGTGGTGGCGAAGGGCGCCGGCTGTTGCGGGGCCCTCACGCACCACATGGGCCGCGAGGACGAGGCGCACGCCTCGGCCACGCGCAACATCCGGGCGTGGATGCGCGAGATGGACGGGGGCGGGCTGGACGCCATCGTGGTGAACACCTCGGGCTGCGGCACGACGGTAAAGGATTACGGGCACATGTTCCGCACCGCGCCGCTGGCGGAAGAGGCGGCGCGGGTCGCGAGGATCGCAAAGGACGTCTCGGAGGTGCTGGCGGAGCTGATGCCCACCGGGCACGGGACCGCCCCGCAGCCGGCGAAGGACGACATCGCCGGGACGGACGCAATTCGACCGCACGAGGACGACCGTCCCGGCCCACTGCGCGTGGCCTACCACGCCGCCTGCTCGCTGCAGCACGGGCAGAAGATCAAGTCGCTGCCGAAGGACCTGCTGCGCGCCGCCGGCTTCGAGGTGGTGGAGCCGGCGGACCCGCACCTGTGCTGCGGCTCGGCCGGGACCTACAATTTGATGCAGCCCGGGATCTCGGGCCAGCTGAAGCGGCGCAAGGTCGCCACGCTGCAGGCGGTGCGGCCGGATGTCATCGCCGCCGGAAACATCGGCTGCATGATGCAGATCGGCGGTGGCACCCGTGTCCCGGTGGTGCATACGGTGGAGCTGCTGGACTGGGCGACGGGCGGACCGCGACCGCGGGCCCTCGGCGCCGTCCGGCCCGGTGAGGTGCCGGCCCGGGCGTGAAAGCGGCCAAGCGCCGCCGCAATCTCGCCCCCGGGGCTGACTACCCGAAGCCGGACCACAGGAGAATCCCGATGCGGCGTGCCCTTGCCCTTCTCGCCCTGATCGCCGGCCTCGCCGGCCCGGCCGCCGCCGACAGCGACCTCGTGCAGTTCCGCACGATCGACGACGCCCGCGGCTGGGAGGCGGTCGGCCGGCTCGAGATCGGCACCCGCGGCTTCTGCACGGCGACCCTGATCGCGCCCGACGTGGTTCTGACCGCGGCTCATTGCATGTTCGACGCGGACACGCGCGAGCGGATCCCCGACGTCGAATTCACCTTCCGCGCCGGCCTGCGCGACGGCCGGGCGCTGGCGGAGCGGACGGTGCGCCGCAGCGCGATCCCGCAGGGCTACGATTACGGCGGCCGGGACTGGACCGACGGCTCGGCCCGCGACCTTGCAGTACTGGAGCTGGACCAGCCGATCCGGACGCCCGCCGTGCAACCGATCCCCCCGCTTGGCGGTCTTCTGGACAGCCTCGAGGTCGGCATCGTCAGCTACGCCCACGACCGCGCCGAGGCGCCCTCGCTGCAGGAGAGGTGCGGCGTGATGGGCAGCGGTAGCGGGGTCTACGTCCTCACCTGCTCGGTGGATTTCGGCTCGTCCGGATCGCCCGTCTTCCAGATGGATGCGACGGGCGCGGTGCATGTCGCGGCGGTCGTCTCGGCCAAGGCGACCCTCGACGGACAGCGCGTCGCGATCGGCGCGCCGCTGGGGGTGGAACTGGAGGATCTCCTCTCCGCCCTGCGCTCCGGCGGCGGCTTCCAGGGGACCGCGCCGGGAGGCATCCGCGTCCTCGCGCCGGGCGAGCGGACGGACCTCGGCGCACGTTTCGTCCGGCCCTGACCGGCGCGCAGGCGCCTCTTGAAAGGCGCCTTTCTCCTTCCCAGATATCGCTCGCGCAGGGTGCCCGACCGGGGCCTTGCGCGGACAAGACCAAAGGCCCGTCCCGAAGGGAGGGCCGTCACATATGGTATCGCTCACTGGAGGATGACCCATGCGTCACTATGATTTCGCGCCCCTGTACCGTGCCACCGTCGGCTTCGACCGCGTCGCCGACCTGATGGACCGGCTCACCGCCGCCGAGAGCGGCAGCGCCACCAACTACCCGCCCTACAACATCGAGAAGACCGCCGATGACGGCTGGCGCATCTCGATCGCCGTCGCCGGCTTCTCGGATGGCGACCTCGGCGTCGAGGTCCGCGAGAACGCCCTCATCGTGACGGCGAAGAAGGCCGAGGACGACGAAGGCCGCACCTTCCTGCATCGCGGCATCGCGACCCGCGCCTTCGAGCGCCGGTTCACCCTGGCCGACCATGTCCGCGTCACCGGCGCGAGCCACGTCGACGGGATGCTGCACATCGACCTGGTGAAGGAGATCCCCGAGGCGCTGAAGCCCCGCCGGATCGAGATCGCCCGCCAGCCGGCCAGCACCACGACCCTGGTGGAAGGCGAAACCGTCAACTGACGCCGGCGCGGCGGCCCGAGACGCCGCCATCGAGACGAGGTTGACGATGGGCCCGGTCCCGCGCATGGGGACCGGGCCTTTTCACGTGCGGCTCAGCGCGGCCCCATCAGGCAGAAGCCGTTGCCGAACGGATCGGCGCAGAACGCCGTCGCGGGACGGCCGGGAGTGTTCCATTCCTGCTCGACGGTCCCGCCGGCGGCGCGCAGCCGGTCGATCGTCGCGTCGAAGTCCTCGACATGGATGTCCACGTGGACCGGCGTCCAGTGCCGGGCATAGTCGCGGCCCGTCGCGGCGCCGGGGAACGGCTTCGACCCTGCCTCCTTCTGCATCAGGCCGAGGGTGATGCCGTCCTTCTCCAGAACCACGTAGACGGGTATCGGGCGGGCACGCTCGGTGAAGCCGAAGACGTCGCCGGAGAAGGCGAGCCCGGCGGAGAGGTCGGGGACGTCGATGGTGACGGACATCTTCATGACGCTGACGCTATGTAAGAGTGCTCTGTCCCCGCAAACGAAAAGCCCCGGGGGATGCCCGGGGCCTGTCCGTCTTGCCGGTGGCGACGTCAGTGCAGCTTGGCGCCGACCGTGTCGATCGAGCTGTCGATCATCCGGTTCGCCTGCTCCTCCGACAGCTGGCGCGAGATGACCTCGCGCGCGGCCTCGACCGCCACCACGACGGCCCGGTTGCGGACGTCGCGGATCGCGGCGGCCTGGGCGCTGGCGATCTGCTCCTCTGCGGCGGCCATGCGGCGGTCCACCGACGTCGCGATGTCGGCCTTGGCCTGCTCGGCGGCGCGGTTCGCCTCGTCACGGGCGTTCGCGACGATGCGGTCCGCCTGCTCCTGCACGTCCTTCTGCTTGCGCTCGTAGGAGGCCAGCAGGCCCTGCGCCTCGTCCCGCAGCGCGCGGGCCTCGTCCAGCTCGGAGCGGATGTCGGCGGCGCGCTTGTCGAGCATTCCCGAGAGCTGCTTCGGCACGCCGAAGTACAACAGGATCCCGAGGAAGATCAGGAACGCGATCAGGACGACGAAGTCGGTGTTCGCCAGGCTGACGAAGGTGTCGCCGGCGGCCAGCGCGGGGCTGGCGGTCAGCGCGAGGGGAAGGACCAGAAGTCGTTTCATCATGCCTCTCCTCACACCCTGTCGTTGACGGCGGCGTCGACCGCGGACGGGTCGGCCTCGACGCCCATGACGGCGACGATCTCGCGCGCGGCGTCGCGGGCGACCTCCCGCACGGCATCGGCGGCCTGGTCGCGGATCTCGGCGATCGCCCGCTCGGATTCGGCGGTGCGCTCGGCGATGCGGGCGTCGGCCTTCTCCATCTCGGCGTCGAGATCGGCCTGGACGCGGGCGCGGGTCTCGTCGGCGATGCGGTTCGCCTCGGCCCGCGCATCGGCGAGGGCCTTCTCGTAGGCGGCTTCGGCATCCTTGGCCTTGGCCTTCAGATCCTCGGCGGCGGCGAGGTCGTTGGTGACCGTGCCCGCCCGCTCGGCGAGGATCGCGCCGATCCGCGGCAGGGCGATCCGGCTGAGCAGGAAGTAGATCGCGAGCAGCGCGATCACCAGCCAGAAGATCAGGTTCGGAAAGACCGCGGTGTCGAGCTGCGGCATGCCGGGCGCGTCATGCTCGGCCGCGTGCAGCGTCTCGTCGACGCCCACCTCGTGGGTCAGCGGACCGTCGGCGACGGCCTCGCCCTCGACGCCGAGATCGGCGCCGATGCCCTGCTCTTCGGCTTCCAGTACTTCGTTTGCCATCGCGTTCCCCGGACGGTGAGCCTCGAATGCGGTCGCCGGAGGCGCGGACGCCCCCGGCTCACAGGATCAGGATTGTCCGATCAGACCGCGAACATCAGCAGCAGCGCGACGAGGAAGGCGAAGATGCCCAGCGCCTCGGCGAACGCGATGCCGATGAAGAGGGTCGCGGTCTGGCCCGCGGCGGCCGACGGGTTGCGCAGGGCGCCGGCGAGGAAGTTGCCGGCGACGTGGCCCACACCGATGGCGGCCGCGCCCGAACCGATGGCGGCGAGGCCGGCACCGATGAATTGACCCATGTTCGCGATATCGCCTTCCATGACTTTCTCTCCTGTGACTGGAATTGGCTGATGAGGGACCTGACCGTCAGTGCGACGGGTGCAGCGCGTCCTTGAGGTACACGCAGGTCAGGATGGTGAAGACGTAGGCCTGGATCACGGCGACCAGGACCTCGAGGCCGTAGATCGCGGTGATGGCCAGGATCGACAGCGGCGAGATCGCGGCAATCGCGGCGAAGCCGGCGAAGACCTTGATGACGGCGTGGCCGGCCATGATGTTGCCGCCGAGACGGATGGAGTGGCTGACCGGCCGGACGAAGTAGCTGATCAGCTCGATGATCGCGAGGATCGGCCGCAGCGCCAGCGGCGCCGAGGCGACCCAGAACAGGCCCAGGAACTTGGAGCCGTTCAGCACGAAGCCCAGGATCGTCACCGTCAGGAACACCGCCAGCGCCAGCACCGCGGTCACCGCGATGTGCGAGGTCGGCGCGAACGACATCGGGATGAGGCCCAGCACGTTCGCCATCAGGATGAACAGGAACAGCGTCATGATGTAGGGGAAATACTTGACCCCGTCGTGGCCCGACACGTCCTCGACCATCTTGTAGACAAAGCCGTAGACCAGCTCGGCCATGGACTGGCCGCGGGTCGGCACGACCTTGCGGTGGCGGGTGGCGAAGACGAGCAGGAGGTACGTGGCGAGGACGGCGAGCGCCATCCACAGCGTGGCGTTGGTGATGGTGAACCACGAGACCGGACCGTCACCCCACAGCGGCTCGACGATGAACTGGTCCATCGGGTGGAACACCAGGCCGCCGGCCTCTTCAGCGCCGTGAACTTCCTCTGCCACGTCTCAACCCTCGTCCTTCGGGGGCTGCTGCCCCGCCCGCATTCCGACCTCCCGCGCCGTCCGCAGCATGACGTTCACGCCCGCCGCGAGACCGAGGAGGATGAACAGCACCAGGAAGATCGGCATGGTCCCCAGAAGGGTGTCCAGGCCGTACCCGATGCCGAAACCGATCGACAGACCGGCCACCAGCTCGATCACCATCCGCCAGGCAATGTTGGCCTGGGAATAGTGCTCTTCGGAGTGGGGCTTCGGCTCCGGCCGCCCTTTCGCCCGCGCGATCCGCTCCTCCAGCGCCCGCAGGCGGTCGGCGTCGGAGGCGGGATCGGGGTCGGCCAAGGCGTTTCGCTCGCTCCACTCCAGTCGAGGGGGTGCTATGCGGCGGGGGGCTCCGAGTCAAGCGCGCGAACTGCGGCGGAGGCGCGGGCGGAAGCCGTTGAAAATATGAGTATTTGTGAGCATGCAAAGAACAGCTCGGGCGCACCGGGGTCCGGCCGGGGCGCCGCCGGGCGGGCGGGGCATATTCAACCATCCGGTTGACCTTTTTCCGGTGCGGGCCCAAGGGGATCGCCATGGCGGCCCCGCTCGACACCGTGTTCCTGGCCCTCGCCGACCCGACGCGGCGGGCGATCCTGACGATGCTGCTCGAGGACGACATGGCCGTCACCGACGTGGCCGAGCCGTTCGAGATGTCGCTCGCCGCCATCTCCAAGCATCTCGGCGTCCTCGCCGCCGCCGGCCTCGTCAGCCAGGAGAAGCGGGGCCGCGTGAGATGGTGCAAGCTGGAGCCGGACGCCCTGCGCGAGGCGTCGACGTGGATGGCCGGCTTCGGCCAGATGGACGGGATCGACCTCGACGCGTTCGAGCGGTTCCTGGAACGCGAGCTGGATCAGCCCGGCGCGTGAGCGCGCGCCTCCTCGTCCCGCAGCAGCAGGATGAGCGCCAGCGCCGTCAGCAGCACGCCCAGCGCCACCAGCGGCGGCGGCAGGGCCCCGCCCAGCGCCATCTCCCACACGATGACCCAGGACGGTGTGAGGTAGGTGTAGGCCATCACCTTCGACGACGGCAGGATCAGCGCGGCGTACTGCAGCAGCAGCACCGTGGACGCGCTGGCGAAGAAGGTGATGTAGACCAGCGTCACCCAGACGATCCCCGGCAGCTCGGCCCACGGAGTCGCGAGGATGTCGCGCCAGCCGGCGAGCGTGAGGACGATCGCGGTCGCCACGGTCACGCCGAAGGTGAAGACGATCGGCCGCTCGCCGCGATTCAGCATCCGCACCAGCGGCGTGTAGAGGGCATGCGCCACGCAGCCCCAGAAGAAGATCGCCTCGCCGCGGCCAATCTCGAACCGCAGCAAGGCGTCGAGGTCGGCGCGGAAGATCACCCACAGCGCCCCCGCCCCGCCGAGCGCGAGCGCCAGCGCGATCCGCGGCGTCATCCGCTGCCGCAGGAGGAACCAGCCGAAGGCGGCGGACAGGATCGGCGTCAGGGTGAAGACGGCGGAGATCGAGACGGAGGGCGCGGTCTTCAGCCCCTCGAACATCAGCACGAAGTAGGTCGCGAACAGGATGCCGAGGACGAGGTAGCGCCAGGGCGCCCGCGCCGCCTCGCGCCCCGGCCGCGACGTCGCCATCATCGCCGCGCCGACCACGACGGAGGCGAGCCAGAACCGCACGGCGTTCAGCGCCAGCGGCGCGATCTCGTTCGCCGCCCGGGCGCCCAGGGCGAACGAGCCCGCGACGAGGACCGAGAAGGCGAGCATCGCCAGGTGCCCGCGCAGCGGCGGCACGCGAGGGGCCGCTCCCGCGGCGGTCAACAGGTCCAGCCCTTCGCGCGCTCCTTCAGGAAGGACAGGAAGGCCTGGACCTTTGGCGTCCGGTGCAGGTCGACATGGGTGACGAGCCACAGCTTCGCCTCCCATTCGGGACGCGCGGGGATGATCTCGACCAGCGTGTCGCGCCGCGCCTCGTACTCCCACCGCGAGACGAAGCCGATGCCGGCGCCGGCGAAGGCGGCCTCGGCCATCGCGGCGGCGTCGGTGGCGCGGAAGACGACCCGGTCGCGGGGCACGTGGTCGCGCATCCAGGCGTAGAACGGGGCGCGGCTCTCCCCGTCGTCGGGGCCGATGAACCAGTGCTCGGGGAAGTCCTCGATCCCCGACGGCTCGCCATGGCGGGCGATGTACTCGGTCGACGCGACGAGCCGCGTCTCCAGCGTCACGAACGGCTGCACGACGTTGTCCGGCTGCTCGGGCGCCGCGCCGGCGCGGATCGCGACGTGCGCCTCGCCGTATTCCAGGCGGAACAGCCGCTCGCCGGTGAGGAAGCGGACCGTCAGGCCCGGATGCTCGCGCTGGAAGTCCACCATGACCGGCGTCAGCAGAGGCGCCAGCGTGCCCAGCGAGGTCACCACGAGTTCGCCCGTGATCCCCTCGCCCTGGCCCTTGATCCGGCCGGCGAGCTGGGTGAACTGGTCGTCCGTCGCGGCGGCGACGCGCAGCAGGTCCTGCCCCGCCTCGGTGGCCGTATAGCCGCGGGCGTGGCGCTGGAACAGCTTCACGCCGAGACGAGCCTCGATCGCGTCGATGTGGCGGATGACCGTCGCGTGGTGCACGCCCAGCACCTCGGCCGCGCCCGACACCGTTCCCATCCGGGCCACCTGATAGGCCGTCCGCACCTCGTCCCAGTGATCCACCGCACCTCTCCGCGTCTGCGGGCGCGAGCCTACGCCGGCCGCCGGCGGGCGCAAGCGCATCGGTGGACCCACGACACGCGCGCGTGAGGGAACACCGAACCGCTGCCCGCCGTTCTGCCTGGTGAAGGGCCGCCGCTGTCGTCGGCCCGCCGACGCGGAGGTGGCCCGATGTCCCCCAGACTGATGTTCCTGCAACTCCTCTCCCTTCCCCGGCAGTTGGCCGACGCGTGGAAAGCCGCGTGCGTTCAGCCGCGCGCCCTGATGATTCCGGTGGAGCGCGACCGCCGCCGCCGTTGAGCGGCGATTGACCAGCGGCGCGGGAAGGCCCTAGCGTCACCTTCATGAAGGTGACGGGGGACACGCCGGAACGGCTGACGCTGGAGCGGCGTCCGTGGATTCTCGGGCTCGCGATCATCGCCTTCACCCTGCTCTTCGTCGGCATCGGAGCGGCGGGCGCCGCCGCAGGAGAAATCGCCCCGGCGCTGGCGTTCGGTCTCGGTGGCCTCTTCATCGGCGGCGTCGCCTTCGCCGCCTTCGTGCGCCGGACGCAGGTGATCTTCGACCGCGCGGAAGGCTCCGTCACCATCCGCACCCGCAGCGTCATGGGCTACAGGGAAAGTGTGCACGCCCTGGACGACGTGGCCGAGGCGGTTCTCCAGATCAGTCGCAGCAGCAAGGGAAGCGACACCCGCCGCCCGGCCCTGCGGGTGGCGGACGGAACGGTGCCGCTGGTGCCGGTCTACGTCTCCGGCCGGGGCCCGCGGCGGGTCGTGACCGCGATCAACGACTGGCTCGGACGCGCAGTCGAAAATCGCAGGAGCGGTTAGGCGAACCGCCGCGCTCCTGTCTATGGTGCCGCACCGCAGCGTGTCTGCCGCGCGCGCCGGCACCCCAACGGTCCCCAGCGGAGACACATCATGAGCTACATGCCCTGTCGCTCCGGGCGATGATGCTGCCGTGGAAGATGACGCTCGCCTTCAACCTGTCCTTCACCGGGGCCTGGGCCGACATGATGACCGGCGCCACCGAGGACGGCGCGAGCGCGGAGGCCGCGACCGACGCCGCCGAGAGCAGGTTCGCCCGGCTCGACCACGCCGCGGGCGGCATCGCCCGGGCGGCCCACGACACCGCGATCCGACGCCCCGACCCGGCCGGTCCCCGCCGGCCGGGCTCCTTGCGGCCTTGACTTCGCGGCCCCTCTGCGTCACTAGCCCACCCCAAACCCGGAGGCCTCTCACGCTTCCGGTCCCCCGGACCACGGGGGATCGCCCCCCGTCAGCGCAGGTGCGCCCACGGGGGCGTTTGCCGTTTGGTCCGACGGTCCCCATCTTGGGGCCGACCCGATGCTGGAGGCGACTGATGTTCGAATCCCTCTCCGACCGCCTTGGCGGCGTCTTCGACCGGCTGACGAAGGCCGGCGCGCTGTCCGCCGAGGACGTGAAGACCGCCCTGCGCGAGGTGCGCACCGCCCTGCTCGAGGCGGACGTGTCGCTGCCGGTCGCGCGGTCGTTCGTGAAGTCGGTCGAGAGCAAGGCGACGGGCGCGTCGGTCACCAAGTCGGTGACGCCGGGCCAGCAGGTGGTGAAGATCGTCCATGACGAACTCGTCGCCGTCCTCACCGGCGAGACCGATCCCGGCAAGCTCAAGATCGACAACCCGCCCGCGCCGATCCTGATGGTCGGCCTGCAGGGCGGCGGCAAGACCACGACGACGGCGAAGCTGGCCAAGCGCCTGAAGGAGCGCGAGGGCAAGCGGGTCCTCATGGCCTCGCTCGACACCAACCGCCCCGCGGCGATGGAGCAGCTGGAGATCCTCGGCCGCCAGATCGGCGTCGACACGCTGCCGATCGTCAAGGGCGAGGACCCGGTCGCGATCGCGAAGAGGGCGAAGACGCAGGCGAGCCTCGGCGGCTACGACGTCTACATGCTGGACACCGCCGGCCGGCTGCACATCGACCAGGAGCTGATCGCCCAGGCCGCCGCCGTCCGCGACGCGGTGAACCCGCGCGAGACGCTGCTGGTGGTCGACGGCCTGACCGGTCAGGTCGCGGTCGAGGTCGCGCAGGAGTTCGACGAGAAGATCGGCGTCTCCGGCGTCGTGCTGACCCGGATGGACGGCGACGGCCGCGGCGGCGCCGCGCTGTCGATGCGCGCCGTCACCGGCAAGCCGATCCGCTTCGTCGGCCTCGGCGAGAAGATGGACGCGCTCGAGACGTTCGATCCCGAGCGGATCGCCGGCCGCATCCTCGGCATGGGCGACATCGTCGCGCTGGTGGAGCGGGCCCAGCAGACGCTGGAGGCCGAGCAGGCCGAGCGGATGATGAAGCGCTTCCAGAAGGGTCAGTTCAACATGAACGACCTCAAGATGCAGCTGGAGCAGATGCTCAAGATGGGCGGCATGGAGGGCCTCATGTCGATGATGCCCGGCATGGCCAAGATGCAGAAGCAGGCCGCCGAGGCGGGCATGGACGACAGCATGATCCGCCGCCAGATCGCCCTCGTGAACTCCATGACCAAGACCGAGCGGGCCAACCCCCAGCTCCTGCAGGCCAGCCGCAAGAAGCGGATCGCCGCCGGCGCGGGGCTGGAGGTGAGCGAGCTGAACAAGCTGCTCAAGCAGCACCGCCAAATGGCCGACGTGATGAAGAAGATGGGCAAGATGGGCGGCAAGGGCGCCCTGCGCCAGGCGATGAAGTCGATGTTCGGCAAGGGCGGCATGCCCGACATGAACGACCCCGCCGCGATGGAGCAGGCGGCCCGCGCCGTTGGCGGCTCGCTGCCTAAGGGCCTCGCCGGCGGCTTCGGCGGGCCGGGGGGCATGCAACTGCCGCAGGGCCTGTCGGGGCTGGGCCGCAAGAAGTGACCGCCGTGCGCCGCATATCCGGGGGCTGCGCATGCTGAGCGTGGAGATCCCCACGCTGCGGACCGAGCGGCTGATCCTGCGCGCGCCGACGCTGGAGGACAGTGCGCCGTTCATGGCGTTCATCCGCAGCGACCGCGCCCGCTTCGTCGGCGGCCACCGCGACCTGCCCGAGCGCTACGCCGTCCGCGCCTTCGGCCATATCGCCGGCCTGTGGGTGCTGCGCGGCTATTCGTCGTTCGTGGTCGAGGACGCCGACAGCGGCCGCGCCCTCGGCCTCGTCGGGCCGTGGTTCCCGCAGGCCTGGCCCGAGCCCGAGTTCAGCTGGTCGCTCTGGCATGCCGATGCCGAGGGGCGCGGATTCGTCGCCGAGGCGATGGCGACGATCATGCCGTGGTTCTGGGACCGCACCGGCCTGACCACCGCGATCTCGGTCATCGACGAGGACAATTACGGCTCCATCCGCGTGGCGGAGCGGCTGGGCGCGGTGCTGGACGAGGCGACGACCGAGACGGTGAACCTGCCCGGCTCGGTCTTCCACGAGCCCGAGGGCGCGCGGGCGCTGGTCTACCGCCACCACGCCGCCCAGGGGCGGGAGGCCGCATGATCCCGACGATTCGCACCCCGCGCCTGACCCTCGGCCCGTTCGAAATGGACCATTTCGAGGCCTTCGCCACCTTCGTGAAGGGCGAACGCTCGCGCTTCCTCGGCGGGCCGGCGGACGATCCGCGCGACGCCTGGGACAGCTGCATGATGCATAACGGCCAGTGGCTCGCCCGCCCCGCCGGCGCCTTCTGGGTGCGCGAGGGCACGGACGGCGTCCCGGTCGGGCGGACCGGCCTGTGGTGGCCGATCGACCGCGAGGAGCCGGAGCTGTCGTGGGTCGTCTATGACGGGTTCGAGGGGCGGGGCTACGCCCACGAGGCCGTCTCGGCCGCCCGCGACTGGATGATGCGCCGGGGCGGGCTGACCCGCCTCGTCAGCTACATCGCGCCCGAGAACGTGCGCTCGCGCCGGCTGGCCGAGCGCCTGGGTGCGGTGATCGAGCGGCGGATCGAGTATCCGAACCGCCCGCCGGTCGACCTGTGGCGTCACCCGGAGGCCGCATGATCGAGCTTCTGGAAACCCCCCGCCTGATCCTACGTCGGCCCGAGGCGAAGGACTGGGACGCGGCGCGCGCCTTCTTCACCTCGGACCGCGCGGCCGGCATCGGCGGCCCGCTGAGCGAAGGCGCCGCCTGGCGCGCCTTCGCCGCCGAGATCGGGCACTGGGCGATCCGCGGCTACGGCATGTGGGCGGTGACGCTGCGCGGCGAGGATCGGGCGGTCGGCCTGGTCGGACCGTGGTATCCCGTCGACTGGCCCGAGACCGAGGTCGGCTGGATGATCTGGGATCCCGCCATCGAGGGCACCGGCATCGCGACCGAGGCGGCCCATGCCGCGATCCGTCACGCCTATGACGGGCTCGGCTGGGACACGGTCGTCAGCTACATCGACCTGGACAACGCCCGCTCCATCCGCCTGGCGGAGAAGCTGGGCGCGGTGCACGACCCGGCGGCGCGGGTGCCGAACCCGGACAAGCCCTGCCGCGTCTACCGCCACCCCCGCCCCGCGGAGGACGCGGCATGATGGCGCCGACGCTGCACACCGATCGCCTGACCCTGCGCCCGCTGGTTCCGGCCGATTTCGAGGACTACGCGATCCTGATGGCGTCCGAGCGGTCGCGCTGGATGGGCGGACCGGCGGGCACGGACAAGGCCTGGGGCATGTTCTGCACCGAGGCTGCGGGATGGGCCCTCTTCGGCGCCGGCGGCCTCGCGATCACCGTGACCGGCGACGACCGCTCCGTCGGGACGGTGCAGATCAACATCGGCCCTCTCTTCCCCGAGACCGAACTGGGCTGGCAGCTGTGGGACGGCGCAGAGGGCCGCGGCTACGCCACCGAGGCCGGGGCGGCGCTGCGCGACTGGGCCTTCGGCCCCGGCGGCATGACGACGCTGGTCAGCTACATGGACCCCGCCAACCGCGCCTCGGCCCGCGTGGCCGAGCGGCTGGGCGGCCGGCTCGACCCCGACGCGAAGGTGCAGGACGAGGGCGACATCGCCTACCGCTTTGAGAGGACCGCCGCATGAGCGACGACATCCATCCCTGGCAGCAGCCCGCCGCCGGGCAGGCCGCCGTGGCCGTCGACCGGATCGCCGGCGCCCTGCCGCGGATCGCCCGCGGCCGGGTGATCCTGCGCGCGCCCTACATGGCGGACTGGCCGCTCTACCGCGACATCGCCACCTCCGAGCGCGCCGTCCATTTCGGCGGCCCGATGTCCGAGGACGAGGCCTGGGCCGACTTCCTGCAGATGGTCGCCTCGTGGCTGCTGCGGGGCTGCGGCCTGTGGGCCGTCGAGGTGCAGGAGACGGCCGAGACGGTCGGCTTCGTCGTCCTCAACCACGAGGCGGGCGACCCCGAGGCGGAGCTCGGCTTCATCTTCACCGAGGACGGCGAGGGCCACGGCTGGGCCTTCGAGGCCTCCGTCGCGGCCCGCAACAACGCCTTCTTCGCGCTGAACTGGGAGACGCTGGTCAGCTACATCGCGCCGGAGAACGAACGCGCCGCCGCGCTGGCCGCGAAGCTGGGCGCGACGCGCGATCCGGACGGCGACGTCGACGGCGTCCATTGCTGGCGCTACCCGCGCCCCGAATTCGACTATTGAGGCCGCCGCATGACCGACGCCGTCCACAAGGCCGCCCAGCTGCTGAAGGAGCACCGCGAGTCGATCGACCGGCTCGATGCGATCCTCGTCTACACGCTGGCCGAGCGGTTCAAGCACACCCAGGGAGTCGGCCGGCTCAAGGCCGAGCACGACCTGCCGCCGTCCGATCCCGTGCGCGAGGAAGCGCAGATCGCGCGGCTCACCGAATTGGCGATCGAGGCCGACCTCGACCCCGAATTCGCCAAGAAGTTCCTGGCCTTCGTGATCCAGGAAGTCATCAAGCACCACGAACGACACCAATCCTGACGGCCCGTCCGTCGCCACGCCATTAAGGAGATACGACAATGGCCATGAAGATCCGTCTCGCCCGCGGGGGCTCCAAGAAGCGCCCCTACTACTCGATCGTCGCCGCCGACAGCCGCATGCCCCGGGACGGTCGCTTCATCGAGAAGCTGGGCACCTATGCGCCGCTGCTGCCCAAGGACAGCGAGGACCGCGTGAAGATGGACACCGACCGTGTCCAGTACTGGCTGAACCAGGGCGCGCAGCCGACGGACCGCGTCGCGCGCATGCTCGAGGCCGCGGGCCTGAAGGAGAAGGCCGAGCGCTCGAACCCCAAGAAGGGCGAGCCGGGCAAGGCCGCCAAGGAGCGCGCCGAGAAGAAGGCCGCCCGCAGCGCCGCCCCGGCCGAAGAGGCCCCGGCGGACGAGGCGGCCGAAGAGACCGCCGAGTAAGGCGACCGGCCCCGGAGCCCGCTCCGGGGCCACGCCCGCCCGGCCGTCCGGTCCCATGTCACAGTCTCACGGCAAGGTCGTCGTCGGCGCGCTCGCCGGAGCCTTCGGGGTCCGCGGCGAGGTGCGGCTGAAGTCCTTCTGCGCCCAGCCCGAGGCGATCGCGGCGTACGCGCCGCTGACCGACGCGGCGGGGCGCACCTATCCGAAGATCCGCATCACC
This sequence comes from Wenxinia marina DSM 24838, assembly GCF_000379485.1. Classification (GTDB taxonomy): domain Bacteria; phylum Pseudomonadota; class Alphaproteobacteria; order Rhodobacterales; family Rhodobacteraceae; genus Wenxinia; species Wenxinia marina. Next base: position 73,856 of record NZ_KB902282.1, read on the forward strand.
GGGCAGGCCAAGGGCGCCCTGACCGCCCGCGTCGACGGCATCGCGACCCGCGAGGAGGCGGAGGCGCTGAAGGGCACCCAGCTCTACGCCGAGCGGGACCGGATGCCCGACCTGCCCGAGGACGAGTTCTACCATGCCGACCTGATCGGCCTGCCCGTCCACGACACCGGCGGCGCGCTGCTCGGCACCGTCCGGGCAGTGCACGACCACGGCGCCGGCGACCTGCTGGAGATCCTCGCCCCCGGCAGCACCTCCACCGTTCTCCTCCCCTTCACCCGCGCCGCGGTGCCGACGGTCGACCTTGCCGCCGGGCGGATCGTCGCGGACCCGCCCGAGGGGCTGTTCTAGGCCCGCCGCTTCCGGTAAAGGCGGCCGATCCACGCCCGAGGAGCCCCCAAGATGACCCGCGCCGGTTTCGTCGCCCTGATCGGAGAGCCGAACGCCGGCAAGTCGACCCTGCTGAACCGCATGGTCGGCGCCAAGGTCTCGATCGTCACCCACAAGGTGCAGACCACCCGCGCCCGCATCCGCGGCGTGGCGATGCACGGGGACGCGCAGGTCGTCTTCGTCGACACGCCCGGCCTGTTCCGCCCGCGCCGCCGGCTGGACCGCGCGATGGTCGCCGCCGCCTGGGGCGGCGCGGCGGACGCGGACGTGGTGCTGCTGCTGGTCGAGGCGCATCGCGGGCTGACGGACGGGGTGAAGGAGATCCTGTCCGCGCTGGACGAGCGGGTCGCGGGTCGGCCCGTCGCGCTCGCCATCAACAAGATCGACAAGGTGAAGGCCGAGAGCCTGCTGGCGCTGACGTCCGAACTGAACGAGGCCCACGCGTTCGAGAAGACCTTCATGATCTCGGCCGAGCGGGGCTACGGGACCGAGGACCTGATGGAGTGGCTGGCGGCCAAGATGCCCGAGGGGCCGTTCCTCTACCCCGAAGACCAGCTCGCCGACCTGCCGCTGCGGATGATCGCGGCGGAGATGACGCGCGAGAAACTGACGCTCCGCCTGCACCAGGAACTGCCCTACGAGCTGACGGTGGAGACGGAAAGCTGGGAGGAGCGCAAGGACGGCTCGGCCCGCGTCGACCAGATCGTCTACGTCGCCCGCGACGGCCACAAGGGCATCGTCCTCGGCGGCGGCGGCGAGACGATCAAGGCGGTGAGCAAGGCCGCGCGCGAGGAACTGCAGGAGTTCCTCGGCCGCAAGGTGCACCTGTTCCTGACGGTGAAGGTGCGGCCGAACTGGCTGGACGAGGCCGAGCGCTATTCCGAAATGGGCCTCGACTTCAAGGACGGAGGCGCGTGAGCCGTCTCGCGGCCGGGGTCTGGGTCTCGGCCTACCTGACCCGGCTGCGGCTGGCGGACATCCCCGCCTTCGTCGTCGCCCGCGGCGACGACACGGCGGGGGCGGTGCTGGTCAAGCAGTCCACGCTCGACGGCAACGCGACCCTCTGGCAGCGCTCGTTCGACCTGATGAGCGGCGAGCGGCGGTGGGTCGACCTCGCCGCCGGCTCCGACGCCGAGGTCGATGAGGCGGTCAGACGTCAGCGCCGCACGGACCCCGACCTCTGGGTGATCGAGGTCGAGGACCGCGCGGGGCGACATCTGCTGGGCGAGCCGGGGCTCGACTAGTTGCTCGACGGCGGGGCGTCGGGCGCGTCGGCCGGCGGAAGCTGTTCGTCCGTCTCCGGCGACAGCTCGGCCTGACCAGACTGGGGCTGGATGTCGTCCGGATCGCCGGGATCGGGCGCGATCCCCGTCACGATGGGGAAGCCGAGCGGGTCGAGCAGGTACCACCAGCCGCCATAGCTGTGGTTTTCCTGTCCCTGCGGGCTTTCGCCCGGCTCGTCGCCGGCGAAGTAGAACAGCGGCTGGCTGGAATATTGCAGCACTTCCATCCCGTCCCAGGTGATCGAGGAGACGAGCGTCTCGTCCAGCCCCTCGCCGACGGTCAGGTCCGCCGGCGCCTCGACCCGCGGCCAGTCCTCGAGGCACTTGGGATCGCCGCAGGATTCCAGCGCAGGCAGGCCGTCGCCGGCGCGGACCTCGGTGTGGAAGGCATAGACGTAGCGGCCGCTCTCGTCGGCGACGACGGGGCCGTACTCGTCGGTCTCGACAAGGGTCAGGGTCTGGGCGGCGGCGGGGCCGGCGATCAGGGCGATGAGTGCTGCGGTGCGGAACATCGGGAGCCTCCTGGGGCTGGTGTGGCTGTGGCGGTCGGGTCTGTGCCGGACGGTCATGGAGCGAACGTCCCGCCGCGGGCGGCGTTCCCGCCCTTCACACTCCGGCGATCCGCCCCAATATCGGCGCATGATCGAATGGCGCGACGAGGGGACGGTGCTGGCGGTGCGGCCGCACGGCGAGAGCTCGGCCATCGCCGAGATCTTCACCGCCGCCCACGGCCGTCACCTCGGGCTGGTCCGCGGCGGCACCTCGCGGAAGGCGCAGGCCGCGCTGCAGCCCGGCACGCGGGTCGATGCGCACTGGTCCGCCCGCCTCGCCGATCACCTCGGCGCGTGGCGGTTGGAGCCGGTGCGCAGCCGCTCGGCCGTGCTGATGTCCGACCGGCTGGCGCTCGCCGGCCTCGCGGCCGTGACCGCGCTCCTGTCCCGCAGCCTGCCGGAGCGGGACGCGCACGCCCCCCTCTATGCGCGGACCGAGGCGCTGCTGGACCTGCTGGGTCAGGGCGACGTCTGGCCGCTGGCCTACCTGCAATGGGAGCTCGCGCTGCTCGAGGAGATGGGCTTCGGGCTGGTGCTGGACCGGTGCGCGGTGACCGGCGGGACCGACGACCTCGCCTACGTCTCGCCCCGCTCGGGCCGCGCGGTCAGCCGCGACGGCGCGGGCGACTGGGTGGCCCGGCTGCTGCCGCTGCCGCCGGTCCTGCGCGGCGCGGGCGAGGCGGGCGCGGCGGACATCGTCGCCGCGCTCGGCACCACCGGCTGGTTCGTGCGCCACCGCCTGATCGGCGCCGAGGTGGAACTGCCCCCCGCCCGCGCCCGCCTCATCGACGAGATCCGCCGCGCCGGCTGACGCAATCCGGGGGCGGGAAATCCGCCATTTGCCAGACACGCCCCCTGTTGGCAGACTGACCTGAGGGAAACGGAACGACGGGGGAGGACCTCATGCTGACACTCATCGCCGGCCTCGTGCTCGGGGCGGCCGCGCCGGCGCTGCCGGATCTGCCGGGGCATCTGGAGATCGACTTCCAGCTGCCGGCCGAGCGCGTGATCCTGTACCCGCCCTCGGGCGAGCTGCGGATGCTGTCGGGCCTGCGCCTGTCGCCGGAGGCGCAGCAGGCCTTCGACACCGAGTTCCGGCCCACGACCTACTTCTCGGCCTTCGCCACGTCCAAGTCCGGCGGCTGGGGCTACGCCACCACCACGAACTCGGCCGAGGCGGCGCGCGCGATCGCGATGGGCGAATGCCGCAGCAGCAACGACGACTGCATCCTGGTGGCCGAGATCGTGCCGCGCGGCTACCGCGAGCCGGGGCCCGGCGACATCACGATGACGCCCGAGGTGGCGGAGCTGTACCGCAACCCCGCCGCCGCCGGCGCGCCGGACGGCGCGGCGCGGGCGATGGCGATCAGCGCCGACGGCGCCTACGCCCTCGTCTGGGGCCTGCCGGACCAGGCCGCGGCGGACGGGGCCGCAATCTCGGATTGCGGCCAGCACCTGAACCACGACCTGCCAGGGGTGGAGCCGATGCCCTGCTTCGTCGTGCCGGGGCTGCCGGGGACGAACTGAGCCGCCGGGGTGGGAGGGGGGCTGTCTGCCCCCCGCGGCTGACGCCGCCCCCCCGAGGATATTTCTGGCTCGGTGAGAGGGTGAGCGGGTCTACCCCAGCAGCCGGCGTGCGATGACCTGCGCCTGGATCTCGGCCGCGCCCTCGAAGATGTTGAGGATCCGCGCGTCGCACAGCAGCCGGCTGATCCGGTATTCGAGGGCGAAGCCGTTGCCGCCGTGGATCTGCAGGCCGTTGTCCGCCGCCGCCCAGGCGACGCGGGCGGCCAGCAGCTTGGCCATCCCCGCCTCGAGGTCGCAGCGGTGGCCGGCATCCTTCTCGCGCGCGGAGTGGTAGGTGAGCTGCCGCGCCACCATGATCTCGGCCGCCATCATGGCGAGCTTGCCCGCCACGCGGGGGAAGGCGATCAGCGGCCGGCCGAACTGCCGCCGCTCCTGTGCGTAGGACAGCGCGACGTCGAGCGCCGCCTGTGCCACCCCGACCGCGCGGGCGGCGGTCTGGATGCGGGCGCTCTCGAACGTCTGCATCAGCTGCTTGAAACCCGTCCCGGGGGCGCCTCCGAGCAGGCCGTCGCCGGACACGCGGAAGCCGTCGAACGCCAGCTCGTACTCCTTCATGCCCCGGTAGCCGAGGACGCCGATCTCGCCGCCGGTGAGGCCGGCGTCGGGGAACGGCTCGGCGTCGGTGCCAGGGGTCTTCTCGGCCAGGAACATCGACAGGCCGCGGTAGTCGTCCGTCTCGGGGTCGGTGCGGGCGAGCAGCGTCATCAGCCCGGCGCGGGCGGCGTGGGTGATCCAGGTCTTGTTGCCGGTGATCCGCCAGCCCTCGCCGTCAGGCACCGCGCGGGTGCGGAGCGCGCCGAGGTCGGATCCGGTGTTCGGCTCGGTGAACACCGCCGTCGGAAGGACCGCGCCGCTGGCGATCTTCGGCAGCCAGTGCGCCTTCTGCGCCTCGGTGCCGCCGCCGAGGATCAGCTCGGCCGCGATCTCGGACCGGGTGCCGAGGGAGCCGACGCCGATATAGCCGCGGGACAGCTCCTCCGAGACGACGGCCATCGCGGTCTTGGGCAGGCCGAGGCCGCCGTACTCCTCGGGGATGGTCAGGCCGAAGACGCCCATCTCGGACAGCTCTTCGATCAGCGCCATCGGGATCAGCTCGTCCTTGAGGTGCCAGTCGTGGGCGAACGGCTCCACCTTCTCCGCGGCGAAGCGGCGGAACTGGTCGCGGATCATCTCCATCTCGTCGTCCAGGCCCGAGGCGGCGCAGTCGCCGCCCCGCTCGGCGAGAAGCGCGGCGAGGCGCAGGCGGGCGGCGTCGCTGTTGCCTTCGGCGATCAGGCGGCGCACCGGGTCGGCGTCGAGAGGGCTCGGATCGGCGCCGAGGGCTTCGAGGCGGACGATCTCTCCCTGGCTCATGGGGATGCCGCCCTGGATCTGGGCGAGGTATTCGCCGAAGGCGATCTGCAGGACCAGCTGCTCGGCCTCTCCGAGCCTGCCCTGCTCCTCCAGCCGGTCGGCCCAGCCCTGCATCTGCTGCAGCGCGCGGCCGTAGGTGGCGAGCCACGAGAGGCCGTGGGCCGCGTCCTGCTGCGCGTCGAGCGGCCCGTTGCCGATGCGGCGTTTGACAGCGGCGGTCGCCTCCTCCAGCACGTCCGCCACGGGGGCCAGCGCGGCCCGTGTGAGGTCGGTCAGTCCCCCCAGCACCGCGTCCGTCGAAGCGTCCTGCCCGTCATGTGCCATCGTCGCCTCCGCTGGTGACAGCCGACACCTAGCGCTCTCGCAGGTGCAGCGCAACTTTGTAACCTCAAAGCCCGCATCACGCGCAACGGAATGTCGCGCCTGATTTTCCGTGCCGCTCCGGGCCGGTCGGGCTATGCCGGCGGCATGGACCTGTCCCCGCCCCTCTTCGCCGCTGCCCTCGGGATCGCCCTTCTGGCGGGGCTGATCAAGGGCCTGACCGGCTTTGCGATGCCGATGGTCCTGATCTCGGGCCTGTCGCTGTTCCTGCCGCCGCAGGTGGCGCTGGCGGGGCTGATCCTGCCGACCCTGGTGACCAACGGGATGCAGGCGTTGCGCGGCGGCTGGCCGGCGGCGCGGCGGGCGATCGTGGAGTTCCGACTGTATCTCGGCGTCCTGCTGGTCTGCCTCGTCCTGTCGGCGCAACTGGTGAACGTGCTGTCCGTGCGGGCGCTGTTCCTGCTGATCGGCGTGCCGATCACGCTGTTCGCTCTGATGCAACTGGTGGGATGGCGGCCGCGACTCGCGGGCCGGTCGGCCGGGGTCGAGATGGCGGTGGGCGGGTTCTCCGGTCTCGTCGGCGGAGTGTCCGGCGTCTGGGGCCCTCCGACGGTGGCGTACCTGACGGCGATCGACGTGCCCAAGGCCGACCACGTCCGCACGCAGGGCGTGATCTACGGTCTGGGCGCACTGCTATTGCTGATCGCGCATGTCCGCTCGGGCGTGGTGACGGCGCAGACGGTGCCGTTCTCCGCCGCGCTCCTGGTGCCGGCGATCGCGGGGATGCTGATTGGCCAGCGGCTGAACGACCGGATCGACGAGCGCCAGTTCCGGCGCGCGGTGCTTGTGGTGCTGTTCGTGGCGGGGGCAAACCTGGTGCGTCGAGGGATCGGGGGGTGATGCCGCCTCGGGCGGAGGCAACGGATGGCCGCGGTGAAATGCTCTGACGTGACGAGGATGCTGGTCGCTTCGCCATCCCTGCATGACCACGAGCGTCTCGCCGGCGGGGAGCACGCGTAGGATCGGGGGGAGGCCAGCGGCGGCCTGAGCTGCTGCCGTGGGCGATCTCCTTGTTCAACGTCGATGAAGGTGACGCCGAAAAGCCGGAGGTCGATGCCGGCGCCGGTACCACGCTGGCCGCGTCGAAGAGCCGCCGGCCAATGTCGTCCCGCTCTCCCGTGGTCATGTCGGCTCCACCGCCGGCCCCGTGTCGCGAGGAGCTTCGGCGACTATCCGGCGCGAACAACCGCCGAGACGGCCGCAAAGAAAAGGGGCCGCCCCGAAGGACGGCCCCGATCTGCCTGAAGCGGGCAGGACTTACATCATGTCCATGCCGCCCATGCCGCCCATGCCACCGGCACCGGCGGGCTCTTCCTTCTTCGGACGGTCGGCGACCATGGCCTCGGTGGTGATCAGCAGGCCGGCGACCGACGCCGCATCCTCGAGCGCGGTGCGCACGACCTTGGCCGGGTCGATCACGCCGAACTTGAACATGTCGCCGTACTCTTCGGTCTGGGCGTTGAAGCCGAACTTGAGGTCGGTCGATTCGCGGACCTTGCCCGCCACGACCGAGCCGTCGACGCCGGCGTTCTGGGCGATCTGCCGCAGCGGCGCTTCCAGCGCCTTGCGGACGATCGCGATGCCCGCGTTCTGGTCCGAGTTCTCGCCGGTCAGGCCGTCGAGCGCCTTGGCGCCCTGCAGCAGGCTGACGCCGCCGCCGACCACGATGCCTTCCTGGACCGCGGCGCGGGTCGCGTTGAGCGCGTCGTCGACGCGGTCCTTGCGCTCCTTCACCTCGACCTCGGTCATGCCGCCGACGCGGATGACGGCGACGCCGCCGGCCAGCTTGGCGACACGCTCCTGCAGCTTCTCACGGTCGTAGTCCGAGGTGGTCTCTTCGATCTGCTGACGGATCTGAGAGACGCGGGCCTCGATCTCGGCCTTCTCGCCGTGGCCGTCGACGATCGTGGTCTCGTCCTTGGTGATCGAGACGCGCTTGGCGGTGCCGAGCATGTCGACGGTCACGTTCTCGAGCTTCATGCCGAGATCTTCCGAGATCACCTGGCCGCCGGTCAGGATCGCGATGTCCTGCAGCATGGCCTTGCGGCGGTCGCCGAAGCCCGGGGCCTTCACGGCGGCGATCTTCAGGCCGCCGCGCAGCTTGTTGACGACGAGCGTGGCCAGCGCCTCGCCCTCGACGTCCTCGGCGATGATGAGGAGCGGCTTGCCCGACTGGATCACCTGCTCGAGGAGCGGGACCATCGGCTGCAGCGACGAGAGCTTCTTCTCGTGCAGCAGGATCATCGCGTCTTCGAGCTCGGCCGTCATCTTGTCAGCGTTGGTCACGAAGTACGGCGACAGGTAGCCGCGGTCGAACTGCATGCCCTCGACGACCTCGGTCTCGGTCTCGAGGCCCTTGTTCTCCTCGACGGTGATGACGCCGTCGTTGCCGACCTTCTGCATCGCGTCGGCGATCTGGCGGCCGATCTCGGCCTCGCCGTTGGCGGAGATGGTGCCGACCTGGGCGACCTCGGCCGAATCGTTGACCGGGCGGGCGGCGGCCTTGATCGCGTCGACGACCTTGGCGGTGGCCATGTCGATGCCGCGCTTGAGGTCCATCGGGTTCATGCCGGCCGCGACCGACTTCATGCCCTCGATGACGATCGCCTGGGCGAGAACGGTGGCGGTGGTGGTGCCGTCGCCGGCCTCGTCATTGGTGCGAGAGGCGACCTCTTTCACCATCTGCGCGCCCATGTTCTCGAACTTGTCCTCGAGCTCGATCTCCTTGGCGACGGTGACGCCGTCCTTGGTGATGCGGGGGGCGCCGAACGATTTCTCGATGACGACGTTGCGGCCCTTGGGGCCGAGGGTGACCTTCACCGCGTTCGCGAGCGTGTTGACGCCCTTGAGCATGCGGTTGCGGGCGTCGGTGTCGAACCGGACGTCTTTAGCAGCCATGTCTCAGTGCTCCTGAAATATGTGTCTGTTTGGGATTGATCGTCGCCGGTCGGCCGCTCAGGCGGCCTTGGCGGCGGCGTCGTTCTCGATGATGCCGAGGATGTCGCTCTCTTTCATGATGAGCAGCTCCTGGCCGTCGAGGGTGACCTCGGTGCCCGACCACTTGCCGAACAGGATCCGCTGGCCCGGCTTGACCGACATCTCGATCAGCTCGCCCGAATCCTTGCGCGCGCCCGGGCCGCAGGCGACGACTTCGCCTTCCGCCGGCTTCTCTTTCGCGCTGTCCGGGATGATCAGGCCGCCCTTGGTCTTTTCGTCGCCTTCAACACGGCGCACCAGCACCCGGTCATGAAGCGGTTGAAACGCCATATCCGTAAGCTCCTTGGCTTGTCTGTCCTCCGCCCGGGCCCGCTCTGGGGCCGGGGTTGGCACTCACCGTTCGCGAGTGCTAACGGCGCCGAGTTAGGCACCGGCGCGGGAGCTGTCAAGCGGGTCGGGTGGGGAATTCCCCACCATCTGCACGTCGCGTCATTTTGGGGCTAGGCAGGTGCGACAGAATGTCCTAAGAGGCGCCCATCCACCGTCCCTACGGGACTTTCGAGGAGGCTGCAAATGATCGGAACGAGAACCCCCATCACCTGCTGACGCAGGTCGCAGCCGATGCTGGCGACCTGACCGTCGCCCGCCCCCACGACAAGTCCGACCACGGAGTGGATCCCATGGCAATGACCGTCTTCATCCGCGCGCCCCGCGCGCTCTGACCCTCGTCGCCGCGGCCGCGTTCGCGTCCGCCCCCTGAAACCTCCTGCCTCTACCCCCGCCGCGCCTGTTCGCGTGTCCGGGGCCGCCCCCGGCGTGCCCATCGGCCCGCCGGATCCCGTCCGCGTGGCCGGTCCGGTCCGCGGTCCAACCCGAAGACCAAGGAAAGACAGCAATGTTCACGTTTCACGCGATCGACCACCGGGCCAGCCACGAGGCGTTCCTGCCCTGGGAAGAGAAGCGCACGACCCGCCGGACGCAGCCGCAAACCCTGCGGTTCACACCCCCCGCCCCCGGCGGTGTCGTGGTGATCCCGCACGTCCCTCCGCCCGAGCCCATAATTCGGGCGGGCGGCCGGTCGGGCTGGCTGGTCCGCCTGTTCCGCCGCCCGGCGCGCGCCCTGGCCGCGTCCTGATCCCGACCGCCCGGTCGCTGCCCTCCCGAGGGCGGCGGCCGGGCCCTCACCGGCCCGCGCCGGCCCCGCCCGCCCATCCCCCGCGGGCGGACCCACCGGCGCCCCGCCGCTGGTCTCTTCGGCCCTGTCCCGGCCGGGCGACCGGACCCCGCCCGGCCGCCGCCCGCCTGTCCCGCGGGTGGCGGTCGGGCGCCTTCTCCTGCGGACCGGCCATTCCGCTCCGGCCGGTCCTCGCCGACGTACCCGCCCCGCCGTTGTGGGCCGGGCCGCCCGTCCCTACCTCTGACCCGTCAGCCCCCCGCAGGAAGTCCAGCCGATGCTCCGACCGCTCCTCGCCGCCGCGCTCACCACGCTCCTGCCGCTCACGGCCGCCGCACAGTGCGACGCGCCCAGCTACATGGACCGGCTGAGCGCCGCGGACCGCGCCGCGCTGGAAGCGGACGCGGCCGCGATGCCCTACGGCCGCGGCCTCGCCTGGGAGGCGACGCGCGGCGACGACCGCCTCGCCATCGTGGGCACGCTGCACATCGCCGATCCGCGCCACGATCCGCTGGCGGAGCAGTTCACCGCCGAGATCGCGGAGGCCGACCTGCTGATGGTCGAGATCACCGCGGAGGACGAGGACCTGATGACCCGCGCGATGGCCGAGCGGCCGTCGATGCTGTACTACACCGACGGCCCCGCCCTGCCCGGCCGGCTGGAGCCCGAGCTGTGGGACCGCGTGCAGGACGCGGTGGACGAGCGCGGCATCCCCGCCTTCATGGCGGCGAAGTTCCGGCCCTGGTCGCTGATGGTCACGCTGTCGATCCCGCCCTGCGCGATGGAGGCAGCCGCCGACCGCGACGGCGGCCTCGACTACCGCCTGCGCGACGCGGCCGCGGCGGCAGGCGTGCCGCAGGTGTCGCTGGAGCCGTACGACACGCTGGTGCAAATCATGGACGAGGCGGGGGAGGAGACGGAGATCGCGCTCCTCGAGGCGTCGCTGATGAGCGCCGACATCCAGGCCGAGCTCTTCACCGCGACGGTCGACAACTACTTCGCCGGCCGCATCGCCGAGACGTGGCTGCTGTCGCAGTACGTGCCCCTGCCCGAGCAGGACGAAGCGGAAACGCAGCGGCTGAACGACCTGATGACCGAGATGCTGCTGACCCGCCGCAACCAGGCGTGGGTGCCGGTGATCGAGGCCGCGGCAAGGGAGAACGACCGCATCGTCGTCGCCGCCGGCGCCGCGCACATGGCGGGCGAGGACGGCCTCCTGCGGCTGCTGGAACAGAGCGGCTGGACCATCCGCCCGCTGGAGTGACGCCCCGCCGGCGGACCGGCGGGGCGCTCGCGGTGCCCTAGCGGCCGCGCGACTTGCCCGGCAGAGGCAGACGCTTCACCGTCCTGGACTGCTGGGCGCCGCTGTCGACGCCCGGCGGCAGCCGGGACTGGCCGGCGGTCGGGTGACTCGCCGCCTTGCTGTCGGGCTTGCCCGCGGCGGTGGCGGCGGACTTCTTGCGGGGTTTCTTGCTGGTCGGCATGGATCGGCCTTTCGAACTCGATTGAGAGCGGGCCGCGCCGCCGCTCGGCGGTCACGGCCGGAGAACCCGGGGGACGGCCCCGGGGCGTCAGGCGCGCTGGTCCATTCTGTCGTGACTCCTCTGGAGGCGGTGGTCGGCGCGCGGTCAGCGCGCGGCGCGGAGGCGGTTGAGCGGCGTGAAGTCCATCGCCAGGGCCCTCCTTCAGGTCCAGAGTGTGCCGTCCGAAATAGCATGGCTGCCCTGGGCCGACAAGCGACGGGCGCGGGGTGACAGCGCCGAAGCGCCCTCCTATAAGCGCGGCGATTTCACACGCCTGCCCGGAAAGTTTCCCAATGACCACGCTCGTCTTCGGCCACAAGTCCCCCGACACCGACTCCACCGGCTCGCCCCTCGTCTGGGCCTGGTACCTCAGCCACGTCGGCACCCCGGCCGAGGCGCGCCTGCTGGGAGAGCCGAACACCGAGGCGAAGTTCGTGGCCCAGCGCTGGGGCTTCGACCTGCCGCCGGTGCTCACGGAGGTCGAGGCCGGCCAGCCGGTCGTGATCGTCGACACCAACAACCCGGCCGAGCTGCCGGCCGGCATCAACGACGCCGACATCCGCGCCATCATCGACCACCACAAGCTGACCGGCGGGATCGAGACCAAGGCGCCGATCGACATCACGATCCGCCCGCTGGCCTGCACCGCCACCATCATGTTCGACCTGATGGGCGCCGACGCCGCGCAGATGCCGGACGGGATCAAGGGCCTGATCCTGTCCTGCATCCTCAGCGACACGCTGGAATTCCGCTCGCCCACGACGACGCCGGTCGACCGCGGCCTGGCCGAGCAGCTGGCGGGGGAGCTGGGCGTCGACATCCCCTCCTTCGCGGCCGAGATGTTCGCGGCGAAGTCCGATGTGTCGTCCTTCTCGGACGCCGAGCTGCTGCGGATGGATTCCAAGGAATACACCGTCGGCGGCAAGGACTTCCGCGTCTCCGTCCTCGAAACGACCTCGCCGGGCACCGTGCTGGACCGCAAGGACTCGCTGATGAAATCGATGGAGGACGTGGCCCGCGAGGACGGCGCCGACCAGGTGCTGCTGTTCGTCGTCGACATCCTGAACGAGGAGGCGACGCTGCTCGTCCCGAACGAGCTGGTGAAGTCGGTCGCCGAGAAGAGCTTCGGCGCGACGGTCACCGGCGACACGGTGGTCCTGCCCGGCATCATGAGCCGCAAGAAGCAGATCATCCCGAACCTCAAGGTCTGAAGGGGCGCGCCTGTGGTCCGCATCATCGAGAGCATCGCCGAGATCGCCGCGGACTACGACGCCGCCTTCGTCGACCTGTGGGGCTGCATGCACAACGGCGTGCGGGCCTATGACGAGGCGGTCGCCGCGATGCGCGGCTTCCGCCGGGGCGGCGGCAAGGTGGTGCTGGTCACCAACGCGCCCCGCCCGCGCGGCGCGGTGGCGCGGCAGCTGGACCAGATCGGCGTGCCGGAGGATTGCTGGGACGTCATCGCGACCTCGGGCGACAGCGCGCGGGCGGCGATGTTCCGGGGCGTCGTCGGCCGCAAGGTCTGGTTCATGGGCGACCCCGACACCGACCTGTCCTTCTTCGACCCGCTGAAGATCGCCCGCGACCCGGTGGAGATCGAGCGGGTGGAACTGGATGAGGCCGAGGGCATCGTCTGCTGCGGGCCGTTCGATTCGCAGGAGCATCCGTCGGCCCTGCGGCCGCAGCTTCTGGCGGCGAAGACGCGGGGGCTGAAGCTGCTCTGCGCGAACCCCGACATCGTGGTCGACCGCGGCGACAGCCGGGAGTGGTGCGCCGGCGCCATCGCGGCGCTCTATACCGAGATGGGCGGCGAGAGCCTGTATTTCGGCAAGCCGCATCCGCCGATCTACGACCTCGCCCGCCAGCGCCTCGCCGGCGAGGGGGCGACCGTGTCGGACGGCCGCATCCTGTGCATCGGCGACGGCATCCGCACCGACATCCTCGGCGCGCAGGGCGAGGACCTGGATTCGCTGTTCATCACCGGCGGCCTCGCCGCCGAGGAGACCGACACGGCGCCCGGCGGGCAGCCAGACCCCGCCCGGCTGGACGCGTACCTCGCGTCCGAACAGGTGACGCCAACCTTCGCCATCGGCTTCCTGCGCTGAGTCCGGCGGCGGCGGCTCGCCGCCGCCCTTGACTTTCCGCAACAGCAAAGAAATTTTATTGCTCCATAGGCGCCTTGCGCGCCCGATCCTTACCGAGGCGCCGCCACGCTCGACCGGACCGCTAACGACCCCCGCGACACGATCGTGATCGAGGAGATCGAGATCGGCATGGTGCGCAGCCTCACCAAGGTCGTGACCGACCGCGACATCGAGCTGTTCGCCGAGGTCTCGACCGACCGCAACCCGGTCCACCTCGACGACGGCTATGCGCGGGACACGATCTTCCAGGGCCGCATCGCGCACGGGATGCTGACCGCCGGCCTGATCTCGGCGGTGATCGGCGAGCAGCTTCCGGGGCACGGCACCGTCTATCTCGGCCAGTCGCTGAGATTCCTCGCCCCCGTCCGCCCCGGCGATGCGGTGACGGCGGAGGTGGAGGTGACGGCCATCGACAATGCCCGCAGGCGGGTCACGCTGAACACGCGGGCGCTGGTCGCCGGCAGACAGGTGCTTGCCGGCGAGGCCGTCGTCCTCGCCCTGTCGCGCCGCTTCGACTGACGGTTGCGCCCGGTCGCGGCGGGGACTACCTCGCCGCCATGCGCATCGTCCGCGACAGCCAGTACGTCCTGCCCGCCGACCGCGGCGCCGCCGCGGCCATCGGCAATTTCGACGGCGTGCATCTCGGCCACCAGGCGGTGCTGGACGTCGCGCGCGAGGCGGCCAGGACGGCCGGCGCCCGCCTCGGCGTCCTGACGTTCGAGCCGCACCCCCGCCAGCACTTCGCCCCCGGCGGCCCTCCGTTCCGGCTGATGAACGCCGCCGCCCGCGCCCACCGGCTGGAGAAGCTGGGGGTCGACGTCCTCTACGAGCTGCCGTTCAACGCCGCCCTCGCCGCGCTGACGCCCCGCGCCTTCGCCGAGGAGATCCTCGCCCGGCGGCTCGGCCTCGCCCACGTGGTCGTCGGACCGGACTTCTGCTTCGGCAAGGACCGGGCCGGCACGGCGGGGCACCTGAGGGAGTTCGGCACCGACCTCGGCTTCGGCGTCACCATCGCGCCGGTCTTCGCCAATGGCGGGACGCGCGTCAGTTCCACCGCCATCCGCACCGCGCTCAGCGAGGGCCGGCCGCGAGACGCGGCGGCGATGCTGGGGCACTGGCACCGGCTGGAAGGGACCGTCGTCCGCGGCCACCAGCGCGGGCGCGAACTGGGCTATCCAACCGCCAACATGGCGATCGACGGGCTGCACCAGCCGCGCTTCGGCGTCTACGCGGTGCTCGCCGACGTCCTGCAGGGCCCGCACAAGGGCCGCTACCACGGCGCCGCCTCGATCGGCATCCGGCCGATGTTCGACGGCGACGTGCCGAACTGCGAGACCTTCCTCTTCGACTTCTCGGGCGACCTCTACGGCGCCGAGATGTCGGTCGCCCTCGTCGAATGGCTCCGCCCCGAGGCGGTCTTCGACGGCCTGCCCGCGCTGATCGCGCAGATGGACGCCGACTGCGCCCGCGCCCGCGAGGTGCTGGCGGGTGTCTGAGCTGCGCCCCCGGTTCTGGGAGACGGTGCCGCTCCGCCAGATGACCCGCGCCGAGTGGGAGGGTGTGTGCGACGGCTGCGGCAAGTGCTGCCTCAACAAGCTCGAGGACGACGACACCGGCGAGGTCGCCCTGACCAACGTCGCCTGCCGGCTGCTGGACGGCGCCACCTGCCGCTGCTCGCGCTACGAGACGCGGCACGCCTACGTGCCCGAGTGCATCGTCCTGACGCCCAAGACGCTGAGGAAGAACCTCTACTGGCTGCCCGCCACCTGCGCCTACCGCCTGCTGTGGGAGGGCCGGCCGCTGGAGCCGTGGCACCCGCTGCTGTCCGGCGACCCGGACAGCGTGCACCAGGCGGGGGTCTCGGTGAAGGATCGGACGGTCAACGAGGTCGAGGTGGCGGACGAGGACTGGGAAGAGCACATCATCGAGGAGCCGCTGCCGGAGTAGGTGGCGGCGGGGCGACGGTCGCGCGTATGGAACGGGGTCCCGGGTCAGGCCCGGGACGCGATGAGAAGAGCGCCACCGATCTCGAGAATACCCGCCCCGGGCCCTGAGCCGGGGCCTCGCGCGGCTTGGCGCTCCGCCCATCGGGGTCCCGGGTCAGGCCCGGGACGCGATGAGAAGAGCGCCACCGATCTCGAGAATACCCGCCCCGGCCCTGAGCCGGGGCCTCGCGCCGCCAGGACCGCCCCCGCCCGCTTGCCTTCCCCGCCCGCCGGTGCCACCCCTGCCCGGCCACGAGCCAAGAGGTCACGCCGATGTTCTTCGCCTCCGACAATGCCGGTCCCGCCCACCCCAGGGTGCTGGAGGCGGTGACCCGCGCCAACGACGGCTACCGCATGGGCTATGGCGCGGACGCCGAGATGGCGGAGGTGCGGCAGGCGATCCGCGACCTGTTCGAGGCGCCCGAGGCGGCGGTGTATCTCGTCGCCACCGGCACGGCGGCGAATGCGCTGATCCTCGGCACGCTGGCGCAGCCGTGGGAGACGATCTTCTGCACCAAGATGGCCCACATCAACGAGGACGAGTGCAACGCGCCCGAGTTCTACACCGGCGGCGCCAAGCTGACCGTGGTGCCGGACGAGCGGGCCAAGATGACCCCCGACGCCTTGCGCGCCGCCATCGAGGGCGAGGAGACGCGCGGCGTCCACGGGCCGCAGCGCGGGCCGGTGGCGATCACGCAGGTCACCGAGAAGGGGACGGTCCACAGCGTGGACGAAATCGCGGCCCTGTCGGCGGTGGCCAAGGAGTACGGCCTGAAGGTCCATCTCGATGGCGCGCGGTTCGGCAATGCCGTCGCCGCGCTCGGCTGCACACCGGCCGAGATGTCGTGGAAGGCCGGCGTCGACGCGGTCAGCTTCGGCGGCACCAAGAACGGCTGCATGGGCGTCGAGGCGTGCATCTTCTTCGACCCCGCCCATGCCTGGGAGTTCGAGCTGCGGCGCAAGCGCGGGGCGCATCTGTTCTCCAAGCACCGCTACCTCTCGGCGCAGATGCAGGGCTACCTCGCGGACGGCCTGTGGCTGGAGCTGGCGGGGCGGGCGAACGCGGCCTGCGCGCGGCTGGCGGCGGGGCTGTCGGGCCGCAACGACGTGCGGCTGCCGTGGGGCGCCGAGGCGAACATGATCTTCTTCGAAGCGCCCCGGGCGGTGCACCGGCGGCTGCTGGACGGCGGCGCGACGTACTACGTGATGTCGGGCGATCCGGAGACCGGGCCGGACGACGCGTGGCTGACCGGTCGGCTGGTCTGCGACTGGTCGATGGACGAGGACGGGGTGGACCGGTTCCTGGGATTGCTCCCGTAAGGTGGGTGAAACCCACCGCGACGGGCGCAGGTGGGTTTCACCCACCCTACATCATCGCCGCCACCTCGCCGGGATGCGTGAGCGTCACCATGTGACCGCCGCCGGGGATGACCGTCTCGCGGGCGTCCGGCAGGCGCGCCATCAGCCCGGCATGGATGTCGGCCACCACCGGATGCGTCTCGCTCCCGCGGATCAGGTGGACCGGCACCGCGAGGTCCCGAAGCCGCGGCACCACCGCGCCGGAATCGCCCATGATGCCGGCCTCGGCGGCCTCGATCAGCGGCATCCGCCGCGCCGCGTCCCTGCGGGCGGCGCGGTCCATCCGCGCCCAGACCCCCGGCCCCCAGAGGGCGAGGAACGCCTCGGCGGCGGCGGCGGGATTGCCCGCGGCGATCTGCGCCCGCACCTCCGCGTAGCCCGCTTCATGATCCCGCGCCGCCGGCGTGTCGCCCGCCGCGGCGAACATCACCGGCTCGATCAGCGTGAGGCGGGAGACCATGCCCGGCCGCTCGATCGCCAGCCGCAGCGCCACGGTGCCGCCGAAGGAATGGCCGATCAGGTGCATCCCCGCCTCCGCCAGCGGCGCCACCGCCTCCACGCAGGCGGCATGGTAGTCGCCCTGCCCGTCCCAGTCGGGCGAGCGGCCGTGTCCCGGCAGGTCCGGCACCACCATCGTCATCCGGTCCGCCAGCGCCCCGGCCAGCGGCATCAGCCGCTCGGACCGCGACAACCCGCCATGCAGCAGAAGCGCGGCCTCCGCCCCGCGCCCCACCCGCGCGACGTGCAGCGTCACAGCGTCCCGGACAGGTACGCGTCGAGGTCGGGGATGCGGTCCTGGCCCCAGAACCGCTCGTCCGTGTCGGTGATGTAGAACGGCGTGCCGAAGACGCCGCGGTTCACCGCCTCCTCAAGGTTCGAGGCATACGTCTCGGCCCCCATCATCAGGCCCTTGTCGGCGAGCGAGGGATCGAAGCCCGCCGCCTCCAGCCGGGCCCGGATCACCCGGTCGTCGGCGATGTCGAGGTCCTCGGCCCAGCAGGCCGAGCCGAACGAGTGCAGCAGCCGGCCGAGATCGCCGCCGCCGGCGTCCTGCGCCGCGATCAGCGCGTAGGCCGCCGGCGCGCCGTTGGTCGGCCAATGCGCCGGGTGCAGCTTCAGCGGCAGCCCCGTCTTCGCCGACTGCCGCCGCAGTTCCTGCGCGCGGTAGTCCGTCCGGGCGACGTGCCGGTCCTTCGGGGCGGTGCCGCCGGTCCGGGTGAACAGCGCCATGATGTCGAGCGGCTTGTAGGTGATCGTGGCCCCGTGCTTCGCCGCCACCTCCTCCATCCGGGTGCCTGCGAGATAGACGTACGGCGAGAGGGTGGAGCAGAAGTAGTCGATATGCGGCATCTGTGCTGGGGTCCGGACGGGGGAGGGTCTTGCCTCACGGTAGGCATGTGCTAGGCGGTGTCAACGTCACGAATCCTTTGCATGGCGAGGGATTCGGCCCACGGCCCGAGGACCGCCAGATGCCCGTCGTGACCGAGCCCAAGCTCATCTCCGGAAACGCCAACAAGCCTCTCGCCCGGGCCATCGCCCGGCGGATGTCGATGCACCGGGGAATGAGCGTCGGGCTCGTCGAGGCGCGGGTGGAGCGGTTCAACGACCAGGAGGTCTTCGTCGAGGTGTATGAGAACGTCCGCGGCGAGGACATGTTCATCGTCCAGTCGACGTCGAACCCGGCGAACGACAACCTGATGGAACTGCTGATCATGGCGGACGCGCTGCGCCGGTCGTCGGCGGCGCGGATCACGGCGGTCATCCCCTATTTCGGCTACGCCCGGCAGGACCGGCGGGCCAAGGCGCGGACCCCGATCTCGGCCAAGCTGGTGGCGAACATGATCGCCGCCGCGGGGATCGAGAGGGTGCTGACGATGGACCTGCACGCGGCGCAGATCCAGGGCTTCTTCGACATCCCGGTCGACAACCTCTACGCCTCGCCGATCTTCAGCCTCGACATCCTGCACAACTTCCGCGGCCGGATGGACGACCTGATGGTGGTCTCTCCCGACGTCGGCGGCGTGGCCCGCGCGCGCGAACTGGCCAAGCGGATCGGCGCGCCGCTGTCGATCGTCGACAAGCGGCGCGAGAAGGCGGGCGAGATCGCCGAGATGACCATCATCGGCGAGGTCGCCGGAAAGACCTGCCTCATCGTCGACGACATCTGCGACACCGCCGGCACCCTGTGCAAGGCGGCGCAGCTGCTGACGGAGCACGGGGCGACCGAGGTGCACTCCTACATCACCCACGGCGTCCTGTCGGGTCCGGCGGTCGAGCGGATCGAGAGTTCGGTCATGAAATCCCTCGTCATCACCGACTCGATCGAGCCTCCGCCCGCCGTCCTGGGCTGCCGCAACATCCGGATCGTGCCCACGGCGCCCGTCTTCGCGCAGGCGATCCTGAACATCTGGAACGGAACCTCGGTCTCGTCGCTGTTCGAGCACGAGACGCTGGGGCCGATCTACGAAGGCATGTACACGGCCGCCTGACCGGCACCTCCCCTCCTCGAAGTCCTGCGGGCGCGAACGGAACTTCGCGCCTCACGCGGCGTTGATCGCCCGATTGGACGAGATTGTCATCTCCGCGACGCGGCATGGCCACCCGGGCACATGCCGCCGCTCTCGGAAATCTTTCGAGGAGGCACACGATGGCTACGAAAGACGAAATCGGCAACGCCGCCCGCGACGAAGCGGACAAGGTCAGCGCCGCCGCGCGCGACACCGCGCACGAGATCGCGGATGCCGCCAAGCGGACCGGCCGCGATGCGCAGGCCGCCGTGACCGACGAGGTCCGCCGGCGCGGCGAGTCCGCCAAGTCCGCGACCGCTGACGAGATCCACACCGTGTCCGAGGCGCTGCGCAAGGCGGCGCGCGACCTGCAGGACGGCTCTCCGCAGGAGCGGACGTTCGGCTACCTCGCCGACAACCTCGCGACCATGAGCGACACGGTCCGCGACAAGGACATCGGCGAGATGGTCGACGACCTGAGCGCCTTTGCCCGCCGCAACCCCCTGATGTTCCTCGGCGCCTCGGCGCTGGTCGGCTTCGCCGTCGCCCGTTTCGGTCGCGCCTCGCGCCCCGAACCCGAGCTGGCGTCGCCCGCGACCCGGACCCAGCCGGGCATGACCAGCGCGCCCTACACCCCCGGCGCCGGTCCGGCCAAGCCGTCCGGCACTCCGGGCGTAACCCACGGAGCGGCGTGATGCGCGACGAGACACACCCCACAGACAAGAACACGGCGGACAACAGGGGCATCGGTTCGCTCCTGAGCGACGCGATGCAGCATGTGAGCGCACTGGTCCGCGGCGAGATCGACCTCGCCAAGGCCGAGGCGCGGCAGGCGATGAAGAACGCCGTGGCCGGCATCGCGATGATCGTCGCGGCGGTCGTGGTCGCGATCTGTGCGCTGAACGTCCTGACCGTGGCGCTCGTCGCCGCGATCGCCGACGGATTCGAGATCGGCACCGGCTGGGCCTCGCTCATCGTCGGCCTGATCTACCTGGTCGTCGTCTGGATCCTCATCGCGGTCGCCCGAAACCGCCTCAAGCCCGAGAACCTGACCCCGAGCCGGACGGCCCGAAACGTGGCCGACGACGCGCGGGCCATCAAGGAGAGCACCCAACATGGCTGACTATCGCACCCCCGAAGAGATCGAGCGCGACGTCGAGCGCGAGCGCGCCGGCCTCAGCGCGACCCTCGCCGACATCGGCAACCGCCTGTCATTCGACGGCCTGGCCCACCAGGTGTCCGACCAGGCCCGCTACTACGCCAGCGACTTCAGCGCGACCGCACAGCGCGTCGTCCGCGAGAACCCCGTGGGCGTGGCGCTGACCGGCATCGGCATCGCCTGGCTGCTGTTCGGCGACAAGGCGCGGTCGAAGGTGAGCGAGATGCGCCACCACGACGACCCCGTCGACGCGGGCTCCCGCTACGGCCGGAGCACCTATGGCGGCAGCAGCGCCTACGTCTCCGAGCGGTCCAATCCGCGCTCGCCCTACAGCGCGACGCACATGAACCGGTACGGCACGCGCGTGACCGATCCGGCCTACCAGCCCTACGCCAGCACCGCCGGCGAACCAGCCGGCTGGGCGGACGAGCGCCACTGGGACGATACCGACTTCGAACTCGGGCCCGAGGACAACGACGCGAGCCCGACCTTCACCGACCGCATCTGGTCGGCGGTGGACCGGGCGAAGGAGAGCGCCTCCGACCTCGCGCACAGCCTTCGCGCCGGCGTTCATGATGCGTCGGACGCCGTCTCGGACACCAACCGCCGCGCCCAGACCGGCGTGCGCTACCGGGCCCAGATGACCCGCGACGCCTCGCGCCGCATGCGCGACCGCCTCTCGGCCGGGACCGAGCACCTGTCGGAAGAGGCGCGGAACCGCGTCATCGCCGCCCGTGAACGCGCCGTCGCGGCGCGTCGCGAAGCTGCCGTGATCGCCCGCGCCCGCGGCCGGGACGTGGCCGACGGCTTCGACGCCTACCCGCTCGCCGCCGGCGCCATCGCGTTGGCCGTCGGAGCGGCGATCGGCGCGATGCTGCCCCGTACCCGGTTCGAGGACGAGTACTTCGGCGAGCGCAGCGACGCGCTGTACCACCGCGCCGAGGAGATCCTCCGGGAGGAGCGGGCGCGTGCCGAGCACATCGCCAGCGAGGCGCTGGACGAGGCCGGCAAGGTCATCCGCGAGAAGACGTCCGAGGCCGAGCACGCCGCGAGCGATGCCGGCTCGACGATCCGGGACGAGGCCAAGGACGGCGTCCAGCGGGTCGCCGACCGTGCCAAGGCCGCGGCAAAGGACGAGGAGAAGGGCGCCCCCACGAACGGCGCGCCCGGTTCGCCGACGACGCACCACCAGTAAGCCGCTCTCGACGAGACGGATCGGGCCGCCCCTCGGGGCGGCCCTTTCCGTTGCCGGCCCGTCAGTCGATGTCCCAGTGGTCGTCGTCGCGCACCGCGCCGATGGCGAGCCAGCCGACACGGACCCGCGCGATGCGGCTGTCGCCCCAGGTCCGGAACTCGATGGTGAAGCCCTCGCCGGTCACCTCTGTCGTCCGCACGTCCAGACGGGCGTTCGCGGCGTTCGAGATGTCCCACATCGTCAGCCAGGCCTGCACGACGGGCGGATCGAGGAACGTCTCGTCGAAGCGGACGGCGCGGCGGACCGTCCGCTCTCCCTCGCCCGCCCACATCTCGCCATCGTCGGCGAAATCCGAGAACAGCAGGGTGTCGCCCTGTGCGACGCCAAGGGCGCCGCGATGCAGTTTCTTCATTTCGTGAGGTATGTCCTGCCCATCCGGTGCAGCCTACGGACGGGTGTGGTGAAGGAAAGGCGGAAACGCGCGCGGCCCCGGACCTGTGCAGGTCCGGGGCCGCGCGGTCGACGGAAGCCGCCTCAGAGGCTCGGCTGGCGCGTGTCGAGGCCGATATGCGTGCCCATCGCGACCATGTCGGACAGCAGCTTGGCGGCGTCGTCGACCGGGCCCGGCTCGTTCTTGAAGGTCTCGCGGGCCTTCACGTGGGCCTCGTGCGCCTCGTTGATCCAGCCCTGGATCACCTCGGTCGTCGCCTCGCCGCGCGGGACCGCCCGCTCGGCCAGGACCGAAACGCCGTTCTCGCCGATCTCGGCGAAGCCGCCGGAGACGGCATACTCGTCGGTCTGGCCGTCGTGCATGACGCGCAGGACGCCCGGCCGCAGGGTGGTGATCGTCGGCGCATGGGCGGCCATCGCCGTCATGTCGCCGTCGGTCCCGGGGATCTGGACCTCGGTCGCCTGGAACGACGCGAGGCGCCGTTCCGGGCTGACGAGATCGAACTGGAAGCTGTCGGCCATCTGTCCTCCCTCAGGCCGCGGCGGCGAGCCGCTCGGCCTTGGCGATCACGTCCTTGATGCCGCCGACCATGTAGAAGGCAGCCTCGGGCAGGTGGTCATACTCGCCGGCGACGACCGCCTTGAACGAGGCGATCGTGTCCTCCAGCGGGACCTGCACGCCGTCCGACCCGGTGAACACCTTCGCCACGTCGAACGGCTGGCTGAGGAAGCGCTGGATCTTCCGGGCGCGGGCCACGGTCAGCTTGTCCTCTTCCGACAGCTCGTCCATCCCGAGGATGGCGATGATGTCCTGCAGCGACTTGTAGCGCTGCAGGATGCCCTGCACGTCGCGCGCCACCTTGTAATGCTCCTCGCCAACCACGGCGGGGTCCATCAGGCGCGAGGACGAGTCGAGCGGGTCCACCGCGGGGTAGATGCCCAGCTCGGAGATCGCGCGCGACAGCGTCGTGGTCGCGTCGAGGTGGGCGAAGGTCGTGGCCGGCGCCGGGTCGGTCAGGTCGTCCGCGGGCACGTACACGGCCTGGATCGAGGTGATCGAGCCGGCGCGGGTCGAGGTGATCCGCTCCTGCATCGCGCCCATGTCGGTCGCCAGCGTCGGCTGGTAGCCCACGGCCGAGGGGATGCGGCCGAGAAGCGCCGACACCTCGGAGCCCGCCTGGGTGAAGCGGAAGATGTTGTCGACGAAGAACAGCACGTCGGTGCCGGACTGGTCGCGGAACTGCTCGGCCAGCGTCAGGCCGGTCAGCGCGACGCGGGCGCGGGCGCCCGGCGGCTCGTTCATCTGGCCGTAGACCAGCGCCACCTGGCTCTCGGACAGGTTGTCCGGCTTGATGACGTCGGATTCGATCATCTCGTGGTAGAGGTCGTTCCCCTCGCGGGTCCGCTCGCCCACGCCGGCGAACACGGAATAGCCCGAGTGCACCTTGGCGATGTTGTTGATCAGCTCCATGATCAGAACGGTCTTGCCCACGCCGGCGCCGCCGAACAGGCCGATCTTGCCGCCCTTGGAGTAGGGGGCGAGCAGGTCCACGACCTTGATGCCGGTCACGAGGATCTCGGACTCGGTCGACTGCTCCTGGAACTCGGGCGCGGGCTGGTGGATCGCGCGGGTCTCGGTCGCGTCGATCGGGCCCTTCTCGTCCACCGGCTCGCCGATGACGTTGAGGATGCGGCCGAGCGTGGCGTTGCCGACCGGGATCGTGATCGGCGCGCCGGTGTCCAGCACTTCCTGGCCGCGGACGAGGCCCTCGGTCGCGTCCATCGCGATGGTGCGGACCGAGTTCTCGCCGAGGTGCTGCGCGACCTCGAGAACCAGCTTCTTGCCGTTGTTCTCGGTGGTCAGCGCGTTCAGGATCGCCGGCAGGTGGTCGCCGAACTGGACGTCCACGACGGCGCCGATGACCTGGGTTACTTTTCCGACTGCGTCAGCCATCTGTTGGGTCTCCGGTTCCTCAGAGCGCCTCGGCGCCCGAAATGATTTCGATCAGCTCGTTGGTGATGACGGCCTGGCGCGAGCGGTTGTACTCGATCGTCAGCCGCTCGATCATGTCGCCGGCGTTGCGCGTCGCGTTGTCCATCGCGCTCATCCGGGCGCCCTGTTCGGACGCGCCGTTCTCGAGAAGCGCGGCGAAGATCTGCGTCGCGACGCCTTTGGGCAGGAGGTCGGCGAGGATCTCCTCCTCGGACGGCTCGTAATCGTAGAGCGTGGCGGGGGCGGCGTCGCCTTCGGTCTCGAACTTCGCGGGGATGATCTGCTGCGCCGTCGGCACCTGGGAGATCACGCTCTCGAAGCGGTTGAAGAAGATCGTCGCGACGTCGAACTCGCCCGCGTCGAAGCGGTCGAGCACCTGCTTGGCGATGCCCTGCGCGTCGCCGTAGCCGACGCGGTTCACGCCCGACAGGTCCACGTGGTCGATCAGAAGGTCGCCGTAGTCGCGGCGCAGCTGCTCACGCCCCTTCTTGCCGACGGTGATGACCTTCACGGTCTTGCCTTCGGCGCGCAGCTTCTCGATCCGCTGCTTGGCGAGGCGGACGATCGACGAGTTGAAGCCGCCGCACAGCCCCCGCTCGGCCGTCATCACGACGAGCAGGTGCGTGTCGTCCTTGCCGGTTCCGGCGAGGAGCCGGGGCGCGCTGTCCGAGCCGGCCACGCTGGAGGCGAGGCCGGCCATGACGGCGTTGAAGCGCTCGGTATAGGGGCGCGCCTGGTGGGCGGCGTCCTCGGCGCGACGCAGCTTCGCCGCCGCGACCATCTGCATGGCGCGCGTGATCTTCTGCGTCGACTTGACCGTCGCGATCCGGTTCTTGAGGTCCTTCAGACTGGGCATCGGCCAAGTCCTCCCTGGTCAATGCGTCAGCCGAAGTCCTTGGCGAACTCGTCGATGGCCGACTTGACCTTCTCTTCCGCGTCCTTGGCGATCTTCGGGTCCTCGTTCGAGATGAAGTCGAGGACGTCGCGCCGCTTGTTGCGGAGGTGGTTCAGAAGGCCCGCCTCGAACTCGCCCACCTTGTTCACCGGGATCTTGTCCAGGTAGCCGTGGGTGCCGGCGTAGATCACGCAGACGATCTCGGCGTTGGTGAGCGGCGAGTATTGCGGCTGCTTCATCAGCTCGGTCAGGCGCGCGCCGCGGTTCAGCAGGCGCTGGGTCGCGGCGTCGAGGTCAGACCCGAACTGCGCGAAGGCCGCCATCTCGCGGTACTGCGCCAGCTCCAGCTTCACCGGGCCGGCGACCGACTTCATCGCGCTGGTCTGCGCGGACGAGCCGACGCGGCTGACCGACAGGCCGGTGTTCACCGCGGGGCGGATGCCCTGGAAGAACAGCTCGGTCTCGAGGAAGATCTGGCCGTCGGTGATCGAGATCACGTTGGTCGGGATGAACGCCGACACGTCGCCGCCCTGGGTCTCGATGATCGGCAGCGCGGTGAGCGAGCCGGAGCCATGCTCCTCGTTCAGCTTGGCCGACCGCTCCAGCAGGCGGGAGTGCAGGTAGAACACGTCGCCCGGGTAGGCCTCGCGCCCCGGCGGGCGGCGCAGCAGCAGCGACATCTGGCGGTACGCCACGGCCTGCTTGGACAGGTCGTCGTAGATGATGAGCGCGTGCATGCCGTTGTCGCGGAAGTACTCGGCCATCGCGGTGGCGGCGTAGGGCGCCAGGAACTGCATCGGCGCCGGGTCGGACGCGGTGGCGGCCACGACGACGGAATATTCCATCGCGCCGTTCGCCTCGAGACGCTTCACCAGCTGCGCGACGGTGGAGCGCTTCTGCCCGATCGCGACGTAGACGCAGTAGAGCTTCTTGCTCTCGTCGCCGCCGGCGGCCTCGTTGTAGGACTTCTGGTTCAGGATCGTGTCGAGCGCGATCGCCGACTTGCCGGTCTGGCGGTCGCCGATGATCAGCTCGCGCTGGCCGCGGCCGATCGGGATCATGGCGTCGACGGCCTTGAGGCCGGTCGCCATCGGCTCGTGCACCGACTTGCGCGGGATGATGCCCGGCGCCTTGACGTCCGCCACGCGGCGCTCGGACGTGTCGATCGGGCCCTTGCCGTCGAGCGGGTTGCCGAGGCCGTCGACCACGCGGCCGAGCAGGGCCTTGCCGGCGGGCACGTCCACGATCGACTTGGTCCGCTTGACCGTGTCGCCTTCCTTGATGTCCCGGTCCGAGCCGAAGATCACGACGCCGACGTTGTCGCTTTCCAGGTTCAGCGCCATGCCGCGGATGCCGCCGGGGAATTCGACCATCTCGCCGGCCTGGATGCTGTCGAGGCCGTAGACCCGGGCGATGCCGTCGCCGACCGACAGGACGCGCCCGACCTCGGCGACCTCGGCATCCTGGCCGAAGTTCTTGATCTGGTCCTTGAGGATCGCGGAAATTTCCGCCGCTTGGATCGCCATGTTACCGGGCCTCTTTCATGGTGTTCTGGAGCTGGGCGAGCTTCGACGCGATCGAGGTGTCGATCATGCGCGAGCCCACCTTGACGACGAGACCGCCGATCAGGCTCTCGTCGACGGTAGCGTTGATCTTGACGTCGCTGCCCACCTTCTCGGAGAGGGTGCGGGCGAGACGGGATTTCTGGTCGTCGCTGAGGGCGCGGGCCGAGACGACATCGGCGGTGACCTCGCCCTTGTGCGTCGCGATGCGCTCGCGCAGGGCGGTCAGCATCTGGGGCAGCACGAACAGGCGCCGCTTCTGCGCCATCAGCGCCAGGACGTTGGTGACGGTCTGGCTGAGGTCCATCTTCCGCGCGATCGCGGTGATCGCGGCCTGCTGCTCGTCCCGGCCGTAGACCGGATTCGCGATCAGGTCGCGCAGGTCGTCGCTCTCGGCCAGGGCCGCCGACAGCGCGTCCACGTCGGACTCGAGCCGGTCGAGGCCGTTCTCGTCGCGGGCGATGTCGAAGACGGCGGTCGCGTAGCGCTGGGCAATGCCGGTTGCGATCGAAGCTGGTTCGGACACGTCCACCCTTTCGGTTTGCCTGTCCCGCGCCGGTCCCATCGTCCCCCGGGTCCGTCACGGGCCTTCTTGCAAGACTTCACCCCGCCACCCCGGCCATTCGGACCGCGGTCACGGGGTTGTCAAAATCAGCGGCGATGTAGCAGAGCCTTAAACCTGTCGCAACCGGCTATGGCGCCCGCGCGCACCCGGATCGCGCGCCCGCGCACGGGGTGCGACGCTTTGCCCCCGGTCGCCGCCGGCGGACCCGCGGCGCCCGCCTTGCCCCTCTCACCGAGCCGTAAATATACCACGGGGGTCCGGGGGTGTGAAACCCCCGGGGCCGCGGCCAACGCAGGGCCGCGTCAGCCGCGCCGAGAGGGCTCCGGCACCGGGGCGCCGATCCCCTCCAGCACCCGCAGCGGGCGCCGCACCGCCGCCGGCAGGCCCGTTCGGGTGGGCGCGTTCACCTGCTTGGTCGCCTCGGCGATCAGCACGCCGCCCGCGGCGAAGACCGGCAGGTGGCGGCCCGTGCTCTCCATCACCGCGGCGAGGCGGCGCCAGGTGCGCGCTTCGGACGGCGGCTGGAACAGGGCCGACCGTGTACGCTCCGGCACGAAGCGGTGACGGCGCAGCTGCGCCTCGAGCTGGCCGGGCGTGTAGGGCCGGCCGTAGCCGAACGGCGTGCGGTCCGACCGCGACCACAGGCCCGCCCGGTTCGGCACCACGACCACCGCCCGCCCGCCGGGGCCGAGGACACGCCACGCCTCGTCGAGGACGGCCGAGGGCCTCTCCGACGTCTCGAGCCCGTGCATCAGGACCAGCTTGTCCACCATGCCCGTCGGCAGCGGCCAGAGCGTCTCCTCGCAGAGGATCGACACGTTCGGCATGCCGGCCGGCCAGGGCATCACCCCCTGCGGCCCCGGCATCAGCCCGATCACCCGCCGGGCCCCCGGCAGGAACGGCCGCAGCAGCGGCACGGCAAAGCCGTAGCCGGCCACCGTCTGACCCTTGGTCGCTTCGATCCCCCAGATTGACACCAGCGCGTCGCGGATCACCTTCTGCGCGGCCCGTCCCAGCTGCGAGCGGTAGTAGAAGCTCCTCAGGTCGAGGACGTCGAGGTGCATTGCGGGCGGTCCATGGCCGGTCCAGTCTGGACTGGCGAAACCTTAAGCCGAGCCGGGAGGGAATGGCCATGCCCCTGAGACTGATCACCGTGCCCTGCCGGAGCGACAACTACGCGTTCCTCATCCATGACAGCGTGTCGAACGAGACCGCGCTGGTGGACGCGCCGGAGGCCGAGCCGATCATGGAAGAGCTGGAGGGGCGGGGCTGGCACCTCAACGACATCCTCATCACCCACCACCACGGCGACCACGTCGAGGGGGTGGAGCAGCTGAAGAAGCGCTACGGCTCGCGCGTGATCGGTGCCCGCGCAGACCAGCACCGCCTGCCGCCGCTGGACCTGGCCGTCGATATTTCGGACGTCGAGGACGTCTGCGGCGAGGAGGTGCACGTGATCGATGTCCCCGGCCACACGGTCGGGCACATCGCCTTCTGGATGCCCGGCGCGCAGCTGCTGTTCACCGGCGACAGCCTGATGGCCATGGGATGCGGGCGCCTGTTCGAGGGCACGCCGGCGCAGATGTGGGAGAGCCTGACGCGCCTGCGCGCCCTGCCCGGCGAGGCGACCGTCTGCTCGGGCCACGAATATACCGAGACGAACGCCCGCTTCGCCCTGACCATTGAACCGGACAACGCAGCCCTTAAATCCCGTGCCGAGGCGGTCAGGTCCGCCCGCGCCGAAGGGCGCTTCACCGTTCCCTCGACCCTTTCCGAAGAGATCGAGACCAACCCGTTCCTGCGCGCCGACCGGCCCGAGGTGAAGGCCGCCCTCGGGATGCAGGACGCACCCGACGTCGACGTCTTCGCCGAAATCCGCGCCCGCAAGGACCGGTTCTGACGCGAACCGAGGCACAGGGCGGACACACGGGACTTGTGATCGGCTTTTTCCGAAATTCCGCTTGAAGACTGGCGGAATAACCCGATCTTTAAGTTCAGAGGCCACGGTCAGGACGGGTCCTCGACCTCTCCAGACCCCCGACCAGAGGAGCACTGCAACGTGCCGTCTTTCTCGACCACTCTCGAGCAGTCCATCCATGCCGCGCTCGCGCTCGCGAACACGCGCCGGCACGAACTGGCGACGCTCGAACATCTGCTGCTCGCCCTGATCGACGAACCCGATGCTGCTCGGGTGATGCGGGCGTGCGCGGTCGATCTGGACGAACTCCGCAAGAGCCTCGAGGATTTCATCGAGGACGACCTCTCCACCCTCGTCACCGACGTCGAGGGGTCCGAGGCCGTCCCGACCGCCGCGTTCCAGCGGGTGATCCAGCGGGCTGCGATCCACGTCCAGTCGTCCGGCCGGTCCGAGGTCACGGGGGCCAACGTCCTCGTCGCGATCTTCGCCGAGCGGGAATCGAACGCCGCCTACTTCCTGCAGGAGCAGGACATGACGCGCTACGACGCGGTGAACTTCATCGCCCACGGCGTCGCCAAGGATCCGGCCTACGGCGAGAGCCGGCCGATCACCGGCACCGCCGCGTCGTCGGAAGAGGAAACCCAATCGGGCGGCGCCTCGTCCGCGCCCGCCGAGGACAAGGAGAGCGCGCTGGCCAAGTATTGCGTCGACCTGAACGCGAAGGCCCGCAAGGGCGACGTCGACCCCCTCATCGGGCGCGATAATGAAGTCGAGCGGTGCATCCAGGTCCTGTGCCGCCGCCGCAAGAACAACCCGCTGCTCGTGGGCGACCCGGGCGTCGGCAAGACCGCAATCGCGGAAGGCCTCGCCTACAAGATCGTCGAGGGCGCGGTGCCCGAGGTGCTGTCCGAGGCGACCATCTTCTCGCTCGACATGGGCGCGCTGCTGGCCGGCACCCGCTACCGCGGCGACTTCGAGGAGCGGCTGAAGGCGGTGGTGAGCGAGCTAGAGGATCATCCCGACGCGGTCCTCTTCATCGACGAGATCCACACCGTGATCGGCGCCGGGGCCACCTCCGGCGGCGCGATGGACGCGTCGAACCTGCTGAAACCCGCGCTGCAGGGCGGCAAGCTGCGCTGCATGGGCTCCACCACCTACAAGGAGTTCCGCCAGCATTTCGAGAAGGACCGCGCGCTGTCGCGGCGCTTCCAGAAGATCGACGTGAACGAGCCGACGGTGGAGGACACCGTGAAGATCCTCCAGGGCCTCAAGCCCTACTTCGAGGAGCATCACGCCATCCGCTACACCGCCGACGCGATCAAGACCGCGGTGGAGCTGTCGGCCCGCTACATCAACGACCGCAAGCTGCCCGACAAGGCGATCGACGTGATCGACGAGGCCGGCGCGGCGCAGCACCTCGTGGCCGAGAGCAAGCGGCGCAAGACCATCGGGACCAAGGAGATCGAGGCCGTCATCGCCAAGATCGCCCGCATCCCGCCCAAGAACGTCAGCAAGGACGACGCCGAGGTGCTGAAGGACCTCGAGGGCACGCTCAAGCGCGTGGTCTTCGGCCAGGACGACGCCATCGTCGCCCTGTCCTCGGCGATCAAGCTGGCCCGGGCCGGCCTGCGCGAGCCGGAGAAGCCGATCGGCAACTACCTGTTCGCCGGCCCCACCGGCGTCGGCAAGACCGAGGTGGCCAAGCAGCTGGCGGATTCGCTGGGGGTGGAGCTGATCCGCTTCGACATGTCCGAGTACATGGAGAAGCACGCGGTCTCGCGCCTGATCGGCGCGCCTCCGGGCTATGTCGGCTTCGATCAGGGCGGCCTGCTGACCGACGGCGTGGACCAGCACCCGCACTGCGTGCTGCTCCTCGACGAGATCGAGAAGGCGCACCCGGACGTGTTCAACATCCTGCTTCAGGTGATGGACCACGGCACGCTGACCGACCATAACGGCCGGTCCGTGGACTTCCGGAACGTGATCCTGATCATGACGTCGAACGCGGGCGCCGCCGAGCAGGCCAAGGCCGCCATCGGCTTCGGCCGGGACCGGCGCGAGGGCGAGGACACCGCCGCGATCGAGCGGATGTTCACGCCGGAGTTCCGCAACCGCCTCGACGCCGTCATCTCCTTCGCCCCGCTGGGCCAGGAGGTGATCATGCAGGTGGTGGAGAAGTTCGTGCTCCAGCTCGAGGCGCAGCTGATGGACCGCAACGTCCAGATCGAGCTGACTCCCGAGGCCGCCAAGTGGCTGGGCGAGAAGGGCTACGACGACCGGATGGGCGCCCGCCCGCTCGGCCGCGTGATCCAGGAGCACATCAAGAAGCCGCTCGCGGAAGAGTTGCTGTTCGGCAAGCTCGCCAAGGGCGGGGTGGTCCGGGTCGGGGTCAAGGACGACCAGATCGACTTGCGCTACAGCGCCCCGGGCAACCCGCGGCTGACGTCGAAGAAGCCGCCGCTGCTGACGGCGGACTGATCCGCATCGGACACCACATCGGGGCCGCCCTTCGGGGCGGCCCTTTTCGTGCCGGCTCGGATCTCACGTGGCTGCGCCGGCCCGCCGGCGCTAGGCTGGACCAGTCAAACCCGGAGTCCATCATGCGCCGACTCGCCGCCCTCTGCCTCCTTCCCCTCCCCGCCGCCGCGCAGGACCTGTCCCTCGCCTGGCCCGTCGACTGCGTGCTGGGCGAGACCTGCTACATCCAGCAGTACGTCGACCGCGATCCGGGCCCGGAGGCGCGGGACTTCACCTGCGGCAGCCTGTCCTACGACGCCCACCGCGGCACCGACATCGCCCTGCCCTCGCTCGCGGCCCGCGAGGCGGGGGTGACCGTCGTCGCCGCCGCGACCGGTGAGGTCGTCGGCATCCGTGACGAGGTGCCGGACGTGATGCGCGGCGCCCCCGGCGCACCCGACGTGGCGGGGCGAGAGTGCGGCAACGGCGTGCTGATCCGTCATCCCGGCGGGTGGGAGACGCAGTACTGCCACATGGAGCTCGGCTCCATCGCCGTGGCGCCCGGCCAGACGGTCGAGGCGGGCACGCCGCTCGGCCGCATCGGCCTGTCGGGCGACACGCAGTTCCCGCACCTGCACCTGTCGGTGCGGCGCGACGGCGAGGACGTGGACCCGTTCGAGCCATCGGCCGACGCCGCCTGCGGCGCCACCGGCGCCTCCCTCTGGGCCCTTGACGTGCCCTACGAGGCGGGCGGCCTGATCGCGGCCGGCTGGTCGGACAGCGTGCCGGAGTACGAGGCGGTGAAGGCCGGGACCGCCGACGTGCCCCTCGCGGCGGACGGGCCGATAGTCCTGTGGGGCTTCCTCTACGGCAGCCGCGCGGGCGACGCGATCCGGCTGACGATCGCACACGACGGCGCCGAGGTCTTCGCCCACGAGGAGGCGCTGGACCGGACGCAGGCGCAGGCCTTTCGCGCCGCCGGCAAGCAGGCGCCGGACGGCGGCTGGCCGGCGGGGACCTACGCCGGCACCGTCACCCTGCTGCGGGACGGGGACGAGATCGACCGGATCGAGACGACGGTGACGATCGACTAGCGCTCGGTCAGCTTCAGCTCGATCCGGCGGTTCTGCGCCCGCGCCTCGGCGTCGTCGCCGGGGTTGATCGGCTGGTATTCCCCGAAGCCGTTCGCGGCGAGGCGGCCGGGCGGGATGCCCTCGTTGTCGATCAGGTACAGGACCACGGCCAGCGCCCGCTCCTGGCTGAGCTGCCAGTTGAAGAGCGCGTCGCCCGAGCTGTCGGTGTGGCCGTCCACGCGGATCACCCAGTCGATGCCCTCGGGAATGTCGGCCGCGATCTCGCGCAGGATGCCGGCGACGGAGGACAGTTGCGCCTCGCCTTCGGGGGACAGGTCGGCCGATCCCAGCTCGAACAGCACCTCCGAGGAAAAGACGAAGCGGTCGCCCTCGATCCGGATGTCCTCGCGCTCGCCGATGATGCGGCGCAGCTCGCCGAAGAACTCGGACTTGTAGGCCTCCAGATCCTGCGCAGCGGCGGCGAGGCGCTCGCGCTCCTCCTCCAGCCGCAGGCGCTCTTCCTCTTCCAGCTGCAGGCGGCGACGCTGCTCGGCGGCGAGGCGCAGGGCGGCGGTGTTGAGCTGCTGGGTCAGGCTCTCGATCTGGACCTCGTTCGCGCGGTCGGTCTCGTCCTGCAGGTTCAGCAGTTCCTGCAGCGAGCCGACCTCGCGCCGCAGGTCGGCGACCTGCTGGTTGAGAGCGGCCACCTGACGCTGCGCCTCGGTCGAGATGTCCTCCTCCTCGGCCAGCTGCGCCTGCGCGGCGGCGAGGAGGGCGGCGCGCTCCTCGGCCTCGTCGAGACGGGCGGACGCGTCGGCCTGGGCGGCGGCCAGCTGCGCGACCGCGTTGGCGAGCTGAGCCTCGAGATCGGCCCGCTCCTGCTGCGTGTCCGTGCGCGTCTCGCGCAGGGCGGCGAGCTGCGCCTGCAGATCGTCCTGCGTCAGGAGCGCGGCAGCGAGCTGGTCGGCGAGGTCGGCGCGGGCCGTTTCGGTCTCTCCCGCCTCGGTCCGGGCGGCGGCGGCCTCCGACTCCGCCGCCTGCCGGGCGAGGATGGCGGAGGCGAGCTGTTCCTGCAGGTCCGCCTCGGTCGTCTCGGCGGCGGCGAGCGCCGCGCGCAGGGCCTCCTCGGCGGCGGCGAGGTCGCCCGACGCCGTCTCCTGCGCCGCGACCGCGGCGGCGAGGCGGGTGGTCAGGTCGGCCGTTTCGTCCTGCGCCGCGGCGAGCGCGGCCTCGGCCTCGGCCAGCTCGGCCTCGGTGTCGCGCTGCAGGCCAAGGGCGGCGGCTAGGCGGGCGTCGAGGCTGCTGCCGGCGCTGAGGGCGCTGGAGAGTTCGTTCTCGGCCTCCTGCCGGGCGAGGATCGCGGCGGCGAGGCGCATGTCGAGATCGTCCCGCGCCGCCTCGGCCGCGGCCAGCAGCGACAGCGTCTCCTCCGCCTCGGCGCGCTGGCGTTCCAGAGACAGGCTCATCGCCGTCAGTTCGGCCTGTGACTCCTCCAGCCGCGCCCGCAGCGCCTCGGCCGCGGCGGCCTCGGCGAGGCGGGCGGCCTCGGCCTCGTCCAGCGCGGCGGAGCCCTCCTCGACGTCGGCCTCCAGCGCGGCGATGCGGGCGGCGTCGGCCTCGCCGGCGGTCTCCAGATCGGCGACCAGCGCCTCCAGCGCCTCGCGCCGGGCGGCGGCGAGACGGGCGGTCTCGGCCGCCGCATCGACCTCGTCGCGGGCCTGCGCGAGGGCGAGGGTCAGCGCCTCCTGCTCGTCGATCAGGCGCGCCTCGGCGGCCTCGAGATCCTCGATCCGGGCCGTCGCGGCGGCCTGCGCCTCCTCCAGCCCCGCGATCTCCTCGGCGCTCGCCTCCGCCTCGGAGCGCAGGGCCGCGATCAGCGTCTCGGCCTCGCTCCGCTGCGCCAGCAGACCGGCGACCTGCGCCTCGAACTCGGTGATCTCGTCTCTCGCGTCGGCCAACTCGGCGGCGCGGGCGTCCCGTTCGCGCGTCAGGCTGGCGATCAGCGCCGCCTGTTCGCGCCGCGCGTCGTCGGCCGCGCCCAGCTGCTCGCTGAGGTCGCCGACGCGGTTCGCGAGTCCGGCGGAGCGGTCCTGTTCCAGCCCCAGCGCCCGGGTCAGCGAGGCGACCTGGTCGGCGAGCTGGCCGAGCTGCGTCTCCTGCCCGCTGATCTGGTCGCGCAGGACAAACTGGACCACGGTGAAGATCGTCAGCACGAACATCAGGACGAGCAGAAGGCCCGTCATCGCGTCCACGAAGCCGGGCCAGATCGACGCCTGGAAGCGGTTGCCGCTGCGCCGTTGCAGGGCCATCCGTCAGCCCGACCGTTCGCGCGGCAGCGGGAGCTCGCGCACCGGGCGCTGCGACTGGCGCAGGGCGCGGGTCAGGCCGGCGATGTCGGCGCGCAGCTCGGCGACCGACTCCTGCCGGCCGGCCGACAGCTCTTCCAGCAGGCGCAGCATCTGCACGTCGATGGACCGCAGGCGCATCCGGCTTTCGGGGTCCATCCCCTCGCCGCCCTCGCCCAGACGGTCGATCAGCCGCTCCTGCCCCTCGGCCACGCGCTGCAGCGCATTGGTGGCGTCGGTCTCGGCGAGGCGATCGGCGAGACGGGTCATCGCGCCGGCGAGTTCGGACAGGCGGTCGTCGGTCTGCGACCGGCTGACGTCCGTCTGCGTGAACATCAGCTGCAGACTTTCCATCTGCTCGGCGAGGTTGTCGATGACCTGCGCCATCACGTGCGCGTCGCCACCGCCCCCGCCTTCCTCGGCCGAGGCAAAGCTGACGCGGGTGATGGTCGACAGCCACTCCTCCAGCTCGCGGTAGAACCGGTTCTGGCCGTGCCCGGCGAACAGCTCCAGCAGGCCGACGACGAGCGAGCCGGCGAGGCCGAGGAGCGAGGACGAGAAGGCCGTGCCCATGCCGCCGAGCTGCGCCTCCAGCCCCTGCTGAAGCCGCGCGAATACCTCGGTGCCGCTCTCGTTCGGGCCCGGGTTCAGCGAGCGGATGGTCGAGACGAGGGCCGGGACGGTCGTGGCGAGGCCGTAGAACGTGCCGAGAAGGCCGAGGAAGATCAGCAGGTTGGTGAGGTAGCGCGTGATCTCGCGGTCCTCGTCGACGCGCTGGCCGACAGAATCGAGGATCGACCGGGTCGAGGAGGCCGACAGCTGCATCCGCGCGCCGCGCGACCGCAGCAGGGTCGCCAGCGGCGCAAGCAGGCCGGGGGCCTGCGCCTGCGCGGCGCCCGGCCGGGCCTTGGCGAACTCCTCGATCCAGCGGGCCGAACCCCACAGCTGCCAGACCTGGCGGAAGCAGGCGAGAACCCCGAGGACGAAGACCCCGAGGATGACGCTGTTCAGCCAGACGTTGGACTCGAAGATGGCGATCAAGGTCGGGGCGAACAGATACGCGCCCGCACTCACCAGTCCGATCACGATCAGCATGAACGTGATCTGGCGGATCGGCAGGGTGAAGTGGGGATGGCCTTCGCTTTCCCTCAGGTCCAGCAAGGCGGCGCGCTCCTCGTTCTGCGGTTGCGAAGGAGTCTAGCCCTCGAAAGGGCCGAACCCAAACGGAATCTAGGTCTTCCCGGACGTTGCCGTCGCGAGGTGGCGGACGCGGTCCACCAGCCAGTCGAGGTCGGGGTCGCGGATGCCCATCCCGTCGAGATGGGCGGCGGTGTTGTAGAGGTACTCGGTGTTCGGGCCGCGGCCGCCGATCGCGCGGGCGATCATCGCCGCCTGCGTCTCGAGGTCGAAGCGGCAGTACTGGCTGTGGGCGGGGTCGATGACGTAGGCCAGCGCCTCGACATTCCGGCCGTCCTGCAGCGCCAGCGGCAGGTGCCGCTCCAGGTAGGCCGACGAGATCAGCTCGCGCTCGCGCAGCTCGGCCAGAACGCGGGCCTCGTCCTGCGGCCGGACGCGGAAGGCGAGGCCGGTGCAGCGGGCGCCGGGATGCTCGTCCAGCGCCAGCACCAGGCCGGGCTCGTCCTCGGTGCCGCGGTGGTGGATCGACAGCATGCAGAAGCTGCGGGAATAGCCGTCGAGCGTCGCCACGGCGGTCTCCGCCGGCTGGAAGCCGGGGTTCCACAGCAATGAGCCGTAGCCGAATACCCACATGGACATGGCCTGCCCTCCTGCTACCTCAGGGCCTTCGGGGGGCGGGTCTTAGAGACTTTCGGCGACGGGGGAAAGATGCGGGCACTGACGATCGCGGTAGCGGTGCTGGCGCTGCTCTACGGCGGCTACTGGTTCGCCGGGCGCGGCGGCGCGGCGATCGCCGCGGACCGCGCGGCCGAGATGCTGGAGGCGCGGGGCTGGGACGTCTCGTGGGACCGGGTCGAGACGCGGGGCTTTCCCTCGCGGTTCGACACCGACCTGATTGAGCCGGCCTTCGTCTCGCCGTCCGGCGACGCCTGGCGCGGCCCCTTCGTCGAGGTGCTGGCGCTGGCCTACCGGCCGACGCAGGTGATCGTCGTGCTGCCGCCCGAGCAGGACCTGACGTGGCGGGGCGAGACCTACGCCATCGCGACCGAGGACATGCGGGCCAGTGCGCAGGTGGCCGCCGCGCCGTCGCTGCCGCTGCAGGAGACGACGGTGGAGATCGCGGGCACGGACATCATCGGGCCGGACGGCACGACGCATTTCGACGCCGCCCTCGCCGCCCTGCGGGCGACGGCGGAGGACCCGACGTCCTACGACGCCTTCCTGCGCGTGACCGGCCTGTCTCCCGCGGGGCCGCTGGGACGCACGCCGCTCGGCCCCGTGATCGCGCGCGCCGAGGCGGACGCTCTGGTGACGCTCGCCGCGCCGCTGGACCGCGGGGCGCTGTCGGACGGCGCGCCGCCGGTGGAGCGGGTCGCGCTGCGGCACCTGACGCTGGTTTGGGGCGACGCGACGGTGACGGCCGAGGGCGAGGTCGAGGCCGGGGCGGGCGGGCGCGCCGAGGGGTCGCTCGGCGTCGAGATCGAGGCGTGGGCGCCGCTGGTCGACGGGCTGGAGGCGGCGGGCGTGATCGACGGCGGCACCGCCGACGCGGTGCGGGCGGCGGCCGGCGTCCTGACCTTCGGCGGGGCGGATCTGTCGCTGGACCTCACGTTCCGCGAGGGGCGGACGTTCCTGGGCCCGGTGCCCATCGGCCAGGCGCCCCGCCTGGCCCCGCCGCCGGGCGGGTGACAGGCGACGCACGGCCCGGCAGCTGGAGGAGGCGTCCCGGTGCTGGACGCCGAATCTGAGTAAAGGGGAGGTCGAGGTCGCCGCCCCTAACGGCAGTACGACCCCGAGCGGTAGCGCGCCGTGTCGAAGTGGAAGTGGTCGCGGTGCGCGGCGTTGGCGTTGGGGCCGAGGACCGTGCCGAACGGGCCGCAGGCCGCGCGCCACATCGCCCGCAGCATCCGGCCGTGGCTGGAATTCCAGCCGCGGAGGACCGAGACCTCGGTTCCGTCGCGCAGGCGGAAGCCGGCGATGTCGATGGCGCGGCCGAACGAATGCTCGCTGAGGCGCGCCCCCGCCTGGTTGTTGCGGCCCCGGCAGGCATATTCGCCGACGATGTGCAGCTCGCGCAGGCCGCCGCCGGTGGAGCCGATGGCGGGGATCGCGCCGGTCTGCACCCACGCCAGCAGCGAGCGGGCGGTGGCGCAGTCCATCCGCGCCGGCAGCGACAGCGGAATGCCGGCGACCGAGCGGACGCGCACCGCGCCGTCGATGCCGCACGATCCGGGACCGCCGACATGGCCCAGCGTGTCGCCCTGCAGCTCGGGCGTGCCGCAGACCTGCCCGCGGGCGCGCTCGGCCGCGACGCGGGTCGCCTCCTGCGTGATCTCGGGCGGCCGCTCGGGCGGACGGATCGCCAGCGCGACGGCGTAGATCGAGTAGCCGGGATCGCCGAGGTCGCCCTCTTCCGCCACCGGCGGGCCCTCGCCGGGCACCGGGACGGGCGTCGCGACCACGTCCATCCACGGCTGGTGCGGGCGGAGCGACGGCCGCAGCGGCGGCAGCGCCATCGGCTGGACCGCGGCGACGGCGATGTAGCCGGGCCGGACGGGGGCCGTCGCGCCGTCCCAGGAGGGGAGCAGGTTCACAAGCGGCGGCTGCATCTCCCGGTCGGCGCGGGCGAGGCGCATCGCCTCGTCCAGCGGCAGCCGGTGCGTGTTGCTGGTCGAGACCGTGTCGCCCAGTTGCGGCACCAGCGGCGCCGCGGCGGCGACGACCGGAAGGTCGGCGAGCCGCTCGATGCCGGCGGTGTCGGTGGCGTCCCGCGGCAGGGCGGTCAGGACCGGACTGTCGTTGCCCCGCGGGGTATCGGGGTCGCTGGCCGGCCGGACGGCGGGACGCGCCGGGGCGGAAGGGGCGACGCTGGCGAGGTCGGGACGGACCAGCGGGCGGCCCGGCGCCTCGGGCAGCGGCCGCGCCTCGGGGCGCAGGGGCGCGGTCTGCGCGAGGGCGGGACCGGCAGAGAGCGCGGCGGCGAGGAGAAGCGGCAGCAGCCTCATCGCGTCACCCCCGCCCGTCCGAAATCGGGCGCCTCGGTGTCCTGGCCGGCCTCGATGATGCCGCGGCGGATCGCGCGGGTTCGCGTGAAGTAGGCATGGAGATGGTCCCCGTCTCCGGTGCGAATCGCCCGTTGCAGGGCGAACAGCTCCTCGGTGAAGCGGCCGAGGATTTCCAGCGTCGCGTCCTTGTTGGTCAGGAACACGTCGCGCCACATGGTCGGATCGCTCGCCGCGATCCTGGTGAAGTCGCGGAAGCCCGCGGCGGAATACTTGATGACCTCGCTGTCGGTGACCCGGCGCAGATCGTCGGCGACGCCGACCATCGTGTAGGCGATGAGGTGCGGCGTGTGCGAGGTCACGGCCAGCACCAGGTCGTGGTGGTCGGCGTCCATCTCGTCGACGTTCGCGCCCATGCCGCGCCACAGGTCGGCGAGGCGGTCCACCGCGGCGCGGTCGGCGCCGTTCGGCACCAGGATGCACCAGCGGTTGCGGAAGAGGGAGGCGAAGCCCGAGCGCGGCCCCGAATGCTCGGTCCCCGCAAGCGGGTGGGCGGGCACGAAATGCACGCCCTCCGGCAGGTGCGGCGCGACGCCGTCGATCACCGCCTTCTTGACCGAGCCGACGTCGGTCACGGTCGCGCCGCCCTTCAACCGGGGCGCGATCTCGCGGGCGACCTCCTCCATCGCGCCCACGGGCACGGCGAGGACGATCAGGTCCGCGCCCTCCACCGCCTCGGCCGCGCACTCGGTCACGCGGTCGACGAGGCCGATCTCGCGGGCGACGGCGCGGGTCTCGGCGCTGCGGGCATGACCGACGACCTCGCGCGCGAGGCCCTTCTCGCGCATCGCGTGGGCCATCGACCCGGCGATCAGGCCGAGGCCGATCAGCGCGACCCGGTCGTAGACCGGCCCGCTCACTTCGCCCCCAGGTGCCGGGCGAGGGAATCGGCGACGCGGTGGCAGCCGACTTCGTCGCCGACGGTGACGCGCAGCGCCTGCGGGAAGCCGTAGCCGGCGACGCGGCGGACCAGGATACCGTCCTCGCGCAGCGCGGCGTCGGCGGCGAGGGCCGCGGCCTCGTCCGCGAAGCGGACCAGCAGGAAATTAGTGTAGCTGTCGTCGCAGCCGAGACCGAGGGCGCGGACCTTGCCCGTGAGCCAGGTGCGCATCTTGGCGTTCTCGGCGCGGCACCACTCGACCCACGCCTGGTCGCGCACCGCCGCCTCGGCGGCGGCGAGCTGGGCCGTGGACAGGTTGAACGGCTGGCGCAGGCGGTTCAGCACGTCGACGATCGCGCGGGAGGCGTAGCCCCAGCCGATCCGCAGCCCGCCGAGGCCGTAGATCTTGGAGAAGGTGCGCGTCGCCACGACGTGCGGAAAGGCGTCGGCGAGGCCGAGGCCGCCGTCGAAGCCGTCGCCCGCGAACTCCGAATAGGCGCCGTCATGGACGAGGATGGCGCGGCCGGCGAGGCCTTCCGCGAGGCGAACGACCTCGTCCGGCGGCAGGACCGTGCCGGTGGGGTTGCCGGGGTTGGTGAGGAACACGACACGCGTCCGGTCGGTCACGGCGCTCAGGATCGCGTCCACGTCCACCACCCGCTCGCGCTCGTCCACGCTCACCGGGGTCGCGCCGGCGGCGCGGGCGAGGATCGGGTAAAGCGAGAAGCCGTGGCGGGTCAGGATCACCTCGTCGCCCGGCCCGGCATAGGCCTGCGTCACGAACTGCAGCACCTCGTCCGAGCCGACGCCGCAGATCACGCGCGCCGGGTCGATCCCGTGCACCTCGCCGATGGCGGCGCGCAGGCCCGCATGGTCGGTGGACGGATAGCGGTGCAGCTCGCGAGACGCGGCGGCAAAGGCGGCGCGGGCGGCGTCGCCGGCGCCGAACGGATTCTCGTTGGCCGAGAGCTTCAGCGCCTCGTCGCGGCCGGCGATCTTCGCCTCGCCGCCGACATACAGCGCGATCTCCATGATGCCGGGTTGCGGCGTAAGGTCGGTCACGTCCGGCAGCTCCTTGTCCCCGGGGTCGTCATAGCGGCCGGGGGCAAGAGGTTCCAGACGCCAAAGGCGCGGACGGCGGCGCGGCGCCGAGCCTCAGAGCGGGGTCGAGACCTCGATCAGGTTGCCGTCCGGGTCGCGCAGGTAGAGCGACAGGATCGGCCCTGTCGCGCCGGTGCGGCGGATCGGCCCTTCCTCGACCGCAACGCCCAGCGCCTCGAGGTGTGCCTGCCACTCCGGCAGCGGCACGTCCGTGAGGAAGCAAAGGTCGGCGCTGCCGGGCGTCGGTGCGGCGGCCTTGGGATCGAACTCCCGCCCCGCCTCGTGCAGGTTGATCTTCTGCGTCCCGAAGGTGAGTGCGTGCCGCGTCGTGCCGTCCGCGACGGTGAACGGCGCATGCCGCATCCCCAGCACGTCCCGATAGAAGCGGATCGTGCGGCCGAGGTCGGCGACGGTGAGGACGAGGTGGTCGAGGGCGCGGAGCTCGGGCATTGGCTTTCCGGGGCAGAAGACGCAAGCTGGCCGGACCATGCCCGACGCTGCCCCCGCGACGCAAACCCTCGTCGATCCCCTGGATCCGGCCCGCGCCCGTGCGCTGCAGGCGACGCTTGGCCTGACCCCGTCGATCGAGGCGGGCGATCCGCTGCCGCCGTTCTTCCACCACATCTACTTCTGGGAGCCGCTGCTGCCGGCCGACCTCGGCCGGGACGGGCACCCGGCGAAGGGCGGCTTCATCCCCGACCTCGGGCTGCCGCGGCGGATGTGGGCGGCGGGAGAGCTGACGTTCCACACGCCGCTGCGCGCCGGCAGCCGGGCCGAGAAGACGAGCAGCGTGGAGCAGGTGACGCGCAAGGACGGCCGCTCCGGCCCGCTCGCCTTCGTCCGGGTCCGGCACGACATCCGGCAGCGCGGCGCGATCTGCCTGACCGAGTGGCAGGAGCTGGTCTACCGCCAGGATCCCGGCCCGGACGCCCCGAAGCCCGAGGCGCCGAAGGCCAAGACGGACGAGGATCTCTGCATCACCCGCCGCTTCGACACGACCGCCCTGTTCCGCTACTCGGCGCTGACCTTCAACGGCCACCGCATCCACTACGACCAGCCCTACGCCCGCGAGGTCGAGGGCTACGACGGTCTCGTCGTCCACGGACCGCTGCTGGCGCAGTCGCTGATGCTGGTGGCGGAGGCGCGGATGGGCCGGCTCGCCGGTTTCCGCTACCGCGCGACGTCGCCCTTGATGCACCACGAGGCCGCCTCATGTTGCTGGACCAAGGGCGGCACCCTCTGGGTCCGGGCGCCCGACGGACGGCAGAACATGATCGCGGAGGCGCGCTGATGGAAAAGGATCTGTCGGTGAACGTGCTGGGCCAGCCGCTGCAGCCCTGCTCGACCGAGCCGCTCACGGGCTTCTTCCGCAACGGCGCCTGCGACACCTGCGCCGAGGATCGCGGCAGCCACACCGTCTGCGCCGTGATGACGGCCGAGTTCCTCGCCTATTCCAAGTATGTCGGCAACGACCTGTCCACCCCCCGGCCCGAGATGCGGTTCGCCGGCCTG
Organism: Wenxinia marina DSM 24838; assembly: GCF_000379485.1. Classification (GTDB taxonomy): domain Bacteria; phylum Pseudomonadota; class Alphaproteobacteria; order Rhodobacterales; family Rhodobacteraceae; genus Wenxinia; species Wenxinia marina. The sequence goes on from NZ_KB902282.1 coordinate 116,331, forward strand.
CGCCCCGGCGACCAATGGTGCCTGTGCGCCGGGCGGTTCCTGCAGGCCCACGACGAGGGCTGCGCGCCTAAGGTGGACCTCGCCGCGACCCACGCCCGCGCCCTCGACATCGTCCCGCTGGAGGTGCTGGAGGCCTGCGCGCTGTGATCCGCCCCCTCGCCCTCGCCCTGCTCCTCGCCGCGCCCGCCACCGCGCAGGACGTCCGCCCCGCCGACCGGGAGCGGCTGGACGGCTGGCTCGGCCATTTCGGCGACGCGGTGAAGCAGGCCTATGCCGGCGGCGACCCCGCCGACCTCGACCAGCTCCGCCAGGCGATGGACGGCGAGCCGGGGCCGCTGTTGCCCGAGGGCGACTGGGCCTGCCGGACGATGAAACTGGGAGAGATCCTGCCGATTACCGTCTATACCGACTTCCGCTGCCGGATCACCGCAGCGGGCGACGGGACGTGGCGGCTGGAGAAGCTGACCGGCTCGCAGCGGACGACGGGAACCATCACGCAGACAGACGAGGGCGCGCTGTACCTTGGCGTCGGCTACGTCGCGGGCGGCCCGGCGGTGGACTATGCCGGCCTGCCGCCGGACAGCCAGGAGCCCGTGGAGCCGGGCCAGACCCACGCACAGGTCGGATGGTTCGAGCAGACCGCGCCGGACGAGGCGCGGCTGTTGCTGCCCGACCCCATCCTCGAGAGCCGGTTCGACATCCTGTGGCTCACCCGCTGAGGGCGGCGTTCAGACGCTCATCTCGACGCCGAGGTGCTTGGCGACGGTGAAGATGTCCTTGTCGCCCCGGCCGCACATGTTCATGCAGATGATGTGATCGGCCGGCAGCTCCGGCGCGATCTTCATCACGTGGGCGAGCGCGTGGCACGGCTCCAGCGCCGGGATGATGCCCTCGGTCTCGCAGCACAGGGTGAAGGCGCCCAGCGCCTCGCGGTCGGTGATCGCGACGTACTCGGCCCGGCCGATGTCGTGCAGCCAGGCATGCTCCGGCCCGATGCCGGGATAGTCGAGGCCGGCCGAGATCGAGAAGCCCTCCAGGATCTGCCCGTCATCGTCCTGCAGCAGGTACGTCCGGTTTCCGTGCAGCACGCCGGGCCGCCCACCGGTGAGCGAGGCGCAATGCTCCATCTTCTCGTTCACGCCCTTGCCGCCGGCCTCGACGCCGATGATGCGGACCTCGGGATCGTCGAGGAACGGGTAGAACAGGCCCATCGCGTTGGAGCCGCCGCCGATCGCGGCGATGATCGTGTCGGGCAGACGGCCCTCGGCCTCCTGCATCTGCGCCTTGGCTTCGGTGCCGATGATCGACTGGAAGTCGCGGACCATCGCCGGGTACGGGTGCGGCCCCGCCACCGTGCCGATGCAGTAGAACGTGTCGCGCACGTTGGTCACCCAGTCGCGCAGCGCGTCGTTCATCGCATCTTTCAGCGTGCCGCGGCCCGAGGTGACGGGGATCACCTCGGCGCCGAGGAGGCGCATCCGGAACACGTTCGGCGCCTGCCGCTCGACGTCGTGGGCGCCCATGTAGACGACGCACTTCAGGCCGAACTTGGCGCAGACCGTCGCGGTGGCGACGCCGTGCTGGCCGGCGCCGGTCTCGGCGATGATCCGGGTCTTGCCCATCCGGCGGGCGAGGATGATCTGGCCGAGGACGTTGTTGATCTTGTGCGCGCCGGTGTGGTTCAGCTCGTCGCGCTTCATGTAGACCTTGGCGCCGCCGAGACGCTCGGTCAGCCGCTCGGCGAAGTAGAGGGGGCTGGGCCGGCCGACATAGTGCTTCCACAGGAAGTCCATCTCGGCCCAGAAGCTGTCGTCGGTCTTGGCGCGCTCGTACTCGGCCTCGAGGTCGAGGATCAGCGGCATCAGCGTCTCGCTGACGAACCGCCCGCCGAAATCGCCGAAGCGGCCGCGCCCGTCGGGGCCGGTCCGGTAGGAGTTCATGCGGTCGTCCGGCATCGGGGCCTCCCTCGCAAATGGCATCCGCCGGTCTAGCCGGTCGCCCCCCGCGCCACAAGCGCACGGAGGCGCGGTGCGTCAGCGCACGGGCGCTGCGCCCTGTGCCCTGCGGGGCGCGGCCCTATCTGAAGGGCGAACCACGAGAGGAGACGCGCAATGGGACGGCTGGTCGACGGAAAGTGGCAGACCGAGGCGCAGTTCGCCGGCGACGACGGCAGCTTCAACCGGCAGGAGACGACCTTCCGCAACTGGGTGACGCCGGACGGCGCGCCCGGGCCGAGCGGCGAGGGCGGATTTCCGGCGGCGAGCGGTCGGTATCACCTCTACGTCTCGTACGCGTGCCCATGGGCGCACCGGACGCTGATCTTCCGCCGGCTCAAGGGGCTGGAGGATCACATCGGCGTCTCGGTCGTCCATCCCGACATGCTGGACGAAGGGTGGGAGCTGAGGACCGATTTCCCCGGCGCCACCGGAGACAGGCTCTACGGTCTGGAGACGCTGAAGGAGCTGTACCTCAAGACCGACCCGGACATCTCGACCAAGGTCACGGTCCCGGTCCTCTGGGACACCGAGCGCGAGACCATCGTCTCGAACGAGAGCGCCGAGATCATCCGCATGATGAACTCCGCCTGGGACGGGATCACCGGCAACACCGACGACTACTGGCCCGAGGCGATGCGGGACGAGATCGCGCCGGTGAACGACCGCATCTACGACACCGTCAACAACGGCGTCTACAAGGCCGGCTTCGCGACGAAGCAGTCGGCCTACGACACTGCCGTGGGCGCGCTGTTCGACAGCCTCGACTGGCTGGAGGATCGCCTGTCCACCCACCGCTACCTCATGGGCGACCGGATCACCGAGGCGGACTGGCGGCTGCTGACCACGCTGCTGCGGTTCGACGCGGTCTATCACGGGCACTTCAAGTGCAACCGCAACAAGCTGATCGAGTTTCCGAACCTCTGGGGCTACACGCGCGAGCTGTACCAGCATCCGGGCGTCGCCGAGACGGTGCACATGGACCACATCGTCCGGCACTACCATTACAGCCACCCGTCGGTGAACCCGAACCGGATCATCCCGATCGGGCCCGAGATCGACTTCGACGCCCCGCATGACCGTGCGCGGCTGAAGGCGGCCTGAGGGTCAGGAGCGGTTGCCGTAATGCTCCACCAGCGCGGCGAGGTCCTCGGGCGTTGAATCGGCCGGGACCAGCGCCCGCAGCTGCGGCGTGATCGAGAAGATCGAGCCGTCGGAAAAGAAGGTGCGGTCGGTCACGTAGATGATCCGGCAGTCGGGGCGCCGGTACTGCACGTAATCGGCGACCGAGATCGGCGAATCGCCCTCGGCCAGCGACAGGTCGATGACGACGACGGCGTAGTCCGTCGCCGCGACGCGGCCGATCGCCTCGTCGGCCGAGGCGGCGATATCGACCTGCTCGATCTCGCGCGCGAGGTGGCGGCGCCAGATCTCGGCGAGCTCGACCTTGTTTTCTACGATGAGGACCTTCATCGATCTCCGCTTTCGACCGCAGGCCCCAATCCCCACGCGTAACCTGACAGGAGTTACGACGCGATTAAGCCCGAGTCCTTAACATAGGCTTAATCAAATCGCCTCAAACCGCCATGATTTGCTCCGATCCGGCGGCGTCCGCCGACCCTTGCCTTCGGGCGTGCGGTAGGCTTGTTGTCGCGCCCATGACCACCTGGATCACCATCTGCGACACCTGCAAGCGACCTGGCTGGGATGCGGGCGAGGCGACCACGACCGACGGAGAGGCTCTCGCCGCCCTGGTCGAGGCTGCGGCCGACGGGACCGGCGTCGCCACCCGCCGCGTCTCTTGCACCATGGGCTGCGAGCGCGCCTGCAACGTGATCGTCCAGGCCGCCGGCAAGATCGGCTACTCCCTCGGCCAGTTCGAGCCGTCGCAGGACGACGCCGCCGCCATCGTCGCCTACGCCCGGATGCACGCGGACAGCGAGACCGGCCGGGTGCCCTTCCGCGAATGGCCGGCGGGGGTGAAGGGGCATTTCGTCAGCCGACACGTGCCGGTGCCGGAGTGACCGGCCCGGCCCGCGACCACGGCGGCGGGATCGACGCCGCCGCCGACCGCTGGGGCGGAACGCGGGCCGACTGGATCGACCTCTCGACCGGGATCAACCCGGTGCCCTACCCGCTCGACACGCTGGAGCCGCAGGCGTGGACCGCCCTGCCCGACCGCGCCGCGACCGACCGGCTGATCGCCGCGGCGCGGACCTTCTGGCAGGTGCCGCAGGGCGCGCGGATCGTGCCGGCCCCCGGCGCCTCGGCGCTGATCGCCCGGATGCCCGACCTCGCCCCGCCCGGGGCCGTCCGGATCCCGACCCCCACCTACAACGAACACGCCGCCGCCTTCCGCGCCGCCGGGCGCGAGGTCGGCGACGATGCGGCAGCGCCGGCCTGCGTCCTCGTCCACCCGAACAATCCCGACGGGCGGCTCTGGCCCGTCCCCGGCGACGCCGCCCTGACCGTGATCGACGAGAGCTTCTGCGACACCGATCCCGCCGCCAGCCACGTCGCCCGCACACAGCGGCCGGGGACGATCGTCCTCAAGAGCTTCGGCAAGTTCTGGGGCCTCGCCGGCCTGCGCCTCGGCGTCGCCATCGGCCATCCGGATACGCTCGCCCCGGCCGGCGGGCGGAGCCTCGACGACCTCCTCGGCCCCTGGCCGGTCTCGGGTCCGGCGCTGCAGATCGGCGCACGGGCGCTGGAGGATGGCGTCTGGGCGGAGGAGGCACGCGCCCGGCTGGTCCGCAACGCCGCGCGGCTCGACGCGCTGCTGACCGGTGCGGGGGCGCGGGTCGCGGGGGGCACGCCGCTGTTCCGCCTCTACAAGGTGGACGACGCGGGCGCGTGGCAGGAGCGCCTCGCCGCCGCCCGGATTTGGTCGCGGACCTTTCCCTATTCGCGCACCTGGCTGCGCCTCGGCCTGCCCGGCCCCGAGGCGTGGGACCGCGTGGCGCAGGCGCTGCGATGACCCTGCTGGCCGCGGCGCTCGCCGGCCTCGCCCTCGACGCCGCCTTCGGCGAGCCGCGGGCACTGTGGGACCGGGCGCCGCATCCGGCGGTCCTGATGGGCCGCGCGGTGGCCCGGCTCGACGCCGCGTGGAACCGCGTGCGGCACCGGCTGGCGCGAGGCGCGGCGGCCTACGCCGTCCTCGCCGGCGGCGCGATCCTCCTGGGGCTGGCGCTCGCCGCCCTGCCGGGCAGCGTCGCCGAGGCGCTGGTCCTCGCCATCCTCCTCGCCCAGCGCTCGCTGGCCGACCACGTCCGCGCCGTCGCCGACGCGCTGCGCCTGTCCGTGCCGGAGGGCCGCCGCGCCGTCGCCCGCATCGTCGGCCGCGACACCGCCGCGATGGACGAGCCCGCCGTCTCCCGCGCCGCGGTCGAGAGCGCGGCCGAGAACTTCTCGGACGGCGTGGTCGCGCCGCTCTTCTGGTTCCTCGTCGGCGGGCTGCCGGGACTGCTGCTCTACAAGGTCACCAACACCGCCGATTCGATGATCGGCTACCGGACAGAGCGGTACGAGCGCTTCGGCAAGGTCGCCGCCCGCGCCGACGATGTCCTCAACATCGTGCCGGCCCGCCTCACGGCGGCGATGGTCTGGCTGTGCAGGCCCGATCGCGCGGTCCTGCCCGGCCTCGTCGCCGATGCCCGTCGCCACCGCTCGCCCAACGCCGGCTGGCCCGAGGCGGCCCTGTCCCGGCTGCTCGGCCTCGCGCTGTCCGGGCCGCGGGCGTACCACGGCACGATGCGCGACTATCCTTACGTGAACGAAGGCGGGAGGCGCGAGGCCGGGCCGGCGGACATCGACCGGGCGGTGCGGGTGCTGTGGACCGTGTGGGCGGGGATCGTGGGCGCTGTCGGCGTGGCAGCGCTGGTCGCCGCGGCGGTCTGACCGGCGGGCGCGCAGGGAGGCATCGCGCCCCGGCCCCGAGCCGGGGCCTCGACGGGAAAGGGCGCCCCGGTCGGGCGAGGCCCCGGCTCGGGGCCGGGGCGGGGTCTCCTCCCCCGACCGTGACCCCGGCCGTCTTGGCCGCATCCCCCTCCGCCGATACCCTGCGCCGACCCGACCACGGAGCCCCCGATGCGCCTTGCCACCGCCCTCGCCCTCCTCGCCGCGCCTGCCCTCGCGCAGGAGGACTACACCGACGCCCCCTGCGGCGGGGACTTCCGCGCGTTCCTGGACGGCGTCGCGGGAGAGGCGGTCGCGGCGGGACAGGACCCCGCGACCGTGGAGGCCTTCCTCGCCCCGCTGCGCCTCGACGAGAGCGTGCTCGCCGCCGACCGCCGGCAGGGCGTGTTCCAGCGCGACTTCATCGACTTCTCCCGCCGCCTGATCTCGCAGAACCGGCTCGATACCGGCCGCGCGATGGCGGAGCGGCACGACGCGATCTTCGACCGGATCGAGGCGGAGTACGGCGTGCCGCGGGGCGTCCTCCTCGCCTTCTGGGCCTTCGAGACGGATTACGGGCAGGTGCAGGGCGACTTCAACACGGCCAACGCGCTGGCGACGCTGGCCCACGATTGCCGCCGGCCGGGGCTGTTCCGGCCGCAGCTGATCGCGGCGGCGGAGCTGTTCGCGCAGGGCGGGATGGATCATCAGACGACCGGTGCCTGGGCCGGCGAGATCGGCATGGTGCAGATGCTGCCGGCCGACATCCTGGAGAGCGGGATCGACGGCGACGGGGACGGCGTCGTGTCGCTGAAGACCTCCGTGGCGGATGCGCTCCTCTCGGGCGGGCACATGCTGGCGAACCTCGGCTGGCGGGCGGGCGAGCCTTGGCTGGTGGAGGTGACGGTGCCGGCCGATCTGGACTGGATGGCGACGGGGCTGAACCACCCGCGGACCGTGGCGGACTGGCAGGCCCTCGGCGTCGCCGGCCGCGCCGGGCCGCTGCCGCGGACGGACCTGCCGGCGCGAGTGCTGCTGCCGATGGGGCGGAACGGGCCGGCCTTCCTCGCCTACCCCAACTTCGACGTCTATTTCGAGTGGAACCAGTCGCTGGTCTACGTCACCACCGCCGCCTACTTCGCCACCCGTCTGGAGGGCGCGCCGGTCTACGCCGCCGGCACCCCCGCACCGGGCCTGTCGGGCGACGAGATGATGGAGCTGCAGCGCCGGCTGGAGGCGCGCGGTCACGACGTCGGCGGCGTCGACGGCATCCTCGGCGAGAAGACCCGAGAGGCCGTGCAGGCCGAGCAGCTGCGCCTCGGCCTGCCCGCGGACGCCTGGCCGACGCGGGAGCTGCTCGGGGCGTTGTAGGGCTCCGCCTCGTCCGAGGCGTCACCGGGCGGCTGGGGGCGGTCGGACGCCCCGCAGCCGGACGGCGCTGCGTCCGGGCACAGCGAGAGGGCAGTGTCTGGCCGCGGGCAGACGCTCCGACGCTGCGGCAGGGGCGATTTGTCTTGCCTCCTCCGGGCGACCCCTGAACGTCTCGCAGGTGGAGAGGAAGCGGCTGGCCGGGGGGCGGCCAGACGCTGCCCGGGGCCGCTTGCGCGGCTGACCCCGGGCGGGGGCAATGTAGCAGACCCGTCCCGGGCCTGACCCGGCAACTGTAACCTCAGGGGTTGGCTGTCGCGTAGTCCTTGGCGTCGCGGAGCATGGCGTTGAGGACGGTGAGGAGCTTGCGTGCGACGGCGATGATGGCCTGCTTGGGACGCTTTCCGGCGGCCTCGAGGCGGGCGCGGAAGGCGGCGAAGGCAGGGTCCCGGCGCGAGGCCTGCAGGCCGGCGAGGTAGAGCAGCGAGCGGATCACCGGTCGGCCGCCGGCGATCCTGCGGGGCGGGCTGCGCATCCCGGAGTCGCGCGCGACCGGCGCCAGTCCC